>NZ_JBLWFR010000005.1:0-519377 GCF_048799745.1 Noviherbaspirillum sp. ST9 | reverse complement strand
TGCCTGATGACCATAGCGAGTTGGTACCACCCCTTCCCATCCCGAACAGGACCGTGAAACGACTC
The DNA here is from genome assembly GCF_048799745.1 of Noviherbaspirillum sp. ST9. Classification (NCBI taxonomy): domain Bacteria; kingdom Pseudomonadati; phylum Pseudomonadota; class Betaproteobacteria; order Burkholderiales; family Oxalobacteraceae; genus Noviherbaspirillum; species Noviherbaspirillum sp. ST9. Next base: position 519,312 of record NZ_JBLWFR010000005.1, on the reverse strand, counting down.
TGCGCCGATGATAGTGCTGCAACCAGTGTGAAAGTAGGTTATCGTCAGGCTTGTTATATGCATGAGCCCCGCCTTCGTCTGAAGGCGGGGCTTTTTGCTTTTGCGGCGATAAAAAGCGAAACTGCGTTCGCAGGCCCTCGGCATCGAAAGCTCAACCGAGGGATGTCGTCACGCGCGCCGCATTAATGGCTTCAAGCAGGATAGACGCTGGGGTTCCCGCCGAACTGGCGGGTCAGTTCGCGCGCATGGCGGTAGAGTACGTGGAGAATTTGCTCCACTGCCGTCTCATCGATTCGGTAGCGGGGACCGGAAACCGTGAGCGCTCCTGCGAATTCCTGGTGGATGCCAAAGACCGGGCAAGATACCGCCGCGGTTTCCGGATCGCGCTCGCCGAATGACGAGGCCTGGAGCGAACGACGGATTTCGTCGTAGCATTGTCCGGGCTGGCCACTGAAGGCCAGGATGACATGGCCTGAAGCGCCGAGATCGATGGGCAGCCTGTCTCCTTCGTTGATTGAATCACGTACTGCGCGTGGTGCGTCCACGCGGTGCAGGCAGAGCCGCATGTTCCCGTCGCGAACAAAAAAGGAAGCGCTTTCCCTTATTTCTCCCGCAATTTCCCTGAGCACCTTTGGCACGCAGTCGGCTGTCTTGAACTGACGCTGGAAGAGCGCGCCGAGAAAGAGAGGCTTCGCCCCCAGCTTGTAGTATCCGTCTGTGTCGCGGCGCAGGTACCCAAACTTCTCAAGGGATTCGGTCAGACGCAATGCCGTACTCTTGTACAGGCCCGTTCGACGGGAAATTTCGCTCAAGGTCAGTCCCGTATCGTCCGCCGTAAAGGCGTCGAGGATGGTTAGGGCCCGGTCGACAGCCGCGACCCCGTCATTGTTCGTCGGCACTGCATCTCGTTCCGTTGCTTTGTTTGTCTTCATTGCAAAAGTTGAAGTCATCTGTTTGATGGTGAATAATAGAACACTGTTCTGTCTGGCGCTACACTTTGCGGAAACCTACAATGACACAAGCACTGCATGGAATACGGGTGCTCGACCTGACCAACGTCCTGGCTGGCCCGTTTTGCGCATACCAGCTTGCGCTGCTGGGGGCGGATGTAATCAAGGTCGAGATGCCGCGCGACGGCGACTTGGCAAGGCAGTTAGGTGCCGATCCCGAACTGAATGCAAAGAGGATGGGCGCTTCTTTCCTGGCGCAGAATGCCGGTAAAAGGTCGATCACCGTCGACCTAAAGTCGGAAGCGGGCAAGGAAGTGCTGCGCCGCCTGGTTGAATCGGCCGACGTTCTCGTCGAAAACTTCCGGCCCGGCGTTATGGCGCGACTCGGGCTGGGGTATGAGGAGCTGAAGAAGTCCAATCGCGGGCTTGTGTACTGCGCGATCTCAGGCTTCGGGCAGGATGGGCCGTTGAAGGATGCGCCTGCGTACGACCAGATCGTGCAAGGCTTGTCCGGTGCCATGAGCATCACGGGAAGCGAGGAGAGTGCGCCCCTGCGTGTCGGCTATCCGGTCGCAGATTCCATTGGCGGGCTTACCGGCGCATTCGCCATTGCCTCGGCATTGGTCAAGCGCGCATCGACCGGCGAGGGCAGTTTTATTGATGTCGCCATGTTGGACTCTACAATTGTGACGATGGGATGGGTGGTCTCGAACTATCTCGTTGCGGGACAGATTCCGCAGCCGAACGGTAACGATAATTTCACCGCGGCGCCTTCCGGTGCGTTCCGCACAAAACAGGGTTTGCTGAACATCGCTGCAAACAAGCAGGAGCAGTTTGTTGCCCTGGCGGCGGCCGTCGGGCGTCAAGACCTCGTATCCGATCCCCGGTTTTCCGAGCGGGAAAGCCGGAAGCGTCATCGTGCCGCCCTTACTGAAGAAATCGAAAAGGGGCTGGCGGCAAAAACTGCAGAGGAATGGGAACCTGTGCTTAACCGCGCTGGTGTTCCTGCCGGGCGTGTGCTGTCCGTTCCGCAGGCACTTTCGCATCCGCAAGTGCGGCACCGTCGGTTGTTGCGTACGTTCGAAGACGTCCCGGGTGTCGGCCGTCCCGTCACCTTGGCGCGGGCCGGGTTCAGGATCGAGGGAGCGGAACCCGATGCCGGGATTCCGCCGCCGCGTCTGGGCGAACACACAGACGCGCTACTGCTGGAGCTCGGGTATTCCAGCGAAGAGATCGAGGCACTAAAACGGACAGGTGCGGTATGAGTGCAAAGACAGCGGAGCAGTTGCTGCAGGAAGCATCAGCGTGGTGGACCACCGAAATCATCGACATCCACCCCGGCAAGATTGGAATCCGTGGCTACCCCATCCAGGACCTCATCGGCACGATCCGCTTTCCGGAGATGATCTGGCTGATGCTGCGCGGCGAGCTGCCGTCGCAGGCGCAGGCCGCACTGCTGGAGGCTGCCTTGGTGGCGAGCGTCGACCATGGTCCACAGGCGCCGTCGATCGCGATTTCGCGGATGGCCGTGACTTGCGGACTGCCCTTGAACGGTGCGATGGCCTCAGCGATCAATGCGCTCGACGATGTGCATGGCGGAGCAGGGCAGCAATGCATGGAGATTTGCCAGCGGATCGCGGCCATGACCGAGAGCGGGACTGGCCTCGCCGAAGCGGTCGATGCTGCACTTGACGCCTACGTCGCGGAGCATGGCAAGATCATTCCCGGCTTTGGCCATAGGTTCCATCCGACTGATCCGCGCACGCCCAAGCTGCTGCAACTGGTGGAAGAGGCTTGCAATTCCGGTGCGGTCGGCGGGCACTATGCCCGCATCGGGAGGTCTGTGGAAGAGGCGCTCGCACGAAGGACCGGCAAGCGCATCCCGATGAACATCGACGGTGCGACAGCGGTGATTTTCTCCGAGCTTGGATTTGCCGCGGAGCTGGGGCGAGGCTTGTTCATCCTGTCGCGCGCCGTCGGTATCCTTGCCCACGCCTGGGAGCAGAAAACGCAGGGAGGGCGCATCAAGGGGCCGATGCCGCCTGCCGTTCCCTATACCTATACCGGCGAAGCCGAACGAAAACTGAAGCCCGGTGGCCCAGGCACCGCCTGAACGCGCCAGTTCCGGATTCCTTGATTACGGTTATGGCAGTGTTGCCTTACGGCATTCATAATGGCCGGCGCATGACGCTTCCTCATTCGGCCGCATGGGAGGCGCGCTCCGCATCGCGCGGCTTCTTCTATTGACTTCAGCCGGACGTCCCCACGCAGGGAGTGTCCGCCGGCAGGGCAAACAGGAACGCATGTTCGACGACCAATCGATACCGCGCCGTGTAGGTTACACTCCGGCGACAGGCCGCATTCTTCTGCGGCGGCGGTTCAACGGCTTGTTCGGCGACCGTACCACTCTTGCGTTTTCAACAACAGGTGTAAGCATGAAATCGACCACCGCACCGGCACGTGCCAAACAAAACTGGACCGCATTTGAGCTGCTCATGCTCGCGCCTTTCGGATTCCTGCTCTGGTACGTTGGAACCCAGCCGCTTGTCTTGCCCGCGCCTGCGGTCAATCCGTTTGTGGCGAACGAACAGGTCGTGGCGGCACCGATTGCGCAGGCAGACCCGGATACGCCGCGCTTTGTGACGACCGGCAGCACCGTGCTCGAACGTATCGCCCCTGTCGCCCGTCTGACATTGGAAGGCCAGGAGGCAATCGCGGTATCCACGGAGCCGGCACAGGTGCAGGTGCAGGATGGGCCGGTGGTTGTCGAGGCCGCGCCGATTGCGCCCCAGGACTCAGCGTCGATTCGCATCGAGATCGCCGATGGCACCGGGGTTGAAGGTTTTGCCGGCGAGCTGACTTCGCAACTTGAAAAGCTCGGAGTGACGGTATCGAAGACTGCGAGCATGCCCGCCGGTGCACAGCGCCGTACGGTAATCCTCTACCGTGACGGAGCCGAAGAGGTAGCGCAGCGTCTGGGCAAGCTGTTTGCCCGTCCGCCCGCACTGGTCAACAAACCCGGTTCGGATAATGCTGCCGAAGTGCGCTTGGTCCTTGGTAGTGCTGCCGCGCATGACAAGGCTTTGCTTGCGTCTAAGCCGCAGCTCGCAGGCATGTAAGCGCACTGTGGCCAGCGGTACTCGATGCCGCGCAGCTCGCAGGTCCGCAGGTAGCCCTGTATCTCATCGCATTTGCCGCGTTCGAGGAAGCACGTCTGCTCGAACGTAACGACGCCCTCCGCGACGTTCCCGTCCTGTGTCAGGTCGCGCCGCGTCACTATCTGGTCAATCATCTCCGATTCGTAGTGGCGGAACATTCCATGACTGGCTTCCTTTGCAACGTGCATGCTGAGGCCGGGATTGACCCTGCTGCGCAACACGCCGACCATGGCGGATCACAATTGTGTTTTCTACCCGTTCCACCTGTGCGCCCAAGAGCATCGGCCGGCTCGCCAAGCATTGCCGCGGGGAAAAGCAGAGAGTGTTGCCTTTTTCGTAACGAAAAATTCTGAGGTGCAAAAATTCCCGACTTTCTTGTTAAGTCTTATGTCTTATAGAAGACTTGTTCGGGTACAATAACGCCAGAACAGGCAGGTCAGGATTTTTCCTTATCTTTTTCATAACCAAACTGGAAGAGCACAAACATGCTAGCAGCGTACCGTAACCATGTCGCCGAACGGGCGGCCCTCGGCATTCCTCCGCTCCCGCTATCCGCGGCGCAGACCAAGGATCTGGTAGAACTCCTGAAGAACCCGCCCGCGGGCGAAGAGCAGTTCCTCGTCGACCTGCTGACCAACCGCGTTCCGGCCGGTGTGGACGACGCCGCCAAGGTCAAGGCTGCCTTCCTCGAAGCGGTCGCCAAGGGCACCGAGAAGAGCCCGCTGGTCTCGCGCGAACTGGCGACCAAGCTGCTGGGCACCATGCTCGGCGGTTTCAACATCAAGCCGCTGATCGACCTGCTGGGTGATGCCGCAGTTGGCACCGTGGCCGCTGAAGGTCTCAAGAAGACCCTGCTGATGTTCGACTACTTCCACGACGTCAAGGAACTGGCCGACAAGGGTAATGCCAACGCCAAGGCTGTGATTCAGTCCTGGGCCGACGCCGAGTGGTTCACTTCGCGTCCGGAAGTCCCGCAGAGCATGACCCTGACCGTGTTCAAGGTCTCCGGCGAAACCAATACCGACGACCTGTCGCCCGCTCCAGATGCGACGACCCGTCCCGACATCCCGATGCACGCGCTGGCGATGCTGAAGAACGCACGCCCCGGCATCAATCCGGACGAGCCGGGCAAGGTCGGCCCGATCAAGCAACTCGAAGCACTGAAGGCCAAGGGCAACCTGGTCGCCTACGTCGGCGACGTGGTCGGCACCGGCTCTTCCCGCAAGTCCGCGACGAACTCGGTCCTGTGGTTCACCGGCGAAGACATTCCCTTCATCCCCAACAAGCGTTTCGGCGGTGTCTGCCTCGGCAGCAAGATCGCTCCGATCTTCTACAACACCATGGAAGATGCCGGCGCGCTGCCGATCGAACTCGACGTCAACAAGATGGAAATGGGCGACGTCATCGAACTGCGTCCGTACGAAGGCAAGGCCCTGAAGAACGGTGAAGTCATCGCCGAATTCAAGGTCAAGTCCGACGTGATCTTCGACGAAGTTCGCGCTGGCGGCCGTATCCCCCTGATCATCGGCCGTGGCCTGACCGCCAAGGCTCGCGAGGCACTCGGCCTGGCACCGTCCACGCTGTTCCGCCTGCCGCAGAACCCGGCCGATTCCGGCAAGGGCTTCTCGCTCGCACAGAAGATGGTTGGCCGCGCATGCGGTCTGCCGGAAGGCCAGGGCGTCCGCCCGGGTACCTACTGCGAACCGAAGATGACCACCGTCGGCTCTCAGGACACCACCGGCCCGATGACCCGCGACGAGCTGAAGGACCTGGCTTGCCTCGGCTTCTCCGCCGACATGGTGATGCAGTCCTTCTGCCACACCGCCGCCTATCCGAAGATCGTCGACGTCAAGATGCACCAGTCGCTGCCGAACTTCATCTCGACCCGTGGCGGCGTTGCGCTGCGTCCGGGCGATGGCGTGATCCACTCCTGGCTGAACCGTCTCCTGCTGCCCGACACCGTCGGCACCGGTGGCGACTCGCACACCCGTTTCCCGATCGGCATCTCCTTCCCGGCAGGTTCCGGCCTCGTGGCCTTCGCTGCCGCGACCGGCGTCATGCCGCTCGACATGCCGGAATCGGTGCTGGTCCGCTTCAAGGGCGAACTGCAGCCGGGCGTCACCCTGCGTGACCTCGTCAACGCGATCCCGCTGTACGCGATCCGCCAGGGCCTGCTGACCGTCGAGAAGAAGGGCAAGAAGAACATCTTCTCCGGCCGCATCCTCGAAATCGAAGGCCTGCCGAAGCTGAAGGTCGAACAGGCATTCGAACTGTCCGACGCGTCCGCTGAGCGTTCCGCCGCTGGTTGCACGGTCCACCTCGACAAGGAACCGATCGCCGAGTACATGACCTCGAACATCACCCTGATGAAGTGGATGATCGCCAACGGCTACCAGGACAAGCGCACGCTCGAGCGCCGCATCAAGGCGATGGAAGCATGGCTCGCCAAGCCGGAACTGCTGAAGGGCGACGCCGATGCCGAGTACGCAGCCGTCATCGAAATCGACCTGGCCGACATCAAGGAACCGATCGTTGCCTGCCCGAACGACCCAGACGATGTGAAGACCCTGGGTGAAGTTGCCGGCGACAAGATCGACGAAGTGTTCGTCGGTTCCTGCATGACCAACATCGGTCACTTCCGTGCCGCTTCCAAGCTGCTGGAAGGCAAGAGCGACATCCCGGTTCGCCTGTGGATCGCTCCGCCGACCAAGATGGACCAGCAGGTGCTGACCGCCGAAGGCCACTATGGCAATCTCGGCCGCACCGGCGCCCGCATGGAAATGCCGGGCTGCTCGCTGTGCATGGGTAACCAGGCACAGATCCGCAAGGGTTCCACCGCGATGTCGACCTCGACGCGTAACTTCCCGAACCGTCTCGGCCTGGATACGCGCGTCTACCTCGGCTCGGCTGAACTCGCGGCTGTCTGCGCGATGCTCGGCAAGATCCCGACCAAGGAAGAGTACATGGCGAACATCGGCGTAATCGACAAGAACGCGGCCGATATCTATCGCTACATGAACTTCGACCAGATCGCGGAGTTCCGCGAAGTGGCGGACGGCGTCCAGGTGTAAGACGTTTCACTGCGCGAACACATCGCGCATTGGATGGAAAAGGGCTTCCCGCAAGGGAAGCCCTTTTTGCTTTGCGTTGCCTTTCCTCTCACCAACATGACCGTTGACAAATCTCAATGCCCGCGCAGTACCAACTTATTAACATCGCGGCATACATGCTTTCTATAAGAAGAAGATGTAAGTACCGGAGCCGGCGGTAGATAAAAGTACCGGCACCAATTCCAGGCCCTCCCACTGCGGAGGGCCTTTCATTTTCGGCCGGAACCTTTGAATTGCCCGCGGACCTAATTTCTTGTGAATAGCACACGCCGGAGGTCATCATGCTGCACAGTGCCAATGCGCTTCGCGGTTTTGCCATTGCCGCCACCGATGGGGAATTGGGTAGCGTCCGCGACGTGTACTTCGATGATGCCGAGTGGGTAATCCGCTACCTGGTCGTGAACACCGGCGGATGGCCCAACGGCTACGATGTCCTGCTGTCGCCGATGTCCGTGCTGGCCGAAGAGTGGGATCGGCGCGCCTTGCGCGTCAACCTGACGATGCAGCAGATACGCAACAGCCCGAGCATCGACACCGCCAAGCCCGTCGAGCGCCAGCACGAGGAAGAATTCAATACGTATTACGGCTTCCCGTATTACTGGGCGGGTCCGCATCGAGGATCGGCAGTCTACCCTGGCGTGATCGAGAAAAAGCCGCTGGAGCCGTCAGACGTGCTGGCGATCCGCAAGCGGCTCGAGGAAGAGCGCGCCCATTCCGATCCGCACCTCCGGAGCTGCAGCGAAGTGGTCGGCTACCACATTCATGCCACGGACAAGCAGATCGGCCATGTCGAAGATTTCCTGTTTGACCGCGTTGACTGGTCGATCCAGCTGATGGCGGTGGACACGCGCAAGTGGCTACTGGGCAAGCACGTGCTGGTGTCGCCGCATCAGATCGAACGCGTCAGCTGGGAAGACAGGACCGTCTTCGTGAACGTCAGCAAGGATCAGATCGAGCACAGCCCGGAATATGACGAAGCGCATCCGCCGGAGAGCGGGGCCGAGCTGGAGTTGTATCGCGTTACCGGCGAAGCCGCGAAGACGCCTTCGCGGCCCGCCGGGTAGTCCCGAGTCGCCTGTCAGTTCTTCGTTGTCTTGACGTCATGCAGGTAGGAAAAGCGTGGACGCTCCTCTTCGGGCGTCGCACGGCGATCCGCATATTCCTGCTCTTCCACCACATCGATGTACTGACTGCCGTCCAAGGGGCGGCCGGCAAACGGGCTGGCGGGCGTATTTTTCTGAACGGCCTTTTTCGAATCGGCCTTGCGGGAAGAGTGGTGTTTCATGACTGGTCCTTTCATGTCCCGTAACGGACTGAAATCGGCGTACCCGGCGGCGGACGGGTACCCGCCCCCGAGCCCTTCATTGCCATAGGACCAGTATAGACAGAATTCGGAGCGCTGCATGCGGCGGCCTAGGCCGCTTGCGCTGCGTCGGTGAGGCGGCCGCGATACAGCGCGGCAATCAGGTCCGACTGCGTAATCATCCCGGCCAGCCTGCGCTCATCGTCAAGCACCGGCACATGGTGCAGACCCATGTCGGAAAGCAATGGCACGAGTTCGACGATATGCATGTCGTGGCTTACGGTGCGCACGTTGCGCGTCATGATCTGTCCTACCACTTCCGCCTTCTCGGCATGCAGGCCCGGCGTGCGGCGGATGAAGTGGCGCAGCTTGGCGTCGAAGCCATCATAGACGTCGAGGTTGGCGTTTTTCATGAAGTCGACAAAGGTCACGATGCCGATCACGCGACGCGCCCGGTCGACAACGGGCAGGGCCTTCACCTTGTGCTTGCGCAGCAGCGACCAGGCTTCCTCGAGTTCGGTGGCAAATTCGACGGTGACGAGATCGCGCGACATGATGTCGGCGCAGGTGATCTCCTCGTAGCGGCGCTGGTAGGCCTGCATTTCCGCCTGCATGAACAGGGAGTTGAGTTCGTCGCGGCTGACGTCGAGCACCTCGTTGTACTTCTCGAGCACGGCGTCGAGGTCGTGTGGCGTGAAGCCGATCCGGTTCGTGGGCGGCGCGTCGGCGGTGTTGTGCTTGCTGGTATCCGCATGCGGATGGTGCGGGTAGCGATGGCGGGTGGCGTTGTTGAACACGAAGGCAACCGCCAGCAGGAGCAGCGAGTTGATGGCCACCGGCGATAGCGCAAAGCTGAATCCCGCTGCCTGGATTGCCGGCCCGCCGAGGACGGCAGTCAAGGCGATGGCGCCGCCGGGCGGATGCAGGCAGCGCAGGGCAAACATGGCGGCAATCGCGCTGGCTACGGCCAGCGCCGCCGCCAGTGCAGGATCGCCTACAAGATGGGCGCATGTCACGCCGATGGTCGCAGACAGCACGTTGCCGCCGAGTACGGGCCAGGGCTGCGCGAGCGGGCTGGAGGGCATGGCGAAGATGAGGACTGCCGATGCACCCATTGGTGCGATCAGCATCGGCAGTCCGGCGTCCGCGCCGAGGATCCAGCTACTGACCAGACCGGTCAGGAAAATTCCAAGGAGGGTGCCGCAGCAGGCGCGCAGGCGCTCGACGCCGCTGACGGCCATGGGTCGGGGCAGGGCGCCGCGCAGTACATCAAAAAACCTGGTCAATCAGTGCTCCGTTGACGAAAGCTGGCCAAAGCAGGCGAGTCTACACGAAATGCACTTTTTTGGTGCGCAGCAACACCGGGCCGGGGATCAGGCCTTGAGGTATCGCTTGACGCCGTTTTTTTTCAGGACTTCGCCCCAGGATTCGATGTGATAAATCTCCCCGACCTTGTGCAGGACGACGCCGAATTCTTCCCGCAGGCGTTGAACCTCGGCGTCGATGGTTTCCCGGTCGTGGCCGGTCAGGTCGGCGATGGCGGAGACGGTGGGCCGTTCGAGCAGGTCGATGGCGGAAAGGAGGACGAAAAGGCGGCGCGCATCGTGGATAGGGTATTGCGGGACGCCGAAATGATTTCTCGGAAAGTTCATTGCGATTCTCCTGCCTGTTGCCGGGCGCGCCCGGACTAGGCTTCTTATTGCATTGCGCTTGCCGTTGTGCCTTGGCATCGCTGGAGCGACGCCGCACTGACTGATTGTAGACCGAATCGGGAAGCCGCGCGGCGATGAAAAATTACGCACACGCGCGGTAAAAATTGCAGCGCCGCTGCCTGTTTTGCGCGATTGCACGGGGAGCAACCAGTGCGCGCGGCAGGCATGTTTTTCGCTGCGGCGATAGCGGAAAGGAGCGCCCTTATGAAATTGCAGCTGAAGAAGATTGCAGAGCAGGTCATGGTGATTACCGGTGCGACGAGCGGCATCGGCCTGACGACTGCGCGCAAGGCGGCCCAGCGCGGTGCAAGGCTTGTATTGGTGGCTCGCAACGAGGATGCACTGCGGCAGCTCGCGTTCGAACTGACCAAGCGCGGCAACGAGGTGATCCATGTGGTTGCCGATGTCGGCATCGAGGAAGACGTGCGCAAGGTGGCGCAGGCCGCGATCGATCGCTTCGGCGGGTTCGATACCTGGGTCAACAATGCGGGTGTCTCGATCTTCGGCAGGACCGAGGATATTTCCATGGAGGACCAGCGGCGCCTGTTCCAGACGAACTTCTGGGGCGTGGTCCACGGTTCGTTGATCGCGGCAAAGCATCTCCGGCAGCGCGGCGGCGCGATCATCAATATCGGCAGCGAAGTGTCCGACCACGCCTTGCCGCTGCAAGGCATGTACGCGGCGTCGAAGCACGCGGTCAAGGGCTTTACGGATTCCTTCCGCCTGGAGCTGGAAGAGGACAAAGCGCCGGTGGCCGTGACGCTCATCAAGCCCGCAGCCCTGGATACGATGTTCGTCGAGCATGCGAAGAACTACATGGCCGTCGAACCGCGCCTGCCGCCGCCGATTTATGCGCCCGATATTGCTGCCGACGCCATCCTCTATGCCGCCGAGAATTTCAAGCGCGATATCTTTGTCGGCGGAACGGCGAAACTGGCGTCGTCGACAGCGCACTATGCGCCGCGAACAATGGACAGCTACATGAAGCGCTTCATGTTTCGCCAGCAGAAGACTAGCGCGCCTGCACGCGATCGCACCCAGAACAGCCTGTATCACCCCGGACCGGACCTGCTGGAACGTCAGGGACTACCTGGTCCGGTTTTCGAATCGAGCCTGTACACGAGCGCCGCAATCCGGCCGCGCATTGTCACTGCGATGATGTTTGGCGTTGGACTTGCCATTGCCGCCTGGTGGCGGATGCGGCCGCAGCCGTCCGGTATGCGGCCGGGCTGAAAGGGCCACGCGCCGCCGCGGCGGCATTGATCACTTCGTTATTCCGAGAGACACGCCATGTCAAACCTGAGCGATGGCCAACTTGCCGAACTTAAACAGATGCTGGACGACCGCTTCAAGGAACTCAGCGCCGAGCTGGACCGGGAAGTGAGCGAGCAGGACGACTACCTGGATGTCGCGACCGAAGCACCGGATCCCGGCGATTCGTCGTTCGCCAACCTCGCGGTCGATCTTGGCAACGCTGCGATCACCCGCGACATCGTCGAGTTGCGCGCCATTGAGGCGGCACGCATCCGCATGGAGAACGATACTTACGGCGACTGCGTGACCTGCGAAACGGAAATCCCGTACGAACGTCTCAAGGTGCAGCCGACTGCTGAGCGCTGCGCACCATGCCAGGAGGCATGGGAAAAGACCCATGCCGAAGGCGGACGGGGTGCCACGATGTAAGTATCCGGGGAGTATCGCCCGAGTGATTCGGTGTTCCCGCATCCGCCCCTTGTTACCGTACAATCGCTGCATAATTCACGGTAAAAGGAGGACGGGAAAATGGATGCCGCACTACGCGAAACCCTCAAGCAGATGCCCAAGGCGGAGCTGCACATGCATATTGAAGGCTCGCTCGAGCCTGAACTGATTTTCGCCCTGGCCGAGCGCAACCAGGTCAAGCTGAACTATGCCTCCGTCGAGGACTTGCGTCGCGCCTATGCATTCACCGACCTGCAATCCTTTCTCGATATTTATTACGCGGGTGCCAGCGTGCTGCTGAAGGAGCAGGATTTCTACGACATGACCTGGGCCTACCTGCGGCGCGCCCATGCCGACAACGTCCGCCATACCGAAATCTTTTTCGATCCGCAGACGCACACCGAGCGCGGCGTTCCCTTCGCAACCGCCATCAATGGCATCCATCGTGCGCTCAAGGATGCGCAGTCGGAATGGGGGATGAGCTCGGCGCTGATCATGTGCTTCCTGCGCCATCTGTCGGAAGAGGCCGCGTTCGACACGCTGGAGCAATCGATGCCGCATCGTGACAAGTTTGTCGGTGTCGGACTGGATTCCTCCGAGCGCGGCCATCCGCCGGAGAAGTTTGCGCGTGTGTTTGCGCGATGCAAGGAGCTGGGACTGCGCCTGGTGGCGCACGCGGGCGAGGAGGGACCGCCGGAATACATCCGCACCGCGCTCGACCTGCTCAAGGTGGAACGCATTGACCATGGGGTGCGCTGTCTTGAGGACCCGGCGCTGACGCAACGCCTCGCGCGCGAAAAAATGCCGCTCACCGTCTGCCCGCTGTCCAATATCAAGTTGCGTGTGTTCGACAAGGTCGCGGATCACAATATGCTGAAGCTTCTGGATGCCGGTCTTGTCGTGACGGTCAACTCGGATGACCCGGCCTATTTTGGCGGCTACGTGAACGAGAATTTCCTGCAGATGTTCGAGGCTTTGCCGCTGGACAAGAATCATGCGTACCAATTGGCGCGCAACAGCTTTTCCGCGTCTTTCCTCGATGCGCAGGCCAAGCAGAAATACCTGAACGAAGTGGACGCATTCTTCGAGCAGTAACCACCCTCAAGAGGGTTCGATGAAAGATGCCGCGTTGCCCGTCGTGTTCCAGCTGCCGGTGATTCGCCGGCGGCGGATGTTCCTGTGTCACAGCAGGAGGGACAATGGCTGAGACACTGTCCGCCGCTGCGCTGGCAGGAGGATTGTCGTGGGCCAGCGGCATCCGGCTCTACATGACGCTGTTTGTCGCCGGCTGGTTCGGCCGCGCAGGCTGGATTGATTTGCCGCCGGCGCTCGAAGTACTGCAATCGCCGTGGGTCATGGCCGTCACCGGCGCGCTGCTGCTGGTGGAATTCCTTGCCGACAAGGTGCCAGGCATCGATTCCGCATGGGATGCGGTACAGACCTTTATCCGCGTGCCCGCGGGCGCCGTGATCGGCGCTGCCGCGCTGGGGGAAATGGGCGCCGAGTGGACGGCCATCGCGGCGCTGCTCGGCGGCACCTTTGCCGCGGGCGCGCATGTGACCAAGGCGGGAAGCCGTGCGCTGATCAATACTTCCCCTGAGCCGTTCAGCAACTGGGCAGCCTCGTTTACAGAGGACGTCGCGGTGCTGGGCGGACTGTGGATGGCTTTCTTCCATCCGCTGGTGCTGTTCGCTTTCCTGATCGCATTTTTCCTCGTTGCATTGTGGCTGATGCCGAAGCTGTGGCGCGGCCTTCGATGGCTTTTCCGAAAGTTGAGTACCTGATGCTGAAACAGGCATTGCTGATGACCCGCCGCGACTGGCGGGCGGGAGAACTTCGTTTCCTGCTGGTGGCGATGATCGTGGCGGTTGCCTCGCTGTCGTCCGTTGGATTCTTTGTCGATCGGATGCGTGCCGGCTTGAGCCGCGATGCGCACAGGCTTCTCGGTGCGGATCTCGTCATCAATGCCGACCAGCCCATCCACCAAGCATGGCGCGAGGAGGCGCAGAAGCGCGGACTGACGCTGGCCGATACCGTGACCTTCCCCAGCATGGCGCTGGCGGGCGAAGGGGACAATACGCGCTCGCAACTTGCGTCAGTGAAGTCGGTCTCGCCCGGCTATCCGCTGCGCGGCGCGCTCAGGATTGCGGATCAGCCGGAAGCGGCAGATGCGGAAACACGCGAAATTCCCGCTGCGGACACCGTCTGGGTCGATGCTGGTGTGCTGCAAGCGCTTGACGTCGCCGTGGGGGAAAGCCTCCGGCTCGGCGACAAGACCTTCCGCGTCGCCAAAGTGATCGCCGTCGAACCGGATCGCGGCGCGGGGTTCATCAACTTTGCACCGCGCGTCATGCTGCCGCTTGCTGACCTTCCCGCCACCAACCTGATCCAGTTCGGATCGCGTGTGATCTACCGCCTGCAAGTGGCAGGGGACACCGCGAAGGTTGCGGCCTTTCAGCGCTGGGTACAGGACCGGATCGAGAGTGACTACATCAAGGGCGTGCGACTCGAGTCGCTGGAATCCGGACGGCCGGAAATGCGGGCGACGCTCGATCGCGCCGAGCAATTCCTGTCGCTCGTGGGCCTGTTATCGGCCATGCTCGCGGCCATTGCGGTGGCGATGGCCGCGCGTCGTTTCATGCTGCGCCACATCGATGCCTGCGCCATGCTGCGCTGCCTCGGCCTGACGCAGAACCAGGTCACCACGATGTACCTGATCGAATTCGTGACGGTCGGCCTCGTCGGCAGCTTGCTCGGCGCGGCAGTAGGATTTGCGGCGCATTTCGTGTTGCTGGAATGGCTGGCCCGCCTCGTGACCAACACCCTGCCGCCGGCGAGTGTGATTCCTGCGTTGCAAGGCGTGGTGACAGGTCTGGTGTTGCTCGTCGGATTCGCGATTCCGCCCATCCTCCAGCTGCGCAACGTGCCGCACAACCGCGTGATCCGTCGCGAACAGGACGCGCCGCAGCCAGTCACCGTGGCGACGTATGCACTCGGCCTGACTGCCTTCATCGGCTTGCTCCTGTGGCAAGCCGGCGATCCGAAACTTGGCTTGCTGACGGCAGCGGGCTTTCTTGGCGGATTCGCCGCGTTTGCGCTTGTCGGCTACCTATGCGTGAAGTCCTTGCGCTTCCTGCGTCCCGCGCTCAACCACCCGGGCTGGCGTTTTGCCGTCACCGCATTGCAGCGCCGCACCGGCGCGACGGTCGTGCAGATCGTCGCCTTGTCGCTTGGCCTGATGGCATTGCTGCTGCTGACCGTGATCCGCGGCGACCTGGTCAGTGCCTGGCGCGAGTCCACGCCGCCGGATGCGCCGAACCGCTTCATCATCAACATCCAGCCTGAACAGAAGGCCGATATCGAGAAGCGGATTGCCGAGAACAGCCGCGGACGCAGCCTGCTCTACCCGATGATCCGCGGGCGGCTCGTGCAGGTGAACGACAAGGTGGTGACCGTGGACAGCTACGCCGAGGATCGCGCGCGGCGGCTCGTCGACCGCGAGTTCAACCTGTCCACCATGCGCGACATCCCCGAGCAGAACCAGGTCGTCGCCGGCCGCTGGTTCGACAACAGCAAGCCAGAAGCCTCGGTGGAGGAGGGACTGGCGAAGACGCTCGGACTGAAGCTCGGCGACCGCCTGCAGTTCGACATCGGCGGCCAGCATGTCGAAGCAACCATCACCAGCTTGCGCAAACTCGAGTGGGGCTCGATGCGCGTCAATTTTTTCGTGATCCTCAATCCGTCGATCATGAAAAACATGCCGCAGACATGGATCACCGCGTTCCATCTGCCCGCCGACAAGACGGGCTTCATCAACCGGCTCACGCGTGACTATCCGAACCTCACCGTGGTCGATGTGGGCAGCATGATCAAGCAGGTGCAGGGCGTGGTCGACCAGGTGATCTCGGCAGTCGAATTCCTGTTCCTGTTCACGCTGGCGTCAGGCGTGCTCGTGCTGTATGCGGCGCTCGTCGGTTCGCAGGATGAGCGCATCCGCGAATCGGGACTGCTGCGTGCGCTCGGCGCTACGCGCACGCAGCTGTCGCAATCGCAATGGATCGAGTTCGCGCTCGTTGGCGGACTGGCCGGCATGCTCGCGGCGAGCGGGGCTGCAGCAGTGGGCTGGGCGCTGGCGAAATTCGTGTTCAACTTCGAATGGAGCTTCAGTCCGGTCGTGTGGCTCGCCGGTTTGTTCGTCGGCTCGCTGTGCGCCTTTGTCGGCGGCTGGGTCGGCCTGCGCAATGTGCTGAGTCAGCCTCCATTGCAAACCCTGCGCGGCACCTGATTTCCGCTTACCGCAGAACAACTTCCCTGCCGTCATCTTCCCAGAGTGAAGGGACTTAATTTCGATTAAGTCCCTTCGCGTTTCTGCGTGCTTTTTCGCAAGGTTGCCCACGCGCCTTGCTCCTATCTTCATTGCTGTAGAGCTGCAGCATCAATGTAACGAAACCTTTCGGCATCGCGTTGCAAAACGCTTGTGCGTTGCGCAGTGCGTCCCTATGAAAAACGCATCGATTGGAACAAAACAACGCTTTGATTCATGTGCTTTTCATATCTGGGTCGCCGTTGATGAGTGTCAAAACAGGCAGGAAGGGTAAACGTAAAGTTGTACATAAGATAAGCCTAGTCAACCGGCAATGAAAGAGATGGAGCGAGCCACTCACCACCTGCCAGCACGGCAAGCACTTGCCGGTGAATGTCGAAGACAGCGGCCCGCACGACGACATCTCGAAGATGCTTCTCTCAGCAAAAGCCAATCGGTCTTCATGGCCGGATCGTACTACTCAGTGGGGTAATCATATGCACTTCAAGTCCAAGGCATCTCTCAAGAGATGGAGTATGGTTGTTGTCATGCCATGGATTGCGGCGGGTTGCGCTTCCGTCGCACCGGGTCTGCACTTCAACGGATCGAACTACAGTTCGGGCACCAGCGCGCCTGATTCGACCGCCGCGGCAGGCGCGGAAAACATCAATCCTGTCTTGCGGCATATCACGCCGCAGCTTGTGCGGTCCGAACGCGAAGCGCGCGAAAAGCAGGTTTCCCAGGACATCAGCAAGCTGCTCGGCAAGCCGGGACCGTACACCATCGAGAGCGGCGACGTGTTGTCCATCGTCGTGTGGGATCACCCCGAGCTGTCCAACAGCGCTACCGTGGCAACGGCGGGTCCGGTCGGCCTCGGTGCCGACGCATCGACCTCGGCCACGACCGCGCCGCCGGCCGGCTTCATGGTGGACCACGAGGGCGTGATCCAGTTTCCGTACGCTGGCCCGCTCAAGGTGGCGGGACTGACGCAAGACCAGGCGCGCAACCTGTTGTCGACCAAGCTCGCCAAATACCTGAAGCAGCCGAAGGTCACGCTTCGCGTGCAATCCTTCCGCAGCAAGCGTGTGTATGTCGACGGCGAAGTGAAGAACCCCGGACTGCAGGCCATCAACGATATTCCGATGACATTGGTCGAGGCCATCAACCGCGCGGGCGGCGTACTCCCGACGGGCGACCAGAGCCAGATCATCGTCAATCGCAACGGCACCAACTACTACATCAACCTCCCACAGCTCGTGCAGCGTGGCATCAATCCCGCCAGCATCATGCTGACCAGCGGCGACGTCATCCGCGTACGCTCGCGGGATGAAAGCAAGGTCTTCGTCTCCGGTGAAGTCGTCAGCCCGCGTGCATTGCCGATGCATAACGGCAGCCTGACGCTGAATGAAGCGCTGGGCGAATCGGGCGGCATCAACCCGACCAGCGGCGACGGCAGCCAGATCTACGTGATCCGCAAGCAGGGCGCTGAACAGGTGGTATACCAGCTGGATGGACGCTCGCCGGGTGCGCTTGCCATGGCAGAGGGTTTCGAACTGTCGCCCAAGGATGTCGTGTATGTCGCCGCGACACCGCTGGCCAACTGGCACCGCTCCATCAGCCTGATCCTGCCGGGCGCCTTGTCGTCCGCAGTTGGCGCGGTCGGTCCCGCGCGTTAGCAGTGATACCGGCACGGCGATGCCGTGCCGGGGGTGAAGGATGCCCTCCGGATGAATCGGGCATCCCGCCCGGATCGTGCCAAGGCTGCGACGGTTCGACAGGAAAGTCCAATCCCGCTCAGCAAGTCACCGAACTAACAACAAGCGAAGAATCCTATGATGAATCAATCCATACCTCTGCTGACCGGCCCGGCCCGGCCGCAAGAAAACGAAGCCGAGCTATCGACGTATCTCGACGTCCTGTGGGAGAACCGGTGGCTGATCGCAACCATTACGCTGGTCGCCACACTGATCGGCGCGGCGTATGCGTTCCTCACGACGCCGGTCTACCAGGCGAACATGCTGATCCACGTCGAGGAAGAGGGCCCGTCCAAGTCGCAGAACATCGTCGGCGACCTGCAGTCCATGTTTGACGTCAAGACCTCGGCACTGGCGGAGATGGAGCTGCTGCAATCGCGCCTCGTGGTGTCCCGCGCGACGGACAACCTGCGGCTGTATATCAACGCCGGACCGAAGCGCATCCCGGTGATCGGCAACTGGCTGGCGGAGCGCAACAAGCAACTTTCCACGCCCGGCCTGTTCGGCTGGGGCGGCTATACCTGGGGTGCCGAGAAGATCGACGTCGCTGTCTTCAACGTGCCCGAGACGCTGCTCAACCGCGAGTTCTCGCTGATCGCCCTGCCGAATAACGAATTCCGACTGCTGCAGCAGGAGCAGGGGATCGATCTCAAGGCGCGTGTCGGTGAAACCGCGATCTTCGAGCTGCCGAAGGGCACGATCGAGATTCGCGTCAACCAGCTTGAAGGCAAGCCGGGTGCGGAATTCCTGATGTCGCGCAGCTCGCGCTTGGCAACGATCGAAGGCATCCAGAATTCCATGAAGGTCGAGGAGCTCGGCGGCAAGCAGTCCGGCGTCATTGGCGCCAGCCTGCGTGGCGATGATCCGCGCATGGTGCATACCGTGCTCAATGAGATCAGCAAGGAATATGTGCGCCAGAATTCCGCGCGCAAGACGGAAGAAGCGGAGAAGTCGCTTGCCTACCTGAACAAGCAGCTGCCCGAGATCAAGGGCCAGCTCGAACAGGCCGAGGCGAAGTACAACGCTTTCCGCAACCAGAACGGCACGGTCGACCTGGGCGAAGAGTCGAAGCTGACCTTGCAGCAGTCGTCCGCTGCCAAGCTGAAGAAGATGGAACTGCAGCAGAAGAAGATCGAACTGCTGGCGCGTTACACCGACGAGCATCCGGCCGTGCAAGGCATCGACAGCCAGCTCAAGGAAATCAACGGCCAGATCTCCGCAATGAACGACCACATCAAGCAGCTGCCGTCGCTTGAGCAGAACCTGCTGCGCCTGCAACGCGAAGTGAAGGTCAACACCGAGCTGTACACCGCACTGCTGAACACCTCGCAGCAACTGCGCCTGATCACCGTGGGCAAGGTCAGCAATGTCCGCCTGGTCGACTCGCCGATGCTGCCTGAGAAGCCGGTCAAGCCGAACCGTCCGGTCGTGCTGGCGCTAGCGCTGCTGGCTGGCCTGTTCCTTGGTGTGGTCGCCGCATTCTTCCGCAAGTCCCTGGCGGGTGCCGTCGATTCGCCGGAGGAAGTGGAGAACATCGCGGGCATCCCGGTCTATGCGACCATCCCGCACAGCAAGAAGCAGCGCGAGCTGTACCAGCAGGTCAATGCCAAGCACCAGAAGGTGCCGCTCCTGGCGAACGTGTCGTCCACCGACGTCGCGGTCGAAAGCCTGCGCAACTTCCGTACGGCGCTGCAATTCTCGATGCCGCAGTTCAAGAACAACATTGTCTTGATCACCGGCGCGACGCCGGGCATGGGCAAGTCCTTCGTCTCCGCCAACCTCGCCGCAATCATGGCGGCGACCGGCAAGAAGGTGCTGCTGATCGATGCCGACCTGCGCAACGGCCTGCTGCACCTGTACTTTGGCTTCGGCCGCCATGACGGCCTGTCGGATGCCATCGCCGGCGCACGCCGCCTCGACCAGGTGATCCATCACGGCGTGATCGAGAACATGGACTTCATCACGACCGGCACCTTGCCGCAGCATCCGTCCGAGCTGCTGCTGCGTCCGAACTTCGGCACCTTCCTGCAGGAGCTGTCGGCGCGCTACGACCTGGTGCTGATCGATGCGCCGCCGATCCTGGCTGTCGCGGACACCATGATCATCGGTTCGCATTGCGGCGCGATCTACATCATGACCCGTGCGGGTGTGACGACGCCGGGCGAGATCAACGAGTCGATGAAGCGGCTTGCGCAGGCGGGTCTGGAAGCGAAGGGTGTGTTGTTCAACGACCTGAAAGTGCGTCCGGGACGTTACGGTTATGGCTATACCTACGGTAAGTATGGGTACAACCAGCGGCCGGGGAATACGCCGTTGATCGAGGCGTCGTGATGGTTCAGATGTGTGGGCGGGCGTGCTCATGAAGCTGATGCTCACCCAACCGTAATCCGTCATCCCCGCGCAGGCGGGGATCCATGGGGAGACAGTCATCACTGGCTCCCTGTGGGTTCCCGCCTTCGCGGGAACGACGGGGAATTTGAGTATCAACTTTGAAGACCCGCCTTCAAGCAAGTTCAGTTACATCCTTCATTTCTCATCTACCTAACGTGCTCTCCATCTCCCCCAGCATCTTCAAGGCCTACGACATCCGCGGCATCGTCGGCAAGACCCTCGACATCGGTATCGCCAGGCAGATCGGCCAGGCCTTCGGCACAGCCGCCCGCATCAAGGGTGAGCAAACCGTCGTCATCGGCCGCGACGGCCGCCTGTCCGGCCCGGAACTTTCCGCCGCGCTCGCCTCCGGCCTGCAGCGCGCCGGCATCAACGTGATCGACCTCGGCGTGGTCGCCACGCCCATGGTGTATTTCGCGACCCAGGTACTGGAAGCGACCTCCGGCATCATGGTCACCGGCAGCCACAACCCGCCTGACTACAACGGCTTCAAGATGGTGCTGGCCAGCGAAGCGATTTATGGCGACGCCATCCAGGGCCTGTACCAGACCATCGTGCGCGGCGACTTTGCCACCGGCAACGGCAGCTACGGCACGCATGACATCAGGCAGGCCTACATCGAGCGCATCGCAGGCGATGTGAAGACCAGCCGCAAGATGAAGATCGCGGTCGATTGCGGCAATGGCGTGGCCGGTGCCTTCGCGCCCGAGCTGTACCGCGCCATGGGTTGCGAGGTGATCGAACTGTTCTGCGAAGTCGACGGCAATTTCCCCAACCACCATCCCGATCCGGCGCATCCGGAAAACCTGCAGGACCTGATCCGCTGCCTGAAGGAAACCGATGCCGAAATCGGCCTGGCCTTCGACGGCGATGGCGACCGCCTGGGCGTGGTGACCAAGGATGGCCAGATCATTTATCCGGACCGCCAGCTGATGCTGTTTGCCAAGGATGTGCTCACGCGCCATCCGGGCAAGGAAATCCTGTACGACGTCAAATGCACGCGCCATATCGGGCCGTGGGTGAAGAAGCATGGCGGCGTGCCGCTGATGTGGAAGACCGGGCATTCGCTGGTGAAGGCCAAGCTGCGCGAAACCGGGGCGCCGCTGGGCGGCGAGATGAGCGGGCATGTGTTCTTCAAGGACCGCTGGTACGGCTTCGACGATGGGCTGTATGCCGGCGCGCGCCTGCTGGAACTGCTCACGCGCATGGATGACCCGTCGGCGGAACTGAATGCGCTGCCGCAAGCGTCGAGCACGCCGGAACTGCACCTGCACCTGGAAGAGGGCGAGAACGTACAGCTGATCGGCAAGCTGCAGCAGGAAGCGACGTTCCCGGATGCGGAGCAGATCGTGACGATCGACGGTTTGCGTGTGGAGTATGCGGACGGTTTCGGCCTGGCGCGTTCGTCCAACACGACGCCGGTGGTCGTGATGCGCTTCGAGGGTGAATCGGCCGAGGCGCTCAAGCGCATCCAGGAGGAGTTCAAGAGGGCGATCCTTGCCGTCAAACCAGATGCGTCCTTGTCTTTCTGATGAGGAGACAGATATTGACGCGCGGCATTGTGACAACTTTCTAACGCACATCAAAACGGCGTAAGCATTTGCCAACTATCTTCAGACCATCTGGTTGCGCAAAGCATGCGCGCATTGGTTATCGGGGATGACTTTTCTCACTGTAGGGAAGCAGAAGAATAATGTTTATTGACACTCGAAGAGTCGAACAGGGGTCCGTCGTTCAATCGACGGTGTGCATCATCGGCGGGGGCGTCGCAGGCATCACCCTCGCGATGGAACTGGACAAGCAGGGCATCGATGTCTGCCTTCTCGAAAGCGGCGGTTTTGCGCCCGACGACGGTACGCGCGATCTCTATCGCGGCGAGGACGTAGGCGAGTGGCGCTACAACTTTGCCGACGGCAGCCGTAGCCGCTTCCTCGGCGGCAGCAGCAATTGCTGGGGCGGATGGTGCAGGCCGCTCGACCCGTGGGACTTCGAGAAGCGCGACTGGGTCGACCACAGCGGCTGGCCCTTCGGCCTGAGCGAACTGGCGCCGTATTACGACCGCACCCATGCGCTACTCAAACTGGGCCCGAACAATTTCGACCCCGATTTCTGGGAGCGATCGATCGGGCGACCGGACGTTCGCCGGATGCCGCTCGTGAGCGGGAAGATCCGCGACACCATTTCCCAGTTCAGTCCCCCGGCACGCTTCGGCAAGCTGTACCGCGAGACGCTCAAGCAGTCCCAGCGCATCCGCGTCTACCTCTATGCGAACGCCACGAATATCGACACTGACCGCCAGGGCCAGAACGTCACGCGCATCCAAGTCGCGACGCTGACGGGCAGGTACATGGAGGTCAAGGCCAAGCATTACGTGCTCGCGACGGGCGGCATCGAGAATGCGCGCCTGCTGCTGGCGTCCAACAAGATCCTGCCGTGCGGACTGGGCAACGGCAATGATCTGGTCGGCCGCTTCTTCATGGACCATCCACGCCTGATCACGGGCAGCATCCGCTTCGCCGACGAATGGGCACGCAACAAGCTGTCCGACGTGAAGTACCACTACATGAACGCTGCGGTCGCCGCGCACGGCACGCACGTCGCGCACCAGTTCGCGCTCACGCCGGAAGTGCTGCAGGAAGAGGGCATCCTCAATGCGCGCGTCTGGTTCAATTCCATTTTCCCGGGCGAAGGCAGCGAAGGCGCGCAGGCGCTGTTCCGCATCAAGCAGGCCATGCTGCAGAAGGACCAGGAAGACTGGAACCTGGGCAAGGACATCCTGACCATGGTGACCCATCCGCTGGATACGCTGGGCTACGGCTATACGCGCCTGTTCCAGCCGCGCTGGCTGATCAAGGGCGTCAAGTTCCAGCTCATCGTGGAACCGGAACCGGATCCGAACAGCCGCGTCATGCTGTCGCCGTCCCAGAAGGACCAGCTCGGCATGAACCGCGTGCGTGTCGACTGGCGCCTGACTTCGAAGGTGAAGCGCACCTTCGACCGCACGCTGGCATTGCTGGCGGAAGACATGCGCAAGAGCGGCGTTGCCCAGGTGGAGCTCGATACGCCGCTGGAAGGCCGCAAGTGGCCGTCCGACCTGGAAGGCACCTGGCATCACATGGGCACCACACGCATGCACGATTCGCCGAAATATGGCGTGGTCGACCGCAACTGCCAGGTGCACGGGATGTCCAACCTGTTCGTTGCCGGCAGTTCCGTCTTCCCGACCGCCGGTGCGAATTTCCCGACCATCACGCTTGCCGCGCTCGCGTTCCGCCTTTCCGAACACCTCGTCAGGGAGATCCGCAACTCCAGCAGCCCTTTGGCCATGGAGGCGGCGTAACGACCAACGGATAGGCGGCGACAGCGCATAGAACGGGCAGCGGCAACGTACCGCTGCCTGCGCGATCGTTCATCCATTCGGGAAGCGCCAAACCCACCTCTTACGACCGGAGCACCGCTGCATGACCAGCCCCAAGACCATTCTCGTGACCGGCGCTGCCGGCTATATCGGCTCGCATACCTGCGTCGAGCTGCTGTCGTCGGGCTACGCCGTCGTCGCGCTCGACAACCTTTGCAACAGTTCAATGGAATCCCTGGCGCGGGTGGAACGCATCACCGGCCATGTGATTCCGTTCTATGAAGCCGACGTGCGCGACCGGGCAGCATTGGCCGCAATCCTGAAGACGCATCGCGTCGATGCAGCCATCCACTTCGCCGGTCTGAAGGCCGTTGGTGAATCTGTTGCGCAACCGCTCGATTATGTTGAAAACAATGTTGGCGGATCGGTCACGTTGCTGCAGGCCCTTGGCGCAGCCGGAGTGAAGAAATTCCTGTTCAGTTCTTCCGCTACCGTGTACGGCGATCCGGAAACGGTGCCGATCACCGAATCGGCTCGCTTGTCGGTCACCAATCCCTACGGTCGCTCCAAGCTGATGGTCGAGCAGGTGCTCGAGGACCTCGGCAAGTCCGATCCGGAATGGGCGATCGGCGCGCTGCGCTATTTCAATCCGGCGGGCGCGCATCCCAGCGGTTTGATTGGCGAAGACCCGCGCGGCATTCCCAACAACCTGATGCCCTACATTGCCCAGGTGGCGGTCGGTCGGCGGGAGAAGCTCTCTGTCTTTGGCGATGACTATCCGACGACGGATGGTACGGGCGTGCGCGATTACATCCACGTGGTGGACCTCGCCCGCGGGCATCTTGCTGCGCTGGCCGAATTGTTTCGCTCCGGGCGCAGTTTCACGCTTAACCTCGGCACCGGGCGTGGCTACAGCGTGCTGGAAATGGTCCGGGCCTTCGAAGAGGCAAGCGGACGCAAGATCCCGTACCAGATTACCGCGCGCAGGCCGGGAGACATCGCGGTGTGCTATGCGGATCCCGGCAATGCCTTCCATGTGCTCGACTGGCGCGCACGGCTCGGCCTGGCGGAAATGTGCGCCGACCATTGGCGCTGGCAGAGCATGAATCCGAACGGTTACCAGCCGTCCTGATCGGCGGCAGAAGCGCTCGCATATGAAACGATTCCTCCACCTCGTGTTGTCCTGTACGTTCGCCGTGGCCGGTTTCTCTGCCTGCGGCGAAGAGCCCGCCTTCGACGCACAAAAGGTGGCGGCGCTGGCGGCAAAATCCAAGCGTGGCGATTCCAGTGCCGCGAAGGCGCCTTACGGGCAAAAGGCCTCCGACTATGTGCTGACCTTCGCCGACGAATTCGACAGCTTCAACCCGGCGGTATGGAACGACCACATCTGGTACGAAAAGCCCAATCCGACGAAGAACTTCACAGTCGAGAAGGGCGTGCTGAAGATCTGGCCGCAGCGCGACGCGACCGGCAAGTTCTTCAATCGCACGCTCGACACGGATGGCAGGTTCGAACAGAAATACGGCTACTTCGAAATGGAGGCGAAACTCCCGCGCGGGAAGGGGACGTGGCCGGCGTTCTGGCTGTTCGCCCATCCCGGCAACCGCCGGCCGGAAATCGACATCATGGAAGCTTACCCGGGCGGCATCGATCCCTGGGGTTACACGGATGATGCGGGCGTGTCGCGGCCGACCGCCTATGGCGCTACGGTCTGGCTGGATGAAGGCGTGTCCGCGGGCACGCGACAGTACGACGCCCGGATGGATCTCTCCGCCAAATTCCACAAGTACGCCGCGAAATGGGAGCCGGGCAAGGTCACGTTCTACCTTGACGGCAAGGAAACCTATTCCGTGGAAGCCAACATGAATGACAAGATGTATATCCTTGTCGACCTCTGGTTCGGCAGCTCCAGCGGTGAACCCGATGAAAGCACGCCGACGGGAAAAGCGAATGCATTCGAAGTGAATTACATCCGGGCCTGGCAATTCAGGAATCGCGAACCGAACTGATTCCACGTTGGCATGCCATTCCGCAAACGAAGAAATACGCCCTGAAACCCCTCTACTTCGCGAGGAACCATTTCCGAAGGGCAATGCTCTTAAGAAACTCTTGCCGCCAATAAATCGCGTCGGCAGTCGTCTTCTTAGGGGCCATCGTGTCGAACTACTCACATCACCACTTTTCCGTGGCCGCGCTGTCGAGCGCCTGCGCCGCGGTGCTTCTTGCCGCCTGTGGCGGCAGCTCCGTCGAACCCGCCAGCAGCGTCATGTCCGCTGAAGCCGGTGCGGTCATGATGCCGGAAACAACCGTCGTCACCAGCTGGACGCGCTGTGCGTCCGAATACGGCACATGCACCTTCACCGGCACGCGCCAGGTGCGTTACGGCCTGGGCGACCGCTGGGCCACGCGCACGGCCACCGGTTCAATCGCCTGCAACAACACTGTCTTCGGCGACCCGTACCCGGGCGCAAACAAGGTGTGTGAATACGCGACGACGACCGAAGCCCCCGCACCGGCACCTGTGCCCGCACCAGCTCCGGCGACAACCGCGCCTACCACGACGACTTCCTGGACGCGCTGCGCGACCGAGTACGGCAACTGCAGCGTGCCCGGCACGACGCAGGTGCGTTATGGCCTCGACACGCGCTGGGCGACACGTACGGTGACCGGTTCCGTTGCCTGCAACAACACGGTCTTCGGCGATCCCTATCCGGGCGCAAGCAAGGTATGCGACTACGCGACGACGACGACTGCGCCCGCACCTGCTCCGTCCCCCTGGACCCGCTGCGCAAGCGAGTACGGCACCTGCACGTTCACCGGTACGCGCGAAGTGCGCTATGGCTTCGGCGACCGCTGGGCGACCCGCACCGCGACCGGCTCGATCGCCTGCAACAACACCGTCTTCGGTGATCCGTATCCCGGCGTTGCCAAGGTGTGCGAGTATTCCAGTACCACCACCACGGCTCCCGCGCCGGCACCAGCTCCGGCTCCCGCACCAGCTCCGGCTCCCGCACCTGCACCGGCCCCGGCCCCGGCCCCGGCCCCGACTTCCTGGACCCGCTGTGCCAGCGAATACGGCACTTGCACCTTCACCGGCACGCGTGAAGTGCGCTACGGGCTCGGCGACCGCTGGGCGACGCGCACGGCGACCGGCTCGATCGCCTGCAACAACACCGTGTTCGGTGATCCGTATCCGGGCGCAAACAAGGTGTGCGAATACTCCAGCACTACCACGACGGCGCCCGCGCCAGCACCGGCCCCCGCACCGGCTCCTGCGCCCGCACCGGCCCCTGCACCGGCTCCGGCACCGACAGTCGTCGCTCCGTTTGGACAGGATGCGACTGCCTACACCCTGACCTTCGCCGACGAGTTCAACAGCGGCTACAACACCAGCGTGTGGAACGACCACATCTGGTACGAGACATCCAACCCGACCAAGAACTATACGGTCGAAGACGGCAAGCTGAAGATCTGGCCGCAGCGTGATGCGTCGGGCAACTTCTTCAACCGCACCATCGATACCGATGGCAAGTTCTACCAGACCTACGGCTACTTCGAGATCGATGCCAAGCTCCCGGTTGGCAAAGGCACATGGCCTGCATTCTGGCTGTTCAACCATATCGGCACCCGTCGTCCGGAAATGGACGTGATGGAAGCGTACGCCGGCGGTGCGGCACCTTGGGGCTTCAAGGATTCCAGCGGCATCGCCCACCCGCAGGCTTACGCGCCGACGGTGTGGAAGGGGGATGTGGACGGCCAACTGGTCGGTACGCGCCAGTACGACACAGGCATGGATCTGTCGGCCGGCTTCCACAAGTACGCCGTGAAGTGGGAACCGAACAAGCAGACCTATTACTTCGATGGCAAGGAAGTGCTCGTGTTGAACACCACCTTCAGTGATCCGATGTACCTGATGCTGGACCTGTGGTTCGGCTCCGCCTCCGGCACGCCTGACAGCACGACACCGCAGGGCAAGACAAACTCGTATGAGATCAACTACATCCGTGCGTGGAAATTCAAGTAACTAGCATGCAAGCGAACCTCGCCGGGATGGTGAGGTTCGCAAGGTTCGAGCCTCCGCCTTGTGCGGGGTGTGTTTGAGGCCAGCGGAAACGCTGGCCTTTTTTTTATGCCTGCTTCACCACGCTTTTGCGGATTCATGCACAGGCGATAACGGAATCCTTGTTCCTTGCACCACAAAACGAAAAAACTCCCGCTAATTTCGGTGATCGTCGGAACCATTTTCCGAAGGGTAAGCTCCTAACAGCGCTTGCCATGAAGAACGATTGGCTACCATCAATTCGAATCAGGAGAAACAGTTTTGTTTAATGTTGCTTTCAACCGAACCGCGATTTCTACTTTTTGTTGCGCCTCCGCCACGGTCCTGCTTGCTTTGAGCAGTGCATCCGTAGCGGCTCAGACCACGACAACCGCCGCGCCCGCACCGGCGGTAGAGAGCAGAGTGCCGTTCGGTCAGGATGCATCGCAGTTCGCATTGACCTTCTCCGAAGAGTTTGACAGCTACAACAGCAACCTCTGGAATGACGCCATGTGGTACGAGACGTCCAACCAGACCAAGAACTACACGGTGGAAGACGGCACGCTGAAGATCTGGCCGCAGCGCGATGCCTCGGGTAATTTCTTCAACCGCACGCTCGATACCGATGGCAAGTACTACCAGACCTACGGCTACTTCGAGATCGAAGCGAAGCTGCCGGTGGGCAAGGGCACCTGGCCCGCATTCTGGCTGTTCAACCACATCAACGAGCGCCGTCCGGAAATGGACGTGATGGAAGCATACGCAGGCGGTTCGGCACCTTGGGGTGTAAACAAGAATGGCGTCGCACATCCGACCGCCTATGCGCCGACCGTCTGGAAGGGCGACCGCGAAGGCCAGCTGGTCGGTACGCGCCAGTACGACACCGCAACCGATCTGTCGGAAGGCTTCCACAAGTATGCAGTGAAGTGGGAACCGAACAAGCAGACCTACTACTTCGACGGCAAGGAAGTGCTGGTGGTGAACGTGACGATGCCGGATCCGATGTACCTGATGCTGGACCTGTGGTACGGCAGCGCCTCGGGCACGCCGGACGATTCGACGCCGCAGGGCAAGCAGAACTCGTACGAAGTCAATTACGTGCGCGCATGGAAGTTCAAGTAATGCATGCCGCGTGAAGCGCAGGTTTCATGCAAAGGAAAAGCCGCCGATGTATCGGCGGCTTTCTTTTTTTTCCGCAGTCAATTTTTGGCGGATCGTACTGCTTGTTCGATGCGGAACTTCAGAAAAGCTTTTGTTTCATACATGACCATAACGAACGTATCCGTAAGGAGAGCATGATGGGACTAGGCTTTGATATTGGACGTATTCTGGAACAGTATGGCGGTGCAAATCCGAACCGGCCGCCCGACGAAGTCGAACAACACTTCGACCAGGTGGCGCAGTCATCGCCGAATGACGATCTTGCCGATGGCCTGAGCGAAGCATTCCGCTCGGACCAGACGCCGCCATTTCCCAACATGGTTGGCCAACTCTTCGGGCAGGCCGACACGCATCAGCGCGCCGGCATGATGAACCAGCTGCTCGGTGCGCTTGGCCCCGCCGTCATCGGTTCATTCCTCAACCGGGGCGTGGGCGGCGGCGGAGGCATCCTCGGCGGCCTGCTGAACGGCGCGATGGGACAGCAGCAGGCGCAGGTTCGGCCTGAAGACGTGGAGCGCATGAGCCCGGACGAATTCCAGGAACTGGCCATGCATGCCGAGCGTGAAAACCCCGGCGTGATCGACCAGATGAGCCGCTTCTACGCACAGAATCCCACGCTGGTGAAAGCGTTGGGCGGCGCCGCACTGGCGATCGCACTGGGGAAAATGTCACAGCGTAACCGCTAGCGGGTGAAAGGCGGGCAGGAATGCCGAGCCGGTTGGTTAACGTGTTGATGGCCTCGGCGACGTAAGTACTGTCGCAAAAAGACAAAGCCACTGGTCAAACAGTGGCTTTGTCTTTTCCAGGCTTAGGTCGAAAGACTTGTTCTTTGCGTCCACTTTCGACCCAAAGCGGACTATGCCAGCCAAACTCAAGGCCGACCCTTTGCACCGCCGGCTCGAAATACCGCTCAGGTCATCTCGACATGTCTGGATAAATCATTATTGTTTTTCGATAGCTATATGTCCTCGGGCCAATCGGCGGCAATTCTTTCGGCCGCAAATCAGGAGAGATTAGGTAGACATATAGCTGTGACCCTTCAACCATAAAATAGAGTTTGTGATCCTCGATTTCACTGGGGAGTCGCTTCCGCAGATCAACTGCATCTTCGAAAACTTTCCCGGTACTCAGAATTCTCCATTTCACGTACAACTGATCGCCGCGCGGCATTCGCCCCGAAATAGCTTCAGCGTAGAATGGCTTTCCTTCCGCAACTCTCCATTGGTCTGCGCGAGTTAGTACGTTTGAGTCGCCATAGCGATAGTCCAAGACTTCAGCATCCTGATCGTCCTTTCTCATATCGAAACCGAATGAGTGGTTGATCAAACGACTAGTCGCTACACAACTAACGAGCGCAAAAGCTACGGCTAACAAAGCTGTCCAGCGCATGAAAGCCCGGATCTTCAAATAATTTCCCATTTGGGTCCTAGATTCTGGGCAACCGAATGAAATACTGCTCGTTGCAGTCACTTAATGTTGCGGGCAAATAATGCCACTGCCTTTTTGCTAGAGGCATCCCGAATTTATGGGAGAGCCAACGTGAGTTTTTGATCGAATCCAGCGGGATTACAGGGTAGCGTCGCCGGCTGCTGTAAGGTAGCTTTCCGCCGGTCGTTAGTAATGCCTTACATGGAACAGACGACCCTAACCGGCCAGTCAGCCTTGCCGAGACCGGACATTCACGGTGCGATTCAACGTGTTAGCTCACCTACACCGCAGGTGACAGTGTGCAGTGGCATGTTAGAGCGGTGGTTGACCATGAAATCCAAGGTAAAGCTCCTTGATCGGTTTCGACAATTTATCCCAGTACAGCTTTGCATGTTTGGCATTGACGTCAAAGAACAAATTCTCCACCAGAGCGACATCAATGCATTCGTATATCTCACGGCCGCTCTCTGTCAACTGATCACTTATGAAATTAAAAAAGTTCGCATAGTTCTCGTACGGTATGTGCGCAGTCATCTCGGCATTAAGCACGTCTGCTAAGCACTCGAACCACAAAAAATTTAGCTCAAGCTCATCGTCCACGTATCGCTGCTTATGCAGGTTGTCAGTTTTCTCGGCCAACTCCGGGAACTGCGTCCTAGTTGCATCGAACAGTTCCTTTACAGTTTCCATTTACTTGAGCTCTAACGATTGAGATAACCAGCGGCGAAGCCGTCGGTGTTCATTGTGGAGTTAAACATCATTTTTCGCCTGTATAGAAGCGACTGCTGCACAATGCGGGCACACAACCTGTTTGTTAAGCAAGGCTCGGATTGGGACATATTGTTCCTTCATTTGAGACCAATTAGGCCGGGCATTTGATCGGTTAATAAAGCCTATTCGCCTGTCACATGAAGGGCAGCGCAACGGAATTAAGGCTAAGACGACTGCCAGCCATAGCGTGCTGCAAGCAGCAAGGCCGGCAAGCGCAATTAACCTTGCTGGGTAAACAAATAGAATCACAACCCATACTAGCGATACCCAACTCGCCACCGCTCCAAGCAAGGCGGCACCTTGTGCAAGCATCGGGCGGCTCATCGTCTTCATGATGTTTAACGCTAAGCTGAACGGCGCGAAGCGACCGAATCGAGCGCCGAGTTAAGTATGATCTTTGCCATTGCCGTACTTCCTATCAAGTTCCCGCCACTCTTTGTGTTCACGGAGTCGCAAGTAGCCGCCGATAAGTAGAGCCACGATGATTGCGCCAAAAAGAACCAGTATTCCAACGTAATTGAATTCAACGAGCCACGTTGTACGGTAAGTATCCAACCCCTTGCCAGATCTGATCTTGTCTACGGCAATCGCAATCATCGCTGCGAGACCGCCAAAGGAAGCAATGCCCATGACCACAAAGCCGAGGATCATCCAACGGGAAATATGCGACTTCTTTAGCTCGTTCATCGCAATACTTAACGACTAAGCTGACCCACGCATAGCGTGGGCGTCCAGCGACGAGTTACATGGTTAGTCAACGATTGGCACATATATTCCTCGCCGTGGCAAAGCAAAATGCTTTCCGCCAAATCGTACATATGCTTCTTCATAGTCGAGGTCGACTTCAATTTTTGAGGCCGGACACGATAAGTCTGCATTAATGGTCGCATTCAGCTTTGGCTTCTGGAGTTTCGTGAGCATCCCAAAGCCAGCCTTTCCGTTCTTAAAACACTGAATATAAAACTGTTGGCCTCTTTCGCTCGCCACAACGACAAGGTTAAACGTCCCGTTTAGTGCATCCGCTGATGCGTTACTGAAGACGCCCGAAACGGGTGGATTTGATGCGCTCGCCTGAGTTGCAACCAACACCAGGCCCAGAAAAATGCGATTCATAGTCTCAGAGCCTTTTAACGTAGAGCTAACGGGCGCGAGCCGGCTTGCCGGCGAAGCGTCCAGCGACCGAAGGGAGCGACGTTGAGCGCTGGGTTATGCCAAGACATGCTCGATGACCGCCAACACCGACGGAACTAGAACCCGCTTTGCTATAGCGAGGTAGCTAAAGAGAACGAAATAGACCAACACGCGCATAAAGCCAGCACGATTGGTGTACGCGGCAACGGCGGGCGACGGAAAGAAAATGAGCCACAGAACGGGCAAACCAACGATGCAGGATGCAGCAAACACCTTAGCAAAGGGGATGCTCACGAGCGCTGAAGCTGCAATAGCGACGGCACATGCGGCGCAGAGAACGAGCCCCCAATGCTCTTTGCGCTCAAGCGGGATATTCAGGCTGGGAGGCTCGATGTTCATTAGATGGCATAACTAGATTTATACGTCACGGTCTGACTGATAAACCGGAACATTGATTGATAAAGCCGTTTACTGAATCGGCCAAAAGCCTTATCCCACATGCTTGTAGGCCGACCACTGTTCATTTACACAGGTTTAATTAACTGTGAAAGGCGTCACGGAGAATGCTGGCATGGGGAAGCGAGCGAAGCAATACCAAACATAAGGGAGAAGTGACCGTCGGGAAATGGCCGATAGGAGTCAACCGAGTGTAATGCAAGTCCCCGACATGACTAGGACGACGTCGACGCAGAAGTGATTCCGAAAGTTGGCTAAAGGGAAAAAGAGGCTGGATAAGATTTTTCATCTAGGGTGTCCCGGTGCAGACGCCTTTGCACCGGGACTTCATGAGGGGTAGCGGGTCGTTTCTCAACACGTTAGCCAACCGGCTCGGCAGCGATGCCGGCTTTTTTTCCGTCGCGGGAAATCAGGAAAGGATCGGGGCGGACGGAGAAACTGATTTATGATGACCTTTCACGCATGCTGAGAGGGATATGCCATGGCAAAGAAGGAAGAACTGGATCCGGAAACCGAAGCACTCATCCAGTGGTGCACCGAAGTGGAAGGGTTCCTGGTCGCAGGCGGCGCGACACGCGCACAGGCGCAGGAGCATATCGAGGAAAATGTCGAGTGGTTCACCGACATGTTCTATGAGGGCTTGACGCCCGAGGAAGCGGCGAAAGAGGCGCTCGCCTGACACGCGTGATGACGAGCGACGTACAGACATCGCCCCGGCGCATGTCACTCACGCCTGAGATGGTCGCACTGGTGCACCGCACTGTCGAGGATCCAGGGCCGATACCGGGCGTCTCCTACCTGACGGACGACGATTACGACAAGATGGTCGACGCGCTTCTCGACGCCCATCCAGAAGGCGAAGACGCGTGGCTGTTCGCGTTCGGCTCCTTGATATGGAAGCCGGAATGCGAACACACCGAGGAACGCGCAGGCACCGCACCCGGATGGCATCGTTCGTTCTGTTTTCGTATCCGGCGCTATCGCGCCACCGAGGATTGCCCGGGCCTGATGATGTCGCTCGACCGGGGAGGGCAGTGCAAGGGCATGCTGTACCGTTTGCCCGGCGCCACGCTGCGCGAGCAGTTGCACAAGCTCTGCCGCCGCGAAATCACGATCAAGCCGCAGAACACGTCTGCCCGCTGGATCACGGTCGTGAGCGAGGGCGTGCAGCGCCGGGCCGTCGCATTCGTGATGAACCGCGCGTCGCGGGCCTACGTCGGCCGCCTCTCTCCCGAGGAAGTCGCCGGCGTCCTTTCAAAGGCGTGCGGCCATTGGGGATCCGGCGCCGAGTATCTGTTCAATACCGTGCAAAAACTCGAAGAGCACGGAATCCACGACCGCTACTTGTGGAAGCTGCAGCAGCTGGTGGCCGAACGCATCGCGCTCGACCACCGCTTGCCGCTGCCGGAGTAGCCTGCAGCAACCTCACCTCGCTACAGGACGTCACGCAAGGCTTGTATCTGCTGCAGCACGGTCTGCACCTGGCCGCCGAGCCCACTCAACAGCGTCCGGACGTCGGCACGATGCGCCGTCAGTACGGGTAGCTGCGATTGGGCGAACGCTTGCGTCTGCGCATTGGTCGGACGGAGCGTCTCCTCCGTATAGCGCTCGATCGCTTCGTCATGCAGACGCTCGTTGTAAGCGGCAAAGCCGGCATCGAATGCCTGGCCCTGAGCGGTCACCAGGGCGCTGTACGCGAGTTGCTGTTCCGGCGACAGTTCGATGGGCAGGACCACGTTCAGGCTTTGCGCCAGTTGCTCGATCTGCACTTGCACCGGGGTGTGATCGTTTGCCATGCGCTGGCCGAATCCGCTGATCCCGACGTCCGTCGAACGGAGGGCGCCGAGATAGCCGAGGCGGATCTCGGCCAGGTTGGACTGCGCCGCACTGTAAAGGAAGCTTGGCGTAATGTTCCTTGCCAGCTCGGATGCCCTGAGCAGATGCCCCGCAAGATCCGGTCCCAGGGAGCGCGCCAGTCCGCGGACGTCGACGTCAAGGCCGTCACCTGACATTTGCGTGCGCGCGGCGCGTGCCGCTTTCGCGTGGGCGACGACATTGACGTCCATGTAAGCGCGGTCGAAGTCCGCGCCCGTGAACCGGGCCAGGTCCTCTGCGATCACTTGTTGCTCGGGATTGATTTCGGCGGGCAACGGCAACGCCTTGTCCGCGCTGAACTCGGTGATACGGGCGTTGGCGGCGGTATGTTCGTCGATCATGCTCTGGGCGAAGCGCCGGACATCCTCATCGGTAGCGCGGTCCAGCGCCACTTCAGCCCATTCGACTTCAGCCAGGCTGGCCTGGTACGTGAAGGCAACGAATGCCGCAGGGTCGAGGCGTTGCAGGAGGTCCTCTCCGAACGCCAGGTGTGTCTTGAGGAGCGGTGCAGCGATCGCGGCGAAATAGCGGGCATTGAGATCGTCGCTGCTGCGGGCCTGGCGCATCGCCTCGGCCAAGTCGGTGCGATGCGTAATTACGTTTTGCCACATGTAATCACGGTCGAACTGCAGGCCCGAGAGGGCGGACAGCCTTGTCACCTCTGCGGCCTGTTCCGCCGTCACATCCGTCGGCAACGTCACGCTCTTTTGCTGCGCCAACTGCAGGATCTGGCCATTGACGATCGTGTGCTGCTCGATCATTGCACTTGCGTACTCCTTGACGCCCGAACTCTCGGCGCGCGTTTGTGCAAGTTCAGCGAGGCGGATCTCGGCGAGTCCATCCTGATAGGCGGCGGCGAGGAAGGCGGCTGCGGATTGCGTTGCAGGCGTGATCGCACCGGGTGCCGGTGTGACGACCGCCGGCGGTGTGGCTCCCGGAGCGCCGGCCGCGGGAGTCGCCGGCGTGGCGGGCGTGGCTGGCGTTGCCCCTGATCCCGGAGACCCCGGCATGGCCGGAGTAGCCGGGGTGGCAGGCGTTGCCCCGGATGCGCCGGGGATTGTGCCGCCGGTATCGGTGGTTTGCAGCAGGACCGAGGAGCCTCCCGTGCCGCCTGCAAACATTCCACCGTCGACACCACTACCACCACATGCGGCCATCGATGCGGCCAATGCCAGTACAGAAATCTTCTTCATCATTGTCTCCAAGGGAATTACCGGGATAACCAAGGCTTCAGAAACAGGAGTCGGGGGATGCACTCAGGACGGAAGGTCGGCCAGGGCCGGAACAAACGGGGAGGACGGGAGACAAGAAGTCGACCCGTCCGATGGATTTACAGTTAAGGACAGAGTCGTTTTGTCAGTCTATTGCGGTGATCTGTCATTGCAAGATGAATCGGGACACGGGACGGTCAAGCTGCGCCGGCTCTGATGCGGCGCAAGAGGTGTGATGGTGGTATCGCCGGAGTGAGGCAAACGCGCAACGGAAAAGCGGCTACATCGGAGCGCGTCGCGGAATTCCCGGTCGTGCAAGGACTCTACAGGTGAGTGCATGAATAGAAAAACAAGAGGAGTCAACGACATGCGTTGTTCTCGGATAAGCGCCGTCTTCCTGGTGGGGATGTTCGCAGGCTGCAGCCTGCTCGAATCTTCCCCGCTGCCGGTGGAAGCCGGCATGGGATCGCACCCCCGGCTTCCCGCCCCTGAAAAGAGCCTTGTTCCAACGGTTAACATTGCACCCGCCAGGGGCTGGCCGTCCGGGGTGAAACCGCATGCGCCACAAGGATTCACCGTCTCCGCCTACGCCACTGACCTGGATCATCCGCGGTGGCTGTATGTGCTGCCGAACGGCGATGTGCTGGTTGCGGAAACGGATGCGCCGCCCAAGCCTGAGGACAAGAAAGGCGTCAAGGGCTTCGTCATGAAGGAAGTCATGAAGAAGGCCGGGTCCGGCACGCGGCCGAGCGCCAATCGCATCACGCTCTTGCGCGGTGTGAATGCCGACGGGTCGGCGGCGAAGAAAACGGTGTTCTTGGAAAACCTGAATTCCCCGTTCGGCATGGCCCTGGTTGGCAAGGACTTCTACGTCGCCAATACCGATGCCATCCTGCGCTTCTCCTACAAGGAGGGACAGACCGAAATCCGTGAAGCCGGCGTCAAGGTCGCGGATCTGCCTGCCGGCGCGATCAACCATCATTGGACCAAGAACATCATTGCCAGCCCGGACGGCAAGTTCCTGTATGCCACGGTGGGATCAAACAGCAATATCGCCGAAAACGGGATGGAAAACGAAGAGAACCGTGCCAGCATCCTGCAGGTGGATCTTGCCACCGGCACGTCGCGCGTCTACGCCTCGGGATTGCGTAATCCCAACGGCATGGACTGGCAGCAGCAGGGCGGCCGGCTCTGGACCGTGGTGAATGAACGCGATGAACTCGGCAACGACCTCGTGCCGGACTACATGACGACGGTGAAGGACGGTGGATTCTACGGCTGGCCATACAGCTATTACGGCCAGCATGTCGACGAGCGCGTGAAAGACAAGCGGCCGGACCTGGTCGCGAAGGCGATCGTACCGGACTATGCGCTCGGCTCCCACACGGCTCCGCTCGGCCTCGTTTTTTATCGCGGCAAGCAGTTCCCCGCGGAATATGCTGCTGGTGCTTTCATAGGAATGCACGGGTCCTGGAACCGCAAACCGCATAGCGGCTACAAGGTCGTCTTCGTGCCATTTTCCGAGGGCAAGCCGAGCGGCCTGCCGAAGGATTTCCTGACTGGTTTTCTCAGTGATCGAGGCGAGGCCTATGGCAGGCCAGTCGGTGTCGCGGCAGGCAAGGACGGCGCGTTACTGGTGGCGGACGATGTCGGTAACAATGTGTGGAGAGTGTCAGCGGAAGCGGTACGTCAATCGAAGTAAACGGGCGGCAGGTGGACATTACCTGTGCGCCCGTCGTGCTTATTGCTTGCTGCCAGTCGCGTTGTGCGCCTGGTTGTTACCACCACCCAGCGTACCGGAGCAGGAGATGATCGTTGATCCGCCCGAAGCAATGGTCAGGCTGACAGGATCGGGACGTCCAGGCTCCGCAACGTCCGTGATGGTGAAATCCACGGTCGCCGGCTGGGCATTGAAGAGCCCGGTGCCGCTACCCGTGATGCTGCTGATGCTGGCCGTCGGCGTCGTGGTCGGTGGCGGCGAGCACAAGGCGGCATTCAGGTCAGTCAGGTGGAAATGGTCTCCATGTGAAAAATTGATTTGCAGGTTGTTTGGCTCGGGAGGCGCCGCTGTCCCATCTGTCTTGCAATGCAAGGTATACCCGAACGTCACTTTGAAGGTGCTACCGCCATAAGTGCAGTCCAGGAAACCGCCGCCCGTGAACCGGCCAGGGGGATGCGCGATCGCAGAGGCTGCGCATGCGGAAAGCACGGCAATCGCAGCTATTCGTTTTGTTGCCCTGTGTATCATGATCCAGACTCCTTGAAATGAGACACTGCCGTGCAGCAGCGTCGCTTTCATTATCTGAATGGCACAAGGAAGAACATGCCTGGCGCACCAAGGTTTGTGGGGGATCAAACGCGCCGTTGCATTTATGTTCCAGTTGCCCGTCTTCGGCCGAGGGGGGGCGATCGTTTCCGCACGCATGGTGCCGCCTGCAGTATGGTTACTCGGGGACTTTCCCTCGCAGGGCCTTGATCTGTCCCCGCATGCTTTTCTTGTCGAGACGTTTGCGCTGGGAACTGCGCGTCGGCCTGGTGGCGTGGCGCGTACGAGGCAGGATTGACACGCTTGCGACCATGTCCTGCAGCCGCTGCATGGCTTCTTCCTTGTTCTTTTCCTGGCTGCGGTGCGTCTGCACCTTGATGACGACGACGCCGTCCTGCGTGATGCGCTGGTCGCTCATGGCGAGCAGTCGTTCCTTGATCTGTTCCGGCAATGATGAGGCACGGATATCGAAGCGCAGGTGAACCGCGCTCGACACCTTGTTGACATTCTGCCCGCCCGCGCCCTGGGCGCGGATCGCCGTCAACTCGACCTCGTGCGCGGGAATGACGGGGACGCGCGTCATGCCGCGCCTGCGGCCTTTGCCAGCTTCGATTTCTTCGGTTTCTTGGGTTTCTTCAACACCTGGCCGCGCGCGTCGGTCATCGGCACCCGATGCTCGGGCTCGAAGCCGGGTTCTTCCTCGCGGGACAATGTCTTCTTCAGCAATCCTTCAATGGCCGACAGCAGTTGCACCTCGTCGGCGCACACCAGTGACACCGCTTCACCTGTGGCGCCCGCGCGCCCGGTGCGTCCCGTGCGGTGGATATAGTCCTCCGCGACGATCGGCAGGTCGAAGTTGACGACATGCGGAAGGTCGTCGATGTCGAGGCCGCGTGCCGCCACATCGGTGGCGACCAGAATATCCGCTTCGCCCGCCTTGAAGCGGTCGAGCGCACGCAGGCGAGCCGGTTGCGGCTTGTCGCCGTGGATGGAGTCGGCCTGATAGCCCTTTGCCGTCAAGGTGTCGACCAGTTGATCCACGCCGTTGCGGGTCTTGACGAACACCAGTACCTGCCGCCAGCCATGCTTCTTGAGCAGATGGACGAACAGGTCGGTCTTGCGCTTCTTGTCGACGGGAACCAGCCATTGCTTGATGTTGGCTGCAGTCGTGTTGCGCGGGCTGGCGTCGATGCTCAAGGGATTGGCAAGCAGACTGGCTGCAAGCGTGCGGATCGGGTCGGAGAAGGTCGCAGAGAAGAGCAGCGTCTGCCGGCGCTTGGGAAACAGGGCGAGCAGCGCGTCGATTTCACGCGAGAACCCGAGGTCGAGCATGCGGTCGGCTTCGTCCAGCACGAGCGCTTGAAGCTGGGCGAACTTCACCGCGTTCTTGCTGTGCAGGTCCAGCAGGCGGCCCGGCGTGGCGACGAGGATGTCGAGACCCTTGCGCAGCTTCATCATCTGCGGATTGATGCTGACGCCGCCGTAGACCGCGTAGGTCCTCAATGGAAGGTGGCGGCCATAGGCAGTGATGCTTTCATGCACCTGCACGGCGAGTTCGCGCGTGGGAACGAGAATGACGGCGCGCACGGCATTGCTTGCGGCCCGCGTGCCTTCCATCGCGAGGCGTTGCAGCAGGGGAAGCGCGAAGCCGGCGGTCTTGCCGGTGCCGGTCTGCGCCGCCGCCATCAGGTCCCGCCCGCCAAGGATGGCGGGAATCGCCTGCGCCTGGACAGGGGTGGGGGTCTTGTAGTCGAGTTCGCCCAGCGCCTGCAACAGGGGCTCGGCCAGACCGAGTGAGGAAAACGTCATGAGGAGGTCAAAGCTTGGAATAAGTGCAAAGTGTAACGCGTGGGCGGGGTGAATTTCGCTTTCATCAAGAGAATGACATGGCATTTCGATAATTTTCCATTCTCTTTCGCAATATGCCTGTATGCTTCGCCCGCTCCGTCCCGAGGGGACATATCCAATATTCCAATGCGCTGGCAGCGTCACGCCGACTGGTGTAACGTTGCAAAGAAGGCATCCTCAATGCTGCCGCACGCCGATTGCAGCAC
The DNA here is from genome assembly GCF_048799745.1 of Noviherbaspirillum sp. ST9. Taxonomy (NCBI): domain Bacteria; kingdom Pseudomonadati; phylum Pseudomonadota; class Betaproteobacteria; order Burkholderiales; family Oxalobacteraceae; genus Noviherbaspirillum; species Noviherbaspirillum sp. ST9. The sequence goes on along the minus strand of NZ_JBLWFR010000005.1, from coordinate 479,180 downwards.
CCACAGTGAGAAACACCATGGCCGACACTTCCTTTCCCTTGTTTTCCGACCTGAAGCTGAGTGCGCCTTTGCTGCGCGTCCTGACGGAGCTCGGTTACGAGGCGCCGTCACCCATCCAGGCGGCAACAATTCCGCTCCTGCTCCAGGGGCGGGACGTGCTGGGGCAGGCGCAAACGGGAACAGGCAAGACGGCCGCCTTCGCGCTGCCCATCCTGGCGGGAATCGAGATTCGGCCCGGTGCGCCGCAGGCGCTGGTACTGGCGCCGACACGCGAGCTGGCGATCCAGGTCGCCGAAGCCTTCCAGCGCTACGCCACGCATATCCCCGGATTCCACGTGCTGCCGATCTATGGCGGGCAGAGCTACGGTCCTCAGTTGAGCGCCCTGCGTCGCGGCGTACATGTCGTGGTGGGCACGCCGGGCCGCGTGATCGACCATCTGGAAAAGGGTTCGCTTGACCTGTCCGAACTCAAGTCGCTGGTGCTGGATGAAGCGGACGAAATGCTGCGCATGGGCTTCATCGACGACGTCGAGGCCATCCTGCAGAAGACGCCGGAAGAACGGCAGACCGCATTGTTCTCCGCCACCATGCCTTCGGTCATCCGTCGCATCGCCCAGACCTACCTGCGCGATCCTGCCGAGGTCACCATCGCAGCGAAGACCGGCACGGCGGAGAACATCCGCCAGCGCTACTGGCTCGTCAGCGGCATGCACAAGCTCGATGCCCTCACGCGCATCCTCGAAGCCGAACCCTTTGACGGCATGATCATTTTCACGCGCACCAAGCTCGGCACCGAAGAACTGGCCGGCAAGCTGGAAGCGCGCGGATTCTCGGCCGCGGCGATCAACGGCGACATGGCGCAGCAGCAGCGCGAGCGCACGGTCCAGATGCTCAAGGACGGCAAGATCGACATTCTGGTCGCAACCGACGTCGCCGCGCGCGGCCTCGACGTGGAGCGCATCAGCCACGTGATCAACTACGACGTGCCCTATGACCCGGAGAGCTACACGCACCGCATTGGCCGGACCGGGCGGGCAGGACGCAGCGGCGAAGCGATCCTGTTCATCACGCCGCGCGAAAGGAACCTCCTCAAGACCATCGAGCGCGCCACGCGCCAGCCGGTATCGCCGCTGACCCTGCCCAGCATCCAGGAGGTCAACGATGTGCGCATCGCCAGGTTCAAGGACCAGATCACCGACACGCTGGCAGCGGGTGGCCTGGAAACCTTCCAATCCCTGATCGAAGACTACGAGCGCGAGAAGAACATCCCCGCAATCGAAATTGCTGCCGCGCTGGCGAAACTGGCGCGCGGCGACGTGCCGCTGCTGCTGGAGAAGAAGCACAGGGAACCGGTGGAAGAAATTCGCCACGATGCCCGGCCGGTTCGTCCTGAGCGCAGCAACCGTACGTTTGAGCCGCAGGAACGGTTTGAACGCCACGAACGCAAGGAGCGTATCGACCGCGCACCGGAGGCCGGCATGCAGACGTTCCGGATCGAGGTGGGACATGCCCATGGCGTCAAACCGGGCAATATTGTCGGCGCGATTGCCAACGAGGCGGGGATGGAGGCAAAGCACATCGGCCGGATCGAGATCTACGACGACTACAGCACGATCGACCTTCCCGACACCATGCCGGACGACATCCTGTCGCATCTCAAGAAGGTATGGGTCGCGGGACAGCAGCTGCGCATTCGACGAGACGGTGATGACGCGCATGGCCAGCCTGCCACGTCGAATGAGCGCCCCATTGCCGCCAGGAAGGACAAGGGCCAGCACAAGCCCGATCTGGGCATGAAGGTGTACCGCATCGAAGTCGGACGCGTGCACGGCGTGAAGCCGGCCAATATCGTCGGTGCGATTGCCAATGAAGCGGCGCTTGATGCCAAGTACATCGGGCGCATCGAGATTCACGACGACTACAGTACGGTGGACCTGCCGGACGGCATGCCGCGCGATGTGTTTGAACAATTGAAATCCACGGTGGTCGCGGGACAGGCACTGCGCATCAGCGTCGCGGGAGATGGCGCCGCCTTTGCAGCACCGAAGAAAGGTGGGGACAGGCGAGTGGCCGAGAAGCAAGGTGCGGACAGGAAGCCGTTCAAGGGCGACTCCGGCTTTGCCGCTGCCAAGCCAAAGCAGCATCGGAAAGGGCAGGGCGGGAAGAAGTAGCGATCGCCGGTGAAGGGACTGGCATCGAAATTGCATCATGACGTCCCATCGATCAACTGATGCCATTCCTCCCATCATGCACAAGAATCCGAGGCCGGTCTCGGTCGGAATCATTCCAACCTGCACACCAGGGCATATTCTCCTCGTGGAGCGCAGCGACGGCGGTCTCGCGCTGCCTGGCGGGTATGTCGACGAACTGGAAGACGCCAGCGCGGCGGTCAACCGGGAAGTGTTCGAAGAAGCCGGACTGGAGTTGGATGCCGACCAATGGCGGCTTCTCACCAGTGCGGTCACACCCGACAACAAGCTGCTGATTTTTTCGTACTACCCGCATCCGGTAAATTTTCCCACCCGTTTCATCCCGAACGATGAAGTCACGCGCATCCTGTCCGCACCGTGGAGCACTCCCTTGAGATTTCCGTTGCATGGCGCTGCGGCAAGAAAGTGGTACATGAGCTTGCCGCCGCTCGCGGTGATGCAGGAGGCACGGATTCTGGAGGGCTCCATGAACTAGGGAATGACGGGCTGCTTTAGGCGATAGACCGAACGCACTTACCCGCCCACTAACGCACGTTGCAAAGATGCGGGCACAGATGTGCCACATGGCGTCACCGCCGATCGAACGTATTACGACGTCGAAGCTACGGATGGCGACGGAGGAAAACCAGCGTCCTCGAATACAGAGAGCACCTGCATGAAACTCGCTTCCGGCTCCGCATTCAGTTGCAATCGTTCACCGGTTGCCGGATGCGGGAACGCGATCCCGACGGCCGCGAGCATCAGACGCCCCTGTCCAAACCGTTCCGCGAAATAGCGATTGTGGCGCCCCCGCCCGTGGTTGGCGTCGCCGATGATCGGATGGTGAATGTGCTTCATGTGCCGCCGAAGCTGGTGCTTCCGTCCTGTCTCGGGAATCAGCTCGACCAGGCTGTAGCGGCTGGTCGGATGTCCTTCGATTTCCACCGGGATTTCCGTTGTCGCCAGCCGGCGAAAGCGCGTGCGCGCATCTCGCACCGCCTGCGGCTCACCCTTGCGCCGCTTGTCTTCCGGCTCGTCCTTCAACGGATGGTCGATCACGCCGTGTTCCGGCGTCCAGCCTCGCACCATTGCCAGGTAAGTCTTGCTGACCTCGCCAGACATCATTGCCTTGCCCAAGGTGCTCGCGGTGACTGGATCGCGCGCAAAGACCAGCAGGCCCGAGGTAGGCCGGTCCAGCCTGTGCACCGCATAGACGTGCTCTCCGACATTCAGCGCCCGGGCATACTGGAGCGCGAACTCGGTTTCGTGCGGGTCGATCGGGCTGCGGTGCACCAGCAAGCCGGCCGGCTTGTGCACGACCAGCAGCCATGGATCGCGGTAGACCAGGGTGAGCGGATTTTCTGCCTTGGCAGGCGCAGCGAGCTGAAGGGTGTCGGACATCAACGTGGTTTTCCTTTTCGACCGACATTATGCAACGCCAGCACCTTCGGAACCGGTGTTTCGTTCCGCAGTCTTAACGCCATGGCAACCCGTCCCGGCATCTTCCCGACCTTCTTTCTGTCCGGTTTCGAATGTTCCACCTTCCTGTGGAAGGGGGGAGTGCGGCGGGATCTTGTCGAGGAAACCCGGCATCGCGAATGCGCATTGGAGGACTATCACATCCTCAAGGAACTCGGCATCGCCGTGTCGCGCGAAGGCATCCCCTGGCCCATGGCGGATCAAGGCGGCCGGTACACGTTCTCCCTCATCGACCCGATCATCGGCGCATTGCGGGAGACGAAGATCACACCGATCTGGGACTTGTGCCATTACGGCTATCCCGACGATCTCGATCCGTTCACCGATGCATTCACCGAACGTTTTTCGCGCTACTGCCGCGCGGCCGCCGAACATGTATCGGCTCAGCTGCCCGGCCCGTACTTCTTTACGCCGATCAACGAAATCACGTTCTTCTCCTTCTGCGGCGGTGAATGGGGATGGGTTGCGCCGTACAAGACGGACCGTCAATCGCGGGAAGCTTTCCGCCTCGCGCTTTGCAAGGCATCGATCGCCGGCGTGAAGGCGATCCGGGAAGTCTTGCCGGACGCGCGCATGATCCATGTCGATCCCCTGGTCCAGGTCGTCGCTCCTCCCGACCGCCCGGACCTGAAAGACGAAGCCGAGCATGAAACCTTCGTCGATACCTATCTTGCCTGGGACATCCTCTTTGGGAAGGAGCATCCAGAGTTCGGTGGCGCACCGGAGATCCTGGATATCGTCGGCGCCAACAACTATTCCTTCGGTCAAATGGAATACCGCGAGCACGGCCCGCACAAGGCACTTGAGCCGGGGAGTCCCGGCGTTGAACCGCTTTGCACGTTGCTGCATCGCATCTGGGACAGGTATCGCCGGCCCATGGTGATCGGGGAGACCAGCGGCATGGGCAAGGGACGCCCGGACTGGCTGCGGGACGTGATGGATGAATCACTGGCCGCGGTCAACATGGGCATGGACCTGCATGGCGTCTGCCTCTTTCCTGCCGTCGACATGCCGGACTGGCATACGGGCGAGTGGCTGCACAACGGCATCTGCGATCTCGTCGAATGCAATGGCCGGCTGGCGCGCATCGCGCATCAACCGTATGTGGAAGAGCTGCGGCGGTGGCAGAAGGAGCTGAACCGCGTGCGCAGCGTCGATGCGGACCCCTACAGTGATCCTGTCGAGCTGCAGGATGTGATTGAAGCGGCGCGTCGATTGCGTCCCCAGCCGGATCGAAACTGGTATTGAACGCACTTCGAATCATTGTCGGTAGGCCCTGTAACCCGGCGGCACGCCTCCGGACTGTTCGCCGCATTCGTTGGGATCATACGGCCTGAAGCTCCGCATGACCTCGCACAGGTTGCGCGCGGCCCGGATCTCCGGCCCGGGATCCTCGATTCCCAGGCTGGAACAGGCGGCCAGTATTGACGCCCAGACCACCATTGCAAGGTATTTCATTCCGTTCTCCTTCCACTCACGGCGTGGCGCACCCGAAATGAACCGATTTGGGCGGACGCAACAACGGATGACATAGGTCGCCGCCGCAGATGGTTCGCTGGTCGGGGTGTGGAGTTCAGCTTAGCATCTGACAGAAAGGCCGGTGGCGCGCCGGGCGGCTCAAAGGCCGACGATCGCGCCCGCGATGAATACAACCCCGACGACCATCGCGCTCCACCCCGTCTGCCGGTCCGCGAGGTACGAGTCAAAGCCCCAAATGGTGTAAGGCCCCCTGGTGGATCGTTTGTACTTCCCCACACGTAACTGGTGGGGACCTGCGAGGAAAATGAGCACGCCCGTGATGACGCGCAGCACGCGGTCTGCCGGCGTTGGGAAGTACCTGGAGAGGACGAAGAATGCCAACGCAGCGGCGATGTAGATCCAAAAGCCCCAAAGCCACAGCATGGACGGCGTGCGGTCGGGCTGAGGTTCGGATGGCTTCATGGTGTGTGCCTGACTGCGAAGGTAAGCACCGGCAAGGCCGCCGGTGATTGTCATGTCAAACCTTTTCAAGGACTGCAGCCGCAGCAATGGCCCGTGCCTTGTGCACTTTTTCGTAGCTGTCGATCAGGCGGCGGTGCCGGTCGAGCCCCTCCAGTTTCATGCTGGTCGGCGTCAAGCCAAAGAAGCGCACGCTGCCATCTACCGAGCCCAGTACAGCGTCCATACGGGCATCGCCAAACATCCGGCGGAAATTGACCACGTAGTCGTCCAGTTCAAGCTCGTCATCGAGCAGGACCTCCAGCACCACGTTCAAGGCTTGATAAAACAGTCCGCGCTCGACCGTGTTGTCGTTGTACTGCAAGAAGGCGCCCACCAGCTCGTGCGCCTCCTCGAACTGCTGCAAGGCGAGATGAATGAGCAGCTTCAACTCGAGAACCGTGAGCTGTCCCCACTCCGTATTCTCGTCGAATTCGATGCCGATCAGCGTCGCGATGTCGGAGTATTCATCGAGCTCATTGTTGTCCAGTCGCTCGAGCAGCGCCTCCAGGCTGGCGTCGTCCAGGCGATGCAGGTTCAGGATGTCTTCGCGGAACAAGAGCGCCTTGTTGGTGTTGTCCCAGACGAGATCCTCGACCGGGAAAATTTCCGAATAGCCGGGCACCAGGATCCGGCAAGCGGTCGCACCCAGCTGGTCATACACCGCCATGTAGACCTCCTTGCCCATGTCTTCAAGAATGCCGAATAAGGTAGCGGCTTCCTCGGCATTGGAGTTCTCGCCCTGGCCGGAAAAGTCCCATTCGACAAAATCGACACTCGCCCTGGCGCTGAAAAAGCGCCACGACACCACGCCGCTGGAATCGATGAAGTGTTCAACGAAATTGTTCGGCTCCGTCACCGCGTGACTGGAAAAGGTGGGCTGCGGGAGATCGTTGAGTCCTTCGAAACTGCGCCCCTGCAGCAATTCCGTCAGGCTCCGCTCCAGCGCCACCTCGAAGCTCGGATGCGCCCCGAAGGACGCAAACACACCGCCAGTCCGCGGGTTCATCAACGTCACGCACATCACCGGATAGATGCCGCCCAGCGACGCATCCTTCACCAGCACCGGAAAGCCTTGCTCTTCCAGGCCTTTGATACCGGCGAGGATGCGCGGATATTTCGCCAGCACCTCCTGCGGCACATCAGGCAGCGCCATTTCGCCTTCGATGATTTCGCGCTTGACCGCGCGTTCGAAAATCTCGGACAGGCATTGCACCTGTGCTTCGGCCAAGGTATTGCCGGCACTCATGCCATTGCTGCCGTAGAGGTTGTCGACCAGGTTGACCGGGAAATACACCACTTCACCGTCGGACTGCCGTACGAACGGCAGCGAACAGATACCACGCTCGGCATTGCCCGAATTGGTGTCGATGAGGTGCGAGCCACGCAACTCGCCGTCGGGATCGTAAATCGGCCGAGAGTATTCATCGAGGATTCCGGCCGGCAGTGCATCCTTGCGGCCAGGCTTGAACCAGCGCTCGTTCGGGTAATGCACAAATGCCGCCTTGGCGATCTCTTCGCCCCAGAACGACGCACTGTAGAAATGGTTACAGTTCAGGCGCTCGATAAATTCACCGAGGGCCGACGCCAGCGCGCTTTCCTTGGTCGCGCCCTTGCCATTGGTGAAACACATCGGCGAGTGCGCATCACGGATATGCAGCGACCACACATTGGGAACGATATTGCGCCACGAAGCGATTTCAATCTTCATGCCCATGTTCGCCAGCAAGCCCGACATGTTGGCAATGGTCTGCTCCAGCGGCAGGTCCTTGCCGAGGATATAGGTGCTGGCATCGGGAGCGGGCTTCAGCGTGAGCAAGGACTGTGCATCCGCGTCCAGGTTCTCGACCTCTTCAATCACGAACTCGGGTCCGGTTTGCACGACTTTTTTTACCGTGCAACGGTCGATGGAGCGCAGGATGCCCTGGCGGTCATGGGCGGAGATATCCGACGGCAGCTCCACCTGGATCTTGAAGATCTGCTTGTATCGGTTTTCCGGATCGACAATATTGTTCTGCGACAGACGGATATTCTCGGTCGGAATGTTGCGGGTTACGCAATACAGTTTGACAAAGTAAGCCGCGCACAAGGCCGATGAGGCCAGAAAGTAATCGAAGGGACCGGGCGCCGAGCCGTCGCCCTTGTAGCGGATAGGCTGGTCGGCCACGACTGTGAAGTCATCGAACTTGGCTTCCAGACGAAGCTTATCGAGAAAATTGACCTTGATTTCCATGGGAGATGTCCAGAAATGGTGCTTGAAATGATGTAGCCGGTATTATCCGCCAAGTGGGTGTTCTCGAAAGAAAAAGCGACCAGGAGGTCGCTTTTTTATGTGGTTGCATGTCAGTGTTTGGCCTGCCTCGGCGTAAGGTGTCTGCTCCGCTCACGCTTTGTCTAGACACCGGGAACAATGACCGCATTTGTCGTTGCTGTTGCGTGGCGCAGTGCGCGCGCCTCTCGGTATTCCGGTGACGCAAGCCACTCCCTGGCCATTTCCACCGTGGGGAATTCAAGTACGACGACACGGCTCGGTGACCAACTTCCTTCAAGTACTTCTGGTGTTCCGCCACGTGTCAGGTATTTGCCCCCATATGCCGCAATCGCAGGGGGAGCAAGGCGTTTGTATTCTTCATAGCGATCCGGATCGGTCACGCTGATATCGAAAATGGCATAAGCACTCATATTCACCCTTCCATGGCATTTGAACAAGCGACGACGCTCGGCTGGCATCGTTCAATGACGCTGCACCCGGCCGAAAAAGAACGCGTTGATTTCTTTTGCCACATCCACGGGACGAGTCATTGCGGGCAAGTGACCGACGCCGGGCATGATGACCAGCTTGCTGTCCGGAATCAACGATTGCGTGTACTCCATGACCTCGGTGCGATAGAACGGATCGTTTTCGCCGTGGATCAGCAGGGTAGGAAGCCTGAGTTCGGCAAGACGCGCCGGCCAGTCGATCTGCTCTTCCGCCTGCATCATGAACAGCTTCTCCGCGGCCTCCGGCGTCGCCCTCGAGAGCATATCGACGCCCCAGCGGCGTATATGGTCCGAGTCCGGCTCCGGGGTGCAGCGTTCGGCAAACCATGCCAGCCGGTCATGGTACGTCTCGCCTGGCCATCGGGAGGGGGGAATGCGCTGCGGTGGCACGACGCCGGGCAGCGTTACCTCACCGTAGCCATTCATCAGGATCAGTCCGTCGAAGCGGGACGGCTGCTGCAGTGCGGCGCGCATCACCGTCACCGTTCCACGGGAAAATCCCGCCAGGACGCACCGTTCAACATCCAGGGCATCCATCACGCGGAAGACATCTTCCACCAGTGCCTCCGGCGTGATCCTGTCCAGGGGCACCCGCGTTTCACCTGCTCCGCGGTGATCGTAGACGATGGTGCGCCAGCTGCCGCTCAATACTGCAAGGGTGGCGATCCAGTCTTCGAAATTCCCGATCCACCCGCTGTGGGCAAGAATGGTTCTCGGCCCCGCACCGAGGCTAAGTGCGAATACCTTGTTGCCATCGATATCCAGGAACATCACGTCCTCCAAGCAGGCGCGCAGTTCTTCTGAGTATAGTCCGCACCGGCTGCTTGAACAGGCATGGACCGGCCTCCCAAAAAAACAAAGCCACGTCACCGTGGCTTTGCTCCTGGCGTCGCGCTGCTTGCGCCGCGCGGCGACATCGACCCGACTACTTGTACACGCCGCAGCTGATCACCAGCGGTTCGATCCGCTTGGTGAACGTGGTCTTCGGCTCGATCGCCTTTGTCACCGGGTTGGGCCACTTGTAATCGGTCCAGCCTTCGCCCGACTTGCTCGATGCGATCTCCGCCATGCGCTTCACAAAGGCGAAACCGTCCGCATCCTTCAGGTCGGTCATGTCCTTGCCGACCAGCTTGGGGTTGGCGCCGTGGGCGAGGGTGATGGTGCGGTCCTTGCTGGAGTCCCAGTTGGGAACGTGGTCGCTGGCGAAGAGGTAGATCTCGCCGTGGGAGAACAGGCCTTTGGGATTGTTGATTTCGGCGAGGGTTTTATCCTTGCCGTTGGCGGCGAGGAAATCGCCTGCCTTCTTCACCATGCTTACGCATTCCTGCTTGTTGTCCGCGGCGGCGGCGCTGCCGAAGGCAATCGCGAGTGCTGCTGTCACTGCTGCTTTGATCAAAGTTGTCATGGTTGTCTCCGGGTGGGTAAAAACGAACGAACGTGTTTTTTATTGCTTTGAAGAAAGGTATCAGCGCGGAGCAAGATCCGTCAAGAATTGTTCCGCCCAGTGTTGCAGGATCTTGACTGTGGATAATTCAGGCGGCTTGCATGATGGCGCGGACGTTTGCTTTTCGACAGGGCATTTTGTTGCACGATGCCTATACTTTTGTCATTTCGCCAATGCTGACGAGGTGGCGCTGTGCATTCATCGTTCTGGGACATGCTGGCCTCTGCGCTCTGGCTGCCGCTGCTTGCCATCGCGGTCCTGCTGGCGCTCAGCATCTGGTCCATCCGGCGCCATCGCAATCCCAAGCTGAATATCGACTGCGATACGCCGATCGATCAGATGATGCTGTCCCTGGCGGGGCTGACGCATGGCACGGCGCTGGAAGGCAACGCGGTTGAGATCCTCGAGAACGCCGACTTCTTCGATGCGCTGGTGGAGGAGATACGCGCGGCGAAGCATTCCGTCCACTTCGAAACCTTCCTCTGGCAGGAGGGCGTCGCCGGCAAGCGCGTCGCGGATGCGCTGTGTGACGCAGCACGCTCGGGGAGGAAGGTGCGCGTGATGCTCGATGCCATCGGCGCCAGGAAAATCGGAAAGGCCGTGCGGAAGTGCATGGACGAGGCAGGCTGCCATGTCGCGTTCTTTCATCGCAAGGGATTCCATAACATCGGCGTGCTGAATGACCGCGACCATCGCAAGCTTGCCATCATGGATGGCTGTGTCGCCATCGTGGGCGGCCACTGCGTCAAGGATGAGTGGCTTGGGAGCCCGGAAGACGGCGAGCACTACGGCGACCTGAGCGTGCGGCTGCGCGGGCCCATCGTGCGCAGCATCCAGTCGGCCTTTGCCGAAAACTGGATTGCCGAAACCGGATTGCTGTTCCTCGGCGATGAGGTGTTTCCTCCACTCGAACCGGCAGGCGACGCGCTCATCCATGCCGCCTTCGTCAAGCCCGAGGGATCGCCGCCGGCGGTCAAGATCCTGCACCATGCCGCGATCTGCCTTGCCCGCAAGCGCATCTGGATCCAGAACCCGTACTTCATTCCCGAGCCGGAGACGATCGACGCCTTCGGCAAAGCGGTACAGCGTGGCGTCGACGTCCGCGTCATCCTGCCGGCAACGCACGCATCGGATAATCCGCTGGTGCAGCACGCCAGCCACCGCAATTTCGAAAAGCTGCTGAAGAACGGCGTGCGCCTGTTCGAATTTCCCGACACCTTGCTGCATCAGAAGGTGATGACGATCGATGGCATATGGAGCGCCATCGGCTCCAGCAACTTCGACGACCGGTCGTTCGAGACGAACGATGAGATCACGCTGGGGATCAAGGATGAAGCCATTGCGCAGCAGCTGGACGCCATTTTCGAAAGGTATGCCAAGCGCTGCAGGGAAATCAGGCTCGAGCAATGGGGCAGGCGAAGCCCGCGGCACAAGCTGCTCGATCATGCCTGCTATCTCTTGAACGAGGTTCTTTGATGACCCGTGCCGGATCGGGAATGCGTCGAGCGAAGTGACACCGTACAGCGGCAGGCGCCGCATTGATTGAGGGCGAATGACATGACCAAACCACGCAAGGGCCAGTACGGCGGGATGTTGTCCCGCGATGAATTCCGTCTCCGTTTTTACGGATCGTTCGCGCATCCCGACTTCAAGGCGATTGACGATGCCGTTGCACAGGTGGAGTCGGTCGCATGGGACATTTACACCAACACAAAAAAGACGGCGCACACGATCAAGGCGGGCACTGAATTTGCCGACCCGGACTACGACTTGTCGCTCGACTGGAAGCAAGCGCGCGACCGCTTGATCGCCGCGGAGGCCAGGCAGAAAGATCCGGCGACGCCGTCGCGCGTGCTCCTTGTCTGCGGCGCCGACCGCAATGACGGCACGTGTCCCGGCGAGATGTCGAAGAGTTTTCGACTGACGCAGATTGCACGCGAAGTACTCGAGGCTGCTGCGATCGAGGTCGATGTGCTCGACCTGAGCATGCTGGTGTCGGACTACGATCGGCACATTCACCCCTGCAAGGGATGCGTCTCGACCGCCATGCCCTTGTGCCACTGGCCGTGCAGCTGCTATCCCAACCATGCGCTGCGCCAGACCAACGACTGGATGAACGAGATCTACGAAAAGTGGGTCGCCGCGCATGGCGTCATCATTGTCTCGCCCGTGTACTGGTACCAGTCGCCCAGTGCGTTGAAGCTCATGATCGACCGCCTCGTTTGCGCCGACGGCGGCAATCCCGATCCGACCACGACCGGCGGCAAGGATCCCGAAAAGGCGAAGGCGCTCGAGGAGGCAGGCTGGTCGTACCCCAAGCATCTGGCCGGCCGCACGTATGGCCTCGTCGTCCATGGCGACGTTGCAGGCATCGAAGGAGCGAGGAGGGCGCTGTCCGACTGGCTCGATTGGATGGGACTGATCGACGCCGGGACGCAGGCGAGGCTGGATCGCTACATCGGCTACTACGAGTCCTACGCGCGGAGCCACGAAACGCTCGACCGCGACGTCGCGGTGCAGGAGGAAGTGCGCAATGTCGCACGCGCCGTCAAGCGCGCCGTCGACGAGCTGCGTGCAAACCGGCTCTCCGTTCCGGACCGCGACTTGCGCCGGCCGCGTCCGAAATGATCAGAGGGATGTGACGCAGTGCGCATGAAACTTGATGCAGGTCGGTCTTTCGTCATGTCGCCGGGAAGCATTTGACAGCGCACAAAACAGAGGGGGGATTGAACGGGCAGCATCTGGGTCAAGCCTGATCGAAGCAGGTTTGCGCAAACGGGCTTTTGCTTTTCAACACGAGACCTCCCAGAGGATGAACCCCATGTTCCAGACAAAGAGACTCATCTCGCTTCTTGCGGCGTCCGCACTTGTCGCCGCGTGCGGTGGCGGCGGCGACGGCACGACCACCGCGTCGGGCACGACGACCACGGATTCCGGTACAACACCGGCAACCACGCCGCCTGCCACATCGACACCGTCCACGCCGGGGCAGACGACCACGCCTCCCGCCGGCACGGACACCAGCACGACCACGCCAGGCACGACCACGCCAGGCACGACCACGCCAGGCACGACCACGCCAGGGACGACACCACCGGTCACCACGCCGCCGGCTACGACACCAGGCACCACGCCGCCGGTGACCGCGCCCTCGGTGGACCAGCGTTTCGCCGGTCACCTGGAAATGGTCTCCAACCAGATCCTCTATCTGCGCACCAACCGCATCCTTTACCTGCCCGTCACACTGAGCACATTTGAAGGCGCCACCGGTATCGTCGACATTGCTTCGGGAAGCCCCGTCGCCAACTATCCGAACCTGGCAGCCGAGGCCGCCGCGTCGGGTTGCACGGTCGCGGTCGACGGCACGTGCGCCATCCAGCCGCCGGCAGTCGCGCCCGGAGCGCCGATCGCCAACTTCGGTATCCGTATCGGTACCCACGTCATTCCGGATTCGGCAGGACAGCTAGTGGGGGCGCAGACGGTTGTCGGGCGCATTGCCTTCGACCTGACCGAACGTCCAGGCACGGCAGGTATCAGTACCGGCCAGTCTGCGGAGATCATGCGTTTCGTGATCGACAACGTGGAGATGGTGACGGACCAGACGGGCAAGCTCACGTCCGCACGCCTGCGTGATGGCGCCCAGATTCATGTCTATGGACGCAACGCAGCCGGTACGGAAGTCCGCGAGAGCTTTGCCGCTCCCGCAAACACGGTGCGCCTGATGCCGCTGACCGAGGCACCGGACCACTACGGCGACACCTCAAGCGTGTTCCTGTTCATGGATCTCGAGACAGGCTTCTCCCGTGCAGGCGACAGGCTGGCCGCGCTGCAGAGTATTGCTGGCCACTTCAACATGAATGTGACCTTGTCAACGGTGGAGAAGATCGTGCGTCCCGCGGCCGTGGAATCGCCTGGATTCCCTGCCGTGCCGCTGAAGGAACTGATCGGCCAGCCTGTTACTGTTAACACGCAGCCGGTGGTAACGGGCGGCGGCATCGTCGGCAGCGCCTGGATCCGCATGTATCCAATGTAAGCAGCAGTCCTTGGTGGGTGGGGACGGAGTGGACGTTCAGTCCACTCCGTTTTTTTTTGGTGGCTGTGCATCCTTGTCCACCTGCCTTTGCCAGATGAGCATCCCATTGCGCCACACTTCGCGCACGCGATGGAAGGGCACCATATGTATCGTGCCGTCTTCCGTTTCGACATCAAATGAAAAGTGGTCTCCGCGCGCGAGATGTACTTTGCGAAATGGCACGCGCAGGATCATCCGGGCCACGCGATCGTAATAACCGATCATGAAGCTGCCCTTGCCAAATTCTTCATCCCATTGGATGCGATGAAGGATGTCCTGGATGGGTGTCACGGCGACGCGTTCGCTTCCTTGTTTGAATTGCCTCGTTTTCCCGCGATGTTTGACACGCGCCCGGTACATTCCTCACGGGCGTCGATCGACGCTTCTCCAATGCCATAAAGAAAAGTGAAGGGCGTTTTTTGCAGGAACGCCAACGGAATCGTTATTCCTTGCACCACAAAACGAAAAAACTCTCCTGAATTTCGGTGATTTCCGGAACCATTTTCCGAGGGGCAAGCTCCTAAGAGCGCTTGCCATGAAGAATGATTGGCTACCATCAATACGAACAAGGAGAAACTATTTTGTCTAACATCGCTTTCCACCGACTCGCTATTTCCACGTTGTGTTGCGCCTCCGCCACGGTTCTTATCGCTTGTGGCGGTGGGGGTGGCGGTACCGACACCACAGCCGCGGCGCAGACGACTGCAGCCACCACGACTACAGCTGCGGGCAACACTGCCGACAGCGCACAGACCAGCACCGGCACGACACCCGCAACCACCATTCCCGAGGCTGTTCAAGCACCGGCTCCGGCGGCAGAAAGCAAGACGCCGTTCGGCCAGGACGCCAGCCAGTATGCGTTGACCTTCTCCGACGAGTTCAACAGCCTCAACAGCAGCCTCTGGAATGACGCCATGTGGTACGAGACGTCCAACCCGACCAAGAACTACGCCGTGGAAGACGGCAAGCTGAAGATCTGGCCGCAGCGCGATGCCTCGGGTAATTTCTTCAACCGCACGCTCGATACCGATGGCAAGTACTACCAGACCTACGGCTACTTCGAGATCGAAGCCAAGCTGCCGGTGGGCAAGGGCACCTGGCCCGCGTTCTGGCTGTTCAACCACATCAACGAGCGCCGTCCGGAAATGGACGTGATGGAAGCGTACGCAGGCGGTGCGGCACCGTGGGGCGTGATCAAGAATGGCGTCGCACATCCGACCGCTTATGCACCGACGGTCTGGAAGGGCGACCGCGAAGGCCAGCTGGTGGGCTCGCGCCAGTACGACACCGGCGTGGATTTGTCGGAAGGCTTCCACAAGTACGCAGTGAAGTGGGAACCGAACAAGCAGACGTACTACTTCGACGGCAAGGAAGTGCTGGTACTGAACGTGACGATGTCGGACCCGATGTACCTGATGCTGGACCTGTGGTACGGCAGCGCCTCGGGCACGCCGGACGATTCGACGCCGCAGGGCAAGCAGAACTCGTACGAAGTCAATTACGTGCGTGCATGGAAGTTCAAGTAATGCATGTGGCGTGAACCCAGCGCTTCATGCACATGGGAAGGCCGGCAGCGATGCCGGCCTTTTTTCATTTGTGTATTCCAAAGGCATACGACATGCAAGTGATCGCAAGAAATATTTCCCTGTGTGTAGTTTTTTTGCGGAACCATTTCTGAGGGGCAATGCTCCTATGAAAGCTTGCCGATGAGAATGATCGGCCCCACATTCCGAACAGGAGATCCCTACCATGCAAACCTTGTCATTCCAACGCTTCTCGATGTCCGCACTTTCCTGCGCAGCTGCCGCAGTCCTCCTCGCCGCGTGCGGCGGCGGCGGCTCCGGTACCGATGCAGGCGCGGCTACATCCACCACCTCCGCAGGCGTAGAAGCGTCGGCAGCACAAGGTACGGGCACGACATCCGTCGCCGGCATCAATGGCGCGGACTCCACGTCCACCCCGGTAACGACGACGTCCACAACGGGCACCACGACCAGCACCACGACGGGCACGACGACGGGCACCACGACCGGTACGTCGACCGTTGCACCGGCATCCGCCTGGTCGCAGTGCGCGACCGAGAACAGCACCTGCACGTTCGAGGGGACGAAGGAAGTGCGTTACGGCGCCGGCGACAAGTGGGCCACGCGCACCGCGACCGGCTCCATCGCTTGCAACAACACCGTATTCGGCGATCCGGCATTCGGCACCCAGAAGACCTGCGAAGTGTCGGGCACCACCACGACGACCCAGCAGCCCGCGACCACGCCGGCAGAAGCACCTGCGTCCACCACTTCGCCGACCCCGTTCGGACAGAGCGCAAGCGCCTACGAGCTGACCTTCGCCGACGAGTTCAACAACGGCTTCAACACCAGCGTGTGGAACGACCACATCTGGTACGAGACCTCCAACCCGACCAAGAACTACACGGTCGAAGACGGCAAGCTGAAGATCTGGCCTCAGCGCGACGCATCGGGCAACTTCTTCAACCGCACCATCGACACCGACGGCAAGTACTACCAGACCTACGGCTACTTCGAGATCGAAGCCAAGCTCCCGGTTGGCAAGGGCACCTGGCCTGCATTCTGGCTGTTCAACCACATCGGCGCAGAGCGTCCCGAGATGGACGTGATGGAAGCCTACGCAGGCGGCGCGGCACCGTGGGGCTTCAACGACGCCAACGGCGTGGCGCACCCGCAGGCTTATGCCCCGACGGTCTGGAAGGGCCCGAACACGCTGGTCGGCACCCGACAGTACGACACCGGCATGGACCTGTCCGCCGGCTTCCACAAGTACGCAGTGAAGTGGGAGCCGAACAAGCAGACCTACTACTTCGACGGCAAGGAAGTCCTGGTGCTGAACACCACCTTCAGCGACCCGATGTACCTGATGCTGGACCTGTGGTACGGCTCCGCCTCCGGCACCCCGGACAACTCGACCCCGCAGGGCAAGACGAACTCGTATGAAGTGAACTACATCCGTGCATGGCGCTTCAAGTAATCCGCGCGTGATGCGGTAGACGATAACGCTACTGCTTTGCACCGAACCCCAAAAGCCGGATGCCGGCTTTTGGGGTTTTTTCATGCGATGGACGGCGGGTTAATACAGTCGGTTTGCCGTAAAAGGTAGCCCGTCATTCCCGCGCATGGGCATTTCGAAGCGCTGGGTGACGCAATCCTCACCAGACCGACCCTGACGAACGTGAACAATTTCCGGGCGATGCTCATCACCGCCGCCGACGCCTGAAAAAACAAACCCGCCGTAAAGGCGGGTTAAAACGGGAGGAGGGGAATTCTTACTGCACTTTTCTCCGCATGAATCCGAGTGCCAGCAGGCCAACACCAAGCAGCAGTACCGTTCCAGGCAGCGGGACATTCGTGGTGCTGATCGGATCGCGTGCCCACAGGCTCATGTGGGAAATCTGCTTGCCGCCGAAATCATCCATGTTCCACTTGCCGGTGAAGGTGTAGGGCTGCGTCAGGTCGAAGGCGCCAGGGAAGGCGTTCAACAGCGTGTTGAAGTTGAAGTCGTAGATTGCCCAGCCGCCCTCGTTATCCTTGGAGCCGCTGCCCGCCTTGAAAACGAAGGCAAGCTGGTCAAAGTAACTGCGGTCGAACAAGCCGGCCGCAGACAGGATATCGACGACATCGGCATTGATCTGCAGCGACCAGGTACCGTTGGAATTCAGGTTGAACGTCAGGACCGAATCGATATCCAGCGTGAACGAACCGTTCTGGACGGTATAGCCGTTCATTGTGCCAGTGCCTTCCATCGCGCCCAGCATGATCCAGCCGGGATCGACTGCATTGTTGGGATCCTGCAAGGGCTGGTATGTGGATCCGTCAACGAGGAAGACGCCGGGATCGACATACTTCCCATCCTTCAGCAAGCCGCCGTTGAGCAGGCCGTCGCCCAGGTAGCCCAGGTTGGGCGCAGGCGCGTTCGACCCGTTCTGCGCGTCGTTGCCGGCAATGACGCCAAAGCAGTGTGTCGAATTGATGCCGCCGGACGGCAGCGGGACCGGACTGCTCAGGTCATTGCTCGGCGCCATCGTGGTGATCGATACCGAATCCAGGGTACACGTACCCGTGTTCGTGATCGGCGTCGGGGTCACCGGTACTGGCGCCGCGTAGGCGGATGCCAGCGTAAAGCCGAGAGCGACTACCGGTAGATATTTCGAAAAGATTTGCATGGTGTACCTCCGTGGAAACTGTTTGAGGTATCGCAAGTTTCGGGCCAGAAATGGAAAGTCTTTTAATTTCAGAGGGTTACTAATTCCAAGAGGCATTCTGGTTTGATCGATGTCAAATTTTTCGACAACTGGAAGTTGCAAGAATATAAATAATGCTTGTCGGTCGCACGATGTGCCCGCTATGCGGTACGCGGCAAACCATGATGCGCGTCAGCATGGCCGGTTTCATTGTCGATACACTTTTCGCTGGAGGAGCCGCGCCGCATCTTGAAGGCAGAGACATTTTCGGCCTTGTCGCGTCCGCTGGATGGCGGTCCCGGGCTTGATGCGCGTCACGGGTCATGTTTGACTGCGTTCGGGGCTTTTTCTGATTTTCGTCATCTGACCTCGGGCAGCACCCAATAAGATTAGTCCATGACAAGACTTGCCATCGTCACGAATGAGCCGCCGCCGTATCGCATTCCCGTATTCCAGAGAGTGGGGCACATGCCCGGAATTACCTTGCAGGTCATCTTCTGCACCCGGCGCGAGCCGAACAGGAAATGGGACCTGCCGCCGTTCGACTTCGACCACTGCTTCCTGCGCGAACGCATCTCGACCGTCAAGGGCCGCTACATCCACAACAACCCGGATGTCGTCCTGGCGTTGAGGCGATTCGCCCCCGACGTGATCGTCAATGATGGATTGAATCCGACACAGCTCTACGCATTCGCCTATGCGTGGTTCAAGGGAATTCCGCACGTGCCGTTGACGGACGGCACCTTCCAGTCGGAGTTGCGGTTGAGCAGGGTGCACAAGATGGTGCGCAAGGTGGTGTATGGACGGTCCGCTGCCTTCCTTTCCGCCAGCATGGGAGGGCAGGCGCTGTTCGAGAGCTATGGTGTGCCGGCGGAGCGTTGCTTCAAGTCCTATCTGTGCATCGACAATGACGCCTATCAGGACGGCGATGGTGCGGCCGGCGCACAATTCGACTTCATCTTCTCCGGCCGCATGGTGCCCGAGAAGGGGCCAATGTTCGCGCTGGATGTTGCGCGGGCAACGGCACGCAGGCTGGGCCGGAAAACCAGCATCGTTTTTGCGGGTTCCGGCAGCGAGGAGGCGCAGGTCAGGGAAGCGGCGGCGAAGATGTCCGACGCCGTGCATGTGCATTTCCATGGGTTTGCGTTGCAAAAGGACTTGCCGGGGCTCTATCGCTCGGCGCGCATTTTCCTTTTCCCGACCCACGCCGATGTCTGGGGCGTGGTCGCGAACGAAGCCTGCGCCGCCGGACTGCCGGTGCTTGTCACGCCGCATGCCGGGGTGGCCGGCGAACTGGTGGTTGACGGCGAAAACGGCCATGTCTGTACGCTGGAAGCGGAGCTCTGGGCAGAACACGCCGCGTCGCTGCTGTCGCAGACGGACAAGTGGGAACGTTTTTCGCGGCGCAGCCTGGCGCTCGTCCGCAAGTACACCTTCGATAACGCGGCGCAAGGTGTGGTGGATGCGTGCCGTTTCGCGCTCGCCCCGGGCGAGCAGGGGAAGATCCGCAAAGCAGCCTGACCAGGCTGTGCCGACAAGACGGATACCAGGAACAAGAGTGGAGTGAATGATGGGCCCAGTATTTACGTGCTCGATCGACGATGGTCATCCGTCGGACATGAAAACCGCCGACCTGCTGCACAAGCACGGGCTCAATGGCACGTTCTTCATCCCGATCCGCAATTGCGAAGGCGATGCGGTCATCAGCGACGCGCAGATTCGCGAGCTTGGCCGGCGCTTCGAGGTCGGGTCGCACACCTACGACCATCGCTACCTGAAGAAGGTCGATATCTGGCAGGCCTACCACCAGATTGCCGACGGCAAGCGGCGGCTGGAAGATTTGCTGGGCGCCAGCGTGAACGGTTTCTGCTATCCCGGAGGGCGTTACAGTCGCCGCGACGTAGAGCTGGTCCGGGCCTGCGGCTTCGGCTATGCGCGCACGACCATGAACCTCTGCTTCGATGCCGGCAGCAAGCCATTTGAAATGCCGACCACGTTGCAGTTCTATCCGCATGACCGCGCGGTCTACATTCGTAATTTCGCCGGTTCCGGCAACTGGCATCGGCGCATCGAAGGGCTGCGTCTCGCGATCGCCCACGACAACTGGATCAAGCGCCTGTATGCGATGTTCGATTACGCCTGCCGCCATGGCGCGACGTTCCACCTGTGGGGCCACTCCAAGCAGATCGACGAATTGAATGCCTGGCATGACCTCGATGCCTTTTTCCGTCATGTCGCAAGCCGGATTCCGACGTCGGACCGCCTGAACAACGAGCAGCTTGCGGCGCGGACGCTTTGGACGCCCGGCCGACTGCATCACGGCGGTTACGGCCAGGCGTTTACCGGGTCGGACGCGCGCTGAGGAAGGGGTTTCCCACGCGGGAGATGTACCAGTCGCCCAGCATCTGCGAGGCGCGGGTGTTGAGGTGGTTCGAGTCTTTGTACAAGGCCGTGTTGCCGGTGTAGGTCAGGCACTCCTTCCCGTTGCACATCACGCGCCGGGGATCGACGATGATCGTCCTTGGATGCGCGGCCTTCATGCGCTCGATGATCGCATCGTATTCGGCCTGCGCCTCCATGGCGTCCTGGTAAGGAATATGACAGTCTGCACCTGCTTCCATCCAGCCGCGCTTGCGGTAAAGGATGCAGCGCGAGAGGTCGGGTTCATGGAATGCGTTGTCCTTGAAAATGACCGGTGTCGCTCCCGCGGCGACAATCGCGTCGACCACGTAGCGCAACTCCTTTTCCAGATCGCGTTCCGGTTCGGACGCCCAGAACCCGGACAGGACAACGTAATCGAAGTTGCCCACCAGCTTGAGCAGGTCCGCATTGCGCTGCTGGCAGGTGTCGGGTCCGCGCTCCGGATGCCTGTCGGTGACCTGCAGCTCCGAGGGGAAGCAGCCGCCCTGCACGTGGTACACCGCCTTCAGTCCCGCATTGCTTGCCAGCTGTTCCACGAAGGGCCTGAAATGATGGGCGTGAGAGTCGCCCATCAGCAGGACGGTGGCCTTCTGCGGTGCTGCGGCGCCAAATGCGCAATGGGCATGCAGGTAATCCAGGGTCACCTCCCTGTAGTCTTCGGCGCGCACGGAACAGGAGCGCGTCAGGTCGCGTTCGAAGGAGTAGCTTGAAATCAATGCGCGAAGCTCGCCCGAAAAACGTTGCGGCGCCCCTTCAGTGAAGTAGGAAAATGCCCCGACACCCATGAATAGCGCGGCCGGCAGGGCGTACAGGCGCAACAGGGCCGGACGGAAGCCCATGGCGCGATTGTGTCGGGGCGGAGTTTCGATGAACTTCCATGTAATCCAGGCCAGCGCAAACGCCAGCGCCACCGCCGCGATGCCGACCGTGAGCGTCATTTCGACCTGCCGATATTTCAGGTAGGCGAAGATCGGCCAATGCCAGAGATAGAGCGAGTACGAGAGCAATCCGACGGATACGAGCGGTTTTGAACGAAGCGCAGCGGCCACCGCGTTGTCACCCCTGCATCCGGCGATCAGCAGCGCCGTGCCCACGCAGGGGAACAGCGAGTTGATGCCGGGGAAAGGCAGCTCCTTGTTGATGAACAGGAACGAACCGAGCACCAGGGCCACGCCAGACAGCGCGAGGATTCCCGGGAGGACGCCGGGCATGGCCGGGTAGCGCCGCAGGACGAAGAAGGTGAGGGCGCCGATGATCAATTCATGCGCCCGTGACCCGAGGAGGAAGTACGACTTGATTTCCCCGGTCTTCATTTGCGAGAACGTCGCAAGGACAATACCTGCAATCGTCAGCACCACGACCATGTGCCTGCGGCAGTAACGGAACAGCCCGATCAGTACGAGGGGAAAGAGGAAATAGAACTGCTCTTCGACGGACAGCGACCAGGTATGCAGGAGAGGGAATTCCTCCGTCCGCTGGCCGAAGTAGCCCCAGCTCAGCATCGAGAAAAAGATGTTGGAAACAAAGGCCCAGGATGCCGCCAGCGAGGTCGTGTAAAAGATATAGTCGTTCGGGATCAGCAACCATGACGACACAGCCAGCGTCGCCAGGGACACGGCGATATAGGCAGGGAAGATGCGCTTGATGCGGCGGCTGTAGAAATCGGCGAAGCTGAAGGTGCCGTTCTCCAGTGTATTCAGGAGCAGGCCGGTGATGAGGTAGCCCGAAATGACGAAGAACACGTCGACGCCGGCAAACCCGCCTGGCACGAGCTGCGCGTTGGCATGGAAGGCAATGACGGCCAGAACGGCGACGGCGCGCAGGCCGTCGATGTCCTCCCGGTAGCGCTGCGTCCCGCCCTGCGGCACCAGCCGCAAGGCGGGCGTGCCTTCCAATGATCGGTCGCGGGCGGTTGCCTGGCCCGGGTTCATGCTTCGCTGAGAGCGAGCTTCGTGTTGACCATCTGCCGGACGAACCCGACCACGAAGAGCGTGTTGGTCACCATGTAGCGCTTGAACAGACGGCGTGGCTCCGAGCCCAGCCGATAGAGCCATTCAAGCCCGTTGCGTTGCCACCAGAGCGGCGCGCGCTTGACTACGCCCGCATGGTAGTCGAATGCCGCTCCTACGCCCACCATCACACTGCGGATGCGGCCGCGGTGCTCTGCCATCCATTTTTCCTGCTTGGGGCAGCCGAGGCCGACGAAGACGACGTTGGCGCCGGACGCGTTGATCGCGTCCACGATCTGGTCGTCCTCGTCGCGCGACAGCGCCCGGAAGGGCGGCGAATGCATGCCGGCGATGCGGAGGGCGGGGAACTTGCCGTTCAGCGCGACGCGCAGGCGTGTCAGGGTGCTCTCCGTGCTGCCATAGAAGAAGACCGACTGGCCAAGGCGTTCCGCTTCCGCAAGGTACTTCATCATCAGGTCCGGGCCGTTGATGCGCTCCTGTGACGGATGGCCCAGCCGCCGCAGTGCCCATGCGATCGGCGCACCGTCCGGCGTGGCCATGTCGGCATTGTTCACCGCGATCTTGAACTCGACGTCGTTCGTGGTCGTGACGACGGAATGCACGTTGCAGATGCACACGTAACGCGACTCGCGCGCGGCGCCCCATTGCGTGATCTGCCCGAGGGCCTCGTCCCACGTCAAGGCATCGATGAAGGCTTCGAGAACCGCCTCGCCCTTACGCGGCATGACGTTCTCTGTGTAGGGTTGCGATTGCATCATCATATATGTCCATCAGCATTTCGTAGTTGCGTTCAGGGGTGTATTCCGCCTCGTACTCGTCGCGCGCCGCCTGTCCCATGCGCACCATCTGCTCTGGATGCGCTTCGGCCCAGGCAATCTTCTCCGCCAGGTCTGCCGCGTCGCCGGGATTGAACAACAGCCCGGTTACACCGTCGCGTACAAGGTCGGCGAGCGCGCCCAGCCTGCTGGCGATGACCGGCAGTCCGCAGGAAAAGGCCTCCACGATGGTGCGCGGCGAGTTTTCGTAGCAGATGCTCGGCAGCACGAGATACTGGGCGCGCGCCATGCGCGCCATGATCTCGTCCAGCGGGCGAAAGCCGAGGTAGCGGTTGCCGAAGCTGTCCCTTGCCAGGGCTTCCAGCGGCCCGCTGCCGATGACGTCGACATGTTCGGCGCCGCCATTGCGCGCGGTCGCCGCGAGCACCTCCAACCCCTTCTCGGACGACAGGCGGCCGACATACATGCCGCCACGGCGACCCGTCCATTCAGGCATCACCGTGGACGCGACAAAGTTCGGCTTGATGCGGAAACGCTCGGCGGGCAGGCCGCCCTCGATGTATTTGCTCCGGGCGAAGCGGTTGAGCGCGATATAGCGCGTGACCCGGTCGCGGTAGGTGCCGATGGCGCGGTGCGTGGCGAGCATGGTGGTGATGACGGCCGACTGCACCGCCGATTCGCGATAGCACTTCCGCGTCACGGATCGCCACGGCAATTTGCCCACGCAATCCTCGCAAATCTTGCCGTCGCGCAGGAAGATCGCCTGCGGACACAGCAGGCGGAAGTTGTGCAGCGTCTGCACGACCGGCACCTGCAAGGCGTCGGCCATCCAGTACAGCGACGGGGAAATCAGGGGGAAGGTGTTGTGGACGTGGATCACGTCCGGATGGAAGCGATTGCACAATTCCTCCACGTCTTCCGCCGCATCCTGGGACCAGATTGCCGACACGGCGGCCTTCGCCCGGGACATGTGGTGAAGTGCATCGTTGTGCTGGCGATAGACCTTCACCTCGTGTCCGTAATGGCGGAGAAGGTCGACCTCGGCCTCGACGACGATATCTTCACCGCCGCGGTGCTGGTAAGCATTGTGTGCGACAAGAATCTTCATTTCCCACGGCTTTCATGAAGGGCGTTCATTCGGCTATCCCCATTTCCGCCCTGCGGGGTCCAGCTTTCCGGAATCGTGTTCGCCCACGGCATGGCGGCAGGCGTCGATAATGCCGGCGGCGGCTTGCTTGAACGTGTAGCCGCCGACGATGGCAAGGCTGCGGCGCGAGAATCGCTCATACAGCCGGTCGTTGGTCAGCAGCAGGGCGACGCGATCCGTCCAGGTCTGCAGGTCGAGTTCGCAGACGAAGCCGTTCTCGCCGTCCACGACAAGCTCCCCGGCGACACCGGCACGGGGCGACACGATGGTTGGCAATCCGGCCGCGCTTGCTTCGTTTGCCACCACGCCCCAGGCATCGTGCACCGTCGGGAACATGAAAATGCGCGCGGAGGCGTACAGCGCGGGGAGCGCCAGTTGCGAGGCATGGCCGTGGAAGGTTGCCTCGACCTGCGCGGAACGGCGCGCTGCTTCCTGACGCACTTCCTCTTCCTGTTCGCCGGTACCGACATACAGCAGCCGGACGCGTCGTCCAAGGCGTCGGGCGACCGCCTCGGCAACGTCGAGCGTGAAGATGGGATTCTTTTCCTGGACGATACGGCCGCAAAAAATCAGGTCGTACTGCTTCTCCGCATCGCCGGCGGTAAAAGCATCGTTGTCCGTGCAGAGGCAAGACTGGAAGCAGCTCGCCGCATCGATGCCGTATTGTTCGTACAGCCGCAATCCGCCGTGACTCGCCGCAATGAAGGCTTGCGAGCGTGCATACACAAGCCGCCGGATTGTCTTGTGCAGGCCGGAAAGCACCTGCTCCGACAAGTCGGTGCCGTCGGTCATCGGCACATGGGGAATGCCGCGCAGCTGGGCGTAGCCGAACGCATATAGATGCGTCGGATTGAAGCCGGTCGTGATGATCACGTCCGGTTTCCTCTGTCCGAGCGTGCGCAGAACATCCGGATTGTTATGGATGAAGTTGGAGCCGCGCTGCACGAATCGTTCTTTGAGGAAGGCGTGCGGAAAGCGCATGGGCGGGAGGTCCCATTGGCGATTCGGTTCGCGCGGGCTGCAGAAGATGGCGTGAAGCTCTACCCCTGGTGTGCGCGCGACTTCGTTGTAGATGGGGATCCGGAACGGCGGCGGATGGTTGGTGACGAGGGCAATGCGCAACATCGGCGTACCTTTTTTCCAGCCGTCACGCGGCCTGAGCGGCATGACGGGCGCGAGGTGGCTTTTCTTGTCGGTCGGTCGGTTCATCGTGTCAATTCAGGTTCTGCCATCAGGCGCACATGTTCCCGTTCCCCATGAAGCGGGGGAAACCTGCTGTGGAAATTGTGGCTGCTGTACCGGACGGCATGCCGTCCTAGATCAAAGGAAGGGAAGGTCGAGCGTGCTGTTTTTGTAACAAATGTTGTCGGGCTTCCGCATCCCCACGGTTATCCGCTGGCGCTACACTTCCTTGACGGGCGCGTTCGCGGCCTGTGCATTCGCATGTCCTGCCGCATGCTTGCGCCGCCAGGCAATAAAGCCGTCCAGCCGACCGCGCAATGTGGCATACCCGAGGAGGAGTTCGGCGCCAAACGATCCCTTGAGCAAGGGGCGCAGCATCGGCGCGGCGAATCCACGCAGGATGACCCAGCCGGGAAGGCGATGTTTGGCGTAGAGCGCACCCGTGCCCCTTGCGCGATGCCTTACCGCGGCGCAGGTCGCGGTATCGGCGCGCGGCTTCTCTGCGTTCACGGCGTGGTGTACCTCGCCAAGCGGTTCGTAGGTAAGGCGTGCGCCTGCTCGCAGGGCGCGCAGCGCCAGATCGGTTTCCTCGCCGGCGCCGAAAAACTGGCCGACGCCGAGCCTGCCGTCAAAACCGCCGATCGCCTTGAACAGGTCGCGCTGGCAGAACAGGGTGATCGAGCTGACCGGTATATCGCGAAAGGCGCGGGAGCGTTCCCATGACAGGTCCGCCGCGGACGGCGGCTGTTCGTCCTGCTCCACCCAGCGCACGATCACGCCGCTCGGCTTGTCGCTCCTCGAAAAGCGTGCGACGACGCGCTCCAGCAAGCGGGGCGCGTACCAGCAATCGTCGTCGGGAAAGCCGATCCATTTGCCGCGCGCCGCTTCGATGCCGGCGTTCCGGGCGTTCGCCAGGTTGGGCGGGTTGTGCCTGAGATGGCGCACGTTGATGCCCAGGTAGCGCGCACGCTCCAGATGCGGCAGCAGGCGGTCGTCGCTGTTCTGGTCCACCACGATCACTTCGAATCGTGTGAAGGTCTGCGCCGCCAGGGAGTCGAACAGGCGGCCGAGCTCATCCGTGCGTCCGACCGTGGCCAGGATGAGGGAGACGTCGGGTTTCCTCATGCATGTCCTTTCGCCTGGATGACGCGACGGCGGCGCACGAAGTAGCGTGCGTAGTGCCCGAGGCGTTCGATCGGATTGCGGCCCGCGTACGCGAGGCGGACCCGGAAGTCTTCGGCCATCGCGGCCAGTCGCGTGCGGGAAGAGCTCGACAGGCTGCCTTCATGCTCGCGGAAGGCGGTGAGCGGTTCGTCGAGCTGGAGAGGCCGACCCATCTTTGCCAGCTTCAGCCAGAGATCGTAATCCATCGCGTACTTGAGCGAGGTATTGAAACCCCCGGCCTTCAGCATCAGGTCACGCCGCACGAAGGTGGCCGGATGCGGAATGTAGTTCCCGCGCAGCAGGCTGGAGTAACTGAAGCGCGGCGCGACGTAATCGTCCGGATGCAGCTTGCCGTCGATCAGCGTCATCGTGCGCCCGAACAGCCAGCCCTTGCCGCTGGCTTCGAGCTGGCGGGCGACGCGCGAGAGAACGTCCGGATACAGGTAATAGTCATCCGAGTGCAGGTAGGCGATGACATCGCCGCGTGCCACACGCAAGCCTTCATTCATCGCCCGGCTGACGCCCCCACGGACGTTCTCCAGCAGCTGGTAGGGCCGTTGCAGCGCACGGATCTGCTCCAGCGTACCGTCGTCGGAGCCGCCGTCGACAAAGATGTATTCAATGTCCGGATGGTCTTGCGCCAGCACGGACGTGATGGACTCAGGCAGATAGGTTGCGCTGTTCCAGGTACAGGTAATGACAGAAATCGTAAGAGCCATGACTAGGTCCTAAACGCGGTGGTGTCCGCCCGGAGGTGAGCGGTAAATCTCGAGCAGTTGTTGTGCGGCACGGTCGGCGCAGCCAAGACCTTCGGCGGCGAAACCGTAGCGCGTGCCGGGATCGAAAGTGACCAGGTCGGAAACCAGGGACGCCATGTCGTCGTGCAGGCGCAGCTGCCCCGGCTCCGCCTCATAGACGGCGAGTTCGGGCGTTCCGCCACGGCGCAGGGCGAACGTCGGCTTGCCGAGGAAAAGGCCTTCCAGCACGGTGGTCGCGCAGGGCTCTTCCCACACGGAAGGAACGACGATCGCGTTCGCCATCGAGGCCAGCTTCAGCGTCCTGTCCGGCGCGCACCAGCCGAGGAATTCGATCTGGCTGCCTTCGAATTTCTCGCGCATGCGCTTCTCGTCGGGGCCATCACCCGCGACCGTCACGACCATGCCCTTTGGCAGCCGCGGGGCAAGCGCATGCAGGAATTGCTCAACGCCCTTGGCCGGGTAGAGCTTGGCCGCGATGAATACATGGAAGCCCTCGCGCGGCGGCAGGAGCGAGGCGGCATGCCGGACCTTTTCCAGCGCGTTGCGGTCGACGAAATTGTGAACGGTTGTGCCCCACGGACCGGGACCCGCACAGCGGGCAAAATTGCGCGAAAGCAGGTCGGACACGAACACCGTCTTGTGGGCGCGGAAGCTCTGCGCCACATCGCGGCGGAAGCGAACGACGGCGGCCTTGGAGACCGCGCGCTGGATTGCATTGGGCGTCGGGTTGATGCATTTCGCACATTCCGCGGGGTCGATCGAATCGCAGATCTGTCCCTCGCGAAAGCGTGTATGACGGAAGCAATCGCCCCCCTGGTCATGCCGCGTCTGCACGAAGTTGACATCCGGCGGCAGGTAGCGCGCGACGTTCGGGATGTGCCCGTGGTAATGGATGACGTCGTAATTGGGCGCATGCCGCAGGATGATCTTCGCGAAATTGCGCGCGATGGACGGACGCTTGGGCGGCATGAACATGCCGAAGCTGATTTCCTTCCAACCCGCATGATGACCGTTCAATTCGCCGATGAAACGTCCGCCGAATTTGCCTTCTTCGCCGCAGACATCGATGGGGTGCTCGTCGCAGCCGAGCAGGTCGACGTGGTGCCCCGCGCGCACCAGCGCCCGCGCGAGGTTGAGCGCGTGCTTGGCGAGCCCGCCCATGTTCGGGAAGGGAATGTCTTCACTGACAATAAGTATGCGCATGACTGTCCTCCTCAGTGCCGCAGCCGGCGCGCCATCGCCATCATTGCGTTCCGTTCGTCGACGCCGACGATGAAGAACAGGCCTGCCAGCCCCAGCGACAGGACTGCCGCCGACACCACGGCAACGGTGCCGACCAGCCCTGCGGGAATCAGCCACTTCACCGGAAGCAGGATGCAAATGACCAGGAAGCCGACACCAAGGCTGCGGCCGAAGCCCTTGCGCAAGGTTTCGCTGAAGGCGATGGGCACGGTGCGCCCATGCACGAACAGCAGGAAACTGATGCCGAGCACGAGTGATGACAGCAGGTGGCCCGCCGCTGCGCCCACGATGCCGCCCATGGTCGTGCCGAGATAGACCATGGCCACGCCGCCGAGGCCATTGGCGAGCGCGAAGCGCCCCGTAATGCGCGGATGGCCAAGTGCATCGTTGACCAGCGACGGAATGTTGGTCAGCGAATCCGCGAGCAGGGCCAGCGTCATCAGGACCAGCACCGGATAACCTTGCTGCACGAATTCCTCGCCCACCCAGCGGCGCAGGAACTCGTCGCCGGCCAGCACGATGATGCCCAACGCGGCCAGGTTGATGTAGGTGACGTAGCGCATCACGCCGAGGTATACCGGATGCAGCTCGTCAATCTTGCCGGCGCCGGCAAGCGCGGAAGCGCGCGGATAAATCACGCTGGACAATCGATAGGTCAGGCCGAGGATGCGTCCCGCCAGCGTGACCGGCACGGTATAGAAGGTCAGGGCGACCGGGCCGGCGATGGCGCCGACGATCAGCTTGTCCGCATGCTGGTGCAGCGTGGAGGCAATCTTGCTCAGGTAGGCATAGGCACTGAACGACGTAAGGGCGGCACGCACGTCCTTTCCGGGCGTGCATGGCTTCAGGTTCAAGCCAAAGCTGCGGACCATCCATGCCAGGTAAAGGACATTGGCGGCGGAGACACAGAGACGGGCAATGATGACGCCGACGATGCCGGTGCCTGCCATCGCCGCCGCCACCGACGCAATATTGACGACGACGCCGAAGAAGGCTTCGCTTTGCGCCGAGCGGTCGTAGCGTTGCAGCGCCTGCGGCACGACCAGCAGGTAGCTTTGCGCCTGCGTCAGTGCGAAGCCTAGCGCGCCGAGCTGGAAGGCGGTGACGGTCGCGTCCCGCATTTCCTCGGATACTTCAAAAAAGCGCCCGACAAGCAACCCGGAGGCAAAGAAGATCGCGGTCGCCCCCAGCAGCCCGAGTGCGCCGTAGAACATCGCCCCGAACCAGAACGTCTCGGCGAAACGCCGCCGGTCGCCGGAAGCATGATGCTCCGCGAGGTACTTGATCGCCCCCGACGTGAGATTGATGTCGAGCACGCCGAAGTAGCCGATCACCGAACTGACCATGGTGACGATGCCGAAGCCCTCGACGCCGAGCGCGCCGATCAGCAGCGGCACCGTCGCCAGCGCGACGACCATGGGGACGGCGGAACCGCTCAGGTTCCAGAGCGAATTACGCAACAGCATAGTTCTGGTCGTAGAGAGCGCGGCGCACCTGGACGGTACGGATACCGACAGCAATGAACGGCATCGCCAGCGTCAGGCCGAGCAGAAGCATGGTGCGGAACTCGATGATCGGCGTACCGATGAGCAGGGTCGGCACCCAGAACAGGAAGCCCGCGAAGCCCGCGTCGGCAAGGAGCCGCGATTCCCCGGTCAGATAATTTCGATGCCGCATGTAAAAGGCGATATAGGCGGAGAGCAGGCTGCAGAACAGCAGCAACCCGACGACGCCGGTCTTCAGCAGAACGTGGCCGAATCCGCTGTGCACGAAGCTGAAGTCATCCCCGTGGTAGGACAGCCGGTCGCGGTCCCCCGTGAAAGTGCCCCATGTACCACGGCCGAAGAGCCAGTTGCCGTCCATGCTTTGTGCTGCGGCATACAGCTCGTAGAAACGGCTGTTGCGGATGCCGCGTTCGGGCGCAATGTCGTAGATCAGCGAGGAGAACATGCTCTCGTTGTTGTTGAATTGCAGCCGGTGCTCATAGAAGACCGATGCCACCACCGTCAGCAAGGCCGCGCCGACGATGGCAACGAGGAATTTCCGTTTTCCCGGAAGGCGCAGGAACAGGAAGGCGAACATCAATCCGAGACCGATCAGCGAAGAGCGACGGAAGGAGAGGGCGACAGCGGCGATCTCCAGCACAAGGAAGCCGAACAGCAGCGCACGCCTGAACCAGGACGGTTTCGATTCAGGGGCCGTCAGCAGCCATGCGGCGCAGAACGCGCCGAGACTGGCGACAAAGTTGTCGCTGATGTCGAAGTAGAAGATCTTGATGTTCAAGCCTTCAAAATTGCGATACGGATTGGCGGTGTCGCCGTCGAACATGAAGTAACGCACGGCCCCAAAGACACCCCGGATGGCGGCGAGGATGACGATGGTCCACAACAGCTTGCGCGAATCCTTTTCACTGTCGAAGGCCATGATGGCGAGATACATGAACACCAGCATGTTGATCACATTGAGCATGCCGTTGTAGCCGAGGATGACGTTCAGGTCGATGCCTTCCATCAATCCGATCAGGACGTGCCCGGCAATCAGGAACACGAAGGCGACGAAGTATTTCGCCATCGGTGGCGCGAGTTGCGCGCCCTGCGGATTCGCGAGGCGCTTGAGCAGCGCGGCAAAGCCCGCCGTCAGCAGCACCAGGTTAAGCAGGGAAAAGTAGAACATGCCGGAACCGCGCGAATAGATCGTGTTCTCGGCGGTCAACTGGCCCCAGGTGGAATCGGAAAAGGAGAACAACACACCGACGAACCCGAGGGCAACCAGTTGCGGCGCCTTGATGACGAAGCCGAAGACGATCGGGATCAGGAACAGGGCAGCCAGAAGATTGGTCGTCACTTCGGCAGGTGTCAGGGCTGGTGTCATGGCTTTGCTCGAAGAATTAAGCGGATTCAGGAGGGCAGCATGGAAAGCGCGGTCCGAAGGGCGCGTCGTCGGCGTGCCGTTACGCCGGCATGTGCGGCGAAGTGCGCCGCACATGCTCCATGTTCAGACAGTGGAATGCACCGCCGGTATCCAGCGGCGCCAATCGAAAGGATCGAACTGCCGCGTCAGGATTGATACTCTGCCTTGAAGCATTCATAGGTTTCCTTGATGCCTTCGCCAAGGCGCATTCCTGGCCGCCATCCCAGCGAAGTCAGCTTGGCAGTGTTCATCAACTTGCGCGGCGTGCCGTCAGGCTTGCTCGCATCGAATTCGATGGTGCCGCCGAAACCAACCACCTTCCTGATAATTTCGGCAACTTCCTTGATTGTGACGTCCTCGCCTGTGCCTACATTGATATGAGACAACATAGGTGTCGTGTGCTTTTCATAGATGGAACGATCGAGGCTCATGACATGCGCGCAGGCATCGGCCATGTCGTCGACATAGAGAAATTCGCGGCGCGGCGTCCCGGTTCCCCAGATGACGACCTTGCTCGCGCCGCTCAGTTTTGCTTCATGGAAGCGACGGATGAGCGCGGGGATGACGTGACTGTTTTCGGGATGGTAGTTGTCGCCAGGGCCGTACAGGTTGGTCGGCATGACACTGCGGAAATCCGTGCCGTACTGGCGGTTGTAGCTCTCGCACATCTTGATGCCGGCGATCTTTGCAATGGCGTACGGCTCGTTGGTCGGTTCGAGCGCGCCATTCATCAGGTACTCTTCGCGGATCGGCTGTTCGGCCAGGCGCGGATAGATGCAGGAGGAGCCGAGGAACAGCAGCTTCTTCACGCCGGCACGCCATGCCTCGTGGATCACATTCGACTGCACCATCAGGTTGTCGTAGATGAATTCCGCGGGGTAGGTGTTGTTGGCGTGGATGCCGCCGACACGGGCCGCTGCAAGATAGACCTCGTCGATCTGCTCGGTGGCGAAGAAGTTGCGCACCTGCTGCTGGTCCGTCAGTTCCAGTTCGGAATGGGTACGAGTGACGATGTTCGTGAAGTCGCGCTTGCGCAGCGCGCGGACAATGGCGGAACCGACCAGGCCACGATGGCCGGCGACATAGATTCGTTTGTTCAGGTTAGCTTTCATGTGCATCCTCTGTGATGAAGAGAGTCTTCCGGCCGGCTATTCGTGGTAGACGTGCGGGGCGCAATCGTGCGGCTGGAACAGGTGGTCGCGCGCCGCCGCGTCCAGGTCGCACTGCACCATTTCGCGCACCAGTTCCTCGAATGACACCTTGGGCTGCCAGCCAAGCTTGTCGCGCGCCTTGCTTGCATCGCCGACCATGCAGTCGATATCCGTCGGACGGAAATAGCGGGGATCGACGCGGACGATGACCTGTCCTTCGCGGACATTGTTCTGCGGGCCGGGATCGACCACCGTTGCGGTTTCGTCGACGCCGTGCCCGTCCCAGCGCAGTGTCATCCCGAGTTCTGCCGCCGCCGCATTGACGAAGTCGCGCACGCTGCGCTCAATGCCTGTCGCGACGACAAAATCCTCCGGTGTTTCCTGCTGCAGCATGCGCCACTGCATTTCGACGTAATCCCGCGCATGCCCCCAGTCGCGGCGGGCATCGAGATTGCCGAGATAGATGCAATCCTGGTGCTCCAGGACGACGCGTGCGAGGCCGCGCGTGATCTTCCGCGTGACGAAGGTTTCTCCGCGCAGCGGCGACTCGTGGTTGAAGAGGATGCCGTTGCAGGCGTACATGCCATAGGCTTCGCGATAATTCACCGTGATCCAGTAGGCATAGAGCTTGGCG
Organism: Noviherbaspirillum sp. ST9; assembly: GCF_048799745.1. Lineage (NCBI taxonomy): Bacteria > Pseudomonadati > Pseudomonadota > Betaproteobacteria > Burkholderiales > Oxalobacteraceae > Noviherbaspirillum > Noviherbaspirillum sp. ST9. The sequence continues at coordinate 445,694 of NZ_JBLWFR010000005.1, read as the reverse complement.
ATCGCGTACGGACTGCGGGGCCGGAACGGCGCGTCTTCCGTCAGCGGGAGCGCCGCCGATTGCCCGAACATCTCGGCCGTGGATGCCTGGTAGAAGCGCGTCTTCTTTTCCATGCCGAGCTGGCGCACCGTTTCGAGAATGCGCAACGGCCCCAACGCATCCGAGTTGGCCGTGTATTCCGGCTCATCGAACGACACGGCGACATGGCTTTGAGCCGCGAGGTTGTAGATCTCGTCCGGCTGGGTTTCCTGCAGGATGCGCATGATCGATGCGGAATCGGTCATGTCTCCGTGGTAAAGGATGAAGCGCCGCTCGTCTTCCTGCGGTCCCTGGTAGAGATGGTCGATGCGCTCGGTGTTGAAACGCGAGGAGCGGCGTTTCAGGCCGTGCACGACATAGCCTTTGTTCAGGAGGAATTCGGCAAGATAGGCGCCGTCCTGTCCGCTGACGCCGGTGATCAGGGCAACCTTGCGGGCAGATCCTCCCGCCGGCTTCTCTTGAGCCGGACTCTGCCTGGTCGAAAATTCCTTCATGTTCATGTCTCAGCTCGCGAGTGCAACACGTTCGGCGGCGACGGGAATCGCCGGGGTGGACTGGCGTTGGCGGCCCGGGTGGCCGAACGGCAGGTTTTGCAGGAAGGAGCGGAACTCGTCGCGCACTTCCGGATGGCGCAAGGCAAACTGCACCGTCGCCTGCAGGTAGCCGAGCTTGCTGCCGCAGTCGTAGCGGATGCCTTCGAACTGGTAGGCGAGGACGGTCTCCCGGGCAAGCAGCGAAGCAATGCCGTCGGTCAGCTGGATTTCGCCGCCGGCGCCGGGCTGCAATTCACGCAGGTGCTGGAAGATGTCGGGTGTCAGCACGTAGCGACCCACGACGCCGAGCGTGGACGGCGCCTTTTCCGGCGCCGGCTTTTCGACGATGCCGTTCAGTTTGATCAGGCGCTCCGCATAGGCGCTGCCCGCGACGACGCCATAGGAACGGCTTTGCTCGCGGGCGATGGTTTCCACGCCGATCACACTCGTCCCATATTCCTCGTAGAGGTCGGTCATCTGCTGCATCACCGGTGTCTGGCCGTCGAGCAGGTCGTCGGCCAGCATCACGGCAAACGGTTCACCGTTGACCAGGCGTTCCGCGCATAACACCGCGTGGCCGAGTCCGAGCGCTTCTGCCTGCCGTACATAAAAGCATTCCACGTTGTCGGGCTTGATGCTGCGGATGACATCGAGCAGGGCGGTCTTGTTGCGCGCTTCCAGTTCCGCTTCAAGTTCATATGCCTTGTCGAAATGGTCCTCGATGGCGCGCTTGTTGCGGCCCGTGACGAAGATCATTTCGGTAATGCCCGCGGCGATCGCTTCTTCTACCGCATACTGGATGAGCGGCTTGTCGACGATGGAAAGCATTTCCTTCGGGCTGGCCTTGGTCGCTGGCAGGAAGCGGGTGCCGAGGCCGGCCACCGGAAAAACAGCTTTGGTAATTTTCTTGCGCATGGTTTTCTTTTCAGGTTTCTTCGGTTAAGAAAGCAAGTTCGCCCGGCGTTGTTCACCGGCTGTCCTCGCGCATGTGGCCGTTATCAGGCCATGGGGAAAGGTGTTCGTGGTTTCATGGCCGCGTACGCATCTCAGTAAGCGTTGGTTCCGGTCCAGCCACGGAAGGCGGTCCAGAGGATGATCCGCACGTCCATCCAGAGCGACCAGTTCTGGATGTAGTGGAGGTCGAACTGGACACGCTTGGCCATCTTGTCGACGGTGTCGGTTTCTCCGCGGTAGCCGTGGATCTGGGCCCAACCCGTGATGCCCGGCTTCACACGGTGGCGCAGCATGTACATTTCCAGGAGGTCCTTGTACATCTCGTTGTGCTGGAGTGCGTGCGGACGCGGCCCGACGACGGACATGTCTCCCAGCAGCACGTTGATGAATTGCGGCAGCTCGTCCAGGCTCGTGCGGCGGATGAAGGCACCGATCGGCGTGACGCGCGGATCGTTGCGCGTCGCTTGCGTCACCTGGCCGGGCTCCTGGTGGACCTTCATCGAACGGAACTTGTAGACGTTGAACTGGCGTCCGTTCAACCCGAGGCGCGGCTGCTTGAAAAACACCGGTCCCGGCGACGAAAGCTTGATGAGGATGGCGAGCACCAGGAACAGCGGCGCGAGGAGGATCAGCGCGACAATCGCGAACGCCTTGTCGAAGATGTCCTTGATGATGCCGTTCAAGCCGCTGGAAATCGGCTGGTTCAGGTCCACCACGGGCAGACCGAGGAAGTTGCCCATCTTGTTGCTGAGCATCTGCAGGCCGAGGATGTCCGGCACCCATCGGATGTCGACCAGCGTGTTGCGCAGGATGTACTGGAGTTCCTGCAGGCGCGGCGACGCCATCAGCGGCAGCGTGATCCAGATCTCGTGGATGTGGTTCTTCACCACATAGTCATGGATTTCCTGCAGGTTGTCGATGCGCGCGATGGACGGGTCGAGGATCTTTGCGGCATCGTCGCCTTCGGCATAGACGGCCTTGACGTCATAACCGGTCCAGTCCTGTTGCAATGCGCGGCGATGCATCTCCTGTCCGGTGCTGCCGTATCCGACAAGCACCACGCGCTTGTTGTTCAGTCCCTTCGAGCGCAGGAAGCGCAAGCCGTAGTACACGCCGATGCGGAAAACAGCGAGGATGGTGACGCCGCTTGCGTACCAGTAGAACATCCACAGTCGCGACACATGGCCGACATGATGAATGAGGAAGCTGAAGAACAGTCCGACCAAAAGCACCAGGCCCCACGATGCGGCAAGTCGCAGGAACATGTCGGCGAGAGAACGTCCGCGCCACGAACCATACAGCCCGAGCTGCGGGAAGAGGAGGAAGGCAAGCGCGCTGCAGAAATGCAGCAGTACCGTGTGGATAGGCGGCGTCTCGCTCAGCGGTATTTGAAAGTGAATCAGGCCGGCAAGACCACCGGCGATTTCGAGCGCAAGGACATCCATGACGCGCATCGAGAATTCCAGCCGGGATGAATTTGTAATGATCAGGTCTCGCATGGGATCTCTGCGTGTGTCGTGTACACCAACTTGACTCACGATTGCGCTATGCTTTCGTGACATCGTTCTGCTGCATCGAATGCTTCGCGTTGCAGCGCTGGATAACAACAACTCTTGCACTTCTCCGGTCTGTTTTCGTTGTCGCGTTGCGAACGAAAACGGTGCTTCGCAGGCCAAATTTGTTGTTACCTTTTAGGCAATAGTAATCATTAAAGAACAACAGAATTTGCTAAGTCATGTTTGCTTGCGACCGCTCAAACAGCGAATTGCACCGAGTCAAATTTGCTGTTGTGTGGAATCCACCGCGTATTGAAACAGCATGAAATTCCTCTCTGATTTCCGCGTGTCATCGCGTTTGTTCGAGCATGCCGAACGGTTGCTCATGCATTGATCGAGCATGTCGATCTTGAAGAGCGATACACACGATTCCGTGCGGACATTCGATGCGCTATCATTCGTTACATGACAGCAAACGACACACCACAACAGACTGCATTCGAGCTTGTCGGCGGGGAAGAAAAACTCCGCACGCTTGTCGATCGTTTTTATGACCTGATGGAACTCGAACCCGAGTTCGCCGGGATTCGCGCAATGCATCCGCAGTCCACCGAGGGATCGCGCGACAAATTGTTCTGGTTCCTGTGTGGATGGATGGGCGGCCCCGACTACTTCGTCGAACGTCTCGGGCATCCGCGACTGCGTGCGCGGCATCTTCCCTATGCAATTGCTTCCAGTGAAAGGGATCAGTGGTTGCGCTGCATGGCATGGGCCATGCAGGACGTCGGGATCTCCGAGGAATTGCAGCATCGCCTGATGGAATCTTTCTACCAGACCGCCGACTGGATGCGTAACCAGGCGGGCTGAACTCCTTTTGCTTCTTGTCGGAATAATTTCTCCAGGTCAGCGAGGAGGATCATGAACACCATCGAACTTGTCACGCTGCTGCTCGTTGTTGCGGCAGTCATCTTGCAGCTCGTCATTCTCTTGCGTGGAAGCAGGATCAGCACGACCGATTTGCAAAGCCAGTTGCAACAGGGAAGCGAACGCGTCGAACGCGAACTGCGTGCAGAAGTGCAATCGAGTGCGCGAGGAACACGGCAGGAACTGAGCGGGAGTCTCGGACAGTTCCAGCAGGCACTCGTTGCCCAGCTCACCAGTGTCGCCACCATTCAAAACAACCAGATTGATTCCTTTGCGCAGCAGCTTGCCAAACTGAACGAGGCCAATGCGCAACAGCTCGAATCAATGCGCCTTGCCATCGCGACACAGGCTCAGGCCGGACGGGAAGAGCAGGCCGTCGCACTGAAGCGCTTCGGCGATACCCTCAACCAGGCACTGACGGCACTGAGCGAATCGAACGCCCAACGCATGGGTGAAGTGCGCGGCACCCTGGAAGCAAAGATCCGTGACCTGCAGGATGACAATGGCAAGCGGCTCGAGGAAATGCGCAGGACGGTGGATGAAAAGCTGCACGCGACACTGGAGCAGCGGCTCGGCGAATCCTTCAAGCTGGTGTCCGATCGCCTCGAGAAAGTGCACCAGGGGCTGGGCGAGATGCAGCAACTCGCCGTCGGCGTGGGCGATCTCAAGCGCGTGCTCACCAATGTGAAGACGCGCGGCACCTGGGGTGAAGTGCAGCTCGAGATCCTGCTCGAACAGGTGCTGACGCCTGACCAGTACGCGAAGAACGTGGAAACGGTGCCGGGCAGCGGCGAGCGTGTTGAATTCGCGATCAAGCTTCCCGGTCAGGAGGAGGGTGGCCGGCCGGTATGGATGCCGATCGACGCCAAGTTCCCGAAGGAGCAGTATGAACGTCTCGCGGAAGCAGCAGAACTCGCCGACAACGATGGTGTTGCCGCCGCAGGCAGGGAGCTCGAACGCGCTGTGCGCGTCGAAGCGAAGAGCATTGCCGACAAATATGTATCGCCACCCCTGACGACGGACTTCGCGATCCTCTTTCTGCCGACGGAGGGCCTCTATGCAGAGGTCATGCGTCGTCCCGGCCTGGCCGACGACATACAGCGCGTCTGCCGCGTCACGATTGCAGGTCCTTCGACCTTGTCGGCGCTGCTCAACAGCTTGCAGATGGGGTTCCGTACACTGGCATTGGAAAAGCGCTCGTCCGAAGTCTGGCAAGTGCTGGGCGCCGTCAAGACGGAATTCGGCAAGTTCGGCGATGTGCTGGCGGCGACCAAGAGCACGCTGGAGCGTGCCGCAAAGAATATCGAGCAGGCCGAAACGCGGACACGCCAGATGACGCGCAAGCTGAAATCAGTTGAAGCTCTTCCGTCGGAGACGGCGCAACTCTTGCTCGGCACGGATGCGCAGGAGCCGGGAGAGAATTGAAATACGGGCGGGGGGAACTTTTGGCGGCCCTGTACTGCATTTGTGATAACTTGTCCGGATGATTCACTGTTACGACCACAATCCCGGCTTCCGGGCGGCATAAAATATGGAAATTGCGATACTGCTTGGCTTGATCATCCTCAATGGCGTGTTTGCCATGTCGGAAATTGCATTGGTGACCGCGCGCAGGGTGCGGTTGCAAAAGCTGGCGGAAGCAGGCGACTCCGCAGCAGAAGCGGCGATCAAGCTGGGAGAAGATCCGAACCGTTTCCTTTCCACCGTCCAGATCGGCATTACCTCCATCGGCGTGCTCAACGGTATCGTGGGCGAGGCGACCCTCGCGCATCCGTTTGCCGTCTGGCTTCATCGGATGGGTGTCGACAGTCCTTGGGCGGAGTACACCGCGACCGGACTCGTCGTGGTCAGCATCACGTATTGCACCATCGTGCTGGGCGAGCTGGTGCCCAAGCGTCTCGGCCAGATGAATCCGGAAGCGATTGCGCGGCTGGTCGCCCGCCCGATGCTCTGGCTCGCGGCGCTGACCAAACCCTTCGTCCGCCTGCTGTCCGGCTCGACGCAGCTTGTACTGCGAAGCTTCGGAGCGAGTGAACGGATAGAGCCGAGCGTCACGCAGGAGGAAATCAACATGATGCTCGCCGAGGGATCAAGTGCCGGCGTGATCGAACAGCATGAGCATCAGATGGTGCGCAACGTGTTCCGTCTTGACGATCGCCAGATTGCCTCGCTGATGGTGCCGCGCAGCGACGTCGTGTATTTCGACGTCAACGAGCCGCTGGTCGAAAATCTCAAGCGCTTCGAGGAAAGCGACCATTCGCGCTTCCCTGTGGTGCGTGGCGGCTGGGAGGAAGTGCTGGGCGTGGCAAACGCGCGCCAGCTGCTGGCGCAGTCGCTGCGCGGAGAAAAGCCGGACCTGATGCAGCACCTGCAGCCGGCCGTATTTGTGCCGGAATCCCTGACCGGCATGGAACTGCTCGAAAATTTCAAGACCTCCGGCGTGCAGCTCGCATTCATCATCGACGAGTACGGCGAGGTGCAGGGCATCGTCACGCTGCAGGACGTGATGGAGGCCATTACCGGCGAGTTCAAGACGCATCGCGCCGAAGACGCATGGGCTGTGCAGCGCGAGGATGGCTCATGGCTGCTCGACGGCCTGATTCCCGTGCCGGAGCTCAAGGACCGGCTTGGCCTGCGCGGCGTGCCCGAAGAAGAGCGAGGCCGCTACAACACGCTGAGCGGCATGCTCATGCTGATCCTCGGCCGCCTGCCGCAGACGACCGATATGTGCGAGTGGGAAAACTGGACGTTCGAGATCGTCGACCTCGATGGCAAGCGTATCGACAAGGTGCTGGCGACGCCGAAAGTTGTCGAGGCGCCAGACGCTTCGTCCGAATCGGCTTGACGGTAGCGCTGCGCAAGAAAAAGCGAGGCACTCGCACTATCCTTTGACCGCCGTCATTGCGTCACACATCCTTGGGCGCGGCCTGCAACGTATGGTCGTGTCCATAGTCCGAGGATGATCCCGAAAGGCGCTGCTGCCTTCGAGCAAAATCAACGGAAAGACTTCGGGCATAATTGCCGCCAGGCAGCATGTGCAAGGCTCAGTCACGGAGGAAGTCATGGTGCACCGCATTCCCGATCCAATGGCGGGCGGATCCCGTCCGTCGCATCGACACAAGATTGTTACCGCTGCCGAGGCAGTACGCCTCATTCATGACGGCGATACGATCGCAACCGGAGGCTTTGTCGGTATCGGGTTCGCGGAAAACATTGCCGTCGCCCTGGAGAAGCGATTCCTCGACAGCGAGGAGGAAATGCTCGGCAAAGGCTCTCCCGCCAACCTGACACTCATCTATGCAGCGGGACAGGGAGATGGCAAGGAACGCGGCCTCAACCATCTCGGGCATGAAGGCCTCATCAAGCGCGTCATCGGCGGTCATTGGGGCCTGGTGCCCAAGCTGCAGCAGCTGGCGATCGCCAACAAGATCGAAGCCTACAACCTCCCGCAAGGCGTCATCACCCACCTGTTCCGCGACATTGCGGCCGGCAAGCCCGGACTGCTGTCCAATGTCGGCCTCGGCACCTTCGTCGATCCCCGTCACGGCGGGGGCAAGATCAACGAGAAAACAACGGAAGACCTCGTCGAACTGCTCAATGTCGGCGGCAAGGAATACTTGTTCTACAAATCGCTGCCCATCAATGTCGGCATCATCCGCGGCACGACGGCCGACCCGGAAGGCAACGTGACGATGGAAAAGGAAGCGCTGACACTGGAAGCGCTCGCCATCGCGATGGCTGCACACAATTCCGGCGGCATCGTCATCGTGCAGGTCGAGCGCATCGCCGAGAGCGGTACGCTCAATCCCCGGCAAGTGAAGATCCCGGGCATCCTGGTCGATTGCGTGGTGGTGGCGGAGAAGCCGGAATACCAGATGCAGACCTTCATCGAATCGTACAGTCCGGCCTTTGCCGGCGAGATGCGCGTGCCGATGTCGTCCATCCAGCCGATGGAAATGAGCGAGCGCAAGATCATCGCGCGGCGCGCGCTGCTGGAGATCAAACCGAACAACGTGGTCAACCTCGGCATCGGCATGCCGGAAGGCGTGGCCAGCGTGGCGGCGGAGGAGAAGGTGCTGGACCTGGTGACCCTGACCGCCGAGCCAGGCGTGGTGGGCGGCATTCCCGCTGGCGGCCTCAACTTCGGCGCGGCGACGAATGCCGACGCGATCATCGACCAGCCTTATCAGTTTGACTTCTATGATGGGGGCGGACTCGACGTGGCCTTCCTTGGGCTGGCACAGGCCGACCGACACGGCAACCTGAACGTCAGCAAATTCGGTCCGCGGCTCGCCGGCGCCGGGGGCTTCATCAACATCAGCCAGAATGCGAAGAAGGTGGTGTTCGTCGGCACCTTCACCGCAGGGAATCTTGAGGTGGCGATCACGCAGGGCAAGCTGCACATCAAGCGCGAAGGATCGGCGCAGAAGTTCGTCGATGCGGTCGAACATCGCACCTTCAGCGGCGAGTACGCGATGCAGCGCGCGCAGACGGTGCTCTACATCACGGAGCGGTGCGTCTTCCGCCTGATCCTCGAAGGACTGGAAGTGATCGAGATTGCGCCGGGCATCGATCTCGAACGCGACATCCTTGGCCAGATGCGCTTCCGTCCCGAGGTCAGTCCGCAACTCAAGCTGATGGACGAACGAATTTTCCGCCCTGGACCGATGGGCCTGCGCAACGACATCCTGTACCTGCCGCTCGAGCAGCGGCTGACCTACAACGGCAAACGCAATGTCTTCTTCGTGAACTTCGAGGGTTTCGAGGTGAAAAACGTGGCGGACATCGAGGCTATCCGCGACCAGGTGGAGGCGATCCTGCAACCGCTGGGGAGGAAGGTGCCGGCCGTGGTCAACTACGACAACTTCTCGATCACGCCGGAGCTGCTGGACTCCTACGTCGACATGGTGCATGACCTGGCGGAGCGTTTCTACGTCCGGGTGACCCGCTATACGAGCAGCGCGTTCATGCGCAGTTATTTTGGAACCGCGTTCCGGCGGCACCAGACGGAACCAGCTTTATATGCGAGCAGGGAAGAGGCGTTTTCGCACCTTGGCGAGCATTAGCACAGGCCTTCGAACAGCACGACGTCCACGTCATCGCCGGCATTGACGTTGCCCTGTCCATGCGACAGGACGATCATGCAGTTGGCCTCGGACATGGAACGCAGGATGCCCGAGCCCTGCGATCCGGTCACGCGCACCTGGGCGCGGCCATCCGGACCGTGCGACAGGATGCCGCGCTGGTATTCCGTGCGTCCGGCTTTTTTGCGAATCGAGGATTGCGAAGCGACGCGCAGAATGGGCAGCGGTTCACTTTGCGCACCCATCATGCGCAGCAGTGCCTCGCGGGCAAAGAAGTAGAAACTGACCATCGCCGCAACCGGATTACCCGGCAGGCCGAACAGATACGCACGCTTGCCGTTCGACGCGATCTTCCCGAAGGCCATCGGACGGCCGGGCCGTATCGCAAGCTTCCAGAAACGCACGTCGCCGAGCTTTTCCATCATGGCCGTCATGTAGTCTGCGTCGCCTGCCGAAACGCCTCCCGAGGTCACAATCGCATCCGCACTTTCGCACGCGCTGCGCAGCGCAGCTTCCAGCGAAGCGGGATCATCGCGCACGACGCCCATATCGATCACCTCGCATCCCAGGCGCGCAAGCATGCCGAACACGGTGTAGCGATTGCTGTCGTAAATGCAGCCTTCATCCAGCGTTTCGCCGATGGAACGAATTTCATCGCCGGTGGAAAAGAATGCCACGCGCAGCCGGCGCACGACGGGGATTTCCCCGATCCCGAGCGATGCCAGCAGTCCGAGATCCGCCGGTCGCAGGATCTTGCCCTTGCGCAGCGCAGCTGTTCCGGCAGCGAGGTCTTCGCCTTGCAGCCGGCGATTCTCGCCCGCCTTGACGACGCCGGGGGAGATGGTCGCCGATTCGTCCATGCGCGCGTCGACCAGTTCGTGCGGTATGACCGTATCGCAGCCGGACGGCATGACGGCCCCTGTCATGATGCGTACGCATTCTCCGGGCGCAATCGCGCCGGTAAAGGGATGTCCCGCGAATGCGGTGCCGGCGACCTTCAATGCGACAGTTGCAGTCCCGATGTCGCTGTTGTTGAAGGCATAACCGTCCATTGCGGAATTGTCATGCGCAGGAACATCGATGGGGGAGATGATGTCTGTGGCAAGCACGCGTCCGAGTGCTGCCGTCAAGCCTAGCGTTTCGACACCATCGACAGGCGACGCATAGGCCCGAATGATTTCCTGCGCCTGTCCGGCTTCGAGCATGTCCTGATTGGTTGCGGCAATTCGTCCTGCGATGTCGTCGAGCTTGGTCATGGGGTTTCGAGCTGGTTCAGTTCTTCGCGTGTATTAATGTTGCGGAAGGCGGCGTCGTCCGGAAAGTGCACTTCAATCGCATCCTGCGAGCGCATCCATGCCTCCATCCGCCGTCCGCCGTCTTCCAGGTAGCGGACCAGCGGCTCCAGGCACGCTTCTACTTTGAGGAGGCAGAAAACCGGATGCGCCTGACGCGCTTCGCCGTGCCCGGTCGCCGCAAATGCCACGTGAGCGCCGCGCCCTTCGAGAGCTTCCTTCAGGCGCGCCACCAAGTCCATAGGCAGAAAGGGGGAGTCGCACGGGGCGGTGGCAAGGTAGGTGGTGTCGCAACCCAGCAGTCCGGTATGCAATCCAGCCAAGGGGCCCGGAAAGGCTTCGAAACGGTCCGGCCAGACAGGAGGGCCGAAAGCGCGATAGATGTCGTGGTTCTGGTTGGCGTTGATCGCCAGCTTGTCGACTTGCGGCGAAAGGCGCTCAAGGACATGCGCGGCCATCGGCTTGCCGCGAAATGCCTGCAGCCCCTTGTCGACGCTGCCCATGCGCGTGCCGCGCCCGCCGGCCAGGATGAGTCCGGTCACGCCCACGCTCAGCCTCCGATATAGGACATTTCAACCTTGCGAACAGCGGTGTCCGGCATGGTCGTGCTTGCGGTGCGCAATTCAGAGTAACGGTCCGCGCGCCGGCGCCAGAGGTGTGCAATGGCGGTCGCCAGTTCGGCATCGTTACGCCCGCCGCGGATGAGTGCGCGCAAGTCGTGGCCGCTCGTGGCGAACAGGCAGGTGTAGAGCTTGCCTTCGGTCGAAAGCCGCGCGCGCGAGCAGTCGCGGCAGAAGGCGCGAGTGACGCTCGAGATGACGCCGATTTCGCTGCCATCGTCCTGGTAGCGCCAGCGCTCGGCCGTTTCGCCTGTGTAGTTGGGTTCGATTTCCTCCAGCGGCATTTCGGCGCCGATGCGGCGGATAACCTCGGCGGAAGGCACGACCTCGTCCATTTTCCAGCCGTTGCTGGCGCCGACGTCCATGTACTCGATAAAGCGCAGGATGAAAGGGGAACCCTTGAAATACCGCGCCATGGGCAGGATCTCCTGGTCGTTCATGCCGCCCTTGACCACCATGTTGACCTTGATCGGTCCGAGGCCCACCGCATGGGCGGCATCGATTCCTTTCAGGACATCGGAAACCGCAAAGTCGACATCGTTCATGCGCTTGAATACCGCGTCATCGAGCGCATCGAGCGACACGGTCACCCGGCCCAGGCCTGCATCCTTCAGGGCACGTGCCTTCCTGGCGAGGAGGGAGCCATTCGTCGTCAGCGTGAGGTCGATGGACTCGCCTTCCGGCGTCGTCAGCACGCTCAGCATCCCGATCAGCCGTTCGACATCCTTGCGCAGCAGGGGCTCGCCGCCGGTCAGGCGGATCTTGCGCACGCCATGCGCCACAAAAACCTTCGCGATCCGCGTGATTTCCTCGAAGGAAAGCAGCGAGGAATGCGGCAGGAATGCGTAGTTCTTGTCGAACACTTCCTTCGGCATGCAGTACACGCAGCGGAAGTTGCAACGGTCCGTGACGGAAATCCTCAGGTCATGCAAGGGGCGCGCAAGGGCGTCCTGCAGCAGGCCGTCAGGCTCCTCAAGGACATCGGGAACCTCGGGGGCCGTGGAGAGCAATCGATGATCCGCAACGGGGATAATTCTTTCGGACATGCTGGTGATGCGGTCAATATGGAGTGAGTTCTAAGATACCACGAGACCAATCAGCGCACAGGCGCCAATCAGGGTAATGGTACCGACCTTGTAACGAAGCAGTGCGATGGCGGCGGCAGCAGCGATTGCCATTGACAGGAAATCCCATTCGTTGATCGGGCGGTCGAGCCGGAAGACATGCTCGGCGAAGAAAACCGCCAGGCTGACAATGACGCCAACGACGGCGGCGGAAATGGCGGTCAGGGGGGCGGTCAACTTGATGTTCCCCCGCGTCGACTCTACCATCGGCCCGCCGGCGAGGATGAAGATGAACGATGGCAGGAAGGTGAAGAAGGTTGCCGTACTCGCGCCGGCAATTCCCGCAAGCAGGAGCGCATCCGTTCCGAACACGGCCTTTGTCCATGCACCGACATAGCCGACGAAGGCAACGATCATGATCAGGGGCCCCGGTGTCGTTTCTCCCAGTGCAAGGCCGTCGATCATCTGTGCGGGCGTCACCCACTGGAAGTGCTCGACCGCACCCTGGTACACGTAGGGCAATACGGCATAGGCCCCGCCAAAGGTGAGCATGGCCGCTTTGGTAAAGAACCATCCCATCTGCACGAGAGGACTGGACGCACCGAAAAGTGCGGCCAGCACGGCCCAGACGATTCCGCCCAATGCGATCCCTGCGACGCTTACGATCGCGAGCTTTGTCCACGAAAAGCGGGCATGGGCAGGCGTCGGCGTGTGGTCGTCGATCAGGGCGGGACCATAGGATGCTTTTCCGGCACTCGCGTGTCCGCCGCCAAGATGAAATTTTGCAGGAACGAGCCGGCCACCGAGCAAGCCGATCGCGCCGGCCGACAGCACGATAAGCGGGAAGGGCAGGTCAAGGAAGGTAATCGCCACGAACGCTGCGACTGCAATACCGGCGAGTAATCCGTTCTTCAGGGAGCGGCTTCCTATGCGCCATGCGGCGGCGAGCACGATGGCGACGACAGCGGGCTTGATTCCAAACAGCAGCCCGGCGACCGCCGGCGTGTTTCCAAATACGACATAGACCCAGGACAGGCCGATCAGGATCAGCAGCGAAGGCAGGACGAACAGCGTGCCGGCAATAATCCCTCCCCATGTCCGGTGCATGAGCCAACCGATATAGACAGCAAGCTGGGTCGCTTCCGGTCCGGGCAGGAGCATGCAGTAATTGAGCGCGTGCAGGAAGCGGTGCTCGGAAATCCAGCGACGCTTCTCGACCAGATCCGCGTGCATGATCGCGATCTGCCCCGCTGGCCCGCCGAAGCTGATGAAGCCCAGTTTCAGCCAGTACCAGAAAGCCTCTTGCAGGGTCACGGTCGCCGGCGTCTGCAGTTCGTTCTTCATGTGCAAATGAATGTCAGGGGAAACAAAAAGGGAGCATACGCTCCCTTTTTGCATTCTTGCCATGGAACCGGTTCAGGTCATGGCAGGGCTGGTGGTTACCGGCGGGTTTCGACCTGGATCAGCGGCTCGCTGGAAACCGGCGGCAGCGGCTTGCGAACGCGCGGGATGCGCGGCGCCGGCACGATGCGTTCAGCGGCTTCCTGAGCTGCGCGCAGCTTTTCAGGATCGGTAACAGCCAAGGTCAGCCCGGCTGCAGACAGGACGTCGCGCAGTTGATCCAACGGCATCGGCGCAGGTGCGACAGACACTGCCGGTGCGGCAGCAGGCGCTGCCGGGATTTCTGCACGTGGCGTTTCCACAGGAGTGAACGCAGGCGCAACGGGAGCGGGGGCAACGACGGCTTCCGCAACCGGGGCAGCGTCAACCGCTGCTTCAGCCACGACTGCTTCCGAAACTGCCGGAATATCGGCCGGAGCGGTGATTTCCGCAATTTCCAGCTGCACGGCTTGTTGCGCTACGACACCATCCTCCACGCCTTCCTGTTCGGAACCGGCAATGGCTTCGCCACCTTCGCGATCACGGCGATTGCGATTGCGTCCGCCACGACGACGGCGACGACGGCGCTCTTCGCCTTGCTGTTCGCCTTCGGTTTCCGTGCCCGGAGCCGCGTCCAGCACGGTTTCTTCCTCTGCTACCGGAGTCTGTTCCTGGGCAACCAGCGCAGGTACGGCGGCAACAGCCGGGATCGCCTTCAGCAAGTCTTCTGCCGGCGCGGCTTCCTTGCGCTCTTCGCGCTGGCGTTGCTGGCGCTCGCGGCGCGATTCGTTGCCTTCGCGGGGTTCGCGCGGCTCACGTGCTTCGCGGGATTCACGCGGCTCGCGCGGTTCCCTGGTCTCACGAGGCTCACGCGGTTCGCGCGGAGGGCGGGGTTGGCGCTGCGGCTGGGGCGCGTCTGCGGCCGGGGCGGCTGCCTGCTTCACCGTCTCTTCGCGGACGGCGGAGGTGTCACGCTCTTCACCACGATCGCGACCACCGCGGCCACGGCGGCTGCGGCCACGACCATTGCGGTCGCCGCGCTCACGTGCCTGCACAGGCTTTTCCTCGACCACGGGAGCGACCGGGACGACAGGTGCCACGGGCTTCTTGCGGAAGAAACCGAAAACGCGGCTAAGGAATCCTTCTTCCACGACGGGCGCCGCCACCGGAGCCGGAGCAGGTGTGGGCTCAACCGGCTTGCGTTCGACGATCGGCGCCGGCTGGTCCGGGGTAATACCCTTGACCACGGCTTCCTGTCGCGGACGCACTTCTTCCTTCTGGCGCTTGTTGTAGCTGATGTCGGTATCCGCTTCCTCGGCCATGTCGTAGCTGGCCTGCGGTTCTTCCAGACGCGGGTCGTCGTGCTTGATGCGCTCGAGTTTGTAATGCGGGGTCTCGAGGTGCTTGTTCGGAATCAGGATGACCGTCACGCGATGGCGCGTTTCGATCTTCAGGATTTCGCCGCGCTTTTCGTTCAACAGGAAAGCAGCCACGTCGACCGGTGCCTGCACGTGGATCGCGGCGGAGTTCTCCTTCATCGACTCTTCCTGGATGATGCGCAGGACTTGCAGTGCGGAAGACTCGGTGTCGCGGATGTGGCCGGTGCCGTTGCAGCGCGGGCAAGTCACGTGGCTGCCCTCGGACAGCGACGGACGCAGGCGCTGGCGGGACAGTTCCATCAGGCCGAAGCGGGAAATCTTGCCCATTTGCACACGCGCGCGGTCGTAGCGCAGCGCATCCTTCAGGCGGGTCTCGACTTCACGCTGGTTCTTTGCGTTCTCCATGTCGATGAAGTCGATCACGATCAGGCCGCCCAAGTCGCGCAGGCGCAACTGGCGGGCCACTTCGTCGGCGGCTTCGAGGTTCGTGTGGAGCGCTGTAGTTTCGATGTCGCTACCGCGGGTGGCGCGGGCAGAGTTGACGTCGATGGAAACGAGGGCTTCGGTGTGGTCGATGACGATGGCGCCACCGGAGGGCAGGGGGACGGTGCGGGAGTAGGCGGTTTCGATCTGGTGTTCGATCTGGAAGCGCGAGAACAGCGGCACGTCGTCACGGTAGCGCTTGACCCGGTGCACCATGTCCGGCATCACGTGGCTCATGAATTGCTGGGCCTGTTCGTAGATGTCGTCGGTGTCGATCAGGATTTCGCCGATGTCGGGCTGGAAATAGTCGCGGATGGCGCGGATGACCAGCGAGGATTCCTGGTAAATCAGGAAGGCGCCCGGTGCGGACTTGCCGGCGCCTTCAATCGCACGCCACAGTTGCAGCAGGTAATTCAGGTCCCACTGCAGTTCTTCGACGTTGCGGCCGATGCCTGCGGTGCGGGCAATGACGGACATGCCGGACGGAATTTCCAGCTTGTCCATGGTTTCGCGCAATTCCTGGCGGTCTTCGCCTTCGACGCGGCGGGAAACGCCGCCTCCGCGCGGGTTGTTCGGCATCAGGACCAGGTAGCGGCCTGCAAGCGAAATGAAGGAGGTCAGTGCCGCGCCCTTGTTGCCGCGCTCTTCCTTCTCGACCTGGACCATGATTTCCTGGCCTTCGCGCAGCGCATCCTTGATGGACGCGTTACGGACGTCGATGCCTTCCTTGAAGTAGCTGCGCGCCACTTCTTTGAAGGGCAGGAAGCCGTGGCGTTCTTCGCCGTAATTGACGAAGCAGGCTTCCAGTGACGGTTCGATGCGGGTGATGACACCCTTGTAGATGTTCGACTTGCGCTGTTCGCGACCGGTCGTCTCGATGTCGATGTCGATCAGCTTCTGCCCATCGACAATGGCCACGCGCAGTTCTTCCTGCTGCGTGGCATTGAACAACATACGTTTCATTGTTATTTACTCCGTGACTCTTGGGTCAACTAGACCGCGAACGGCTTCGCCGCCGCGGCAACTGGTACAGGGATGTACGCGAGGTCGGAGTGCTTGAGGGAGGGAATTGCCTTAGTGTGCGGAAGCGCAGTACATCAGCGCGGGAACCGCAACGGGGCGCGGATGTGACTGAAACGGATGCCGAGCGCACGCAGCATCCGCATCGCGCAGTCCGACCGGGGCGTTATGGGCCGGGTCGGGCGCAGCGTCAGGCAGCGAGCATTGTGATGGAGCCAGGTGAATCATGGCATTCAGCGAAATCGGCAAACAGGGGTCAATCACATCAACCAGCGAGCAACCTTATACAGGCATGCTCGCCAGACATATCCTTGGTATTCAAGCAATCTTGTCCAGCGTCGATGCGCGCTATCCGATTGCAACTGCGGTGCAACCCTGACTCGCACAAGGACGATGCATACACGTCTTTTGGGTACCTGGAAAACAACCGGGCGCCCGGACCTGGATTGGCGGGACGCGACGCACTCCTGTGCATCTTCGCTCCTCTGACCCTGGTCCCGGGCACTCTTGTCATTTTCGTGGCGCCCTGTCCATCGAATTTGCAATTCGGCGAGGCTGATGGACACGCCCCTGTGTAGAATGTGCTTTTTATTCTCACACGCGTGCCGGTTTGTAACCGACACGAAATAATTATATCTGCAAAATGAAGGACTTAGCGAGATTTTCTGGAGGGCGGACTGATTCGGCTCCAATTGAACAGTCTGCGCAGGCATCCGCTCAGGTTCGCCTCGTAACCATTTCCGAGGATGAAGCAGACCAGCGCATTGATAATTTCCTGTTACGCGTTTGCAAAGGCGTCCCGAAAAGCCATATCTACCGCGTGCTTCGCTCCGGCGAGGTGCGTGTCAACAAGGGAAGGATTGACCAGACGTATCGCCTGAAGGAAGGCGACGTCGTGCGCATACCGCCCATTCGAGTTGCTGAAAAGTCAACCCAGGCGGTGCCCGGGGCGGAATTCTCGATCCTCCTTGAAGATGCGCACCTGCTGGTGATCGACAAGCCGGCCGGCGTAGCGGTGCATGGCGGTTCGGGCGTCAGCTACGGGGTTATCGAGCAGCTTCGTGCCGCACGGCCGGAGGCGAAATTCCTCGAGCTGGTCCATCGGCTCGATCGGGAGACGTCTGGCGTATTGCTCCTGGCCAAGAAGCGTTCGGCCCTGACGGACTTGCATGAGCAGATTCGCGAGGGCGAATTGGACAAGCGCTACCTGGCGCTGGTTCAGGGTGAGTGGAAGAACACCCGTCAGCATGTCAAGTTGCCGCTATTTAAATACACGACGCCGGATGGCGAGCGCCGTGTCCGGGTGCAGGCGGACGGCCAGGCTTCCCATACCATCTTTAACCTTGTCCGGCGGTTCGGAGACTTCGTCCTCCTGGAAGCAGAGTTGAAAACAGGGCGAACGCACCAAATCCGCGTCCATCTCGCCTCGAGCGGCTTCCCGATCGTCGGCGACGACAAGTATGGCGATTTCGGTCTCAACAAGGCGCTGCAAAAGGCCGAGGGCGATCGCGTCGCGCTCAAGCGCATGTTCCTCCACGCATTTCAGGTCACGTTCAGGCATCCCGCCACCGGGGCCGAGGTTACGCTCAAGGCGCCGCTTCCCCAGGAGTGCGAGCGCTTCCTGAAGAGCATTGAGAAGAAAGCCGCCTGAGTCGTCTCCTCGATTTCAAATTCAATAAAACTCGCAGCAGTGCTGCACTGATAATGGCAAAAAAGAAATTTGACCTGATCGTATTTGACTGGGATGGAACACTGATGGATAGCACGGGCACCATCGTGACGTGCATCCAGGCTGCGGCGAAGGACTTGGGACTGCCCGTTCCTGACGACAAGCAGGCGGCCTATGTGATCGGCCTGGCTTTGCCGGAAGCAATGCAGGCCGTTATCCCCGGCCTTGAGCCGAAGCATTATCCGCATATGGTAGAACGTTACCGTTATCACTACCTCGCCAAGGACAAGGGCTTGACTCTCTTCGATGGCGTCAGGGAAATGCTTGCCGACCTTGCCCAGGATGGATATTTCCTCGCAGTTGCGACCGGAAAAAGCCGGGTAGGCCTGAACCGCGCGCTCGACGCGGCCAACCTGCTCTCTGTCTTCGATGCGACCCGCTGCGCCGACGAGACCTTTTCCAAGCCTCACCCCGCCATGCTCCAGGAATTGACGCGGGAACTTGGCCAGGACATGCGGCGCACATTGATGATCGGCGATACTACGCACGATCTGCAAATGGCAGCAAATGCCGGGGCGGCAGGCGTGGGCGTGCATTATGGCGCGCATTCGGCACCGGAGCTGCAGGCACTCGACCCTATGTTTATCGCAAGTTCCGTAACGGAATTGCACACATGGTTGCGCGAAAATGCATAATTCCCCCATGGATGAGATCGCGATTCCAGTGTGCGCTTCGTCTGCTTTACAAGAGGGCGGAAAAGGTATCCGGTTTCCGGTGACCGCGGGCGGCGAAGACAGCACGGGATTCGTGGTTCGCTACGACAACACGGTCTATGCCTACCTGAACCGTTGTGCCCATGTCCCTATTGAATTGGACTGGAATGAGGGAGACTTCTTCGAATCCAGCGGCTTGTACCTGATGTGTTCGACGCATGGTGCGTTGTACACGCCGGAAACCGGGCGCTGCGCCGGAGGGCCATGCAGGGGAGGCCGCCTGCGTCCGATCAACGTGTTCGAGCAAGATGGACAGGTTTTCTGGCGCCCCGACGACTATATCAGGCCGGCCAGGGCCTGAACTGAATGGAAAACAGTGAGTATTGAGCGATGATTGAAGATAATTTCGAAGAGCAAAACCAGATTCGCAACTCGGTGCCGTCGGCCAGTCCCGCTCGCAGCGCGGGTTGGGAGCGGGAGGTCCTGGAGAAACTGGCGTTTGCCACGTTGCGGGAGCAGCGTGCAGCCCGGCGCTGGAATATCTTCTTCCGCTTCATTACGCTCGGCCTCATCGGATTCGGAATGTGGATTGCATTCGGATACGGCCAGCAGGATGCGGAGATCGTTGGTCCGCATACGGCACTGATTGAAATCGAGGGTACGATTGAATCCGGCGCGTCGGGATCTGCCGATTCAGTGATCCAGGCGCTCAACAGGGCTTATTCGGATGACAGCTCTGTTGGCGTCATCCTGCGCATCAACAGTCCTGGCGGCAGCCCTGTGCAAGCAGGCATGATCAATGACGAAATTGTGCGCCTGCGCCAGGAATTCCCGAAAAAGCCTCTATATGTGGTGGTAGATGAAATCTGTGCCTCGGGCGGGTATTACATTGCCGCCGCCGCGGACAAGATTTTCGTCAACAAGGCGAGCATTGTCGGCTCCATCGGTGTGCTGATGGACGGCTTTGGGTTCACTGGCCTGATGGATAAGGCCGGGATAGAACGTCGGTTGATGACCGCTGGCGAGAACAAGGGCTTCCTCGATCCGTTCAGCCCGCAGAGCGCCAAGCACCGCAACTACGCTCAGGACATGCTCAATGAGGTGCACCAGCAGTTCATCGACGTCGTGCGCCAAGGGCGCGGCAACAGGCTGAAGGAGACGCCTGAAACGTTCTCGGGCCTTTTCTGGAGCGGATCGAAGGCGGTCGAGATCGGACTTGCGGATGGATTCGGTACGGTTGATTCTGTTGCGCGCGATGAGCTCAAGGTGGAGGACATCGTCGACTATACCCAGCACGAGGGACTATCCGAAAAGTTGCTGAAAAAATTCGGCGGCGCCGTTGGAACTGCTGTCGTGAATTCGCTCTGGAGCACTTCGGCACGTCCCGCGTTCCGGTAAGTTGCACTCGTAATATGCCCCTATGATGCCGCTCCGTGCCATAGGGATTTTTCAAGACGCAGAGTGGCGGATGACCTTGAATCCTGTTCCTTGCTGCGTATACTGTGGATGTCTGGTGCCGGTTTCGATCCTGTACCGCACAAGAAGCACGCTACCGGAAAAACTCTCGGACCAGATGTCAGGCGCCGCGTCTCGGACGCGGCTTTGAGAGGCATGATGGCCTTCTCAAGAACTGCCCGATTGGGCATGCAAAACGGCGGCGCAATACCGCCGTTTTGCGCGTTTACAGGCTATGGCGCCAGCATGAGGAATACGGTTGGACGCTTGTGAAGAACTTCGATTTTCCCTGTCGCAATATCGCTTTTCCAATTCGCGGCGGTTTGAGTGCGAATCAATTCGGATGGTAGCGACAAGTCGGTTGCGCAGCATATGAGGGTGCTTGGCTGGCATGTCGTCGCAAAGGCCTCGATTAGTGCCGAATTCCGGTAAGGCGTTTCGATGAACAGCTGCGTTTGCTTCTCCTGGCGCGAGCGCTCCTCCAGAAACCTGATCCGCTTCGTACGCTGGCCTGCGTCAGTTGGCAGATAGCCGTTGAACGCAAAGCTTTGCCCGTTCAGTCCGCTTGCCATGACCGCAAGCAGGAGGGATGAGGGGCCGACCAATGGCCGCACCGTTATGCCCTTGGCGTGCGCAAGCCGGACAAGATTGGCGCCGGGGTCGGCAACCGCAGGAACGCCCGCCTCTGAAATCAGCCCGCCATTCCGGCCTGCGTGCAATGGCGCAAGGAGCAAGGGCAGCGACTTTGCATCAGTATTGACGTTCAGCTCGCTGATCTGGATTTCCTGGATTGGTTTGCATAGAGGGTGCCGCGATCCGATGCGCTTCAGGTGCGCGCGCGTTGTCTTTGCGTTTTCAGCGATGAAGTAGTCCAGACGCGACGTGATCGCCTGGATCTCTTCAGGGATAACAAGATCCAGCGACAATTCGTCGCTGCCGGGTGTGCCGAGTGTATTGGGAATCAGGTAAAGAATGCCGGTCATGCGGATTCACAGCCAAAAAAAGGGATGCCCCGCCGGCGCAGCATCGAACACAATGCGATTAAAGGCAGGCCGGTTAATG
Source organism: Noviherbaspirillum sp. ST9 (assembly GCF_048799745.1). Classification (NCBI taxonomy): domain Bacteria; kingdom Pseudomonadati; phylum Pseudomonadota; class Betaproteobacteria; order Burkholderiales; family Oxalobacteraceae; genus Noviherbaspirillum; species Noviherbaspirillum sp. ST9. Next base: position 424,527 of record NZ_JBLWFR010000005.1, on the reverse strand, counting down.
CGGTCGGGTCGCTGCTCTCGATACTCTCGATAATCGCAATTCCAAGTCCTTCGTTCTTTGCGCTGCCGGCGCAGTCGTAGGGCTGTTCAATGCGCAGGTAGGCGTCAAGCTCATTGTCCGGCAGGTCGCGAAACGTGACGAAGGTCTGGACGTTCTCGATTTGCACTTGTTCTGCCGGGTTCGTTGTGCGGCCGTCCCAAAGGCACAAGGCAGTGTGGAAAACGACTTTTCGGCCGCGCATTTGTCTCAATTGGCTCAGCGCATTTTCGTATGTTCCCGGCTTGCCAATCTGGTCTCCATCCAAAGTGGCAACTTGGTCGGAGCCGATGACAATTGCATCCTGATTACAGGAAGCGATCGAAAAGGATTTCTCCTTTGCAAGTCTAAGTGCGGTCTGTTCCGGTGCTTCATCAGGCAGCGGCGTCTCATCGATATTCGGCGCGGCAGTTTCGAAAGGCAAATGCAGGCGCGACAACAATTCCTTGCGATAGCGGGAGGTGGACGCGAGGATAAGGCGAGGAAAGGCGACAGGGGAGGGCATTGGGAGGTCTGTTTTGAATGATCGCTCAACAAAAGCGGCCTAACACTTTGACGAATAAGGGAAAAGCCTGTTATTATCGCAGGTTTTCCGGGTTCGACTCGACGTATGAATGCTTTTGTGATCGACGCCTTTGAATTTTGTCGGCTCAAGGAGCGTCGCGAAGGGGAAATTCCCGTCGCCGACTTGCCCCGGCTGGCAGAGGAATCGGTCGACAAGGCCGGCTCCGTGCGCTGGGTGTTGCAGGGTGGCAGCGACTTGCGCGGGCATCCGCAGTTGGATCTGGCAGTGTCAGGTGCACTGAATCTGATGTGCCAGCGTTGCTTGACGCCGTTTGAATTTCAAATCGAGTCCGAGGCGACGCTAATTCTTGCGCAGGATGAAGGCAGTGCGGACGAAATTGACGCCCAGCTCGCGGACGAGTCCGTTGAGGTCATCGTGGGTAGTCACAGTTTCGACGTGACGCAAGTGATCGAAGACGAGGCGTTGCTGACGATCCCGTTGTCGCCGAAGCACGATGTCTGTCCGGATTTGACGGTGAAGGTGGCCCCGCAAGAGGTCGTGAAGGAATCGCCGTTCGCGGTGCTGAAGAAACTCAAGCAGTAGAAGTACATAAGGATTCCCGGGGTGCAAGAGTTTGCAGGCCGGATATGTTAAAATTTCAGATCTTAAGGTTTAGGAGTCATCATGGCCGTTCAACAGAATAAGAAGTCCCCGTCCAAGCGTGGTATGCACCGCTCGCACGATCACCTCAGCGTTCCGCCGCTGGCAGTTGAGCCGACCACCGGCGAAACGCATTTGCGTCACCACATCAGTCCGAATGGCTACTACCGTGGTCGCAAGGTCCTCAAGACCAAGAACGACGAGTAATTGCAGTCATTGTTCGAAGGCGAAAAGCGGCGCAATGAGTTTGACTTGGCGCCGTTTTTTCATATGCTGAAAAAGTGCATCGCGTCATTTTGAGTCGCGCCGGATCTGGCCCGCTAGCTGGTTAGAGCGAGGCACTGAGTCAAAACAATGACAATCAAAATTTCCATCGACTGCATGGGTGGTGACCACGGCCCGTCGGTCACGATTCCCGCAGCCGTCTCCTTCGCTAATCGCGAACCTGGCGCCGAATTGATTTTGGTCGGTCTCGAAGATGTTGTTCGAGCCGAGCTGGCAAAGCTCCACGCTTCCTCGCATCCGCGTCTGTCCGTCGTTAATGCAACTGAAGTCGTCGCTATGGACGATCCGGTTGAGGTGGCATTGCGTCGGAAGAAGGATTCGTCCATGCGCGTGGCTGTCAACCTGGTCAAGGAAGGCAAGGCCGACGCATGCGTATCCGCCGGCAATACCGGCGCGCTCATGGCCGTCTCTCGCTATGTCCTGAAGACGATCCCCGGTGTCGACCGTCCCGCAATCTGTTTCCCGATGCCGAACCAGACCGAGACGCCGACTTACATGCTGGATCTCGGTGCCAATGTCGATTGCGAGCCACAGCATCTGCATCAGTTTGCGCTGATGGGCTCCGCACTGGTATCTGCCCTTGAGGACAAGGCCAAGCCCACGGTCGGCCTGCTGAACATTGGCGAAGAGGATATCAAGGGCAACGAAGTGGTCAAGCAGACCGCAGCGCTTCTGCGCGCCGACCACGAAAAGGGGATCATCAACTTCTACGGTAACGTGGAAGGCAATGACATCTTCCTTGGCACGACGGATGTTGTCGTTTGCGACGGGTTCGTCGGGAACGTCGTGCTGAAAGCTTCTGAAGGCCTGGGGCGCTTCCTGAAGACTGTCTTCAAGAATGAGTTCAAGAGCAATCCGGTAAACATCCTTGGCGCCTTTATCGCGCAGGGTGCCCTCAAGGCAATTTCTCAGCGCATGAACCCGTCACGCTATAACGGCGCAAGCTTCCTCGGCCTGCGTGGCCTGGTGTTCAAGAGTCACGGCGGCGAGGATGCGTATGGCTACGAATGGGCGATCAAGCGTGCGTACGATGCGGCGAGCCACGACCTGCTTTCGCGCATCACGAAAACAATTGCGGAGCTCATGCCGCAACAGGGGGTGGCGCAGGCAGTTGCAGCGCCAGGCGACGTCACAGAACTAACTCACCAGAAGACGGCATGACGCTCTATAGCAAAATAATCGGCACCGGAAGCTATCTGCCTCCCAGGCGCGTAACGAACCAGGAACTGGCAATCCAGTTGGCCGAAAAGGGGATTGAAACCTCTGATGAATGGATCGTTTCTCGCAGCGGTATCTCGGCGCGCCATTACGCTGATCCGACTGTGCAGTCCAGCGATCTTGCTGTAGAGGCTGCAAAGCGCGCCCTGCAGGCTGCGAGCCTGACTCCAGGTGACGTCGATCTCATCATCCTTGCGACGTCGACGCCTGACCATTTTGGCGGATTCCCAAGCACGGCCTGCGTCGTGCAACGCAAACTCGGTATCGCCAACGGCGGAGCTGCCTTCGATGTACAGGCGGTGTGCAGCGGCTTCGTCTACGCCATGTCGGTTGCGGACAGCTTCATCAAGTCGGGCGCGCACAAAAACGTTCTCGTTATTGGCGCCGAAGTGTTCTCGCGCATTCTGAATTTCGACGATCGCACCACCTGCGTGCTTTTCGGTGACGGTGCTGGCGCCATTGTCATGTCGGGCTCGGATGAGCCCGGCATCCTCGCCACCAAACTTCATGCTGACGGCAGCCATGGAGACATCCTCTGCGTTCCCGGAAGCGTCACTGGTGGTGCCATCGAGGGGTCCGCTTTCCTGTATATGGATGGCCAAGCCGTGTTCAAGCTCGCCGTCTCGGTGCTGGAAAAGGTTGCCAACGAAGCGCTTGAGGCTGGTGGTCTGGAATCGAGCCAAATTGACTGGCTGGTTCCGCATCAGGCCAACATTCGAATCATGCAGGGTACTGCAAAAAAGCTCGGACTGCCTCTCGAAAAGATGGTCGTGACTGTCGATCAGCACGGCAATACCTCCGCGGCGTCCATCCCCCTCGCGCTGGACACAGCGGTACGCGATGGCCGTGTCAAGCCTGGGCAGAACGTCATGATGGAAGGCGTTGGCGGCGGATTCACCTGGGGTGCGGTCCTCGCACGCATGTAATCACCTGAAATCAAAAAACGCATGACCAAATTTGCATTTGTTTTTCCCGGGCAGGGATCGCAAGCCATCGGGATGTTGAATGGCTTTGCCGATAATCCGGTTGTTCAACAAACCGTTGTCGAGGCTTCCGACGCATTGCAACTTGACTTGGGTAAGCTGATTGCCGAAGGCCCGAAGGAAGAACTCGACCTCACGACCAACACGCAGCCGGTCATGTTGACTGCGGCGGTAGCGTGCTATCGCGCCTGGATTGCCGCTGGCGGCAAGGTACCTGCGATTGTTGCAGGTCACAGCTTGGGTGAGTACTCCGCACTGGTCGCGTCCGGCGTTATTTCGTTCAAGGATGCGGTGCCGCTGGTGCGTTTCCGTGCCCAGGCGATGCAGGAAGTCGTGCCCGTGGGGCAGGGCGGCATGGCGGCGATTCTCGGCCTGTCGGACGATGATGTTCGCGCCGCTTGTGCGCAGGCTGCACAAGGTGAAGTGGTCGAGGCGGTCAACTTTAACGCCCCCGCGCAAGTCGTTATCGCAGGCCACAAATCTGCAGTCGAGCGCGCATGTGAGGTGGCGAAAGCGAAGGGCGCCAAGCGCGCGCTTCCGCTACCCGTCTCGGCACCGTTCCACTCCTCTCTGCTCAAGCCGGCTTCCGATCGCCTTCGTGACTATATGGCTGGCCTGTCGTTTTCCACTCCCCAGTTTCCTTTGATTAATAACGTCGACGTTGCCATCGTGCAGGACGTGGCAGGCATCAAGGATGCGCTTGTGCGCCAGGCTGCAAGTCCCGTTCGCTGGGTCGAATCCGTGCAGAAAATGGCAGCTGAAGGTGTTACGCACGTGATCGAGTGCGGGCCCGGCAAGGTTTTGGCCGGCCTGACCAAGCGCATCAATGGTGATCTCGTGGGCGAAGCGATTTTCGATCAGCCTTCTTTGGAAAAAGTACTGGAGCTTCTCAAGTGAATCTGAACAATCAAGTGGCCCTGGTTACTGGGGCGTCCCGCGGTATTGGACGAGCGATCGCTCAAGAGCTCGCCAAGCAAGGTGCGAAGGTTGTCGGCACTGCAACCAGCGAATCTGGAGCGGCAGCGATTTCGGAATACCTTGCGGCCATTCGCCCCGACTGTGGCAAGGGTGCGGTGCTCAATGTCACCGATCCCGAGGCATGCAGCGGCGTGATTGAGATGGTGCAAAAGGAATTTGGCGGACTGTCCGTTCTCGTCAATAACGCCGGCATCACGATGGATCAGTTGGCGATGCGGATGAAAGACGAGGAGTGGGACGCCGTGATCGCCACCAACCTGACTGCTGTTGGCCGTCTCTCCCGCGGCGTGCTGCGCGGCATGATGAAGGCGAAGTACGGACGAATCATCAATATCACGTCCGTGGTGGGCTCCTCCGGCAATGCTGGACAAATGAATTATGCTGCGGCAAAGGCTGGCGTGGCCGGCATGAGCCGCGCGCTTGCGCGAGAGATCGGCAGCCGTAACATCACTGTCAACTGCGTCGCTCCGGGATTCATCGATACCGATATGACGCGCGAACTCGGCGAGCAGCAGACAGCTGCGCTGATGCAGCAGATTCCGCTCGGCCGCTTCGGTCAGCCCGAAGATATCGCTGCCGCGGTAGCGTTCCTTGCCTCGCCACAAGCAGGCTACGTCACGGGCACAACGCTGCACGTGAATGGCGGAATGTACATGAGTTAAGTAGCTCTTGGGCGCTTTTGGCCGAAGATCAAGCATTATTGAAAACAAAAGCCAAAAGTGAATTTTCACTGCGCAAACCTGATAAAATGCGCGCACTTTCTGTAATCCACTGGAGGGATAATATGTCCGATATCGAACAACGCGTTAAGAAGATCGTCGCCGAACAACTGGGCGTCGCCGAAGCCGACATCAAAAATGAATCGTCTTTCGTCGATGACCTCGGTGCCGACTCGCTTGACACGGTTGAGCTCGTGATGGCACTCGAAGACGAATTCGAAATGGAAATCCCCGACGAGCAAGCTGAAAAGATCACGACGGTGCAACAGGCGATCGATTACGCCAAGGCACACGTCAAGGCTTGATGCTGTTTTGATTCAAACCAGGAGTACCGCTTGAGCCGCTCTCGTGAACGTCGAGTCGTAGTGACCGGCCTCGGTTGCGTTTCTCCCGTCGGCAATTCGATTGCCGATGCCTGGGGGGCGCTGATCGAAGGCAAGTCTGGCATTGCGACCATCACCAAGTTTGACGCCGCGCCTTTCTCGACCCGCTTCGCCGGCGAGGTCAAGGGCTTTAATATCGAGGATTACATCCCCGGTAAAGAAGCGCGTCACATGGATGACTTTATCCACTACGGGATGGCTGCCGGCATCCAGGCGATTCAGGACAGTGGCCTGACCGCGACCGAGGAAAATGCCGAGCGTATCGGCGTCATCGTCGGGTCGGGTATCGGCGGACTTCCGATGATCGAGGAAACGCACGCAGAACTGACCAACCGCGGCCCGCGCCGCATCAGTCCGTTCTTCGTGCCGGCGTCGATCATCAACATGATCTCCGGCCATCTCTCGATCAAGTACGGTTTCAAGGGGCCCAACCTCGCGTTGGTGACGGCTTGCACGACCGGCTTGCATTGTATCGGTGCGGCCGCTCGCATGATCGAATACGGCGATGCAGACGTTATGGTCGCAGGCGGTGCGGAGTCCACCGTTTCTCCCCTCGGCGTTGGCGGCTTTGCTGCGGCGCGTGCGCTTTCGGCGCGCAACGACGATCCGGCAACGGCGTCCCGCCCATGGGACAAGGATCGTGACGGCTTCGTGCTTGGCGAAGGCGCTGGCGTGATGGTGCTGGAAGAGTACGAGCATGCCAAGGCGCGCGGCGCAAAGATTTATGCGGAAGTTCTTGGCTTCGGCATGAGCGCGGACGCGTACCACATGACTGCCCCGCGCGAGGACGGTGACGGTGCCCGTCGCTGCATGGTCGCTGCATTGAAAAATGCGGAGATCAATCCGGAGCAGGTCGATTATGTGAATGCTCACGGTACGTCGACGCCGCTCGGCGATCTTGCGGAGACGGTCGCGATCAAGCGCGCATTGGGTGAGCACGCGGGCAAGGTTGTGGTGAACTCGACCAAGTCCATGACGGGGCACCTGCTTGGTGGCGCCGGTGGGCTGGAATCCGTATTCACGGTGCTGGCAGTGCACAACCAGATATCACCGCCTACCATCAATATCTTCAACCAGGATCCGGAGTGCGACCTGGATTACTGCGCCAACACCGCGCGGCAAATGCCAATCAATATCGCGGTCAAGAATTCGTTCGGCTTCGGCGGCACGAACGGAACTCTCGTTTTCGGCAAAGTCTGAATTGACGTTCCCCTCTCTTCGCGAAGGGGAACGTCACTCAATCGCCGGCTTCCCATTTCATGTCCATTGCGGTATCAACCGTCGTGCAGCCATCGCGCGTTCATTTCGTGCTGAATGCGGCGATGGCCGCAATTGTCGTCGCAGTCGCCGTCGTCCTCGGTACCGGCCGAATTGGCGACCTGTCTCTCCCTATCCGCGCACTCCTTTCGGTGCTGATGTTTTTCCTCGCGTCCTTTGGGTTTTATCATGGCATGCGTAGCCGAAAAACCATACAACTTGATATCTCCGGCACAGGTCAGATTCGACTGCTGAATGTAGGGGGAGAGCCCCCTTGTACTGCCACGATGCGACCACATGTAAAGGAGATTGGCGAGGTGGTTCGTCTGATGGATAACTCGACACTCTGGCCGCACATGCTTTTGCTGCGCTTGCGGTCCGAGAGTGGACAAACGACAGTTGTGCCGGTCTTTCCTGACAGCGTTGACCGGGAGGCGTTTCGGGCGCTGTCGGTTGCCTGCCGTTGGATTTCCGTCCAAAACGAAACGGACCTGGAAATTTTCTGAAAATTGTTCAATTCAAATTGAACTTATTGCATTTCCCAGAGTCAACTACTCTAGCCGCGTGTATGTTGCAAAGGGACAAGGGATCGGGGATTGACGACAGAACGCGACATTGATCAACTGCTTGTCGAGCGTGTTCAGCGCGGCGATAAAAAGGCGTTCGAGCTATTGGTGTCCAAGTATCAACGGAAACTGATGCGGCTCGTATCGCGGCTCGTGCGCGACCAGGCTGAGGCCGAGGATGTCGTGCAGGAAGCGTTTATCAAAGCTTACCGCGCGCTGCCGCAGTTTCGCGGCGACTCCGCGTTTTATACCTGGTTGTATCGGATCGGTATCAATACTGCGAAGAACTACCTGGTGACGCAGGGACGGCGCGCGCCGACATCGACAGAGGCAGATGCTGAAGAAGCGGAAACATTTGATGATGGTGAGCATCTAAGGGACATCAATACGCCCGAGTCGATGCTCGCCACCAAGCAGATTGCAGAAACAGTGAATGTGGCAATGGACGCACTACCGGATGAGTTACGGATAGCAATTACATTGCGTGAAATCGAGGGCTTGAGCTACGATGAAATTGCGGAAGCGATGGGGTGTCCGATAGGCACCGTACGCAGCCGGATATTCCGGGCTCGCGAGGCCATCGCCGAAAAACTCAGGCCATTGTTGGGCACTGCGATCGACAAGCGCTGGTAGGTGCAGGGATAGGCAAAACAAGGCTTTTCAAGCAAAAAACAGGGTGTGGCGCATCCTGAACGAGGTAGTTATGGACACGAATGCAATGACCCAGGAAAAGATTTCCGCCTTGGCAGATGGCGAGTTGCCAGGCGAGCACATCGACATTGTGCTTGCCGCGCTGCGTAATAAGGAGGGAAAAGCGGACTGGGACATTTACCACCAGATCGGCGATGTGTTGCGGTCTGACGACATGGCTGTGGACCTGAGTCCAGGATTTTCCAGTCGGCTTTCCGCTCGCCTTGATGCAGAGCCAACAATCATGGCTCCGGCTCTTGCGTCCTCGGGAGAGAGCACTGGTGCAGCGTCTGGCGCAAGGATGCGGCGCTGGGCACTGCCAAGCATGGCGGCTGCCACTGCAATGGCAACTGTCGCCTTTTTCACTACGCCACAGCTAATGGTCGCCCTGAAGAACGATGCAACTGCTCCTGCAGTTCAAATGGCTTCTGGAACGGACGGAAGCGTGGTGACGGCGTCCGCACCGGATGGCGTTGTGCTTCGAGATCCTCGTATTGATGACTATCTGATGGCTCACCAACGCATATCGCCGTCGGTGTACAGCACGGCCCAATTTGCGCGATCTGCAAATTTCGCCACCGATTCGAATAAATGATTCATATGCGGCAAACATTCGCTTTACTCAAGTTTGTCGTTGCCACATCGTTTTTCTTCCTCGGATGTTCTGCTTCGGCGGAAACTTCCGAAGCGCAGTCGTGGTTGAAAAATATCCAGTCAGCGGCACAGAAACTCAATTACTCCGGCACGTTCGTCTACCAGCAGGGGAGCCAGATGCGCACTTCGCGCATTACGCATTTGCTGGAAGGCCGCAACGAGATCGAAAAACTCGAGGTGCTGGACGGCAAGCCACGCGAGTACATCCGGAACAATGAAGAGGTCATCTGCTACGTCCCGGAAGCAAAGACACTGCTTGTCGAGAAGCGCGTGACCAATGACGTTTTTCCCGCGATTCTCGCGGCGAGCCCGGCCGACATCGGCGAGTCTTACAACGTTCGAATGGATGCTACTGGGAGGGTTGCTGGCCGAGATTGCCAGGCGATTGTTCTTGAACCCAAGGATAGCATGCGCTATGGCTACCGTTTATGGGCCGACAAGGCGACGGGATTGCTCCTGAGGGCGCAAACGCTGGATGACAATCGAAGCGTGATCGAGCAGATTGCGTTTACCCAGATTGCCATTGGAGGTGTTGACCGAGCGCGCGCACGACCTAGCTTCGGCGATACTAGCGGATGGCGTGTCGAGAACGCTGTCATGAGCAGCGCAAGTCTGTCGGGGTGGTCCGTGAAATCCCTCCCGCCTGGATTCCGAAAAATTCGCGAAGTGAAGCGGCTGGTATCTGACGCGTCGGGCGGCAATTCCTCCGGGCAGCTCGTTCAGCGCGAAGTGTCGCATATGGTTTTCTCTGACGGACTCGCAGCGATTTCCGTCTTCATCGAACCCGGCTCTCAAAGCAGAACGGAAGGTTCGATGCAGCAGGGAGCGCTGAATATCGTTGGTAAGCGGCATGGCGATTTTTGGCTTACCATCGTAGGAGAGGTGCCATCGGCGGCAATCAGGCAGGTCGCCAATTCGATTGAATTCAAGTCCAAATAGCTAAAATAACCAGACGATATGAAAACAATCCGTTTCGCTCGAAATCTCGTTTTTGCATTTGCCGCCACTACGCTGGCCGCAGGAGTCTTGCCGAATTCCTCTGGTTTGCTCGGCGTCGCCCACGCGGCTTCTGTTGCCGGCTTGCCCGATTTTGCTGACCTGGTCGAAAAGACAGGACCGGCAGTTGTTAACATTCGGACGACCGAGCGGGTCAAGCCAGGGCAGAATGGTGGCGTTCCCGGCGCCGAAGATGAAGAGATGCAAGAGTTTTTCCGTCGGTTTTTCGGCGTTCCCATGCCGCGCCAGCAGCCTGGGCCGCGGGGGCGGCGTCCTGCGCCGCAGCAGGAAGAGGAAGTGCCGCGCGGAGTGGGCTCGGGATTCATCATCTCCGCAGATGGTTTTGTGCTGACCAATGCACACGTCGTCGATGGCGCGGATGATGTTTACGTCACACTGACCGACAAGCGCGAATACAAGGCCAAGATCATTGGCGTGGACAAGCGGACCGATGTCGCGGTCGTCAAGATCGAAGGCAGCAATCTGCCACGCCTGACGATTGGCGACCCGAACAAGCTACGGGTTGGGGAATGGGTGATCGCCATTGGATCGCCGTTTGGCTTGGAGAATACCGTGACAGCCGGCATCATTTCGGCCAAGGCACGTGACACCGGTGACTACCTTCCACTGATCCAAACCGATGTCGCGGTTAATCCAGGCAATTCCGGTGGTCCGCTCATCAACATGCGCGGCGAAGTCATTGGCATCAATTCCCAGATCTACAGCCGCTCCGGCGGATACATGGGTATCTCATTCGCGGTTCCGATCGACGAGGCTATGCGCGTAGGAGAGCAGCTTCGCGCGACTGGTCGTGTGACGCGTGGTCGTATCGGTGTGCAGATTGGCGAGGTGACAAAGGATGTCGCCGAATCCCTGGGACTGGCGCGTGCCCAAGGGGCACTGATTCAGCGTGTCGAGCCGGGCGGACCTGCCGAGAAGGGGGGGCTGGAGGCTGGCGATATCATCCTCAAGTTCAATGGCGCCAATATCGAGAAGTCGAGTGACCTTCCACGTCTCGTCGGGGCAACCCGGCCTGGAACGAAGGGCACGCTTACTGTATGGCGCAAAGGTGCGGCTAAGGAAATTGTGCTGACCATCGCCGAACTCGAGCCGGAAAAGGTGGCGCGCAAGGATGAAAAGAAAGGCAAGCCCGAGCAAGCTCCCAATGCACTCGGCCTCGTTGTGAGCGACCTGTCTGAATCGCAGAAGAAAGAACTCAAGGTTGACGGCGGCGTGATTGTCGACGCGGCCGAGGGCGCTGCAGGGCGTGCCGGCCTGCGCGCCGGCGACGTGATCCTTCGCCTGAACAACAACGATGTCAAGGATGCAAAGCAATTCAACGCACTGGTTTCCAAGCTCGAACCAAAAAAGCTTGCGGTCGTGCTTGTCCGGCGTGGCGATGCGTCGCAGTTCGTGCCCATCCGGCCTAACGGGCAGTAATCAGGAAACAATTCTCCCCGGCAGCCCTTGGACTGGCTTCTGGGGAGTTGCCGCAGCTTGGTCGATTGAAAGTAAGACACTATACTGATCGAGATGCTGCTGGCCGGTGCAGCCATTCATTTCAAATCAGAATAACTTCCCTTTGGCACGACTGCCGTGGTTCATTTCACCCTCTATACGCGTTCTTACTGCCACTTATGTGATGACATGCTTGAAGCATTGCAGGCCTTGAGCAGTGAATTTCCCTTTGCCGTAGAAATGATGGACGTGGACGCGGATGAAGCGCTTGTGGCCCAGTTTGACGAACTGGTCCCTGTTCTGTTCGGCAAAAAAGGCAATGGCGAATCGGTCCAGCTCTGCAATTATTTTCTGGACGACGCAAAAGTCCGCGCATTTCTCGAGGCTGCATAGCGAACCCGTTTCTGTCACCATGCCGGAATAGCGCCAGTCCAAGGCGATTTTACGGGCTTTCCCCCCTGAAATCCGGTAAAATGCCGCCTATCGAATAACCTTCAGTCTATAAGGCGCTCGTTGGGGATCCCCCTGTTCAGAGCGCCTTTTTTGTAATTGCATCTTAGCTAATGGACAACATTCGGAATTTTTCCATCATTGCCCATATCGACCACGGCAAATCCACGCTGGCCGATCGCATCATCCAGATCTGCGGCGGGCTGTCGGACCGCGAAATGGAAGCGCAAGTGTTGGACTCGATGGATCTCGAGCGCGAGCGCGGCATCACCATCAAGGCACAGACTGCCGCCCTGTCGTACAAGGCGCGCGACGGCAAGATCTATAACCTCAATCTCATCGACACGCCCGGACACGTCGACTTCAGCTATGAAGTCAGCAGGTCGCTCTCCGCATGCGAGGGCGCGCTGCTGGTGGTCGATGCGTCCCAAGGCGTCGAGGCACAAACGGTGGCGAACTGCTACACGGCACTCGATCTCGATGTGGAAGTCGTCCCTGTCCTGAACAAGATCGACCTTCCTTCTGCCGATCCCGAGAACGCGATCAGCGAAATCGAAGACGTGATCGGCATTGATGCGGGCGATGCCGTCCGCTGTTCCGCCAAGACGGGCCTTGGCGTCGAGGACGTGCTGGAGGCGTTGATTGCCAAGGTTCCGCCGCCGAAGGGCGACCCGAACGGTTTGCTGCAGGGCCTGATCATCGATTCCTGGTTCGACAATTACGTCGGCGTGGTGATGCTCGTTCGCGTCGTTAATGGAACGCTGCGTCCGAAGGACAAGATCTCGCTGATGGCGACCGGTGCGCAGTACCTGACCGAAAGCGTGGGTGTGTTCACACCGAAGTCGCAGGCACGCGAAACACTCTCGGCAGGACAGGTGGGGTTCGTCATTGCGGGCATCAAGGAGCTGAAGGCAGCGCGTGTCGGCGATACCATTACCCTTGCTGCCAAGCCGGCAGCGGAACCACTCCCTGGTTTTAAAGAAGTACAGCCTCAGGTTTTTGCGGGGTTGTTCCCGGTTGAGGCCAACCAGTACGATGCGCTGCGTGATTCGCTTGAAAAACTCAAGCTCAATGACGCCGCGCTGCAGTACGAGCCGGAAGTGTCGCAGGCGCTGGGCTTCGGCTTCCGCTGCGGCTTCCTCGGCTTGCTGCATATGGAAATTGTGCAGGAGCGCCTCGAGCGCGAGTTCGACATGGATCTCATTACGACCGCTCCCACGGTCGTCTACGAAGTCGTCCAGCGCGATGGCTCCGTGATCATGGTCGATAACCCGTCGAAGATGCCGGATCCCGCGAAGATCGACGAGATCCGCGAGCCAATCGTGACCGTCAACCTGTACATGCCGCAGGAGTATGTCGGCTCCGTCATCACCCTGTGCACGCAGAAGCGCGGCGTGCAGATCAACATGACCTATCACGGCAAGCAGGTGATGCTCACCTATGAAATGCCGATGGCCGAGATCGTGCTCGATTTCTTCGACAAGCTGAAGTCGACTTCGCGCGGCTATGCGTCCATGGACTACGAGTTCAAGGAGTATCGCGCTGCCGACGTCGTCAAGGTCGACATGCTGATTAACAGCGAAAAAGTCGATGCACTCGCCATTATCGTGCACCGCGCAAGTAGCCAATTCCGAGGCCGGGCAGTGGCTGCAAAGATGCGTGAACTGATTCCGCGCCAGATGTTTGACGTGGCGATCCAGGCTGCGATTGGTTCCAACATCATCGCGCGCGAGAACGTCAAGGCGATGCGCAAGAACGTCCTGGCCAAGTGCTACGGCGGCGACATCTCGCGAAAGCGCAAGCTGCTTGAAAAGCAGAAGGCGGGCAAGAAGCGTATGAAGCAGGTGGGTTCGGTTGAGGTGCCCCAAGAGGCATTCCTGGCGATTTTACAAGTGGAAGATAAATGAGTTTGCAAGCGATTCTCGGCAACTTCGCATTAATCCTTTTCATACTCACGGTCGGCACTGGAATCATCTGGTTCCTCGACGTTTTCCACTTTGCACGGCAGCGCCGCGCCCGGGCCGACGCGGCGCTTGCGGAGTATGACGCGCGCCGAGCGCGTTTGCAGGCAGACGGTCTCAAGGTCGACGAGTCTGATCGGACAAGGATCGAAGCAGACATTCTCCGGCAGCCGACATGGATCGAATACTCGGGCAGCTTTTTCCCCGTTATTGCGCTGGTTTTCTTCCTGCGATCCTTCCTGTACGAGCCCTTCAAAATTCCGTCCAGTTCCATGGTGCCGACGCTTGTCATCGGCGACCTCATCCTCGTCAATAAGTTTACCTACGGGGTGCGCCTGCCGATCATCAACAAGAAAATCATCGACATCAATAACCCGCAACGCGGCGACGTCATGGTCTTCAAGTATCCCAAAGACCCCTCCCTTGACTACATCAAGCGCGTGATTGGCGTGCCAGGTGATAAAATCACATATAAAAACAAGCGTTTAACGGTAAATGGTAAAGAAGTTTCTTATGAGTCGTTGCCGGATTACCTTGATGAGGAACACCTGAACTATTCGAAGCAGTATTTGGAAGGCCTGGCTGGAGTTCCGCACAGGATTCTGAATGATGAGAAGGCTCCGGCCTACGTCCAGAATCCGGATCCGTTCCCGAAGCGGGAATTGTGCACCTATAACGTGGAAGGTTTCAGTTGTACCGTCCCCTCTGGACATTACTTCATGATGGGGGATAATCGGGATAACAGCCTCGATAGCCGCTACTGGGGATTTGTGCCGGACGAGAATATTGTCGGAAAGGCATTTTTCGTCTGGATGAACCTCGGAAATCTGCGACGTATCGGCAGTTTTCAATAATTAGAAATAGGGAGTGTGCGAATGAAGCTGCGGAATTGTTCCGGGAACGGCCAGCGTGGTCTTTCAATGGTGGGATTCCTGTTTGGCATCATCATTGTCGCGTTGCTTGCTGTGCTTGGAATGAAGGTTGTGCCAACGGTCGTCGAGTATATGGCAATCAAGAAGGCAATCGTGAATGCGAAGAATGCCGGGACCACAGTCAAGGATATTCAAGTGTCCTTTGACCGCCAACGTGAAACGAACTATGTCGAGTCGGTTAGCAGCAAGGATCTGGAAATCACCAAGACCGGCGACGGCTTTGAGGTGAGCGTAGCATACGAGAAAAAAATCGGGTTGTTCGGTCCCGCAAGCCTCTTGCTCGAATACCAGGCAACGACGGCAAGTGGTATGGCAAATAAATCGAAACCTTGATGGCGTAGCAAGGCGCGAGAAAAGATGGATTTCAAGCTATTGCAGGATCGGCTGGGTCATGCGTTCAAGGATGCTGCATTGCTGCAGCAGGCGTTGACGCATCGCAGCCATAGCAGCCTGCATAATGAACGCCTGGAATTTCTCGGCGATTCGGTTCTGAATTGCGTCGTCGCTTCGCTATTGTTTGAACGCTATAACAAGATCGACGAGGGTGATCTTTCCCGTTTGCGCGCGAATCTGGTGAAGCAGCAGTCTTTGTATGAGATTGCGCAGCGGCTCGAACTTTCCCAGTTCCTTCGGCTCGGCGAAGGGGAGTTGAAATCCGGCGGCTTCCGTCGGCCCTCAATTCTTGCCGATACTCTCGAAGCACTGTTTGGGGCGATTTTCCTGGATGCCGGGTTCAATGCCGCTCGGGACGTTATCCGCTCCCTGTATATTCCCATCCTCGACACGGTCGATCCAAAAACACTAGGCAAGGACGCAAAGACCCTGCTCCAGGAGTTCTTGCAGGGTAAAAAAATTGCCTTGCCTCAATACAACGTTGTTGCTACCCACGGCGCTGCCCATAACCAGGAATTCGAAGTTGAATGCCTGGTGCCCAAGCTCGATATCCAAGTGTTTGGTACTGGCGGGAGCCGGCGTGCCGGCGAACAGGCCGCAGCCAAATTGGCTCTCGAAGCCGTGCAGACTGCTTTGTCAAAGTCGTCCTCGTCGAACAGAAAGAGTCGTCCTCGCGCGTCTCAGCTCAAATTGGCAGGAATTGCCACCATCCAGCCCGATGCCCCTGTCGAAGACGAAAACAGGAAGGTCGCCAAGTCCGCCAAAGCCGATGGCAAACAGGAGGGCAAGGCCGACTCTGCGCAAACCAGGCTGGACTTGAAAGCCGAACCGCAGCCAGGTTCGGAGTCGCCTGCGAAGGCAACTGGCGGAGCCGCCCCGGTGTCGGAAGCCGCAGGGCAGGCAACAACCTCCACCCACTCGAAAACTGCATGACCTCACCAGACACCAGCGAAGAATTTCGCTGCGGATATATCGCCATCGTCGGCCGGCCCAATGTCGGCAAGTCGACTCTGATGAATGCGCTGATCGGCGCCAAGGTAAGTATTACTTCTCGCAAGGCGCAGACGACGCGCCATCGCATTACAGGAATTCAGACGAACGAACATGCACAGTACGTTTATGTCGACACGCCCGGATTCCAAACCCGACACGCGAACGCCCTAAACAAGACACTGAACCGGACTGTCACCAATACGCTTACCGCCGCTGACGTTATCCTTTTTGTGATCGAGTCCGGCACGTTCGGGCCGGCAGACAAGCAGGTGCTGGATCTCATTCCTAAAAATGTTCCTTGCATCCTGGTCATCAACAAGGCTGACCGGACGAAGGACAAGGCGATCATGATGCCGTTCGCCCAAAAGGTCGCTGCCGAACGCGACTTTGCGTCCATTGTTCCGGTATCGGCAAAGCAGCGTTTTCAGCTCGACATTCTCGAAGCAGAGATTCGGAAGTTCCTTCCCGTGAATCCGCCAATGTTTGACGAAGACGACATTACCGACCGCAGCGAGCGTTTCCTGGCTTCCGAAATTGTCAGGGAAAAAGTGTTCAGGTATGTCGGCGACGAGCTGCCGTATACCAGCACCGTTGTCATCGAACAGTTCGAGCAAGAAGGCAACCTGCGCCGCATTTTTGCCGCTATCCTCGTGGACCGTGATAGTCATAAATCAATGGTGATCGGGCAAAAAGGGGCAAAGCTCAAGGAAATTTCAACCCAGTCTCGCCTCGACATGGAAAAATTGTTCGGCGGTCCGGTCTATCTGGAGATCTGGGTCAAGGTCAAGTCCGGCTGGGCGGACAATGAGGCCGGTCTGCGCGCCTACGGTTACGAATAGTACGGGCCACAGGTTCGGGCTTAACGAGGGCGACGTTCCTACATGGCGTTTCCACTGATTAATGACGAGCAGGGACTGGCAGACGGTCCCACGCTGCAGCCGAACGACGCCACGGCAGGTGCGACGCATTCCCCCAAAGGGCAGAGCAGGCGCCGAATCCAGTCAAGTCTCCCCGAAAAGGACTACAGGGTCTCGTCGCAGCCAGCCTTCGTCCTGCACAGCTATCCATATAAAGAAACAAGCCTGATCGTAGACGTCTTTTCACGGGACTACGGGCGTGTTGCCCTTGTGGCCAAGGGAGCGAAGCGCCCACATTCCAAATTGCGCGGCGTGCTGCAAACGTTTCAGCCCTTGACGGTGAGCTGGAGCGGAAAGGCCGAAGTGCGCACCCTGACTTCGGCGGAATGGGTCGGCGGACTTTTGCCTTTGGAAAAATCCGCGCTGCTGTGTGGCTTCTATCTGAACGAGCTGCTGGTCAAGCTCCTCGCGCGCGATGACGCGCATCCCGCCTTGTTTGATCATTACATTGCTACGCTCAACCAGCTTGCGCATGACGAGCCTCCGCCGATCGTCCTGAGGAAGTTCGAGAGGGCATTGCTGAAGGAAACCGGGGTCGGCGGAAATTTTTCGGTATGCACTACGACTGGATTGCCGGTGGACCCCGGTGCAGTCTACGTGGTCGACCCGGAGCGCGGGCCGCGTCCGGCTCATCCGGCGGACAATACGCCGTCCGTCCACGGCAAGACGTTGCTGGACATGGAGTGCGAGGACTACAGCGACAGCACGACACAGATGCAGAGCAAATTCCTGATGCGGTTCCTCCTCGCGCATCATTTGGGCGGAACTCAGCTCAACACGCGGCAGATTCTGATAGATTTGATGCAATTATAAGCCAATTCGCGACCATTACAAAAAGCCATGAGCCTCCTACATCCCAATACTCCGGTAATCGACCTCGGCGTCAACATAGACCATGTGGCCACACTGAGAAATGCGAGGGGCACAACCTATCCCGACCCTGTGCAGGCCGCGTTGCTGGCAGAAGAGGCGGGCGCGGATTGCATTACCTTGCACTTGCGCGAGGACCGCAGGCATATCAAGGATGCGGACGTAGAGGCCATCCGTCCACAACTCCGCACACGGATGAACCTCGAGTCAGCGGTGACGCGCGAGATGCTCGACTTCG
This sequence comes from Noviherbaspirillum sp. ST9, assembly GCF_048799745.1. Taxonomy (NCBI): domain Bacteria; kingdom Pseudomonadati; phylum Pseudomonadota; class Betaproteobacteria; order Burkholderiales; family Oxalobacteraceae; genus Noviherbaspirillum; species Noviherbaspirillum sp. ST9. The sequence continues at coordinate 406,385 of NZ_JBLWFR010000005.1, read as the reverse complement.
CATGCCGCATCCGCCCCCAGGATGTTTGCCTTGTGCCGGAACGCCGCAATGAGGTGACAACGGAAGGCGGACTGGACGTGGCAGGACACTTTGCCGATGTTCAGTCGGCGGTACGGCAGTTGCAGGCGGAAGGGATCCGCGTCAGCCTTTTCATTGACGCCGACCCGGTACAGATCCGCGCGGCCGCTGAAGCTGGCGCACCGGTCATCGAAATCCATACAGGGCGCTACGCGGACGCTGTAAGCGAGAGCGAACAGCAGCAGGAACTGGGCCGTGTTCAGGCCGGGGTCATCGAGGGCGTGAAACTTGGCCTCAAAGTGAATGCCGGGCACGGACTGCATTACACGAATGTGCAGGCAATCGCAGCGATACCGGAAATCGCCGAGCTCAACATCGGGCATGCCATCGTTTCCGAGGCTGTCTTCGTTGGCTGGAAGAACGCCGTGAAGGAAATGAAGGCGATCATGGTCGCCGCGCGCCTGGGGCTCCACAAGAAATGATCTACGGCATCGGCACCGATATCATCCAGATTTCGCGAATTGAAGAGGCGCTCGTTCGGCATGGCGACCGGTTCGCGGAGAAAATCCTCGGCAAGGAAGAGCTGGAAAAATATCATCGCCGCAAGTCAAAGGTAGAGGCACGAGGGATCCGTTTTCTCGCATCGCGTTTCGCCGCGAAAGAAGCGTTTTCCAAGGCTATCGGCTTGGGAATGCGCATGCCAATGACATGGCGCGCCATGCAGACGCTGAACGCGCCAAGCGGCAAGCCGGTCGTAGTCACGAGCGGCGTACTGAAAGAATTCATGGAACAGAACGGGCTAGCCGCGCAGGTTTCGATTACCGACGAAGCCGACTATGCGGTGGCCTTTGTGATAGTGGAGAAAAAATGAACAACGTAGCGGTCAACGCTAAGCAGCAACTTGGTCCGGTCATGCTGGATGTGGTGGGGAAGACCTTGTCGGATGACGATGTCAGACGTATTCAGCACCCGCTGACTGGCGGCGTCATCCTTTTTGCACGGAATTATGAAAACCGCGAGCAGCTGGTGGAGCTGACTAGCGCCATCCACGATGTGCGCCCAGGTGTGCTGATCGCCGTCGATCACGAGGGCGGCCGCGTACAACGCTTCAAGACCGATGGATTCACCCGCTTGCCTGCCATGCGAAAACTGGGTGAGATGTGGGACAGCGATGTGCTTCAGTCGATCAAGGCGGCGACGGATATCGGCTTCGTCCTGGCAGCCGAACTGCGCGCCTGTGGCGTCGACTTGTCGTTCACCCCTGTGCTCGACCTCGACTATGGGGAGTCCGGCGTCATCGGCGACCGCGCGTTCCATCGTGATCCGCGCGTGGTCAGCGTGCTGGCGAAGAGCCTCAACCATGGCCTGGCGCTTGCCGGCATGGCGAATTGCGGCAAGCATTTCCCGGGGCACGGGTTTGTGAAGGCAGATTCCCATGTCGATATTCCCGTCGACGAGCGCAGCCTGAAGGAAATTCTCGCCGATGATGCCGCGCCGTATGGTTGGCTTGGGCTCGGCTTGGCCGGTGTCATGCCTGCGCACGTGATCTATCCCAAGGTCGACAAGAATCCTGCCGGCTTTTCCAAGAAATGGCTGACCATCCTCAGGCGCGACTACGGGTTCGAGGGCGTAATTTTCAGTGACGACCTGAGCATGGAGGGGGCCAGTGTCGCGGGTGGCGTGGTCGACGGCGCAAACGCTGCGCTTGCTGCCGGGTGCGACATGGTCTTGATCTGCAATTCGCCAGACAAGGCCGATGAGTTGCTGCAGGGATTGAAAGTCAAGGCGACGGCTGCTTCGAAAGCGTCGGCGTCGCGCGTTGCCTCACTCGTACCGCAATTTCCCGGCATGGCATGGGAGGAGCTGCAGGACGATCCTCGCTATCGCGCGGCGAAGGCAACCGCAGAGTCGTTTGCAGGAGCGTAAAGACGCAAGATGTCCGAGACCGTAGTGACAGAAGCGCCGGATCCGCGCGCGGCCGTTCTTGAAACCGTCGCAAAGCTTCCGCACCTGCCGGGTGTCTATCGCTATTTCGACGCGGACGGCAAGCTTCTGTACGTAGGCAAGGCGCGCGATTTGAAAAAGCGCGTCTCCAGCTATTTTCAGAAAACCCTTACCAGCCCGCGCACCGCGATGATGGTGGAACGGATCGCGCGGCTGGAGACGACGGTCACGCGCAGCGAAGCGGAAGCGCTGCTGCTCGAGAATAACCTCATCAAGACGCAGCAGCCGCGGTTCAACATTCTCTTCCGTGATGACAAGTCCTATCCCTATTTGAAAATCACCGGGCAGGACGTGCCGCGCATGGCGTATTACCGGGGCGCGGTTGACAAGAAGAGCCAGTATTTCGGTCCGTTCCCGAGCGCCTGGGCAGTGAAGGAGTCGATCCAGATCCTGCAGAAGGTTTTCCAGTTGCGGACATGCGAAGATACCGTGTTCTCGAACCGGACGCGTCCCTGCCTGCTGCACCAGATCCATCGCTGCAGCGCGCCGTGCGTCAATGCCATCAGTCGCGAGGATTATGCGCACGATGTCGAGAATGCCGCCAAATTCCTGCGCGGACGGCAGAAGGAAGTGTTGGACGAACTCGAAGGAAAAATGCATGCGTTCGCCGCTGAGCTCAAGTTCGAGCAGGCGGCAGCCGTGCGCAACCAGATTTCGGCACTGTCACGCGTCCTTCATCAGCAGGCCATGGAAACGGTGGGCGATGCCGACATCGATATCATCGCCGTCGTTGTGCAGGGCGGGCGCGCCTGCGTCAACCTTGCGATGGTGCGCGGAGGACGTCATCTCGGTGATCGCGCCTATTTCCCCTCGCATGTCGACGATGCGCTCGCTGAAACGCAGGCCGATGTTGAGGCCGAGGTGCTGAAGGCATTCCTCGCACAGCATTACATTGAGATCTTCGTACCGTCGATCATGATCCTCAATGTGGAGCTGGACGAGCCGGCGCTGATGATGGCATTGATGGAGCAGTGCGGCCACCGCATCTCCCTGGTGTTCCAGCCGCAGGGCCAGCGTCGCCAATGGCTCGAAATGGCGCACAAGGGTGCCGAGATCGCCCTCGCGCGCCTCTTGTCGGAACAGGGGTCGCAGAAGGCGCGGACGCGTGCGCTCGTGGACGCGCTGGGGCTGGATTCAGCCGATATCGACGCGCTGCGCATGGAATGCTTCGACATCAGCCATACACAGGGCGAAGCAACTCAGGCATCCTGTGTCGTGTTCCATCACCACGCGATGCAGAACGGGGAGTACCGCCGCTACAACATCAACGACATTACGCCTGGCGACGACTATGCGGCAATGCGTCAGGTGCTGACGCGGCGCTATGAAAAAGTGGCGAACGGCGAAGGTGTCATGCCCGACGTTGTCCTCGTCGACGGCGGCAAGGGGCAGGTGGAAATGGCGCGGCAGGTTTTCAGCGAGCTCGGACTGGATATCGGCCTGATCGTCGGAGTGGCGAAGGGGGAGGGCCGCAAGGTGGGGCTCGAGACCTTGATCTTTGCCGATGACAGGACGCCACTTGAATTGGGCAAGGAGTCGGCGGCACTGATGCTCATCGCCCAGATCCGTGACGAGGCCCATCGTTTTGCCATCACGGGAATGCGCGCTAAACGCGCCAAGGCGCGTCAGAGTTCGCGGCTGGAGGATATCGAAGGCATCGGAGCCAAGCGGCGCCAGAAGCTTCTCGCGCGCTTCGGCGGCTTGCGCGGCGTCGCTGACGCAAGTGTCGAGGAGTTGGCGTCCGTGGAGGGCATTTCGCGCAAGCTCGCGGAAGAGATCTACAAACAACTCCATTGAGCGAACTCTGTGCTACGGCACGATTTGCGGGGAATGCAGTTTCCACGCGATAATCGAGATTATTCTCTGGCGCCGACTATGCCCATCAATATTCCAATCCTGCTCACTTGGCTGCGCGTGGCGCTCATACCGCTCGTCGTCGGGGTGTTCTACCTGCCGGACACCTGGTTGTCTCCGTACTCGAAAGGGCTGGCATCTACGGCAATTTTCATCGTTGCTGCGGTAACGGATTGGTTTGACGGATTCCTGGCTCGTCGCTGGAATGAAACGTCTGCATTTGGCGCCTTCCTCGATCCAGTGGCTGACAAGCTGATGGTGGCGGGAGCCTTGCTGGTACTTGTCGAGTTCGACCGTGTCAACGCAGTCATCGCGTTCATCATCATCGGTCGCGAGATCGCCATTTCGGCGTTGCGGGAGTGGATGGCACAGATCGGGGCGTCGAAATCGGTTGCGGTGAGTTCGATCGGCAAGATCAAGACGACCGCGCAAATGGTCGCGATTCCGATGCTGCTGTATAGCGATACGTTGTTCGGGGTGATCGATACCCGCCTGTGGGGCGCTTGGCTACTCGTCATCGCAGCGGTGCTGACAGTCTGGTCCATGTTCTACTATCTGCAGAAAGCGTGGCCACTGATCAAGGAGAAGGCCGGGGCACGTGCCTGAAAGGCATCTGCGCTTGACAAAGAATTGCAGGTGTCTATAATGTGCGTCTGTTGTGAACGACGCGGGAATAGCTCAGTTGGTAGAGCGCAACCTTGCCAAGGTTGAGGTCGAGGGTTCGAGACCCTTTTCCCGCTCCAAGATTCTGAAAGGAAGCTTACACAAGCTTCCTTTTTTATTTCACCGGTTTGGCGCCATGCGCCGAATTTGTGAAATCGCATGAAGGATAGTGCGGGAATAGCTCAGTTGGTAGAGCGCAACCTTGCCAAGGTTGAGGTCGAGGGTTCGAGACCCTTTTCCCGCTCCAGTTTCAGTCGGAAGCTTCGTTGCTTCCTGGTTGATCCGGCGCAAGGTTGAATTGCCAAGCGACGGACTCAGCACCGTTTCAGTTTTGTGGTTAAAATACCCACCCGTGGCGGGGTAGCAAAGTGGTTATGCAGCGGCCTGCAAAGCCGTCTACGCCGGTTCGATCCCGACCCCCGCCTCCAAATAAATCAAGGACTTAGCTCAAATTGAGCTAAGTCCTTTTTGTTTCATACCACTCTGCTAGTGTGGTATACCACACCTGAAACGGCCAATTTGCCGTAGACAGTTTAAAGGCCCGTCGACCACCATATTTTCATATGTCGACGATCAAGCCTTTTGCCAACGGCACCTTTCAACTGCGCGTATCGAGCAAGCTGCTCGACAAACCCCTCTACGCCACCTTTGACACGCTGGAACAGGCGCAAGCCTACGGCACCCAACTTGAAGGTCTGCTGGCGCAAGGGATCGTACCAAAATCGCTTCTAGAACGGACCAAGACCGGCCAGGAGATCTGGACGGTGTCGCGCTGCATCTCCGAGTACCTGCGCGAGAATTCCGTCCCGGTATCCGATATCAAGCTTCTCAACACCATTCGGCCGTTACTGGCAACCGCCAGCACCGGCCATCTGAATTACGACTGGGCAGAGGGCTGGGTGCGCCGAATGAAGCGTATCGACAATCTATCGCCATCGACGATACGGCATCGCCATGGCGCTCTGGCCCGGTGTTTTGATTGGATGCTGAGGAAGCACCCCGGTGTCATGGCTCAAAATCCGTTGCGTCTACTCAAAAGGGGCTTTGCCACCTACACCGAGGAAGATAAGAAGCTGCTGATCGCAGCCGGAAAGGCGCCCAAAGTGGATGTCGAACGGGACCGACGTCTGCATGTGGAGGAAGAATCGCTGATTCTGTGCCATCTGGGGCAGATGCCCGATGAAAAGGCCTTCTTCGTTCTCGCGCTCGAATCCGCAATGCGCATGCGGGAGTGTTATACGCTGACTATCCACCAAATCAGCCTGAAGAAACGTACGGTCCATCTCGATCGGACAAAGAATGGCGATAGTCGTCAGGTGCCTCTGACGAGCACTGCATCGGCACTTCTAGACGGCTATATGCAGCAGCATGCGCAGCAGATCAAGGACCGGGATGGGCGTTTGTTCCCGTTTTGGAATGGAGATCTCGACGAGAACGTGCTCGATACCACCACGAGCGAGGTATCGCGGATATTTCGGAATGTTTTTGCGGACCTGGAAATCGTCGACCTGCATTTCCATGATCTCCGGCACGAAGCCACGTGTCGCCTGTACGAGAGGACGACGCTGTCGGATGTGTTGATCGCGAAAATTACCGGACACCGGAATTTGCGGATGCTGTTGCGCTATGCCAGTTTGCGCGGCAGCGATCTAGCCGGTCGTCTTTGGTGATTTTGTTGGGGATGGTGGTAAATCGGGCAACGCCGGTAGAACCGTTCGCCGGCTCTTTCGGGGCGTAGCAACGACAACCGCACGGGCTGAGGTCTGCGCATTGCGACGACGACGCTCTTCGGTGTCCTTGGTAACTTGCTCCTTCAGGAACGCGATCACGTCCTCGCGTAAAAAGACCCATGATTTTCCGATGCGGGTTCCCGGTAACGCCCCTTTGCGGGCGAGTTGCATAATCGTTTCCGATTCTGCGCGGAGCAGGGCGGCGGCCTCGGCAACGTCCAGAGTTTCTGCGGTAAGCATAGCGCCTCAAGATAGGTTTGGGGTTAGCGATAGCAAGAGGGTTTGATGGTGATAGGGTGTTTTATCAATGTTCCGCAGCAGGATTGGCGTTGTTGATTGGGGACTGGTTAATGCCACGAAAAATGCCCGGGCTGGCACTAAGCCCGTCGGTGCATCACCGCGGTGGAACGTCGGGTCGCATAAGTTCGACTCCCCTCGATGGCGGTACCGGGAGCCGCCATGGCATGAAAGATGGGGCTCCGGCTGATCAGAGGCGAATATTGAACGGGCAAGCGTAGTAACTGCTGGCCGCTATCTTGCGATGGACTTGCAGCGCACGGATGCGGAGCTGCCGTCAAGCGATGACCAGCTACGGTACCTGGAAAACGGATAAGGGGGGCGCAAGGAGGCAGGTAACGACTGCGACGCCGGATAGACGAAATTGTTTATGCCGGACACAAACATGCCGCGTTATCGAGACTTGTTTGCGGATAGATTAAGCATAGATAACTGAGTTCTCGGATGCAATAACGGACATGCAATGGCAATCCGATATCGGCTGTTGAAGGAGGGTTTTCGTGTGGGAGATTGCAAATCCTGGCGAGGGAATCTGCAGTTGAAAGCTGAATTAGCGACCTTACTCGTGATTGAAGTGGCTGCGAAACGATTCTGGAGATGGCACTCACACAGTGCTATCGCATTTGCGGCAGATGTTGACAAAATGAGATACTTTTATTGCTTGCCTCTGATCACCGAAATGCCCTTATGAGCCTTGAGTTTGCCGAACCTACTGAATTTCAGTTGATTGACGAGGTACTGGATCTCGATACTGGACAACCTATTAAAGCAGTTGCGTTTATCGCGCGAGAGCTTCGTGCAGTGATGCAGGACCGCGCAATGATCGTCAGCCGGTTGAACAAGGACCTGGAGAATCCATGGCTGGTTTGCCCCTACTGTATGGCCGCCGTATACCTGGTATCGAGCGTAGACCGGAAGTTCTTTTTTCGGCATCGGCATGAAGACGAGAATTGCCCGAAAAAATCAGGCCCCGGACTTAGCCAGGAAGTCATCAACGCGCTGAAGTACAACGGCGCCAAGGAAAGTTTGGCGCATCAGAGGACCAAGGAATTGGTCAGGCAGAGCTTATTGGCCGATTCGCGTTTTTCTACGCCACAGGTCGAGAAAGTGTGGCGCGGAATGGATCGCAAGAAGTGGCGCAAGCCTGATGTGCAGACTGCCTGGAATGATCGGCGATTTGCCTTTGAGATCCAGTTATCCACGACGTACTTGAGCATAGTTGTCGAGCGGCGTGACTTCTATCAAGCGGAAGGCGGTCATTTAGTCTGGATTTTCCAAGACTTTGATCCCCAGCGGACGCCGCGCGCGGAGGAAGATGTTTTCTTCAACAACAATACCAACGTCTTTGTCGCAAACGCGTCTACTTTGCAACGTTCACGGGAGACTGGCAAATTCACGCTCGAATGCTGGTACACAATCCCGGTATTGGTGGCGGGGCCGATCCTGGACGAGTGGCATCGTGCCGATGTTTCGATCGATGAGTTGACCCTTGATCTGGAGCGCCAGCGGGTATTTTTCTTTGACTACGATGCCGAGCGGGCGCGACTGAATGACGAGCTGGCCGAACAAGGCTTGGAGGCGCTCAGACAAACGTTCGAGTGTTTTTGGGAACGGTACGGCGGGATGAGCTCAACAGAATCAATCCGTACAAAATGGGGAGAGCTGCGCGATAAATTTAAGCCTTATGGCTTGGCTTTGCCGGAGCATTACACGGAGCCTCCTTTTAACGGCATCGTATCTCTCATGCTGAGCGCGAAACATGGTCGGCCTATTGGTTACGGCCATCAGCGCTTGATCCAGGTTGCGAACACCGCTTTTGACCACTACAAGCCTTTTCTGTTGCCTTTCGGTTGGGCCTTGCAAACTTACGGGCACAACGCTGTACTTGACGAACAAGACACCAAGGGAACCTGGAAGAAGCGCCGGAAGATGATCAGAGAACAGATCAAGGCTAAAGATCCCTCCTATGAGCGCAATACAAATTACGATGCTTTGATAGCGTTTCTGCTGCCCCAGATTAAGAGAAAGCTCTTGCGCACGGAAAACGACAAGGATCAAGAGTGATTGAGCTGTTTTCTTAATGAGTCGGCGCGCCGTTTTACGCCGATCTTGGGATTCATGGACAAAACTTCGTCGTAAATGGCCAGCGCATCCCTAGGCCGGCCAATCGCTTCAAGTGCAATGCCTTGTAGCTTGAGCGCCATCGCTTTCCAGCCCGGATCATTGTCTGCGCCGACTTGTCTTGCTGTGAGTATCGTGGACAGGGCGCGATGAGCCTGATCGGCATCGGTTGGGTATTTCTTGAGCAGCGATTCGGCTGCAAACAACGAGATACTGAAGTTTTTCGACGTCAGGCATGCGTTTTCATATATCTTTTCGTCAAGAAAATTACCCGACCTATCGTAGGTAAATTTCCCCAAGTCGTTGTGCACAACGGTGATCCGGCTGCCGTCGGCAGAAAACTCATACTCGTCTGCCCAACCGGTGCGCGGTTGCACTGAAAATAATTCGATGCCCTGTCGTAGATCGAAAGCTGTCATCCGGTTGCCGTCATCATGATTGGGGTTGTTCGCAGTTTGGCAAATCGCCGAGGCGCCATCTATCGATAACGCGCCATTGTAAAGATTGGCATTGAAGTGACGCTTGTGCAGAATATGTCCGGCGGATGTGAATGCCATGAACGTCCCTTGAAGTCCATCCCCGAAATGCCAATCTTGCAGAATGAAGGTGCCATTGTCGGCGACGGCTCCCTTGTTCGGACGCTCCAGTTTACCCGTCACCGCGATCCGGTCGCTTTCGGTGTCATAGAGAAGATAGGTGCCATGTCCTTTGCTCCGGTGTCCGCCCTGTCCAGCGCTGATATCGGCATCTCTCCATCCAAGTGCCCAACGCTCCGAGCGAGATAGTGCGTAGGGGCCGAAGAAGTCCGCTGAACGCACTTCCATCATGCCGCCGATGAACTCAATGCGGCGTTGTCGGCTGCTGAGGGGGCGCTTTGTCTCTTGTGTTGCAGCGGCGGGCTGCTGCGGACGAAACAGGCTGCTGAGTTTTTGCAATAGGCTCATGGCGCTTTCCGGTAGCCGGCTAGATAAATGTAAAGGAAGTCGATTGGCCAGTCTGAACCGCGCTGGAGAGATTGTTCTCTTCATGCTTGAACAGGTATTGCGCCAGCAGCCCAGACGGTGAGCCGCTCTTTTCCGGTTTAAACAGCGACACATTGCCGAAGACCAGAAAGCTGTCTTTAGCCCGGGATACGGCGACGTTCAGCATGTTGCGGCCATTGTCGAAGAACATGCCGTGCCGGTGATCCTCGCCGTAGACCGGGGAAAAGAGCACAATTTCGCGCTCCGCGCCTTGCAGGCGATGCACGGTGCCTACGGTGATCGCGCAGCCTTTTTCCTTCGTGTCCGGCATCTTCTTTTTGATGAAGCTGGTAATCAAATATGCCTGGGACGAGAAGGGCGTTACGATGCCGACGATCTTGCTGATATGTTGTGGAAGACCTGTTTTCGGGTCCCGGTAATGATCCTGAAGTCGCTCCCGATTTTGCACAATCCAGTCGACGATCGCCCGGGCTTCGACCATGTTTTTACGGCTGCCTCCCACCTTTTGATCGCGACTTGCGATCGCAAAATACCCGAACGCGGGGAGGACTCTTTGCCCCGGCGGTATCGATTTGCGCACAGGGTCGAGCCTTCCTCCGTAGACGAGCTTATTGCAATAGTCGATCAGCTCCGGCACACAGCGGCGGTGTTCGACCAGCATGAGGCCGCGCATGTCCGGGTATTTTTGCAGCTGGCAGGCGCGCGAGCTGATCTGCATCAGATTGCCCTTGGAGGCGGTATAGCCATCCTGCTCCATTTTCAGATAATGCGGGTCGTCCCATTTCTGGATCAGGCCGAATTTCGCAGCATTGGCACGGTCGATACCTTCTGCAACATTCCAGATCGGTTCAATCTGATGTACATCGCCGACGACCACGGCGCGCTTGGCAAGTGCAAAGGCCGGCACGCCGATTTCCGGTGACACCTGTCCGGCCTCGTCGACGATCAGGAGGTCGATGACGTTCCACAAGGGGATTGGCTGGTCTCCCATCCATCCGCAAAAATACGCCGGCGCCATGTGGAAGTTGGATACCATGCACGGTGTGAGCTTGGCGAAGCGGCGCAGCATCGTTTCCAGCTTCTGCGGCGCCTTGGAATCCTTGCCGCCATCCTGGAGCCGGGTTTCCATTTCGCGCAGCCAGCAACCCGACCAATACCAATCTGCTAACTGGAACATGGGGGCCCTGATGCGGACATCGAGCTTGTCATTCAGATCGCACAAGGAAACGTCGGCCCATTCCGCAAACGCATCTGCCAGGAGTTTCAGCCAGTCTTTCATCAGCGATTCGGCTTCGCCAAGTCGCTCCATGAACCGAGCCTTTTCGGCGCGCGCTGTGGCGAGGCGTTTGGCTGCCGCGTCTTCCACCGTTTGGATATCCGCGATGACGGCCCGTGTGCGCAGTTTTTCATGCCTGATCAATGTGGCGAAGTAGGCGTCCACGCCGTCGTCGCGATGCTGTAACGCGCTGGTGAGCGGATTGGCGAGCAAAAATTTCCGGTCGCGCGCATTGCGATGGCGTTTGACAGGGGGAAGAAAAGCCAACAGATCGAGCAGCAACGAGAGCAACGAGGCCAGATAGGTCGTCCAGGTCAGTTCGGCATCTCGGATTTCCTGCAGTTTGCGCTCGTGCTGCGCTTGCTCGGCGGCCTTTTGTTCCACGCAATCTTGGACAATACGCTCGGCTTCCGCGATCTCCTGTTCCGCCGCGTGGATGTGCTGCCGACACGCCGACATCACTTGCTTCAACCCGGTCTGCGCTCCGATCGATTCGTCCTTGCCGATGAAGTCGAATATCCGATAGCGCTGCGTGACCACTTCTTGTAAATACTGGTGATAATCGCGCAGGAGCTTGCGCAATCCGGCAACCACGTCATCGACCGTGTCCTTCTTCCCATTTAGCTGAGAGAGCTTGCCTGCCTGCTTCAGGTAATGGTCTTTGGCCTTCTTGACCCAATCCGGCGTTTCAAACTGGATGAAGTGATGTTCATTAGGGCCGTTATAGGTAGGATGCTCCGAGTCGCGCGATGCCGATGCGAGAAACAGCCCGAAGCCGCCGATGTCGGGCAACCAGCGCTCGTGCGCGGTTTCATGGCATAGCCGTGCAAAACTGTCTAGCACGTTTTCCACGGCTTTGACGTTGGTGGAGGTCGCCGCAATGATCGGGCAGGGCTGGCCGTTGATCGCCGCCATGACCCATTCCTGTGCAACCACGCTTTGCAGGAGCGTCGTCTTGCCGGTGCCGGGTGGGCCGTTGACGGCCAGGATGTCGCCTTCTTTCACACCAAGCATTTCCACCATCGCTTCGTGCTGTGACACCGACAGCGGGTATTTGGGGTGAATATGGCCGACGATTTTCTTGAAGCGAGGTGCGGATTGCGCGAGCACCATAGGCGGTTGCTTCCGGCGATCCGGCATGTGGGCCAGCATTTCCAGCAGCGGCGTTGCCGTCTGCGCTTCAGCCAGCAGATCGTAGAGGCGAATGATGTGCCGCGCCATGATCGGCGGTTCGTAGGGAACGCCAAACCACCCGTCGATGACAGCATGGTCTTCAATGTTCAGCGGCGGCAGCACGGACGCCTCATCGTCGGAATCGCGTACGAGCAGCTCCAGCTGGCATCCGGTGACTTGCGCAAACAGTTTCGCGGCGATCGCCAAGGTGTCGGACAAGGTGCCGGGTTTTCTGGTGAGTTCCGTCAAGTATTTATCGAGGTCGGCCAAGAGTCCGACTGTGACAAACTTGTGGCTTGGCTCAAGCAGTTTGCGCGGTACCCATGGCAGGCGTTCCGTGTCCGCCAGCAGCGACCCTTCCGGCGTGAGCATGCAGGGGATACATAAAGGGACAAGACAATCGTCCGATTCCGCTCCGCGGCGCTTTATACCGTGTACGCTTTTCGGCACCAGAAGCGCCGGGATCAGCAATAGCGGAATCGGTTTGCGCACATCGCCGTCTTCGGCCTTGTTCGCCTTGCTGGCTGCAAAGGTCGATTTGATCCAGTTGTCCGGCGCTTCCGTGACCCGCCACACGCCCTTCTCGTTTTGACCGATCCGTATGGGTTCGCAATCTTCGGGAACTGTCGGGTGAGAAAGGCAACTATCTGCGAGTGCCGCGCGCCAATAGGCAAGTAGCGCGCGCGTAGTATTCGAGATTTGTTTTTGTTGCGCCATTTTGCCTTATTGCAAGAATAGTTATGTCGGCGTAGAGCATACCAGAGCATATTGTTGTTTTGCCATAAGAGAAAAGCCATGCAAAAGAGCTGAACGAATTCTTGCAAATAGATGAATTGGTTGATACTTTTTAAGCAATGTAGTCGCGAAACGGTGGACGATTTCACATGAAGAAACTTCCTATTTTGGTCGGAACGATGGCAGGTGCGCTCATTGGCCTGTTCACGTCAATCCCAGATGACGTAGGATTGAAAATCGTAATGATCTCCATCGGGGCGCTCGCCGGAGTGGCGGTCGGCGGTGCGATTGCTGGCATTGGCCAGAAGGGGATTGCGCTTAAATCCGACGATGATGCACTCGCCGGTCTTGGCGTTACGCCAGAAGATCTAGCACGGAATTATTGGCGGGATAAAGGCCGGCCACCGCTAACCAGTCCGCTAGAGCCGGAGCATGGGCATCATCAATTTGATCCGGACAAGCTCTAGTGACGGGACGGCTATTTTTTATTCAACAAATCCTGCACAGCGTCTTTGGCATTGTCGACGGTAGCGGCGGCATCTTGCGCTGCCTGCTTCCCTGCTTGTTTCAGCAAAGACTTCTTCGACGCGAATGTTCCGTCAGGAGTCTTGGCGATTTCCGCCTTCGTATCAAATTCCTGATCCGCAAAACCCGCTTGTTTACGAATTTCGGCACCTTGCGCCTGTATGCCTCTGCGAATTTCTGAAGGCTTTGTTGTGCCTGCGGTGCTCAGAACAGATGTATTGAAGCGTGAGACTTGTTTGTGGTGCTCGCGATTGATCGCAGCTGTATCGGGATTCAAATGCGGATCAGCAGCGTCTTGGCCGTGCCGAGTACGTATATCCTCGAAAGAAGCAGGTACAGCCGTTCCATCCGAGAAAATGCGATTGGGACGCAAACCTTGGCGCGCCAGTTCTGCATCGAACAGCGCGAACGCCGCGGCGCTATCGCCGCCATAATGTTCCGCATAGTGCATGAACATCTCGACGTTATGCGGATCTTGCGCGATGTCGATCGAAATTGTCTCCCCATGTTCACGAGCAGAGGCAAGCCGCTCAGCAAAAGCCGTCCGTTGGGCAAGCGTGGCATCTGCACGTTCGGACCTTGATATTGCTGTAGCAAGGCGCGACGACATATCCTTCGCCTCCCTGGAATCGGATCCAATGGCATTGATGAAGCTCGTATCCCGGGATACGCGGTCACCAAACTGCTTGAATTCAGCGACCTGATCGGCGGTCATTGAACCCAGTACCTTTTGCTGTTCGCCCGAGAGTGTGGACAGGTACGATTTTCCGGCACTGGCCTTGATTTCCGCTCCCGCGAATGCACCCGATGCTCCGACATGGCCCGCTGCACCAAATGCGATCTGTGCAACTTGTGACTGCGATAGCCCGGTTTTCTCTGCGACTCCTTTGGTAATCTGATCCAGGCGATTCAGATTCTCCCCCACTTGCTCGAAACTGCTGGACGACGTTCCACCGCTGCTGCGCGACGACCGGTACTTGGCGATTCCCTTGGTCAGCGCATCCGCCAACACCACCGAGCGTTCCGTGTTGGCAGCGATCGCCTCGCTTCGTGCGGCATTGGCCTCTTTATTGGCTTCGGTCACATTCTGTTCCGATACCCGCATCGATACCACGCGTGAGGCAAAGCCTTGGTTGCGCAACAGACTGACAGCGCTGCGGCCGTTGAGCACATTCGAAGTGGTGCTATTTCCGGTGGCATCGCTTTGCATGTTACTCATGAATGCCGACGTGCGGTTCGGCGCAAGCTGCATCTGATCCATTGCTACATTGCCCATATTGACGTTGCCGACGGCTGAAGAACCCGTAGACGAGCTTATCGCAGATTGCAATCCTGACAGTCCTCCGACAACGCTGTTGCCGAAGTTCTCCATGCGCTTCAGTGCCGCCCACGCGATAAACGGAATGCTGATAGTCAGGTAGCCGACAACCGCTTCGGATGAAATGGCGTTCGAATAAATGGAGGAAGCGGTCAGCAGCGATAGCGCCGTCAGCCCGCCGCCGACATTCGCGGCAGCCGCCAGTTCGCTGGCGGCATACATGCTCGCCATATAGTTGAGAATCGCGTACAAGGGCGGCCAGAGCTGGATCCAGATGAGCACCGCAATATAGTTCTTCAATGCCATCATGGTTTCCCGGCCGCTGGTGAGAAACAGCAGCAGCACCACGATCGGAAAAATCGCGTAGGCGAGCGCTTCGACCACGTTGCGTACCACCGGCAGCGCCTGTTCGGCAATTTTGCCGTTGTTGATCCATGCAGCGTTGGTCTGCGCCATCGCCTGCGCCCGGCCCACCGCCAGCACCATCGACGCGGGATCGTTGATCTTCTGGCCGATGATCTGGCTGGTATCGTTGATTGCGTTGATGACGGCATTCAGGCGGATGATATCGGCAGCGGTCGCCGCAGCGCTGGCGATGCTGTTCTTCAGGTACGCCTGCTGGATTTGTGCGGCGATCACGGCGGCTGCCGCGGTGCCGGGCAAGGTCGGATTCAACTGGCCGGCGAGCCTGTCCTGGATGCTGCTGACCTGCGCCGGAATCCTTCCGGCCAAATCATTGTAGGCATTGGGACAGGTGTCGGTGGTGACCGTGCCGCCGCTGCGTGTCAAGGTGGTGAAGCGGGCCGGATTGGGATTGGCCATCATGCTCCAGACATCCTCCGCGCGCGAAAATGCCGCCGGATCGATGCTGCCATCGATCAGGTCATACATGGTGCAGTTATGAATGTAGTTGACCAAGTCAGTGCGGAAATTAGGATCCTGAAACACCACCTTGCCGGTATCCCGGATCAGACGATTACCGAACATCAGCCCGTTCTTTTGATAGGTCAGCTCACTGGGCAGGTTCGCGTTGCCGGGAATGGCCTGGAACGCGGTTTCGAACAGTTCCGTGAGGGTATTGCCGATGGTGCTGGTGAGCCCACCAAACAGGGCGATCCCAAACGGTACATTTGCGACGACCCTGACCGGCGCGCCGCCGGTCTTGTCCACAATGCCCACCTCGACACGCGGCACAAACAGGATCGAATACACGAGCACGACCGAGGCCAGCCATTGCCAACCCTGCAGCTTCTGCGGCGCGAACGCATACGCGAGCAGGGCGGCGATGAATCCGCAGAACACCACGCCGGCGATCGCGCCGAGATAGGTATCCGATCCGCGGATAGCCGCCACCGCATTGAAGATGCCAAACAGGCTGTCCGAATTTTGGTAGGCAAAGATTTCCCACATGATGGCGTTCCGGTCCGGTTGGTAGGTCGAGCTTATCTGCCCAAATAGGCGGCCTGCTGGCCGAGCATGTCCATCACATGCTGCGGCATGCTGCTGCGCAGTTGACGTTCCAGCTGTTCGAGATGGGACGACACGGCTTTGAACGAACCGACCTTCTGATACAGGAGGTTCTTTTCCTGGCCGATTTGCAGCAGCAGTCCCTGCGCACGCTGGCGGATGACATCCGCCTTCTTCTGCTGCGTCGACGACAGCGTGAAATCCTTGTCGAGCGCAGCCATGCCCACACGCAGGTTCTTTTCGAGGAAGACGTAGGCGTAATCGGCGGCGATGACGTCCCGGTATTGGCCGATCAGGCTGTCGGCCAGGCCGGAGCCGGGAATCGTTGCGCCGATCGAAAGCATCTTGTACACGGGTTCGGTGGTTTGATTGACGAAGCCGACTTCCGGCGAGTTATTGGGAATCGCGGTGCGGGAAGCGATCCTCGACGCAATGGACCGCATCAGGTCCTCGACCTTCTTGGTGAACGGCGTGTGAACATAGGTGGTATCGACCGTGACGACGTCGCAATCGGTAGTGTTGTTACACCGGAGCAGATGTTGCGTGACATTCCCGGCGGGCGTCGCATTCGCCTGGCCATACAGCAGATGGCTGATCGAGGTCAGCGTTGGCGCGATCGGGGCAGGGTCGCGGCCGGATTCTTCCGGATAGATGATCACGGTGCCCACCATGCTCATGATCAGTTCCCGCTCCGCGTCGTCCAGATAGGCGCCGGCATGCTGCAGCGCCTTCCAGGTCAGGTTGCCGACAAACGGCGCCTTGTTCCGGATGTTCGGATCGGTCGATGTACGTGCGCTGGCAAGGATGCCGGCACGGTCCGAGGCGCAGCGACGTCGTGCAGCGTCGCGGTCGGTTTCCAGGCCCATCTCGATGGCAATGTCGGCGCACGCTTCCTGCGCACTGTACCCAACCGATTCGGCGGCGGTGCTGACCAGCGCCTTCGCGGTTTCGCAGGAATTGATGCGCGCGTTATTGATCCAGGTTTCCAACCCTTTCGCCCACTTCGTTAGCCCGCCGAGCAAGGGCGATACTGATTCCAGCGCCAACTGGAACGCGATGCCCGGCAGCGCGGCGGTGATATTGCGCAGCATGTTCCTGAACTCGGTCGCGGAAATATGCGAGAACGAACCGCCGAACACGTCGATGCCGCCGCAACCGGCCTTGGCGCTGGGGAACTGGATCGCGGCCAACTGATACACCTTGTTGGGCGCCCGGAGAAACAGGCTGCCGCCTGCATAGGTATTGAACGTCTGGCCCCGGAAGGCGCCGGGCGCGGTGTAATTGCCGATGACGCCCAGGCTGTTGAACATGTTGTCGACTTCTCCATTCAGGTCGGCGGCGCGCAGCGACAAGGGGGCCAGCAGTAGCGACCAGGCAGTGACGAGGGCGATGGCACGGTGGACGGTATGGGCGGGCATGGGGGCTCCTTAATGCGGCGAATCGTGCAGCGAGATCGGGGTGGTGGCGCGCGGCGGCATGGCTTCGGGTTGCTGGGCCGACAAAGTGTTAATGCGTTCGAGCAGTTGCGATTCCGACAGCACGCCAAATCCGATTGGTGCAATCTTTCCGGTGAACGGCTGCGCCAGGAACACGGCAGGCACCTGGGTCACATTCAGCGTGCGGGCAATGCCGTTGTCGCGCCGCGGCGCGGCGAAGCCGGGAATGCCGCCGCCGTCCACACTGATAGCGACGATCGTGATCCCATGACGCGCCTGAAATGCTGTTAGCGTTGGCGCAAATGCATGGCAATACGGGCAGTCGCTGCGGAAGAAAAAAAACAGCACGTGATCCTTGGCCAACTCGGCGACCGAATGCGACCGGGATTCCAGCTGGGTTTGTTCAAACACCTGCAACGCTTTGGCATTGACCGGGCGGCCGTGCAGGGTGGGATCGAGCGTCGGCGTTGCCCACGCAACCCGTTGCGCGACATCGGCAAACAGTGAGGCCTGGTTCACAACCCTGGCCTCCAGTTCCATGTAGCGCCGCACATTGGTCTCGGTCGGATGGATGATCGCGATGTTGCGGGTTTCCTCCAGCGTCTTCTGCAGTCGTTCGAACGCGGCGATTTCCGGTGGTTTGCGCAGCCCGGCTTTGCGCGGTTCTGCCTTGGGCAGCGGCGGTTGTTCCAATTCGGCTTCCGGGTCTTCGTAGAAATGCCATCCGCGCTGGCTGTCGCTCCAGTACGAGGAATTGCGTTCAGGCGCAACAGCCGTTGGCATTCGAATCTGGGCATGCGCGGTGATCATGCAGGCGGTGATCGCCAGCGCAACGACAATTTTCATGACAGGGTCTTTCATGAAAGGGAGCGCGGAGGGCGTCCATCGCGGCAATAATTGATGCCGAATTCGATCGTCTGCCGGCGCGGTCCGGCAGCGCCGGGCAGCTGCACGTCGTCTTGCCAAAACCTCAGCTTGAGGCGACTGCAGCCGGCTTGCGCATAGCGCTTTTCGGTGGACACGTCGATCAGAACCGGCGTTTTGGCATTGAATTTTCGACGCATCACGTCTGCGGTTTCGCCAGTCAGTACGCCGTGCGCGGTGCCGCTGGGCGAGTCGATGGCTGCAATCATCAACGGGCGCGGATCAGCTACTGGCGTGCGCGGAACCGACGCTGTCTGCGCGTGCGCGGTACAAGCGATCAGGAAGGCTGCGGCGAAATGGCGTGGCTTCATTTGAAACTCCAGGCTCTGACGTAGTTGATTTCATAGGAATTCGCTTTTCCGGTCGGCGTCGAACCGTCTGGCTCGCCGCTCGCGCTGCCGTACCACAGATCCAGCATCAGGTACATCGGGTCGGACATGGTGACGTTCAGCGTCAGCACTTCCTGGCCGTCGAAATAGAAGGTCTGCTTGTTTGGCTCCCACTTCACTGCGTACTTGTGGAAGCCGGCCGACAGATCCATGCCGGTGTCGTATTGACGCGAACCGACCAGTTGTCCCTCGTAGTCGCCTTTCCATACCGTCGGCGCATAGGCTTGCGGATGAGCGACCCCGGCGCCATCGGTGAAGCCCCACGGCGCCGCGCCCCCGGCATAGGCTTCCATGACGTCGATTTCGGGACGGCGCTCGCCGATATGATTGAACAGCCAGAACGCCGGCCACGTGCCTTTGCCTAACGGCAGCTTTGCCTCGATTTCGAAATAGCCATAGGTCTGCGTGTAGCGACCGTCGGTGTCGATGGTGCGATTGAAGAATCGCCCGCTGGCATCACGTTCCGGCCAGATTTTCAGGACGCCGTTCTCGACCGTGTAGTTTTTCGTAGGATTGGATGCCTCGTACCAGATGGTGTCGTTCCATAACCCTGCGTCGAGCCCATTTTCGAATTCCTCTGCGAAAGTCGACGTATAGAGCGACGCATCCTGGCCGAAGGGCGACACGTTGGCATTCGTTGGCGGCGGTGATGGCGGCGGACCCGGCATCTGCGGCGGCGTAGGCGCAGGCGTCGGTCCGGCCGGCGGTGCCGGTGTCCCGACCTGCGGGGGCGTTGTTGGCCGCATTTGCCGCGGATCGGTCACAAACTGGGCCACGCGCGTTGCGCCCGCCGCACGGATGGCGCCCATATCCGGCATGTCGGGAACAATGGATGCATAAAACTCCGTCAAATCCATCGCCGCAAAATCGAGTGATTGCAACTGCGCAACCGTGAATCCGGAGCAATCCGGATCTTCCGCGCTGCCCCAGCCTTTACCGACCTGGACGCGGCCTTGCTCATTGACGATGCGCGACAGCACGGAGTTAAAGCAGCATTTGGACGTGGTGTGGGTGATGCAGGAGACGCATCGCCCGAGGATGCGCAGGCAGGAGGAGCAATAGGAGCCAACCGAATGGCACAGCCGCGCGCCTTCCTTCATCGCGAGCTTCCCTTCCTCTGCATCGCATGAGGTGGCCGACGAAATGACATACATGACGACGGTAATGGCCAGCGACCACGGATCAAACGCAACCGCGATGCTGTCGCCCGCAAACAGGGTGACCGAGCCGGCGGGCAGCGCGGTGCCGTTGACGGCTACCGTCACCCCGTACGCACTGAAGCTGCCGTTAAAGCCAGCGTCGCTGAGCAGTGCCTGGATGCCCTGGTGGAGGAATTGCCGGTTGTCCGAGTTCATCAGTACGTCGTACACCAGGCGCGAGCCCATGCCGAACATCGATCGATTGGTCATGCTGGCGCCGGCATTGTCGGTATCACAGCAATTGGTCAGGAGCCGTTCGCGGCAGCGGTTGCGTTCGCCTTTAAAGACTTGCATGCGGTCGGTGTCGAGATACACACCGGCTTCGCGCGCCGCCTCCATCAACGACATGGCGCGCGCAAAGTCGGTATCGTTGGTGTAAGCGGTATTGAAGCAACTGGCGCCAAGGCAAAACACGTTGCTGGGACAGTTGCTGGCCGATGTGGTCGTCTGCGCCAACACCGGGCACTGGTAGGTATCCTGGAACACGTCGCACACGCCGGTCGCTGCATTCAGCTGCTGGCAGGCCGACGCGACAGGGGTACAGCCGGATGCGGCCAGCGGCGCGCATTCGTTGATGGGCGTGCCGTCGTTGCAGGAAAACGTCCTCTCGTAGCGCCAGCAACTGCGCGTCACGTCGCGGCCGTCGATGCGCTTGGTCGACGGTCCGTCGACGCACACATCGGCACTCGCCAGTACGCATCGTCCGCCGGCGGCAAGTTCCGCGCATTGATCTTCCCAGCGGTCTTGTTCCGTGGCCTGCACCGTCGGCTTGGCATAGCTGAGCGTCATTTCGGATATCGGCAGCGGGAATGCGGGATTGCGCTGCCAGCCGGTGACCGTGCGGGAACCCGCCAGTGTCCAGTACGCGGCAGAGTATGCTCCCGTCATATCACTGCCTGCGATCGCCGTCGGGGTTGGCGAGGGGAGATAGCATCGCGATGCGTCCAGCGTCGCGGTTGGGGATGCCGAACCGGATGGGTTCGGGAACAGACCGGCGAATATCTCGGCCGCGTACTTGCCTTTCATTTCATACACGGCATCGGTTGGATGCAATCCGTCCGGCGCGATCGTGGTCGGACTCTGGCCAGCCAGGTAACGCGTCAGGTACGCATACTGGTCAATGACGGGTACCTGTTCCCGTGACGCGACGTCCCGCATCGCTTGCACGATAACGTCCAAGCCGCCGACGCCGCTATCCCGGGTCGGGTTCGGCGTTTCGAAGATGACTTGCTTGCCGTTCAGTTTTGCAATTTGCGCCAACTGCGCGAGGCAGGCGCTATAGTCGGCCAGGCTGTCTTTCCACTGGTCGTTGATGGCATGGTTGATGATCACGAATGACGCGTTGGATGCGGCCATTTGCGCTTCCCATGGCGGGTGCCTGCCATCGGCGCCGCGCAGCAATTCGCAGGCGGTGGAGCCGTTCACGCCTTCATTGCGCACGTCGAACTGGGTGGCGGCAGGCAGCGCCGCCGCAAACACGGCAGGCGCAGGCAGCGCTACCTGGCCGCCGCTGCCGCTGGCATACCCCCATACCGTGGAGTCGCCGTAGTAGTCGATCACGATGGGGGTTGCCGCGGGCATGGGCCCGGCTTCTCCCGTCTCGGACGCGCGCCGGATCACGCCGCCGTGCTGTTGTCCGGGCGGACAGGCGGCAAAGATAGGGTTGAACGGTTCTATGGTGGTGCAGGCAGACCCGGCGTCGCTCGCGCCTGTGCATACCGTGTGCCGATCGGGCGCGATGAGCGCGGTGGCCGTACACGTGGTCGACGTGCAGGCGTTCCCAGCAAGCCATACCCACAGGTGGGCGAGCGTTCCAGCCATGCCGGCGTTGCCGTCGGGGCCGAGGTCGGCAACGCGTTGCGGAAACGGTCGGGGCACCGTCAAATCGGCGTCGAAGAAAGCCGCCGGATCGCCGGACTGCGTGATACGGAAATGCTGTGCCGTGTCAGGCCGCTCGGGCAGGCACTGGACGTCAAAGCCCGCATTGCCAGCGCCAGCGTGGGCAAACCAGTCGCCCGGCGTGCAATTTGCGCTGCGCGTCGATCCGACGGTCAAGCTGCGGGTGCATTGATACGTGTTGGCTCCCGCGTAGCGACGGCACAGGCGAGGCTGGGTCGTCGCCGAGGTGGCGACATCGGTGGTGCTGCAACCCGCGTAATACGCCGCCAGGCTGCCGAGTGCGATGGAAGGGTTGCGCGCGATCTCCTTGGCGGGCGCGACACCCGGATCATAGGCGGTGACAGCGTCCCTGGGCGTATTGGCGGAATGGATTGCGCCCAACTGCGCGTCGCATACCGGGTCGCCCGGCGTAAGCGCGCAATGGGCAAGGCGTGCATTGGCCTGGCCGGCCAAGTTTGGCTGACCGTAATACGCGCGTTCCGGCGGCATGGCGGTGTAGCCCGGGACGACGTTCGCTGCGCTGGTATGGTCCACGGTGCTGCGCGTGAAGGCGTTGGCCGCATGGCCGGCGGCGATGCCATCCTCGTGTGGACCGGCAAGTGCCGGCAACTGCATCCAGAAAGCGAGGAAGACGGTGAGGGTGACCAAGATCGTGCGCATGTCTACCCCCTAAGTTTCTTCAAAAAGCGGCGCGCGTCCTCGCCGAATCGCGGCGCTTGTCGCTCGATTGCTTCGAGCGCATAGTCCAGGCTGACGTCGCCGGCGGTCGTGGCAAAGGCATCGGGCGCAAAGCAGAGCCCGGTGCCGCATGCTTGTCCGTGAGCGCCGTCGCGCACCAGCACGAAGGTCGGCGTCTTGACGACGGCAAAGCGGTCAAACGCTTGCGGATCGATGTGAAACGCCACCTGACGATTGCCGATCAGGCGCTGCGCACGGGTGACGGTTTCCCGCAGCGATCCATTGACGAAGCCGCGGATGACCAGCATTGCCTGCGCCCTGGCGGCTTGATCTACGAGCCGCTGCAACGTGGGTTCAGGCACGGCGAAGCTGACAAAGACCAGCAATCCGGGACCGGGACGGTTTATCTGTGCTGCGGCCATGTGATCGGTATTGGCTTCGTAGCCTTTTGCCAATGCTTCCAGGTCGATGGCGCGGGTTGAACCGGGTGCCAGAAGCGCGTCGAGATTGGGCGCAGCCGGAACCGGAACGCGGCGCAACATGTCCTCGGTCGGCATGCGGTACTTCTTCTGGGCGCGTCGAATGTCACCGTCGGTAATCACCGTCTGGCTGCGCTCGGCACGCGCGAGTTCGGCAGCGGTGACGGCGGAATTGCCTTGCGCCAGTGCATCGTGTAGGCCAGCAGTGGTCATTGCCATAACGATTGCCAACAGCACAGTGCGGGCCGGGTAGGGGGAGGGGTTAGAAGCCGACACAGCAATTCCTTTTTCGAAACAACATGAAGGAGAAGTCTTCGCCACGGACCGGATATTCCTTGCCCGCGCCCCATAGCACCGTGGTGCGGCCGAACGGCTGGCAGCATTTGCCGTCGATCTTGTCGGTGTTGGGAATGGGGTAGGTCAGCTGCGTCTTGTAGGCGGTCTTGTCCATCACCGGCAGGAAGTACGGGCCGCACAAGCCGGCGCTGCCGTGCCAGCCCCAGGCGAGCAGTTCGCGGTGCATTTTGGCGGTCAGCCGTTGCGCCAGCAGCGCCGCCGTGCGTACGCCGCCCAAGTGGTAGGGAACGTGGCCGTCCAGCGGATAGATGCTGCCCTGGCAACCGGCACACCAGAACAGGTCGCGCATGCCGAAGCCGGCGGACGCGGCGATGCAGTCGGCGGCGCAGGCGGCGATGGCGACCGGATTGGCGAACAGCACCGCATCCGGGTTTAGAATCAGCGTTAGTTCGTCGTCGTTCCACAGCGGATCGACTTCGGTCAGGTAGGCCAGATCGAAGGAGCCGTGTTCCATGCACGGGAAATCCGTGATCACGCCCAGCCAGTACATCACCGGGTTCACGTAGTAGTGCGCCTGGTAGAAGCTGCCGCCGTCGCCATCGCCTTCGGGACGGGTGAAGCGGGCGGCTTCCGGCGCAGGTATGCCCGGATCGAGATCGATGCCGCCGAGCGACACAAGGCAGAACGGCTTGCGCACCACCTCGACCTGGCGCGCCGGCTCCCAGAAACCGATCGACAAGCCGATGGTCGGATTCACGCCGCAGCTGCATACGGGGCTGGATGGGTTGTCGATGTCTTCCTGGCCGCCGAAGTTGGCGATGCGTGCACCGCCGATCGAAATCGGCAGGATGCAGCTCCAGCAAATGTCGGTGATCGGGTTGGGGAACTTGCCGGTGCAGGTCGCGATTTGCGCGAGCGTGTCACCGAACGGCATCATCATGGCCAGCAGGAAGACATAACGGGCGTATGTTTTCATGGGAGCACCAATTCATCGATCCGAAGGCGCAAACCCTCTTGCGAGACGATGGCCGGCACCTGAGTAATGCCAAGACGGCGTGTCAGCAGCCCTTGCTGGTCGTAGTACACGCGCAGGCGCCACGCCTTCATCAGGTCGAGGTAGGATCCGCCCACCAGTATCGGTTTGGCGCGCCCCCGGTAGAACGTGATCAATTCGCGCGCGCGTGCCACCTGGCGCTGGTCACGCGCATCAAAAAACAGCAAATGCTTGGACAGCGCAACCACTTCGAGCGGGTTCTTGCGCGTACCGGCGGCAAACAGCAACTGTCCCTTGTCGTCGAAGACGTTGCGGTCCAGCGTGAAGCTCGGATCGAAATAAAAGGTGCGGGCCGTTTCCGCCGCCCGGACGCCCGCGACCGGTTGCGGATGGGCCACGGCATCGACGCCGCGTTCGCGCGCCCGCTGTTCGCGCCGCTTCAGTTCACCGCTGCGTTCCTTTTCCTGCAGGCGCTGTCGGATGTCGTCAAGCAGATGCGGCTCGGCAATCGGATAGAGCGGGCCGATCGTGCCGAGGTCGACCGCGCGGCCGTGGGCGGATGCCGCAAGCGCCGCGGCAACGACGAGTAGGCGAAAGCACATGGCTCACATCCCCCTGACGCACGATACGGCGTCGGCCAGGCGCGCCAGCTTCAGGGTGTCGCGCTGGAAGGCGGCCAGCATCATTGCCATCAACACCGGATCGCCGGCACCGTCCGCAATTGCCTTGCGCAGTTCGACCGTCCCCAGTACCCGCCCGCAGTGCCGCCGATAGGCGTGCAGATACACATTGGCGGCTTCGCGAGCGGCCGGCGAGATTTGCTCCAGCGCCTGCAGATAGCTGGCGAGCGGAATATCGTCCGTCATCGACAAGCCAGTCTTGCCGTCCGCAAGCACTGCGGCACCGCAGAATGACAGCACCACAAGGAGGAATGTCCTGCGCATGATGGTCTCCGTTAGAACAGGGGAATGACCTTGCCGATGACCCGATCCGCACGCACCAGGCCGCTTTCCTGATAGCGCGAATCGAAGCTGTCCGGATGCGTGCCCTGCATGTAGTAGTAGTCGGGAGGAATCGTCGTTGCCGCAAGCGGGTGGAGCGGACGACGATCGAAAGTCGCGGTTTTCGCGTGTCCGACCGGCACGCCGTTCACGTACAACTGGCGGTCGACGACGGTCACGCGGTCGCCCGGCACGCCGCGAATCTGCTTGAAGAAGGGCTGCGCACGCAGGCCCGGGTACATGCGCTGCCCGTCGCCGTCAAACGTATAGACGACGAAATCGCCCACCCTGAGTGCTTGCCGATGTCCAACTTGCAGCAGCGCGACCTTGTACGGGACGCTGGCGGTCCAATTGAAGAGGATCGGCAGGCGCGGTGTGGGATGGATGAATACGCGCACGAAGGCCAGTCCCCAGATCGCGAACACCAGCGAATAAAGAACAAGATGGTGGCGCGCATCGCGCAGTGCGTTGCCGAACCGGTGGCGCAGCCGGCGCGGCCATTTGCAGTCCGAGGGGCATGGACCGAGGGTGGCGGGATCGACGATCATGGTGCCTCCAGCTTGTGTTTTAACAGCGCGGTCAGGTCGACCGCGTTCGGCGGGACGCCGGCGAGCGCCGTGCGCACGACAACCAGGCAGCGGCATTCCTTTGGCAATTCGTCTAGCGCCTGCGGCAGCCGCTGCGCGAACTGGCGCGCCATCTTCAATGCCTTTTCTCGCCCGTCTTCGGAAACGTTTCCTGTGACCTGCTGCGCGAATTCCGCTTCTTTGAGTCGATACACTTCGCCGACATCGACGACGCCGACCAACTGCGCCGGACGTGCTACCAGACGGTCGTACGCGAGCAGCGCGACCGCGACCAGGAACAGCGTGACAGCGACATGGAGGACAAGTGCTCTCATAACGCGTGCCCCCGCTGACGCAGCAGTTCAGCGATCGCTTCATCGATGCTGTAGCCTTGCGCGCGCAGTTCGTCGATCGGTGCGTTGTCTTCCAATTTGTTGGAGAACAGCAGGTGCGTGGCCGGATCGAGGATATTGCGCGCGACGCCTTCGCCCACCGGCGACGAGATATAGACTTCCGAGAACACGCCGGGCTCGGTGCGCAGCGAATTGAGCAGCCGTTTCTTCGACTCGTCCATCGTCAGCCGGCCTTTCCGGTCCAGCATCTCGATCGATTCCTTCTTCTGGCGCAGCAGGAACACCCAGTCGGAACAGTTGAAGGCGGCCTCCATCTGCGCCGATCCATAGTAGTCGTCGGCGCTCTGCGTCGCGGTGCCCAGTGCACCGCCATACTTGCGTGCGCGGCGCGCTGCTTCTTCCACCACGGCCGCCTTGACTGGATCGTCGGCGCCGATATCGCCCAGTTGCTGCTTCAGTTCGTCGATGAACAGCACTTTCTTGCGATTGCGCGTCAGGTACATCTCGCCGGTAATCTGGTACAGCAGCAGGATGTTGACCACCGCGTGCAGATCCGGCTTGCGTTTGAGTTCTTCGTTTTCGATGACGATGAAGTCGTTCGAGAAATCGATGCTGCTGCGTCCTTCAAAAAAGCGCTCGTACTGGCCGCCCCTGGCATACGGATTGAGCATGATCGCCAGGTCACGAATGCGCGCGTCGTTGATGACGCCGAGTTCCTCGATGGTCCCGGTCTTGAAGGCGTCGCGCAGGCCGGTCACGGTCAGGTCGCAGCCGTATTCGCGGAACAGCTTCAAGGTCATGGCCGAGATCGCCTTGTATTGCACTTCGTCCAGCGAGTGCTGCATCGAAGCCATCTTGGCGATGGCCGGCACCAGCATGTCGATGTCCTCGTTGATGTCCTGCACCGTCGAGAACGGGTTCAGGCAAATATCGATGTCCGGCCGGAATTCGATATAGGTGCCTTTGGCCTTGCGGCACAGCTTTTCGAACGAGCGTCCCAGGTCCAGCATCCAGACCTTGGCGCCGATCGCGCGATACGACCATGCCATCTCGTTCATCAGCACGGATTTGCCGGAGCCGGGCGCCCCGATGATCGCGAAGTTGTAATTGCCGAGGTCGTTGTCGTACAGGTCCAGTGTCATCAACTGCCCGCGCCGTCCGCCGAACACCAGCGTCGGCGTGCGGGTACCGCGCCATTCGGCGATCAGCGGCGCCAGATGGATCGCGTTGGCCATGGTCTTGCGGGTGACGCGGCGCATTTTCTTCAGATCGGCATGGAAGCGCTCGGACAAGGTCATCGGCAGGCTGGCTAGCAGCGCCTGGCGGTGCATGTAGACGTCGGCGTTCAACTCGAACCCGCGCGCCCGCCAGATCGCCTTTGCGGTTTCCTCGACCGCTACCGCTTTCTCCGGCGGCGTGAAGATCGCCAGCTGGTGGTACATGGACACCAGCGCACCACCGACATCGATCGCGTCAGCCGCAGCATTCCAGTCCTTCAACTTCTTGTTGACGTCGGGCATCACCGTCGCCATCTTGCTCTGCGCGTTCTGTGTTGCCCGCACGTGGTTGGCGGTGACCGCGGTCTTGGTCGCGTTGGGATCGAGCACGTGGACGCCCATCGTCAGCAAGAAGGGCGCGTTGTATTGCAGCGCCGGCTGTATCAGGTCGCCGATCAGCGAACCCATCTGCCACAGCGCGAAGCGTTCGGGGAACGACTTGATCGAGTAGAACTTCGCCTCCAGTGCGGTCGGCTCGCCTTCCTTCCACAGCCGTACCCCGTTCGCATGCGCATCCTGGATCGTGTCGAAATCGACGATCTGGTCCCGGATTTCTCGGCCGTCGTCGTAGTGCAGGTCCGGCCCGTCGGTGCGCAAAATGCGGTCCGGGTTGGTAAACAGCGAACACCAGTTGATCAGGTCAGCAGCGTCGCACACCCGATTCGGCAGGGAGGCGGCACGCAACGTGGTCGCCATCGCCTCGCGCAGCGCGACCAATTCGTCGCGTCGGTTCAGGTCGCTGGCGGAACCGGGCAGCGCCACGCTCATCATCAGACGGAAGTCGCGCACCGTGTAGTGGAAGCCGGCGGTCATCGAGGCCTGTGCGCCATGCAGCAGGTGGCCGACACGCTGTCGCGCGAGCCGGCGAAACAGGTTTTCGTTGCGGGAAGGGCGGCCCCATTGCCGGGCTTTCTCAAACTGGTCAGCGTCTTCCGTGCGCAAATTCGCATAGCGCCGCAACAGCTTGCGCACATGCGGCGAGGCAAACAGATGGAACTGGATGCCCGCACCCCTGGGGCAGGTCGCATACAGCGAGATCAGTACCTCCACCATGCGTTCGTCGGCGCCGGACTGCGGCATGACTTCGAGCATGAAGCCGATATTGTCGCGATTGACGAAGACGTCGTCGCCGGCGATATAGGCCGAATACGGCAGCCAGCTGGCGAATTGCTCCGCGGGCGCGTCATTGCGGCGAAGCAAGGTGGACATGCCGCCGCCGGCGGCGTCGAGCAATCCTGTGCGAAGTACGTCGAACATGGAACTCTCCTGGGTTTTGCGGCTACTGGCTGTTGTCGTCGGACGGTTCGCTCACACCCGACGGCGGTCTGGCGGGAGCGCTCGATCGGTCGCCTGCGCCGGGGACGTGGGTATCGTCCGGCCTGGCTGGTGCGGGACGGGGTAGCGTGGACGACCGTGGCGGCCGGATCGGGGCATGGGCATCGCGGATTCGCTGTTGCACGTGGTCGATCAGCCAGCGCCCGCTATCGATCTGTACATACACAAAACCCTGGTCGTACAGGTCGTGATCGGCGTCTTCCCACGGCTTGAACCACAGTCGCAGCACGCGCGCCTGGGCGCGCAGCGGCGCAGCGGCGACAGCCGATACGGACGCACTTGGGGTAGCCGCATGCGCGGTCGAGGCACGCTCAGCCGGAGCGTGCTGGCGCTGGCTCGGCAGATTATTGCGGGCCGCATTGGCATAGATGCCCGAGACCGAATCACACCGTACGCCCTGCGGCGCCCTGCAGCTGTACTCGGCACTACCGCCCAGGCCGCTGACGTTGGCGCAGGCCGCCAGCAGGCATACGGTCATCACGACGGCGCCGCGGGCCGGATGGATGGAAAAGTTCATGGCAAAACCTCCTGTGCGCCGGCGGCATCCGGTCCATGGGGGCGCGCCGCTGCGAGGCGGGATTCGATGTCAGCGGCGTTGGTCGCACCATCGGTGCGTGTGCCGTCGGCATAGAACAGGGTGGGGGTGCCGCGCACGTTCATCCGCTGGGCCAGCGCGAGATTGCGCTCAAGCGGATGGGGGCAATTGGCGGCCGACTGGGACGATGCGTCCATGACGAGCATGCTGCGGTCGCCATCGACCATGTAACGGCGCCAAACTTGCTGGCGATCCTGCGCACACCAGATCGCGGCCGGCAGCGCGACGCCCTGGAACGGCACCAGAAACGTATGGATGGTCACGTTGTCGAGTTTGACGAGCTCGGATTCCAGCCGCTTGCAATAGGGGCATGCCGGATCGCTGAACACCACCAGGGAGCGGCTGCCGTCGCCGCGCACGGTCTGGATCGCGTCCGCCAACGGTAGCTGCGCAAGGACAATCGCGGGCGTCTGGTCGAAATGACCTTCCTGCTGTGCCAATCCCGTTCGCAGGCGTTCTGCTTGCGCGAGCTTCGGTGCAGTCAGGTCGGTCATCGTCGCGGTATCGAACACCCGCCCGAAGACCAGGTAGCGCAGACTCCTTCTGGAGACGAGCGCCATGTTCGCCCCCATCCAGGCTTCGTAGATGTCGGGGATCGGCGTGCGCGACACGCTGGTGAATTGCGTGCCGGGGTGGGCCTTGCGCAGCGCGGATAGCAATTGATGCTCGTCGCGCGTGGCGCTGGAGGCGGCCGTGGCAGCGCAGGCAACGCCGGCGAGGGCAAGCGCGACAGCCGCTTTCATACGGTCAGTAGTCTTCATCGTTGCTTCCTTTCAGGTGACGTTCCTCCTGCGCCCGCTGCGCCAGCGGGGCATTTGACGGTGGGCGGGATGCGGTGGGAGGCGGCGCGTCGATGCGCACGCCCTTGGTGATGACGACATCGACTTCGCGCCCGGCATCGATTTCGACGACCGGAAAGGTTTGCTCGGCGAGCTTGATGTAGTACTGCGCCAGCCGGTCCAGCGCGCGGCCCACGCCGCTGCCCAGCCCGGTGCGGTAGGCATCGCTGCCGGAAGCGCTGGCGATGGTGCCGAGTGCCGAGGTGCTGTAGCTGGTGGCGGAGGTTGACAGGCCCTGGCCGATGCCGCTGGCGATCCCGGCAAGCAGCGCATTGGCCAGCATCTGTCCTTGTTTGGTCACCAGACGCCCGCGCATGCCGACCTTGCCGTCTTCACCGTACACGCTGCCCTGGATCTTGACTTCGAGCGTGGAGCCGTCCTCGCGCACGCAGGACAGGTTTTCGGTGCGCAGGTAGGCGCGTTCGGAACCGATGTCGCCGTAGCCGGCGGCAATCACGAAACACTCGCGGTATTCGCCGCGGAACCGGTTGGGCAATACGGCGTTGTCGGAAAGCCGGATCAGCACCGGATGCGGATTGGACTGCGACTGCCCGCCGGTCGGTGCGTCCAGGCCTCCTAGCAATACGCCGCGCGTGAAACTGACCGGCAGATAGGTGCCGATCGTGTCGGCACGACTGCCGCTGTCCTCTCTTGTACTGGTGGACGCGGGCTGCCTGGTGCTACTCGACTGCGCGATCGAGACATGCACCAGCCCGGCAGGCGTGATCTCGCTACGATCAGGCGGCATGCCGGCAGGCATTGACTGTGCGGGCCGCACTGGTGGCGCAGGCAATTGTGCCGCCGGCGGGTACGCCGTCGGCGAGGGAACCGGTGGTGCAGGCGGCGGTGGCGCCGGCGTGGCAGGTGGCGCCTTGGCACTTGCTGTCAGTCGCTGCTCCAGCTCGCCGAAGCGCTGCATGGTCTTGTCTTCGAACTCTTTGCGTTCCCGGTTGAAGCGGGTCTGCTCTTCGCGCTCGTGCTCGTACTGGGCGAGCTTGCGCCCGGCCGTACCTACCCAATGGTCGACCGGATTGACTTGCTGTCCGGGAGTCATCATGCCGATATTGGTGGGGACGGCGGCGCTGCCGGAGGCGGGCGACTGCGGTGGATGGGTGGCGTTCTTGCCGCCGGTGAACGCGAACACTGCCCATAATGCGCCGACCCCGCATGCCATGATCGCAACCAGCGCGGCATACTGGCGCTGCTTCGGCGTCAGACGATCGACCGCGCCGCCTAGCTTCGATGTGTCAAATGCAGCCATGGTCAGCTCCCCAGTCGGATCACGTACACGCTGGTGCTTTCGCCCGGACGCAGGTTCAGGTTTTCGATGGCGACGCCGACGACGCCGCCGTCCGCCCGGTCGAATTCCTGCTCGGCCAGGACCAGCGTCTGGTCGCTGACATTGGTCAGCAAATACTTCTCGCCCACCAGGCCGCGCGCTTCCACGATTCGCATCAGGGCGAATTTGGCCTCGTTCCAGAGCGGGACCGGGCGATTGACTTCCTCAACCCGCATATCGGCGGCGGTGCGGTCGGACGCTACGGCCACCAGCAACGCTTTCATCGCGCGGATATGGTTGGCGGATTGTCCGAGTGGTCCGGTATGCGCTGGCGACATGCCGGATGCGGACGGTCGCGTGCTGCGGTCGCGAATGACGATGGTGTCGGACGGCGTGTCGGAACGTCGCAGCAGCAGCGTGTACGTGGCGTTCGCTGTGGAAATGAACAGGTTGACCGGCTTGGTCGACGTACCAACCGGACGGACGTAGATTTCCCCCTTGTCGCGGTCGCATTCCAGCATGATTTCGCCGGACGGATTGACGGCGGCCGTCGCGGCTGGCGTGCCGGCGGTAACCGTTGCGACGGGCGGTGCCGCACAGTTGCTGGAATAGAGATTGCCGAACACATCCGTAATCGGCGCATTTTCGATGCGGATGCGCGTCGGTTCCTTGATCGAGGCCACTGCTTCGACGCTGACGCCGTCGCGTGCGTCGATAATCTGCAGGGCAGGGGCGGGCATGCTGGCGAACGCGAACACCATCGCCGGCAGCGGCAAAAGCCATGGCTTCATTGCGTAATCTCCTTGAAAGCATTCAGATGCAGTCGGCCGCCGACGTAATGGAATTCGGCGCGGTAGGTTTTGGTCTCGGTCGCCGTGTCCTGGCCATTGACCTGCGTGCGCAGGCGCCCGCGGATGGTGACGCTCTGCCTGTCTTCGTCCGGCACCAACTGCTGCGGCAGGAAAAAGGTGCTGGCGTTGATGCGGCGGATCCGTTCCGACTCGATCTCCTGGCGCGTCTTCATCGCGCCATGCTGGTCCGGCGCGACGTAATTGAGCAGGATGTCTTTCTTCCAGTCGATCGATGCTGGCGATACGTCCAGGATCAGCCAGGCGATGAAGGCGCCCATCTGCTCCAGGTAAGCGCTACTGGCACGGTCTCTGGTGACCCAGAAGCTCTTGTCAATCGATGGCGGAACGACAATCGTGCGTTCCATGCCGACCAGATTGAGGATGATCACCAGACAGACAAGCTGCGCCACGATCAGGCCGCCCACCGTCAGGCCCAAACCGCGGTTGCGCTTGCGCATCTCCTTCAAGTCGGTATCAAGTTTGGCGAAGTCCATGGCGGATTCCTGGTGGGTTCAGCCGACCATGCGGCGCAGGTGCGAGGGAGGCGTCACGCGCATGGCGGTAATCGGATTGGTCGGCAGGCACCAGTAGATCCAGTGCATGGCAAAAGCAGGATGCTTGTCTGCCTTGATGCGCGCGAGCCAGCGGGAAAGCAGGATGCCGATCGCCATGCAGACGGCGAACGACACCTTGGAACCGGCCATGTAGCCGACAAAAAAGCAGAACAGCACCGGCGTGGCGACGTCGATGTCCCAGAATCCAAGCTTCCACTGGTCATCGAGGCGACGGGGAATGTAGGTTTCGGTCTGCATGGCGTTCTCCCGCTGGGTGCCGACGATCGACGCTCAAATGACCGCGCCCATGATCGCGCCCGCGATCACCAGGCCGACTGCCGCGAAGATCGCCAGGCCGACGTAGAACAGCACCGGCCCGAAATTGCGCAAAGCCGACAGCGAGATCAAGGCGACGACGAAGCCGACGAACCCGACCAGCGCCTTGATGCCCGGACCGAGCGCCGATATCTGGGTCAGTGCGGACGTCATGGGTCCGGTAATGCCGGTAAAGGCCACCAGATCCAGCGCATGGCTCGGGAAAGCGGCACACAGGCCGATCACGAGCAGTGCGAGCAGCGACGCAGCGGCCAGCGGCTTGCGGTTCAAAATACGGATCATTGTGGTGGAAATGAGCGGTGCGGTATGCATGAGTTTCTCCAATAAAGTCGAAGGACAAGACGTCTGCGGCGGGAAGCGGCGAGCAGGTGAGAAAGAAAACGTCATGGCGCCACCTGCTCGGGAACGCGGAAGACGATCTCGACACGGCGGTTCTGCCGTCGGCCTTCCGGCGTGTCGTTGGATGCGATGAAGCAACACCTACCCTGCGCATTGAGCGTCAGGACGCGGCCACGCGACGCAAGCCGGGCACGCAGGTAGTGGTGAACGGTGCGGGCACGTGCGCGTGCCAAGGCCTGGTTGGCATTGTTGGTGCCGACGTTATCGGTGCGGCCGATGATGGCAATGCGGTCGGCACGGTGGGCGAAAACAATGGCTTGATTGAGCACAGCTTTGTCGGCTGCCGTGAGACTGGCGCTGCCGGAATCGAAATGCACGGTGAAGCTTGTGGGCTGATCTTTAGCGGGCGCGGCAGTGGCCTCGGGTTGAACGGGCGGGCCGGCCAATCGAGTTTCGCCGGTCACCTGAGTCGGTGCGTTATCGGTTGCCGGCGTGGCGGTGGCGTCGGGCCGCGCTACCGCCAGCGTTTTGCGGGTAACGGCAGGACATGCCGGCTCGGCGCAAAGCGCAAACGAGGCATCCCGTCCGAAATCGAGTTGCGTGATTTTCTGGAGAGGGGCGCGTTGGCGCATGCGAGCGGCGCTGACACTTTCATCATGCGATCGCGGCAAACTGCATGACATGACGAGCAGGCCGACGCCGGCGGTGACGCACAACACGCAGACGAGCCGTAGTGCGTCGCGCATCATGGCGTCACCCGTACGGAAAGGATAGGGGCCTGCAGCGGAC
The DNA here is from genome assembly GCF_048799745.1 of Noviherbaspirillum sp. ST9. NCBI lineage: Bacteria > Pseudomonadati > Pseudomonadota > Betaproteobacteria > Burkholderiales > Oxalobacteraceae > Noviherbaspirillum > Noviherbaspirillum sp. ST9. The sequence continues at coordinate 371,812 of NZ_JBLWFR010000005.1, read as the reverse complement.
GCGATGTTGCCCGTGAGTGCGTACCGTTCGTCGAGGTAGCTTGCCCGCGCACCGTCTGTTGGGAAGGAAGCTGCCGGTAGACCCGCCATGCATACCTGGCGCGCGCGGTCCGGCAGGCGTCCCCCTTGAGCTGGCTGCAGGCGGCGTTGTACGCACCGACCGCATCCCAGCTTGCGCCATGGCGATAAAAGCGGTGCGCCAGCAACCAGGCACCGACATGGATGCTGGTGCAGGGATCGTATAGATCGGGTTCGTGGATGCCGTACCGCGCCAGCGTGCGCAGGTTCGAGCTGTTAATCTGCATCAATCCGATGTCATAGGAGCCGGTACGCGTGACGTGGGAACGATTGACTGCTTGGGGATTCAACCCCGATTCGACGCGGGCAATGGCATACAGCAGCTCGGCAGGCACGCTATAACGTTGGGCGGCTTGTTCCCAGCAGGCGAACGCACACGCGGGCGCACTGAGCAGAAAAAGCAATCCGGCAGATGGATAACGTCGCATCGCTCACCCCAATGAAGTCGGCGCACCGCGCGGCATGCGCGGGCATCCGTGTCGAGACCGGGTCTCCGGTCATGGTCGGCTACGGGTAAGCCCTGGCGACGAAGGCCCAGGCGCGGTGGTACGGCAACGGGTGAATCAGCGGGTAAGGGTGACGCGCACCCCTTTTACAAGCTCGATTGTTGAATCGTATTCAACTGGACCGCGATGCTTCATTTCGTCGGGAAATGCGTTCGGCCAGGTTGACGCGCGCCTGCCGCAGCACTTTCATACCCGTGGAATCGGTCTGACGGCTCAGCGCCACACAGGCGGTCGTGAACTGGTCAAGTTGAAACCGCGGATGCGGATGCATATTTGACGGCGACTGCTGTAGTGCCACCAGAAGTTCGTACTGCGGCAGCCACATGGACTCACGGCGATGCGGATGGCGGGGCATACGCAATACCAGCGTCGTGCCAAGGAATTCAAAGATGCGTTCAACCGCATTCCCTTCCATGAAAACCAGCGAAACACAGGCACTGATCAGGTCCGGAAGGCGAAACGTCGGCGCGACGTTCTGTTCACTCTTCAGCAACGCGTACAGCCACTCGTGTTCCTCGATCCATAGCCGGGTTTCGATGGTGGCGCCGGTGTGTTCGGGCGAATGGATGTGGGCTGCCAACGGTATGTCATGTTGCTCGGTCAAGACGGTGGATTGTGTCGGCATTTTCTTCCTTCAGTCTGTGTGCAGCGGATGTAGGAAGATTAACGATCAGCCGGTCGGAAGTCTGCGAGGAATAGGCGGCTTTATGGCTGGTATTTGTGATTAGCCTTTAAATCAGTTGCAGAACTGATATGGGATTGCAGATTGGGGAGAAACTATTTGGCAGTCGTATTTCCTGAGCACTAAATTTTACTTGTATATCCATACAGCGCCATATATAGTGTTTCAATCGATTTATTCGCTATATATGGTTTCTTTCAATAGGTTTCTGATATGAAATGTGTATCTCGGTAACCAAGTGAGAAAAACGTAACTGCGCCGGACTTCAGGTTCGGGTTCGGGGCGGCGCTTGTATAACAATTCGTGCCCGAATTACATCCCCGCGTATGAAACGAGACCCAATCCCTCTGCCGATGTGGTCGCAAGTCTCCGACCGCTCGTCGGCCTATTTTTTCCAGCTTGTGGAGATCATTGGCCGTCACCACGCGCCAACGGAAACGCAACTGGAAGCACTGGAGTCTTCTTACCGCAGCACCGGCGAGTTTTTGTCGGAATGCGACGAGTTTAATGGCGTGCTTCTGCAGGTTCACGCGCATGGCTCACGCCAACTGGGCACGCTCATCCGTCCGATGGATGACGCCCGCGAGGGCTTCGATATCGATCTGATTGCGCGGCTGGACCGATCCGCAATGACGAAGTACCGCGGCGATAATGGCCCCATGCTGCTCCTGAATCAGCTGCATAAGGCATTGACCCGGTATGCGGAACAGCATCGTTTGCGCATTCAACGATGGGAGCGGTGCATTACGCTGGAATATGCGGGCGGCATGTGTGCAGACATTGCGCCGGTGATTGACGACCCGCTATGGTCAGTGCCTTACGGCGAAACGCACGGAAGAGTGCCTGATCGTGCGCTGCGCAGTTACGAGCCTACCAATCCGCGCGGGTATGCGAAGCACTTCAATATGGCGGCATCGATCTCCCCGGTCTTTACCGTTCAGGAGCGTATTGTCGATGCATGTGAATCTCTGACCAAAGCGGACATAACGCCGTTGCCGGACGCGCAGCAGGTTTTTGAACGCTTGCTTTGCCGTTTGGTGCAACTGCTCAAACTTCATCGCAATGTGGCCTTCGGCGGTGTCGGCAGGAATACGGGTATGGCGCCTACGTCGATATTCATCACGACGCTTGCCGCAGCCGCATATGCGGTCGAGGCGCCGAAGCCACACACGAGCCCACTGGCTCTGCTGCTGGATATCGTCGAGACCATGCCCCGGCATTTCACGCGAGTATCCGGAACCGACGGTGTAGAAGAATGGGTTTTGCCGAATCCATCGGCACCGCATGACAACCTTGCAAGCGGGATGAACGCCTGTGAACGTCAATCCGCGTTTACATGGTGGCATCAACGCCTCTCTGCCGATCTGCAAAATATTCTCGATAGGATTGAGTGTCGCGCGGGTGCGGACGAGATTCTGAAGCTGGTCGAAGCAGCGTTCGGCCAACGTGCTGCGCGCGCCATTCAGCAGGATCAGCTGCAGCGATATAACGCGAGCCGGCAAGCAGGCAAGATCGTGATTGCGACGTCGATTGCGACGCCAGTCACGGTCAACGCGCGCCCACACACATTTTTCGGGGGCTGATGATGGAATACGGCCCTGCGCCCATTCCCAACCTAGCACAACGCGCATTGGAACTAGGCATGTTGGATCTGCCTGGGGCAGGCATTACATTTCATTCAGGTCGGGAACTGCAGTACCGGTTCGCCATTGCGCCAAGCGCATGTTCGCGATTATATGAATGCCTGTTGCGAATCAAACCGGATGCACGCAAGCCGGAAATGTTCGTTCTCTCGCCCGACCTTAAAACGCTCGCCGGCGGACAGCCGATACCCCACATCTATCCGCATGACGGACCTGGGATAAAACTTTGCCTGTGGTGGCCAAAACAACGTGATTGGAAACCACAAATGAAACTGACAGAGACTTATATCCCCTGGGCTGCAGAATGGCTTTGGTATTTCGAGGATTGGCTCGGTACCAGTGTCTGGTCAGGCGGGGGCGAACATCCGGACATAAGGAAAAGGCTTCGAAAATCCCAACGACGACCATCGCAGTGAAAGCGGTTGACATCTATCGGTCGACATCTTGATCAGAATGTCCATCAATAACGATGGGCGCACCCGCACCCTCCAAGAGTAGTAAGGAACAATAAATAGGGCCATGGCACATCAACAAACCAAAGTCGATCCTATTCGAGAAAAGTATTTTGGTCCATTGGAAACCGCAGAAAAATGGTCCGATGGCTTGTTTTACGTGACGGCGATATTGTCGGTTGCGGCATTGCTTGTCGAGGAAAGCACATACCCGCGTATCAACGCAGGCATTCAAGTAATTTTTGTGATCGCGGTGATCGCATCTTTCGCGCTCGGTCAGGCGATAAGCCTCTACCTGGCGCCGCGTGCCCAAGACAGGCGTACGCAAGATTTTTTCTCCGCTGCCTATCAGGTGCCCCTCAGCCACGAGCAAACAACCGCCTATTACAACAATGACCAAGCAGACCCATTGAAAAAGGTTGGTGCCCAACTATTGGAAAACAGTTTGTTCAGCAAAGAGATTGCCCGCGCCATGGTGATGACGAGCCGGTGGCAAACTGCCATATATGCAGTCGTTTGGATCGTCGCGCTCCTGAACCGCAATGCCAGCCTTGCGCTTGCCGCAACCGTTGCGCAGGTGCTTTTCAGCGAGCAGATCCTGTCACGTTGGATCCGGTTAGAGTGGCTAAAAATCCGTTTTGAAAAGACGTATAGCGACCTGTACCGCCTTTTCCAGGCAAAACCAAAGGCGGATAAATTCAATGCGATGGCCTTGGATAGCTTTACGACATATGAAACCGCAAAGGCCATTGGCGGAATCACGCTTTCCTCGACGATTTTTGAACGCTTGAATCCCCAACTCTCCCTGGAATGGGAGCAGATTAAGCGCACGTTGGGAATATAGGCAACATGCGCATTCCTTTGGCTTTTGGCCGCCTTCTTTATCAGTTGGAACCGACTGCGGGTAGCATCGGCAATGGAAAACTCCACGCTTCTTCCATTAAGCGGCGTCTGACCAGTTCGTTTGAGCTGAAGAATTCGTTTTTTATCGGAAGCGCAATGCGTGAAACGGCAATCCGCGGATACAGCGATGTCGATCTGTTCACGGTATTCCCGCGGCATGTTTTGAAGTGGGGAGACGGCTGGATTTCATCGGATACGCTGGTGCGCAATGTCAGGAATGATTTGAATGAGCGATTCCCGGCAACCGAAGTACGGCGAGATGCACAGGCAATCGTCGTCCAGTTTGGCCGTGGATCCGAGCCGGTTGATGTTGTACCGGCAGTATTCCACGCATTCAAAACAGAGCATCGCGTACCCGTTTTTCTTATACCTGACGGTAATGGCGGCTGGTTGGAAACAGCGCCGGCTGCCCATAACAACTATATCAAGGCCGCGAATGCAAAAAGTGGTGGCAAACTGCGTAAGACGATTCAACTCCTAAAGCACTGGCGCAATGCGCGCTCGCCGGCCATACCGCTTTCCTCGATTCACCTTGAGCTTTTACTGGCAAACAGTGGCCTCTGCGTTGGCCCCAAGGGATATGCTGCTTGCGTGTTTGAAGCCTTCGACTTGCTGCGCAGTCGGGAATGCCGTGGCTTGCGCGATCCCGTGGGATTGGCCGGCACGCTCTACGCGGTGAAAACAGAGGCGCAAGCGACGCGGCTCGTCGATGCAGTGGAACATGCATGGTCACATGCCGCCAAAGCGCTTGTTGCAGAACACGAGAAGGACTGGCGAGAGGCATTGCGCCAATGGAATATTGTGTTTAATGGCGAATTTCCTGTGCGCTGAAGTCCGCGACAGGAAGTTGGCAAATTATTTTTAGGTCGGGAATGCTGTTCGGCACATGGGGCGATATGCGAATTTAATCGCGACGATGAAAATCGGCGAGTGCCCGGCAGGCGAACACGCTGATCGCGACCGGTGCGGCCGACAACATTAGCGGATGCAGCGTTATGGGCAGTACGAGTGCCAGCACCGCCGCGCAGGCAGTCATGATAGCGGCGCAGATATGCAAGGCAAACACTTCCGGATTGTGCTGCACGAACTCCTTGGACTTGACGATGCGCAGCAGGTAGCCATCGAACAAGGCCGCCAGCATGAACACCAGCAGTACCGGCAGCCACTCGACCAATACGGATAAGCGGTAGGCCGCCAGCGCAAGGAGGGTATCGATCGAGCGGAAATAGGGATTGTTGAACAGCCGGTGGTTGGCTTCGGCAATCTGCTTTGCCACCGCCACATCTATCGGACCGGGAGCATCGGCTGCGGAGGCCACCAGGCTGGCCTGTGTTGCCGTCGTCTGCCAATCAAGCATGCGCGCCAGGATGCGCATGGCATGATCGTGTCCCCAGAAAGCGGTCGTCAACGCATGCTCGATACGCAATTGCTCAATAAAGTGCTGCGGCGGATACGCGGACGGAAGGTACAACACCAGAATGAGCAGCGCCAGCAGCGACGTAGTTGTGACAGCGCGGATCATGGTTGCGCTCCCGACGCCCGGTTTTCGTGATCGGGATTGAGGATCGGGAAGCGTCCCTTGATGATTCGCCCGCCGGACACCGAGGCGAAATACTGCAGGTTCGGCAGCTTGCCGAGGATATCGGCCGGGATCAGTTCTTCCATGCTTTCGGTCAATTGCGACGAGTAGGCGGAGGTAAAGTCGCCCAGATGCGCATCCGACGCATTGTTCAGGCCCACACGCAGCGTGTGGATTGCGGTTTTGCCGAAGGTCTCGACGATGAAATCTTGCGTCGGCCGATCCTTGGAGCGCAGCGCGATCAGGTTGTTGAGGTTGCCTAGTGCCATGCGCGCGGCATCTTCGCTGCCAAGCCGCTTGGCCAGGTCAGCCAGCGTTTGCATCGCGCAGGTGGTGAAGATGCCGCCTTCTGCGCCCTTGTTCAGGATCTCGATCAGTGGCTGGTTGATCACGTTCGACACTTCGTCGACGAACAGCGCAATGCGCCGGTAGCCGCCCAGGTTGTAGCGCATGCCGGCGCGCGCGGCCAGGTCCGCCAGCGCCAGCGCGCCGATCGCGGACGCCACCGATGGATCGGGCAGCGAGTCGAGGCATATGTAGAGCACATGGCCGCCGCGCTCGATCTTTTCGAAATTCATGATGGCCCGCACGTCGCCGCCATCGAACGGGTCGGGCGACAGGCTCAGGCCCAAGTCGCCGGACGTCAGCATCGACAGGATCGGCAGCAGGTTGGCGGTGATTTTCTGGTAATGCTCGCGGTTGTGCCGGAACGTCCGCACCTGCGAATCGATCACCTTGTTGCGCAAGCTCTGCGGCACATGGTGCTCGTAGAACGCGACGAAGGCGAGCAGTTCGGTGCTGGCGGCTTCCGACGGACGCTTGAGGTTGCCGCGCTGCGCGTCGCTCAGCAACTTCTTCATGTCTGGCTGGTCGCGCCAGGCCGGGCCGAGGCGCGCATCGAAGAAGCGGCGCAACGACGCTTCCAGCACCGGTTCGATGCCGCCCTCGATATATTTGGTCAGCTTCATCAGGTTCGGCCGCTGTTCCAGGTCGACCAAGCCTTGTACGACGACATTGACCGCATCCCAGCCGAACGCGGAGAACGCGCCGGCGGTGTCCGGCGGCATGATCGATTGGATGCGCGATGCGATCTCGGTCGGCTTTTGCCAGTTGAAGGTGAAGTCCAGCCGCACGCCCGTTTCCGGAAAAGCCGGATGAAACTCCAGGAAGGTGTCCGGCTCGCGGTAGTCGGCGCAGGCACGGGTCACGGCGCGTTTCAGGCGCCGGCTGTTCTTGGGATCGATGACCACCACCACATCGCCACGGCGCACCGCTTGCGTGATCAGATTAGCGAGCGCGACGCCCTTGCCGGACTGGGTCGTGCCTACCAGCAGCGTGCCGCCCTCGAAATTCTGCAGCGGGCGATACAGTGCATGCTCGCGCGGCTCGACCCCGTGGATGTAGGGCAGGCCGATCTCGCTGTCCGGCTGCGGGGCGACGTCATAGCCCAGCCAGCGGAGCAGGCCGGGTGTCACCGCATAGTCGCGATAATTGACCTTGGCCAGCTCGTACAGGCGCTGCGAATGGACCGGCAGCCATTCGAAACCGAACCCCAGAAAAACCTGTTCAGGTCGCATGCACCGCTTGTTCAGTTCTCGGGTGCTGATGACTTGCATCGCGCGACCGGACAGCGACGCGCGCACGATCAGAATCCGCAACGCCTGGTGCAAGCGCAGCAGCGCCATCCACAGGCACAACAGCGCCAACGGGGCAGTAAAGTGCCACGGCAAGGCATTGCGCATGGCGACGGTGACGAGCGCGATCAAAGCAGCGAGCCACGCGGCACTGGCGTAGCCTTCGTACGCGCGGCGCCAGGGCATCTCGTACTTGCGTATCAACATGTCAATGCCTACCGGTGTCCGCTGTGATGCAACTGGCGGGGTCAAGGCCGGCGATGAAGCGGGGACTGAGTAGCACGCCGACCTGTTGTTGCCCGCCAAAGTCCTGTGTCACGGTGGGTGTTCGCGATTCCGCAGGCTGAACCAGCATCTTGACCTCCAGAAGCGCGCGCAGGGCCAGCGACGGTTCGACGTTGCGTCGCTCGAATTCGGTCAACGGAATGAAGAGGCCGGATGCAACAGGGCAGGCGGCAATCGCTGCACCATCGTGATTGAGCGTATCGACAATCTGTACCAGCGCATCGCGCACCACGGGGTTCAGGCGCATCGGCGCGTCGAGCTTGATTGCCATCGTCACCAGTGCGAGCTGGGCCGGTAACGTGTCAATGGCGGTAGGGGGGCGCGCCGCAATGTTGTCAGCATGGTGCGGCAGCGCAGCAGCGTCTTGAGCGCGCCCATCTGTTTCCATTGGTAACGAAAGCTGCATGGACGAATCGGACGGTTGCGCAGCGCATCCCGCCGTGGCAGCCGGCGGGGGCGCTGCCGCGCACGCGCGACAGAGCGCTATCGCGAGCGGTTGGGGCGTCGGCTCGATCCCGGCGAACAGGATCGCCGAGGACGACAGCTTGACGGCATCAAGTACCGCCTTGGCTTCTGGCGGAAGGATGGGCCAGGTGGGCTGGGAGGCATCCTTCGCCTCGAACACGCCGGCCGCTAGCAAAATCTCCAGCATCGTTTCAGGCGCCTTGGGAATGCCCGGCAACTGGTCGGATTCCAGAAGTTGACGGATGTCGGCTGCCGCGTTCGGCCAAATGATGAATAAGCCGTCGCTGCCAAACCAGACGCGCGAACGCTCGGCATTCGGACGCCAGGCGGCGTCGCTGCTGACCAGGCGGCGCAGCGCGTCGACCAGATAGCGTTCCAGATGCGACCCGAGCTGCGGCGTACCGTAGCGATCTGCACTGGCTTGCATATAACGGTCGATAACGAGTGCGGCAGAGCGGCGCACCAGGTCGTCCAGAATATTGTGCTCGCGGTAGAGCGGCATGCCGGAAATACTGGCCAGCATATGCGGCACGATGACGGCGTTGTCGGCGGCAAGCGCCTGAAGCATCTCGCTCGGAATGACGTGCGGCAGGGCGAACAGACCCAGGGTGCGGGTTTCATGCACATTGGGTCGCCACTTCAGAAAATAGCGCGCGACCTGATGCCGGGCAAGCCAGCTGGACAACGGCAGCAGGTAGGGCTGCCATTCGTCGCCATGCTCGTTGGTGACGATGACGTGGCACAGGGTACGGTGGATTTCGGCACACAGCCCGGCAATGAAGGTGGCCAGCCGCCAGCGCGGTTCCAGATGGCGCCGCGTGGTGATCGTGGCGCGACCGGAAAAAATATGGCCGTCCGTGCCCTGCAGGCTGAAGAAGGCGATCTCCAGGCCCATGCGCAACAGTCCGCCGGGTGTATTGAAATAGTTGTCCGGCGTGGCGGGAAGCAGATGGACGAATTCGGCATAACGGCGGATCAGGCGTAGCGGTTCCTGTTCGAAGCGTGTGCGATCCATGCCATAGCACACTTTGATGCGGTCGATCAGGTCTTGATGCGCGTTGAGCACCTCCTCGATGGCCCGTGCCGGAATGCCTGGGTCAACCGGCGGATAGACGTTCTCCGGCGTGCGGCCATGCGCTGACTGGCGCGGGCCGGCATCGGTGACGGGCGGCCGCCGCGTGCGTTGCAGGCCGAGGCTACCCAAGAGGAAATCGAGGCTGCGCATAGGTTCAACGGCTCGTGATCGGTGGTCGATTGTTGCGCTCGGCGCCATGTTCGTCCAATCGGAAGCAGCCATGGGCAAGTGCCTTTTCGGCATTAGTCACGGAACATGAATTTCGCCAAGGTCATCGCGCTGAGTTGAAGCGCCGTGACGTCGGCGACCGTGTGGGCCGGAAAACACGTCTGTATGCGCGGATCGCGCCGGTAGCGCATGAGCAGTTTGCAAAAAGGGCATTCGTGATTCGTCGCCGGGGCCGCGCCGATCGCGGTCATGTACTGGCTGCTGCAGACCGGACACGTCACCAGCGAGAAGCTTGGCGTTAGAACCGTCCACAGTCCATCCAGATGGGATGCCAAGTCAAACGCCCGATCGAAATGGATGCGCGGCTGATGGCAGCACACCGTCCGGTAATGCCGGTAGCCCGCCACCAGCGCCTCGGCGGGACCGAAGCCAAGCTCCCGAATACGCCGGTAGATCGAGGCGAAGATCGACGCTTCCGTTCGATTGAGCAGATTGGCGCTGTGATACCAGTCCGGCGAATCGGGCGCCCGGCCGCGTTGCGCCACGGTGCAGTCGGTAAAGAACAAGTGCGTGAGCTGCCCATGCGGCAGGCCGGTCATATAACCGACGGTGCGCAGGCGCGCGCCGAGCGCGACGCATTCCTTGGCCAGCGCCAGCGCATGGATATGGCGCTCGGCATGGCTGAGATTGGGTGCCATGGCGGTCCTCTCAGCGCGACGTGACCAATGTGCTTGTGGTCTTGTGCGGCGGATGCACCGAGGTCATCACGCCGGCAAGCGGTGCCGGCAGGGCAAGGAGCGAGACGATATCCTGTCGCGGCAAGAACAGGCATTCTTGCCCCACGTTGAGCACGACGACGAGGATCTGATCGATCGACAGCGTGCCGATGACGTGCGCCTGATCGGCCGATAGGCCAAATTTGCAGCAAGCGGCAATCCGGTCGTGCTGCACGCTGTCGCGAATGGCAAACAATGCGGACAAATTAAGAAGCTGTACTTCGGAAAATTGAACATTGCTCATAATGTCTCCTCACAGTAAGTCGCACAGGGCAAACAAGATGCACACACCGGACCTGCCACCGATGACGACGACGGCAGAACGTTACCGTATCGATGGTTTCCGGCGATTTTTGACTGCATGTATTCATGGTAGAAGTGTGGCCGAATAAGCAATTGGTTATAACCAGACACCGACCAAGTGCCACTGGCAAATCTTCCCGTATCGGATGGTATTTTCAGGAAACGCGAACTCTCGCCGGCAGGAAATACCAATGTGTTTCTGCTCATCAAAAAAAGACCATCCCGACAGGGATGGTCCTTAAAGAGGCGGGCTGCCGCCAGAGTCGGCTGCTGCGTCGCACAGGTCCGCTGTGCTTTTTCTTAGATCGCTTCAGCCAGTCCGCGCCACTCGCTGGCAGGCAATTCAATCAGTTTGCCTCCCAGCACTTCAAACTCCGTCGCCCGGTCGTAATCGTCGACTTCTTGCGAGTAATGGGTGACGGCATTGACCAGTCCGTAACCCGATAGATCGCCTTCAACAATTAGGTGCCGTAACACGCCGGCGCGCTCTACTTCGTTGAGTGCGTAGCGGTTGGCAAGCACTTCAACCGTCTTGACCGGGTCGCCGGTGAGGGCGATACCGAGTGTCTTTTTCAGCTTTTCGGCGACCTGCGCGAAGTTGGTTTCCGAGACCGCCGCCTGCACCACGTCGCGCACCTTCAGAAAGAACGCCTTGTCGTCCGCCGCCAGCGTATCGTCGCGGAAGACGGTGATGGTTTCTTCGTCCGATGACAGCAAGCGCCCGACATGCGTCTTGCGCAAACCGCGATCCGAGGCGATCAAGCCGTTGCTGCACACCAGCCGGTAGATCAACGGCTGCACCGACAGTGTGCCGTGGCCCACTTCCGAATTCATGATCACGATCCCGGCCTGCACCACATCGCCCGGTGCCATCTCGGCCTGCACGCGGGGCGTGACGGCCTTGATGTACATGCGGGACTCGGTTAACTCGACCGACTCGAACCGTACCTCCGGTAGCTGCTGCAGGATCGGCAGCACGTTTTCGGCTAGATCGATATTGTCCAGGCGCCGATAGCGGTCGGACAGGACGGCACGCACCTTGCCGTCGAGCGTGCGGATCATGCGGCGGTCACGTTCGGTCTGCAGCCAGGTATTGACGTTGCGGTCAAGCAGGCCGGGTTGTTCCGTTCGCATGCGTTCGAAGTACGCAAACGGAATCTTCAGCTTGTCGGCCAGCTGGCGGCGCGCCAGGCTGGTGAAGTCGTACTTGCCGACACCGCTGTCTTCTTCAATGACCAGCTTGCAGCTGCCGACGTCATCGGTTTGGCAGCACATCAAGGACGAAGGCACGATCATGTCCTTCTTGGTAGCGAGCTGGCGCTCCAGTTCGTACGCCAGATTAACGAGAGAACGTCCGGTTTTCATGGGAATGCTCCAAAAAAAAGCGGGGACGGCATGACCCCAAGGCGGGATGTGCGTCCCCGCAGGGGTCAATGACTGGCCCGGCAATGCCGGGCCGGCTAGGCGCGAAGGTAATCGCGCGGTGAGGAAAGGGCTGTCTTCGACGCGTGCAGAGCGCGCGTCCTGGGTTGACAGCGACCAGTGGAAGACCTTTTCGCCGGCGCTTTGGTAAAGACGCCGCAGAAAAAGCGGGTGTGGTCGGATGCCACACCCGGAGCGCTATGCCGCCGTACGCAGGTGTTCACTGCGCGAGCGCCAGACATCGGCCCAGTCACAACCCGCCTGCCGCGGCACAAACACCTCGACCTGTCGGGCGCCGGTTTTGTGCTGCGCCTTCTTCAGTCGCCGCGCCAGCGCAAAGGCGCAAGCCTGTCCGTCGTAATCTGCATTTGCGTCGTTGTCGGCATAGATACAGATACGGCGCACCGTGTCCGGCAGCCACAGCTTTTCCACATTGCCCGCATTCAGTGCTGCCCATACCGGCTTGCCGGTAGCAAGGTGAATGGCCAGCGCGGTTTCGATGCCTTCCGCAATCGCCAATTCGTCGGTGGCCTCCACCAGCCTGACTGCGGCACCGTTGATGCCGGACGACAGCACTTTCTTGGCGGCACGCTGCTGCACCTTGTGGCCGTTATCCAGATACGTGCGATGCAGCGTGACCAGGTGGCCGTCGCCGCCCTGGATACACGCCAGCATGGCGGGATATTCGGCCACTTTGCGAGAGTTGCCCGCCGCCGTCTTTTCGTAATAACCGAGCGCGGGATGGCACCGCAACGCGTCGGGATAGTCAACCAGCGCCAAGCCGCGCTGACGCAGATAACGATCGACGTCATCGCCGCGCGTCACGGGCCGTGCCTCCTGCCATATCCGCATTGCCAGTTTCTGCATGCGGCCGGCGGTCGTTTCTGTCGATCGGACGCGGGCGTCGGTTGGCATGGGTGTCATGCTGCCGACATATTCCTCAAGACACTGCAACACCGTCATGAAATCCCAGCCCTGTACGCCTTGCAGCAGCTTGAGGCCGCCACCTGGACCACAGCCGCGGCAATGGTAGTTGCCTTCGCCATATTTATCGGTGTACTGGAATCGGTCGTGTCCGCCGCACAGCGGGCAAGGCTGGTTGCGCTTGTTAAGGATCTTTTCGTCAACGCCGAGTGAACGCAGCAAATCAGTCCAGCGGCCATGCGCGCGCCGTTTGATGTCGGCGACGCGCGTTTCGAATGTCTGTGCTTGCATGGGAGTGCTCCAAGAATGCAGGCGGAACACTGCCCCCGGCGGGACGGGTCCCGCCGGGGATTGAACGAAGTCAACGTTGGCGGTTGACTGGTGATGTGAATAACTGTCCCGCCTGCAGCGCTTCGCCCAGACTGTGCTGCTGAAACTCACTTGCGAGCAGCGTGAGCGTGCAAATTGGCTTGTCTTCCTGATCGAGGCGCTGGATCTGGTAGCGATCCGGATGCCACTGGACGAGATAGGCGAGACGGTCGGCACTGGCAATGAGAAACTTGCGCCCGAGCCGGCCTGTGATGACCTCGCTTTCCTTGACCAGGTATTCAATGTCTTCGGTGGCATGCACGGCGACCATCTGGCCAAGCGGTTGGCGGTGGTATGTTGCGGTCAGCATGACGACCTCCTTAGAATGCGACCCCAGCGGGATCGCGCGGATAAATAATGCGGTTCGGACAGGCGACATCCGTTATAGGAACAGGTCGCCTTGCACCGACCGTTTCTTGATTTGCTCGTTGAGCCACTGTGGGTTTTTCGCCAATTGGCGGTCGACCCAGTCGGGGTGATGAAGAACGGCAGCGCGCACCCAAGCCGGATAACGCTGGAGCGTTGCGTTTATCCAGGTCCTGACCTGGACACGGATCGCATCGCGCATCTCCTCGGCATCGACCAGTCCGACGTAGGGCACCGGCGACAAGGGGCTGCAACCGACGACCTTCAGGCAATTGACGAACGAGAACGGCTGGCTGTCTTTCTCGCGCTCGGTAAAAATCCAGCGCAGGGTGTCGAACTTGGCTTCGAGCGGCGTTTCCGGATCACTCAGATCGCGCACGTCCTTCAACAAACGCCAGTGCAGGAACACGATGTCTTCTTCGTCCCATTCGACGTGCGATTCGTCGTCGAACGCGGCAAGCGGATCGCTGCTCGCGGCAGTCGTTCGGACCGGCGGCAACGAGGACGGTTGATCTACTTCAGTGACTGTCTTTCCGTACCAAACTTCGGGTACGGCAGTGGATTGCATGGGGTACGAACTTGCGTTCAGCATCATTACCTCCAGAGATGAAATGGAGGCAATCCACGCCACAAGCAGGGGAGATGCCCCCGCAGGGTGGAACGACCGGTTGAACACCGGTGCTATGGGACTGGCTTGACGACACGCGGACTAAAGCCGCTTGACCGGTGTGCCAGCGACCGATCGGAGAAGACTTTCGGCGCGAGAGGCGTATCTCGCTGCGAAAGCATTCTTCGACCATCGCGCTGGACGACGCGCGGCGACTGCCGAGGGCACATCTGCAGATGACGATGCGTTGGACTCTAGGGCTTGCCTGATGCTTGTTGCAGGGCTAGCTGCTGCATGAGGTCAAGTTAGGTGGCCGCGTGACCGAAGTCAATGCCGTATCGGCGTGAATCCCGGACTGGTGCCGAAATGGCGCTCGCCTGCGTCCGTTTTCTGGTGGCGGCTGCGGCGACAGCATCCGAAGATGGGGCTCAGGCATGGATAACCGATGGAGTAGCGACATGACAGAGTCCCAAATCGTCAGAACGGATGAAGGTGCGGTCAATGCGCGTATCCTTGCCAAGGAGGTCAGGGCTGATTTCAGGCGCATCGAAGCGGCGAGCGTGAAAATGATGACGCGTTTATCGAGTGCCGAAGCGAAGCGGCAGTTCGTTCGCTATTTCAACACCTTGCAACTCAATGCCCATTTCGTCTCGGTTATCGCCCGCACCAAGCTGCAAGCCGACGAGATCGCGCGTGTCGAAGACCTGTTGCGAGAACAACTGGTGGCGGTGGCCGACGAACTGAACCAGGGAATCGATGGCGCAGAAGCCTTGTTCAAGGCGCACGGCATTACTCGCATTGCGACCTACGATACGCTGCCGCTCGAACTGGAAGTGGGCATCATCTCGTCAAGCGGGCGGCGCTATTTCGAAATCCTGAACAAGCTGGATCAATTGATGCCGATGCTGCAAACGCTGGAGGTTCACGAAGTGATCACGGCGGCGGAGGCGGACAGGCAGCGCGCCGGTTTCAAGCGTGCGATCCGTCGTCTGGCGGTGAGTGCACGCAACTTGGCGAGCGGATTGCGGCGGCGTATGAATGCGCTTGACGCCTTGAAGTCCCAGCGTGAGCGCTCGATGGCTGTGCGAGACAACAACGCGGCAGAAGGAAGTGGGGAACCAGCCGTCATCGCCGCCGGCATGGATCCGGATGGCGGCAATGGCGGACCGTCGGCCAGGTTCCCTGCCGCTTCCACGTCAAGCCAATCTGCTGCTGGAGTGAGCGACGACGCGTAGCGGAACTAACCTGTGCCAGTTTCGATGAAACAGTCTGGGCTCCGGATGTGGTTTCGTCTGGTGTGATGGGTTTGATATTTGGTCATGGCGAAAAATGCCGTCCGCTGACGGTTCCTTTCTCGAAACGCCTTTCTGCGAATACTGCAGGTATTGACCAGTATCCTGCCCTCAAATTTGTCTAAAGCCTGCGCTTGACCGCCTTGCTGCGGTACGCGTGACGTGCCGCTTTGCTACTCAAAGCAGGCATCGCTGTGCAGGATGCTTCGTTGCTCCGTGTAGGAGCGTCTGTGCACGGGGCGCAGGGGCCTGACTGGGGATTGGTCGTTACGTGGCTTGACCCACATTTCCGGTGCGGTTGGCTATCAATGCGTTGTCGCGCTGTTCGTGCAAATGCAAATATGCATTAGAGAAACAACTCCAATGACGTCGCACTCCCATATACATGGGGTTTTATCCGACAATAAATAATGTTAATATTTTTGCAATTATTGATCGGTATCAGAAGTGAAGTGTCCCAGACGTTGACGAAACGCAAGCGGAACGCGGAAGTGGTGAACGAGCTGCTTCTACTGAACCTCTTGATTCACGTGCTACGTCTGTGCGCCGTCGGTTAGAAGGCAGCGCCAGATTGGATCGGCGCGACACCGTCGGATGCAGTCACTGATGCCGAAAACACTGTATTTAGAAATGGATTTTGCATAGCACGTAAGGGGTCAACACGCGAACATTGGGGCGTGCCGTCTGATAGGTGCTCGCCCAATATGGAACAAGACTCCGCTTTAATTTCAATTGCGATGCTCAAGGCCGTCATCGCCGGCAACACCTACGATACCGTCGCCGCCGAGCATGGCGTCACCCGCACTGCGGTCGAGCGTCGCATCAAGGCGTTAGCCCTGAAGCTATCCAGGGAAGTCGGCATCGATGGGTTGAATGAAGACGGGCTGGCATTTGTCCAGCGCCTGAGAAATCGCCAGGCCGCCATTCATGCGGCACTGGAAAGATACACGCCGAATGTCGCCCCTGAAAAGCGGGTCGGACGGATACTGACCGACCACGATATCGCGGTTCTGGTGCAAAGGACCAAGGCGCGCAGCCCGTGTCCGCATCGGGATGTGGCGCTGCTGTATGTCCTGTTCAGCACCGGCGCACGCCCGCTGGAAATCGCCCGGCTGGAAGTGCGCGATTATCTGAATCAGGACGGCTGCGCACGCGAGATGTCCGTTATGCGCGAGGACGTCGCCGTCAATCACAAGGCCAGGCCGCTGTTTTTCGTCAGCACCAAGACACAAGAGGCGCTCGACCGCTATTTGACCGAGCGCGGACATAAGCATAACGCCATGGTGAAGCCATCCCATTTTCGCGGCTTGGCACCGCACGATCGTCTGTTCCTGACCGAGTCGGGCGAACCGTTCGAGATCGTGAGCTACGGGGAGAGCGGACAACAGCGCTTTCTGTGCAGGGGCATCCTGGACGCCTACCGCAAGATATTCCGCCGTACCGGCATTGAAGGCGTATCGGCGCTCAACGTGCGGCGAACGGTCGCCGCGCGGCTGTTCGAGCGTGGCGCCTCGGAAGACCAGATTGGCGAGGTGTTGGGCATCAGCGAGATGAAGGCGGTCCGGGAGCTGCTACCCAAGAGCCGCCAACCGCTGCAGGCGGTCATGCGCGAGCTGGTGTGAGAACAGCTATTAGCGAAACCGTCTTTGCACGGGAGGGCATGGGAGTCTATGATGGAAGAACAGCATTTTTTCATCAAAGGCGTGAGTTACTCGGCAGATGATGCCCGCTTGCAGGACGCACTCGCGCGAATTTACGCGACGCCCGAACGTCCGCGTTGCATGTGTAGTCGCGGCGGCGTCGAGATGTACGTTGCCAAACATCGGCAGTATGTGGTCAAGCGCATGCCGGGAACCGGCGACACGCATCATCCGTCCTGCGCTTCCTACGAGCCGGCGTATGGCCAGTCCGGGTTGGGAGAGTTGATCGGCGATGCCGTGATCGAGCGTTCGCCCGAACTGATCGAATTGCGGGTGGACTTTCCTCTGGCACGGATACCAGGAAAGACCGTTCCGCGAGGAGAGCCCGTGCCGCCTGCCGACATCAGCGCCGGTCGACGCCGCATGAGCTTGCGCGCGGTCATGAACTTTCTGTTCGAGCGCGCCGGATTCAACCGCTGGACGCCGGCGATGGAAGGCAAGCGCACACAAGGGGTGATCCATAAATATCTGCTGGAGGCAGCGGCGGAAATCGAAATGAAGGGCGCGCGGCTATCGGATCGATTGTATGTGCCGGAGCCATTCAGCGCAGAGCGCAAGGCCGCGATTGCCGAGCGGCGACGCAACAAGCTTGCCATTGTATTGGCGCCCGAGGATGCCACGCAATTCAAGATGGCATTGGTGCTCGGCGAATTCAAGGAGGCGGAGAGCGTCGCATTAGGACGAAAAGTATGGCTCAGGCACATGCCCGATGCACCGCTGTTCATCGGCCGAAGAGGCGGATGTCGGGCTGGTAGTGAATGCGAGCGGCAGCGTGCATGCGGACGCGGCGCTGTTTCGGCGTGCCGTCAATAACCTGGTGGCCAATGCCGTTCGCCACGCAGTCAAGGGTTCGACGGTCCGGCTAACCGCTAGACAGGAACAAGAAGTCGTCGAAGTCAGTGTGGTGAATGAAGGCGTCACGATCGATCCTGCGCATATTCCTCGCCTGTTTGACCGTTTCTATCGTGCGGACAAATCACGCAGCGACTCGTCGTCAGCCACCGGGCTGGGACTCTCCATCGTCCAATCCATCATGCAGCTGCATGATGGTCGTACCGAGGTCGATAGTGCCGCGGGCGTGACAACGTTTCGCCTGCAGTTTCCGCGTTAGGTTTCCGCGTTAGGGCTTGGCCAATGACCGTGCCCGACATCGGATGACATGAACAGGGTGACCGGCATGGCTTCCCGCCAGATTTCGCACGAGAAGCCGTCCCGTTCAAGCATCGGGAGGGACACCATCATCCGCCGATATAGTCGATATTGCGTTGCGTGTTCCTGGCCGCTTCGACGGCTTGTGCGCGCACCGTTTCACGTGACAGCGTGCTCTTTGTGGCTGGAGTTCGCGGATAGGACGTGTCTCCACCGACCGACACCAGGCCTTGCGCACGCGCTTCATTGAGTTCGGCAATCACTTGCGCCCGAGATTTCGTTGAAACGATGTGTTCTTCCCAGTTGTCGCCACGATCGCCGAGCCATTTGTCGCTGGCGATACCCGATGAACTGACGGTGAAGAGAAGCGCAGTGACGACGAAGGCAAGTTTGCTTGATTTCATGATGTGTTCCTTAAGGACGGTTGGAAGGCAATGGACCTGCAGTGATTAATCGCTGATCCATGGCCTGCAGTCTAGGAGCGGAGCACAAACGCTAACCTGACAGCTGGATTACAAATACTTCAGAAACTAAACCATGGCGGCCTTGCTACACAAGACGGGGAAATCTTAAGCGTTAAAGAGTTGATGCAAATATGCTTTACACACAGACTTGACGGAAGACAGACCGACGTTGGCATCATTATGGTCCGGACCATGCGCATCCGGATCTCAGCAAGGCGATAAAGCGTCCCGCTGAGGAAGCCGAGTCGCGTTGGCGAAGGTAATGGCACCAAGTTGATTGCGGGCTTTGACGGTCCACGGATGACGGTCCAGGACGGCAGGACAACACTTCAAGGAGGAACTGATGACGACAAACACATCTATGAAAAAGACAACAAATCGCCAGGTATCGGGCGGCGACTCTGGCGTGCCAAACGCCAGCACGGTAAATCTCTTCCGTCGAAAACTGGAAAGTATTCACTCGAACCTGATGGAAAGCCATCGCGATTCAAGCGGGTACAGTTCACCCATCGTTGGCGCTGAACGCGAAGCCGTGAACAAGAAACTGCTCAGCGTGATTTTGCCTCCGGGATATCGGGTAGGGAGTGGCTCGATTACCGATGCGGAAGGCAGGGAGACAGGGCAAATTGATGCGGTCATTGAACAGCCGTTTTCTTTGAGCTTTCCGGTCGTGAGCGATACAAACCGCCTCTATCTGGCCGACACGGTAGGCGCTGCGTTCGAAATTAAGTCTAACCTCGATGTTCAGGGAAAGGATGCACTCAACAAGATCCGGGAGATTCGTAGGCTGCGACAGCATCACATTGCGGATGGCATGGTTATCAAGTATGACCGGCATATGATCCCGTCATTTATCATTGGGTTTAAAGGGCCGAAGACAATCGAATCTCTCGAAGAAAAGTTTATTGATCCCTTAGACGCCCTTGCCCCGAACGGCGTATTTGTTATCGAGAGCGCTCTTTTTTATGGTCGCGCTGCCGGTGGCGACTGGTTCATGGCGCAAGGAAAGGCAGAATCCGTCCTCGGCTTTCTCTCCTGTGTAATCGAATCGATGCGCTTTGGTGCGCAAACCAAGCCGGACGTATTCCGATATGCAAGTCTCTTAAAAGGCGCGGTGTGATGGAAGTCATTGTCCGCAAGCATCGGCTGGAGAAGGCTGAAAAAGCGAAGGCTTGAAGTAGCGGATTCGTCGGAGATCCTGGCAATGCGAACTACATCGCATTGCATAGGAGCCTCAGCATGAAACACGCAATAGTCACACTCAGTGAATCGCAACCGGCGATTGCCACCCTCCTCGGGCAAGGCAAGTCGCGCATCCCCACCGGCGGGAAAATCCGAGCCGGCATCAAAGTCCTGACCAAGCGAGCCGCGGAGCATCCCGTCGCGCAGGAAATTTATGCGCGTGGCGTGGCGGGCGGCCAGTCGTTCGACGACATCGAGCGCGCCATCAGCCAGGCCCTTCCGGAACTGAAATCCCCACTGGTTCCCAAAAACGTGCCGTGGTTCTCGGTGCGACCAAACGACTTTCCGAATCCGGAACTCGCCAGCCAGATCGTCAATGCCTACGGCGAGGACCGCGGCGACGGCGCCAGGCGTCTGTACCGCTTCCCGGTGGTGTTTCCGGCGGATGCGTGGCAAGCGGTGATGCCGCATGAACTGGTGACGTGGGGCGCGAACGAAAGACGCTTCTGGAGCGAATACGCGGCGGACGGTCGGGTGCGCTACTGCAAATGCTATGCACCGGTGCCGATGGACCACCAGGGCAAGCGCGCGATTCGGGTCTTTGGCGGACGCAAGACGATGTTGCGCGACCAGAATGGCGGGACTTGCAATCCGGAGAATTGCCACGAGTTTCAGACCAGGCAGTGCAATCTGTCGGGCCGCTTCATCTTCTTCATCCCCGGCATCCCGTCGATTGACGCGTTCGAGCTGCACACGAATAGCTTCTATGCGATGAGTCGTGCGATCGAGCGCTTCGAAACCTTGGCGTTCCTGCGCGGCGGCCGTATCTCCGGTTTTTTGGATCACCGGCGCACGCCGTTCTACCTGACCAAGAAGCTGCGTGAAGTCGCCCACATCGACGACACCGGCCGCGCGGTGCGCGCTGCGCAGTGGATCATTGAACTCGAAGCGCCGATCGACGTGACCTCGTTACTGCAGGCGCAGGACGACGATGACGCAGCTGCCCAAGCCGACGAAGCCGCGCAACGACTGGAGTACCGGGAAGACGACGCAGCGCCGGTAACCCATCGAACAGGCGCCATTGTCGCCACGGCGCCAGCGTCGTGGAGCATGCGCCCTGAGAACACCGGACAGCACGAAGCGGAAGCCGATACGCGAACCAACGGCAACGACGACCAGCCGATCGCCGCGACAGCCAAGCCATCGTTTACCGACAGACAGCGCGATGCCACATCACTGCGGAATAGCGCGCCGAGCGCGGCGCAAGTGATTGCCGCGGCCGGCGAGTTCGGAATCGCTGCCGAGCGCTACGAAGCGTACGCCAACTGTCATTGGGGGCCGGGCTGGCTGCTCAACGCGAATGGACGGCGCCGTGCATTGGACGAGGTCGAGCGGTACCGCAACGATCCCGACGGCTTCGTCGACAAGGTCGATGCGGCACTCAGAGCCCATCAGCCCCGTGCTTGAACAGTGATCAATGTCAGCGATGCTGGCATCACGACCCATGAAAGGACAGACCATGGCAGACACGATTTGCGGGGCGCATTTTTCAGATATCCATTACGCGGCAGCGACGCTGGATGAAGTGGGCCGCTGCTTCACGTTCGCGGTGGATGCCGCGATTGAACGCGGTGTCGATTTTGCGGTGATCTCGGGCGACTCGACGGATCATGCACTCGATATCCACGCGCCGGCCGTCACGGCACTGGCGCAGAACATCCGGCGGCTGGCGGACCACTGCCCGGTGCTGATGTTGCAGGGGACGTTTTCCCACGAACCGCCGGGCACATTGAACGTATTCCGCCTATTGGGTGGACGATACCCGGTGCATGTGGCCGACCGACTGCAGCAGGTGGCGCTGCGGCGGGACGGCACCTGGAGTGCGTCGGACGGCTGGCGATTCGACCATATACCGGACGGCGCACGCGCGCTGTTTTCTTGCGTGCCGGTCGTGAACAAGGCGGTCGTGGCCGCTGCGGTCGGCGCCGCCGATGCGGCGCGTGCGGTGGGTGAACAGCTGGCGCTGCTGCTGCGCGGCTTTTCCGTCGTCAATGAAGATGCGCGCAGGCAGGGCATTGCCACGGTCGGCGTGTCGCACGGCACTGTTTACGGGTGCCTGACGGAACATGACGTACCGATGGCCGGCTTCGACCATGAATTTACGACAGGATCGTTGTTTGGCGCCGGGGCGACGGCGTTCATGCTCGGCCATATCCACAAGCACCAGGCATGGACCGGCAACGGCAGAGTGATCGCGTACGCCGGGTCGATCGGCCGACTGCATCATGGCGAGCAGGGTGACAAGGGCTTCCTGCTGTGGGAAATCGGCGCCGAGGCGGCGCGATACGCATTGGTGGCGACACCGGCCCGGCGCACCATCGATATCCTGTTCGACGGCCTGCCGGATATGCAACAGTTGCGGCAGATTGTGCGCGAGACCGACGTCGGCGGCGCGTTCGTGCGGGTGCGCTGGACGATGCCGGAAGAGGATGCCGAGGCCATCGACCGCGCGGCGATCGAGCGACTGTTTGCCGGTGCGGCACAAGTTAGACTGGCCGGTCGCGTGATTCCGGTGGTGCGCACGCGTGCGGCCGGGATTTCCTCTCTGGCAGACATGGCGGCAAAGGTGCGTGCCTGGGCCAATGTGATCGACGCGCAGGCGGAGCCGTTGTTGGCTTGTCTGGAGAAGTTGCATAGGCAAGCCCCGGAAGAGATTGCCGGCGCGATCCTCGCACAATCGTTCCCCGCCGATCCCGCGCCGCTCGCCACCCGGGACACAGTCGAACAGTGCTAGCGTCGGCTTGCACGGCGCACCGCCCACGGAATACTGGTGCTGTGGACCGGTGGCGAACGGTCCGAACCGATCGAAGGAGATATCGCATGAAACCGATTTCGTTGACGCTGAAAGGATTTCGCGGCATTCGGGATGGATTGGGGCGCGACGCATTGCACCTCGATTTCGAGCAATTGGCTGGCGATGCGCAACTGATCGCGTTCGTCGGCAGGAACGGACGCGGCAAGACGACCGTGATGGATAACATGACGCCCTATCCGCTGATGCCGTCCCGCGCCGGCACCGAGTCGCTGGGTGGCTTTGCCTATTACGAGCATGTTTATCTTCCGGAGAGCATCAAGGATCTGGTCTGGGAGCATGCGGGCAAGCGCTACCGCTCCCAGGTCGTGATCCGGCTCAACAGCAAGAGGCGGACGGAAGCCTATCTGCATGTGCGGGACGCGTGCGGATGGCTGCCGGTCACGCTGCCGGACGGCACGGTATCGGATGGCAAGCTGGACACGTACCTGCGCTGCGTCGAGGCACTTCTGGGCAGCGCCCAGACCTTCTTCACGTCGGTGTTTTCCTCGCAGGGGAGGCGCCAGCTGTCCACGTACCGGAATGCGGAAATCAAGATGCTGCTGGCCGACTTGCTTGGCCTGGACGACATTCGCGCGTTGGGCGCGAAGGCAGCGGAAACGGCCAAGTTGTTACGCGCCGGGCTAACGCCTCTGCGTCAGGAACGCATGATGCTGCAGGCGGAGCAAGAACAGATCGCCAGCGAGATCGCGCAGTTCGGCAACACGATGCAACGGCTGGCGACCGCGCAGGCACAAAAAACGTTACGTCAGAACACGCTGGACGCGATGAAGGGTGCATTGGCGCAGTTATTGGCCAACAAGGAGGCGGCGATGCAGACTGAGGCGCGGCGCTCCCAACTTGAAGATGAGCGACGGTCGATGAGTGCGTCCGGTCGCGACACGCTTGCCTCCCTGGATAGCCAGGATCAGCGAGAGGCCGAGCGACTGGCCGCGTTGGACAGGCGCATTGCACTGCGGGTCGCGGCGTTGGCACAGAAGCGTACTGACCTGGTGGCGCAGAGAAACAAGCTGGATGCTGTTATCCGGCAGGGCGGCAATATCGAGCGAGCGGCGGCCCGCCTGCCGCTTGTGGAAGAAGTCGCGGCGGCGCGGGAGACCCGTGTGCAGGCGCTGCGCCGCGACCGGGACCAGCGCAACACGCTGCTCGCCGACGAACTGCTGGTGCGGGAAAGGATCGCTTCCATTGAACGCGAAGCCGGGCAGGCCGCGCTGAAAGCGCAAGAACTCGCGCGGCGCTTCGGGCTGACCGCCGAGGTGCCGTGTGCTGGCACCGATTTGCAGGGGCAATGCAAGCTGCTGGGGGACGCCCATGCGGCGAGAAGCCTCATGCCGCGCGCAGAGCTGCAGGTGGCACGGCTGGAGGGCGAGCGCAGGGCGCTGGTCGCGCATCTCGTCGACAATCAACGGCAAGCAGCGCATTTGTCTGGTGTACAGGACGGATTGACAATGGCCGAGCGCAAGCTGCGACGCACGGCGTCGCTGGTATCGGCACTGGCTATCTTGGCCGCCAGACGCGGAGAGCTGCAACAGGCAAGGGATGCAATCGACGCGGTTGAGCTGCAGATCCGGGAATTGGCGGCAGCGGCACATGGCGAAACCGATGAAGAAAAGGCGGAACGCACCGCGGTATCCGAGGCGAGACGGGACATCGCGGCGCAGCGCGCGGCACAGTCGCAACGGCAGCGGGACGTGTTGAATCGCGTCGAGGCCGCGCTTTCGGCCATGCCGCCCGTGTTCGACGCGTCACAACTCCCCCGGGCGCAGGAGGCGGTAGCGCGGGCGCAGCAGGCTGTCGCCGAGGCCGAGTCGGCATTCCTGACTGCCATGCGCGACCGGCGACAGGAAGAGGCGGCGGTCGGGCGCCAAGCGCTCATTGCGCAAAAGGTCGCCCACATGGAGGCGCGCTGCGCCGGGATCGAGGCGGCGCTGGGCACATGGACTTTGTTCGCGAAGTGCCTGAGCAACGATGGCTTGATTGCGCTGTCGATCGATGATGCCGGGCCGACGCTGTCGGGATTGGCCAACGATCTGCTTTTGGCATGCTACGGTCCGCGCTTCACGGTGTCGATCAAGACGCTGGTCGAGATCGGCACCGGCGAGACGCGGGAAGGCTTCGACATCATCGTGCATGACGCGGATTCGGGTGTTGCCAAGAGCGTGACGCTGATGAGCGGCGGCGAGCGGGTATGGATCAACGAATGCCTGACCCGCGCGATCGCCTTGTACCTGGCGCAAAACGCCGGCCGACGCTATAACACGTTGTTTTCGGACGAAGCCGATGGCCCGCTGGATGCCGAGCGCAAGCGGATGTTCATCGCGATGAAGCGGGAAGTGCTGCGTATCGGCCGCTATGGGCGCGAGTATTTTGTGTCGCAAACGCCGGAATTGACGGCGATGGCCGATGCGGTGATTGATTTGGAAAAACTGGCCGCTGGCGGAGAAATGCCCGTGCCGCACTGCGCAAACTGAGAACGGTGCCTCGTTCGACTATTCCGGGCCACCAATCCCGTTTTCAAGGCAAATGTTCTACGGTAACGGCATCATGAAGTTACCCACATTTATTGTGACTAACACTGTGGATAACTCGTCTTGCCGTTCTGCATGTATATGTTCTACAAGGAAATTGTTGCGCTGATGAAAATCAAAGCACATGGAAACGATCATTGTGCTGCACGCGCTAAATTCTACTTTTCTGGACATAAACTCCACCACCAAGAAGAATAGCCTCGGCTTTGCCGGTAGATGGAATGTGAACGGCATCGAATGCAGCGCTAACTGACGAAATATGTCGACTGACGTCGCTGCCTATCTATCGATGACCTATATGTCCACAAGGCAAGATGATGTAATCTTTTAATTTGCGCATGTTCATGCGTCGCCTCTCCCATAAACATGGGAGGGCGTATCGACTTCTCTTGGAGTTGGGTGTCTGCGAAAGACGAAACCGGACTAAAAGGGGAAGCCGAAAAGCTGCGCAAAAATTCGGATGTCCGGGAAGCGACGTACAAGGGCGATGCACGCTACAACCTTGTCATTGAAGGCAAGAAAAAAGCCGGCGAAGCGATGACCATGTTGAGCATCCTGAATGTCAAAACCGACAAGTATGGCGTCATGACTATCGCGTCGAGTGAACTCACAGAGAAAGGAAAGAAGGACCTGTAACAGCTTGGCATCACCATCGAAGGTACGCTGGATGTAAAACCGCCCAAGAATGCGGAAATCAATTCCCATAACGCGACCTCTACGCCGAGCTTCTTCGGCATGTTCGGCACCTACTCTTGGAAAATCGGGCGCATCGACCAGCGACCGCTGATCAAGGTACGACTCAAGCAGTAGGCCTTGTGATAAATAGCGCTTGATTTGCGTTGTCGGGATTTCCCAGAAACGCAAGCATCGTCATTGCGTGCAATAAACCCGCGAAAGGCATTGCCTAACGCGGGTTTATTGTTGCTGGAACGGCGATTTACTACGAGGTACTTATCGTTTCGTGGAACGTTCTGTCTGTCTCGGCAATACAGCCGATGGGGTTCTCTGGACTTTGGAACGACGCATGTGATGGAAATCGATGCCGCAATCGCGGCAACGGAACCATGCCAATCGACCAAGACGGCCGAGCGATCGACCGAAGCCCGGGCAGGCAGAACAACGCGGTACCTTCATTTCACCAACTCCTTTCGGATAACGAACGGTATGGCGCTGCCACCTCAAGGGGCATGCCCTCGGGATCAAAAATGCTCGGCTCTGGATGCAATGCCGGTCAGTCAAACTACAAAAGACCTTGTTCGGCGAAGGAAACAGTGCTGTCCCCGGCAACGATGAAATGATCGATGACCCGCACATCCACCATCGCTAGCGAGGAGGCAAGCTGGGTCGTCAAGGCACGGTCGGCAGCACTGGGCTCAGGATGACCGCTCGGATGGTTGTGTGCCAGGATCACTGAAGCCGCATTGCGCGCAAGCGCGGACTTCACCACTTCACGCGGATAGACGCTGGTATGGGTGAGCGTCCCCCTGAAGATTTCTTCATCCTGGATCAGGTGGTTTTGCACATCGAGATACAAGACGAGAAAGACTTCGTGCTCAAGCCCGGCACAGCGCAATTTGAGCCAGGCGCGGACCGCGTCGGGCGAACTCAAGACGGGACCGGATTGCATCTGCGCGACCAAGTCGCGCAGGAGGATCTCGCGAGCCACGGCAAGCTTGTGTTTGACAAGTGCATCGCAGGGGGCAAGCGTCGCTGAACCGTTGGATGAAAGGTATGCCGCCGAAGCATCTGAGACAGCCGCCGGATGAGGCGGGGCGAGTAGTTCACAGATGAGTTTGGCGCGCGACAAGACTGAGAGTTTACTCATGGCGTTCTCCAATAAAAAAGCGGGAACGCCGCGCCCGAGGGGAACGAGGTTCCCGCACGGGATGCACGCGTGGCGCGTGCGTAGCTAGATAGGCAGGTAACGACTGCGACGTCTGACCTAGGTCAGAACCTCCGGATGGAGGGGGGCGATCGATAGATCGAGAATGCAGTTTCAGTGTCGCATCCGCCACAGCGTGTCGCAACCATCCACGGAGCTTGCCGTGTCAATGCCCCGCTGTGGCGGTCCTATTTCGGTGGCGGTTACATCGATGGAACGAAAACGGCGGGGTTGAGAGCCGGGACGCCGTTGAGACCATGTTCTTACGCCTGACGAAGGCATTCAGAACATGGAGGTTTATATGCAAGAGACGTTACCTCTCTCGCGGATCGTACAAGGCAAGAATCCGCGTGAATATTTCGACCCGCAGGAAATGGCGGAATTGGAAGACGGCATCCGCACCTACGGCGTATTGCAAGCGATCTTGGTCCGGCCCATTGAGGGTTCCAACTTGGTTGAAATCGTCGCCGGCGAGCGTCGTTGGCGCGCAGCCAAGAACGTTTTCGGCGACGACTACGACATGCCGGTGAAAATCCTTGAAGTGGGCGACACCGACGCCGATGCGATCGCACTCATCGAGAATTTCCACCGCGCCGATATATCGGTCGCGGAGGAAGCGAAAGCCGCGCAGCGCCAGCTTTACCGAAACAACGGCGACAAGGAAGAGACGGCGCGGCAGCTCGGCTGGAATGTCGCGCTGCTGGAACGCCGCCTCGCGCTACTCGCCTGTACACCCGCCGTGCTGGGCGCCTTGACCAAGCGGCAGATTCTGGTCGGCCACGCCGAACTGCTGGCTGGCGTGCCGCCCACCACGCAAGACAAGGTACTGGCCGGTGTCGTCGCGCACCAAGTAACGGTGACGGTATTGAAGAAACAGCTTGGGCAGTATGCGCGGCGGCTCGCCGACGCCATCTTCGATACGGCGCAGTGCGCCGGGTGCATCCACAATTCGGCGCGTCAGGCCGGACTGTTTGCCGAATCGCTTGGTGACGGCTATTGCCAGCACCCGACGCATTTTAACGAACTGACCATGCAGGTGATCGAGGCTAAGGCGGCGGCGCTCAAGGATGAATATCAAGTCATCCGGATTGTGAAGCCGAGTGACGGATTTCAAGCGCTGCACCTGTCGGCCGAGGGCGAACTTGGCGTCGGTGCGGAACAATACTCCGCCTGCAAGGGGTGCCGTTCGTTCGGTTGCGCCGTATCAGCAATGGCGGGTTCATATGGGTATGTGACCAAATCCCTCTGTTTCGATGCCGCCTGCAATACGAAGAAAGTGGCCGACTGGCGTCAAGCGGCGCGCAAGGGCGTGCAGGCTGTGGCGACGCCCGGCAGCGGCGACGCACCGGCCAACACGAACCGGTCCAAGACCGGCAAGCCGAAGCCGTCGAATCAGACGCCGCAGCGGGTCTTGCAGTATCGCATCGAACAATGGCGACGCTGGGCGGCGAACGAATTGATGGGGCATCCGGAACGTAACCAGCGGGTATTGATTGCACTGACCCTGGCCGGTCGCGGCGCAGACTTGAGTGTTGCGCAGTACGGAAAAGCCGTCGGCAAGATGATCGGGGAGGCACAGTCGAATGCCATCGCATTCCACGGCCATCTCGAACGGGTCGTTGGCGTCAGCACAGATCAGCTTTCTCGTCTGTTGCAGGCGGTCGCCGCCTCGGCAGCCTTCGGTGTGGACGAAACCAATCTCGGCGTGCTGCTGAACTATCTGGAAGTCGAAGAAGAGCGGCAATTTCAACTGAACAAAACCTTCCTCGAACTGTTCACGATGAGCGAATTGGAGAGCCTGGCCACTGAACTTGGCTTGCGCAAGGCGATGGGCGAGCGTTTCAAAACGGCGCGCGCCGGAAAAAAGGATGCTTTCATCGATGCGCTGCTTACGGTGAAAAGTTTCGAGTATCAAGGCGCAGTCCCGCAGGTCATGCGCTATCCGCGCAAGCCGCTACGCCATACGACGGGGCAAGAGGCAGGAATCATTGCGGATGGAAGTGGATCGGAACATGAGGCGCACTCCCAGGAATGCGAAGAATCGGTTCCGGCGTAATCGCCGGATAGGAGGCTGGACAGGCGATAGAACGCCCGTAACATGGCTCATAGGGCTTTCCTCAACAGGAGAATCAACGATGACGATGTTTGCAGAACTGTATGCGCTGGCGACGACTACCACGCTGACAATGGTAGTGAGTGCGGACGAGAAGAGCGGGCGGCTGACCATCAGCGTACTGCCGAAGCCGAAGAAGGATGTGGGCGAACCGGCGCTCACCAAGGACTTGACCTTGACGGCGACGCCGGAGGAATTCGACGCCGGATTCCTCGACGTGCTGCGCGGGTATCGGGAAAAGCGCGAAAGTCTGATGGAACAGGCCGAGGCGACCAACGAAGTACTGGACGCGGCCAGATCCGCATCGGCGAAGAAGGCGACCGAGGCGATGACGAATGCGTCCAAATCGGCACGGGCCCCGAAATCCGCTTCAGATCCGGCGACAAAGGAGGCCGTCGCTGACGAAGACATCGGCGTCGCAAAGGCTGATGAAAATGCAGGCGTGGCTATCATGCCCGGCGAATCCCTGCAACTGTTCGGCTAACGCATAGTGCGCGGAGCGGCAAACGCCCCGCGCACTGCACTACAGCACCGTCACGATCTGCTGCTTGAACTTCGGCCTCAAGCTCAGTTTATGGACAGCATACGTGACAGTCCGGCTCGGGTCGTTCGCGTCCTTTGCGCTGTTTTCCACGATCTCTTTGTATTCCGACAGCCCAAACAGGATGATGCTGGTACCGACCGGAAAGCTGCTGAGCCATGCCGCATCGGCATGCATCACGCTGACCTCGAACGACTCGACTCTGTTCGGTGTATCGGTTTTTCGATAGAGCGGACGGCAATTAAGGAATGTGCTTTTGTATTTGGCGCCAGCCGGAGGCGAGTAGTGGGATTTCACTTCTCCGGTCAACGCAATCGGATGAGCATTTCCTCCCGCCTTTTTGAGCAGTTCCCACGCCTCATCATAACGATCCCGGTTGAAGAAAAAATCGTTCCAGGCAATCCGTTTGGGGCCAAAACGCAGGGTCAATTGTGCGGCCAGGGCGGCGTCCGAGTCACAAAGCGAGCGAAGCTCCAGCAAATCGGCTGTGGTTCGCAAATAGGAATCCAGCTTCTGTCCGCTGGATACGTATTGTCTCGTTCCTTTGCCCGGCCCGAAGCCGGGCGTTGCGCCGGTCGGAATTGGCGGGTTACTGGACAGCGGTTTGCCGCTCAATCCATTATGCAGAACCAGCAGGCGCAATTCACGCTTGCCAGCCTCCAGTTCGCTGACGAAATCGCGATCCGATTTATCGACGATGACCGCAATGCGTTTGGCGGTGTTATACCGGCAGTCGTTGACATGTTCTGAACCGCTGGTTAGACCGATGTACGCGGGAACGTCCACCGGCTCGATCCGGCCTTTGCGGTTCTGTTGATGACGCGGAACGAAACGAACGGCTTTTCGACAGACGGGATCGGCGCAAAACAAATCGGGAATGGTGCTGTTGGCATCGTGTGCGGCTTGCAATGCATCGATATCGTAAGACGTGCCGTGCACATCCACGGCAATGCGCATCTTGATTCCATTCCCCATGCAGTTTTTGCTCCTGAACGTTCGATGTGAGAAGACGCGTGAGCGCGCCGTATTTACATAGAAATCGTTGCCCGCAGTAGGGTACGACGCACAATTATGCCAGTCTTTGTGGATGAAGATGCCGAGTCCAGACCGTCCGCTGCTCTGCTTGAAGCGGCTTTCGCCATTGGGAGAATGGTTCCTGTCGATGCTGGAACGGATTCCGGCGATTAGTGAAAAGGAGCGATCAATGGCTATCGAAGTGAGCGAAGTACAACGGTCATACCGTTACAACGGCATCCACCTACCCGACGTGCCGGGGCTGGATGCGCGGGAAATCCGCGATTTGTACAGTGCTCAGTACCCGGAATTGGTGAGCGCGGAAATCGAGATGGGAGAAATTCGCAATGGCATCCAGGAAATCACCTTTAAGCGGGCGGTCGGCACCAAAGGCTAAGCCCCGGCTCGCCGCGTTTTCAGCGTATGTCGAGACGCTCGCGAACGGCGAAACGCCGGCCACCGACATGGCGCTGGTGCGCGCTTTGAACAAACGGAACGTGATGCAGTGTTCGACGCTATGGAAAATTTTCTGTCAACAGGTGAGCGGGGCCACCGATCGTCAACAGTCGTCGGCTCGGGTATTGCCGCCGTCGCAGGCGCTGCCGCCTCTGCCGTGAATCATGCGCTGCAATTGCCGCGCCTGGAAAAGACCATTCCGCTGTCGGTGGTGCCGTCCCGGCTTGCGGCGGCGAACGCGGCCGTAGCGCGCTTCCTGATCCAGGCGGGAGCGGTGCGCGAGGGCGACATTCCGCAGGCATGGGACGACGCGTTGCAGGTATGCGAACGGGCGCTCGATGCCTGGGTCAAGCGCGAACTCGGCGCATTGCATTGCTTTCGACCGTATTTCAGCTTGGCGGCGGTGGACGAGGCGGGCGGTTATCCGTCCGCCTCGTGCAAGGAGCCGGTGCGCTATCACAAGGTCGATATCTGCTGGGGCGAGTGTCGCGAGCAGCAATGGGCGGTCGGCGACGCCTTGGAGGCGTTGGAGCGGCAGCAGGCCGGATGCGGCGCGGCGGTGCTCGATGTGTTGCGCGAGAAGAGCCGTTTCGTCTATCCGCTGTTCACGCCCGACCTTGCCTGCGATGTCGTGTCCTACGTCTATTGGTGCGGGGAAGAGAATGAAGAAGTCGCGCTCGACATGGAATGCGGCGACAACGAGGACGAGCGGGAAGCGATGCGCGAGGAAATGGTGACGCGCAAAAAGCTGGACGAGTCATTCCCCGCATGGGTAATCGCCACGCCGCGCAAGCGCCGCCTGTCGCGTCGTGCTTTGGCACGCCTGGCGCAGGACGCATCCGATCCATTGGCACGTGACATTGCGGCTGATGTGCTGGCGCTAGCCACATTGCGCATCGAGGACGAATTCCGCCCCGATGTCGATGGCGAATATATTGGCTTTGGCGCGGTGCTGTCGTGGCGCGAGGATGACCTGACGGTGCGCATCTACGACGACTTGCTGCAAATGGCGCACCAGTCCGAGTTTTGTGACCGCATGGGGGAGTTGGAGATTGCCATCGACGCGCCGCAGGCCATGCGGGGATGGCAGTCCGCAATGCGCGTGCGGTTCAAGACGATCCGGCTGCTCGACCGCTTGATCGACCGGCTATCGGCGGGAAACTGACGCTGGAGGTGAACCATGAATCAGGCGGAATTTCGGATTCGCACACAGACCGACGGCATCTTGCGGCTCGATCAGGCCGTATTGATTTACCGCGGAGCGTCGGATAGTGCATTGGCGACGGTACATCAGGTCGAACAGGTGGATGGCGAACCGGTCATCCTGGCCGGACAGGCAATGACGCCGCGAGCGGCCATTCAACTGGCACGCGCCTTGGTCAAGGGCGTCGCACATGGCGGCTTTTTGCCGGAAACGGTGCTGTACATGGATGGTGATCTGCTGCTGTGGTGGGTGCCTCCCGCCAAGCGCCACATCGTCTTTCGTGCGCCGGAATTGAGCGCACCGGAACGTGGCGAAGTCGTGCCACACCCCGGACTGGTGTTTGCCGCATCCAGTAGTGTCTGGAAGGTATGGGCGGTCAAGGGCAAGCGTCGCCCGACGTTGCAGACGGCGCTGTTCCAATCCCCCTATTTCAACGTATGGGATGGCGGCGACATTTGCCGGGGCAATGTGCAGGTGCCGGATGGCTCAACCGCTGAAAAGATCGAGGCCTGGAATGCTGCCTTTTTTGGGTCATTTTTTACGCATCCGAATACCAAGGGCAAACTGGTGCAATATCGCGGCGGCGCACATGCGTTCTGGCGCGACATGCTCAACGGCAAATTCAATACATTCCCCGAGCGCGTGCTGATGGACGCCAATACGACGCTGGGAAAATTGCTCGGCATGGGAGGCCAGAATGCGCGGTGATCCGCGTGATAATGCCTTGCAGAGTACCTGCCCGGTAGTGGCCGCGCCGCGCTACGGCTCACTGCCCGACATGCAAAACGGACAGCGTGTCGTGATCGCGGCCAACGGCGTGTTCGTGCAGGTGAAGCTGGACTGGCTGGATTGCATGCTGCGCATTGCGGAACTGCCTGCGGCTCCGCCGCTGCCATACGGGACAGTCAAGACGCGCATCGCCTTCGCGTTCGGCGCCATTCCAGTGTGCCTGTTGGAGGCCTTTGTTGCGGCAGGGCGAATGCGGCTGCCAAATGAGATTGCAGGCGGTTTGATCTACTCCCGCCGTAGCGGAACATTGCGCTTGCAGGTGTACGACGCGCTGCAGGCGTCACCGGACGGCATCGCTTTCCGGATGCCGCCATTGGACGAGGACGAGTCCATCGCCATCGATCTGCATACGCATGGTCGCTCCCGCGCCTTCTGGTCGCCGATCGACAACGGCGATGATCGGGGTATCAAAGTCGCCGGCGTGTTCGGGCACCTGCATCGCGACAAGCCGAGCGCCGCCTTCCGGCTGGCGGTGAATGGCTTCTACCAACCGTTGCGCCACCCATGGGAAGAGTCAGAGCCGACGAGCGACGGTCTTGCAGCGGGGCCGAGGAGGTCGATACTGAACTGGTTGGATTGGGAAGGAGGGCAGATATGGAACATGTAATCGATGCAAGCTTGCTGAACAAGCGGGTGCAGGTTCACCTGATCGGCGTCGGAGGCAATGGCGCGCAGATGGCGGCATGCCTGGCACGGCTCGATATTGCGATGAAGGCATTGGGACATCCGTATGGGCTGCACATCACCGCGTTCGATAGCGACCGCGTGAGCGAAGAAAACGTCGGACGCCAGCTCTACAGTCCGGCCGATGTGGGGCGTTTCAAGGCCGTCGTGACGATCCACCGTCTGAACCAGTTTTACGGGCTGGACTGGACGGCGCAACCATTCCGCTACGAAGAGTACCGGCGTCACAGTCTGCTCGGTGCAAACGCCGATCTGATCGTCAGCTGCGTCGATAGCAGGGCGGCGCGGCGCGCGCTCCATGCACGGTTGTTCGATGATCCGGGAGGCGTCCACTATTGGCTCGATATCGGCAATACCGAAGCCACGGCGCAAGTGGTGTTGGGCGAAGTGCCAGTGCGCCGGGGTGTGCGACTCTCGCCGCGCCTGCCATGCGTGACCGAGCTGTTTCCTGAACTGCTGGACG
The DNA here is from genome assembly GCF_048799745.1 of Noviherbaspirillum sp. ST9. Taxonomy (NCBI): domain Bacteria; kingdom Pseudomonadati; phylum Pseudomonadota; class Betaproteobacteria; order Burkholderiales; family Oxalobacteraceae; genus Noviherbaspirillum; species Noviherbaspirillum sp. ST9. Next base: position 337,243 of record NZ_JBLWFR010000005.1, on the reverse strand, counting down.
AGTCCATGCCGGATGATGATAAGCCGTCGTGCTCGGTACGCATGTCGTTGGCCATGCAGGGTCTGTTCATCAACGACCTCGCGGTGCGCTATGCGGCCCACCTGCTGTATGAACTGTTTTCCAAGGGGCGGCTCGCGCAGCATGGGGTGCTGACCAATCTCGACTCCAAGCGTAGCGGCCCGATCGACGTCGACGCGGCGGCGTGGCGTCGGTTCGGCTATGTGGCTGGCGGGGAAGAGGCGGGGGCTGTTGTGGATTTGCCGCACACCGTGTGATTGGCGGAAAGAAATGTCAGTCCTGTCACACTATGATGCGACTGGAGAGTCAGGCGAAAATATTTCTAAGAATCCGCGTGACGCGGTAAGGACAAACGGCTAAAACAGCGCGAAAATCGTCGATGCAACCCCTTGTTGACATGGACGACGATGATCCGCCTCGCTAACCACATTCGATTGACCAGAACAGAAATCGCGCGCTTCACAAAAATCACCGGCTTCGCTCCCGTTGACGTGAAAACGCTCGATGACCTGGACGCGTACATTCGACAGTGCAAGCGGCATCATTGGGGCGTTTCGAAAGAAACCCGATTTCTGCACTGGCTGATCGACCGCGAACGGGCACGATGCTTCGACAGCAAGTCGGCATAGGCTATATCGATGCGCGACACTTGTTGCCATTGCGCGAATCCGAACGCCTCACGTCACCGGCACGAAGCCGGTAAACGTGAAGGCGATCGATGATCCGCAGCGCCGGCAGCAGAGGTCGGAAGCGTCTCGACAGGTAGCCGGGCAATCCTCCCGCTGGCTTCTGCTCGGCACAGCGTCGTGCGCGTTATCCGTCGTTTCCCGTCTTGAGATCAGGCGAGGATACGGTCGGCACACCTGGGGCATTTGTCTGCCGTGGTGCAGACACTGCTGTCTGACGGTCGAACGCCGATTGCGCTTGCGCGAATTCGGCTTCTTGCGCCAGCCCCCTGATCTGTCGTTCGGCTGGCTCCTTGCGAAGCTCGGGCAGACACTCGACGGCAATCGCGCCGCTTTGCCGCAACAGCTTCAGGACCGCGTGTGCCGGCGCGACAAACAGGGCAGCGGCGAGCATGCGAACGAACTGGCCGATGCGCTTGTGTCGCGCTTGCCGCACTTTCTGCAGGCGCAGCGATTCCTTGCCGCGCAAATAGAGGGCAAGGTGCGAGCGCTTCATCTCGGGATCGGATTCGAGCTGATGCATCACTTCCGCGGCAATGGCGGGATTGCCGATGCGGCGATAGAAGCTGATCCAGGCTTTCTCCTCTTCCAGCTGAACGCCGGAGCGCCGGGGGCGGGAACGTTGAATGATCTCTTGGGACATGGAGTTCTCCGAATAGAAAGGGGGAACGCCACCCCAAGGGGGAAACGGCGACGTTTCCCCTGGGTTGCAGCGATGTGAAACACCGAAATACGACTCAGCATTCACATTCCTCGGGTGCGGCCATGCTGGCCGACGCCTGTTCGTGGCTGCAGTCATTGCGATCGACTTCCCACGGCAGCGACCGTGCTACGCAGAGATCGGTGCGCGGTTTCAGCAGTGCGCCAACCTCTGGGGTTTTCTGCTCGACGGCGCGGCAAATGCCGGAACCGCCCAGCAGTACGCCAACAGGGCGTACTTGATGGCTCAGACTTGCTGTGAGCATGGTGTTCTCCTTCAATAAAGAAAGGGAACACCTCTCCCGGCAGGGAACAATGTTCCCCGCTAGGGATGCCTCCAGTGTCATGACGAACCAGAGGCGCTCGGTGAGCGTACGCCGTAGGCGCACGACAAACACAAGGTCCACAGTCTTGCGAACTGGGACCGACTTCTACCTCGCTCTTCAACACGAACATCGGCCTCGCGCTAGGCAAAGACGATCGTTCGGCATTCAACATTCGCAGGTCAGAAAACCATCCAGCAACCTGCAGTTCGGCGGGTGACGCCGAACGGATACCGCGAGCCACTTGCGTGACTGAATCGGAATGGAGTCCGATATCTCAAGGGCAGGTAACGACTGCGACGCCGACAGGGATTGCCGGACTTCACGCATGACCTGACGACAGGACAGGGTGAAGGCTGTGTAGGTACGATACCCACAAGTAGCGCATTGAGTATTGCACCTGATGCAGCCGCGTTCAAGGGAGCGGAGCGGACGATGGCGTTACACCACGCGTAACCCCGCGCACGCGGGAGTGTTTTCGGATGGCCGTGCTGGAGTGGGGCGTTGACCGTGATGTCCTGGTGACGAACGGGAAATTTATCCCATGGATATGGGATGTCCTTATGCGTTATTTGCCTATTTAATGCGACCGTCAACAGGAAACGAAGGAAGATCTACCATGTCAGAGTCGCTTCTGACCGCCGATTTGATGCACCGCCTGGCTTCCGACTTCGAACTCAGACGTGAGGTTCGTGGCGTGCATCCGCTGGACGGTGACGGCGTGCGTATCGATCTCATGGCGCGAGCCAAGCCGCACTTGATCGAGTGCGGCTTTACTGACCAATGGTTCGGGATCGAATGCAAGTGGGCTGATCGCATCGGCGGAACAACGTCAAAGACCACGCGCATGGTTTGGCAGTGCATTACCTATGCGCAGTCCACGTTCACCATCGACGGTGCGTCGATCCGTCCGGCATTTGTGGTGGTGTATACGCCCGATTCCCTTCACTCATTAATCGAGCAGCACCTCAATCACCTGCTGGCGCTGGGTTTGTATGGCAATGTCGGCCGCCTTTATTTTTACCGCGATGGCGCATGGGGCATCAAGTTCGCGAATATCTACGCGCGTGCCGACTTCCCACGCTATTACGTGAATAGATCGCAACTTCCCAAGAGACGGGTGGGCAGTGTCTAGCTTTGCCGTGCCGAGTGCATCAGGGACAGAGCAGCACCTTGCTTTTCCCATTGCGCTTGGCATGGAGCAGGATCGCGTCGGCCCGTTCCAGTTGTTCATGCACCGATTCGGCGGGGCGCAACTGGGCGACGCCGGCTGAGAAATGCAGCGCATGCAGTCCGGCGTCCGTGAGCAGGGGGCGTGCCGCCAGAGCAGCATTGAGCCGGGTGAGGATGTCCATCGCATCTGCCGCAGTGGCATCCGGAAGGAGGAGGGCGAACTCGTCACCGCCGACCCGGGCAGCATGGTCAATCGGGCGCAGGTTCATGCGCAGGACATCGGCGAAATGGCATAGCGCACGGTCGCCTGCGGCGTGGCCATGCCGGTCGTTGATGGTCTTGAAATTGTCGAGATCGATCATCGCGCAGGAGATCGCGGCGCCGTGCCCGCCGGCGCCTGCCGACAACAACGTGCATGCCTGCTGAAAACCGCGCCGGTTGAGCAGGCCGGTCAGGCTGTCTTCATGGAGCAGCGCGGTGGTATGCAACAAGTCGCACTCCAGTTCGCGAATGCGGCGCTCGTAGAGGGCGATCTGCTGGCGGATGGTATCGGGATTGCGCATCGCGAGGCACTCCTTGGAGAACGGGTATTCCAGCCTATCGGTCGGCACAACGTTTCACCATGAAGAATGCGGTGCGTCCACGCCGTTTTTTGTAATCAGCTGAAGGTGATTCATCCTGCCCAGCGGACCGGCAACTCGCCGAGTTGTTTCCCGCCCGCTGACTTCCATTGCCCAACGTACACAACGCATGCATTGATTTACCCCTTTACCCGAATCAGGTCTTCCCACCGCGTCGAATAGCACGGCGATTTCTTACGCTGCCGCATGCGCCAGATGCCCTGTGCGGAGGCGGCTCCTGCCGTCAACGCTCCCCGCCCAAACCGGGCATTGACCTTGTCGAGCGTTGCCATCAGCGCTGCCGATTTTCCTCGTTGCTGCTCGCACATAAACAGATCCTGCGGCACCCGCTCTCGCTCAACCAGTTCGCTGAGCAGGACGCCCGCTTTGGCGTAGGCGAACCCGTCCCGATAGAGGGCAGCCAGTCCGGTTAATGCCGCATGGGTGAGCGTCAGGGTGTCATCCGTCGCCATTGCGATTGGCACGGTCAGGCTGCGCGCGTATTGGGGCTCATCGCGGAAAGGGCTGGTCTGCGCAAACACGAGAATGCTGCCTGCGCATGAATTTTGGCTGCGCAGCTTTTCTGCGGCGCGCGCGACGAACGCGCCCACCGCATGCTCCAGGTCTTGCAGCGCGTATACCGGGTTGCCGAAGGAACGCGACACCATGATCTGTTTCTTCGGTGGGGTGACGTCTTCCAGCGTCAGGCACGGGGTGCCTTGGAGCTCGACCACGGTTCTCTCCAGCACTACCGAGAATGCGCGCCGGATGCGGGCGGGATTGGCGTCGCGCAGCTGGCGCACGGTTGTTATGCCCATGCTGGCTAACTGCGCGCCGATACGCCGTCCAACACCCCACACCTCGGCCACGTCGATGCCGCCAATCAGGCCGTCTTGCTCGCTTGGCGAGAGCGCTGTCAGATCGCATACGCCGCGCCACTCCGGGTGCTTTTTGGCAATGTGGTTCGCCAGCTTGGCGAGGGTTTTGGTTGGCGCGAAGCCTACGCAGACCGGCAAGCCCGTCCATCGCTTCACTTTGTGCCGAATGTTCTGGCCGATGGAGGTGAAATCCCGAAACCCCGCCATGCCGAGGAAGCACTCGTCGATGGAATACACCTCCTGGTCCGGACTGAAATCAGCCAGGATGGACATCACGCGATTCGACATGTCCGCATAGAGAGGGTAATTGCTCGACAGCGCTACGCCGCCGCGCCTACGGAATTCCTTCTCGATCTCGAAGAAAGGCGCACCCATCGGGATGCCGAGTGCCTTTGATTCCGCGCTCCTGGCCACGACGCAGCCATCATTATTCGATAGCACGACGACGGGGCGGCCAGTCAGCGCGGGATTGAATACGCGTTCGCAGCTTGCGTAGAAGTTGTTGACATCAATCAGCGCAATCGTCATATCTTCTTCCTCTTTGCGCGCGGCCTGGGGTCGTGAATTACGCGAATGACAACGCCCCATACCTGGATGCCTTCGTCAGGCGGAATGGGAATCGGCGGATACGCCGGATTCGCGGGCAGCAGATGCGGCTTGCCGTCGATGCGGCCGAGGCGCTTGACGGTAAATTCAGCGTTGATCTCCGCTACCACGATATCGCCCATTTCCGGCATCGCCGCCTTGTCGATGACCAGCAGATCGCCGTCACGCAAGCCAAGGCCGATCATCGAGTCGCCTTCGCACCACGCGAAAAATGTCGCTTCGCGGTGCTGGATCAGATCGTTCAGATCCAGCCGCCCCTCCTCAAAGTCCGCGGCGGGGGACGGAAAGCCGGCCCTGATTCCTGTAGTAAAGATAGGGCAGGCTACCCGTTCCGAGACCTCGGCCGGGGTCAAGAACTGAAGCCGGAACGACACTGGCCGTGGAAGATACGAAAGGAGCATGGTGAATATTTATACTGTATATCTAAACAGTATAAAGGCAAGGTTGCTTTGGTGGAACCCCTTGCGCGCAGGAATAGCGCGTTCATGTACGGTCGTGCCCGGACACTACTTGGCGCAGTGAACGTTGATTGGGGATAAACGCATCTCGGCGCGAGCGCGGCGATCAAGAACAAGCAGGAACAGTCCGAGCGACGCAGCGCTCGTTCCTCAGCGATCGGAGGAGGATTACGTTGTGCGGGCGCAGCATTTTCTCGACTTCCTGCTGGCGCGCACCACCGCCATGCGAACTTCCTTCGCTACGGAAATTTCCTTGGGACGTCCTTACGTTGTGGATTGCAGCGCATAAGTAGTGCGCCCGTCGCTATCTAGCCGTGGAATCCGTGCGGGCAGCACCAGCTTCCTCCAGCTTTTGGGAAGGACGAGGGTTTGCCATACCGGAAAGAAGTCCTCGCAATTCACGCATTCCGTCAATCGAAGTTGTTGAGCAATGTGCATCAGCTGTTCTTTGTTATGGGCAATGAACTCTTCGGCACGTTGCTGGCATTCCGACCGCAGTCGACAAATGGTCATGATGTTGGCGGATTCCTGGGTCGGGTTCGCTGGGGGCGCGAAATAGGCGGTGTGGCTTAACTTGGCCAGTCGGACAATGAATTCGTCTGCCATTTCGTAATCCTTGCTGGCGCCTTCACAGTGGGCGCCGAACACGCTTCTCTCGGCCGCTGCTCCGGCATAGGCCATCGTCGCCTGCCATAACAGCACGTCGGTTGTCGCATCAATTGCCTCCGTCGTGTGAATCGGTGTGACGAATCCACCGAAGCCATACTTCGGCTCGCGGTCGACGACGGCAATCGCGTCTTCCGGCAGGGAGTCGAACTGGCCGTACAGCAGCAGATGTCCGGCTTCATGCACGCAGATCCGCCAGTATTCCGCGTCGTTGAGGTGGAGCCTGTCTTTGCCGATGTCGAGCCGTTTCAAGCGGCGCTTGGATTGCCAGCGCAGGGCATCGAGAAAATATTCGACCAGCCCGTAGAACATGAACCAGAGCAGCAGGACTGCGCCAACGCCCATCAATTGCTGCATCGGTTGGCCGCGATACCAGAGCACGACCGCAAACGCCGGTACAAAAAATGACAGAATGCGCAGCGCGCCGTGTCGCCACGCGCGCATGAAAGGCAGCAGTAACGGTCCGTTCAGCGAGAGGACCGCGATCGTCGGGGCGGCGAGCCAGAGGCCCAAAGCAACAGAAAAACACGTCGCCAACGCGGTCACGGGGGAATCCAGCGAGCCATATCGGACAGTCAACAGGAGCACGCCAATGGCAAGCATCAGCGGCGCAAAGCGCAGCAGCTTGGCCGCCGAAAGTGGGTGGTCATGCAGCCAGTTATGCAGGCGATTGCGGCCCGTGCGCAGGTAGAACGCGACCAGGCCGAATAGATCACCCTTTTTTAGGAATGACCAGATGATGATGAGGGCAACGCGCATGGTGTTGTCAACGAGGAAGTGGCGTATCCCGCCGTGAGTCGTCAAGCATACAATCAAATTGCCTACCAGAACACCCGCGAATCTGCCATGAACAAAGACATTCTGATGCCACCGAAGTGAAGTTTGGAACCCGCATCGGATGTGGGAAACCGAATCCATGTTGATGGATCGAATCATCACTTGCCCATCTTAGATTCGGGATTGCGCGGTCGATGTGTTTTTACGGGGTTCTTTGGCACCGTGTTCATTCCTCGTTCGCGGACGGATTATTTTGTTTGTGTTGACGGGCGATGACGCCGCCAAGATAGGCGTTGGATGCACGTTTTCTGGCGTGGCCAGCCAGCTCTGCCACGTCCTGCCGTGCCGGCGCGTCGATTTCTGGCGGCAGCCTTTCCCCGCCGCGTACCGGCGCCGCATGCCCGGTCATCGCCTCGAACTGCTCGATCAACACTTCGTGCCGCAGCCCGTGCGCGGTTACGCCCAGCGCCTTGTGCGTGACGCCGAATTTCTCCAGCACGTAGTTGAATCGTCGTAGCGCCTGCTCCAGGCTGTGCGATGGATGTCCCATGTGACCGTCGCTGGTGGTCACCACCGCCTGTGCATGGTCGATCGCAGCAAGGCGCTCCGGCGTGTCGAGCGCGACGAAGCGTTCGCGTCCACCCTTGCTGCCGGCCTTGATGCGCGCATAGCGCTCGGCCTTCCTTTTGTGGAGCGGCAGACCGGTCGCCTCGAACAAAACGACGCACCGGTGCGGACGGAACATGATGGCCTCCTTGCGGCGCAAGCCCATCACGCGTATCAGCCGCATCGCCGCGCCCACATACGGATCGAAGCGGCAAATCTCCTCAATGAGGCCATCGATATCGATGCCTTGCGCGGACCAGCTCTTGTCGCGCTGCGCCGCTTCGTGGCGTTGATATGCGTCGGGCTGCAATCCGTAATAGTGGGGCGCTCGTACCAGGCCGGGTTTGCCGATCCAGTTGGCCAGCCCGCGCAGGAAGCTGAGATAGGTCTGGATCGTTGCCGGCGCCAGCCCTTCCTTATGCCAAACCGTCACGCTGGCCCGAATATGCCTTTCCCCCAAGTTGCGTGGATCGGGCCGGGTCTTGAATCCGGCCTTGTCCTTCAGGTCGCGAAAAAAGCGCCGGAAGAAGTCCGCCCGCTCCTGGCGCGTCTTGAACGACACTTCCTTCTGTTTGGCAGTGTGCTGCTTGTTGAAGAGCGCGATCAAGACTTCCAGCACCTTGAGCGGCGGCGTCTTGCCGATTGGATAACGGGCCAGGGTTTCCCGCGCGGAGAGGCCGTTCCAGTCTTGGCGGCGGCGCGGTTGATGAACAAGCGAGGCCACGGCAGATGTGGTGCGACGGTGTTGCGTTGCTTTGGACATCTTGTTCTCCATGATCGACCGTCCGCTGCTCGAATGGCGGACGTAAAGCGCAAGTGTGGAATCGCCAGCCGATGGACCGGGTAGCCGATTCCATTGCTACGCCCGTCCCGTGGTCAATGCACTACGCAACGCGCGACCACCAGCGTCGTTGCGGTTCCCCTCGGTTGCGCCGGCTGTGCGCGTGAAAGCCGGCTCGGTCAGCCTTAAAAATGGTTCAGTTGATCCGTCCCGGCCGCGCATTTCTGCGCCATCCGGGGGAGGGCGATGCCGCCGGCCTCCTGGGCTTGGCAAGGCATCAGCGCCGAGATCGGGTCTCGCGCTCTTTGGGATCAGTTCGTGGTCGTGGCCGCCGTACCTGCAGGGGGCCGCCCCTCACCGAAAGTCCGGGGCGGTGTCAGGTGTTCGAGCGAAAACGCATGGGGAGCCTGAACAGGCAAGCACAGCCATGCGCTGCGTGAAACGCGTGCTCAAAACGGGCGACGGGAATTCATGGTCCGGCATCGGGTGCCGGCCGGTCGATCTGCGGCGTGTGGCCGCTTTCTTGAAGAAAGCCGGCGCCATGCGTGGCGCGTCGGCAGGTCAATTGCACGAAGAGAATGGAGTCATGGGCACGACCTCAAGGGCCGTGCAAACCGATTCAGCGATCGGCGCTTCAGGGACAGGTGACGACTGCGACGCCTTTTTGCTCCCGCGATGGGAACCGGGGCAAGGAGCCCTTCGAGCATGATCAGTTGACATCAGCGGTCGCGGTGCGTCAAGCGGTTTCCGGCGCTTTCGTGTGGCGGACAGTGCCCTTGATGCGCATTTATCTTCCGATCGACACGCAAGCCACAGCGGCATGCGGGCTTGATGGACGCAGAAGTTGCCTCTGGTTCCCCTCTTGAAGTGCGCAGCGCGCCGTGCCCTTGACGGGATTATTTCCGGTGGCAGCGTAGTGATAGGCGAACGCACGGTGGTGTGCTCGCAGGACAACCGGTGTGATTCCGGATGCAACGCGATGACACTGTGAACGCAATCGGGAGCGACCTGGTGCCGAAATGCGGCAGTAAGCGTCGGCGTTTTGCGTGGAGCGGCAGCACTATTTCGCCGATGCTGGTGGCGATCGGCCTGAACGTAAAGAATTGGAGGCAGTCATGGAAAAGATCGTAAGGGCAGTCGATGTGGGTTTTGGCAACACCAAGTTCGTGACGGGCTGCACGGACAATGACATTCGTTGCGCCAGTTTTCCGTCGGTGGCGTACCCGAGTGCGCGGGACTTATCCATGGTTCCCGCTGCCGAGCGGCGCAAGACGCTCGCCGTGCCGATCGATGGCTTGTTCTACGAAGTGGGGCCGGAAGTCGGTCTGGCGGCGGAGTCGTTTCGCGCCACGCAGATGCATGATCGCTACACCGAGACGCCCGAATATGCTGCCTTGCTGTGCGGCGCGCTCGGCATGATGAAGGTCGCCATCGTCGATTTGCTGGTGGTTGGGCTGCCGGTCGCCGCGTTGGCCTCTAAAAAGTCCGCATTGGAAAAGGCGATGACCGGCAAGCATGAAGTGGGCGGCGGGCGTACCGTCACTGTGCGCAAAGCCCTCGCCATCGCCCAGCCCCAAGGGGCGCTCGTGTACTACGCATCGCTGCACCAGAAATGGAAGGCGATCGAGCAGGAGCAAAGCCTCATCATCGATCCCGGCGCCAGGACTTTTGACTGGCTGGTTGCGAAAGGCATGCGTCTCGTGCAAAAGAAAAGCCATTCAGTCAACCGCGGCATGTTCGATGTGTTGCAGGCAATCGCAACCGAGATCAGCGCGGACATCGGCATGCCGTACCGGGATTTCGATGCGATCGATATTGCGTTGCGTACGGGTAAGAACCCGATGATTTACCAGAAACCGTACGACATCGCACCCCTGATGCCGATCGCGCGGACCATCGCGCAGCAGGCAGTGTCGTCGATGATGCAGTGGATCGAGGCCGCCTACAGCTTCCAGAACATTATCCTGGTTGGCGGCGGCGCATTCCTGTTTAAAAAGGCGGTCAAGGAAGCCTTCCCGAAACACAGGATCCATGAGGTCAAGGAACCGATGTATGCCAACGTGAAAGGGTTCCAGATTGCAGGAATGAACTACGTCAGTAGCGCCCTCGACAAGGAGTTGCGTATCGCTGAGGATGGCCATGACCGGGGAGAAATGACATGAACCGTCAGCCTGCGATCCCATGCGAACGTATCCGGTTGGTATTCGAGCTGGAGCGTGACGACAATCCACGTCTTTACGATGATCTGATCCGCTTCAAAAAAGGAACGAAACGGGTGAACCGGCTGCGGACACTCGCCCAGGAGGGCTTGCTCGCGCAGCATTGGCCGACCGGCTTTACTGGTCAGATACTTGAAGCCAGGAGTGTGACGGCATTCGGTACGCAGGACGACGCGTCGATCACCAACCAGGTGTTCGGCCCACCAATTACCGAATAGGGCGGCGGCCGAAAATGCGTTGGCATGGGTAGGAGTTATTCATGGCAGATAGGAGAAGTAAAAAGCGGAAATCGAAAGCGGTGAGCGCGTCGGCGTTGGCGCAAATGGGCGTGTGCGAGCGGTTGGTGGTGTTCGAGCATCGCCACGGCAGGCGCAGTACCGCCATCCAACGCGTAGCGATCCGGCGTGGCGTGCGAGAACATGATCGCTTTTATCGAGATGGAATCCGGGCGGCAAACAGGAAGGGGCGTTGTTACATCGCGACGCTGATGTTCGGTGAGGGGGCGGAAACGGAGGCACTCAGAAGGTTCCGTGACCGTATTTTGCGCCCCTATGCCAGCGGGCGCCGGTTAATCGGGCTGTACTACCGAACGGCGCCGGTCCTCTGTAAGGTATTGCAACACAAATCATGGCTGCAGCCTTTTGTCCGGGCGGTATTGAAGCCGTTGGTATGTTTGGCAAAACGCAGAATACGCGGCGAGGGTGGCGATCATGACAGCGGTTGAATGGGGCTTGTTTGCCGCTGCGGTCATCGTCGTTTCCCTCCTTGCGTGTTGGATTGGGCGCAATGGTACTGAGACCGACGAAAACGCGTGGCGGCCGCAAGAATTGCAAGACGCCGAGATTGCCTACGCTGAGCAGATGTTTCGTTCGAACGGGCAAGTGTCGGTTGTTGCGAAAGTGGATCGGGCGTACCGTGATCGGAACGGTCTAATTACCATAGTCGAACTGAAGACGCGGCAAGTCGATCGAGTCTATTTGTCCGACATCATCGAACTGTCTGCGCAACGGTTTGCACTGGAGGCACAAACTAGGGAACCAGTTGCTCCGTACGGGTATGTGCTTATTCAGCAAAAGGGGTATAGGGAAAGGAAACTCCACCGAGTACGCTTGTTGACGCGTGCCGAGCTGATCACGCTGGTTGCACATCGTGAAGCTATTCTTGCTGGGGACGCAGAGGCAAGGCATACCATATGGCCGAGACTGTGCCGCCACTGCGCTTTCAAACAAGAATGCAAGCCACCTGCGGATTTCAGCAATTCGAAGATATCCATATTATTAGGCTCGCGGTCCTTGCGAATTGGGGCCTCACTCTGTGATAGAAGAATCCCGGCCAGACACAACCTAGGCGCGGAATCGCTTCACGGTTGCAATCACATCTTGCAACGTGATGCGCTCATTACGTTTTTTCCGAAGGCAGAACAGGCAACGCGGTCACTGCCGTGACAGGATCAGACAGGAACGCTGATCGCTTCGAAGTCTAGGGTGTGTCCTCATTTTGTTCCAAGCTGATGTTTATTGGGTGCCAAGATGGTTTGATTTGTGGGATTCTGACGCCTCAGACAATGGGGATGGGAATGGTTCGGCGAGTATTAAGTGATGGGGTATGGGAGCAGCTTGAGGCGACAATGCGAATGAAAGGTTGCCATCGCTTGAAGAATGACAGAGAGATCATGGAGGCGATTTTATGGAAGCTTCGCACGGGAGCGCCATGGCGGGACGTTCCGGAAGAGTTTTGTCCTTGGAAAACGGCGTATAACCGTTTCAATCGTTGGGCGGCGAAAGGGCTTTGGGCAGAATTTTTTTTGAGTTACGAGGCGAAGTTGACACGGAGTGGGTATTCGCCGATGGAAGTTATGTCCGCGCTCACCAGCATGCGAGCGGAGCTCGGCTTGGCCAAGAACGCGCCATCGGAAAGTCTCGTGGAGGGGCAACCACCAAGATTCACATGGCCGCCGATGCGCATGGAAATCCGATCGATTTTAAAATCACTGGGGGTGAAGTCCACGATGCCAAAGCCGCGACCGACATCATCGGAAAAGTAGCGTCGGCACAGAATTTCATCGCAGACAAAGGTTACGACTCAGAAGCCATCCGAGACGAACTGCGACAGGCTGGAATGAATCCCGTTATTCCGCGGAAATCCAACAGCAAAAAGCCCAATCCTGAATTCGATTCGTACCTCTACAAGTTGCGCCATTTGGTGGAAAACCTCTTCGCAAGACTGAAACACTTTCGCAGCATCGCTACTCGTTATGAAAAATTGGCACGAAATTTCAAAGCGATGCTCTTCTTGGCCTGCACCATTATTTGGGTCAAATTGAAATGAGGACACGCCCTAGTAACGATCACAACGCCACTTTCCCAGTGAGGTTGCGGACTTCATGCGCGACCTGCACGCAGGCTGCGATGAAGGCAGTTTGGGGACCATTCCACAGAAAGTGCCTTGAGTATGGCATTTCGGGCCCCGCGTTCAACACTGCGCAAGCGTGTAAGGGCAGGCAAGTGGTGAATGCAGTGGATAGGCCAAGCTTTTCGTAATGTTACGCTACATAGCGGGTTGTCACGTGGCGAGCGTGCCGGCTGAGCGGCAATAGCAAGCCCGCATCATTTCGGCATTTTGTGTCCATTTCATCCTCGGCCAGGGTTGCTCGCCGCCACTGCCATATGCTGCTAATCTCGCCAACTTCTCTCTGCACGGCGCACACGCACATTCCCGGATTCGAGAGGCGTCCCCTCTTCAATGCGGGAAAACCTATTCCAGATCAAGAAATGCGAACTGAAGCAGATCGCGTGATTGCTTGGCATTGGGAAAGGGCGGAGGATTTTCAATGGAGGAGCGATCCCGACCATACCCGTCCAGTCAGCAGCGGCGGCAAAGGCGGGAACGGCAGGCCACAGGGACGCGGGAGCTGCCTATGGACCGCTACTGCTCGCAGTGTGCGGTGGTCGGATTTGCTATGCACGCGCTGCAGCTGGTAGACGCATTGACTGATTTGTATAGGTACGCTTTATGCGTGGAAATTTGGTAGCCGCGCCGGTAGAGACGCAGAACCGCATTTCATACGCACATTGCAAGATCAATTAATCCAGGAGTTAGATATGAGGCTGTCTAGAAGAACCTTCATCATGGCGACAGGCGTGTCGGCGGGCTTGCTGCTCACCGGCTGTGCTTCTGCAGTTTTGCGCCAACCTCTCCACAGCGCACTGGTACCACGCAAGCCAAAGCCCTGCAGTCCGGCCAAGGGTGACTGGATCGCCAGCACTTGCCAGGGATGCACGCAGTGGTGCGCGATCCAGATTTTCGTGCAGGACGGGCGCGCGACCCGCGTGCGCGGCAACCCACTGTCCAAGACCAACCATGGCTATGTGTGCCCGCGCGGCCATATGATCCCGCAGCAGATGTATGATCCGGATCGCATCAAGGTGCCGATGAAGCGCACCAATCCGATCAAGGGCCGCGGTGTCGATCCAAAGTTCGTGCCGATTAGCTGGGACGAAGCGATGGACACGGTCGCCGACAAGATGATCGAGCTGCGCAAGGCGGGCGAGCCGCAGAAGTTCACATACCTGCGCGGACGCTATTCGCCTACGTCGACTGATCTGCTGTACGGCACGCTGCCAAAACTGTTCGGCACGCCCAACTATTTTTCGCACAGCGCGATTTGCGCCGAAGCCGAAAAAATGGGCCCCGGTCTGACGCAGGGCTTCTTCGGCTACCGCGACTATGACCTGGCCAATACCAACTGCCTGGTCGCTTGGGGCACTGATCCGCTGGCTTCCAACCGCATGGTGCCGAACATGATGAACCGCTTCCCGGACATCGTGAAACGCGGCACCGTCATTGCGGTCGACCCGCGGTTGTCGAACGTGGCCGCCAAGGCGCACGAGTGGCTACCGATCAATCCGGGCACCGATGGCGCGCTGGCTGGCGCCATTGCCCATGTGCTGCTGACGGAAGGCCTCTGGAACCGTGAATTCGTCGGTGACTTCAAGGATGGCAAAAATTTATTCGTCGCCGGGGCGACCGTGGATGAGGCGGCCTTCGTCGAGAAGGAAACGTATGGACTGGTGAAATGGTGGAACCTGGAACTCAAGGACCGCACGCCGGCATGGGGCGAAAAGGAAACGCTGATCCCCGCCAAGCAGATCGTGCGCGTCGCGCGCGCTATGGGCAAGGCCGCGCCGAAGGTCGCGGTCTGGATGGGGCCGGGCGTGGCGATGAATCCGCGCGGCACCTATGCGGCGATGGCAGTGCATGCGCTGAACGGCTTGCTGGGTTCGATCGACGTCGAGGGTGGCGTCTGGCAAAGCCCGAGCAGTCCGCCGCTCAACAAGTTCCCCAGCGCGGATGCCTTTGTCGATGATCTGGCCAAGAGCACCGGCAAGGGCAAGAAGCTCGATGGGCGCGGCGCCAAGGATATGCCGGCCATGATGGGCGCCAAGCCCGGTAGCGGTGTGGTGACCAACAACATTGCGAACGGCATGCTGAAGGATCCGGGCGCGGTGAAGGTATTGATGGCGTCATGGGCGAATTTTAATTTCTCCTGCACCGGCGCGGACCGCTGGGACAAGGTGATGGCGAAGGTGCCGTTCTTTGTGCACATGGTTCCCAATCCGTCGGAAATGACGCAGTTTGCCGATATCGTGCTGCCGTCGACCTTCAACTCGGCCGAGGGCTGGTCCATTGTCACCAACATGGGTAACGGCCACGCCTACGCGTCGATACAGCAGGCTGCCGTCAAGCGGCTGTGGGATGTGAAGCAGGAAGAGACCGAGGTCATGTGGCTGCTGGCGGAAAAGCTCAAGGCCAAGGGTTTCCCCAATCTGTTCGACTATTACTCGACAACATTCAAGGATCCGGAAACCGGCAAGGCACCGACCACGGCGATGGAGTTTTCCGAAATCGCGACCAAGATGACCAGCGCGGCGATATGGGCAGCCAAGGAACCGCTGAAAGGCGATGCGCCGATTACTGGCTGGGCCGACTTCAAGAAAAAGGGCATGTTCAGCGGCCCGAAATACACGCTCAAGAAGGGCTGGGGTGGGAAGTTCGGGACCGAGACCAAGAAGTTCGAGTTCTACAGCGAGACGCTGAAAAAGGGCTTGCTCGAGCATGCGAAGAAGTACGAAACCACGACCGACGACATCCTGGCAGTCAGCGGCTATGTCGCCCGCGGCGACGTTGCTTTCGTGCCGCACTACGAGCCGGTCAAGCGCCACGGCAGCGCGGCTGACTATCCGTTCGCCTTCATCGACTACAAGTCGCGCCTGAACCGCGAGGGGCGGTCTGCCAATTTGCCCTGGTATCAGGAGTTCAAGAAGGTCGACCCGGGCGACGTCTCATGGAGGGACGTGGTCAAGATGAATCCGTCCGACGGCGCCAGGCTTGGCCTGAAGGATGGCGACACCGTGAAGATCACGTCCGTGGCCGGATCGATCAGTTGTCAACTCCGGTTATGGGAAGGCGTGCGGCCGGGCACGGTGGCCAAATGCTACGGTCAAGGCCATTGGGCGTACGGTCGCGTAGCCGCCAAGGACTACGCAAAGGCCACGCCTCTTGGTGGCAACAACAATGAAATTCTGGTGGATGACTACGACCGGTTGAGCGGTTCGACTGCGCGCAACGGCGGCTTCACCGGTGTGCGGATCCAGAAGGCTTAAGCGGCCGCAACCAGTTATAGGAGTAATACATCATGACACGACTTGGAATGGTCATTGACCTGTCGAAATGCAACGGTTGCGGCGCGTGTGCCTTCGCCTGCAAGGCCGAAAACAACACCCGTAACCGTGGTGACGAACATAGTTTCAACTGGGCGGACTTCCTAATACGTACGGACGGCACGTTCCCGAACACTACGCACAGCGTGATTCCTGTGCTGTGCAATCACTGCTCCGATGCGCCTTGCGTCAAGAAATGCCCCGGGAATCCGGAAAAGGCGGGCCCGGGCAATCCGTACAAGGCGTTGTACAAGACGCCGGAAGGGATCACGTTAATAAATGCGGAGCTGTGCGTCGGTTGCGGCGAATGCTTGAAGTCGTGTCCTTACAGCCACGAGAAGCTCGACGACTCCAGTCTGCGCGGCGAAAGCTATAGCGTGTGCCAACTTAACCCCTATGAGGATGATCCGCAGCCACAGTGGTCCGACAAGAACTCCGCAATTCCCGGCTGTACGTCGTCGGGTGCTGAAGTTGCTGCATTGGCGGGCGCAACTCCACCAATGATGAATCGGTGGCAAGGTGGCGATACGCAACCAGTTCGTACTGATGACGTGGCTGAGAAATGCACGTTCTGCTACCACCGCGTGCTCAACGGCCTGCAACCGGCCTGCGTGGATGCGTGCCCGGCACAGGCACGCATCTTTGGCGACCAGGAGGACCCGAACAGCCAGATTTCGCAAATATTGAAGAAGGAGAAATCGTTCCGCCTGCTGGAAGAAAAAGGCACCGAGCCGAACGTGCATTACATTGGCAAATACAGTCCGCGTGCCGCAAAATAAGGTTCGCGCCAACTGTACCGGGGGCCGGCGTACCGGCCCCTTTTTACTTTAAAGGAATAACGATGTCCGCCTACGACCCCGACGAGGCCACCGCGCGCGAAGACTTGTGCCGCTTCCTTGCTGCCTGCTTTTACGAACCGGGACCGGAATTTGCCGAGGAGCATTTGTTTGACTCGATGCTGGCTGCCGCCACACGCGTGCATCCGGATCTGGCCGATGGCGTGCGCAAGCTGAGTGCGGCATTTGCAGCGCAAGACCTGCAGACGCTGCTGGTGGATTACACGCGGCTTTTTCTTGGGCCGGTGCAGGCGCAGGCCAACCCTTATGGTTCGTCCTGGCTGGCTGCACCTGCGCAGACCGAGGAGAACCCGTCCCTGGACGTGCTGGAGTTGTACAGCGCCGGCGGGTTTGACATCAGCGACGAGTTCATGGACCTGCCGGACCATGTCGCGGTCGAGCTGGAATTCCTGTACCTGCTGGAATTCCAGCGCAATGAGGCGCAGCGGGCCGGGCAGATGGCCGACTTGGCCGACGTCCAGCAACTGAAACAAAAATTTCTGCGCGCGCACCTCGGTGCCTGGATCGGTCCTTTCGCTGCCGCTATCAAGGACGGTGCCGAGACGGTGTTCTATCGTGAACTGGCGGACTTGACCGAGCGCTTTATCCGGCTCCAGGAGCGCGACGTCGGCCACTGAGTTGTCAGTTCAGTGCGCCCCCGCGCCACGCTCCACCTTGTCCTGATCTCCCGTCGGGTCCTTGTCCGCAGCGGCGATGCCAAGCTTCTTCGTTTTCTCCCAGAGATTCTTGCGGCTGATACCCAATGCGGTGGCAGTCTGGCCCATATGCCAGCCGTGCAGGTTAAGCGCGTTGAAGATGTAACGCCGTTCGCACGCCTGCAGGTAACCGTTCAGGTCGGCATCCGGTTGCGGCAACGTGGCCTGGTCAATTCCGCCGTCGGCAAACAGGTCGTCCACCGACAGCCGCTCGTTGGACGACAGGATGCACGCGCGCTCGATCGCGTGTTTCAGCTCGCGCACGTTGCCGGGCCATGGGTATTCGAGCAGGGTCAATTCGGTTGCCGGCAGCAGTGTTTTTTTCTTGGCATGGTGGCTGGCCGCATACTCGGCCAGGAACAGATCGGCGAACAGCAGGATATCTTCCTTCCGTTCTCGCAGCGGCGGGATCTTTAGCTGGATCACGTTAATCCGGTAAAACAAGTCTTCCCGGAACGTGCCTTGCTCGACCATCTGCTTCAGGTCGCGGTGGGTCCCGCAAACCAGACGCACGTTGATCGGGATGACCGCCTCGCCGCCCACGCGCACGATTTGCCGCTCCTGTATCACACGCAGCAGCTTCACTTGCATCGCCAGCGGCATCTCACCGATCTCGTCCAGAAAGAGCGTGCCGCCGTCCGCTTGTTCGAATACCCCTTTCTTGGTGCGCGCGGCGCCGGTGAACGCGCCTTTTTCATAGCCGAACAATTCGGCTTCCATCAGGCTCTCGGTGATGGCGCCGCAGTTGACAGCAATGAAGGGCGATCCTGCCGCGTCGGTGCCGCATTGATGAAGCTCGCGTGCCACCTTTTCCTTGCCTACTCCTGATTCGCCGGTAATGCAGATGGTGGTGGCGTGTTCGGCAAGTCGTGGCAGCGTTTCCGCGATCCGGCGCATGGCGGCGGAAATGCCGAGATCAGTAACGGTTTGCCGTCGTGCACCGGACCGGGCGCAAAGTTTGCGGATCTTCTCCATCAGCAAGTCCAGGTCGAACGGCTTGGTGATGTAGTCTTCGGCTCCCTGCTTGAGCAAGCGCACCGCAGTGTCGATATCCCCGAATCCGGTGATGAAGATGAACTGTGGCAGGTTGGCCTCTTGGCGCAGTAACTGCGTGAACAAGGCGTCGCCCGTCATGTCAGGGAGGCGGATGTCACTGATGACGACAGCGTAATCCTTTTTGGTCAGTCCGGCCAAGGCGCTGGCTCCGGTCTTGTACCAGTCGCGGGAAAAGCCTTCCAGCTCAAAGCGATCGCACAGCGATTCGCCCATGATGTCATCGTCCTCGATCAGGCAAAGGCGTGGTAGTCGGGCATTGTTCATGTAAACGATTCCGGAATAGGCAGGGTGACGATGAATCGCGTTTCGCCCGGCTGGCTTTGCACCGCGATTTCTCCCTTGAGCTGATGCACGATTTGGTAAGTCATCCAAAGCCCGAGGCCGTGGCCGCTTTCTCGACTGGTCGTAAACGGCTCGAACAGGGTGTCGAGCTGCTCCCCCGTTATATGTTTGCCGTCGTTTTCGACCGATAGCGTCAAGGTGTCGCTGTTACGATAGATGTGGCAGCGGATATGGCCGTGTTCCGTGACTGCTTGCATTGCATTGAGCAGCAGATTGATGAGAATCTGCCGTACCAGTGTCGACGGCAACGGCAGCGTGTCGAGCACATCGTTTTCCCAGTTCAGTTCAACGCACCTCTGATGCGCATCGGGCAGCACCAGGGTGCGCGTGTCTTCGATGTCCTGCACCGTTAGTGGGTGGCTCTTGAACTTTGCTTCGACCAGCAGCGCGGCGATCGTATCCTTGATTTGCAGCAAGCCACGCTCCAGTAACGACATGGTCTTCTGCGTCTGCGGATCATGGTTGTCGCGTTTTTTGAAGGTGCTGATGGCATTGAGCATGCCGCCCAGCGGGTTGTTGATTTCGTGCGCAATGCCGGCAGCCAGCCGGCCGACTGCAGCCAGGCGCTCCGACAGGAAGATTTGCCGCTCCAGCGCTTCCTTTTCTTTCAGTTCGCCCACCATGCGCTTGAACGCCGTGCCGACTTGTCCGATTTCGTCGCGTGATTCATAGAGCTGCAATTTGCTGTCGTCCGGAAGGGCCGCGCCGACCTCGTCCATGTAGCCGGCCAGTTGCGTGAGCGGAGCCGCCATGCGCCATCCCCAGTACCAGCTGATCGGCAGCAGTGCCGCCAGCGCCAGCAGCGTAATTGCCATTGCGCGACGCGCGATGTCATAGAAGCGTGGCAGAAACATCGAATTGGAGTAGCCCATGACCAGTGTGCCCAGCGGCACACCATCAGAAACGATGGGGGCGATCATGTAGAACTTGCCGGAGTTCGAAGGCTCGATCGCAGTCGGCTTGCTGCCGCGATAGTCAACGATCTTTTGTTGGAGCTGCGCATGTTCCGGATTGACGCGCGCCGGGTCGGACAGCATTGGGTATTGTTTGGGATGAGTCGAAACGTACACCTGCTGTTTCGTGTCCAGCACTAAAATTTCATCGGCCTGGTTGATGTTGGCTTTGGCCGATATCTGAAACGGTGAATTGATGATTTCATAGGTGCGCCACACGTCGTCGTGCAGGATCGCCGGCGTCAAGGTATGCGCGAGGACGCGTGCCATGCTGTCCGCGTTCAGCAACAGATCGCGCTTGAGATCTTCATACGCGCGAAACATCAGCGATGCGGTGACGACCAGTGCCGTGCAGATGATCAACGCGCTGCCGCGCAGCGGGATCTTGTAACGGAAACTCAGGTCGCGGAACATTATTTCTCGGCGACAGCGCGCATCATTTTCTCGATGCTGCCGAACATTTTGTCGTTGCCGTCGACAAAACCGTCGAGGCCCAGTTTGTGCAGGATGCGTTGGCCTTCCGCATCTTGCGGCATGTTGATGAGCACTGCCCGCATTGCGTTCACCGCTTCCGGTGCGACACCCTTGCCGGTGATGAAGGGGGGGAATGCAAATTCCGGCGACTCCTTGACTATGCGCGTCTGTGCGGCCAGATCGGGATGTTGGCGCGCGAGCATATCCCACACGTAGCCATCGACGGCGCCGGCCTGTGCCACGCTGGCCGCGACCGCCTCCACCACCTTGCGATGCGACCAGGTAAAGAATGTTTTCCCAAAAAAGCCGGCGGCATTCTCCTGCAGTGCGGCCAGATCGTGCACTGGGACCAGGTAACCGGAATTCGAATCGGGATCGGAGAATGCGAATACCTTATCGCGCAAGTCGCTGATCGACTTCGTGTCGCGGTCGCTGGCGGGGACGATCAGGTAAGAGCGGTAGGTCGGCTTTCCCTGGTACACCGGGACCGCAAGCAGGTTGACGAATTGCTTGTTCCGGACATACGGGTAGCCGCACACCCAGGCGAAATCGAGCTTGCCGGAGCGCATGAGCGCCATCACTTCGCGGTAATTCGCGCGCTGGACAAACACCACCTTCCGATGCAGGCGTCCTTCCAGATAGTCGCGCCAGGCATTGATGAAGGATGTCTGATCGTCCAGGAAGACGGACGTCAATCCGATACGAACAGGGGCCGCGTCAGCGGCCGACGCTCCAGGAGCGAAACCCAGCAACGCCCAGCACACCGCCAGGCCTGTTATCCATGCACGCACTGCAGTCTCCAAACTTGATTAACAGCCTCTTATGCAGCGCAGGCTATCGGTTAACTAAAGGCAAAAAAATGCGCTAGATCAATAAGTCCGGAAAAAATAGATGGCCGAAATTGGGGTGTTACCAAATGGTACCGCCGCCAATCAGTATCGCCACGCTTGATGTTACGGAGCGGTAACCCTCGGTCGTCGTGAATACGGAAAATGAAACGATAAGTCATTGAAGTTAAAAGAATAAAAATTCAGGCACAGCTGTTGCTCTAGAAAAAACGTTCCATCGCAGCGCCTTGCGCCGGCTGAGAACCAGGGCTTCGGCGCAACGCAGCCCGCCAACAAAAACAGGAGGAGACGTATCCATGAGTGAATTGCGAGTTTCATCGGTCGAGACCCGAGGGAAGGAGGGCGTCAAACGCTACGCCATGGTCATCGACCTGCGGCGCTGCATTGGCTGTGATGCGTGCATGGTCGCGTGCAAGGCGGAATTCGACGTGCCGCTGGGGGTGTTCCGCACCTGGGTGCCGTACAAGGTGGTCGGCAAGTACCCGAATGTCAAAAAGCAGTTCATGCCGCGCCTGTGCAACCACTGCGACAACCCGCCGTGCGTGCGCGCATGTCCGGTCGGCGCCACCTACAAGGTCGAGGATGGCGGCTTTGTACTTCAGCATTACGACCGTTGCATCGGCTGCAAGGCGTGCATGGCATCGTGTCCGTACAACGCGCGCTTCATGCTGCCCAAGAGCCGTACCTACACCGACATCACCAGCGTCGTCGACAAGTGCACCTTCTGTCACCATCGGGTAACGCAAGGCCTGACGCCTGCCTGCGTACAGACCTGCATCGGCCGCGCGCGCATCTTCGGCGACATCAATGATCCCAAGAGCGAGGTGGCGAAACTGGTCGCGAACATGCCGACCCAGGTGCTGCGTCCGGAAGAGGGAACCAAGCCGCACGTGTTCTATATCGGACTGGATCGCAACAATTCCGAGTTCGGCCGCGCCATCTACAACGCCAGCGACGTGCTCGACCAAGAGCGTCAGCTGGTTAACCGTAATCAGGAGGTGTAACAATCATGGGTGACTACACCGTATTCCACCACATGCCGTGGACCGGCACGTATTCGATCTACTTCTTCGTCATCGGCATTTCGGCCGCGCTGTTCTTCTTTTCCACGCTGTCCTGGTATCGCGAAGAATTCAAGCCGCTGCGCACGAGCGCTTTCTATGCGTCCTTCGTGCTGCTGGCCGTGGGTGGCCTGCTGCTGATCGGGGATCTGTCACAGCCGCTGCGGTTCTTCTATATCCTCAACCCGTTCCATCTCAATCTCGGATCGCCGCTGGCCTGGGGCAGCTTGAACCTGGTGCTGTTTGGCATCGTGTCGATTGCCTATTTCCTGATGATGCGCAGGAACGATGAGAATTCAAGCCGCCAGCTGGCGGTGGTCGGTGCGCTGCTCGGCCTGGGCCTGCCGCTCTACACCGGCTTCGACCTGACGGTCCACCAGAGCCGTCCGGTCTGGAACACCCCGCTCATGCCGGTGCTTTTCGTTGCGCTGTCGCTGGTGTCCGGCGCGGCTGTCGCTACCTTCCTGGCGAAGGGCGAAGCGAAGCTGATGGGTGCGCTGCGCCACATCATGCTGTGGACGACCGGCGCGATCGCCGCGATGCTGGTGTCGTTCCTTGGTACGACCTTGTACGGCGGCAGCGGTCAGGAGCTGACCTTCATCCTCATGACCACTGGTTCGCTGGGCCTGATTTTCGTCGGTATCGGCATCGTCCTTGGTACTGCGGCGCCGGCCGCAGTGTTGCTCGCGCCGTTTGGCAAGCAGAAGGGCGGCGTGATGGTCGCTGCGCTGCTGTTGCTGGCCGGTGGCATGGCTTTGCGCTACGCGATCCTGATCGGTGGCCAGATCGTACAGACCTACTACTAAAAAAGATCGGGAGAACACATCATGCTGAAACTGAAACTCTCGCGCCGCACGTTCCTGCAAGCCAGCGCCGGAACCGTTGCCGCCGCCGCCGCATCGCCGAAGCTGTTGCGTGCGATGGAAACCGAACTGGGCGGCAAGGATGCCAATCCGGTCACCTACGCGGAACGTAAGGCGATCCCGATCACCTGCCACGTGTGCAACATCCAGGATGGCGCCCTGGCGTTTGTGGAAAACGGACGCATCGTGAAGCTGGAAGGCAATCCGGAACACGTGTCGACCCGCGGTCGCCTGTGCGCCAAAGGCAACTCGGGCATGTGGTACAGCTACGACCCGGACCGCATCCTGTATCCGTTAAAGCGGGTGGGCAAGCGTGGCGAAGGCAAATGGAAGCGCATCACCTGGGATGAAGCGCTGGCGGAAATCGCGCAGAAGCTGGATGCCGCGATCAAGGAAGATCCGAACACCATCATGCTGAAGTACGGCCGTAACCGTACCGGCGGCGTGATCGACCGCTTCATGAAGACGCTGGGTTCGGCCACCGTGGTCAACCACACGTCGGTCTGCGAATCGTCCAAGAAGATCGGCATGGAACCGACCTGGGGCCCGGACATTGAAACGCCGGATTTCGCGAACGCGAAGTACATCCTCAATTTCGGCTCCAACATCATGGAAGCCGCGTATTTCCACAATCCGTATTCGCAGCGCCTGGTCGAAGGCATGGCCGACAACAAGGCCAAGCTGGTGACCTTCGACGTGCGCCTGTCCAACACTGCTGGCCGTTCGGATGAATGGATTCCGGTATTTCCCGGCACCGACGGCGCGGTGGCCCTGGCGATCGGTCATGTGATCCTGCGCGACGACTTGCAGGACAGCGACTTCATCGAAACCTGGACCAACGTCACCGTGGCCGAACTGAAGGAGCACTACAAGCAGTACACGCCGGACTGGGCGTCCAAGCTGTCCGGTGTGCCGGTGGAGACCATCGAACGGATCGCGCACGAGTTTGCACTGACCAAGCCGGCCACCACCTACACCTATCGCGGGCCGGCGAAGCACTTGTACGGTTCATACAATGAGAAGGCCTGCATGATGCTTCCCATCATGACCGGCAATATCGAAGTGCGTGGCGGCTACTGCATGCCGCGCGGCATGGGCTGGCCGCAACCGCAGCCGGAACCGCCGAAACCGGAAAAGGATTCATACCTCGCGCATCCGTCTGAATATCCGCTGGCCGGGCACAAGGTCAGCCATCTGACGCCGTTCTGGATTGCCGAAGGCAAGCAGAAGATCAATGTCTACTTCACCTACCAGGACAACCCGGTCTATACCAACCCGGGTGCCGACGCTGTGTGGGGCAAGCTGTTCCGCGACGAAAAACTGATTCCGTTCTACGTGTCGATGAGCCCGTTCATGGGGGAGGAAACGGCATTGGCCGACATCATCCTGCCCGACTGCCCGTACCTGGAACGCTGGGAACCGGAGTCGATGCCGAATTCGCTGTGGCCATGGCTCGGCATTCGCCAGCCCGTGATCAAGCCGCTCGGTGAAGCGCGTGAGAACCGCATCATCATGCGCGACATCATCCACAAGCTGGATCCGGACGGCAGCCGGGGCATGAAGAAATACTGGAACTTCAAGGATGGCGAAGACTACATGCGCCAGCATTTCGACAACATCCCCGGCCTGAAGGAGGCGGGTGGCCTCGACTACCTGAAGAAACACGGCGTGTATCCAGTCTACGGCAAGCTCGATCCCAACACGGGCAAGATCATCGACAAGACTGGCCGCGAGATCCGCGCCGAATTCGGCCTGCACAAGAAGGAACTGTCTGCTGCCGACATGGCCGGCGCGGTGGTGGAAAAAGGTGGCGTCATCACGAAGAACGGCAAGGCGATCGGCGTCCAGCGCAAGGGCAAGAATTACGCGGGCTTCCCGACCAAGAACCGCGTGATCAATGTGCGTGTCGACGATTGGGCGGACTTCGGCTTCAATCCAATGCCGACCTTCAAGCAGATTCCGTGGCACAAGGACATGAAGGAGGACGAAATGGTCCTCACGACGTACAAGATCAATGTCCACAAGCAGTCGCGCACTGCTGCGGTGAAATGGCTGGCTGAAATCATGCACAGCAACCCGGTATGGCTCAACACCGAAACAGGGAAACGACTGGGTGTCAAAACCGGCGACCTGGTCCGCGTGGAAAGCAAGGTTGGTCACATGGTCACCAAGGCCTATGTATTTGAGGGCATCCATCCGAAAGTGTGCGCGATACCGACCGCGTTCGGCCATTGGGAGTACGGCCGTCTTGCGTCCGGTGCCAAGGCGAAAGTCAGATCCGAGAAAGGCGGGGCTTGGGGAGCCAACGACGATCCTGATCTGAAGAACGTCTGGTGGGAAGACAAGGGCGTGCATCCGAACGCGATCATTCCCGTGGTGGCCGATCCGATCGGCGGTTCGCAGGGCTGGTACGACACGGTCGTGCGGGTCACGAAAGCAGGCCCGAACGACAAGTACGGCGACGTGCAGGCGTCCTGGGACAAGCATGTCGAGGCGTTCAAGGAAACCATGCGCTACGCGTACACCGGCGACCTGCATCGCAAGATGCATCCGGAAATGGCGTCGTGGGGTGGCCCGGAAAGCGTCAAGCGCAAGTCGTCCGGCGGACACTAAGCTGACAGGGGCAAGTCCGAGTGGCATCAATTCAGCCGGCGGCGCGCTGCCGGCTGAGGATTTGAAAGAGGTGATTCATGCAAGATCAGACTGCGGCCATTGCCGAACTCGCGCACACTGACCAGTCCGCGGCGGAACTGCGTGCCCGCGCCAGCTATTACCAATTGCTGGCCGGCGCGTTCATTGAAGAGCCGGGTACAGACTACCTGCGCGCCATTCGCACGCCGGAAGCGGTCGCCGCTCTGGCGGAACTGGGCGTGCTGTTTGATGAAGATGTCACCCAAACATCGCTGGCCGAACTGCAGGAGGCATTGGCCTACGAGTATGCAACGCTGTTTGCCTCGCCTGGCGGGTGCCCGCCAGTCGAATCGGCGCGCCTGGCCGGACGATTCCAGCAGGAGCCCTATCACGCGGTCAAGGCCATTTATCAGCGTGCCGGTTTTGTCCTGCAACAAGGAAAATTCACAGTTTTCGAAGACCAGTTGGGCATCGAGTTGAGCTTTGTCGCCGCACTGCTGGAACGACAGGCGGCGCAGCTGGATGCCGGCGACATGACGGCGTGTGCCAAGATCGAGAAGGACATCAAGCGCTTCTGGGCGCTGCATCTCGGACGCTGGGCACGCGGCTACGCGTCCTTGCTGGAACGCGCCACCGAGCATTCGTTCTATCGCGAGATCGCACGGCTGCTGGCGGCGTTCGCCGAGGACGAACTGGCCTTGTTGCAGGTGCACGTGGAAGATGCCGACGGCGGTCGCGAAGTGGTACCGAAGGCTGAAGTATCCGTGCTGTTCAACGCGGACGAGCCGGTGTGCAATGGCTGCGAACACAGTGGAAGCAGGGCGGTCGCATGAGTCATGAATTTGCCTGGGACGAGCTGGCGCTGCTCTGGAACGGCAATAATTATGGCGGCGTGCATGACTGGCTGGGCGAGCGCTGGAACCATTTGATACAGAGCCGCCCGGACGGACACGAGGATACCGATGCGTGTTTCCTGCAGGGCTTGGCGTTTGCGGCGCTCGCGTTTCACTTTTCCCGCAACCGCAATCTGGAAGGTGCCGCCTTGCTTGCGGACGACGCGTTAAACGTATTGCCGACCTTTCTGCCCGCCTACCGTGGTGTGCAAGTGGAGCCGGTGATCGATACGCTGAATGCGTTGCGTCCCTTGCTCGACGGACTGGCACCGGACGCCGAGTGCCCGCTGCCGGTAGATCTCTTCAAAAAGCTTTCATATCAGCAGAGTGCCTGATGACACCGAACCCCTCAATCATTTCCCTGCGCCGCTGGGGCCATCCGAACGAGACAGCATTTACCGATGCCGTCTTCGCATTCGATAGCGAGACATTGCCGCGCGACCTGTCCAGCGCATCAATCATATTGCGCACTGACGGACTGGCGCGTGCACGTATGTTGCTGCAGGCGGGGGCCAAGCAGGTGCTGATCGGCGAGGCAGCCCTCCTGGACAGCACATTGATTGCCACCCTGGCCAGCGAGTTCGGCAAGGATCGCGTCGGCGTCTGGGTGCCCGCGCAGCGCATAGCAAGGAACTGGACGCTGGATAATCACGCCTGCAACGCCGATTTCTGCTGCATTACCCCATCCGGCGGCGCGCCGGCATGGGAAATCCTCAGAAGCGACGGCAGCGGCAGCGGCACGGATGTGCAGTGGTGGACCGCCCAGATGGTCGAACGCGGTGCTGCCACGGTTCTGGTGGCGGCCGACATGCATGACGACGATGACTTGAACATTTGCGCCGGGATGGCCGAGTGCTTGGGTGGGGCATTCTGGATGACGTCGCTTAAATCTCCGACGATCGAGATGGAGGACTGGGTGCGCTATGGGCAGGCGCGGAACATGGCGGTCAGGGAATTGCATCATGACGACCCGGTCGCCATGCGCATGCTGCGCCACGAACTGCAAGATGCGATCGAGGCGCTCGCATGAACGGTCGCATGCTATGCGCACTCGCCGGCGCATGGCTGCTGGCGTCCCCCGTTTATGCTGGAACGACAAAACTGCTCGACCGCGCACTGATCGAGGAAGCGCTCAAGAAAGAACCGCCCTGCTGCGTGGTCGACGCGCGTGCGGAGGCCAAGCGGAAGTTGTACCCGATTGAATTTTCTGTCATGTACAGCAACACCCTCCGAGCCAAGGCGGGCGGCTATGCGTTGGTGATCGGTGACAGCGACGACAAGGCGCTGGAAGCGGCCAAGGCCATGGCGCGCCGTGGCGATGCCGATGTGCATGCGGTCCAAGGGGGGTACGAAACCTGGCAGCGCTTGCACCAGGCCGGAAGAACGGGAGAGCACGCGCCGGCGACCGCCATGCCGCAACGCTTCACCATCCCGAGCAATACCTGCGAGCAGGGGACTGCATTGCACGAGTTTAAATAAATCATGGCGAGCATTCCGGAATTCCGTTCCACACACTGCACGCGCTTTCGGTTCCGTTACAGCGAGTGCCGGCGGTGTGCGGATACATGTCATTACGGTGCGGTGGCGCTCTCCGAGGAGGGAATACGCATTGATCCCGTGGCCTGCCGCCATTGCACGCTGTGTGTCGCCGCTTGTCCCACCGAAGCTATCCAGAGCGCTGAGTTACCACGCATCGATCTGCTCAAGCGCATCGCGTCGCGGTCGGCGGTGACAATCGCTTGCGCGCCGTCGGGCCTAAAGGGCGACGAAGTGGTTCCCTGTCTCGGCGCGCTCGACACGGCCATGCTGGCGCATCTGTCGAGTCGCGGCGTGAAGGTCGAACTCGCCGGCACCCAGAAGTGTTCTGCCTGCGCGCATGGCGAGCACGCCACGCGGCAGCTGGAACTGCAAATGGATGGGGTGGCCGTGCTGCGGGAGGCGACTGCAGCGAAGGACTGGCAGCCCATCACGCTGTCGGCGGCACCGGCATCGCGTGCACCGCAGGCCGAGCACAATGCCGGACGCCGGCACTTGTTCCGCCGGCTGATCGGGCGAGGCGTCGACCAGATCGCCAAGCCATTGAACGAGGGCGAGCCGACGCCGGCGCCGCTCAAGGCAATCCGCTTTGCACGGCAGTTTTCCACCGCTGGCCGGGAACTGCTTCAGGCGGTTCTCGACAAGGGGGGCGACGACGCGCAGACCGCGTTGCCGGCCCATCCGGCAATTTTTGCGGCGCAGATCGACGTACCAAACGGTTGTACCGCATGCGAAGCATGCGCACGCGCCTGCCCGACCAATGCGATCCAGGTCAAGGAAAGCGCGGTCGGTTGGGAGCTAGCATTCGAGTCCGCGCGCTGTGTCGGCTGCGGTGTGTGCACCGAGGCGTGCCAGCCGCGTGTGCTGCACCTGTCACAGACAATGCACAACTGGAAATCCAGGCCGGCGTCGGTGCTGCATGCACGTGCCAAGCAACGGTGCGGGCGTTGCGATCGTTTTTTCATATCACCGGAACCCGAAGAGATCTGCGAGGTATGCGAGGGCGACGACCGCGATTTTGCGTCGTTGTTCGGTTGAATAGCCACTTCATCTCGACCACGGACATTTCAATGCTACAAGACGGTTTTGGACGACGCATCGAATACCTGCGGTTATCTGTAACCGACCGATGCAACCTGCGCTGTACCTATTGCATGCCGGAAGAGGCGGCCGGCGGAGAGGAACCAGCGAACTGGCTCACCTATGACGAGATTGAGCGCGTGGTGCGAGTATTTTCCACGCTGGGGGTGCAGCGTGTCCGGTTGACGGGCGGCGAACCTCTGCTCAGGAAAAACCTGTCTGACCTGGCAAGGCGCATTGCCGTGCTTCCTGGCATTACAGACCTGTCGCTGTCGACCAACGGCACCCATCTGGCACGGCAGGCGAAGGCTTTGCGTGCGGCCGGTGTGACCCGCCTGAATGTCAGCCTCGACACACTCGACACAACGAAGTTCGCGGCGATCGCCAAGCGCGACTCTCTTGCAATGGTGATGCAAGGCCTCGACGCTGCACAGCGCGAGGGCTTCAGCCTCATCAAGATCAACATGGTGATGATGGCCGACACCAGTGAAGACGACGTTGATCGCATGGTCGCGTTCTGCATCGAGCACGGCTTTGTGTTGCGCCTGATCGAAGTCATGCCGGTTGGCTCGGCCGGGCGCTCGACCGCAATGGTCGGACTCGGCCCCATTCAGGATCGCCTGCGCAGCCAGTTCGGACTAGTGGACGGAATTGTGCGGGGCGCCGGCCCGGCCCGCTACCTGGTGTCAGCGGACCGGCGCTTTCAAATCGGTTTCATTACCCCGATCTCGCAGCATTTCTGCGAAACCTGCAACCGTGTGCGTCTGAGTGTCGACGGTGTGCTCTATCTCTGTCTGGGGCACGAGGATCGCGTCGATCTGCGCGCGCCACTGCGTGCCGGTTGTTCCGACAGCGAGCTGGAACAATTGATCGTCGACGGCATCCGGCACAAACCGTTTCGGCATCATTTCGAAGAGCAACCCGCGCGGATCGTGCGCTTCATGTCGGCGACCGGTGGGTAGAGGACAGCGTTACTGCGAAAGGAACATGAAAAATGGAATGGGAATTCACACCGGACGACGTCGTGCAGGGGCACGTCGACTACGGCCTGGCCGAGTTCAGGCGCGACATGCTGGAAGAGTTTCGGCTCAACCTTCCGAAGGAAAATGCGCCCGCCGAACCCGCGCTGCTGTTCGCGATCGTGTACGACATGTGCTACTGGCTGGCGACTGGCCGGACATTCGAGGAATTCGAGCGTGAAGTCGGCACCGAGCCGTACCTGAACGGCTTTTTGCGCATGGTGTACCGCCATAGCGACGCCAACGTGACCATGCTTGGCGCGATCCTGCAGCGCGCAATCATGGATCTGGTGGAAGGCGGGCAACCGTTGGAGGCCGCGTTGGAGCAGGTCGCGGTGCAGCACGCGCAGGTGTGCCACGGCGGCAGCGGCATGCTGGAAGCAGCGGGGGCGCCCAAGAAGGTAATCTGGATGAACAGCGCACCGGCGGCGCTGGCCTCATGACGCCGAAAGGCGCTGTATCCTTGGCGCGGTGAATAGGATGCTGGTATCAGATGCGACTGTTGCAGCGAAAGCATTGCCAAGGTTGCGTGGCCCTACGCAGTTTTCGGGGCCTACGGAGCGGGAATAGGATAGGAACGAGCATGGGTTCATTTAGTGTGTGGCACTGGTTGGTCGTGATGGTGATCGTGATGCTGGTGTTCGGGACCAAGAAACTTGGCAATATCGGCGGCGACCTTGGTCAAGCGGTCAGAGGATTCCGCGAAGGGATCAAGGACGACGCGACAATGCCTGCAGCGGAGGCTGCCGCAACGCCAAACGCAGGCGGAAAAACCGCAGCGCACACGGAACAGATGGAAGTGACCAAGAGCTGACTCGGCTGCCCGTGGCAGAACTCTTGGCCGATGTATATCCAGGGACCGGCGGCGCTCTGTCTGGAACGCGAATCCCATTTTCGCGTTGTAGCCTCTCAGACATACACTTGCCCTTGGCCTAACTGCGAGGTAGGAAGGACGACACAAGGGCACGTGTTGCAGCCAAACCAGCTACCCCGGAGGCACGCTTCACTATGCTAGTACATCCGAGAACTGCTGGTCGAGATGGTCGAGCAAATGGTCGGCGTCGCGCAATTCGGTCGGCAACGCGTCCCGAATCGAAAAGACGCCGAGGATGGCGTTCGACGACAGGATAGGCAAATGCCGGATACCCGCCTGGCGCATTAGAACGACTGCATTGTGCACCGAGGTCTGTGGTCCGACGACCTGCGGGTTTGGTGTCATCACCTCCGACAGCGGCGTACTCTCTGGCGGCCTTGCCAAGGCGACCACCCGTGTCATTAAATCGCGCTCGGTGAAGATGCCGACGAGGGCTCCGTCTGGACTTAGAACCAGTACGCTGCCACAGCCTGCCTTGCTCATCCTGCAAGCGGCATCATAAGCACTGGAGTGTGGCGCGGCACTGAGAATGGGCCGGCGGGGAATCGATTCCAACAAAGTACGTTCAGCCATGATGTACCTTTCTCGAGAGGGTGGACAAGAAAAATGTGATTTTCACGGCGGGTTGCTCCGGCTGAGTCAGTGGATCTTGCGGGAAAGTTCGCCGCTCGCATAGCGCACAGCCATCACATCAAGCGGCACGCCATGAATGTGGGTGGCGCGGCCAGCACTGCCGAAGGCCTCAAAGCGCGCAATACAGATGCTACGTGCAGCTTTGGTCGCTTCGGCAAGATATTTGCGCGGGTCAAACTCATGCGGTCTTTCAGCCATCAACTTTCGCATGGCGCCCGTCATGGCGAGGCGAATATCAGTGTCGATATTGATCTTGCGCACACCATGCAGGATACCCTCCTGGATTTCTTCGACCGGCACGCCGTAGGTTTCCTTCATTTCACCGCCATATTGGCGAATAATGCGCAACCATTCTTGCGGCACCGACGACGAGCCGTGCATGACCAGGTGCGTGTTGGGAATGCGCGCATGAATTTCCTTGATGCGATCGATTGCGAGAATGTCGCCGGTCGGTTTTTTGCTGAATTTGTAGGCACCATGACTGGTGCCGATCGCAATCGCGAGAGCATCGACGCCAGTTTGGTGGACGAAATCGGCCGCTTGCGCGGGATCGGTCAACAATTGTTGTTGTGACAAGGTGCCGACTGCGCCGGAGCCATCTTCCTCGCCCGCTTGTCCCGATTCGAGCGATCCAAGGCAGCCAAGTTCGCCTTCAACCGACACGCCGATATAGTGCGCCATTTCCGCAACTCGACGGGTCACTGCGGCGTTGTACTCATAGGTGGACGGCGTTTTCATATCCTCCATCAATGACCCGTCCATCATCACGCTGGTAAATCCCGAACGCATCGCCGCCTGGCAAACAGCCGGGCTGGCACCGTGATCCTGATGCATGCATACCGGAATGTGGGGATAGGTTTCGACTGCTGCTTCCACCATCTTGCGCAGGAATGCTTCGCCCGCATATTTCCGGGCACCGGCGGATGCCTGCAAAATGACCGGGCTGTCGCAGGTGTCGGCTGCCTGCATGATGGCCTGGATCTGTTCCAGATTGTTGACGTTAAATGCCGGTACGCCGTAGCGATGCTCGGCGGCATGGTCCAGCAACTGGCGCAGCGAGATGAGTGCCATGAATGGAGTCTCCGTAGATCGTGTGGTTAAGTGAAATTCAATACTCAGCAGCCGTTTGAAATGACGGCATCGGTTGTGCCGCTGATATGAAGTCGTCCCTCGTGATGACGTCACGGGCGGACCGCGCAACGTCTGCCGGTGTCAACTTGAAGTGGGCGTACAACTGCTCCGCAGGCGCCGATTCGCCGAAGCTGTCGATCCCGATTGCCGCACCGCGTTCTCCGACGACGGCACGCCAGAACCAGGTGACCCCGGCTTCGACGCTGATGCGCGGCAGGCCCTGCGGGCATACCGCAGCCCGATAGGCCGCACCCTGCGCATGGAAGGCTTCGACGCACGGCATCGACACTACACGCACCGCGATGCTGTCACATGCCAGCAGCTCGGCCGCACGCATTGCGATCTCGACTTCAGAACCGGTAGCAATCAGCACGCCTTGCGGCTGATCACAATCGGATAGCACGTAACCACCGCGTGCAATGTCGGCGAGCTGTGCAGTGCTGCGTGTGAAGGGGGCCAGTGCCTGGCGCGACAGCACCAGGCAGGTCGGCCCGTCGAACCGTTGCAGCGCCGACTGCCACGCCACTGCCGTCTCGACCCCGTCGCAGGGGCGCCAGACACGATTGTTCGGTATCAGGCGCAGGCAGGCCAGGTGTTCCACTGGCTGATGGGTGGGTCCGTCCTCACCCAGGCCGATCGAATCATGCGTCAGGACATGAATGACGCGCTGGCGCATCAGCGCGGCCATGCGGATGGCATTACGTGAATAATCGGAGAACGTCATGAAGGTGCCGCCGTATGGAATGAATCCGCCATGCAGCGCCATGCCGTTCATGATCGCGGCCATGCCGAACTCCCGCACGCCATAGCTCAAATAGTTGCCCGAGCCTTCTTGATTAACCCAGACAGAGGACTTCACGTTGGTCAGGTTCGAACCCGACAGATCGGCTGAACCTCCGAATAGTTCAGGAAGCGCCGGGACGATATGATCGAGTACGATTTGCGACGCTTTTCGTGTCGCCAGTTTGCCGTTGAGCTCTGCTTTACCCTGTATCAATAGTGACAGTTCCTCGTCCAGGGTGGCAGGCAGTTCGCTGCGAAGGCGGCGCTCCAGGTCTGCAGCAAGTTCGGGAAAGGCGGCACGATACGCCGTAAAGCGTGCCTGCCAATCATCCTGCGCCACGCGGCCTTTGCTGCGGGCGTCCCATGCAGCGGCGATCTCCGGCGGTACTTCAAACGGCGCGCCAGTCCAGCCCAGGTGCGTGCGCATTGCCGCGATTTCAGCCGCGCCAAGCGGAGTACCGTGCACATCATGCCCACCGGCCTTGGTCGGTGCGCCTTTGCCAATGACGGTCTTGCAGCAGATCAGGGTAGGGCGGCCCGATTCCGCCTTTGCTTGACGGATCGCGGCGTCGATATCCTCCGCGCAATGGCCGTCGACGGCGTCGATCACGTGCCAGCCATACGCGGCAAACCGCTTCGGCGTATCGTCGCGGAACCAACCGGTTACGTCACCATCGATGGAGATGCCGTTGTCATCATAAAAGCAGATGAGTTTGCCCAGTCCGAGCGTGCCGGCTAGCGAACAGACTTCATGGCTGATGCCTTCCATCAGGCAGCCGTCGCCCACGAACACATACGTATGGTGGTCGATCACTGCATGTCCGGGCAGATTGAAGTCGGCTGCCAGCAGCTTTTCCGCCAGTGCCATGCCGACCGCGTTGGCCAGTCCCTGGCCCAGCGGGCCGGTGGTGGTTTCGACGCCGGGGGTGACGCCCACCTCGGGATGCCCTGGCGTTTTCGAGTGCAGTTGCCGGAATTGCTGCAGTTCGGCCATCGGCAAGTCGTAACCGGTCAGATGCAGTAGCGCATACAGCAGCATGGAGCCATGGCCATTGGACAGCACGAAGCGGTCGCGATTGATCCATCTCGGGTCGGCCGGATTGTGGCGCAGATGACGGCGCCACAGTACGTCGGCAATGTCTGCCATGCCCAGCGGGGCGCCGGGATGGCCGGACTTCGCATTTTCCACGGCGTCGGCCGCCAGGAAACGTAATGCATCGGCCGGGGCTAGCCGTGACGCCACGGCTTGATCAGGTGCGTTCATCGGACTCTCCCTTCTTACGCACGGCCGAGCGCGCGTTGGCGGCGCTCCATCATGCGCCAGATAAACGGCGTGAAAATCAGCTGCATCGCCAGTTCCATTTTTCCGCCGGGCACCACAATGGTGTTAGCGCGCGACATGAACGAGTCGTGCACCATGTTTAGTAGGTACTGGAAATCGATGCCCTTGGGATTGGCAAAGCGGATCACCACGAAGCTTTCGTCCGGCGACGGAATTTCGCGCGCGATGAACGGATTGGACGTGTCCACGCATGGCACGCGCTGGAAGTTCACATGGGTGCGCGAAAACTGGGGGCAGATGGTGTTCACGTAATCCGGCATGCGGCGCAGGATGGTGTCGGTCACTGCTTCGGTCGAGTAGCCGCGCTTGGACTTGTCGCGCCACAGTTTCTGGATCCATTCGAGATTAATGACTGGAACCACGCCGATCAGCAGATCCGGATGGCGGGCGATATTGACGGTGTCGCTGACCACGCCGCCGTGCAAGCCTTCGTAGAAAAGCAGGTCGGTGTCGGCCGGCAGCTTTTCCCACGGGGTAAAGGTGCCCGGTTCCTGGGCGTACGGCGCGGCTTCTTCGGTATCGTGCAGGTACTTGCGGCTAGTGCCGGTGCCGGTCTCGCCATAGGTGCGGAACAAGTTTTCCAGCTCCGCGAACAGATTGGTGTCGGGGCCGAAGTGACTGAAATTGAGGTTGCCGGTTTCGGCCGCTTCCGCCATCCTGACTTTCATTTCCTTGCGGTCGTAGCGATGGAAACTGTCGCCCTCGATGATGGCAGCGCGCACGTTCTCGCGCCGGAAGATGTTTTCAAAAGTGCGGGTCACGGAAGTGGTGCCCGCGCCGGACGAACCGGTAATGGCAATAATCGGATGGCGCTCGGACATGGTATCGGCTTTCTAAGTAATCAATCAGGCAGGCAAGCGAAACAGGCCGCGTTCGTGGAACAGCGGGTTGTCGAGTTCGATTGGCTCGGGATGTTGGTGGTAATACTCGATGCGGTCGACTTCATTGCGCGAGCCGAATACCAGGCCGATGCGCTGGTGCAGCGACGCAGGTTGCACTTGCAGCACTGATTCGCGGCCGGTGCTGGCACGGCCGCCGGCCTGTTCCATGATGAAGCCGATCGGATTGGCTTCATACAGCAGGCGCAAGCGGCCGTGCTTGGCCGGGTGCTTGGTGTCGCGCGGATACAGGAACACCCCGCCGCGCATCAGGATACGGTGTGCCTCGGCCACCATCGATGCGATCCAGCGCATGTTGAAATCCTTTTCCCGCACGCCGCTCTTGCCGGCCAGGCATTCATCGACATAGCGCTTGACCGGCGCTTCCCAGAAGCGGCTGTTGGACGCATTGATCGCAAATTCCTGGGTGTCGGGCGGGATCTGCAGCGCCGGGTGCGTCAGGATGAATTCGCCCAGGTTCGGGTCCAGCGTAAAGCCGTTGGCGCCGGTACCCACCGTCAGCACCAGCATCGTGGTCGGCCCGTAGATCGCGTAGCCGGCGGCCACCTGCTCGCTGCCCGGCTGCAGGAAGTCCTGTTCCGTCACGTCGGACACGCCATCGGGTGCGCGCAGCACAGAAAAGATGCTGCCCACCGATACATTGACATCGATGTTCGACGAGCCGTCGAGCGGGTCAAACACCAGCAGGTACTTGCCCTTTGGATAAGTGCCGGGGATCTGATATACGGATTCCATTTCTTCGGAAGCCATGCCGGCCAGATAGCCACCCCATTCGTTAAGCCGCAGGAAGGCATTGTTGCTCAACACGTCCAGTTTCTGCTGCGTTTCTCCCTGTACGTTGACTGCGTCGCCGGCTTGGCCCAGCACGCCGCCCAAGGCGCCAAATGCGACTGCGCGGGCGATGCTCTTGCACGCCAGTGCGACGTTCAAAATCAGGCTGTTAAAGTCGCCGCTGGCATGCGGATAGCGACGCCGTTCCTCGATCAGGAATTGGGTCAGGGTAGTGCGATGCTGGGTCAGGGGCATGAACTGTCTCCATCCAAGTTGGGGTTATCGATTCTGGGCGTGCTCACGCAGTCGACGCATGATCGTGCGGTACCCGCGGTCCGCATCAGGCGCACCGAACACGGCACTACCGGCCACAAAGGTGTCGGCGCCGGCGCGCCGGATCGCGCCGATGTTGTCCGCATTGACGCCGCCGTCGATCTGGAGCCAGATCGCGTGGCCGTCGTCGTTTTGATGGGCATCGAGCCGGGCGCGTAACGCCTCGATCTTGGCCAGGGTGGCAGGGATGAACTTTTGCCCACCGAAGCCCGGGTTGACGCTCATGAGCAGCACCATGTCGACCTTGTCCAACACATGCTCGAGTACGGACAGTGGGGTGGCCGGATTGAGCGCGAGGCCGGGTTTGCAGCCATGCTCGCGGATCAGGCTTAACGTGCGGTCCACATGGCGGTTGGCTTCCTGATGAAAGGTAATGAATTCCGCGCCGGCACGGGCGAACAGCGGAATCAATGCGTCCACCGGCTCGACCATCAGGTGCACGTCGATCGGAACCGTCACGTGCGGACGGATCGCCTCGCATACCAGCGGCCCGATGGTCAGATTCGGCACGTAATGGTTGTCCATCACGTCAAAGTGCACCATGTCGGCGCCGGCAGCTTCGATGGCACGCACTTCCTCCCCCAGCCGGGCAAAGTCGGCGGACAGAAGCGAGGGCGCAATGCGGATGTCGGGTGCTTTCATGTCATGCCGCCTCGAACAGGGTGCCGCTATGCCAGCGGCGTAGTGCCGCCAAATCAACCCAGCGCTGGTCGGCGTCCGGTATGTGCTGCGGCAGCGGATGATCAGGGTCTCCCAGATACGGGAGCACCAGCAGCGCATCGTCGAACCGATGAGTGACCGTGTAGGCAGTGGGCGTGACGAGCGTCGGGATGCCCGCCGCGCGTGCGGCGCGCAAGCCGTTCTCCGAGTCTTCCATTGCCAGGCAAGCGTCCGGCGGCAATGCCAGTGCGTCCAGGGCTGCCAGGTAGACGTCCGGTGCGGGCTTCTTGATGTCCGTGGTCGATGCATCGCACACAGCGGCAAACAACGAGCGCCAGCCGCTGCCCAGAGGCGCCTCCAGCAGCGCATCAATATTGGACGAGGTGGTGGTGGACGCAATGGCCATCGGTACCTTGCTGGCGTGCGCCTCGCAGATCAATCGCAGAATTCCGGGGCGCAGGGAAAGCCGGCCGCCGCGCACCATCGCGTCGTAGTGTCGGGTCTTGAGCAGGTGTACCGCGTCGACCGTTTCGCGGGCCAGGCGTCCGCTAGCTTCGTCGGGGTCGACGGTTTTCCAATAGTGCAGGATGCGCTCCTTGCCGCCAGCGACATCGAGCAATCTGGCGTACAACGCCTCGTCCCAGTACCAGTCAAGGCCGGCCTCGGAAAACGCGGCATTG
Source organism: Noviherbaspirillum sp. ST9 (assembly GCF_048799745.1). Lineage (NCBI taxonomy): Bacteria > Pseudomonadati > Pseudomonadota > Betaproteobacteria > Burkholderiales > Oxalobacteraceae > Noviherbaspirillum > Noviherbaspirillum sp. ST9. The sequence continues at coordinate 298,599 of NZ_JBLWFR010000005.1, read as the reverse complement.
AAGGCATCGCGATGTGCCGTTTCGGTATCGGCCAGGGTGCCGTCCACATCGAAAATCAGTGCACGCAGCATGCTCAGTCTCCTGCCTTGAGCGCCGTGCGCCAGCCCGGATACAGCTTGTCGGCATCGGACGAGAATGAGAGGAAGGCGCCGCGCAATTCGGCATGATCACTGGCGTAGTCCACCAGGCCAACCCCCTGTTGCCACGCGTCCTGCGCCTGGCGCAGCGAGATGGCGCCCGCGGTGCCGCCGTCGATATGGCCGAACGCGCCGCCGCCAGAGGTCTGGATCACGTTGGCGTGGCCCAGGTTGTCGAAGAAGCCAGGCAGGCGCAGCGCGTTCATGCCCCCGGAAATGATCGGCGTGGTGGCTTTCATCGATAGCCACTGCTGCAGGTAGAACGGCCCTTCGGCCACATCGCGCTCGAGCATGTACGCAATCTGCCGGTCCTGGTTTTCCCCCTCCATCTTGCCAAAGCCCATGGTGCCGGTATGGATGCCGGACGCGCCCAGCAGCCGCGCCATCTTGCAATGCACGAACGCGGTATAGCCGCGCTTGCTTTGCGGACTGGTGACCGCGCCGTGACCGGCACGGTGATAGTGCAAAAACTGGTTTGGAAAGCGGCGGCGGCAGGTGGCCACCGCGGTCGTGCCGGCCACATAACCGTCCACCAGGAAGGCCACATGGTTGGCGTTTTCGGCGAACGTTTCGAGGATGTACTCGCCGCGCGCGATCATCTCGAGCGGGTCGTCGGCGGTGATGTTTGCGGAGAATAGCTTGGCCTGGCCGGTGGCATCCTGCGCACGGCGCATCGCATCCGCGACTCGCGTGATCGTGTCGCGCAGCGGCGCAAATATCTGGTTACCCTGCGGCTCGTCGTTCTTGATGAAGTCGCCGCCGAGCCAGAAGTCGTAGCAGGCATCGGCAAACGGTTGCGGACGCAGGCCCAGCTTGGGCTTGATGATGGTACCGACCACCATGCCGCCGTTTTCCAGCGGACGGCCCAGCACGCGCCACATTTCCGTGATGTTTACCGACGGACCATCGAACAGTTGCAGGTAAGCGGGGGGGGCATAGAAGTCGTGCATCTTCGCATACTCGACGTCGCCCATGCCCTGGTTGTTGCCGACAGTAAGTGTCAGGAACGATGCCATCATCGCGCGGCCATCAGTGATGTTGCGGTCGAACAGTGCGATCGGGTAAGCAATCTTCAGGATTTCACGTTCTGCATCGATTTCGTACACCAGTGCATCGACACCCTTGGTGAAGTCGTCAGTCGTCGATACCTCGACATTGGTCCCGGTTGAGGATTCGGCTGCAAAATGCGCGGCAGTTTCGAGATAGCCGTGGCCGGCCTTCGGCTTCATCCGGTAAGCGCACAGTACATGTTGCCCTTGAGCGATCAGGTCGGCTTCTTTCAGGTCGAGGCGTGCGTAACGGCGAGATTGGTCCATGGTGGGGCTCCTTGTGAACATGCTTGCAATGGCAATCACTGTATGCAACGATAATCATCAGGTCTAATCAATAATCGTTAAGTCAACATCAGGAAAAACTTATATGCCGCCCGTGCGTCGTTATACCCTCCGGCAGCTCGATACCTTCCTCGAGGTCGCGCGCCATCAGTCGGTGTCGCGTGCGGCTGAGCTGCTTGGTGTGACCCAGCCGGCGGTGTCGATGCAGTTGCGGCAACTGGAGGAGGCGATTGGTCTGCCTCTGTTGGAAAACACCGGGCGCAGGATCGTTCTGACCGACGCCGGGCGTGATTTTCAGGATTATGCGATCGCCGCAGTAGCGCAGTTAAAGCAGCTCGACGACGCGATGGCCGAGCGGCGTGGCATCAAGAAAGGCCGTGTGGAACTGGCGATCGTGAGCACCGCCAAGTACTTTGTGCCGATGTTATTGGTGCGCTTTCGGCGGCGCTTTCCTGATATCGACGTGGTCCTGCGCGTCCATAATCGGGAAAGCGTGATGAACCTGCTGAATCGGAACGAAGTCGACTTGGCGATCATGGGGCGGGCGCCGGACACGCTGGATTGCATTGCCACGGCGTTTGCCGACAATCCACTCGGCATCGTCAGCGCACCGGAACATTCACTATCGCGACGGCGTCGTGCTTCACCTACGGTGCTCGCGGACCAGGAGTTCGTGGTGCGCGAACGGGGTTCCGGCACGCGTTCAGCCATGGAGCGCTTGTTCGCGGAGCATCGCATCGCGCCGCCGATCGTGATGGAGATGCCGAGCAATGAAACCATCAAGCAGGCGGTTATGGCCGGTATGGGGCTTGGTTTCCTGTCGCTGCGCACGATCCGGCATGAACTCGCTTCCGGGCATTTGGTCCTGCTCGACCTGGAAGGCTTGCCGGTGATGCGGCAGTGGTATGTGACGCACATGAGCGCCAAACGCCTGTCGCCGGCGGCCAATGCCTTCAAGTCGTTCTTGATTGAAGAGGCCGGGCCGCTAGTCGCCGCGTGGGCCTGACCGCGCGTGCAAAGTGGATGCGCGGACGGTGGGAACCGGTCTGACGCACAGTGGAGTGGCCGCCGGTCGCCATGCTGATAATGTCGCGCGCCATCTACGCCGCGACGTAGTTCGTAAGTTGGTGAGCAGGGCGGCCCGTGCAATTAACCGTCTGAGAAGACCGCACGATTCAGCACGACCGGCGCGGCGGTTGCAGCAAGCCTGCTGCAGTCCACCAGGGATGCGTCCATGGCCGGACGAATGGCGGCGTCCAGGGATTCCGGCAAATGACATTGGCCCGTGTTTATTCTTGAATTCGAGAGCGAGTTGACCCAAGTCATGCCTTTCGGCGGTTTTCGGCCTCTTTGGGCGAAAATGGCGTGGCATATAAATTGCACAGCAACACAGGTGCGGCGATAAGGTCGATTTCCATGTTATGGCGCTGGCCGTTGACACCATTGTTATGCTCAATTGACCGTCAGGCGTTCGCTGCTGACGGTAAGACTACCTATTAAGCGACGTGCGTCGCTGGTCACCCCAGTGACGCGACCGGTGCATTGCTGTTGGACGGTCTGAGCGCAGCGAACACGCAGGCGACCAACGAGGGCGAAAACAAACCGGGTGAACGCAGGCGTCGCCTCGGATGAAGGAGCCACATATCGGTACCTGTTACCCCGTTCAACGGCAGTCGTTTCGCAAGCCACGCAGAATACTGGGTGCTGCCGTTTGTGCACCACATTGATTGATCGCTTTATTGATTAGGGAACTGACATGCGACTCAAAACAAAACTCCTGGTCATCGGGCTCGTTCCTCTCATGCTGGCACTGTTGGCCAGCCTGGGGCTCGGTTATCGCGGCATCACACAATTGGGCAGTGCTGACTATCACCTCATGGGTGAGTCCTCGTCTACCGCGGCCCTGCAAACCATGGAAGCCCAGTTGAACCGTGTCACAACGCTGGCCAATATGCTGGGCCGCCGCAGCGATATCGCTGCGGCCGTTGCCGGCAATGATGAAACGCTGCTTGAGCGACTGATGGTCACTGAATTCAAGGGCATTCACGCTAACGATGTGACCATCAAGACCATCGAAGTGACCAATGCCAAAGGCGTGGTGATCATGCGCGGCCATAATCCCTCGAAAAAAGGCGATGACAAGGCTGGTCACGACATGGTGCGCAAAGCGTTGGCCGGCGAAGCCGTCAGCGGGCTGACGGTATCACCGACGACCTCAGAGATGGCGCAGGACGCCATCGTTCCGCTGAAGGCGCAAGGTGCGGTGGTCGGTACGGTGAAGGTCGGCAGCTATTTGCGCGAAGACACGGCAAAGTTTCTCAAACAGATCACGGGGCACGACGTAGCTTTTATCGTCAACGGCAAACTGAATGCGTCGACCATTGACATCGGTAGCAGCGGCGCAATCGTCGAACAAATCGCCAGCAAGGCGCCGCAAATGGTGCCGGTCGTGCTCGGCGATCGGCCCTATATGGTCACGGCCGCGCCGCTTAAGGGCGGCAATGGAAAGAGCGCCGCTGTGTTGTTGACCTTCGTGTCGCAAGCAATGGGCCACAGCATTGAACGAAATCTGCTGTTGCAGGGTGCGCTTGTCATTGTTGGCGTCTTAGCGATTTTCCTGCCAATTATTCTGTTACTGGTCAGAGGGATAACGCGACAACTAGGAGGCGAGCCGGATGCTGCCGCTGCCGTGGCGCGGCGTGTCGCCGGCGGCGATCTCAGCGCGCCGATTACGGTGACCAGCGGTGATGCCGACAGCCTGATGGCGCAACTCAAAGCCATGCAAGAAAGCCTGGTCAGTGTGGTGGGGGACGTCCGCCGGAACTCTGACGGGGTTGCCACTGCCAGCGCCGAGATCGCACAGGGGAACGCTGATTTGAGTGCCCGCACCGAGAGCCAAGCCAGTGCTCTGGAGGAAACGGCAGCCTCGATGGAAGAACTCAGTGGCACCGTCAAGCAGAACGCCGATAGCGCGCATCAGGCCAACCAGCTCGCCTTGAATGCCCGCACGGTGGCAGTCCAGGGAGGCGAAGTGGTGGCGCAGGTGGTCGACACCATGAAAGGTATTAACGATGACTCACGCCGGATCGCGGAGATCATCAGCGTGATTGACGGTATTGCATTTCAGACCAATATCCTGGCGCTCAATGCGGCCGTCGAAGCCGCCCGCGCGGGCGAGCAAGGCCGCGGCTTTGCCGTGGTTGCCAGTGAAGTGCGCAGCCTGGCCGGGCGTTCTGCAGACGCCGCCAAGGAAATCAAAACGCTGATTGGCGCCAGCGTGGCGCGGGTGGAGCACGGCGCCGCGCTGGTGGACCAGGCCGGATGCACCATGACCGAGGTGGTGAGCGCCATCAAGCACGTCACCGATCTGATGGCCGAGATCAATGCCGCCAGCAACGAGCAAAGCATGGGCGTGGCGCAGGTCGGAGAAGCTGTCCAACAGATGGATCAAGTGACGCAGCAAAACGCTGCACTGGTGGAAGAGATGGCGGCCGCCTCTGATAGCCTCAGATCGCAAGCTGAGGAACTAGTGCAAGCGGTATCCGTGTTCAATTTGGGTGACAGCGGCATACGCCCCAACCTGAAGGCCCACCTGGAGGTGTGCTCCCCAAAACCGACCACTACCGCTCGTGAAAGCAATGTCAATCGTACGCTGATAGCGCCACGACCTGCGGTACGTCTTGCGTCGCCAGCCGCCGTCAAGAAGGCAGCGTAACGGTGCCAGTATGAACTCGCTTCCGGGCATTTGGCCTTGCTCGACCTGGAAGGCTTGCCGGTAATGCGGCAGTGGTATGTCACCCATATGTCTGCCAAACGCCTCTCACCTGCAGCCAGCGCGCTGAAATCGTTTTTTGTGGAAGAGGCGGGGCCGCTAGTCGCTGCATGGGCCTGACACGGTGTAATTAGACACGCGCTTATAAACACTTCGCGCGTGGCGCCATGTCCCGACCTATGACAATACGCATCCCCTGAACGAATGACAACAATGTGGGGGCGCCTAATATGGGGTGAATTGCCAACGGATTTGCAACGGTCTTGACGCAAGTCATGTTTTAGCAAATGCGAGAGGCGTTTACCCCGTAGGCCATTGACGGGTGGCAAATCCCTGCGGCAATCTGGTCGAGCACTGCATTCCTGCTTGCAGCTGTACAGCTGCATATGTTCAATCCGACCACATTTGGAAAGAATAGTCGTGCTCATAGACCGCTTTGGCCGCCAGATCCACTACTTGCGCCTGTCGGTAACCGATCGCTGCGACCTGCGCTGCAGTTATTGCATGCCCGAAGGCTTCAAGGATTTTGAAGCGCCAGCGAATTGGCTCAGCTTTGATGAGATCGAGCGAGTCGTGGCGGCATTCGCACGCCTGGGATTGCAACGGATTCGACTGACGGGGGGCGAGCCCCTGCTGCGCAAGGATTTGCCTGTGCTGGCCGCCCGGTTGTCACAATTGCCGGGCATTACCGACTTGTCCCTGTCGACCAATGGAACACTGCTTGCCCGCCATGCACAGGCATTGCGCGCCGCCGGCGTAAGCAGGCTCAACGTCAGTCTTGACACGCTCGATCCTGAGCGCTTTGTCGCGATTACCCGGCGCCATGCGCTCGATCGCGTGTTGCTCGGACTGGCGGCTGCGCAAGAAGCCGGTTTCGCCCCGATCAAGATCAACATGGTGATGACGGAAGGTATTCAGGATGCGGAGATTGACGCAATGGTCGCGTTTTGCATGGAGCGGCAATTCGTCCTGCGACTGATCGAGGTCATGCCGGTGGGGGACACCGGACGACGCACGGTTGCCGTTTCCCTGGGGCCGGTGCAGCAGCGCCTGCGGGAGAAGTTCGGACTGGTCGGCGGCATCGTGTCTGGAGGCGGGCCGGCGCGATATTTGGTTTCCTCGGACGGACGCTGCAGGATCGGTTTCATTACACCGATCTCGCAACATTTTTGTGAAACGTGCAATCGTGTGCGGTTGAGCGTCGACGGCACGCTGTACCTTTGCCTGGGGAAGAATGATCGGGTCGATGTGCGTGCGGTCTTGCGCGGTGGGTGCAGTGACCAAGAGTTGCACCAACTCCTGTTGGATGCGATCCAGCAAAAGCCCTGGCGCCATGAATTTAGCGACCGGCCGGAGCAGATCGTTCGATTCATGTCGTCTACAGGAGGCTAGTGCATGAACGTTGCTCATGGGTGCTGAACTGCTACAGTGCCATGTCCAAACCGGGCAATGCGCAGTCGGTGCGGCACTTTACCTGGCGCTACACGCGAATGAACGGCCGCTGACCACGTCCGAACTAAGTGACGGGTTGGGCTTTTCCGTTTCACATCTCGAAAATGTGCTGGCGTCCTTGGGCAAACACGACATAGTGACGTCGCGCCGAGGGCTCGGCGGAGGCTATCGCCTGAGTCAACCTGCCGGTGCCATATCAATCGCGGCTATTCTTCTGGCGGTTCGCAGCCTCTCCAGGGGCTCCGACATCAGCATGGGCGTAGGTTCAGTGACGGAAGCCAGGCAGATCACCGACACATTCCTTATGGCGTTGGACAGCAGAGCAATGAACTACCTGGCACAAATATCACTACTCGACTTGATCGAAAACCGGTTCGCCACGAAGCACTTCTGAGCTGAGGGGCAAGCTCGTCCAAATGTTTCTGCAAGGTAATTCCTCTGTAACAATCTATTGCTATCTTCTCACGCGGCCAATTCGGATTCCTGCGACGAATTGTCCTACCCATTCCCTCTTGTGAGAATAGATCGTGAAATTTCTTGAAAGCGTACGCATCGGTGCCCGACTCGCAATCGGCTTTGCACTCCTGTTGACATTGATCGTCAGCGTTGCCGTCATGGGCATCGTACGGCTGCAGGCTGCTGGTGCCTTAGCCAACGAAATGTCGTCAAAGAACATGGCCGCCGAACGGATTGCCAGCGCGTGGCTCACCGAAATCAGCGTCAACAGCACGCGAACGGTGGCACTGGCCAAAAGCGACGACCCGGACGTGCAAGCATTCTTTCAGCAGCAAGTCGAAGCCGCCAATCGCCGCATTCTTGACATCCAAACGCAACTTGAGCCCTTGATCGACACGGACGCCGGCCGCGCGTTCCTGGCGGAGATCGCCGCGACGCGCGAGGCTTACGTGAATTTGGGTGAAGGCGTGTTCAACAAGAAGCGCGGTGGCCGACACAGCGCAGCAATGCGGATGACGGATGAAGAATTTTTGCCAGCGGTCAAGGCCTACCTCGACAGCATACAACGGTTGGTAACCTACCAGCAGGACAACACCAGAACACTCGCAGCCGAGGCGAACGCGCACTTCCGCCACGGCAGCATTATGATGGCGTCGTTAAGCGTGGCGGCCCTTGTCCTTGGTGCTCTGCTGGCGTGGGTCATCAGCCGCTCGATCACGCAGCCGCTTAACGAGGCGGTGGTCATCGCCGAACGCGTGGCTGCCGGCGATCTCTCGACACACATCGTGGTGGAACGTCATGACGAAACGGGCAAGTTGCTCATGGCGTTGCGCGAAATGAATACGGCCCTGCACACGGTGATCGGCAGCGTGCGTAGCGGAACCCAGACTATCGCTGCGGCATCGACGCATATCGCTGCCGGAAATGCGGATTTGTCATCGCGGACGGATGCACAAGCAACGTCGATCGAACAGACGGCAAGCGCCATCGCCGCATTGGCAGAAACGGTCCGGCTCAACGCCGAGCACTCCGGTCAGGCGAATCGACTCGTGGCAGCGACGGCCGGCGCGGCCGCCAATGGCGAGCAGGCATTCAGTGAAGTGGTAGGCACGATGAGTGCGATCAAGGTGCGCGCAGCGAAGATCGAGGACATCGTTGGGGTGATTGATGGCATTGCCATGCAATCCAATATTCTGGCGTTGAACGCGGCGGTTGAGGCGGCGCGCGCAGGCATCCACGGCCGCGGATTTGCGGTCGTTGCGGCCGAAGTCCGCAACCTGGCTCAGCGTTCCGTTGGTGCTGCGCGCGAAATCAAGCTCTTGATCGAGGATTCGTTGCAGCAGGTTGAGCAGGGCAGCCGACTGGTCGACAACGCGCATGAGGCGATGGACGAAATTGTTGCCTCCGTCAACCGCGTCGCGCACATCATGGCCGATATCAGTGCGGCGAGCCAGGAACAGAGCGACGGCCTGCAGCAAATCAATATGGTCATGAGTGATATGGATCAACTGACGCAACGCAATGCCGCACTCGTGAATCAGGCGGCAACGGCGGCAAGCAGTCTGCAGGACCAGGCAGCATCATTGGCGGCGTCGGTCAGCATTTTCAAGCTGAGCGGCAACGCTGGTGCTATCCTGGTGGCCGGGCAGGCTGCGCACGAAAGGGCGGCAAATGACAGCGCGATGGCCTCCGCTGGCGCGACGTTTCATCCGGCTCGAATCAGCCTGACGTCGCCCGTCAGCCGCGCGCGGGCGAAGCTGGCATTGTGTCAGTGAGGGAAGGCGGCGAAGAATTGTGACGCGGTGCAGGGATCGCGTTGCGGCAGCGTCCCGTACCAGTGGCGCGGTCGCTTTATGCCTTCACCAGCCACCTTGCGAGCAAGTCGCCGAGGGCACGTCCGGCGAGCATGGCGGCTGCAACGACCGCAATCTGCACGAGCGGCTGGTCTGTACAGCGCGCAGTCGCGCTGAGTCCCAGAAAGATCGCACTCGAGAAATATCCATAAAACGGCGCGATCCATAACATGGCAATCAGCGAGAGCGGATACGCGATGATGGCCAGACTGCGCTCAGTGCCAATCCGGCTGGCGAGGCCGACTGTAAAGCTGCCGAGCAGTGCCACTTCAATTCGCCACGGGACCGCCGGCGCACAATAGAACGCATCCGCATCGTCGAGTACCGCCGAGATGACAAAGGCGCCGCACATGGTTGCACCCGCAGTCAGGATCCATGCAAGCGGATTGCGCCACTCTTCGCACAGCATGACGCGCGCGCTGGCGCCTGCACGCTTATACCCCTGCATCCATATTACGGCAAACGTAAAGGTCGCCACGATCGAGGTCAGTGTCGGCGCCGCCGACCAGCGCGTTGTCATTGCCGTCGCCATTGCGTGTGCGGCAAGCGCGGCAGCAACATTGACGATCACCGAGGACCAGCGAGCGCTTGGCGCGCCGCGTTCCGGCGGCTGCGATGTCGCCGGGGCCGTCATCGAGTCGCGCAAACGCGCGGTGTTGTACCCCCGGCCGTACAAGGAGGGACTGCACGCGGAATACGCTCCACTCCCGCATGGTGTCCGGCGAACATCATGCACGGATCCCGGCTTCATACCATGGGCGCGTCGCGTTGACCACGCGCACGACCAGCAACATTACCGGCACCTCGATCAGCACGCCCACCACGGTCGCCAGCGCTGCGCCGGATTCAAAGCCAAACAGACTGATGGCGGCAGCGACGGCCAGTTCAAAGAAGTTTGAGGCGCCAATCAGTGCGGATGGACAGGCAACGGAATGTTTTTCGCCGAGCTTGCGGTTCAACCAATAGGCGAGCGCGGAATTAAAGAACACCTGGATCAGGATCGGCACCGCCAGCAGTGCGATGACCAGCGGTTGCTTGATGATGGCGTCACCCTGAAAGGCGAACAGCAACACCAACGTCAGCAGCAGCGCCCCGATCGACCATGGCTGAATCGTATGCATTACCGCATCGAACGCCGCCTGGCCCCTGGCGAGCAGAATACGGCGCAAGGCTTGTGCGATCAGCACGGGAATGACGATGTAGAGAATCACCGAGGTGATCAGCGTGTCCCACGGAACGGTTATGCTCGACACGCCCAACAGCAATCCAACCACCGGCGCGAATGCGAACACCATGATCAGGTCGTTCATCGCGACCTGCGACAGCGTGAAATACGGATCGCCGTCAGTCAGCCGGCTCCACACGAACACCATCGCGGTGCAGGGTGCCGCAGCGAGCAGGATCAGGCCGGCGATATAGCTGTCGATCTGCGCAGCCGGCAGCATCGGTGCGAACAGTTCCCGGATGAAGAACCAGCCGAGCAGGGCCATCGAAAATGGCTTGACCAGCCAGTTCACGAACAGTGTCACGCCGATGCCGCGGACGTGGCTCCTGACCTGGTTCAGCGCGCCGAAGTCGATCTTGAGCAGCATCGGAATGATCATCACCCAGATCAGCAGGCCGACCGGCAAATTGACCTTTGCGATTTCCATCGCGCCAATTGCCTTGAACACATTCGGCATGCCTTGGCCCAGCACAATGCCAATTACGATACACAGCGCGACCCATGCAGTCAGGTAACGTTCGAAAAAACTCAGGGGCGCCTTGGCGGCGCGCTTGCCGGTGACTTCACATTGTGCGGACATGGCACTCTCTACAAAAAAGGGTTTATGTGTTGTTTGCTTCATGGTGGATCAGGCTGTGCAGGCGGACGACACCAACCGGCTCGTCCGCTTGCAGCGGTACCACCGCCCAGCGTTGCCCATGGTGCGATGCCACGGCGTCAATCTGCGGGCGTTCATTGGCGGCGCGCTGGCGCAGCAAGCCAGATTCGGTGTGGGCATAGGCGACGCTATTGTTGATGATCCATGCCCATGGTTCGATCCCGGCGCGGCGCAAGTCGTGCTGCAGGTTGGCCGCTTCCAGCACCGGTGTGGTTTCCGCCAGTGTCACGATCACGACCTTGGTTTGCGACGGGTCCTGCAACTGCATCATCGGCGTAGTGAAAAGCATGCCCTTGTCCCCCATCTGGCGCGCGATTTCGCGATGGTAGGCGCCGGTGGCATCCAGCAGCAGCAGGGTGTGGCCGGTCGGCGCGGTGTCCATGACGACGAACTTGCTGCCGGCCTCACGAATAATGCGCGAAAACGCCTGGAACACCGCAATCTCTTCGGTGCACGGCGAACGCAAGTCTTCCTCCAGCAGCGCGCGCGCCTGCGCGTCCAATTCTTTGCCCTTGGTAGCGAGCACATGTTGCCGGTAGCGCTCGGTTTCCGCTTGCGGATCGATACGGCTGACTGTCAGGTTGTCCAATGCCTGTTCCAGCGTTTCGGCCAAGTGAGCCGCCGGGTCTGACGTGGTCAGATGAACTGGATGGCCGCGGCTGGCAAGTTCGACCGCCACTGCCGCAGCAAGCGTGGTCTTGCCAACGCCGCCTTTGCCCATGAACATGATCAAGCCATGGCCATCGGCTGCCATGCCATCGACCAGCGTATGCAATTCAGGCGCACTGGTCGCAAAAGGCTGCGAAGGGATAAGCTGTTCCGGCTCGGCGTCCTCTGCGTACAGTGCGCGCAGGGCCGCAACGCCGACCAGATTGAATGGTTTCAGCGCGATGCGGTCCGTCGGCAACGTGGCCAGCACAGAAGGCAATGCTGTCAGTGCAGTCTGTTCGCGCCGTCCAATTGCCGCTGCCAGCGCATCGCTCTTTGTTTCAGCGGCGGGCAGGATGCCGTTGATGACCAGGTACTGCTGTGACAGGCCGATGGCCGCCAGTTCCTCATGCGTTCGCGCAACCTCGTTCAGCGTAGTGCGCTGCGCGCGGGCCACCAGGATCAGGCGCGTACGGGCGGAATCGGCCAACGCGTCGACCGCGGCCTTGTACTGCGCGCGCTGCTTTTCCAACCCGGCCAGCGGTCCGAGGCAAGAGGCGTCACCCTTGCCTTGCTCCAGAAACCCGGTCCACGCGCCGGGCAGCTGCAGCAAACGAATGGTATGGCCGGTGGGAGCGGTATCGAACACGATCACGTCGTAGTCGGTCAGCAGCGCGGAGTCGGTCAGCAGCGCAGTGAATTCGTCGAAGGCGGCGATCTCGGTCGTGCAGGCGCCGGACAACTGTTCCTCGATGCCCTTGACCACGGCGTCAGGCAGCAATCCGCGCACCGGGCCGACGATGCGCTCACGGTATTGCGCGGCCGCCGCTTGCGGATCGATTTCCAGCGCCGACAAGCCGGGCACGGCGGCCACCGTGGTGACCCGATTGCCGATGTCGATGCCGAACACTTGCGCCACATTCGATGCGGGGTCTGTGCTGACCAGCATCACACGCTTGCCTTGGTCGGCAAGGTGCACCGCTGCGCCGCAAGCGAGCGAAGTCTTGCCGACTCCGCCTTTGCCGGTAAAGAACAGGAAAGGCGGCGGGTTTTCCAGGAACAGCATTATTGGTCCTTTACGTGCTATTTAGCAGCAGCGCGAGCCGCTGCAGCAGCCGCCCGCAGGCTTGGTCTCGGTGGCTGGTTGCGCCACGCCCGCCCAACGCGCAAGCTCCGCGCGCTTCGGATAACGGCCGGTCAGAGCGACTTGGCCATCGACCAGCAACAGTGGCAAGCCTTCCTGGCCTGAGCGCTCGAGAAAGCCCTTGACCGTCGGATTCTCCGCAAACGCGAGCGGCTGTTGCGCTAGGTTGAAACGTTCAACCTGGATACCCTGTTCCTTGAGCCAGTTTACGTCGACGGCGAAATCCACCAATTGCTGATCCACCTCGACACCGCATACACCGCTGCTGCAGCACAGCGCCGGATCGAAAACCTGAATTTGTGCCATGTCGATTTTCCTTTATGCGCCGATTTGCGCGATCTTGTCCATTTCCGCCTTCAGGGCGGCCTTGTCATGCTTCAGCGTGTTCAACGGGAGCGCAAAGAATGCCTCGATGCGCTGGCGCAGGATCCGGTACGCCTGCATGAACGCCGCATCGATTTCTTCATCGGTTCCGGTCGCATGTGCCGGGTCTTCTACCCCCCAATGGGTGCGCAATACCGGGCCGAGATAGGCAGGGCAGGTTTCGCCGGCAGCGCTGGCGCAGACCGTGATCACGATGTCCGGGGTGGCCGGCAGGTTGTCCCAGGACTTGCTGTAATACCCATCGGTGGAAATGCCTTCGCGCTGCAGTAGCGCCAGCGAACGCGGATGTACCTGTCCCGTGGGTTTGCTGCCGGCGCTCATGGCGCGCCAGCCGACCGGGGCCAAGTGATTGAAAGTGGCTTCGCCCAGGATCGAGCGGCACGAGTTGCCGGTACAGAGAATGAGTACGTTCATGGTGAGGGTGAGGTGAGTGAAGAAGAGGGAGGAATCAGTCGCGCCACGCATTGCCGCCGTCAGCGCCGGCGTTCATGCATTCGGGCTGGTGCAGCGGTGAACAGGGATTGCCGCCGCAGCAGTTGTCCGTCAGGAATCCCATCAGCGCATTCATCGTGTCGAAGTTCGCAACATAAATCATGAAGCGGCCTTCCTGACGCACCGTCACCAAGCCGGCATGGGCCAATTCCTTCAGATGAAAGGAGAGTGACGATGCCGGGATGTCGAGGCGTTCGCCGATCTTGCTTGCCGCCATGCCAGTCGGCCCGAGCTGGATTAATAGCCGGAAAATGGCAAGGCGAGAATCTTGTGCCAAAGCAGCCAATGCAGAAATTACGTTCTTCGTATCCATAAACAAAAACTGGTTGCGACGGGTTGAATAATTCTACTATTCTATAATAATAGAAATATGAAAGCAAACCATCGAAAAGAAACAGGCATGCACAACTATTACTTTCGTCGTCGCAAGCTCCAGCAGATCGCCGTCTATATTTGGGTTGGCACAGTGCTCGCGTTTGCCTTGCTGTTACTGTCCGGTCATCTCGATTAGCGATGCTGGACGGCATCTGCGTGCGCAGGGATTGTCACCATACTGTCATAACCACTCACTATATTTCCAACATTCAAGAATGGTGGAATTATGACATTGTCCGGCGCAACGGAATGACGTGACCGGTATTGCATAAGCTTTTGTGCTGGTCCGCCGTGAGCGGTGCTGGTTTCGTATTTCTCTTTTTTCGGAGCGATGATATGGACGGTAAGGTCTTTCAGGTCTTGTTCATTTGTACCCGCAATTCGACGCGCAGCATCATGGCTGAGGCGATCCTGAATCAGTTCGGCGCAGGTTGTTTTCAGGCTTACAGCGCCGGCAGCCATGCCAGCGGCGAAATCCACCCGCTGACGCTGGAGGTTCTACGCGCGCAGCGGTATGACCTCACCACCGTGCGCAGCAAGAGCTGGCACGAGTTCGCGCAGCCGAATGCGCCGAGGATGGATTTCATTTTCACGGTATGCGACCAGGCAGCGGGAGAATTCTGCCCGGCGTGGCCAGGCCAGCCGATTACCGCGCACTGGGGCTTTGCCGACCCGACGCACGTGGTCGACGAGGAGGCGCGACGTCGGGCGTTCATGCAAACCCATATCGAGATTGCCAATCGCATCCGTATCTTCCTGAGTCTGCCCTTTGACAAGCTGGAGCGACGTTCGCTCCAGTCGAGTGTGCGCGGGCTGGGCGATTTTGCCGAAGGTGCCGCGTCCGGGGCATAGAGGCATGCGGTCCAGTGGCCGCTACTGCAGCATCAATCCGGCCATAAAAAAAAGGGCGAGGTGCTGAATGCACCTCGCCCCGTTTGTGACGAACGCGTGATTAGCTGCCGATACGGCCGCCGTCGTTCTTAGTTATCACGATTGTCGCCGAGCGCGGGCGCTTGCCAGCGCCGTAGCCGGCATTGCTCGGCCACTGGCTCGTGTACTTAGACGGGTCGCCAACGTTGTCATGCGCCGTGGTCTCGCCGGGGTGCTGGATGTTGATGAACATCGCCTTGCCATCCGGCGTTTCGCACAGGCCGGTGATTTCGCACCCGACCGGACCGACGAGGAAGCGCTTGAGCGTGTCGGCCGTCGGAGCCTTGCCAACGTAGGTATCCACCGCCAGCGCCGTACCCGACGCGCGTGGATAGCTGAGCGTAACCTTACCGCCGTCGCCGACCTGGCCCGGGATTGCCGCCAGCATCATGCAGTTGGTGACATCGGTGTACGCACCGTCGTCGGTCTGGAACCAGCAGATGCCGGTGGACGGGCTGAACACCAGGCCGTCGGGGCTGGAGAAATCCTGATCATTGGTCAGCTTCGACAGATTGACCGTGCTCTGGTTCGCACCCGCTTCGGCACCGAACAGGTAGACGTCCCAGGTGAAAGTCGTTGCCGCTGCGCCGGTGCTGGCTTCCTTCATGCGCAGAATGTGGCCGTTCGGATTGCCCTGCTGTGCGGTACTGCCTTTCATGTCCGTGTACGCGCGCGGGTTGGCACTGTCCGGCACCAGTTGCGTCGAACCGGACGGTTCCGCACGGCGGTTGCTATTGTTGGTCAGCGCAAAATAGACCTCGCCATTCGCCGGATTCACGGATGCCCATTCGGGACGATCCATCTTCGTCGCTCCGACTGCATCACCCGCCAGGCGCGAGTTCAACGACACGTCCGCTTGGTTCGCAAACGAATAAGTGGTGTACGCGGCGATCGTCGGGTTCGTGATGGACAGTTCGATCCATTGACCGGTGCCGTCGGCGTTGAACTTCGCGACATACAGCTTGCCATTGTCCAGATACTTGTCGCCGATGGCCATGCGGTTGGCGGCGTTCGCGTCTGCCGGATCCCAGTTGGCGGTCGATACCCACTTGTAGATGTATTCGTTGCGCGCATCATCGCCCATGTAGACGGCGATCGGCTGGCCCGCAATCGCACGGCTGAAGCCGGCGCTTTCCTTGGCGAAGCGACCGAGACCGGAACGCTTTTTGGCGACCTTGGTCTTGTCGTACGGATCGAGTTCCACCATGTAGCCCATGCCGTTCATCTCGTTGCGGTAATCGTCGCTGCCGTCGAGGGAGCTGCCGATCTTGCTGATGATCCAGCGGGCATACTTGTCGTCCGAACCACCGGTTTCCCAGCCATGACGCGTCGTGGCACCTTGGTTGCGGCCGTAGCGGCGCAATGAAGTGACGCTCTTGTCATTGCCGCGGGCCGCATCATCGGCCGCTCCGCGGGCAAAGTAGCCGGACCAGTTTTCCTCGCCGGTCACGAATGTGCCCCACGGAGACTTGCCGGTGCCGCAGTTGTTCAGCGTGCCACGGGTGCGGGTGCCGTCTGGCGAATACTTGGTCACCAGCAGGCTGCTGCCGCGCGCCGGGCCGCTGATCTCCATGTCGGTCAGTGTGGTGAGGCGGCGGTTGAAGGAAGAGGCCTTCACGTATTCCCAGGCGCTGCCGTTCTTGCGCACTTCGACGATCGATACGCCATGGATTGCGAATTCCTTGTCAACTTCCGCGGCAGGGCGGGGCAGCGTCGTAGTGCCGCCGTTAGCATACAGGAAGAAAGACGCCAACTTCTCGTCCGTCGTTGCTTCGTGGTTGACAGCGAGCAGGCCGCGGTCGTTCGTCGAGGTCGACGGCGTACCGGTGCTCGACAAGCCAAAGAATTCCATGCCGTCATGATGATCGCCGGCGCGGTTTTCGAAGTCGGTATCTGTGCCGTCATTCTTGTATGCCGGCGCCGATCCATTCAAGGGGTCGCCTAGCGCATACAGCACTGTCGCGGTATAGCCCGCGGGTACGCTGACGCTGTCCGCCAGGCTTTTCGCGACGGCGGTAAATCCGAGCAGTTTCTCGGTGGGAGTGGAGGTCGAAGGCGCGGTCACCGCGACAGCGTCGCTGCCGCCGCCGCAAGCAGACAAGCCTACCGAACTCAACAGCGCGCCAGCGGCCGACGCGACCCCGCCGCGCATGATTTGGCGACGGCTCATGCGGGTCGCCAGCAGCGTGTTGAAGTGTTCACTCGGGGAATCGTTGTAACCGATGTCGTCGGCGTCAATTTTCTGGATCGGTAGATCCTTGGGCTTGTTCATGTATTTCCTCTATTGAAGTTGATTAAGCGACATGGAGTCTAGATACATCGCATGACGCCACCGTGACAGACGGATGACGACACGATGACGGTGGTTCAGGAGGGGGCACTTCATGCGTCAAGTCTCACGAGTGGCAGGCAGAAAAATTTATGACAAGCGCGCCTGCGGTCATGACGATGTAACAATCGCTGGTCATGATGCGCACAGTTGTCCAACCTGAAGGAGTTAGAAATGAACGCAGTGCAGCTGAAGGTCGCATCATCCGTCTTTGTCGTCGCCGCATTCGCCGGCGCTCTTTCCAACGCCCATGCCGATGCGGTCGTGAAGATTGACGGCTCCAGCACCGTCTTCCCGCCGACGGAAGCGGTTGCCGAAGATTTCCAGAAATCGAAGAAGGGGGCCGTCAAAGTCACGGTCGGCATCTCTGGCACCGGCGGCGGCTTCAAGAAGTTTTGCCGTGGCGAGACCGATGTTTCGAATGCCTCCCGTCCGATCTTGAAAAAGGAAATGGAAGAGTGCGCGAAGGCCGGCATCAAATACATCGAGCTGCCAATCGGCTTCGATGCTCTGACCGTCGTGGTCAACCCGCAAAACAAGTTCCTGAACCAGGTGTCGGTCGAGGAACTGAAGAAAATCTGGGAGCCGGCGGCACAGGGCAAGATCACCAAATGGAACCAGGTAAACCCGGCGTGGCCGGATGCGCCGATCAAGCTGTTCGGCGCCGGTTCCGATTCCGGCACGTTTGACTACTTTACCGAGGCGATCGTCGGCAAGGCCAAGTCCAGCCGCGGCGACTATACAGCATCCGAAGACGACAACGTGCTGGTGCAGGGTGTGTCGCGTGACGTCAATGCGATCGGATACTTCGGCTATGCGTATTACGTTGAAAACGAGAAGAAACTGAAGTCCGTGGGGATCATCGAAAAGGCTGGCAAGCCGGCCGTGCAGCCGTCGCTGAACACGGTGCTGGATGGCTCCTACCAGCCGCTGGCGCGCCCCATCTTCATCTACGTGAACGCGAAGTCGATTGAGAAGCCGGAAGTCAAGGACTTTGTCGAGTACTACCTGAAGAACGGCAAGAAGCTGGTCGCCGAGGTCAAGTATGTGCCGCTCAGCGATGCGGACTACAAGCATGCGCTCGACAACTTCACGAAGAAGAAGACGGGTACCGCCTTCGGCGGCGAAGCGGAAGTCGGCGTCAAGGTGTCGGAGTTGTTGGCCCGTAATCCGAAAGAGTAAGGCATCCGCCTTTCACGCGTGCGGCGTTCGCCGCACGCATTTCCTGAAAAGACCCATACCATGAGTGCCCAGCTCACCCACAGGCAGCCAGTAGCCATGGAAATAAGGCCGGTGTCGTCCAGGCTCAGCAAGAACGCGTTTCGCAATATCAAAGAGCGCGTGATCGAAGCGTTCCTGCTTGCGGCTGCATCGGTGGCGGTGTTCACGACCATCGCCATCATCTACATCCTGCTCAGCGAAACCCTGGACTTTTTTCAGCATGTGCCGATCGCAAAATTCGTCACCGATACGCAGTGGACGCCGCTGTTCGACGATGCGCATTTCGGCATTCTCGTGCTGCTGGCGGGCACACTCAGCAGTACCTTGGTTGCGCTTGCCGTCGCCATCCCGCTCGGCACGGTGATCGCGATCTATCTTTCCGAATTTGCCGGTCACCGCACGCGCGAACTGGTCAAGCCGATCCTCGAGCTGTTGTCCGGCGTGCCGACCATCGTGTTCGGTTACTTTGCGCTGCTGTTCGTGACGCCGCTGTTGCAGAAACTGATCCCGAGTCTTCCCGGCTTTTCGATCCTGTCGGCGGGCCTGGTCATGGGCATCATGATTGTGCCGTATGTCAGCTCTCTATCGGAAGACGCGATGCGTGCGGTACCGATGATCCTGCGCGAAGGATCGTATGCGATGGGGGCGACGCGTCTGCAGACGGCATTGCGCGTGGTAATGCCGGCCGCCACCTCCGGCATCGCTTCGGCCTACATTCTCGGCAGCTCGCGCGCCGTCGGCGAGACGATGATCGTTGCCATTGCCGCTGGCATGCAGCCAAACCTGACCATGAATCCGCTGGAGCCGGCCGCCACCATCACCACCTATATCGTGCAAGTGGCGCTCGGAGATCTTCCGCATGGATCGGTCGGCTACCAGACCATCTTCGCGGCCGGACTGACGCTGATGCTGATCACGCTGTTGTTCAACATCATCGGGTACGTGCTGCGCCGGCGCTATCGCGAAACTTATTGACCGGAGACACAGATGACGATGACCGTTCCGACCGAAGCGGCCCGTATCCGCAAGCTGGTTCGCACCCACAAGCGCTGGGATCTCTGGTTCACGGCACTCGGGATGATCAGCTTGCTGGTGTGCCTGTTGGCGCTGGCGGCGCTGTTTCTCGACATGGCGGTCAAGGGCATGCCGCGCCTGTCGACCGATTTTTTCCTGAATTTCCCGTCGCGCCGAGCGGGGCAGGCAGGCATCCTGTCGGCCTGGGTCGGATCGTCGCTGGTGATGCTGGTGACCGCGCTGGCGGCGGTACCGCTGGGTGTCGCGGCCGGGGTCTATCTGGAGGAGTATTCCAGGAAGAACTGGCTCACCGACATCATCGAGATCAACATCACCAACCTGGCAGGCGTGCCATCGATCGTCTACGGTTTGCTCGCACTGGGGCTGTTCGTGCATCAGCTCGGTTTCGGGCAAAGCATCCTGTCGGCCGGCCTGACACTGGCCTTGCTGATCCTGCCGATCGTGATCGTCGCCACCCGCGAGGCGATCCGCGCAATCCCTGGCATGATCCGGGAGGGCGCGTATGCGCTCGGAGCGACCAAATGGCAGACCGTCGTGCACCACATCGTGCCTTATTCGATGTCGGGCATCCTGACCGGCGTCATCATCGGTATGGCGCGCGCGATCGGAGAAACCGCGCCCATCATCACCATCGGCGCGCTCACCTTTATCGCCTTCCTGCCGCCGGCGCCGTTCAGCGGCGATCCGTCGGCTGGCCTGTTCGATTGGCTGGCATCGCCGTTTACAGTGATGCCGATCCAGATGTTCAACTGGACGTCACGTCCGGAAGAGGCCTTTCAGCTCAACGCGGCGGCGGCGGGCTTCGTGCTCGTGCTGATGACGCTGGCAATGAATGCCGTCGCAATCTGGATGCGCTATCGCTGGCGCAAGAATATCAAATGGTAAAAGGAACCCGTATGCAAAGCATTGTTGCGGACGCTGCAATGAATGACACCGTCGCCGCCCATCCGGTGAAGGCTTCGGTCAGTCACCTGAACTTCTATTACAACACCGGCTTTCATGCGCTGAAAAACCTGAACATGGATGTCCTGCAGCACAAGGTGACGTCCTTGATCGGCCCTTCCGGCTGCGGCAAGTCGACGTTCCTGCGCTGCTTCAACCGTATGCATGACCTCTATCCGGGCAACCGCTACGACGGTGAGATCGTCCTGCATCCGGACAACACGAACCTGTTGGCCTCAGGCGTGGATCCGATCGAAGTGCGCATGCGTATCGGAATGGTGTTCCAGAAGTCCAATCCATTCCCGAAATCGATTTTCGAGAACGTCGCCTATGGACTGCGTATTCGCGGCGAGAACAACCGTCATGTTCTCCAGGAGAAGGTGGAGCAGGCATTGCGGGACGCAGCCATCTGGAACGAGGTCAAGGACCGTCTCGATTCGCTAGCCAGCAATCTCTCCGGAGGCCAGCAACAGCGTCTGTGCATCGCGCGTGCACTCGCAACGGATCCGGAAATTATCCTGTTCGACGAGCCAACTTCGGCACTGGACCCCATTGCGACCGCAGGAATCGAAGAACTAATCGGTGAGCTGAAGGAAAAAGTGACGATCCTGATTGTTACGCACAACATGCAGCAGGCGGCGCGTATTTCCGACTATACCGCGTACATGTACCTTGGGGAGATCATCGAGTATGGGATCACTGACCAGGTATTCATGAATCCGGTGCAGGAAGCGACGCAGAATTACATCACGGGGCGTTTCGGTTGACGCCCCGGCGCGATGCTGCTGCTTACAACTCTTGACGATTGAGGACAACACGAATGCCCATAGACCACTCTTCAAAGCAATACGATCTGGATCTGGAACAAATTCGTTCCAAAGTGTTATTGATGGGCGGCATGGTCGAAAGCCAGTTTCTGGACGCAATGCAATGCTTTCGATCCGGTGACGCCGCGCGCGCGCTGCAGGTTATCAAGACGGACGAGGAAGTCAATCGGTTGGAAGTGTCCCTCGATGATAGTTGTAGCCATCTGATCGTCCGCCGACAGCCTGCCGCCAATGACCTGCGCAACGTGATGGCGACACTCAAGCTGATCACCGACCTAGAGCGGATCGGCGACGAGGCGACCAAGATTGCTCGATCGGCAACGACCATTGCTGAGCGCAATGTATCGACCATCCAACATTACGAGATGGTGCGCGTGATTGCCGAGCGCGCCTCCGACATGCTGCATGATGCGCTCGACGCGTTTGCGCGGATGGATGCTACACAGGCTACAAAACTGATATCGCAGGACAGGGTGGTCGATCACGAATTCCGGTCCATCATGCGCACGCTGATCACCTACATGATGGAGGATCCGCGTACCATTTCCGCCGCGCTCGATACATTGTGGGTGGCTAAGGCGATCGAGCGCATCGGTGACCACGCGAAGAACATCGCCGAGTACGTGGTCTATGTCGTCGACGGCAAGGATATCCGTCATACCGACTATCCCGCTGCCAGCGCGGATAGCGGCAATTAAGTCGAGGGCGCTGAACATGGCTGCCGACCACGCAACCGTCTTGCTTGTCGAGGATGAAATCCCGATCGTCGAGCTGGTGACCTTCACACTGAAAGATGCAGGCTGCAGGGTGACGGCGGTCGACACCGTGCAGAGCGCATGGGATTCCATCCGACATAGTCGCCCGAACCTGGTGCTGCTGGACTGGATGTTGCCGGATCAATCCGGCTTGCGCCTGCTGTCGCGTCTGAGGGCGGAGCGGGAGTACCGTGACTTGCCGGTCATTATGCTGACCGCCAAGAGCATGGAGGAGGACAAGATCGCCGGCTTGGACAGTGGCGCCGACGATTACATCACTAAACCGTTTTCACCGCGCGAGCTGGCGGCGCGCGTCAATGCGATGCTGCGTCGTAATGCGCCGGAAAAGGCGGCCGGGGTGATCAGGGTCGGTCCGGTGACGCTTGACCCGCTGAGCGTGGCGGTACGGCTGAACGAAGAGAAGCTTGAAATCGGCCACTCCGAGTTCAAGCTGCTCAAGTTTCTGATGTCGCATCCGGAACGCGTGTATTCACGCGGGCAGTTGATCGACAAGGTCTGGGGCGACCAGGTGCTGATCGAGGAGCGTACGGTCGACGTCCATATCCTCCGCCTGCGCAAGGTGCTCGGCAACGCCGGGTACCTGATCAAGACTGTACGCAGCGTCGGCTACAAGCTGTCCGAGGAAACGTCGAGTGTATGAATCCGCATGTCTTGTTCTGGCTACCCGCCGTTTTGCGCCTGGCGCTGGCTGCCGCAGCCATGGCCATCCTGTCATACGCCTTTAACCCGGTCATCGGTTTTATTGGCGCCTTGTTGGGGCTGGGCACCATATTGCTCGTGCAAATGCATTTCCTGTACCGGCTCGGTCTGTGGTTGGAGAACCCGGGCGCAGGCCGGTTACCCAGTGGCTGGGGTACATGGCGCGATGTCTTTTCCGGCCTGTACCGGTTGCGCCGCTCGGACGAGAAGCATCGCGCCGAGCTGGAGGAATGGCTCGCACGCTTCAGGCAGGCGATGACCTTGCTGCCGGACGGCGTGGTGATCATGGACGATGTGCTGTGTCTCGAATGGTGCAATCCATCCGCCGAACGCCACTTTGGGCTTGACTGCGCGCGGGATAATGGCCGGCGCGTCACCAATCTGCTGCGCAACCCGGCGTTCGTCGACTACATTATCCTAGGTCGCTACGACAAGCCGCTGCTGCTGGCGCTGAAGGACCGCCGACTGGTGTTGCAAGTCATTCCGTTCGAAAATCGGCGGCAAATCCTGGTTAGCCACGATGCGACCGAAGCCGACAGGCTCGACAGGATGCGCCGCGATTTTGTCGCCAACGCATCGCACGAATTGCGCACGCCAATTACCGTCATCAATGGATTTCTCGAAATCGCTTGTCACCAGCCTGAGATGGATTGCGCAACGCGGCAGGCCCACCTGAATCTGATGGCGGAACAAGGGAAGCGCATGCATGGTTTGATCGAAGACATGCTGATGCTCACCCGTCTTGAATCCGTCGATACCCCTCTGCGCCGTCAGCACGTGGACATGCAAGCAATGCTGGCACGGTTGGTGCAGGAAGCCCAGGCGCTGTCTGGTGGTCGTCATACGATTTTGCTGGCCGCAAGCGGACCGGATATTGACGGATGCGAGGAAGAGTTGCATAGCGCATTCATCAATCTGGTATCGAACGCGGTGCGATATACGCCGGGGAATGGAAACATTCAGCTTTGTTGGCAGGACGACCGTTATGGCCCGCGGTTCGTAGTGCGCGATTCTGGCATTGGCATTGACGCTGAACACATCCCGCGCTTGACTGAGCGGTTTTACCGTGTCGACGCCGGCCGTTCGCGTGCCACTCGGGGCACCGGACTTGGGCTTGCGATCGTGCGTCATGTGCTCGTGCGTCACCGTGCAATGCTGACCATCGATTCCATTCCAGGCAATGGCAGCACATTCACCGTAACTTTCCCACCAGAAGCCATTAGCCTTGAGCATGCCTACGCCTGACGACAATGTACGGAGTATCCCTGCCGTGCATGATGAAGCACCACCGCTTCGTCAGTCTGCACTAGTGGACGCGCCACGCGACGTTATGCGGTTTCAAATCCTGCTGTACCACGACGGTCAATCATACGTCGCCGATGTGCTGGACTTGCCTGCGTGCGTGGGTCGAGGAAACAGCTACGCTGCTGCGCTACGGGCTGCGGAACAAGCAATGTGGGCAGCGGGGCTGCTGGTGACGCCGCGCTCATCGAAGAACTCGCCTCGTGTGCTGCAGGCGAAAACCACGCAGGCGGTGCACGCGATTCCGTCACCGCGCAAGCGCAAGCCATTAAATCGGCGGCAGGTGGGGGCGGTGAAGGCACGTTTGATCGAGAAATTTGGCATGCTGTCCAACCGTGAACTGGCCGCGCGCGTGGGCCTCACTGGCAGCGACGCGCCCGGCATGCTGTCGGCTGCAATGTCGGGCAATGGTACGCGCGTCAACCGCTGCGCGATCGCGCTTGCGCTGGGGGAGCGGCCATCAAATTTATGGCCATTGCATCCGGAGCGGCAGCTCAAGGACGACGATGCGGCCTTTCAGTCAATGCAGTGCGCCAGTCCTCAGGGTGTAGCGACACGTAGCGAGAATTGACGTTAAGTAGTGAATGAAGAATGCATGACTGCGGGGGCAGGGATGGAAAGTCATCCGTATGCGCACTTCGCTTCGTGATCTCAGAGGTAATGGAATGGACGCCCCTTCCTGAAGCGGCATCGAAGTGCCATAGTGGAAATTGGCAAGTCCACTAAGGGAAGAAAGGAGCGTCCGAAATGAAGGTTAGTACATGTGGAATTGACTTAGCAAAGGCTGTTTTCCAGATTCACGGTGTGGATCAACACGGCAAGGTTTGTTTGCGCAAGCAGATCAAGCGGGCGGCGATGCTTACTTTCTTTGTCCGGCTAGAGCCTTGTCTGATCGGTATGGAAGCTTGCGGCAGCGCGCATTATTGGGCACGAAAGCTGAGTGAGATGGGGCATACCGTCCGGCTGATCGCGCCACAGTTTGTGAAGCCGTATGTCAAGACCAACAAGAACGATGTAGCCGATGCGGAAGCCATTTGTGAGGCGGTAAGCCGACCAAACATGCGTTTTGTGCCGATTAAGAATCTGGAACAACAGGCACTGATCGCCTTGCACCGGGCTCGCCAGGGTTTCGTCAAGGCACGCACTGCCCAGGCTAACCAAATTCGTGGATTACTGAGTGAATTTGGCATCGTTATGTCGAAAGGCATCTGTCAGGTCAGCAAGCAATTGGCCAATATCGGGGAACATACGGAGCTACCATTACCTGGAAGCTTTCGCCAGCTATTGACGCGACTCGGCGAACATCTGAAAGAGCTGGACAAGCAGGTTGGGGAATTGGAGCGGGAAATTCAGCTCTGGCATCGGGGTAATGAGGCAAGCCGCAAGCTCGCGGCAATTCCAGGCATTGGCCCCATCACCGCTACGGCCTTGGTGGCATCGATTGGCGATGCTAAATGTTTCAAGAGCGGCCGGCAATTGGCGGCATGGTTGGGGCTCGTGCCGAAACAGCACTCCAGCGGAGGAAAATCGACTTTGCTTGGCATTAGCAAGCGCGGCGACTGTTATCTGCGCACGCTCTTGATTCACGGTGCGCGCGCCGTCCTTCGCTTCGCTGACAATGCCAGTACGGTGAAAAATGTGTGGCTGGGACAATTGGTGCAACGACGAAATAAGAATATCGCGGCGGTGGCATTGGCCAACAAAAATGCGCGTATTGTTTGGGCGCTTCTGGTACATGATCGAATGTTCCGACCTGATTACGCGGCGACACACAACGTCGCCGCGTAATCAGGTCGGCCGATAGAAGGGCAACACAGGACAAGAAAATTTCCATCGATTGCACAGGCATTTCTTGAATGATGGCGCAACAGGTAAGACCGAGGTTGATCAATCCTTGCGGGGCCACGGGACATCACAGTCCGTAGAGGTGATCAGGAATCAACCAGCATATTCCATCAGGGCCAGCAGACTATTCTGCGCAAACAGGCCGGATGTATGGCTGCAATCTATTCTGGGGCGTCAGCGTAAGAGAAATTCGTTGCAAGCTGGGGGCGTCCATGTATGGCCCCGTTTGGTTGGACACGAATTTGACTTCGTTAAGTGGGGCTTTGCGGATGCAGGGTTATCCACGGCGCCGCTGGCTGCCCCCTGCACAGGGCGAGAGCGTGCGGCGCGGTGGGTAACCCGGCCTGCCATCTACGCCACTTGTTCCAGCGCGGGCAGATTGGCGAAGTAGAACGCATCCGGCGTATTTCCGTCAAGCGCGCTGTGCGGCCGCCGGCTGTTGTAGAACGCCAAATAGCGCCCGATGCCACTACGTGCCGCGCTCACCGTTTCGTAGGCGTGCAGGTACACCTCCTCGTACTTGATCGATTTCTACAGCCGTTCGACGACCACGTTGTGGCGCCATCAGCCCTTGCCATCCATCCAGTTCTTGATCTTGCCAGTATGGAGATCTAAAATCTTGTTTTTAATTTAATCTGTGGCGTCGATATGCACTTCTAGTAACATGACAGAAAGAAAGTGCTTTGGCAGGTTTCTTAAATCAACGCAAGAATTACTTGGAAGTACAGGTGGTAGTATCGACAAAACTAGAATCGTTGGAACCCAAGAATGACAGGCGTTCCCAAACTGAATTTGAGGGAAGCACTGCCTGATATGTGATAAAATTTTTGCCTTAAATCGCGGCCCAGAAATGGATAAAATCTATTCATCTTTGCAACTTCGATGAGCTTTTAAACTGCCGTAGTGTGGTAGTTCGAGAGGTATTCTTGTAAGTCGTTGATTTATAAGAGGGGAGGGCGGCCTGCAAAGCCGTCTACGCCGGTTCAATTCCGACCCCCGCCTCCAGTTTTTCAAAAAAAGCGCCGCGTGCGCTTTTTTTACTTGTGCGACCGGTCTATCGATACCGCACAGGCCCGAGTGGTGAAATTGGTAGACACAGCGGACTTAAAATCCGCCGCTTACCCGAGAGGGGGCGTACCGGTTCGACCCCGGTCTCGGGCACCAAGTCACGATCCATCTTTGCTTCCTTCAGGAACACCCCGCCTTGCCTGTGTGTCTCACGCAGGTGTATCCGCTTCGTCTATTCGACACGCTCCCCGCATTTTTCCCGATTTTCGGATCTGAAATCCGCGGATGGGATTCGCTTTTAAGAATAAAAATTCTTATGCTGTGATTTTCATAAATGATCAAAAATTCAAAGGAAAATTTAAAAGTTAAATGTTAGGCAGGGTCGATTGAATACAATAAAAACAGCGAACCCTCTAAAATTTTGCCGCAAGAACAAGCTGCTCCGATAACGGCTGCGACGCTCCGTAATAGCCCGGATGCAGTCCTGGAAAGCAGCGTACTATCGCTTGAGAAGACCAGTTTTCCCTATTGCCCCCGGCATTTTGATCAATCAATTTTTTGGAGATAAGAAGATGAGCAAGACCATGTACACGCAGGAACACGAATGGCTGCGCCTTGAGGAGGATGGTCTGGTTACCGTCGGGATCACCGACTACGCTCAGGATCATCTCGGCGACCTGGTGTTCGTTCAGCTGCCGGAAACCGGCAAGGAACTCGCCAAGGGCGAAGAGGCTGCGGTCATTGAATCCGTCAAGGCTGCGGGCGAAATCAACATGCCGGTCGCCGGCGTCGTTACCGAGGTGAACGGCGCTCTGGCCGATGAGCCGGGCAAGGTCAACGAAGACCCCATGGGCGCGGGCTGGTTCTTCAAGTTCAAGGTCGGCCAGGCAAGCGACCTGGATGGTTTGATGGACGAAGCCGGCTACAAGTCTTACGTCGAGTCGCAGGGCTAAGCGCTGCTCGCGACTGCGCCGCGTGCAGACGCGGCACACCATATTTTTTCGTATTGAGAGGTAACCATGGTTCAGAAACGGGCTGCTTTCGAGGATTTGCAGCAGCACACGGATTTCATCGACAGGCACATCGGACCCGGCGAGGCCGACAGGAAAGCCATGCTGGCAACGTTGGGCTTCGAGTCGATGGACGCCTTCATCAAGAAGGTAATTCCCGACGCGATTCACTCCGAAGCTCCGCTGAACCTGGATGGCGCACGCAGCGAAGCGGAAGTGCTGGATGAGCTGCAGAAGATCGCTTCCAGGAACAAGGTCTTCAAGTCGTATATCGGCATGGGGTACTACAACACCTACACCCCGACCGTCATTCTGCGCAACCTGCTTGAAAACCCCGCCTGGTACACCGCATACACGCCTTACCAGCCCGAGATTTCCCAGGGACGCCTTGAAGCACTGCTGAATTTCCAGACGATGATTTCGGACCTGACCGGCCTGGAGATTGCGAACGCATCGCTGCTGGATGAGGCAACCGCAGCGGCGGAAGCCATGACCTTCTGCCAGCGTCTGTCCAAGAGCAAGAGCAAGGTCTTCTTTGTGTCGCAAGACTGCTTCCCGCAGACGATCGATGTCGTGCGTACCCGCGCAGAGCCGATCGGCGTCGAGGTTGTCGTCGGCGACCACCGCAAGGACCTGGACCAGGTCGAGTGCTTCGGCGTCCTGCTGCAGTATCCGGCATTGAATGGTGAGATCAATGATTACGCCGAGATGGTGGCGAAGGCGCATGCGAAGAACGCGCTCGTCGTCGTCGCGGCCGATCTGCTGGCACTTACCGTGTTGAAACCGCCAGGTGAATTCGGTGCGGACGTCGCCATCGGTTCGGCACAGCGTTTCGGCGTGCCGCTCGGTTATGGCGGCCCACATGCAGCTTACTTTGCAACCAAGGATGAGAATAAGCGCGTAATGCCGGGCCGCGTGGTCGGCGTTTCCGTCGACAGCCATGGCGACAAGGCATACCGCCTTGCGATGCAGACACGCGAACAGCATATCCGTCGTGAGAAGGCGACCAGCAACATCTGCACTGCCCAGGTCCTGCTCGCCAATATCGCAAGCATGTATGCCGTCTACCATGGGCCGCAAGGCCTGAAGACGATTGCGCAACGCGTGCACCGTGTCGCCGCAACCCTCGTCGAAGGCCTGCGAAAGCTGGACCTCGAAGTGCCGACCGCGTCGTTCTTCGACACGATCACGGTGCGTACGGGCGCTCGCACACAGGAAATCCATGCCGCTGCGCGCAGCCATTCGATCAACCTGCGCGAAGTCGATGCGTCTACCGTAGGCGTTTCCGTTGACGAGACGACCACGCGCGAAGACGTCGAAACGCTCTGGACAATTTTCGCCGGCGCCAAGTCCGCACCTTCCTTCGCCACTTGCGAAGCGGACGCGGCGGAACGCATCCCCGCATCCCTCGGCCGCACCAGCGAATTCCTCGCACACCCGGTCTTCAACAGCCATCATTCCGAAACCCAGATGCTGCGCTATCTGCGCGCGCTGTCTGACAAGGATCTTGCACTTGACCGCACGATGATCCCGCTCGGTTCGTGCACGATGAAGCTGAATGCGACGACCGAGATGATCCCCGTGACCTGGAAGGAATTCGGCAATCTCCATCCGTTCGCACCGCGCGAGCAGGCGCAGGGCTATCAGCAACTGATTACCGAACTGGAGCAGATGCTCGTGGCTTGTACCGGCTACGACGCCGTCTCGCTGCAGCCGAATGCCGGTTCGCAGGGCGAATATGCCGGCCTGCTCGCGATCCGCGCCTATCACAAGAGCCGTGGAGAAGGGCACCGCAACGTCTGCCTGATTCCGAGCTCCGCGCACGGCACGAACCCGGCGACGGCGCAGATGGTCGGCATGCAGGTAGTGGTCGTCGCCTGCGACGATCGCGGCAATGTCGATGTTACAGACCTGAAGGCCAAAGCCGAAAAGCATGCTGCTGACCTCGCAGCCATCATGATTACCTATCCTTCGACGCACGGCGTGTTCGAGGCAGCAGTACGCGAAATCTGCGAAATCGTGCACACGCACGGCGGCCAGGTCTACATCGACGGCGCAAACATGAACGCGATGGTGGGCCTGTGCGCACCCGGCAAGTTTGGCGGCGACGTGTCGCACCTGAACCTGCACAAGACCTTCTGCATTCCGCACGGCGGCGGCGGCCCAGGCGTCGGCCCGGTGGCGGTGAAGTCGCACCTCGCGCCTTTCCTGCCCGGCCATCGCGCAATGGAAAACCACGTCGCTCCAGTTGCCGCGGCCCCGTGCGGCAGCGCCAGCATCCTGCCGATCAGCTGGACCTACATCAAGCTGATGGGCCGTCAGGGGTTGAAGGAAGCAAGCCAGGTGGCGATCCTCAACGCCAACTACATTGCCAAGCGCCTTGCGCCGCATTACCCGATCCTGTACGCGGGCGAGAATGGCATCGTTGCCCACGAATGCATCGTCGACCTGCGCCCGCTGAAGGATGCGACCGGCGTCACCGTGGATGACGTGGCCAAGCGCCTGATGGACTTCGGTTTCCATGCGCCGACCATGTCGTTCCCGGTTCCGGGCACGCTCATGATCGAGCCGACCGAAAGCGAGGCCAAGGATGAGCTGGATCGCTTCTGCGACGCCATGATTGCCATCCGCGAGGAAATCCGTGAAGTCGAAAGCGGGAAGGTGACGGCGGAAGAGAGTGTCCTGCGCTACGCGCCGCACACTGCCTCCGACATCATCTCCGGCGAATGGAATCGCAAGTATTCGCGCGAAAAGGCGGCATTCCCGGTTGCTTCGCTGCGCGACAACAAGTACTGGCCGCCGGTCGGACGCGTCGACAACGTCTACGGCGACCGCAACCTCGTCTGCTCCTGCCCGCCAATGGCGGATTACGAGTAAGTCCGGGGACGGGCTGCTGCGCAGGTGCGGCAGCCCGGGTTTGAACGGTATTTACTGCCGTGCCCACGGGCCGGCAAGGCGGTTGAAATGGCCATCAGTGTTTTCGAGTTGTTCAAGATTGGCATCGGTCCGTCGAGTTCGCATACCGTGGGCCCGATGCGCGCTGCATTGCAGTTCATCACGGGACTGAAGGAGTCGGGCCGGCTGGAGCAGGTTGCGCAGGTCAAGGCGGAGCTGTACGGCTCCCTCGGAGCGACCGGAAAAGGACACGGCAGCGATAAGGCTGTCATTCTCGGCTTGCTTGGCGAGACGCCCGACCTGGTCGATACGGACACGATCGACGCCCGGCTAACGCAGGTCAGGAGCTCCAAGCAGATTTCTCTGCTGGGCGAAGTTACCATTCCCTTCGTCGAAAGTGATCATCTGCTGCTCTACAAGCGACAATCGCTGCCGCATCATCCGAACGGTATGCGGTTTTCCGCCTACCGCGCTAGTGGCGACGAGATCGAGAGCAAGGTGTACTACTCGGTTGGCGGCGGTTTCGTCGTCAACGAGGATGCCGTCGGCGCGGATCGCATCGTGCCTGATACGACGCCTGTTGCGTATCCATTCAAGAGTGCGGAGCAGTTGCTCGCCACTTGCCGCGACAAGAGCATGTCGATCAGTCAGCTCATGCTGGAGAATGAAAAAGCCTGGCGCCCCGAGGAAGAAACACGGCGCGGCTTGCTGCGCATCTGGCAGGTCATGCAGGAATGCGTCAAACGCGGATGCGAGAAGGAAGGCACGCTGCCGGGTGGGCTGAAGGTCAGCCGCCGTGCCGCAGAGCTGTTCCGCAAGCTCTCCAGCCAGCCGGAAGCCAATTTGCGCGATCCGCTGACGACCATGGACTGGGTCAACCTCTACGCGCTGGCCGTCAACGAAGAGAACGCGGCGGGCGGACGCGTCGTCACCGCGCCCACGAATGGCGCCGCAGGCATTGTTCCCGCGGTGCTGCACTACTACCATCGTTTCGTTCCGGGCGCGAGCGATGAAGGGGTGATGCGCTTCCTGCTGACCGCTGCCGCGATCGGCATCCTGTACAAGGAAAACGCATCGATTTCAGGTGCCGAAGTCGGTTGCCAGGGAGAAGTCGGGGTGGCATGTTCAATGGCCGCGGGTGCACTGGCGGAAGTCATGGGCGGCACGCCGGAGCAGGTCGAGAACGCTGCAGAAATCGGCATGGAGCACAATCTTGGCCTCACCTGCGATCCTATCGGCGGCCTGGTGCAGGTACCGTGCATCGAGCGCAACGCAATGGGCTCGATCAAGGCGATCAATGCGGCGCGCATGGCATTGCGCGGCAACGGACACCATTTTGTCTCGCTGGACAAGGTCATCAAGACCATGCGCGAGACCGGCGCCGACATGAAGATCAAATACAAGGAGACTGCGCGCGGTGGGCTCGCGGTCAATGTGATCGAGTGCTGATTCGATCTTTTGCGGTTCAATAAAAAAGGAATGGAATGATGGAAACCACGCAAGCTCTTGCACGTACGCCGTTGTACAACCTGCATGTCGAACTCGGCGCGCGCATGGTTCCGTTTGCTGGATACGAGATGCCGGTGCAGTACCCGACCGGCGTGCTGAAGGAGCATGCGCATACACGCACGCAGGCGGGCTTGTTTGACGTGTCGCACATGGGACAGGTCCGATTGTCCGGTCCGGAGGCGGCAGCGGCTCTGGAATCGCTGATGCCGGTCGATATCGTTGACCTGCCGGTCGGCATGCAGCGCTACGCGTTGTTTACCAATGAACAGGGCGGCGTCCTCGATGACCTGATGGTGTCCAATGGCGGCGACCATCTGTTCGTTGTTGTCAATGCGGCGTGCAAGCAGCAGGATGTGGAGCACCTCAAGAAACACATCGGTAGCCGTTGCAAGGTCGAGGAACTGTCCGACCGTGCATTGCTGGCGTTGCAGGGACCGGCTGCCGGTACGGTGATGGCACGACTGGCCCCCGAGACGGCGAAGATGGTCTTCATGAACACGGGCAAGGTAACGCTGGTCGGCGTGGAATGTTTCATCAGCCGTTCGGGCTACACAGGCGAGGACGGCTTCGAAATTTCGGTGCCGAACGACAAAGCGGAGGAGCTGGCGCGTCTGCTGCTGGCACAGCCGGAAGTGGCGCCGATCGGGTTGGGGGCGCGCGACTCGCTGCGGCTTGAAGCCGGCTTGTGCCTGTATGGGCATGATATGGACACCGCCACGACGCCTGTCGAGGCAAGCCTCGGCTGGGCCTTGTCGAAGGCGCGCCGCGCGGACGGCACCCGTCCGGGCGGGTATCCTGGCGCCGATATCGTGATGCGCCAGTTGGCGGACGGTGTCGCGCGCAAGCGCGTCGGCCTGCTCGTCAAGGACAGGATGCCGGTGCGCGAAGGGGCCGACCTGGTCGATAGCGAAGGGCGCACGATCGGCAAGGTCACCAGCGGCGGCTTTGGCCCGACCGTCGGCGGACCCATCGCCATGGGATATGTTGAAACCGCGCACGCGAAGATCGGCACTGCGCTCCAGGCAATCGTGCGCGGCAAACCGGTTCCGGTGGAAGTGGCGAAGACGCCGTTCACGCCGCAACGCTACTACCGTGGTTGAGAGCGCGCGATGAGCGATTCGAAAACGACAGCGGACGTAATCCAACCCGCGCAGCAACGCAGCGTAAAGACAGGCGAAAAATTGCGTGGCGCCGACAAGATGGCGCGCATTCCGATCAAGATCGTTCCCACGGAGCCGTCGCAATACCTGCGCAAGCCGAAGTGGATTCGCGCTGAGTTCACCGGATCGCGCGAAGTACAACGCCTGAAGGCAGTGCTGCGCGAGAACAAGCTGCATACGGTCTGCGAAGAAGCGAACTGCCCGAACCTCGGCGAATGTTTCAAGAGCGGGACGGCAACGTTCATGATCATGGGCGATATCTGCACGCGGCGCTGCCCCTTTTGCGACGTGGGACACGGTCGCCCGAACCCGCTCGATCCCGACGAGCCGAAGAACATGGCCGAGACGATCAAGGCCATGGGCCTCAAGTACGTGGTGATCACCTCTGTCGATCGAGACGACCTGCGCGACGGCGGCGCTGCGCATTTTGCTGCCTGCATCACGGAGACGCGACGTTTGAACCCGGGGATCGTGATCGAGATCCTCACGCCGGATTTCCGGGGGCGGGTTGATGCGGCGCTTGCCATCCTGAACGAGGTGCCGCCGGATGTCTTTAATCACAATCTCGAAACAGTGCCGCGGCTTTACAAGCAGGCCCGACCGGGGGCGGATTACGATACGTCGCTTGATCTGCTGGAGCAATTCAAGAATCGGCACCCGTCAGTGCCCACTAAATCGGGCCTGATGCTGGGTTTGGGCGAAACACTGGAAGAAGTGGAAGCGGTCATGCGCGACATGCGTGCGCATGGCATCAACATGCTGACGCTCGGCCAATACCTGCAGCCGAGCGCGCATCACTTGCCGGTTGCCCGTTATGTCACCCCGGAGGAGTTCGAGCAGCTGCGTGTGACAGGGGAGAAGATGGGCTTTTCCCATGTGGCCTCGGGACCCATGGTGCGATCCTCGTATCATGCCGATCTGCAGGCGAAGGGCGAGTTCTCGCCCACCGTCGGCGAATAGCAGTCTAATTTTTCGCGAACTTGCTTATTGGAATCGCCTTTGCATTTTTTTGTTTGAAATCAGGAGGATGCGGGACTATCAACAGGGTTATCAACAAAGTTCTTCACAGTTGCCGTGGATAACTCCAAATCTTATTTTTCATCAAGATTTTTCCCGCAAAGATCATTGCGGAAACGCAAATACGCCGTGCTCCGGCGTATCTATGATGAAACCGGTCCCTTAAGCCTCCCAGGAAGTATTTGCCCGCCGCGTGCGGGCATTTTTTTTTGCCATTCCTGACAAGAACCTTTCTTCGTTACACCTTCTTACAGGTGCGTTGAGATTTCTCAATCATTCCCCGTCGCAAATTCAGCATACTTGCAACTCAGAAAATTCCTACCTCCCTCCACCACGAGTAAGCCCCAGGCCATGAAAAAGAAGCTTGATACCGACGACGTCATTGAGAACTTGATCACTGCCACTCTGAGCGAAGATGCAACGGCGCGGCACCGGCATCTCTTTCGCGAAAGCCTGCGAAGCCTCGTCCGGCTGGCAAAGGCGGAGCAGGTTGTTGAAATCAAGACAAACGTGCGGCGCCTGACAGGCGCGCTGGAAGCGCATTCCGCGCGCAGGCGGGCCAAGGCAGTATTACTGGCGCAGCGGCTTCCTGGGCTGCTCGACCACGGACAGCAGCAGTTCGAATTCAAGCAGTAATCAAGGTCGCCGCTGCAAAACAAATGCAGCGGCGATTCTCCATTCGATCCGCCGTGCCCTCAAAAGGCATGCCGAGCGGATAGAGGTGGAAGGCAGTAGAATGATTGCATCAGGTGTCAACGGACAAGTCGTTGCGGATGGCACCGCATTCCATTCATTCGCTGCACGGCATGAAAGTCTACAACCTCATCTGCGAACACGATCACCGCTTTGAAGGCTGGTTTTCCTCGGAAGACGACTTCAAGGCCCAGAGCGACGCAATGTTGATCGCGTGCCCTGTGTGCGAAAACCATTCCGTGCGAAAGCTGCCGTCGGCGCCGCGTCTCAATCTCTCCGGTGCGCAGGCAAGCAAATCCGACGTCGAGCAGGCCCAGAAGCAGCTGCTGGACATCGTCCGCAAAATCGTCGCCAACACGGAAGATGTCGGCGAGCGGTTTGCCGAGGAAGCGCGCCGCATCCATTACAACGAAGCGCCCGAACGCGCGATTCGCGGCGTTGCATCGGTGAAGGAATTCGAAGCGCTCTCCGACGAGGGAATCGATGTCCTTCCGTTCCCTGTTTCGGACGCACTGAAGAGTCCGCTTCAGTAGGCCGCACGTGCGCATGCATTGACAACGCGTCAATGCATTTCCCCATACTGGTTTTATTCACCACATATTGCAAAAATCCGCTGTATAATCTTTTTCGAACGGTCGTGCTATTAGCCGGGACAACAAGGAGACAGCATGGATTTGAACTACACGGCGGAAGATTTGGCTTTCCGCGACACGGTTCGCGCCTTCCTGGAGGCGAACCTTCCGAAAGACCTGCAGCAGAAGGTCCTCAACCACAAGCGTTTGTCGAAAGAAGATTTCGTCCGCTGGCACAAGATCGTTGCCAAGCAGGGATGGGTCGGAACCGGTTGGCCGGTCGAGTACGGCGGCACGGGATGGACGCCGGTACAGCGCCACATTTGGGAAGAGGAGTGCGCGCACGCCGGTACGCCGGCAATCCTGCCTTTCGGCGTCAACATGGTTGCGCCGGTCATCATGGCCTTCGGAAATGAAGCGCAAAAGCGCCATTACCTGCCGCGCATCCTGAACTGCGACGACTGGTGGTGCCAGGGCTACTCGGAGCCGGGTTCCGGTTCCGACCTTGCCTCGCTCAAGACCCGCGCTGAACGCCAGGGCGATCATTACATCGTCAACGGTCAAAAGACCTGGACCACGCTGGCGCAGCATGCCGACATGATTTTCTGCCTCGTGCGCACGGACCCCAACGCACGCAAGCAGGAAGGCATTTCCTTCCTCCTGATCGATATGCATACGCCGGGCATCACCGTGCGTCCGATCATCATGCTCGATGAAGAGCATGAGGTGAACGAAGTCTTCTTCGACAACGTGAAGGTGCCGGTGCAGAACCTGATCGGCGAAGAAAACAAGGGCTGGACCTACGCGAAATACCTCCTCGGTCATGAGCGCACGAACATCGCTGCTGTCGGCCGCGCCAAGCGCGAGCTGGTGTTCCTCAAGCGTCTCGCCAACAAGCAGATGAAGGGCGGCAAGTCCCTGCTGGAAGATCCGGTGTATGCCGCCAAGGTGGCAAGCCTCGAGATCGAAATCATGGCGCTCGAAATGACCGTCCTGCGCGTCCTGTCCCAGGAAAGCTCCAAGCGCGGACCGGGCCCCGAAGCGTCCATGCTGAAGGTGAAAGGCACCGAGGTGCAGCAGACGCTGACCGAACTGATGGTGGAAGCAGTCGGCCCGTACGCCATGCCGTTCGACCCGGCGTATCTGGAAGGCGAACACGAGCACAGCATCACGCAGGATGACGATGCCGCACCGCTCGCGCCGTACTACTTCAACTTCCGCAAGACCTCGATCTACGGCGGTTCCAACGAAATTCAGAAAAACATCATTTCCCAGATGATCCTGGGACTGTGAGGCGGAGACGACAATGGACTTCAACTACACACCCGAGCAGCAACAATTCCGCGATGCGCTGCGCCGCTTCATCGACAAGGATTACACCTTCGAGCATCGCAACAAGATCGTCCGTTCCGAGCAGGGCGTGTCCGACGAGGCATGGGCAACGCTGACCGAGCTGGGCATGACGGCGCTGCCGATTCCGGAAGATCAGGGCGGTTTCAACGGCTCGGCCGTGGATATGATGGTGGTGATGCAGGAGCTGGGACGCGGCATCGTGATCGAGCCGTATTTCGCTACGGTGCTTGGCGCGCAATTCGTGAAGCTTGCAGGTGGCAATGGGGAACTGCTGGAGCAGGTCGCCGGCGGCGCATTGAAGCTGGCCGCAGCACTGGGCGAAAAGCAATCCCGTCACGAACTGTTCGACATCGCCACGAGCGCCAAGGCGGACGGCGACGGCTACGTCCTGAACGGCACGAAGACGGTAGTGATCCATGGCGCGCAGGCGGACAAGATCGTGGTTTCGGCACGTACCGGTGGGAACCAGCGTGACACCGACGGCATTTCGCTCTTCCTGGTCGACGGCAATGCTGCCGGCGTGACACGCAAGGACTACCGCACCATCGATTGCCAGCATGCCGCTGACATTACGTTCGCCAATGTGCGCGTCCCTGCCTCGGCGTTGCTGGGCAAGGCCGGCGCCGGCTGGGAAGTTCTCGACGCGGCGACCGACTATGGCGCCACACTCTTGTGCGCAGAAGCCGTCGGCGCGATGGATGCATTGAATGCCGCGACGCTCGAGTACCTGAAAACCCGCCAGCAATTCGGTGTGCCGATCGGGAAATTCCAGGCGCTGCAGCATCGCATGGCGGAAATGTTCATGCAGGCTGAGCAGGCGCGTTCGATGGCAACGCTGGCTGCGGTCAAGGTTTCCTCATCGGATGCGAACGAACGCCGCCGCAATGTGTCCGCCGCAAAGGCACGCGTCGGGCAGGCATTGAAATATGTCGGCCAGCAGGCGGTTCAGCTGCACGGCGGCATGGGCGTGACGAACGAACTGCCGGCGGCGCATCATTTCAAGCGCCTGACGATGATCGAGCTGACCCTGGGCGATACCGACTATCACCTGGCGCGTTTTGCTTCGTTGCCGGACTTCCGCAAGGCGGCTTGACTGAATAGGGGGCAACCATGTCGCAACTGAAGTGGTACTTTGAAGATTTCGAAGTTGGCAGGACCATCGAAGTGGGCTCGCGAACGGTATCTGAAGAAGAGATCATCGAGTTCGCAACGAAGTATGACCCCCAGCCGTTCCACGTCGACAAGGCAGCAGCGGAAAAGTCGATGTATGGCGGCATCATCGCCAGCGGCTGGCATACCTGCGGGATGATCATGCGGTTGATGGTCGATGGTTTTCTCAAGGAGGCGGCCAGCCTTGGGTCGCCGGGCGTCGACGAGATCCGCTGGATCAAGCCGGTGCGCGGCGGCGACACGCTGCATGTGACGACGACGGCGCTGGAGGTCAAGCCTTCCGGCAGCAAGCCGGACCGCGGTGTCGTCGTGACGCAGTGGCAGGCGAAGAACCAGCACGGCGAACTCGTGGCGACGATCAAGGGCATGGGCATGTTTGGTCGCCGCCCGAAATAAGCCGCACATAACAATTACGGAGACAGCATGCGACATATCGCATCGGTAGCAGAACTCAGGGAGCTGGTCGGTCAGGAAATTGCCGTGACCGAGTGGTTCACCGTCAACCAGGAGCGCGTCAACCAGTTCGCCGACGCGACCGGGGACCATCAGTGGATTCATCTCGACGTCGAGCGCAGCAAGAAGGAATCGCCGTACGGGACGACCATCGCGCACGGGTTCCTGACCTTGTCCCTCCTGCCCATGATCATGCAAAGCGCCGTGTCGATGCCGGAGGCGAAGCTGAGCGTGAACTACGGGCTCAACAAGGTGCGTTTCCCGGCGCCGGTACCTGTGGGCAGCAAGGTGCGCGGCCGCTTGGCGCTGAAGGACGTCGAGGATATCGAAGGCGGTGTGCAGGTCACCTGGTTGGTGACACTTGAGCGTGAAGGTGGCGACAAGCCTGTGTGCGTAGCGGAGTCGATTGCAAGGCGTTACGAATAAACGGCCTGCCTGGAAAGAAACGGGCCTCCCCACCTTACCGGTGGCGGAGGCTTTTTTTCGTCAGTGACGTTTGTATTGGGTGGCGCCGAAGAGCATTTCACGGGCCTTGTCATCCGTGATCGGTTTGCTGTCCGATGCCAGCACGGCCACGCCGCGCTCGACAGCAGGGCGGGCAGCGATTTCATCGAACCAGCGTTTCGCGTGCGGATAGTCGTTCCAGTCGATGCCTTGGTTCTTCCATGAGCGCAGCCAGGGAAAGGTTGCGATATCCGCGATCGTGTATTCGTCGCCGGCGAGGTAGGCGCTGTGCGAGAGCTGCTTGTCGATCACGCCGTACAGGCGCTTCGCCTCGTTCGTGTAGCGATTGACTGCATAGTCGATCTTCTCGGGGGCGTAGATGCGGAAATGGTGGGCCTGGCCGAGCATCGGGCCGACACCGCCCATCTGGAACATCACCCATTGCAGCGTGTTGAACTTCTCGCGGTCGGTCCTGCCGAGGAACTTGCCAGCTTTGCTCGCCAGATAGATGAGGATGGCGCCCGATTCGAACAGCGAGATCGGCTTGCCGTCGGGGCCGTCCGCATCGACGATGGCGGGAATCTTGTTGTTCGGCGAGATCGCGAGGAAGTCCGGTTTGAACTGGTCGCCTTCGCGAATGTTGACGTAGTGGACGCGATAGGGAATACCGCATTCCTCCAGCATGATGTGAACCTTGTGGCCGTTGGGCGTGGCGGCCGAGTAAACGTCGATCATTCTTCTTCTCCTGGACTGTGTGCAAAACCGCTGCACGATTATGCAGCGGTTTTGCTTTGGATGCTCAGGAGCGGGTGATCGGCAGTTCCAGGTCTTTCTTCGGAATAGCGATGTGCTTGGCCAGCTCGAGCTTGGCGATGGCGTTGCGGTGCACTTCGTCCGGGCCGTCGGCCAGGCGCAGCGTGCGATTGCCAGCCCACTGGCCTGCAAGCGGGAAGTCGTCGCAGACGCCGCCGGCGCCATAGGCCTGGATCGCCCAGTCAAGCACCTTCTGTGTCACGTTGGGCGCCAGCACTTTAATCATGGCGATCTCGGCCTTCGCGTGCTTGTTGCCGACCGTGTCCATCATGTACGCCGCCTTCAGCGTCAGGAGGCGCGCGGTGTCGATCATGATGCGCGATTCGGCAATGCGCTCGTGCCAGACGCTTTGTTCGGAAACGCGCTTGCCAAAGGCGACGCGGCTGTTCAAACGCTTGCACATCAGCTCAAGTGCGCGTTCGGCCACGCCAATGGCTCGCATGCAATGGTGAATGCGGCCGGGACCGAGGCGGCCCTGCGCGATTTCGAAGCCGCGTCCTTCGCCGAGGAGAATGTTCGATGCCGGCACGCGCACGTCCTCGTACAGGATCTCGCAATGGCCGTGCGGGGCATCGTCGTAGCCGAACACCGGAAGCGGCCGCTTGATCGTCACACCCTTGGTGTCGGTGGGAACGAGGATCATCGATTGCTGGGAATGTCGAGGCGCATCCGGATCGGTCTTGCCCATCAGGATGAAGACCTTGCAGCGCGGGTCGCCGGCACCGGAGATCCACCACTTGCGGCCGTTGATGACATACTCGTCACCGTCACGCTGGATGCGGGTTTCGATGTTGGTGGCGTCGGAAGAGGCGACTGCCGGTTCGGTCATCGCAAAGGCCGAGCGGATTTCGCCGCGCAGCAGCGGTTCCAGCCACTGGCGCTTGTGTTCTTCCGTTCCGTATCGTTCGATCGTCTCCATGTTGCCGGTGTCCGGTGCCGAGCAGTTGAACACCTCCGGCGCCCAGGGCACGCGTCCCATGATCTCGCACAGCGGCGCATAGTCCAGGTTGGACAGGCCTTCAGGCGCACGCGCGGACTTGGGAAGGAACAGGTTCCACAAGCCTTCGGCGCGCGCCTTGGGCTTGAGGCTTTCGACGATCTGCGTCGGGATCCAGCGATTGCCTTTCTCCCGGCCGTTGCGGTCGACTTCTTCCTCGAATGCCTTTTCGTTCGGATAGACGTGCTCATCCATGAACCTGAGCAGCTTTTCCTGGAGTTGTTTGCAGCGGTCTGAGTATTCGAATTCCATAATGTCTCCTGGTGGGGGCTATTGACCTGACTCCGGTTCTATCCGCCGGATGCGTATTTCCATCCCATTTCGGCCATCGGACGCGCGGCCTTGCCGGCCTTCAGTGCCTGTTCGCTCGAAGCGGTGCCGTCGACGTAACGCTTCATGATCCCCTGCAGGATGCCCGCCATGCGGAACATGTTGTAGGCGAGATAGAAGTTGAAGTCTTCCTTGCGGATCGTCTTGCCTGTGCGCTCGCAGTATTTTGCGATGTACTCGTCTTCCGTCGGGATGCCAAGCGATTTCCAGTCCAGGCCGCCAATGCCGCGGAATTGTCCGGGAGCGATATGCCAGCTCATGCAATGGTAGGAGAAGTCCGCAAGCGGATGGCCCAGCGTCGACAGTTCCCAGTCGAGTACAGCAAGTACGCGCGGTTCGGTGGGGTGGAAGATCATATTGTCGAGGCGGTAGTCGCCATGGACGATACTTGTGTCATCGCCAGGAGGAATGTTGTTCGGCAGCCATTCCATCAGGTTGTCCATGGCTTCGATCTTTTCGGTCTCGGAAGCTTTGTACTGTTTCGTCCAGCGATCGATCTGGCGCACGAAGTAGATGCCCGGCTTGCCGTAGTCGGAGAGGCCGATGGCGTTGTAGTCGATGGTGTGCAGTTGGGAGATGACGCGGTTCATCTCGTCATAGTGCGCCGCACGTTCGGCGGGCGTCATGCCTGGCATCGATTGGTCCCACAGGACGCGGCCTTGCACGAACTCCATGATGTAGAAGGCACGGCCGATGATGGATTCATCGAGGCAGAGGGAATACTGTTTCGCCGCCGGGAAGCCTGCCTTGTTCAGCGCATCCATGACGCGGAATTCGCGGTCGATGGCATGGGCGGAGGCAAGCAGCTTGGCCGCCGGGCCGGGCTTGGTGCGCAGCACGTAGCTCTTGCCGTCGGCGGTCAGCTTGAAGGTGGGGTTGGACTGGCCGCCGTTGAACTGTTCGACGGCCAGTTCGCCGCTGAAGCCCTCGACGTGCTGGCGCATGTAGTCCTGCATCGCGCCGATATCAAATTTCTGGCGATCCGATACCGGACGCGTGCCCATGAATTCCTCGAACATCTTGTCTCCTTTGAGAAAGCGGCGAAATCGTTGTCGTCACATTCTACAACAGAAAAACGTACGGTCGTGCGATTCCAGGGGTTTTATGCGATCCGGTTCTGATTACAGTCCGCGCGACTTCTTGTACTGGTCCAGCAGTACTTCCATCGTGGTGTGCCGTGTTTCGCCCTGAAGCTCCGAAATCGGCGAATAGTTGACGATCCGGACCACCCAGTCCGCATGCGCTTCGCCGACATCGATGGCGTTGATGCACCCAGCCGTCTGCGCGAGATTGCCGAGGAAAAGTCGCTGGTTGGTCAGCGCATAGGAGAGGATGGCGCGGTTGACGCCGCCGTGCAGGACGAGCAGCACCGTGTCCCAGGATTTGTCCCCGCGCAAGCGGTCAATGCAAGGATGGACGCGGTCCATCAACTGGCCGATGGATTCACCGCCGAGGAACTGGCGCTCTTCCGGAACGAGTCCGTCGAAGGCGCCGACAAAGGCTTCCTTCAGGCTCTCGTCGGGAATTGCCGACAGCTTGCCGCCGCGCAGTTCTTCCAGGTCTTTCCAGCGTTCGAGTTCAATCTGCTGGCCGGTTTCCGCGAGCACGCGCGTCGCCGTTTCCACAGTGCGAGGCAAGCCCGAAACGATGACGCGGTCGAATGTCAGGCCGGCCTGCGCGAAGACCTTGCCGGCCGCAGTCGCCTGCGAGCGACCCAGTTCGTTCAGCGGGACTTGTTCGGGAAGGAAGGGCTTTCCCTGGTCGTCGAAATAGGTGACGCTGCCATGGCGCATCAGGTAGACGCGCCGTCTCTTGTGTTCTGTCATTTGTATTGCGGTTTTCTTTTTTCAAGGAATGCCGAGATGCCTTCGAGGGCGTCGCGGTGGTGGAGGCTTTCAACGAAGTGCCGCTTTTCCGATTCGAAATGCTGACCGAGCGGATTCACTAGCGCCTCATTCGTCAGAGACTTGATGCGCTCCATTGCGTTCGGCGAAAGGGCGGCAAGGTCATCCGCCCAGGCAAGCGCATTGTCGAGTGCCGTACCGTCGGCGACGACGCGGTTGACTATGCCGAGTTCGTGCAGGCGCGGTGCGAGCACCGGCTTGCCTTCCAGAAGAACCTCCGCGGCGAGCTGACGGGGAAGGGCGCGCGTGATGAACCAGGAGGCGCCGCCATCGGGCGTGAGGCCGACCTTGACGTAGGACATGACAAACTTTGCCGAGGCACCGGCGACAATCAGGTCGCACGCCAATGCGAGGGAGAAGCCGGCTCCCGCTGCCGTGTCCTCGACTGCGGCAATGACCGGTTTCGGGCAGTCGCGAATAGCTTCGATCCAGCCATGGAGGTTGTCGATCGATTCGGCCTGCACGGCGGGCGGCTTGCTGCGGTTTTCCAACAGGCGGTTCAGGTTGCCGCCCGAGCAGAACACCTGGTCGGCGCCGGTAAGGATGACGGCGCGGATTGACTCGTCGCGTTCCGCCGTCGAGAGTGTTTCGATTGCGGCTGCATACATGTCTGGGTGGAGCGCATTCCTTGCGCCGGGATTGGACATGGTCAGGATCAGCGTGGCGTCCTGGCGTGACGCTTGGAGTTCGGCGGACATGGTCTGGTGATGTAAATGGAATCAACCCCTATTATTGCCGAAATGCGTGGTAGCGGTTGGGTATCGCGCAATTCGCTCTCTGCGTCATTCGGCTTCCTGCGGTAAGCTTGCGCCACCATAACCACAAAATGACAGGAGACAGCATGCTCAAGCTTTGCGGATTTGCCGGAAGCAACTACTACAACAAGGTCAAGCTGGCCTTGATGGAAAAGGGCGTCGCGTTTGAAGAAGAACTCGTCTGGACGGACCGCTCGCCCGAATTGCTGGCACGTTCGCCGCTCGGCAAGGTGCCGTTCATCCAGACCGAACAGGGCATCCTCTGCGAGTCGCAGGTCATCATGGATTACCTCGAATCCGCCTATCCTGAAAAGCCCTTGCTGCCCCGCGATCCGTTTGCGGCGGCCAAGGTACGCGAACTGATCACCTTCATGGAGCTTCACCTGGAACTGGTCGCGCGTGAACTGTACGCGGAAGCGTTCTTCGGCGGGAAGGTGTCCGACGAAATCAAGACGCGCACGCAGAAGCTCCTGACGCGCAATGCGAAGGCGTTTGCGAAGCTGGCAAAGTTTTCTCCGTACGTCGCCGGCGCCGAATTCACGATGGCCGATTGCGCGGCGCTGGTCCACCTGCCCCTCGTCAGCATGACGTCCAAAGCCATTTTTGTGGAAGATGTCCTCGCCGACCTGCCGGTGCGTGAGTACACGAAGATGCTGGGCGAGCGCGCGACGGTCCAGCGCGTCAATGCCGACCGCAAGGCGAACCAGGAATTGATGATGAAGCGGATGAAGTAAGGTTCAGAGCGCCGCTTCTTCACCCCAGAGCTGCTGCATGCTGAATGGAAGCA
The DNA here is from genome assembly GCF_048799745.1 of Noviherbaspirillum sp. ST9. Classification (NCBI taxonomy): domain Bacteria; kingdom Pseudomonadati; phylum Pseudomonadota; class Betaproteobacteria; order Burkholderiales; family Oxalobacteraceae; genus Noviherbaspirillum; species Noviherbaspirillum sp. ST9. The sequence goes on along the minus strand of NZ_JBLWFR010000005.1, from coordinate 253,893 downwards.
TGGCCTGGTCGCCCGCGAGGGTTTCCCTGACGGCATACAGCTCCTTGCTTGTGTCGCGTTGGATGGGGAATGATAGCGGTGCGCCGCGCGGCCCGATGAAAGCATGCACGACCGGTGTCCCGGCAGCCATGCCACGCCGTGTTACGACACCGATTTCACCATTTTGTAATCGCACATAGGACCCCGGAGGTGTCGGTCCGAGCTCCTTGATGAAATAGGCAGCGAGCAGGGGATCGGCCGGCTTGCCTCCGGTGATCAGGACATCGCGCAAGGCGGCGCTCGGGAGCAGCGACTTCCGGTACTTGCGGATTGATACGGAAGCACTGTAACGGTCGGCATACGCGAGGATGCGCGCATTCTGCGAAATATCCTTCACTTCCTTCCCGAGCGGGTAGCCGGAACCGTCTTCATTTTCGTGATGCAGGAGGATGTAGGAGAGCCACTCCGGATTGGCGACCCCGACCTGCTTCAGCAGCTCCACGCCCTGCGCCGGATGCGAGCGGATCATTTCAGTTTCCCGTTCGGACAGCGGATCCTGTTTGGTCAGCAGTACATCCTGCTGGCGCAGCATGGCGACATTCATCGTGAGTGCTGCCGCCATGATGACTTGCGTTTCCTCGGGACTCTTTTTCATCGCCCGTGCGATCAGGGATGCCACGAGCGCGGAATCGATGCAATGCCTGACTGCGTATTTCCCCGCAGCCTGGTTCAGGAAAATGGTGGCGATGACGACATCGGCATTGATCTTGGCCGCGTACTCAAGTGCCTTCACGACTTCCAGGATCTTGGCTTCCGCGTCGGGTTCGTTTCCGAGGTTGTAGAGCAGGCGTTCAAGCCGCTTGTTGGCGAGATTGATGAAGCGAAGGGCGGAGGGGATTTCGCGCGTGGCAGCCTGCTGCGCTTCCCGTTTGGCTTGGACTGCGCGGTCGGCCTGGCCGGCGTCAATGAAAAGGCCTCGCTCAACGAGGTCTTCGGCCTGGCGCGTCGTGGCGACCACCTGTCCGCGGCGCAGCAGCAGTTTATTCCCTGCACCGTACACATCCCATGCCAAGGGCTCGCCAATGACAATGTCTGCGATGCTCAGGCGTCGCTGATCGACCATGCTGCCCCTCTCCTCTCAAGGCCTGCGCTGATGGACGTTGCTTGAATTGTTGTTTTTGTGTTATCGGGCGTTCACGCTCACCCGCTTATTAATGGATATCGGCTGCTCCGGTTGAAACCTTGAATTCAGGACAAAAAAAGCTTCAGAGTGTTGCAAGTCTTTCAAGTGCTGTCCGTAGCGTCTCGTCCTTCTTGGCAAAGCAGAAGCGGACGATGCCGGACTCCTTTGGCTGGTTGTAGAAGGCGGAAACGGGAATGGCTGCGACGCCCATCTCTGTGGTCAGCCATTTCGCGAAATCTGCCTCGGGCAGGGATGAGATTGCCGAGTAGTCGACGCACTGGAAATAGGTGCCGTCAGAGGGCAGCAGCTTGAACTTCGTGGAGGCCAAGCCTTCGCGGAACAGGTCACGCTTGTGCTGGTAGAAAGCAGGCAGCTCGAGGTAGGGCGCCGGATTCGCCATGTAGCGGGCAATGCCGTGCTGGACCGGGGTGTTCACGGTGAAGACGTTGAACTGGTGGACCTTGCGGAACTCAGCCGTCAGCGGCGCGGGCGCGGCGACATAGCCGATCTTCCAGCCAGTGACGTGGTAAGTCTTCCCAAAGCTCGATATGACGAAGGAGCGTGCAGCCAGTTCCGGATAGCGGCACACGGATTCGTGACGTGCGCCGTCATACACCATGTGCTCGTAGACTTCATCGGAGATGATAAGGATGTTCGTGCCGCGGACGATGTCCTCGAGGGCGCGGATATCCGCTTCCCTGAGGACCGAGCCGGTCGGGTTGTGAGGCGAATTGATCATGATGAGCCGGGTCTTCGGCGTGACCGCCGCCGCGACTTCCTGCCATGGCACCGAATAGCCTTGCGGGCCGACTTTCATCTGTACGAATACCGGCTTGCCGCCGGCAAGCTCGATCGACGGGACATAGCTGTCGTAGACCGGCTCAATCACGATAACCTCATCCCCCGGATGGACGCAGCAGAGGATGGACGTCAGGATCGCCTGCGTCGCGCCGGCCGTGACCGTGATTTCCGTATTCGGGTTGTAGGAATGACCGTAGATCGCCGCAATCTTGGCAGCAATCGCTTCGCGCAGGGCCGGGACGCCCGTCATCGGCGGATACTGGTTGAATCCGTCCTTCATCGCCTGCGTCACGGCGTCCACCAGCAGCGGATCGCAATCGAAGTCCGGAAAGCCCTGTCCGAGGTTGACTGCTCCTTTTTCGGCAGCCAGTGCCGACATGACCGTGAAAATCGTGGTGCCGACGGCGGGCAGTCGGGAAGGGAGTGCGGCGAGTTGCGCGCCGGCGGAAAGGGCAGGGGACATAGGCGTGTTCATGCGCAATGAAATCGGGGCAAAAAAGTCATTTTATACAAGACCCGAACCGGGCGGCCATTTGTCCGGCGGAATGATGGAGAACAGCCCGGCGCGGGCAGTTCTCCGGGCCAGTTTCAGCAAGGCCTTGTCTTTCGTGATGAGGATTACCGCGCCGGCGTCGCGGGAGAGTTCGAGGAATTTCTGGTCGTCGGGATCCTTGCACAGCGGCAGGGGAATGTCGTCGCGCGGCGCCAGGCTTTCAGGTGGCAGATACTCGATCAATTCGTCGAATTCCGCTTGCGCACGCGGCCGCGACTCGTCATCAAGGGGAAGGTGGCTGTAACCGAGCACGATCATCCATTCCGTGCGGCAGTCGTGACGGGTGACGGCTTTGACACTGCCGTCCTTCAGTGCGGCAAGCAGCGCTGCCCAGCGAGGATCGCGAAAGACGAACAGGTCGAGGCACACGTTCGTGTCGATGACGATGCGTTTCGGTATCATTGCCGCAAATTTTCTTTCTGCCGGATTGTTCCTGACATGCTGATTGTTCTTTCGCCCGCGAAAACGCTCGACTATGACACACCTTTGACGACCGACGAGCACACCCTGCCGGATTTTATCGAGGACTCGGCTGAACTGGTCAGCGGCCTGAAGCGGTTGTCGCCGGCCGACCTGTCGAACCTGATGGGGATTTCGAATGCGCTGGCTGTGTTGAACGTGACGCGCTTTGCCGAGTGGTCAATGAAGTTCACGAAGAAGAATGCGAGGCAAGCAATCCTGGCTTTCAACGGCGACGTGTACGAGGGGTTCAATGCATCCTCGCTTACGGCAAAGCAGCTTGCCTACACGCAGTCGCACGTCCGCATCCTGTCGGGTTTGTACGGCGTCCTTCGCCCGCTCGACCTGATGCAGCCCTACCGTCTGGAGATGGGGACCAGGTTCGCCAACGCGCGTGGCAAGGATTTGTACGCGTTCTGGGGCGGACGGGTAACCGAGACATTGAACGAGGCGCTGGCTTCCCACAAGCGCAAGGTCCTGGTCAACCTCGCATCGGAGGAATATTTCAAGGTAGTGAAGCCGACGTTGCTGGACGCCGCCGTGATTACACCGGTGTTCGAAGACTGGAAAGGCGGAAAGTACAAGATCATCTCATTCCACGCGAAGCGCGCCCGGGGAATGATGGCGCGTTTTGCCGCGGCAAAGGGAATTACGCAGGTCGAGAAGTTGAAAGAATTCGATACCGAAGGCTATGCCTATGATGAGCGGGCCTCGACGGAAAGCCAATGGGTTTTCCGCCGCAAGCTGGAAGCCTGAAAAGTAAAAAGCCTCCGTGTTCCGGAGGCTTCTTCTGGATTCTTACCAGACTTTCCACCAAGGCGTGCTGGCTTGCGGGCCGCCCCGGAAATAGACGCTGTTCGGGAAGGTGGCCTTCAGGACGCGTTCGGCGTCATTACGCAAGTCGGGCATGCCCATGGCGTCATACGACTTCACCATCACGTACAGCGCCTCTTCGATGGCGGGCGCGTCGCGATACTCGGCCACGGCCTGCTGTGCACGATTGGCGGCGGCGACGTAGGCGCCCCGGCGGTAGTAGTAGTTGGCAACGTGCACCTCGTATTGGGCGAGGGCGTTCACCAGGTACTTCATGCGCTCGATCGCATCCTTGGTGTAAACGCTGTCCGGGAAACGCTCCGCCAGCTGCTTGAACGAGTCAAATGCATCGCGTGCCGCTTTCGGGTCGCGTTCTGCCGGGTCCTGCTTGGACAGGAAATCCAGGAAGCTGATCTTGTCGTTGAAGTTGATCAGGCCGCGCAGGTAGTACATATAGTCCACGTGCTGGTGGTTCGGGTGCAGCTTGATGAAGCGTTCCACCGCGGCCAGCGCCTGCGGGGCGTCGCCCTGGCGGTAGTGTGCGTAGGCAATTTCCATCTGCGCCTGCTGCGCATAGGTGCCGAACGGATAGCGGGATTCCAGCTTTTCGAAGTACTGGATTGCCTTTTCGTATCCGCCGGCCGCCATTTCATCGCGTGCCTCCGAGTATAATTTCGACGCTGACCAATCCTTGGTTTCGTCGACCTTCTCGGGGAACAGGCCACACCCGGACAGGGACAAAGCAAGGGCGATGGCAGCCAACTTCAACGAACTTTTTTGCATGACGTTTGCGCGAGCACTTCGGGACAAGGCCACGATTATAGCCGATGGTGCATTGCTGCAGCGATACCACACGAAACGCCTATTTTGACCTCCACCCTGCCAGAAACTGTTATCGACGACGGCGACGAATACGAAGGCGCCGCAGCCGATTCGTCTCCGCTCACCCTGAAACTCACGTCCGAATTCTGCGGCGTCCGCCTTGATAAAGCTTTGTCGCAGCTGTTGCCGGAATTCTCCCGCAGCCGCCTGCAGCAATGGATCGATTCCGGCCATGTCACCGTGGACGGGCAGCCGGCGCGCGGCAAGACGACCATGCTGGGCGACGAAACGATTGTCGTCGAGCCCCAGGAGGCGCCTGAAGAGCAGGCGTTCAAGCCCGAGGAGATGCCGCTGGCCATCGTGCACGAGGACAAGGCCATTGTCGTCATCGACAAGCCGGCGGGACTGGTCGTGCATCCGGCTGCCGGCAACTGGACCGGCACCCTGCTGAACGGCTTGCTGCACCATGCGCCGGCGCTGGCCAGCGTGCCACGTGCGGGAATTGTCCACCGCCTGGACAAGGAGACCAGCGGGTTGATGGTGGTGGCAAAGACCCTGCAGGCGCAGACCGACCTTGTCCGGCAGTTGCAGGCGCGGACAGTCAAACGCGAATACCTTGCGCTCGTATGGGGCCAGCCGCAGGTAAGCGGGCGGATCGAGGCGGCAATCGGTCGCCATCCGCGAGATCGCGTCAAGATGGCCGTGTCGCATCAAGAAAGCGCCAAGCCGGCAGTCACCCACTACAACCGGCTCGCAACGGGTTCCCTCGACGGCCGCCCGGTCAGCCTGATCAAGTGCCGGCTGGAGACAGGGCGCACGCACCAGATCCGTGTGCATATGCAGTCAATCGGATTTGGCCTGGTCGGCGACCCCTTGTACGGCAAGCCGCACCTCGCGTCGGTTTTCCCGCGCCAGGCCCTGCATGCGTTCCGGCTCGGACTGGTGCATCCGGCCTCGGGGAAGGATCTTGAGTGGATGGCCGATCTGCCGGCCGATTTTGCCGGCCTGCTCGAACGCGCGGGATTCGGCGGTGTCAACCTCGACTAGGGAGGTACTGTGGAACTGATCGTTCCCGATTGGGCTTGTCTCCAGGGAAGCGTTGGCGCCCTTTCGACGACGCGGCGCGGCGGCAGGAGCAACAGCCCCTATGACGATGGAGAGGGGGGCGGCGGCTTGAACCTGGGTGTCCATGTTGGGGATGATCCAGAGAACGTTCGCCGTAACCGGGAGTTACTGAAAACGATCCTGCCATCAGAGCCGGCCTGGCTATCGCAGGTGCATGGTGTCCAGGTCGTCGATGCCGCATCGGTCAATGGCGTGCCGCCAGATGCTGATGCGAGCATCTCTACCGTGCCCGGGATTGTTTGCGCGATCCAGACCGCGGATTGCCTGCCCGTGCTGCTCTGCGACCGCGGCGGCAGGGCGGTAGGGGCGGCCCATGCCGGTTGGCGCGGGTTGGCCGGCGGTGTCCTGGAAAACACGGTCTCGGCCATGCGCGATGCCAGGGCGTCCGACATCCTGGCCTGGCTCGGCCCGGCGATCGGTCCGCAGTCCTTCGAGGTTGGGCAAGATGTGTTCGACGCATTCACTGCGAAGGACGGAACGATGGCGGCAGCCTTCGAGCCGATAGCGGGGAGCACGGGCAAGTATCTCGCCGATATCTATGCCCTGGCGCGTCGTACGCTAGTTCGCGCCGGGGTCACTCAGGTGTCGGGAGGGGGGATGTGCACCGTCACGGAGAAGAGGCGTTTTTACTCCTACCGCAGGGACAAGGTAACCGGCCGTATGGCCTCATTGATTTGGCTCAAATGACATCGGACGCGAATCGGCGATGATTTGCGTCAACATCGCCATCAGTTTTTCTCACTGTCGTTTCCCGATGCAGCCGCCTCTTCCTTTGCCGCCTCCGCACGCCGGTCTTTTTCTGCCTGCTGCCGGTTCCTTTTGCGTTGGGGTGTGCCCATCACGTATAGAATGATTGTCAGAGGCAACACGCCATACAGCAGGAAGGTCATGACCCCGGCCACAACAGAGTCTTCGGTGATCGACATCATGAGGACAACATAAATCCAGGCGATGGCGACGATGTACATAAGAAATCTCGATTTCCGATCCAACCCGTAACCTTACGCGAAAACAGAGAGTCCAGCATGAATATGTTCCCGCCTCAGACCGGCGCCAGTGCCGCATGGATGAACCAGTTCGTCGATCCGAACGCATGGCAGTCATGGCTAATCAAAAAGCCGCCTATCGACACCAAGCCGATCACCAACACGGTGAAGGAATTTGGCGCCACGATCGATCCCACGGTCGTCGCTCAACTCCAGGGCGACTACATGCAGCAGATGACGAACCTCTGGCAGGAGATGCTCGGATCGAAGACGCCGGCGGTCGCGGACAAGCGATTCGCGGCGCCGGAATGGCAATCCAATCCCCTGCATGCCTTCAATGCGGCGGCCTACCTGCTCAACGCCAAATTCCTCATGTCCATGGCCGATGCGGTTGAGGCGACACCGCGTGCCAAGCAGAAGATCCGTTTTGCCGTCCAGCAGATGGTGGACGCGCTGTCGCCCGCAAACTTCCTCGTGTCGAATCCGGAAGCACTGCAGAAGATCATCGACACCAAGGGCGAGAGCCTGACCAAAGGCATCACGCACATGCTGGAGGACATGCAGAAGGGCCATATTTCGCAGACCGACGAATCGGCATTCGAAGTCGGCCGGAACGTGGCAACGTCCGAAGGCGCGGTCGTGTTCGAGAACGAGCTGTTCCAGTTGATCCAGTACAAGCCGCTGACCGCCAAGGTCTACCAGCGCCCGCTGCTGCTGGTTCCGCCCTGCATCAACAAGTACTACATTCTCGACCTGCAGCCGGAAAACTCCCTCGTACGCTATGCGGTCGAGCAGGGCCATACCGTGTTCCTCGTGTCATGGTGCAATCCGGACGAGTCGCTGGGCCAGGCGAGCTGGGACGACTACATCCTGAATGGCGCGGTCAAGGCGATCAACGTGGTGCAGGAAATCTCTGGCGAAGACCAGATCAACGCGCTCGGCTTCTGTGTCGGCGGTACCATCATTTCGACCGCACTTTCCCTGCTGTACGGGCGCGGCGAGAACCCGGTCGCCAGCCTGACCCTGCTCACGACGCTGCTGGATTTTTCCGATACCGGCGTGATCGACGTGTTCATCGACGAAGCCCAGGTCGCGATGCGCGAGCAGTCGATCGGCAAGGGTGGCCTGATGCCCGGTCGCGATTTCGCGTCCGCATTCTCGAGCCTGCGTCCGAACGACCTGGTCTGGAACTATGTGAAAGCGAACTACCTGAAAGGTGAGGACCCGCCGCCCTTCGACCTGCTGTACTGGAACGCAGACAGCACGAACCTGCCGGGGCCGATGTTCTGCTACTACCTGCGCAACATGTACCTCGAGAACAATCTGCGCTCGCCGGGCAAGGTCAAGGTTGCCGGGGAAAAGATCGACCTTGCCAAGGTGGATGCGCCGGTGTTCATCTACGGTTCGCGGGAGGATCATATCGTCCCGTGGAAGGCGGCATACGAATCTACCAGCCTGCTCAATCCGAAGAAGCGCAACCGGAACCGTTTCGTTCTCGGCGCTTCCGGCCATATCGCAGGCGTCATCAATCCGCCTGCAAAGAAGAAGCGCAGCTATTGGACCAATGACAAGGCAGTCGGGGATGCGAATGAATGGCTGGCCGGCGCGCAGGAAAATCCGGGCAGCTGGTGGCCCGAATGGGCCGAATTCCTCAAGGCAAACGCCGGCAAGCAGATCGCGGCACCGCGCAAGTACGGTAGCACCAAGTACAAGGAAATCGAACCCGCGCCTGGACGCTACGTAAAGGTGAAGGCGGAATAGCGCGTCGCGGAGCCAACTGTCACTTTGGCAATAAACGGGAAAGCCGTAGCCCGGTTTTCCCGTTTGCATTGCAAAACTCCTATAAAAAACCTCTCAAACGTTGCGTAAATCTTTGTTTTCTCGCACTATAATGATTGGAGGAGACGGCGAACGCACGTTCGCTTTTTTACAAATCGGCACCCATGCGTTGCGACGCAATAACTGGAATATCGATGAATAGTGCAAAAAAAATTTCAGAGCGCTTGATCAAGAAGTATCCGAACCGCCGCCTTTACGACACGCAAACGAGTTCGTACATCACGTTGTCGGACGTCAAGCAACTGGTCCTTGATAACGAAGAGTTCACCGTCGTCGACGCAAAGACCGAAGAAGACCTCACCCGCAGCATCCTGCTGCAGATCATTCTGGAAGAAGAAGCGAACGGCACGCCGATGTTCTCCAGCAGCGCGCTGTCCCAGATCATCCGCTACTACGGCCATGCCATGCAGGGCATGATGGGCTCGTACCTGGAAAAGAACATCCAGGCGTTCATCGACATCCAGAACAAGCTCGCCGAAAGCTCCAAGGGCTTCTACGAAGGCAAGCCGTTCAGCCAGGAGATGTGGACCCAGTTCATGAACGTGCAGGGCCCGATGATGCAGGGGATGATGAGCAATTACATCGAGCAGAGCAAGAACCTGTTCATGCAGATGCAGGAGCAGATGCAGAGCCAGACCAAGAACATGTTCGGCACCTTCCCGTTCACCCAGAACGACAAGAACAAGAAGTAAGTGCCATAACGACAATCCCGCTTCCGGCATGCCGGGAGGCAGGGCAATGAGAGGTACAATAGCGGATTACGCTTTTGTACCTCTTTTTGTTATGTCCAACGCCTCACAAAACCCCAAGGTCGGCTTCGTTTCGCTCGGTTGTCCCAAAGCCCTGGTCGACTCCGAACAAATCCTCACCCAGCTACGCGCGGAAGGCTACGAGACCGCCAAGTCCTATGACGGCGCCGATCTCGTCATCGTCAACACCTGCGGCTTCATCGACGCCGCGGTGCAGGAATCGCTGGATGCGATCGGCGAGGCGTTGAAGGAAAACGGCAAGGTCATCGTCACGGGCTGCCTCGGCGCCAAGAAAGACGCCGCCGGCAACGACCTGATCCAGGGCATCCACCCGAAAGTCCTCGAAGTGACCGGGCCGCACGCCCTCGGCGAAGTCATGACTGCCGTCCACAAGCACCTGCCCAAGCCGCACGACCCCTTCATGGACCTCGTCCCGGCGCAGGGCGTGAAACTGACGCCCAAGCATTTTGCCTACCTGAAGATTTCCGAAGGCTGCAACCATCGCTGCAGCTTCTGCATCATTCCGTCGATGCGCGGCGATCTCGTGTCGCGTCCGATCGCCGACGTCATGCTTGAAGCGGAAAACCTGTTCAAGGCTGGCGTGAAGGAACTGCTGGTGATTTCCCAGGACACGAGCGCCTACGGCGTCGACGTCAAGTTCCGCACCGGCTTCTGGAACGGCAAGCCGGTCAAGACGCACATGACCCAGCTGTCCACCGCGCTCGGCGAGCTGGCCGCGCAATATGGCGCGTGGGTACGCCTGCATTACGTCTATCCGTATCCGCATGTCGACGATGTCATCCCCCTGATGGCGGAAGGCAAGATCCTGCCATATCTCGACGTGCCGCTGCAGCACGCCCACCCCGACGTCCTCAAGCGCATGAAGCGTCCCGCGAGCGGCGAAAAGAACATTGAGCGCATCCAGGCCTGGCGCAAGCTCTGCCCGGACATCACGATCCGATCGTCCTTCATTTCCGGTTTCCCCGGTGAGACGGAGGCCGAATTCCAGTATCTGCTCGACTTCCTGAAGGAAGCGGAGATCGATCGCCTCGGTTGCTTCGCCTATTCCCCGGTGGAAGGCGCGACGGCCAACGACCTGGCGGATCCGGTTCCGGAAGAGCTGCGCGAGGAACGCCGCGCACGCGTGATGGAACTGCAGGAAGAAATTTCGAAGAAGCGCCTGCAGACCAAGGTCGGCAAGACCATTCGCGTCCTGCTCGACGAAGTCAGCACCAGCGGCGGCGTTGGCCGTTCGATGGCCGATGCGCCGGAAATCGACGGCGTCGTGTATGTGAAGCCGCCGTACGAACCGCACCGCAAGCTGAAGGTTGGCGAATTCGTCGACGTGAAGGTGACTGCGGCCGACGCGCACGATCTCTGGGCGGAAGCGTAATGCTGCGGTTCTCCGCGGCAGCCATGCTCGCCTTGTCGCTTGTTGCAGGCGTCCAGGCCGCGGATACGGCCGAGACGGCGGGCAAGATGCTGTTCGTGAAACCGGTGGCCTTGCGTGGTACCTTGGGTAGCGAACAGATCCAGATGAACCTTCGCACCAAGGAAGAATTCGAGGACGGCATCGAAGGCGATTACTTCGTTTTCGGCAGTTCGCAAAAGGTCCTGCTCGCTGGCGAAATCGAGGGTGAGGATCTGTTCCTCGAGGAGTCGGTGAACGGTACTGATGTCTCCGGCCAGTGGGAAGGGAAAATGACTGGCGACGTCCTCCGCGGTGAATGGCAGTCGGCGGACGGCAAGGTCAGCAAGCCGTTCCAGGTCAGGATCGTCAAACAGTCCAAACAATAATCGCGCGGAGGCCTGCGTGTCCGACAGCAAATCGATTCAAACCTCGCTCGTCCATTTCGACTACACGCCCCCCGAGGGTTTCGGCGCGTTTCCCGTCCCGGTGCACCGCGCGTCGACCGTGGTGTTCAAGAACGTCGAGGCCATGCGCTCGCGCGACTGGCGCGAAAAGAACAGCTACACCTACGGGCTGCACGGGACGCCGACCAGCTTCACGCTGGAAGCGCGGCTGGCAGCCATCGAAGGCGGCGAGCATTGCCTGCTGGCACCGAGCGGGCTGGCGGCGATCTCCATGGTCAATTTCGGATTGCTCAAGGCTGGCGACGACCTGCTGATTCCCGATAATGCATATAACCCGAACCGCGAGCTGGGGCGCTGGCTGGCGGAGGATTACGGCATCTCGACGCGGTTCTACGATCCCCTGATCGGAGAGGGTATTGCCGCACTGATCCAGCCGAACACGCGCCTGGTGTGGACGGAAGCGCCTGGTTCCGTCACGATGGAGGTGCCCGATATCCCCGCTATCTGCAAAGCGGTCAGGGAGCGTCGCGCATCAGGACAGGACATCCACGTCGCACTGGACAATACCTGGGCCGCCGGCCTGGCTTTCCGCGGTTTCGAACATGGCGTCGACATTGTGATGCAGGCGCTGACCAAATACCATTCCGGCGGCTCCGACGTGCTCATGGGCGCAGTCATCACGCGCGACAAGGAGCTCAACCACCGGCTCGGCATGGCCCATATGCGGATCGGCTTTGGTGTCGGCATGGACGATGCCTATCTCGTGCTGCGCGGCCTGCCGACGATGAAACTGCGGTTTGACGCGCATGACGCCAGCGCCCGCAAGGTGGCATCCTGGCTGAAAACGCGGCCGGAGATCGCGCGGGTGCTGCACCCCGCCTTCGAGGATTGTCCCGGCCACGCCACCTGGACGCGCGACTTCACGGGGGCGGGCGGCTTGTTCTCGGTGGTTTTCGACGACAGGTTCAGTCAGGGGCAAACGGACCGCTTTGTCGACAGCCTCAAGCTGTTCAGCATCGGGTTCAGCTGGGGCGGGGCGCACAGCTTGTGCGTGCCTTACCACGTGCAGGGGATGCGCAAGAACTGGTCCGGCAAGGGGCACCTGGTCCGATTCAATATCGGCCTGGAAGATCCGGATGACCTGATTGCAGATATTGAGAAGGCACTGGGCGCGTTGTCCCAGGCCTGAATCAGACCGGCATGGGCTTGTTGTCGTTCAGGTCCAGCAGGCCTTTGAGCAGGCGGTAAGCCTTCCACACCCACGCCCCCAGCCAGATCAGCCACGCAAGCGGGATGCCGATCACGGTCAGGAACAATACGCCGCCAATGACCATCCAGAAAAAGTACCACCAGAACGAGCGGATCTGCCAACGGTGGTGGCTGTAGACGAACGTGCCCGTGGCATCGTCTTTCTTGATGTAATTGATGATCAGCGGAATGAAGGAAAACGCGCCCAGCGAAAACAGGAAGCTGAGCCCGTGCCCGATGTAAAGCCACCAGGCAAGGCTCTTTGTGGACTGCAGCCTGGGATCAAGTACAAGTTCCTGTGCCATTCCGCCTCCTTGTGGTTACGACAACAGAGGTAGGACTCCGTCGAGGCCAACAAAATTCAGTGCGACATCGGCTTGGGCGCGGACGACTGGCTTGGCGCGGAAGGCGACCGACAGGCCGGAGATCCCCATCATCTTGAGATCGTTGGCGCCGTCCCCCATGACGATTGCTTGCTTTGTGGAAATGCCCAGTTCTTCACAGACGCGTTCCACCGTAGCCTTCTTTTCATCTGCATCCACGACCACGCCGGTCACGCGACCAGTCAGCTTGCCGTTTTCGATTTCCAGTACGTTGGAATGCGTGAAATCAAGTCCGAGGCGCGCTTTCATGCGATCGGTGAAGAAGGTGAAGCCGCCGGAAACCAGCAAGGTCTTCAGTCCGGCCGCCTGGATGGCAGTCAGCATCTTTTCCGCGCCGAGGGACAACTTCAGGCGCTCGTCGTACACCCGCTGCAGCGCCGACGCATCGAGGCCCTTCAGCAGGGCGACGCGGCGTGCCAGGCTCTCGCGGAACTCGATCTCGCCGCGCATGGCGGCTTCCGTGATTTCGGCCACTTGCGGCTTCAGGCCCTGCATGTCGGCGATCTCGTCGATGCATTCGATCGTGATCAGCGTGGAGTCCATGTCCATCGCCACGAGCTTGAAATCGGCCAGCTTGCGCGTACCGTCAATGAAGGTGTAATCCAGTTGAGCCGCGAGGCATTCGGCATCGACGCGCGCCTTGATCTCGTCGGATCGCTGCACGCCTTCGCAACGGAAGGCATTCGCGTGAATGGGGACAATGCGTTCCGCGTGCGCCAAGGCGGCGATACGGTCGATGGCGTTGCGGTCGGTGGTCAGGCCTTGCAGGATCAGGTTCATGTCGTGCTGCTACGTGCAGGAATGTGAAAAAGGATTACGGTACGAGGGAGCGAATCGTCGCCTTGACTTGCGACACGCGCGCCCCGAGGTCAGGCATGCTGGCCGTGATGCGCAGCTTGTCCTGCCCATGCAGCTTGATATGCCGGTTCTTCTGGATCAGTTCGATGATGCGCATGGCGTCGATCGGCGGGTTCGGCTGGAACTGCAGTACCGCCGATTCCGCATGGGCATCGATTTTAACAATCCCGACCGGCTTGGCGGCGATTCTCAGGCGGTGCGTTTCGATCAAGGCGCGGGCGGGGTCCGGCATCTTGCCGAAACGGTCGATAAGCTCTTCCTGCAGATCGTCGATCGTACTCTGTGATTCGCAGTTCGCAAGACGCTTGTACAGTGACAGGCGCTCGTGTACGTCGCCGCAGTAATCCTGAGGAAGCAGGGCAGGGACGTGCAGGTTGATTTCGGTGGTGGTCGACAGCGGGGCCGCGAGGTCCGGCTCCTTGCCGTTCTTCAGCGCACGTACGGCTTCGTTCAGCATGTCGGAATAGAGCTGGAACCCGATTTCCTGCATCTCGCCGGACTGGTTCTCGCCCAGGACTTCGCCGGCGCCGCGGATCTCCAGGTCGTGCATCGCCAGGTAGAAGCCGCTGCCCAGCTCTTCCATCTGCTGGATGGCTTCGAGGCGGCGCTGCGCCTGCTTGGTCAGTCCGTGAACATCGGTCACGAGCAGGTACGCGTAGGCCTGGTGATGCGAGCGCCCGACGCGGCCGCGCAACTGGTGCAGCTGTGCCAGGCCGAACTTGTCGGCGCGGTGCATGATGATGGTGTTGGCGGTCGGGACGTCGATACCGGTTTCGATGATGGTCGTGCAGAGCAGGATGTTGAAGCGCTGCGACACGAAATCGCGCATGACTTTTTCGAGGTCGCGCTCGTGCATCTGGCCGTGGGCAACGGCGATGCGCGCTTCGGGCAGCAATTCTTCCAGCATCGCCTTGCGGTTGAGGATGGTTTCCACCTCGTTGTGCAGGAAGTACACCTGGCCGCCGCGCTTGAGTTCGCGCAGGCAGGCCTCGCGGATGACGGAGGCTTCTTCCGTGCGCACGAAGGTCTTGATCGCCAGGCGCTTCTGCGGCGCGGTTGCGATGACCGAGAAATCGCGCAGGCCTTCGAGGGCCATGCCCAGCGTACGCGGGATCGGCGTCGCGGTTAGCGTCAGCACGTCGACTTCCGCGCGCAGGGCCTTCAGCGCCTCCTTCTGACGCACACCGAAGCGGTGCTCCTCGTCGATGATGACCAGTCCGAGGCGCGAGAATTTCACGTCATTCGACAGGAGCTTGTGCGTGCCGATGACGATGTCGACGGTGCCTTCAGCCATTCCCTTGACGGCTTGCGTGACTTCCTTGCCGGTACGGAATCGCGACAGTTCGGCAATCTTTACCGGCCAGTCGGCAAACCGGTCGGCGAAGGTCTGTGCATGCTGTTCGGCCAGCAGCGTGGTCGGCGCGAGGATCGCCACCTGCTTGCCGCCCATGACGGCGACGAACGCGGCGCGCAAGGCCACCTCGGTCTTGCCGAAACCCACGTCACCGCAGATCAGTCGATCCATCGGCTTGCCACTCGTCATGTCCTTGATGACAGAGTTGATGGCTGCACTCTGGTCCGGCGTTTCCTCGAAGCCGAAGCTCTCCGCAAACGCCTCGTAGTCGCGTGCGGAATACTGGAAGGAGTGGCCTTGGCGTGCGGCGCGGCGCGCATACAGGTTGAGCAGTTCGGCAGCCGTGTCGCGGATCTGCTGCGCGGCCTTTTTCTTGGCCTTTTCCCACTGCCCGGAGCCGAGGGTGTGCAGCGGTGCGTCTTCGGGCGACGCGCCAGAATAGCGCGAGATGACGTGGAGCTGCGACACCGGGACGTAAAGCTTCGTCTCCTTCGCATACTCGAGGTGCAGGAACTCCGTCTCGCCCTCGCCGAGATCCATGCTGAGCAGGCCCATGTAGCGGCCGATGCCGTGGTTGACGTGCACGACCGGATCGCCAATCTTCAATTCGGATAGGTCGCGCACCATGTACTCGACCTGGGTAACCGCTTCCTGCTTGCGACGGCCTGCACGGCGGCCGGTGCCTGCATACAGTTCCGTCTCGGTGATGAAGGCGAGGCCGCCAAGTTCTGGCGACAGCTCGAATCCCGCATGCAGCGGTGCGACGCCTAGCATCACCTTTGCCGATGCGGCAGAAAAGTCGGCAAAACCCTCGCAAGGCGCGAGCGGCAGGTCGTACTCATTGAAATACTGCTGCAGCGTTTCGCGGCGGCCGCTTGATTCTGCGCAGATCATCACCCGCTTTCCAGTCTGGAGCAGGTAGGAGCGCAGGTTGACGAGCGGGTCGTCGACGCGGCGGTTGACCGCGATATTCGGGATCGGCGCGGAGATTTCGGAAGCGACGTCACCTTGCTGGATCACCCAGCGGCCGAACGGTTTGGCGAGCGTGAAGAAATCCTCGTCGGTGAGGAAAAGACGCTCGGGCGGCAGCAGGGGACGTTCGCGATCCGTCTTCAGGAATTTGTAGCGGGACTGTGTGTCGCTCCAGAAGCGCTTGATCGCCGCTTCGATGTCGCCGACCAGGGCGAAGCTCGTATCTTCGGGAAGATACTGGAACAGGGTTGCCGTCTCGTCGAAAAACAGCGGCAGGTAGTACTCGATGCCGGCAGAAGCGATGCCGTTGCCGATATCCTTGTAGATCGCGGATTTCGACGGATCGCCTTCGAACTCCTCGCGCCAGCGGCCGCGGAAGGCGGTACGTGCCGCTTCGTCCATCGGGAACTCGCGCCCCGGCAGCAGGCGTACTTCGCGCACGGGATACAGGGAGCGCTGCGTATCGGCGTCAAAGGTGCGGATCGTTTCGATCGTGTCGCCGAACAGGTCGATACGGTAGGGCAGGACGGAGCCCATCGGGAACAGGTCGATCAGGCCGCCGCGCACCGAATATTCGCCCGGCGACATGACTTGTCCGACATGCGTGTAGCCCGCCAGCGTCAGCTGTGATTTCAGCCGCGCTTCATCCAGCGTTTCGCCCTGCTTGAAAAAGAAGGTGTAGGCCGCAAGGAAGGAGGGCGGCGCCATGCGCAGCAGTGCGGTTGTCGCCGGCACCAGCAGCACGTCGCATTGCCCGGTGCTGACTTCATGCAGGGTGGCGAGGCGTTCCGATACCAGATCCTGGTGCGGCGAGAACGCGTCGTAGGGCAGGGTTTCCCAATCGGGTAGCAGGTGGCAACGCAGACCCTGCTCGTCCTTGCCGCTGAACCAGGGGATTTCCTGCAGCAGGCGCTGCGCGTCGGTCGCATTGGCGACGACGACGGCCAGCATGCGCTTCTGCTGCTTCAGTTCGAGCCCGGCCTGCGCGAGGGCAAAGGCATCGGCGGAGCCATGCACGGCGGGGAGGGCAAAGCGGTTGCCTGCCTTGGGGAGGGACTTTTTCAGATCAAACGACATAGGGAATGTCAGGTTGCGGGAAATGCCCCAGCAAGCTGCATGTCGGGGACTGCACTATGAGAAAATATGGCGAGATTATAAACCAAGCCCCGTCGCGGCCCGTTTGCATGCACCTGCAGCCGTGCGGCTCAAACTTGTCAGAATGACTCCATCCCGCCACTTTGCCCTGATCCCTGCCGCCGGCGTCGGCGCGCGCATAGGCGCGGACTGCCCCAAGCAATATATGCCGCTGGCCGGCAAACTGATGCTGGTGCACGTGCTCGATACCTTTGCTTCCTGCGCTGCTATTGACCACACCTACGTAGTTGTGAGCAAGGAGGACGGCTACATCGACGAGGCGCTGGCCGGTGCCAAGCATCTCGCCGATCGCGTGACTGTCATCCACAAAGGCGGCGCGACCCGGCACCAGTCCGTGCTGAACGGACTTCAGGCGATGCGCGGGACGGCTGGCGACGAAGACTGGGTACTGGTGCACGATGCCGCGCGGCCGGGCCTTACGGGGGAATTGATCGAGAAGCTGATCGCCGCTATCTCGGATGATCCGGTGGGTGGCCTGCTTGCGCTGCCTGTCGTGGATACGCTCAAGCGCAGCGACGCGGAAGGGCGCGCCGAAGCTACCGTGCCTCGCGACCGCCTTTGGGCCGCGCAAACGCCGCAGATGTTCCGGTACGCCTTGCTGCGCTCCGCATTGGAAAAGGCCAGCGAGGTCACCGATGAAGCCTCGGCTATCGAAGCGCTGGGCCTGAAGCCGAAGCTGGTCGAAGGCAGCCCGCGCAACTTCAAGATCACCTTGCCGCACGACGTGGCACTCGCTGAAATGCACCTGAAAGGAAAACCATGAGCCTCCCACCGTTCAGAATCGGCCAAGGATATGACTGCCACGCGCTGGTTCCCGGTCGGGCACTCATCGTCGGCGGCGTCACGATTCCGCACTCCGCCGGCCTGCTCGGCCACTCGGATGCCGATGTGCTGCTGCATGCGATTACCGATGCCATCTTGGGTGCTGCCGGGCTGGGCGACATCGGACGCCATTTTCCGGACACGGATGCGCAGTTCAAGGGGGCGGATTCCCGCGTCCTGTTGCGCGAGGCAGGGAAGCGCGTCACCGCAGCCGGCTACCTTGTCGGCAATATCGACGCCACCATCATTGCGCAGGCGCCAAAAATGGCGCCGCATATCGCCGGCATGATTGCCAATATCGCCGCCGACCTCGACATCGGCCCGGGGCAGGTCAACATCAAGGCCAAGACCAACGAACGCCTCGGCTATCTCGGGCGCGAGGAAGGCATGGCCGCGGATGCCGTAGCGCTCGTCTATCGCCGCGCCGAATCCTAACCTCCGCCGATGCCGTGTATCACGCGGCCGGTCCCTTCGCAGGTCGGGCACTCATTGCCGTCTTTCCGGATGCCGGTGCCGCCGCAGTCCTCGCACAGGTCTTCACCGGTTCCGGGTGTTCCCGGCGCGGCGTCGTCGCCGGGCTTGAGGTGGGCTGGCTGCTTGTCGGGTATTCCAGTCGATGGGGATGTGGGCATGTAACCTCCTGAAAGAAAAACGGCATGGAAACATTTCCATGCCGCTAATTTCACGCGCTCTGCCTTCCGGCATGTCGCTTGGGTAGATTACCCGCCTTGCGGGAAGTTCAGGCGTCAAGTCAGAGGCTGAGCTCCAGCACTTTCCTGCTCACGTCGAGGGTGACGTCGCGCTGTTCGCCCAGGGTCACCATGCGATGGCTTTCCAAGTGTTTCAGGATGGCATCGATATTCTGCGTGCCCAGTTTGTAGTCGCCCAGACGTGTCTTCACGCCCATCTTCTCGAAGAACTCCTGCGTGCGCTGGATCGCCTGTTCGATGCGAGCGTCCTCGCTGCCTTCGGTAATGTTCCAGACGCGCTCCGCGTACTGCAGCAGCTTGGCGCGCTTGCCTTCCTTGCGCACGCGCAGCATGCTCGGCAGAACGATGGCCAGCGTCTGTGCATGGTCCAGTCCGTATAGCGCGGTGAGTTCGTGGCCGACCATGTGCGTCGACCAGTCCTGCGGCACGCCGGCGCCGATCAGGCCGTTGAGCGCGAGGGTGGCACACCACATGATGTTGGCACGCGTGTCGTAATCCTCCGGATTGGCCAGCGCCTTCGGGCCTTCCTCGATCAGGGTCAGCAGCAGGCCTTCGGCAAAACGGTCCTGCACCGGCGCGTTGACCGGATAGGTCATGTACTGCTCCATCACGTGGGCGTATGCATCGACGACGCCATTGCCGATTTGCTTGACGGGCAGGCTGAACGTCTTGGTGGGATCGAGGATGGAGAATTTCGGGAATACCAGCTTGTTGGAGAACGCCACCTTCGCCTGCAGCGACTTGCGGGTGACAACCGAGCCGTCGTTCATCTCGGATCCGGTCGCAGGCAGGGTGAGGATGCTGCCGAAGGGGAGCGCCTGGGTGATATTGCGTCCACGCTTTTCCAGGATCGCCCATGGATCGCCTTCGAAGTTCACTGCGGCGGCGACGAACTTCGTGCCGTCGATGACCGAGCCGCCGCCCACGGCAAGCAGGAAGTCGAGCTTCTCCTTGCGCACCAGTTCGACGGCGTGCATCAGGGTCTCGTAGCTGGGATTCGGTTCGATGCCGGCAAACTCGAACACCGTACGGCCGGCCAGGCCCGCCATCACTTCGTCAAACACGCCATTGCTCTTGATGCTGCCGCCGCCGTACAGCACCAGCACGCGGGCATCCGCCGGGACGACCTTGGACAGGTCGGCAATGCGGCCTTTGCCGAACAGGATCTGGGTGGGGTTGTAGAAGTCGAAATTCAGCATGGGTTTTCCTTTTGTCGGTTGTCGTTGTCTCCCGCCGGATTGTATGACATGCACGGAAATCGCGTCGGCCGCTGCCCCGACTGCTGTTCTCGATAGGAATTAGCTGTTCTTCCGCCGCACTGGATTGATATTCCCAATACGGCAAATTGAAATTGCCAATTTGAGCTTTGCCAAAGCGCCGCCGACAATGAGTGTGCACTACCCGTTTCGCGGGGCGTTTCACGCGCCCTCAGCCATCATGCCGCATGTATTTCCACCGACGTATAACAAGGAAGGAGACTCGCATGGCAAACCTCAAGGGCTCAAAGACTGAAGCCAACCTGAAGGCTGCATTCGCAGGGGAATCGCAAGCAAACCGCCGCTATCTCTATTTCGCCAACAAGGCGGACGTGGAGGGCCAGAATGATATTGCCGCCTTGTTCCGCTCCACTGCGGAGGGGGAAACGGGACACGCGCACGGACACCTCGAATACCTTGAAACCGTCGGCGACCCGGCGACTGGCCTGCCGATCGGCAGCTCGCGCCAGAACCTGCAGGCGGCGATCGCGGGCGAAACGCACGAATACACCGACATGTATCCCGGCATGGCCAAGACTGCGCGGGACGAAGGCTTCGACGAAATTGCGGACTGGTTCGAGACGCTGGCCAAGGCGGAACGCTCACACGCGAACCGCTACCAGAAAGCACTCGATTCGTTCGTTGACTGAATTGCGCGCTGCCGGCTGAAGCCTCCCTCCAATCGGGAGGCGGGAGGTCGCGCGCGCTTACCGCCATGTCCAACCGCGAAGGCAACCTGGAAGCGCCGACCCGTCATCCGCTCGACTGGAAAAGCGACGACTTCTACGACGAGGCGTCCCTGCACAAGGAAATGGAGCGGGTGTTCGACATCTGCCACGGATGCCGGCGCTGCGTATCCTTATGCGGCTCCTTTCCGACCCTTTTCGATCTCGTCGACAACTCGTCGACGATGGAAGTCGACGGCGTCGACAAGAAGGATTACGGCAAGGTCGTCGACCAATGTTACCTGTGCGATGTGTGCTACATGACCAAGTGTCCGTACACGCCGCCGCATCCATGGAACCTCGATTTTCCGCACCTGATGCTGCGCGCGAAGGCGGTCAAGTTTCGCAAGGGCGAAGTCGCCCTACGCGACAAGTTCCTGTCCAACACGGATGGACTCGGGACGTTTGCCGGCATCCCGATCGTTACCCAGACTGTCAATGCTGTGAACAAGACGCGCGCCGCCCGCGGCATGCTGGAAAACGTGATGGGTGTGGACAGGAAGGCCTGGCTTCCGGACTTCGCGACCCGGAAATTCCGTTCGGGTGCAGCTGACTCCCGTCCGTATGCCGTAAAGAACGGCACCCTCACACCGGGAAAGGTCGCCGTCTATTCAACCTGCTACATCAACTACAACGAACCTGGCGTCGGGCACGATCTGCTGGCTATCCTCGACCACAACGAAATTCCGTATGTCCTGCTTGAGAAAGAGGCTTGCTGCGGCATGCCGAAACTGGAGCAGGGCGACCTCGCCGGTGTCGAGGCGAAAAAGAACATCAACATTCCCCATCTCGCAAAGCTTGCGCGCGAGGGCTATGCCATCTTGACCCCGATTCCTTCCTGCACGTTGATGTACAAGCAGGAGCTGCCGCTGATGTTCCCCCGCGATCAGGATGTGCAGACAGTGCGCGACGCAATGTGGGATCCCTTCGAGTATTTCGTGCAGCGCAATCGTGATGGCTTGCTCAAGCGCGATTTCAAGCAGGCGCTGGGAACGGTGTCGTATCACGTGCCTTGTCACCTGCGCGTGCAGAACATGGGAAAGAAGACGGTCGAGGCATTGCAGCTTGTACCGGACACGAAACTGAATGTCGTCGAACGCTGCTCCGGACATGCAGGCACCTTCGGCGTCAAGAAGGAATTCCACGCCACGGCGATGAAGATCGGCAAGCCGGTGTTCAAGGCCATGGCCAACGACGAACCCGACTACATTTCCTCCGATTGCCAGCTCGCCGGTCATCACATCGAGCAGGGCATGGAAGAGGTCGGACTGAAGAAAGCACAACTGGCCCATCCGCTGGCGCTGCTGCGGAAGGCCTATGGAATCTAGGCGAAGTTTTCCGAACACTACGACGAGGATTACCGTGCTCCAACCCCATCATCTCCTGACGCTCGAAGCCTACGCCAAGACACGTCCTGCACTCCGCGCGGACATCATCCAGCACAAGAAGCTGCGCAGCGTCCATCTCGGCAACCATGTAACGCTGCTCTTCGAGAATGAACAGACGGTTCGCTACCAGGTGCAGGAAATGTTGCGCATCGAGCGGATCTTCGAAGACGATGGAATACAGGCCGAACTCGATGCCTACAATCCCTTGATCCCGGATGGAAGCAACCTGAAGGCCACGATGCTGATCGAATATGCGAACGAGACCGAACGCAGGGCGGCGCTGTCAAAGCTGATCGGCATCGAGGATCGCCTGTTCATCCAGGTCGAAGGGCAGCCGCGCATCTATGCGATTGCCGACGAAGACCTGGATCGGGAAAACGAGGAAAAGACCTCCGCCGTACACTTCGTGCGCTTCGAGTTGACGGAGCCGATGAAGGTGGCGCTCAAGGGCGGCGCGCAGATGATGATCGGATGCGATCATCCGAACTATCCTGCGCACCTGGAGGAACTGGGCGAGGAAACCCTGGCATCCCTGGTGCAGGACCTTTCCTGAATCTTCAGGCGGCAGCCTTGTCCGTCTGGTTGGCTGCGGGCGGGGCAATACGCATCTTCGTCCTGTACGCCTGCGGCGTCATGTCCGCCAGTTGCTTGAAGACCTGGCGGAAGTAGGCGACGTCGCGATAACCCACCTCGTCCGCAATGCCTTCGATGCTGAGCGCCGAATGCTCCAGCCGGTGCTTCGCATGCTCGACACGCAGGCGCTGCAGGTATTCGTTCGGCGTGTCGCCGGTTGCCTTCTTGAAGCGACGCTTGAAGTTGCGTTCGCTCATTGCGGCGATTTCGGCAAGGTCCGTGACATTCAGCGTTTTGCGGAAATGCGATTCCATGTGGTTCTGCGCCTTCAGGATGGCGTTGTCGCCATGCCGCTTCTGGAATTCAAACAGCGAATAATCCATCTGCTGCTCGCGCCAGCCATCCAGCACCAGGGCACGCGCCAGTTGTTCGGCCGTCTTGTAGCCGCACCAGTGCTCCACCAGGTACAGGCAAAGCTCCGCATAGGCATTGATGCCCCCGGAGCAGAATATGCTGCCGTCCTGCGTCAGCATGCGCTCGGGCCGGACGTCGACATCCGGATACAGGTCGCGGAACATCGGGACGAAGCCCCAGTGGGTCGTCGCCACACGGCCGCTGAGCAGACCTGCTTCCGCGAGCACGAACGCGCCCGTACAGATGCTCGCAATACGGGTGCCCTGACGGTGCAGGCGATCGAGATGGGGTACGACTGTTTTCGCCCACGTCAGCCGCTCGGCGACATTGGCCGAGGTTACGATCAGCAGGTCGGCATGGGCGACGTCGGCGAGCGCGCCCTGGGATACGATCTTCATGCCGGTCATGCAGGTGACATCACCACCATCCACGCTGACAATACGAACGCCGAAACGAGGTGTGGGATTGGCGGCGCACAGCCGTTCCCAGAGTTGGCCCGCTTGCGTAAAGACATCCATCGGTCCGGCCACGGTCGTTGGAAGCGTGCCCGGCATGGCAAGGATGACGGTGTCTACCGGCTGCATCTTGGCCTGATTACCTGCTGTAGTTGGCACGGCGTCCTCTCCCCCCATTGCGGTGGCTGAAGTAGACTGGCTGCACTGCGATGAAGAGGAGTGCAATCAGATGGAACAGATCGAGTATCAATACCAATATACCGTAAGCTGGTCGGACCTGGACGCCAACGTGCACCTGCGCAATACCAGCTACCTCGACTACGCGGCCCAGACCCGATTTCTCTACATGAAGGACAACGGTTTTACTCCTGCGGACTTCAAGGCGGCTGGCATGGGACCCATTGTGTTTTCCGAGCAGATTGTCTACCACAAGGAACTTCATTTCCTTGAAAACTTTTCGGTGACGATGGAGCTCGGCGGCATCAGCGAGGACGGCGCGAAATTCATTATGGTCAACCGTTTTCGCAAGGCAGACGGCAGGCTTGCCGCCGAAGTCATCACCCGGGGCGCCTGGTTTGACCTTGCTGCCCGCCGGGTGAAGGCGCCGCCGCAAGCATTGACCGACGTGCTACTGCGCTTGCCACGGACAAACGGTTTTGAGTCACTATGACGGGGAAGGGCGGGATGACGGCCAGCATCAAGCTGAAGTGGGTGTACGAGCCGGCGTCGCCGGAAGACGGCAGGCGCATTCTTGTGGACCGGCTGTGGCCGCGCGGCATGACCAAGGAGCGGCTGGATATCGCGTACTGGGCAAAAAGCGTATCGCCGTCCAATGACCTGCGGAAGTGGTACGGACATGACCCAGAGCGCTGGGAGGAGTTCCGGGACCGCTATTACAGCGAACTGCACGAAAATCCGGATGGCCTGCGTGATCTGCTTTCGCACCTGGATTCCGGTACCGTGACCTTCCTCTACAGCAGCAAGGAGCACCAGATCAATAACGCAGTGGCATTGCGCGAATACGTGCTCCCGCTGTTGCAAGCACAGAAACGTTGAGTCAGCTCAACGCCCCGGTGACGGGGATTGAGACACGCACATGCAGGCCGCCGCCATTCCTGCTCGACAGCTTGATCGAGCCGCGATGCCGCTTCACGATGCGGTCAACAATGGCCAGCCCGAGGCCTGCGCCGTTGGCCTGGCCGCGCGCAGTATCAAGGCGGGTAAAGGGACGTAACAGGCGGTCCAGCTCCTTTTCCGGAACGCCGGGGCCGTTGTCCGAGATCTCGATCACGGCCTGGTTGCCCTCGGACTTGCAGGAAATCTCGATGTTCGCAGTATTGGAATTTGGCGTCTTTCCGTACCGGCGCGCGTTCTCGACCAGGTTGCTGACGATGCGCTTGAGGTCGGTGGCGTGTCCGAAGACATTCACGTTCGGCGCAATCCGGCTTTGCACGTGGACGTCTTGCATCCTGCCGGCTTCGCGTGCGCACTCTGTCAGCAGTGCACTCAGGTCCACGCTTGCCCCATGCATGTTTTCACTCGGTCGCGCGTATTCGAGGAACTGGCCGATGATGGCATCCATCTGCGCCAGGTCGGACTGCATGCCCAGCCGTGCCTCATCCGGCAGCTGCGCCATCTCGACCTCCAGCTGCATCCGCGCCAGCGGCGTGCGCAGGTCATGGGAAATACCTGCAAGGATGACGGCCCGGTCGCTTTCGACGCGATTCAGGTCGGCCACCATCTGGTTGAAACTGCGGTTGGCATCCTTGATCTCGGTCGGGCCGCGTTCCGGCAAGGGCGCCGGCCAGATGCCCTTGGCGATCGCCTGCGTGGCGGTGGCGATGCGCGACAGCGGCTGGTTGATCAGACGGGATATGAACACCGCGCCCAGCAGGGATAGGGTGAGGGCAGCGGTGCCGAAGCCCAGCCACTGGATGTTCGACACGCCTTCGATCCGCTCCCGGTCCAGCCGCAGCCAGTATTCGTCATCTTCGATCTTGAAGCTGACCCAGAAACCGCCCACATCGTTCACCCGTCCGGCAAACTTCGTATCCGATCCGAGCCGGGCCTTCACATAGGCTTCCAGCACCTGCATCAGCTCGGA
Organism: Noviherbaspirillum sp. ST9; assembly: GCF_048799745.1. Taxonomy (NCBI): domain Bacteria; kingdom Pseudomonadati; phylum Pseudomonadota; class Betaproteobacteria; order Burkholderiales; family Oxalobacteraceae; genus Noviherbaspirillum; species Noviherbaspirillum sp. ST9. The sequence goes on along the minus strand of NZ_JBLWFR010000005.1, from coordinate 228,352 downwards.
GTCCGGCGCGGGGCCCACCACATCGGTGTCCTCCAGCGGGTAAATACGGATCCCTTCATTGCTGGCGAGGTCGAACAGCAGCTCTCGCCGTAACTCGGGTGCCGAGTGGGTGAGCGCAGCGCGGGTAATCGTGACGATGGAGATGACCTGGGCGGCCATCTGCTGGGCGCGCGGCGTGCGTTCCACAATTCGGAAGCTCGTCACCCAAGCGAGGATGCTCGCCGTGATGAGGAAGGCGAGCAGGAAGAAGGTCCGCCAGAACAGGCCGCTTTTCAGCCAGCCAAGCCGGTTTCCTATGATGGGGATCAAGATCCTCTACTCAGCGCGGTTGGCCTTCCGGAATGAAGACGTAACCCAGGCCCCAGACCGTCTGGATGTAGATCGGATTGGACGGGTCAGGCTCGATCAGTTTGCGAAGACGCGAGATCTGCACGTCCAGGCTGCGGTCGAATACTTCGTATTCGCGTCCGCGCGCCAGTTCCATCAGCTTTTCGCGGGAGAGGGGCTGGCGGGCATGGCGGGCAAAGACTTTCAGTACCGAGAATTCGCCGGTAGTCAGCGAGATCGTTTCGCCATTTTTCTTGAGCGTTCGGGTACCCAGATCGAGGATGAAATCGCCGAATTGGAAGGTCTGCGGCGTCTCGGAGGGCGCACCCGGAATCTCGTCCGGCCCCTTGCGGCGCAGGACGGCATTGATGCGTGCCACAAGCTCGCGCGGGTTGAAGGGCTTGGGAAGGTAATCGTCCGCGCCCATTTCGAGGCCGACGATGCGGTCCACATCCTCGCCCTTGGCGGTCAGCATGATGATCGGCGTCTGGTCACCCGCGCCGCGCAGGCGGCGGCAGATCGAGAGGCCGTCCTCGCCCGGCAGCATCAGGTCGAGTACGAGGAGGTCGTAGCGCTCCCGGATCCAAAGCTTGTTCATCGCCTGCGCGTTTTCCGCGGTCACGACGTTGAAGCCCTGTTCGGCAAGGTAACGGCGCAGGAGGTCGCGCAGGCGCTGGTCGTCATCGACGACGAGAATGCGGGCCTGGTGGCCGCTTGGCGTCTGTCCGGGCGTAAGTGCAGTAGGGTTGGTCGTGTTCATGGCGCTATGGTAACGTCAGAAAAAACTGGATCAATGTCTCTGGCGCAAAGCATTACAAAGTGTTACAAACTTTACCTTAAACGGGTTTAGTGTGCCTCAAGTGACGCATACACTTCCACATTATCAGTCAGCCTTTTGCTGTCAATGCAGTCTAACGCAAGACCGCGACCCGGACGGCAATCATGATAAGGCGAAGTGGTTTTACAAAATGCGATTCCATCGATTCGGTTTCTTTCTACTTTTGGTATTCGGTGCGGCGAGCGTGTTCGCCGACCCGGGCTACGGCCGCCGTGAAGCGAGGGATGCCGTGCGCGCCTACCATATCCAGAGCGTGACCCTCGATCGCAATGTGCCGCGTGAACCGGTCCAGAACATCCCGCCGGAGCGCCGGCGGGATGGGGCAATCGTGCCGGAAAGCAGCGGATACGGCTCGTCAGGCGAGGCGCAATCCAACAGCCAGCAGGCGGAAAACATGCGCCGACAGGGGCGCATGACTCCGGAAGAGCGGCGCGCCCTGCGCCGCCAGATTGACGAAGCCGGTCACGACATCTACTCGCCGAAACGGTGAGTCCTCATCCTGCCTCGGGTACGTCCCGGGCTTCTTCCATATAGTTGTTCTTTACGCGCACATAGTGCTCGGCAGAGTAGCGCAGGTAGGCGATTTCTTCCGAAGTCAGCGGCCGGACCGCCTGGACGGGGCGGCCGACGTACAGCATCCCGCTTTCCAGCACCTTGCCCGGCGGGACCAGGCTGCCTGCGCCGATCATCACCCGGTCCGGGATCACTGCATCGTCCATAACAATCGTGCCCATGCCTACGAGGCATTCATTGCCGATTTTGCAGCCATGCAGGATGACCGAATGGCCGATCGTCACATAGTCGCCGATGACGAGCGGCGAGCCCTCCGGTTTAGCCGGCGTCTTATGCGACACATGGCACATCGTGAGGTCCTGCACGTTACTGCAGCGGCCGATGCGGACGCGGTTGACGTCGCCGCGTACGACGGCATTGCACCAGACCGAACTGTCCTCACCAAGGATGACATCGCCAATGACCTGCGCGGAGGCGTGGACATACACACGATCCCCGGCGACGGGGAAATTGCCGAGGTAGGAAGAAAGAGGCATGGTGGATCTCTTGTTTGTCAATGGTGAGGTATCAGTCGGACTTGCTGTGCTTGCGCCTGCGTGCGGCGATGCCCGCGGCAAACTTGCCGAGGCGCTTGTACAGCGCGCCGGCACGCTTGTCCCAGGAGCTCACCGCGCGGTATTGCCTGAGCACGGTCGCGACGTCACCGCGCGCGATGGGGCCGGTAAGCGCGTCCGTCGTGCCTAGGCGGAAGACGTTATCGACCGTTCCGCGAACCAGCGGTTCCATCAGCTTGAGTGCTTCCTCACGCGGAACGCCAGCCTTCGCGTAGGCCTCCACGGCCACGTCGAGCAGCGCGACGAGATAGTTCGAAGAGAACACTGCGGCGGCATGATAGACGCTTTTGTATTCGGGATTGATCCGGACGAGTTGCGCGCCGATTGCCGAGAATGCCGCGGAAAGCGATTCGACTGCAGGCAGGTCGCCTTCGATGCCGCACCAGGTTCCGGGAAAGCTGGCCGCCACGCTCTCCGGCCCTGCAAAGCTGCGAATCGGATGCACGCTTGCCACCGATGCGCCGTACGATCTCGTCTTGGCGAGGATGTGGGAGGGCAGGGCGCCGCTGCAATGGAATACCGTGGCGGCAGGACGGAGGGTGCCGGAACGTATCAGGCTGTCACACGCAGCTTCGATCCGGTCGTCCGGCGTTCCGATCAGGAGGGCGTCCGCTGGTCGCAGTTCCGCCCAATCGCCAACGGGACGCCCCATGCCGATGAAATCGACCGCAGCGGTGGCACTACCCAGGGAACGGTTCAGGACGTCCTGAATGAGGAACACACCACTTTGCGCCCACAGGCGTCCCAGCACCTTCCCGACATTGCCGCATCCGATGATGTTGAGAGTCGCAACCAAAGGGAAGCCTTTTCGATGTTTATCCGCGTCGGCGCAACGAGCGCCAGTCGGGTTCCAGCAGGGAGTAGCAATTGAGGTCGTGGAATCGTCCGTCCCAATGCGCCTGTTCGCGGTGGACGCCTTCGAACCGGAAGCCAAGGCGGGTCGCGAGCCCGATTGAAGCCCGGTTGTCGGGATGCGTTTCCGCTTGCACACGGTGCAGGGACATGACGTCGAACCCGTAGTCGAGGATGGCGCTCACGGCCTCGCGCATGTAGCCTTGACGCTGGTGCGCTCGCTCGATCTCATAGCCGATCACGCAGTTGCGCCAGCTCTTGTTCCATCGGAACAATCCGCAGGTGCCGATCACCTGCCTGTCCTGCTTGCGCTCCAGCGCCCAACGAAAACCGGTGCCTGCGACAAACCATCCTGCAAAAAGTGCGGCCAGGTGCTCGGCCTCGGCGAGGCTTGTGATCGGATCCACGCCATACCATTGCATCCATTCCGCATCCGAATGGATGGAAAACAGTGCCGGTGCATCCGACGGCACAATCTGGCGGAGATTCAGCCGGCGGGTATGGAGATGAGGGAACGCGTGTGGCATGTCTATTGGATTTCCGGGCCTGCTCGGGAGGGCAAGCGCCTACCCGTGGAATCTTACCGCAGGACCAGTCGACCAGTATTCGCCTTCGCTCGGGTGTTCCTTGCGTGCCACCATGCCGCGCGCCTGGAAGAGCGGGTGCGCGACCGCTTCATCCGCGCGCAGGATAGGCGTCACGCAGCAGTCGGCTCTGGCGAACCTGTCTGTCCATGCCGCGAGCGTTTGCTTGGCGAAGATTGCATCGAGCTCAGCCTTCACTGCCATCGCGTCTGCGCCGCCGACTTCCTGCCCCAGGCTCCAGTGACGCACTTTCAGGTCTGGGCGTTCGAGGACATCGCAGCAGCTTTCCCAGAATTTCAGCTCCAGCGCACCCACGGCCATGAAGCGTGCGTCGGCAGTGCGATAGACGTTGTAGCAGGGAACACCGCCGGTGAGCAGGTCGCGGCCAGGTTGCGCCGAACGGCCGAAGTTGTTGACGGCGACAAGCGGCATGATGTTGTGCGCGAATACCGCATCGGTCATGGAAACGTCGACAAGGCGGCCCTTGCCGCCAGCCTTTGCGCCGACCAGGGCAGCCAGGATGCCTTGCACCGCCGCCTGCGCGCCGCCAAGCAGGTCGCCGACCTGGAGGTTGGGCAGGGCCGGGATGCCATCCGGCCCGACGTTCTGTTCCAGCATACCGGCGATGCCGATGTAATTGATGTCATGCCCGGCCAGCTGCGCGAACGGACCGTCCTTGCCATAGCCCGAAATCGCGCACATCACGAGACGCGGATTGCGATTGCGAAGCGTTTCCCAGCCGACGCCAAGCTTGTCCATGACGCCCGGACGAAAACTTTCGACGACGACGTCGGCCGTTTCCACCATCTTGAGGAAGGTTTCGCGCTGAACGGCGTCCTTCAAGTCGAGGCGCATGCCCTGCTTGCCGCGATTCACGGCGACAAAGAACTGCGACACTTCCTTGCGGACATGGCCCATGGTGCGGGCGTAGTCGCCGAGGCCGGGATCTTCGATCTTGATGACCTCCGCACCCATATCGGCCAGGTGCATGGTGGCGACCGGTCCGGGCAACAGCCTGGTGAGGTCCAGAACACGAATACCCTGCAAGGGACGGTCGACAGCGTCGTTCATGCGTTTCCTCCTGTTTGTTGCTTTCTGTCAGGCTGACAGTTTTTCCAGTGCGTCCTGTTGCTCCAGCCACTCGGTTTCGAGTTGTTCCAGTTCCTTGGCGATGTAGGCTTGATCGAGGATCAGCGCCTTGAGCTCTTCCTTGTTGGCGTCGTCGTATATGGACGGGTCCGCAAGGCGCGCATCGACATCCCCCTTGCGCACGTTCAGCTTCGTCATTTGTTCGTCGAGGCGCTTGATCCGGGACTCGATGGGCTTGCGCAGGGCGGACAGGCGCTGGCGCTCTTCCGCCTCCAGCCTGCGGCGTTCCTGGCGGTCTTCGCGCGACTCCGATGCGGCGGCCGTGCTCTGCTGGGCGGACGGCTTCTCCGAGGAAGTTGCCGGCGCGTCGCCTTTGCCGAGTTTTGTCTTGAACAGCCAGTCGCGGTAGTCATCGAGGTCGCCGTCGAAAGCCTGAAGCTTGCCGTCTGCCACGATCATGAACTGGTCGGTCGTGGCGCGCAGCAGGTGACGGTCGTGGGACACGAGTACAAGCGTGCCTTCGAATTGCGCCAGCGCCATGGTGAGCGCTTCCCGCGTTTCGAGATCGAGGTGGTTGGTCGGTTCGTCGAGGAGCAGGAGGTTCGGACGTTGCCAGACGATCAGCGCCAGCGCGAGCCGCGCCTTTTCACCACCGGAAAACGGTGCGATCTTGCTGGAGACCATGTCGCCGCCGAAATTGAAGCCGCCGAGGAAGTTGCGCAACTCCTGCTCGCGCGTCGTCGGTGCGATGCGCGATAAATGCCACAGCGGCGATTCGTCATGCCGCAGCATTTCCACCTGGTGCTGCGCAAAATAGCCGATCGAGAGTCCCTTGCCGAGCCGCATGTCGCCGCTCAGCGCCTGGATTTCACCGGCGATGGTCTTGACGAGGGTCGATTTACCGGCGCCGTTGACGCCCAGCAGGCCGATACGTTGGCCGGTCTGAAGCGAAAAATCGATCCGCGAGACGATCGGTTTGTCGGTGATTGCATGGGTGGTCGGGTCTTCCACGCGGTATCCCGCGGCCACCTCTTCCATCACCAGTAGCGGATTTGGCGCGCTGAGCGGCTCGCGGAACTCGAACGAGAATTCCGCAGCCGCGCGCAAGGGCGCGATTTCTTCCATCTTCGCCAGCATCTTCATGCGGCTCTGCGCCTGCCGTGCCTTGGTGGCCTTGGCCTTGAAGCGGTCGATGAAGGATTGCAGGTGCGCGCGTTGCCTTGCCTGCTTCTCGTAGGCCGCCTGGGTCAACGCGATCTGCGCCGCGCGCTGCGTCTCGAAGGACGAGTAATTACCGCCGTAGCGTTTCAGCTTCCTGTCATCGATATGCACGATCACGTTTACCACGCCGTCGAGAAAATCGCGGTCGTGCGAAATGATGATCAGCGTGCCCGGATAACGCTTGAGCCAGTCCTCGAGCCAGATGATGGCGTCGAGATCGAGGTGGTTGGTCGGTTCATCCAGCAGGAGCAGGTCGGAAGGGCACATCAGTGCCTGCGCGAGATTCAGGCGCATGCGCCAGCCGCCGGAAAAACTCGCCACCGGTCGCAGCATCTGGTCTTGCGAAAAGCCGAGGCCGGTCAGCAATTGCTCGGCGCGCGAGCGAACGGTGTAGGCGTCTGCATCGGCCAGCGCGGCGTGCAGTTCTGCGATGCGGGTGCCCTCGGCGTGGCAGCCCGACGTGCCTTCCAGTTGGGCCAGTTCCGTTTCGAGGCGGCGCAGATTGGCGTCGCCATCGATGGCGTATTCAATGGCGGGACGGTCGAGCGCCGGTGTTTCCTGTGCCACATATGCCATGCGCCACTTTGCGGGGAAATCGACTTCCCCGAGGTCGGCATGCAGTTCGCCGCGCAGCATGGCAAACAGGCTGGATTTGCCCGCGCCGTTCGCGCCGATGAGGCCGATCTTCTCGCCGGGGTTCAGCGTCAGGTCGACGCCTTCGAGCAGCGGCTTGATGCCTCTGGTCAGGCTGACTTGCTGGAAACGGATCATTGCGCGTTCAACTGGTCTGCGGTCAGCAGGAAAACGGCATCATCGCCTGCGGAGGTCGACAGCCAGGTCAGTTCGAGATCCGCAAAGGCGGCCTCGGCAAATTCCCTTTCGTTCCCGATTTCAACGACGAGTACACCGTTGGGTGTAAGGCGTTCGGCCGCTCCCGCGACGATCTTGCGGACGAGATCCATGCCGTCCTCTCCGCCAGCAAGCGCGATCTGCGGCTCGCGCAGGTACTCCTGCGGCAGCTTGCCCATTGAGGTGGCATTGACGTACGGCGGGTTCGTGACGATGAGGTCGTATTTCTTCTTGGGCACCTTGGCGTACAGGTCCGACTCGATCAGCGTGATGCGGTCGCCCAGTTCGTACTCGTCGACGTTGCGCTGGGCGACGGCGAGCGCGTCAGGGGAAATGTCGACGGCGTCTACCGATGCGTTCGGGAAGGCGTCGGCCAGCATGATGGGCAGGCAACCGGAGCCGGTGCATAGTTCGAGAACGTTTTCGACGGATTCCGGATCGACCACCCATGGCGAAAAATGGTCGGGGATCAGTTCTGCAATGAAGGAGCGCGGGACAATGACGCGTTCGTCGACATAGAAGCGATAGTCGCCCAGCCATGCCTCGTTCGTCAGGTAGGCGGCGGGGACGCGGTCTGTCGCGCGGCGCTCGATGACTTTCAACACAGCGGCCGTTTCATCCGGCAGCAGGCGCGCATCGTAGAACGGCTCCAGCTTGTCGAGCGGAAGCTGGAGGGTATGCAGGATCAGGTAGGCCGCCTCGTCGAAGGCGTTGCTGCTGCCATGGCCGAAAAACAGCTTGGCGGTATTGAACCGGGTGACCGCATAACGGAGCAGGTCGCGGACGGTAGTGAAATCGTTTGGAGTCATGAGGAGGTCCGTGTTCTGTGCGGCATTGGATGCCAAAGTCCTCTCCGGGAAGGAAAGGGGGAGTGTTTTACTGAAGGAGATTTTCCAGCGTGCGGCGATAGATGTTCTTCAAGGGATCAATGAAGCGCAATTCGATGTGCTCATCAATTTTGTGAATGCTGCCATTCGGCGGGCCGAACTCAATCACCTGCGGGCAAATCTGCGCGATGAAGCGTCCATCCGAAGTGCCGCCGGTGGTGGACAGATCGGCATCCAGCCCCGTCTCGGCCTTGATTGCCGCCGTAAGTGCGTCACTCAGCTTCCCGCGCGGCGTCAGGAAGGGGCGTCCGCCGATGGTCCATTTGATGTCGTACTCGAAGTCGTACTTGTTGAGGATCGCATGTACGCGCTTCTGCAGGCCGTCCACCGTGCTCGCCGTCGAAAAGCGGAAATTGAAATCGACGACGACCTCGCCGGGAATCACATTGGTCGCGCCAGTGCCCGCGTGGATGTTCGACATCTGCCAGGACGTGGGCAGGTAGTACTCGTTGCCGTCATCCCATTTCTCGGCAGCGAGTTCGGCCAGGGCCGGCGCGGCGAGATGAATCGGGTTCTTTGCCAGCTGCGGATAGGCGATGTGACCCTGCACCCCCTTGACGATCAGTTTGCCGGACATCGAACCGCGGCGGCCGTTCTTGATCACGTCGCCCAGTTGATCGGTCGAGGTCGGTTCGCCGACGATGCAATAGTCGAGTTGTTCGTTGCGCGCCCTGAGCATGTCGCACACGATGACGGTGCCATCCGTCGCCGGGCCTTCCTCGTCGCTGGTCAGCAGGAAGGCGATTGAACCAGGGTGGGCGGGATGCGCCGCGGTGAATTCTTCGACCGCGACGATCATTGCGGCGATGGAGGTTTTCATGTCCGCCGCACCGCGTCCGTAGAGCTTGCCGTCGCGCTGCGTTGGGGTGAACGGATCGGAGTGCCACTGGTCGAGCGGCCCGCTCGGAACGACGTCCGTATGGCCTGCAAAAACGACGAGAGGTTGCGCCGTGCCGCGACGCGCCCACAGGTTGGTGACACCACCGGATTCGATGGTTTCGCATTTGAAACCGAGCGGTTCCAGCAGGTCGATCAGGCAGCGCTGGCAACCCTTGTCGTCCGGCGTGACGGACGATAAGGCAATGAGCTCTTCGGTCAGCGCGAGTGTTTTACTCATGGATTACTTGTTGAAAATCTGTTGGTAGTTGGCGTCAGAGAAGCCAACGTACGTGGCACCATCGAAATCGAGGACAGGACGCTTGATGACCGACGGCGATTCCAGCATCAGCGACGCGGCGCTTGCCGCATCCGCTATCGCGGCCTTGCGCTCGTCAGGCAATGCGCGCCATGTCGTTCCCTTGCGGTTGACCAGCACGTCCCATGCCACCTGTTTCAGCCAGCCGTCCACATGCGCCGGGGTGAGCCCGGCCTTCTTGAAATCATGGAACACATAAGCGACGCCGTTCTGGTCCAACCAGGTCCTTGCCTTCTTGACCGTATCGCAATTGGGGATGCCGTAGAGAGTGACTGCCATGAATCAGACGTTCAGCGTGAATTCGGTAAAAGTGGGACCCTCGTCCTTCTTGGGCTCCGGTTCCGGCTCGGGCTTCTTGCCCTGCGAATTGTTGATCAGCCAGTAGAGGTTGGTCGCCGAGTCGGCGTTGGCCAGCGCCTCGTCCTGCGTGATCACGCCATCCTGGATGAGCTGCATCAGCGCCTGTTCGAAGGTCTGCGAACCAGGCGCCATGCTCTTCTCGAGCGCTTCCTTGATCTGGCTGATTTCGCCTTGCTCGATCAATTCGGCGACGTGGCGCGTGTTCAGCAGCACTTCGACTGCCGCTCGACGTCCGCCATCCTTGGCCTGCACGAGACGTTGCGAAATGATCGCCTTGACCGTGACCGAAAGATCGACGAGCAGGGAAGGGCGCGTCTCGAGCGGATAGAAGTTGATGATGCGCGTCAGGGCCTGGTAGCTATTGTTGGCATGCAGGGTCGCCACGACGAGGTGGCCGGACTGCGCGTAGGCCAGCGCATTGCCCATGGTTTCCTTGTCGCGGATCTCGCCGATGAGGATGCAATCGGGCGCCTGGCGCAACGCATTCTTCAATGCAATGTGCAGGCTGTCGGCGTCAGTGCCAATTTCGCGCTGGTTGACGATGGATTTCTTGTTCGAGAACAGGAATTCGATCGGGTCTTCCAGCGTCAGGATGTGGCCGGTCTTGCTCGCATTGCGATGATCGAGCATCGCGGCGATGGTCGTGGACTTCCCCGAGCCCGTGGAGCCCACGACGAGGATCAGGCCGCGCTTTTCCATGATGACTTCGGCCAGCACGGGCGGCACATTCAAGTCGGCAAGGCGCGGAATATCGCCTGGAATGAAACGAAACACCGCTGAAATGCTGCCCCGCTGGCGGAAGGCGGATAGACGGAAGCTGCCAACGCCCGGCACGGGAATACCCATGTTGAGCTCGTTATGGTCTTCCAGTTCCTGCATCTGCTTTGCGGAAGTGACTTCCGCCAACAGCGACTTGATGGTCGCGTTGTCCATTTTCTGCTGGTTGACGGGAAGCAGGTGTCCGTTGATCTTGATATGGATCGGCGAGTTCACGGTGATGAACAGGTCCGATGCCTTCTTGTCCTTCATCAGCTGGAACAGACGGTCCATTGCCATGATGCTCTCCTAGGTAGCCGGATGAAAAAGGCCGCCGGACGGCGGCCTGGCTTCACACGATCAGGCGTCGCGCAGCAGCTCGTTGATGCCCGTCTTGGCGCGGGTCTTGGCATCCACGCGCTTGACGATGACGGCGCAGTACAGGCTGTACTTGCCGTCGGCGGAGGGCAGGTTGCCCGAGACGACGACAGAACCGGCGGGAACGCGGCCGTAAGTTACTTCGCCGGTGGCGCGGTCGTAAATCTTCGTCGACTGGCCGATGTACACGCCCATCGAAATCACGGAGTTCTCTTCGACGATCACGCCTTCGACGATCTCCGAGCGTGCGCCGATGAAGCAGTTGTCTTCAATGATGGTGGGGTTGGCCTGCATCGGCTCCAGCACGCCGCCGATGCCGACGCCGCCGGACAGGTGGACGTTCTTGCCGATCTGCGCGCAGGAACCGACGGTGGCCCAGGTGTCGACCATCGCGCCTTCATCGACATAGGCACCGATGTTGACGTAGGACGGCATCAGCACCACGTTCTTGCCGATGAAGCTGCCGCGGCGGGCAACGGCCGGCGGCACTACGCGGAAGCCGCCCTTGGCGAAATCCTCGGCGGTGTAATTGGCGAACTTGGTCGGGACCTTGTCATAGAACTGCATGCTGCCGCCAGCCGGCATCGGCACGTTGTCTTCCAGGCGGAAGGACAGGAGCACCGCCTTCTTGATCCACTGGTTCACCACCCAGCTGCCGCTGTCCTTCTGCGCCACGCGCAGCGTACCCTGGTTGAGCTGCTCCAGGACGTGGGCGACGGCGTCGCGCACTTCCGCCGGGGCGGACTTCGGAGAAAAATTGGCGCGGTCTTCCCAGGCCTGGTCAATGATCTGCTGGAGTTGTTGGGTCATTTGCTTTGCTTCTCAAGTTGATGGATCAGGATAATTTCTTGGTGAATTCGACGATGCGCTGCGCCGCTTCGAGGCATTCCTCCACCTCGGCCACCAGCGCCATGCGGATGCGGTTCTGTCCCGGGTTGATACCGTGCGCTTCGCGGGCCAGATAACTTCCAGGCAACACCGTCACATTATATTCGGCGTACAGGCGCTTCGCGAACTCGGTGTCGGACATGCCGCTGTAGCGGTCGACCTTCGCCCAGAGGTAGAAACTGGCGTCGGGAAGGCGCACGTCCAGCACTTCTTCCAGCAAGGGCGTGACCTGGTTGAATTTCGCGATGTACTTCGCGCGGTTCTCCTCGACATGCTGTTCGTCATTCCAGGCGGCGACCGATGCGGCCTGCACGGATGGACTCATCGCACTGCCGTGGTAGGTGCGGTAGAGCAGGTATTTCTTCAGGATCTCGGCATCGCCCGCGACAAAGCCGGAGCGCATGCCGGGGACATTCGACCGCTTGGACAGGCTTGAGAAAGACACCAGGCGCGGATATCCGGTGCGTCCCAGCATATGCGCCGCTTCCATGCCGCCAAGCGGCGCTTCGGACTTGAAGAAGATCTCCGAGTAGCACTCGTCCGATGCAATGACAAAGCCGTACTTGTCGGACAGGTCGAACAGTTCCTTCCAGTCGTCCAGGTTAAGGACGGCGCCAGTGGGGTTGCCGGGTGAGCAGATGTAAAGCAGCTGGACCCGCGGCCAGATGTCGGCGGGCACGCTCTTGAAATCCGGCGCAAAATTGCGTGCCGGATCGGAATTCACGAAATAGGGCTGCGCCCCGGACAGGTAGGCCGCCCCCTCGTAGATCTGGTAGAACGGATTCGGGCACATGACGAGCGCGTCGCCCCTGGTCGGGTCAATCACCGTTTGCGCGAGGGCAAACAACGCCTCGCGCGACCCGTTCACCGGAAGGATCTGCGTCGCTGCATCGATTTTTGGCAAGCGATAGCGTCGTTCGAGCCAACCCGCGATGGCCCCGCGCAATGCCTCCGAACCGGCCGTTGTCGGATAGCTTGCCAAACCGGCAAGATTGTCGCTCAACGCGCTCTTGATCAGCGCTGGTGTCGGATGCTTTGGCTCGCCGATGCCCAGGCTGATCGGGGCATAGGCGGCGTTCGGCTTCACGCCTGCGAGCAGTTGCTTCAGCTTTTCGAAGGGGTAGGGTTGTAATTTGTTTAACAGCGGATTCACGGGGGAGGGCTCGGCTGGAAGAGGTGGGATGCAAAAAGACCAAAGGCGGCATTATACCGTCGGCGCCCCGCCTGCGCCGGAGGGATTTCCCTAGGTAAAAGTGATGATCCAAGGATGTGAAATGTTATGATAGGCCCCTTTGTCGAGGCGGCATCAGGCGCCCGCTCCAACTAGTCAAGAACAGTCGATAAAGTGCGTCTAAATTCCATTAAATTATCCGGATTCAAGTCCTTCGTCGACCCGACCAACTTCCAGGTGCCCGGACAGCTGGTCGGCGTGGTGGGCCCGAATGGTTGCGGCAAGTCCAACATCATGGATGCGGTTCGCTGGGTGCTGGGCGAATCCAAGGCGTCCGAGTTGCGCGGCGAGTCCATGCAGGACGTCATCTTCAACGGCTCGACCAGCCGCAAGCCTGCCGGGCGCGCTTCCGTCGAACTCGTCTTCGACAACAGCGACGGCCGCGCTGCCGGCCAATGGAGCCAGTACGCCGAGATCGCCGTGAAGCGCACGCTCACCCGCGATGGTACCTCGACCTACTACATCAACAACCAGGCCGTGCGTCGCCGCGATATCCAGGACATCTTCCTCGGTACCGGCCTCGGGCCGCGTGCTTATGCGATCATCGGTCAGGGCATGATTTCGCGCATCATCGAAGCGCGCCCGGAAGACCTGCGCATCTTCCTCGAGGAGGCGGCCGGTGTTTCCAAGTACAAGGAGCGCCGCCGGGAAACCGAAAACCGCCTGCACGATACCCGCGAGAACCTGACGCGCGTCGAGGATATCCTCCGCGAACTCGGGACCAACCTCGAAAAGCTGGAAGCGCAGGCAGCGGTCGCGCAAAAGTTCCGCGAGCTGCAGGCGGATCAGGCCGAGAAGCAGAAGCTGCTCTGGCTGCTGCGCAAGAACGAAGCCAAATCGGAGCAGGAAAAATACTTCCGCGACATCGAACGCGCGCAGACCGAACTCGAAGAGCAGACCGCCAAATTACGCCATGTCGAAACGGAACTGGAGCACATGCGCCAAGCGCACTATGCCGCCGGCGATCGCATGCATACCGCGCAGGGCCACCTCTACCAGACCAATTCGGAAATCGGCAGCCTTGAAGCGCAGATCAAGTTCGTGATCGAGTCGCGCAACCGCCTGCAAACCCAGCTGAATTCCCTGACAGCACAGCGCGACCAGTGGCAGCGCCAAGGGCAACAACAGCAGGAGGAACTCGAGGAAGCCGAAATGCATCTCGAGGAACATGGCTTGCGGGTCGAACAGGCGCAACAGGCCGCGCAGACGCAACACGACAACCTGCCGGCGCTTGAGCAGGCGTGGCGCGAAGCGCAACTGGCGACGACCGAGTCGCGCGGCAAGATCATGCAGGTCCAACAGCAGATCGAGCTTGAGTCCGCGCATCAGCGCAACGCGTCGAACATCCTCGCCAATCTCGCTTCCCGCAAGGAACGCCTGCAGCAGGAAAAGAACGGCATGGCCATGCCCGACACGGCGCACCTGAGCAACCTGAAGATGCAGCTTGAAGAGAAGCAAGCCACATTGGAAGAGGCCAGGGAGCAGCTCGAGTCGGCGCAGGAACAGCAGCCGCAGCTCGAAGAAGAGCGCCGCGCGGCACAGCACCAGCTCAATACCGAGACTGCGAACAACGCACAGCTCGAAGCACGTCTTGCCGCGCTGAAGCAGCTGCAGGAAAACGTGCAGACGCAGGGCAAGGTCCAGCCCTGGCTGAAGAAGCATGAACTCGGCGAGCTGCCGCGCCTCTGGCAAAAACTGCATATCGACCAGGGCTGGGAAACCGCCCTGGAATCCGTCCTGCGTGAACGCACTTCCGCTCTGGAAATGTCGAACCTCGACTGGGCGAAGGCTTTCTTCAACGATGCACCTCCGGCCAAGCTGGCACTGTTCACGCCGAATGCTACCAGCGTCGGCGCAGCGGTCGAAGCGCCCGCTGGATTGAAGCCATTCATCAACCTGCTGCAATTGAACGATCCGGGCTTGCGTGCGTTGATGGAGGATTGGCTGCACAACGTCTTCATTGCCGACGACACGAACTTAGCCTTCGTTGACCGTGCGAAGCTGCCGATAGGCGGCTACTTCGTGACGAAGCAGGGTCATGTCATCGGCAAGACCAGCGTGCGCTTCTATGCCTCCGATTCCGAACAGGACGGCATGCTCGCACGGCAGCAGGAAATCGATAACATCACCAAGCAATTGCGTGCGCAGCAGATGCTTGCCGATGAGGCAAAATCGCGCGCCGTGCGCGCCGAATCCGCACTCACGCAAGCGACGCAGCGCCTCGGCGAATTGCGCCAGCGCGTTAGCCAGCTGACGCAGACCGTGCACAGCCTCCAGCTCGAAGTGATGAAGCTCTCCGAGGTACAGGACCGTTTCAACCAGCGCAGTACGCAGATCGAATCCGACCTCGCGGAAATCACGGCGCAGGAGTCGGAACAGCAACAGGCCAAGGCTGAGTCGGAAGAGAAGTTCGAACAGCTCGACATCGAACTTGCCGAACTGCAGGAAAAGCACGAGACTGGTCAGACGGCTTATCTAGCCAAGGAACAGCAGCTCAACGATGCCCGCCTGCGCCTGCGTGAACTTGAACGCGCTGCGCAGGAAGCCGAGTTCGCCGAAAAGGCACACCGCAACAAGATCGAAGAGCTGAAGCGCAGTATCGCCACGGCGCTGGAGCAGTCCGCCCGCTTGTTCGCCAGCATGCAGCAGGGGAGTCTCGAGCTCGAGACCCTCGACGACCAGGCTGCGCAGGCAGGCCTGCAAGACCTGCTTGAAAAGCGCAGCGACCAGGAACGTGCGCTCGCGGATGCGCGCCACGAGCTCGACCAGTTGACCCAGCAGTTGCGTCATTCCGAGGAGTCGCGCCTGCAGGCCGAGCGCAGTCTCCAGCCGCAGCGCGACAAGATCATGGAGTTGCAGCTGAAGGAACAGGCCGCGCGCCTGAACCAGGAGCAGTATGCGCAGCACCTTATCGAAGCGCAGGCCGACGAAGCGGCACTGGCCGAAAAGCTGAACCCCGATCTTCGGCCGTCCTATCTGCAAGGCGAAGTCACACGCCTGACCAATGCCATCGCGGCACTCGGTGCGGTGAACCTGGCAGCACTCGATGAGCTTGCGGAAGCATCGGAGCGCAAGAAATTCCTCGACTCCCAGCACGCCGACCTGACGGAAGCCATCACGACGCTGGAAGACGCGATCAACAAGATCGACAAGGAAACACGCGAACTGCTGCAGGACACCTTCGACAAGGTGAACAAACATTTCGGCGAACTGTTCCCGGTCCTGTTTGGCGGCGGCCAGGCGAAGCTCATCATGACGGGCGAGGAAATTCTCGACTCAGGCGTGCAGGTGATGGCGCAGCCGCCCGGCAAGAAGAATGCGACGATTCACCTGTTGTCCGGCGGCGAGAAAGCGCTGACCGCGACTGCGCTGGTGTTCTCGATGTTCCAGCTCAACCCTGCACCATTCTGCCTGCTGGACGAGGTGGATGCACCGCTGGACGATGCCAACACCGAGCGCTTCTGCAATATGGTCAAACGCATGTCCTCGCAAACACAGTTCCTCTTCATTTCGCACAACAAGATCGCCATGGAAATGGCCCAGCAGCTGATCGGTGTCACGATGCAGGAGCAGGGCGTATCCCGGATTGTCGCGGTGGATATGGAAGCGGCTGCGAATTTTGCGGCGGAAGCGCAGGCGGCCTGATGTGGGAAGCGCTTGCGAGCCGCAGCAAGGGCACGCAAGCGTTGACGCGGACTAGTTGCGGGCGGAGCGCGCCAGTGCAGCACGTTTTTGGTAGTAGGCGACGTTCATCTGGGCTTCACGTGCACGCTGCTGCTCCACATCGGCGCAAATCAGGTAATGCTGCTCGGCGCGTTGCAACCACCAGCGCTGGATCGATCGCACGATCGGGCTGATCGACATCATCGCGAGTTGCTGAAATTTGAATTCTTTCGAACGGGAAATGTCGAAACCTGAGCTGGTGGAACGCATGTTCATTCCTGCTGTGTTGACTGCCTGACGCGGGGTGGTATTTGGGCGCGCGTGGGCTTCTTCGCTGGCATAGGCACGAGCCATGCTCGCGCTTGTTCCATATTGAGATTCCATGCAATCCTCCAGATAAGAAAGGAATTTTCTGGCGTTTCGGCAAAGAGGCCGAAACCTGGTTCAGCAATGACAGTGCGCGCTTTGCTACTGGAAAAATGTCGCTGCGGAATAGTTGTTATTCTATTGTTCACGTCATTCCGCCTGTATTGACGAACGTCAACGGGCCGGAACCAATGTTTCGGCAAGGATCAATTCCCGGTGAACATTATTAATTGGACCACCAGCATGACAACGCGTCGAGCCGGCCTGTCTTGCTTGACAACTTTATTGACCGACACTACTCTCAGCCGGGTACCGGCGAGGGTGGTTTCCTCGTCCCCAAGCCAGTATTCGCGCGCTTCGCGCATGCTCGGCATCTACCTGGAATCACAAATGACGCGAACACAGATTTCCGGATGGCATGACTTCCATCCCTTTTCGAACGAGGTACGTGCGGCATGACGGAACTTCAAATGAGCCTCATGGCCATCGGCGGCACGATCGTCGTCGGCGTAATCAGCTATAACAAGTGGCAGGAGTACAAGGCGCGCAAAAGTGTTCAGCGCGCTTTTTCATCGGAGCACGACGATGTGCTCATGAACCCTTCTGACGTTCCATCCGCTGCAAGGCAGGAGCCGACACTGGCGCCCGGCGTGGAAACAGCATCGCCGGAAGCCGATTCCGCCGCGGCTTCGACGGAAGAGCAGATCGAGAAACTGGTCGAGGTTTCGCAGAAGGAACTACCGATCGACGATCTGATCGACTGCTCGATCTCGCTCACGCTGCAGGCACCAGTGCGCGGAGACAAGGTCATGCAAAAGTTGCAGACCCTGCGCCACGTCGGGAACAAACCGGTTCACTTCATCGGTCAGCGCGAGGACAGCAGCTGGGAGCCTGTCGCCCATGGCGGCCAGTACTACGGGCTCTTCGCAGGCGTGCAGCTTGCAAATCGCAGTGGCGCGTTGAATGAGATCGAATACTCCGAGGTCATTACGCGCTTGCGTCAGCTGGCAGACGAGATGGACGCCGACCTCGACGTTCCGGACATGGCGCATGTCATGGCGCGCGCGCGTTCCTTGCACCAGTTCGTTGCCGAATATGACGCGCAGCTGAGTGTGAATGTGCAATCGAAAGGTGCGCCCTGGGCCATCAACACTCTGCTTGCGGCACTCGAACGCCAGGGTTTTGACCTCCGACCCGACGGCCGTCTTGTGATGCCTGATGGTGAAGGTGGAATTCTTTTCTCCCTGTCCACCAATGTGTCGCTTGCGGCCGAAACGACCTCCCGCTTGACGCTGCTGCTCGATGTGCCTCGCGTTGCGCCGCAGCGTGATGGTTTCGGTGCGATGACGGCATGTGCACGCATGCTTGCCTCTCGCCTGGATGGTGTGGTGGTCGATGACGGCAATCAGCCACTGGCGGAACCTGCATTGGCCGAAATTGCCGAACAAGTAGACGCCTTCTACAAGCACATGGAGTCCGCGAATATCCCGGCAGGATCTACACGCGCACTGCGCCTGTTCAGCTGACCAATGCAACCCGACCTGTTTTCCAGTTCCTCCGGGACGACGAGTCCCGGAACACCTCATTGGCAGGAGCGGGCTGCATGGCTGAAGTCCGAGCTCAACCGCCACAACCACGCCTACTACGCGCTGGACAACCCGACGATTCCGGACGCGGAGTATGACAAGCTGTTTCGCGAACTGGTTGCGCTGGAGCAGGCGCATCCCGACCTGATTTCGCCCGATTCGCCGACGCAGCGTGTCGGCGGCAAACCTTTGCCGCAGTTCGAGCCGGTACGGCACGCGGTGCCGATGTTGTCGATCCGTACTGAGACGGACACCACGGAAGGCGGCGCCATTGCATTCGATGCCAGGTTGCGGCGCGAACTCGGACTGGGCGTCGATGCGCCGGCACTCGAGTACGCCGTGGAGCTCAAATTCGACGGCCTGGCGCTCAACCTGCGCTACGAGAACGGCGTCCTTGTGCAGGCCGCCACGCGGGGTGACGGCGCGACAGGTGAAGATGTCACCCAGAACATTCGTACGATTCGGCAGATTCCCCTGCGCTTGGAGAATTGCGATGCGCCGGTCCTGGAGGTGCGCGGCGAAGTCTACATGCGTCGCGATGCATTCGAGCGCATGAACGAGCGCCAGCGTGAAAAGGGCGAGAAGGCGTTCGTCAATCCTCGCAATGCTGCCGCGGGAGCCGTACGGCAACTCGACCCGGCCATTGCAGCACAGCGGCCACTCAGTTTCTTCGCCTATGGCCTTGGCCACGTGCAAGGCTGGCAGACACCCGAATCGCACAGCGAAACCCTCGACGCGCTGGCTGGCATGGGCATGCCGGTCAACGCGGAGCGCAGGGTCGTCGCCGGCGCTGCGGGCCTGGCCGAGTTCTACAAGCACGTCGCCTCCATTCGCGACGCACTTCCTTTCGACATTGACGGCGTCGTCTACAAAATCAACAGCTATGCATTGCAGCGCCGCCTGGGCTTCGTATCGCGCGAGCCGCGCTGGGCCGTGGCGCACAAGTATCCCGCGCAGGAGCAGATGACCGTCGTGCGCGACATCGATGTGCAAGTAGGACGCACGGGCAAGCTCACGCCGGTGGCGAAGCTGGAGCCGGTGTTCGTCGGCGGCGTGACCGTGACCAACGCCACGCTACACAATGAAGATGAAACGCGGCGCAAGGATGTCCGCGTTGGCGATACCGTGATTGTGCGCCGTGCCGGCGATGTCATTCCGGAAGTCGTCTCCGTCGTGCTCGAACGGCGCCCTGAAGCAGTCGGCGCGCCGTTTAACATGTTCCAGCGCCTGGAAGGCAAGTGCCCGGTTTGCGGCAGCCATATCGACCGCGAGGAAGGCGAAGCGGATTGGCGCTGCACCGGCGGGCTTGTCTGCGCGGCTCAGCGCAAGCAGGCATTTGCCCATTTCGCCGGCCGGCGCATGATGGATATCGAGGGGCTCGGCGACCGCTACATCGAGAATCTGGTCGACCTCGGCTACGTGCACAGCATTGCGGACCTGTACCGGTTGAAGCTGGACGATCTTCTCGACATGAAGCGTCGCGCGGATGAGCGCGACGGCGTCACGCCGGAGACCGTGCAGAAGGGAAAGATCGCAACGAAATGGGCAGAGAACCTGATCGATGCCATCGAGGCGAGCAAGAACCCGCCACTGGAGCGGCTGCTGTTCGCCCTTGGCATCCGCCATGTCGGCGAAACGACGGCCAAGACGCTCGCCGACTGGCTGGGCAGCCTTGCCAACATCCGTCAGGCCCCGGTTGCCTTGCTCCGTGTCCTGCCGGACATCGGCGACACCGTTGCAGAATCGATTTCCGAGTTCTTCGCGGAAGAGCGAAACCAGCAGGCGATCGACAATCTGCTGGCCGCGAACGTGAAGCCGCGCGACGAGCATCCGCCCAGTGCAAAGTTGCGCGAGAAGTTGGGCCAGGCGGAATTGCTCGCAGCGTTGCGCATTCCGAAATTCACCGAGACACGATGCCGGCAGGCTGCGGAGCAGGGTGTCACAGTCATGTCGCTTGGCGACATCGGGACGTCGGATAGCGTCGATCTTCCAAAGAACATCAAGGAGTCGATTGTCGAGTGGCTTGCGCAAGGCGATCATGCTGACCTGGTTCGCAATCTCGACCGAGTCTGCCGCGCCCTGCTGGAGCAATTGCCAGCAGGCGCGGCTCCCGAGTTGGGACATCTGACGGGCAAGTCCTTTGTGCTGACGGGCACGCTTCCCAACCTTACCCGCGATGAGGCGCAGGCACGCATCGAAGCGGCCGGCGGAAAGGTGTCCGGCTCGGTGTCGAAAAAGACGTCCTACGTCGTCGCAGGGGCGGAAGCAGGAAGCAAGCTGACCAAGGCCCAGGACCTGGGTGTGCCGGTCATTGATGAAACCGCATTGTTAAGGATGCTGGAAGAAAAATGACACGCGTAAGGAAAGCCGTCTTCCCTGTTGCCGGTCTCGGCACGCGCTTCCTTCCTGCGACCAAAGCGCAGCCGAAGGAAATGTTGCCGGTCGTGGACAAGCCCTTGATCCAGTACGCGGTCGAGGAGGCGGTCGCTGCAGGCATTACGGAGATGGTTTTTATTACCGGGCGCAACAAACGTGCCATCGAAGACCACTTCGATTCCGCCAATGAGCTCGAACTGGAGCTCGAGGCCGGTGGCAAGACAGAACTGCTGGAAATCCTGCGCAATGCCGTACCGAAGGATATCCATTGCATCTACATGCGTCAGCCTGCGCCGCTGGGTCTTGGCCATGCAGTACTTTGCGCACGTCCCGTGGTCGGCACCGAGCCGTTCGCTGTTCTGCTGGCGGATGACTTGATGGACGTCGATGCCGGACAGAAGTCCGTCCTTGGCCAAATGCTGGATGCGTATGCCAACGAGGGAGCGAGCATTCTCGCCGTCCAGGAAGTGCCGCGCGCGGAAACCAGGCAGTACGGCATCGTCAGCACCACTCCCTTCAAGGAACGGCTGGAGCTGGTCAACGGGATCGTCGAGAAGCCGATGCCGGAGCAGGCGCCATCCACCCTCGGCGTTGTCGGCCGATATGTGCTCAACAACAGCATCTTCGATTACCTTGAGCGCATCGGAAAGGGTGCCGGAGGGGAAATTCAGCTTACGGATGGTATCGCCCAACTCATGCAGCATGAGCGCGTGATGGCGTATCGCTTCGATGGACGGCGGTACGATTGCGGCTCCAAGCTCGGCTACCTGCAAGCGACGGTCGCCATGGGCCTGAAGCATCCTGAAATGGGCGCCGCGTTCGCTCGCTACCTGGAACAATTGAAATGACGGTCCGAGAAATCCTCAAGATGGGCGACTCGCGCCTGCTGCGTCAGGCCGAAGCCGTGACGCAGTTCGACACCCCGGAACTGCATGCGCTGATCGCCGACATGTTCGATACGATGCGCGCGGCCAATGGGGCAGGGCTCGCCGCCCCGCAGATCGGCGTCAATCTCCAGCTGGTCATCTTCGGCTTCCAGCAGAATGTTCGCTACCCGGATGCACCTCCAGTTCCGGAGACGGTGTTGATCAATCCGGTCCTCAAGCCGCTAACGGACGAGATGGAGGAGGGTTGGGAGGGCTGCCTTTCCGTTCCCGGGCTGCGCGGCGTGGTGCCGCGCTGGAGCCGTCTGCAATATGAAGGTTTCGATCAGTACGGCGCACCGATCAGGCGAGAGGCAAGCGGTTTTCATGCGCGCGTCGTGCAGCATGAATGCGACCATCTTGCTGGAATACTGTATCCGATGCGGATCAAGGACTTTTCGCGCTTCGGCTACATCGACGTGCTGTTTCCCGGACTCGATGCGCAGGCCGACGACTAGAATTGTTCGTCGCTGCCGAGGTAACGCCACTGGCCGACCGGCAGCTCACCCAGCTTCACGCGGCCGATCCGCACGCGCTTGAGTCCGAGTACCTTGAGGCCGACTGCCTCGCACATGCGCCGGATCTGTCGCTTCTTTCCTTCGCGCAGTACGAAATTCAACTGGTCATCGTTCTGCCACCTCACTTTGGCCGGAAGCAGCTTCTTTCCGTCGAGCGACAGGCCGTGATTGAGCAGCTTGAGATCGGAATCCGGCAGCTTGCCAGGTTTGCTGTACTGGACACGTACAAGGTATTCCTTTTCGATCGACGTATCTTCGCCGATCAATTGCTTGGCGATGCGCCCATCCTGCGTCAGGACGAGCATGCCGACCGAATCGATGTCGAGCCGTCCCGCGGGCACGAGGCTGCGCAAGTGGCTGGGATGGAACTGGATCGGTGTCTTGTCCTCTTTCCATCGGCTGTCCGCCGAAACGAGGGTGACGGCCGGCTTGTAGCCGTCCTCTGCCTGGCCGCTGACAAAGCCGACGGGTTTGTTCAGGATGACCGTGACGCGCCGCGCCTGCTGCGCAGATGCCTGACGCTCGATGGTAATGCGCTGGTTCGGCAAAACTTTACTGCCGAGTTCGGAAATGATTTTCCCGTCGACGCGCACCCATCCGCGTTCTATCCACTCGTCGGCCTCGCGGCGCGAGCAAAGTCCGAGTTCGGACATGCGTTTGGACAGGCGTACTGGTTCGTTCATGTTCATGCAGGGAGGATAAGGGTTAGACGCGAAGCGCTTCCAGCAAGTCGGTTTCGAGCTGGATCTGGCTGCGTGCATTATGGAGTATCGGCCCGTCTACCAGGAACACGTCTTCCACCCGCTCGCCCAGGGTCATGATCTTGGCGGTGTGCAGGTTGACACGGTACTTGGCCAGTACATTGGCAATCGAATACAGCAAGCCGTTGCGATCGTTGGCGGAAACGGACAGAAGATAGTATTGCCCCTTTTCGTCGGGACGAAGGTCCACCGTCGGCGTGATCGGGAAGGTGCGCGAAAGGCGCGACAGGCGGCCCTTGATCGGCGGCGGCAGCGGTGCGCTCGATTCGAGCAGTTCCGTCAGTTCATGTTCGATGAGGCTGATGATGTCGCGGTAATTGTTCGCAAACGCCGGTTCAGTCACGAGGAAGGTATCCAGCGCATAGCCGTGCCTCGTCGTATGGATCTTTGCGTCAAGGATGCTGAAGTTCTTCTTGTCGAAGTAGCTGCAGATGCGCGCAAACAGGTCCGGCTGGTCCTTCACATAAACGGCCACCTGCACGCCTTCACCGATCGGTGCGAGGCGGCATTTCACCACGGGTGTCTGGCTGTCCGTCTTGTTGTAGAGCGAACGCGTCTGCCACGCGATGTCGGCTGCGTCATGCCGCAGGAAATAGGCGACATCGAGCTGCTGCCAAAGCCGTTGATGCGCATCCTGCGGCAGGCCGTACAGGCGAAGCGTCTTGAGCGCCGCTTCCTGGCGGTTATGCAACTCGTGATCGGTTGACGGGTCTTCGCCGCCGAGCACACGCAGGGTCATCTTGTACAGGTCTTCCAGCAGTTTGCCTTTCCAGGCGTTCCAGACTTTCGGGCTGGTGCCGCGAATGTCGGCGACCGTCAGCAGATAGAGTGCGGTGAGATGCCGCTCATCCTTTACAAGACCTGCAAAATTCCGGATCACATCGGGGTCGGACAGGTCCTGCTTCTGCGCGACCTGGGACATCGACAGATGGTGTTCGACAAGGAAAACCACGAGTTCGCAGTCTTCCCTGGACAGTCCATGCTCCTTGCAGAATTTGCGCGCATCGGCCATGCCGAGCTTCGAATGGTCGCCGCCGCGCCCCTTCGCGATGTCGTGGAAGAGGGCAGCGATGTACAACAGCCAGGGCTGCGCGAAATTGGCCATGAGCTGGCTGCAGAACGGGTATTCGTGCGCATGCTCCGTCATCGTGAAGCGGCGCACGTTCCGCACCACCATCAGGATGTGCTGGTCGACGGTGTACACGTGGAACAGGTCGTGCTGCATCTGACCAATGATGCGACGGAAATTCGGCAGATAGCGACCCAGGATACTGGTCTGGTTCATCCCGCGCAAAGCGTGCGTGATCCCTTGCGGCGCCTGCAGGATTTGCAGGAAAAGGGCACGGTTCGCTGGATCTCGGCGGAATTTGCTGTCGATCTTGAACCTTGCGTGCCAGAGGGCGCGCAGGGTGCGTGCAGTCATCCCCTTGAGCTCCGAATGCTGCGCGATCAGCAGGAAGACTTCCAGCATCGCCGAGGGCGTTGTCTCAAATGTGTCGTCGCGGGCAATATCAATGAGCCCGTGGAGTTCGTTGAAGCGCTCGTTGATCGGCTGGGGCGATCCGGGCTGCGGAAACAGTTGCGCCTCGATGTTCTGCAGCAGGATGCCATTCAGCTGGGTCACGGCCTTTGCCGCCCAATAATAGTGCTGCATCAGATATTCGCTGGCACGGCGCGTCTCTGTCGTCTCGAACCCGAAGGTTTCCGCGATCGGGGTCTGGACGTCGAAGACCAGACGGTCCTCGCGACGCCCTGCATGGATGTGCAGGCGGATACGGATGTCCTTGAATGCGCGTTCCTTCTGCGTCAGCTGCCGTGCTTCAGTGGGTGTGATCAGGCCGCGTTCCGCCAGTTTGCGCCAGGAGTCGCCGAGGCCGGCAGCCTTGGCCACCCAGAGAATGACCTGCAGGTCGCGCAGGCCGCCCGGACTTTCCTTGCAATTCGGCTCAAGACTGTAGGGCGTGTCCTCGTACTTGACGTGGCGCTGGCGCATCTCGAGCGTTTTCGCCTGGAAGAACGCCTGCGGATTGATGGCAGCGGTATGGCGCTCCTGCAGGAATTGAAACAGCTTGCGGTTTCCGGTAACGAGACGGCTCTCCAGCAGGCTGGTCTGGACGGTGATGTCGGCAGCCGACTCTGTCAGGCACTCTTCAACCGTTCGGATGCTGTGGCCAATTTCCAGGCCGATATCCCAGAAAAGCTGAACCAGCTCCTCGAGCTTTGCCTGGAGCACACCGTCCGGTGCGGCATCGAGCAGGACGAGTACGTCGACGTCGGAATGCGGGAACAATTCACCGCGGCCGTAACCGCCGACAGCCACGAGCGCCGCGCTCGAAGGAAGCGAAAAGCTTTGCCACGCGTGGATAAGCGCCGCGTCGACATTCTGGCGCAGTTGCGCCAGCAGCTTTTCCGGTTTTCCGTCTGCCTGGAATGCCGCTATTGCTGCCTGGCGCTCTGCTTTCAACTGCTCCTTGAGCGTCAATGCAAGAGATGCCATGTACGCTAGGCGGTAACGGTTTGAGTCGGGTTTGCTTGCTGGATGAATGCGGGCGGGGGAGGCATGCCGGCGGAAACAGTGAGCACCTCATAACCGGTCTCGGTAACCAGGACAGTGTGTTCCCATTGCGCCGAAAGACTTCTATCCTTGGTCTTGATTGTCCAGCCGTCGCCCATCTCGCGAATTTCACGTCGACCCGCGTTGATCATGGGTTCGACAGTGAAAATCATGCCAGGGAGCAATTTTTCGAGCGTGCCCGGTCGGCCATAATGCAGAACTTGAGGCTCTTCATGGAAAACCTTGCCAATGCCGTGGCCGCAGAATTCACGGACGACGCTGTAGCCCGCCTTCTCGGCATGCTGCTGGATAACGAAACCGATGTCACCCAGATGCGCGCCGGGCTTGATCTTGGAAATGCCGAGCCACATGCATTCGTAGGTGATTTCCGTTAGCCGCTTTGCAAGGATCGATGGTTCGCCTACAAAAAACATGCGGCTTGTGTCGCCGTGATAGCCGTCCTTAATGACTGTGATGTCGAGATTGACCACGTCGCCGTTCTTCAGAGCCTTGTCGCCGGGGATGCCATGACAGACTACGTCGTTGACCGACGTGCAGATTGCCTTCGGGTAAGGGGTATAACCTGGCGGGCAGTAGTTCAACGGTGCAGGAATCGACCCCTGAACGTTGGTCATGTATTCGTGGCAAAGACGGTCGAGTTCGCCGGTCGTAACGCCGGGCTTGATGTAAGGGGTGATGAAATCAAGCACCTCGGCAGCCAGGCGCCCGGCAATCCGCATACCCTTGATATCGTCTTCGGTTTTGATAGTAATGGAACCCATGGCGAGCAAATATACGCCCGAAAGCGTAAATAATAGTCAATGGGGAATTATAGACGACGCACGCCGCGCCCGCTTGGGGAATAGCGACGCGCCGGCTTGAATTATTCGTTGAAATTAAGGTAGAATCTCGGGTTAGCTTGAAACGACTTCAAGTGAAACCCGTTTAAAAATCGCGAATCCGGTCCCAAAGGGTGCCCAGCCAAAGGGTGACTGATCGGATTCCAGACCCAACCCTGGAGAAATTCATGTCCGTTACCATGCGCGAAATGCTGGAAGCTGGTGTCCATTTCGGTCACCAAACCCGCTTCTGGAACCCCAAGATGGCCCCGTATATCTTCGGTCATCGCAACAAGATTCATATCGTCAACCTGGAAAAGACCCTGGGTATGTACCAGGAGGCGATGAAGTACATTCGCCAACTCGCTTCCAACCGCGGCACCATCCTGTTCGTCGGCACCAAGCGCCAGGCTCGCGAAATCCTCGCTGCTGAAGCACAGCGCGCAGGCATGCCTTACGTCGACCAGCGCTGGCTCGGCGGCATGCTGACCAACTTCAAGACCATCAAGACCTCGATCAAGCGCCTGAAGGACATGGAAGCGGCAATCGAAGACGGTTCCGTCGAGAAGATGAGCAAGAAGGAAGCGCTGATGTTCCAGCGCGAGATGGAAAAGCTGCAGAAGTCCATCGGCGGCATCAAGGACATGGGCGGCATTCCTGACGCCATCTTCGTGATCGACGTCGGCTACCACAAGGGCGCCATCACCGAAGCCGCGAAGCTGGGCATCCCGGTCATCGGCGTGGTCGACACCAACCACTCCCCGGAAGGCGTGACCTACGTCATCCCGGGCAATGACGACTCCTCCAAGGCGATCACCCTCTACGCTCGCGGCGTGGCTGACGCGATCCTGGAAGGCCGTGCCAATGCGACCACCGAAGTGCTGGAAGCAGTCAAGGGCGGCGCCGACGAATTCGTCGAGGTCAACGAGCAGGCCTAAGGCCCTGTGCCTGAAGTGTCGGGCTTCAAAGAAGGGGCAACAGCGGTTCGCCCCTTTTTTTTAGCCGGCTTGAACGTATTTTGGTTGAACGCGTCCGAACAGACGCTCATTGAATTGAGGAGAAAGACATGGCGGCAATTACCGCAGCGATGGTAGGCGAACTGCGCGCAAAGACCGACGCGCCGATGATGGAATGCAAAAAGGCACTGACCGAAGCCGACGGCGATCTGGCCCGTGCTGAAGAGATCCTGCGTGTGAAGCTGGGCAGCAAGGCCTCCAAGGCAGCTTCCCGCATCACCGCTGAAGGCGTGGTTGCAGTTTCGATTTCTGGTGGCGTTGGCGCCATCATCGAAGTCAATTGCGAAACCGACTTCGTGACCAAGAACGATGAATTCATCGCACTGGCCAACACGGCGGCCAAGCTGGTCGCCGAGAAGAATCCGGCGGACGTCGCTGCCCTGTCCGCACTGCCCGTTGACGGCAAGACCCTGGAAGAAGTGCGTGCCGCACTGGTCGGCAAGATCGGCGAGAATATGTCGTTCCGCCGCTTCAAGCGTTATGAGTCCGGCTCCAAGCTGGTTTCCTACCTGCACGGTACTCGTATCGGCGTGCTGGTCGAGTACGAAGGCGCGGATGAGCAAGTCGGCAAGGACGTCGCCATGCACATCGCTGCAATGAAGCCGGTCGCCCTGTCGTCCAACGACGTTCCGGCAGACCTGATCGAGACCGAGCGCTCGATCGCTTCGCAGAAGGCAGCCGAGTCCGGCAAGCCGGCCGACATTGTCGCCAAGATGGTGGAAGGCAGCGTGCAGAAGTACCTGAAGGAAGTCTCCCTGCTGAACCAGGCATTCGTCAAGAATGACAAGCAGACTGTCGAACAGATGCTGAAGGCCGCGAACACCACCGTGAAGTCGTTCACGATGTTCGTCGTCGGCGAAGGCATCGAGAAGAAACAGGATGACTTCGCGGCAGAAGTTGCCGCACAGGTTGCAGCAGCCAAGCAGGCGTAAGCAAAAGGAAAGCGGGCCGAAAGGCCCGTTTTTCTAGGTGTATCGAATTACCAGCAGCGCGTGTACTTGTGCATGAATCAATTCATGCCCTTATTGCCAAGCGACATTATTTACGCTTCGTCAATATCGAGGTGCACCGAAAATCCCGAATTTCAACTAACCTTAAGCCTGCGGAGGCAGGGGCTGTTGAAATAGGGGTAACCGAATTTCAAGCAGAACCGGACATTACTAGGAGTCTTTGCCCATGACAAAACCAGCTTACAAGCGCGTCCTCCTCAAACTCTCCGGCGAAGCGCTGATGGGCGATGATGCGTACGGCATCAACCGCGCAACCATCGAGCGCATGGTCGCAGACGTGGCCGAGGTGGCAGGGCTGGGTGTTGAGCTGGCAATTGTCATTGGCGGCGGAAATATTTTCCGTGGCGTTGCGCCAGGTGCCCAGGGAATGGACAGGGCAACCGCCGACTACATGGGGATGCTGGCCACCGTCATGAACTCGCTTGCGCTGGCGGATGCCATGCGCCAAGTCGGAATTACCGCCCGGGTCATGTCGGCAATCAGCATCGAGCAGGTCGTCGAGCCCTACGTGCGCCCCAAGGCGCTGCAGTACCTTGAAGAAGGCAAGGTCGTGATTTTTGCTGCCGGCACCGGCAACCCGTTCTTTACCACCGACACGGCTGCAGCACTTCGCGGCTCGGAAATCGGCGCAGAGATCGTGTTGAAGGCCACCAAGGTCGACGGTGTGTACAGCGCAGATCCCAACAAGGACCGTAACGCGGTGCGCTATGCGACCATCAGCTTCGACGAGGCGATCTCCAAGCACCTGCAGGTCATGGATGCCACTGCATTCGCGCTGTGCCGTGACCAGAAACTGCCGATCAAGGTCTTTTCCATTGTCAAGCCGGGCGCCCTCAAGAATGTCATCATGGGCGACGACGAAGGCACTCTGGTTCATGTATAACTAAGTCGTACCCGTAGCAAAACAGGAGAGCAGAATGACAGTCGTTGACGTCAAGAAAACCGCCGAACAAAAGATGCACAAGTCGATCGACACGTTGAAGGCGGATCTTGCAAAAGTTCGCACCGGCCGTGCACACGTGGGCATCCTCGACCACGTCCATGTTGATTACTATGGTACCCCGACGCAGATCAGCCAGGTCGCAAACCTGACCCTGCTCGATGCGCGTACCATCGGTGTGCAGCCGTGGGAAAAGAAGATGGTGGGCGTTATCGAAAAGGCGATTCGCGACTCGGACCTGGGCTTGAATCCTTCGACCCAAGGTGACCTGATCCGCGTACCGACGCCTCCGCTCACTGAAGAGCGCCGCAAGGAAATCGTCAAAGTCGTGAAAGGTGAGGGCGAAGATGCAAAAGTTGCAATTCGCAATATTCGTCGCGATGCGAATGAAGCACTGAAAAAGCTTTTGAAAGACAAGGCGTGCTCGGAAGACGATGAGCGTCGTGCGCAGGACGACGTGCAGAAGCTGACCGACAAATTCGTCGCCGAAGTCGACAAGCTGATTACCGAAAAAGAAAAAGAGCTGTTGACCGTTTAATGGCGGTCGTGCGCGTTCCCCGGTGGTGGAACGCGCACGTGCCGGAAGCTACTCCGCAGCGCCGCCTGCATGCATCATGGAAAGTGGTGTATAACTCAATGACATACGCCTCGGTCTCCGTGTGGCCGGGTTTCCCGCGACAACTCTTTTTCGTATCACACTGACCATGACGCACACCAGTTCAACGCAAGACATCCCGACCGCTTCGAAGGTGCCTCGCCACGTCGCCATCATCATGGACGGCAATGGAAGGTGGGCGACGAGGCGTTTCCTGCCTCGCGTGGCAGGTCACAAGAAGGGCGTCGAGGCAGTGCGCGACATGGTGCAGGCATGCGTGGAGCGCGGTGTGGAGTACCTGACGCTGTTTGCATTCAGCTCCGAGAACTGGCGCCGTCCCGCGGAGGAAGTCTCGCTGCTGATGCGACTGTTCATGACCGCGCTCGAACGTGAAGTGGCGAAGCTTCATGTGAACGGTATTCGTCTGAAAATCGTCGGCGACCTGAGCCGCTTCGATGACAATCTGCAGGAGCTGATTGCCAATGCAGAACGCCGCACTGCAAACAACTCCCGCCTGACCCTCACGATTTGCGCGAACTACGGCGGACGTTGGGACATCATGCAAGCCGTCGGAAAGATGGTCGCTGCCAATCCGGGCGCGACGGATTTTTCGGAAGACAAGCTGGCGCAGCACCTGTCAATGGCGTATGCGCCCGAGCCGGATTTGTTCATTCGCACCGGCGGGGAGGAGCGAATTTCCAATTTCCTCCTCTGGCAGCTTGCCTATACCGAGTTTTACTTCACCGAAACATTCTGGCCGGACTTCGACGGCCCGGCCCTTGACCTTGCGATCGAATCCTACCAGCAGCGCGAGCGCCGCTTTGGGCGTACCAGCGAGCAGCTGATCGAGCAGAAAAAGGCGTCCTGATGCTGAAAACGCGCGTCATCACGGCGTTGGTATTGCTGGCAGTCCTGCTTTCGGTCCTATATTCGAAGTCCCTGATTTTCTTTCTCCTAGTGACAGCCGCATTCTTCGGCGCTGCCGCCTGGGAGGCTGCACGCCTGTTTCGGTCGACCCGGCCGGTTGTCGGCGCCGTCATCTGGACTTCGATCTTCCTGCTCGCGGTCTATTTTGCGGTCACGGCCGGCATGCAGCTCCTGTTCGTTCTCTGCGTCGCGATCTGGGCGATTCGTCTCACCCCCTCGCTGGCGCTTGGGCTGCCAGCCGTAGGATCAGGCGGCAGCCGACTCCTGAGCCTGGTTTATGGCATTGCCGTGTTTGGCTGCTTCGTCGCCATCGTCGAGCTGTTCCAGCATTCTCCCTTGTACCTGCTTTCAGTCATGGCGATCGTGTGGATTGCGGACATCGGCGCGTATTTTTCCGGCAAGGCGTTCGGAAAGCACAAGCTCGCTCCATCGATCTCTCCTGGCAAATCCTGGGAAGGCGCGATTGGAGGCTGGGTGGCTGTCCTCATTCTGGCCGGACTGTCTGCGCACTATCCCGCGCTTGCCGATACCTTCGCTGCTCGTGTCCTAGCAGGCTTGGGATGGGTTGGATTCACCACTGTGATGACATTGATGGTCGCGGCGAGCATCGTTGGCGACTTGTTCGAGTCGCAGCTCAAGCGCCGTGCGGAGATGAAGGACAGTAGTAACCTCTTGCCGGGACACGGCGGCGTCCTGGACAGGATTGACGCCCTGATCCCGACACTCCCGCTCGCCGTCTTGATCGGCTCATGGCTTTGACACGGAAGTAGCAATGCAGCGAATTACGATTCTTGGGGCAACCGGTTCTATCGGGGTATCAACGCTTGACGTCGTGGCACGTCATCCCGATCGCTATCAGGTATACGCATTGACGGCCCATAGCCGCGTCGACGACCTGGCTGCCCAGTGCCTGCAGTTTCATCCGGAAGTTGCCGTTGTCGGCTCGGCGCAAGCGGCGTCCTCGCTGACTCGCATTCTTGCCGAGAAGGGCTGCAAGACGGAGGTCGCCTACGGTGAATCCGCATTGTGCGAGGTGGCGAGTGCCTCCCGCTGCGATTCCGTCATGGCTGCCATTGTCGGAGCAGCCGGCTTACCACCGACGTTGGCGGCCGCTCGCGCAGGCAAAAAAGTCTTGCTTGCAAACAAGGAAGCGCTCGTCATGTCCGGCAGCCTCTTCATGGATGCCATTAATGCGAGCGGATCAGCCCTGCTGCCTATCGACAGCGAACACAATGCCATTTTTCAGTGCCTGCCGAATGGCTACGGCAGAGCGCCTGACAAGCATGGCGTATCCAAGGTGCTATTGACTGCTTCCGGAGGTCCGTTCCTGAAACGTGACGTTGAAACGCTGGATTCTGTCACGCCGGAAGAGGCAGTCGCGCATCCAAACTGGGTGATGGGACGCAAGATTTCGGTGGATTCCGCTACGATGATGAACAAGGGACTGGAAGTTATCGAAGCGCACTGGCTCTTCGGCGCATCCGCCGAGCAGATCGACGTCGTCATCCATCCGCAGAGCGTCATTCATTCCATGGTCTCGTACGTGGACGGTTCAGTCCTTGCGCAATTAGGCAATCCCGACATGCGGACACCGATTGCATACGGGCTGGCCTATCCCGACCGAATCGCATCCGGCGTATCGGCAGTCGATCTGGTAAAGATCGCTCATCTCGCCTTTTTCGAGCCTGATTTCAACCGTTTCCCCTGCCTCAAACTGGCTTATGATGCCTTGTTGGCCGGCGGTACGGCGCCAGCTATACTGAACGCAGCAAATGAAGTTGCTGTCCAAGCATTCTTGGACAGGAGAATCGGTTTCCGCGCCATTGATCGCGTCATCTCAAGCGTCATGGATTCCTTGCCCAGTACCGCAATGTCGTCTCTCGGCGATTTGCTGGAACAGGACAAGCAAGCCAGGGAGAAAGCGCTGTCCTTCATTCATTGACCTAGATCGGGTGAACAATGACTCTGCTGCATACCGTAGTCGCGTTCCTTGTTGCACTTGCCCTGCTGGTTGTCGTGCATGAGCTCGGCCACTACCTCGTGGCGAGGTGGTGCGGGGTCAAAGTTCTCCGTTTTTCCGTTGGCATGGGCAAGATTGTCTATTCACGGAAGATCGGGCCTGATCAGACGGAATGGGCCTTGTCGGCGCTTCCCTTTGGCGGTTACGTCAAAATGCTCGATGCACGCGAGCAAGATATCAGTGCCATCCCCCCTGAAGACCTGAAACGGGAATTTACCCGGCAGTCTGTCTGGAAGCGGATTGCCATCGTGGCCGCTGGCCCACTCGCTAATTTTCTGCTTGCCATCGCCGTTTTTGCCGGCTTGTACAACTACGGCATTCCAGAACCTGCCGCCCGTCTTCGGGCCGTCCCGGAAAAGACATCCGCCTACGAGGCCGGCTTGCGCGGGGGCGAACTGGTTACGTCGGTTAATGGTGAAGCGGTGAAAATCTGGACCGACCTGCGCTGGAAAGTGATGCAGCTTGCGCTTGAAGGCGAGCCTGCAAAGCTGGGTGTGCAACGAACGGACGAAGGTGCCGGCTCCACGTCGGAAACGGTCAGCATTCGCCTCGACGGACTGACTACCGCTGACCTGGAAGGGGACTTTCTCGCAAAGCTCGGAATCGATATGGCGCGTCCGAAGGCGGTGCTCGGGAAAATTGTTCCTGATGGCCCGGCCATGCATGCGGGTCTACGGGAGGGAGATGTCATTCATGCGGTTGATGGACGGCCCGTGCTCGACGGTCTGGCGTTTGTCGAAATTGTCCGGGCCTCTCCAGGCAAATCAATCCGGATTGATGGCGAGCGAGCCGGCGGGCCCTTCACGCTTGCGGTCGCCCCCGAATCCTACGAGCACAACGGCCAGACTATCGGCCGGATCAAGGCCGAAGTTCCCCTTGCGCCGGAGATGGTCGTCGCGCGGGAATCACTGTTGCCGGCGCTTGGCAAGGCCGTGGGCAAGACCTGGGATACCAGCGTACTGACGCTCAAGATGCTTGGTAAAATGCTCATCGGCGAAGTTTCCTGGAAGAACATCACCGGACCCATTACCATCGCCGACTATGCCGGACAGACTGCGCGAATCGGAATCATCAGTTACCTGACCTTTATCGCGTTCATCAGCATCAGTCTCGGTGTCATGAACCTGCTCCCCATACCGGTTTTAGACGGGGGGCTTTTACTGTATTATTCGCTGGAACTTTTGACCGGGCGGGCCATCCCCGAACGGATCGGAGAATTGGCCCAGCGAGCAGGCGTGGGCATTTTGATGACCTTGATGGCGGTAGCCGTCTTCAACGACATCATCCGGCTCATGTCCTGAGTCCCTGTCCGCCCTGAGCGGATCGCCGGCAGGCAGGGAGATTGATAATAAAACAACCGATGAAATTATATTCCGAGCGTTCTCCCCAGCCTTTCCTTTCCCGCCGTCTTATTGCTGTTGCCGCCTTTGCCCTCTGTGCCGGACATGCGCTGGCAGTGGATCCGTTTACGATCAAGGACATTCGCGTCGAAGGCATCCAGCGCACCGAGGCCGGTACCGTGTTCAGCTACCTGCCGGTTCGCGTCGGGGAAACCTACAATGACGAAAAGGGCGCTGCGGCGATCAAGGCGCTCTACGCCACGGGTTTCTTCAAGGACGTCCGTCTCGAGGTGGAAGGCAATGTGCTCGTGGTATCGGTCGAAGAACGCCCGGCAATTGCGGCTGTCGATTTCTCGGGCACCAAGGAGTTCGACAAGGAGCAGTTGACGAAGGCGCTCAAGGATATCGGCCTGGGCGAATCGCGCATCTTCGACAAGGCATTGGTCGATCGCGCGGAGCAGGAGTTGAAGCGCCAGTATCTTTCGCGCGGCCTGTATGGCGTGCAGATCACCACCACGGTCACGCCGGTCGAGCGCAATCGCGTCAACATCAGCTTCGCCGTGGACGAAGGTGAAGTCTCCCGTATCAAGCAGATCAACATTATCGGCAACAAGGCATTCCCGGAGAAGGATCTCCTGGGCCTGCTGAACCTGCGTACCCCTGGCTGGTTCACTTGGTACACGAAGGCCGACCAGTATTCCAAGCAAAAGCTGACCGGCGACATCGAATCCCTGCGTTCTTTCTATCTGAACCGCGGCTATCTCGAAATGCAAGTCGAGTCGACGCAGGTGTCAATTACACCGGACAAGCGCGACATCTACATCACGATCAACATCAGCGAAGGCGAAAAGTTCACGGTCGGTGACGTCAAGCTGGAAGGCGATATGTTCGGACGCGAGGAAGAGCTGCGCGGCCTGGTTGAGCTGAAAAGCGGCGACGTCTACTCTGGGGAAAAGCTGGCGGAGAGCGTCAAGAAGATTTCCGAGCGCATGGGCAATTTTGGCTATGCCTTCGCGAACGTCAACGCCAATCCCGAAATCAATCGCGAGAAGAAGGAAGTCAGCTTCACGGTCCTGATCGATCCGGGCAAGCGTGTGTACGTTCGCAGAATCAACATCGCCGGCAATACCAAGACTCGCGACGAAGTTGTCCGCCGCGAATTCCGTCAGTTCGAAAACTCCTGGTATGACGGCGAGAAGATCCGCCTGTCCCGCGACCGCGTGGACCGCCTCGGCTACTTCAAGGAAGTGAACATCGAAACGCCGGAGGTTCCGGGGACCACTGACCAGGTGGACGTCAACATGACCGTGGCCGAAAAACCGACCGGCAACATCTTGCTGGGCGCCGGTTTTTCGAGCAGTGAAAAGCTCATGCTGACCGGCTCGATCCAGCAGGCCAACGCCTTCGGAAGCGGCAATACGCTTGGCATCGACGTGAACACGAGCCGCCGCAATCGGACGATCGCGCTTTCGCAGACGACCCCTTATTTCACCGATGACGGTGTCAGCCGCAGCTACGAAGTGTTCCTCCGCACGACGCGTCCGCCGGAAGTCAACACAGGCGATTACATCGTCAAGACAACCGGTGCGAACATCAAGTTCGGCGTGCCGTTCTCTGAAGTGGATACGGTATTCTTTGGCGCCGGTATCGAGCGGACCCAAGTCCAGACATACACTGGCGTGCCGGGTTTCAATGACAGCCCCGAGCTGTACAAGCGCTACGTCACGGATTTCGGCAATGGCACGGATGCCACGACCACCAGCTTCCCGCTGACTGCCGCCTGGCAGCGCGATAATCGCGACAGCGCCCTGGTGCCGACCGTCGGCCGCTATCAGCGCGTCAACGTCGAATTCGCACCGGCCGGCAGCCTGAAGTACTACCGCGCGATGTACCAGCACCAGTGGTTCAAGCCGCTGTTCCGTGCAGTAACGCTGGCGCTTAACGGCGAGATCGACTACGGTCGCGGCCTGGGCGGACGTCCGTATCCGATCTTCAAGAATTTCTACGCCGGCGGTATCGGTTCCGTTCGCGGCTATGAAGGCTCGTCCCTTGGTCCGCGCGCACTGAACGGAGACCCGTTGGGCGGTACATCGCGTATCATCGCCAATGCCGAACTCCAGTTCCCATTCCCGGGTTCCGGCAATGACCGGACCTTGCGCTGGTTTACTTTCTTTGACGCAGGTAACGTCTATGCCGAGGGCGCGAAGCTGGATGTGTCCGAACTGCGCTATGCGGTCGGCGCCGGTATCAGCTGGGTATCGCCGATCGGTCCGCTGAAGCTGAGTTATGGCGTGCCGCTGAATTCGAAGACCGGCGACCGCAAGCAGAACTTCCAGTTCCAGCTTGGCACCGGCTTCTGAAGCGTCAATGGCATAATGGTAATTTGATCTGCGGAGAATGACCTTGAAGTCTTTAACCCCCAACTTTTCGCCGCTTAAGTGCTTCGCCTTGATCGCGGCGTTCCTGCTTCCGATTGCAGGTGCGCAGGCTCAGGAGTCGAAAGTCGGTTTCGTGAGCACCGAGCGGATCTTCCGCGAGGCAGCACCCGCGAAGGCTGCGCAGGCGAAGATCGAACAAGAGTTCTCGAAGCGCGACAAGGAACTGCAGGATCTGGCTAGTCGTCTGAAATCCATGTCGGACAGACTCGACAAGGACGCCGCGGTCCTCTCCGAATCCGAGCGCGTCAAGCGGCAGCGCGAGCTGGCCGACCTGGACAAGGATTTCCAGCGCAAGCAGCGCGAGTTCCGCGAAGACCTGAACCAGCGCCGCAATGAAGAACTCGCCATCGTCCTTGAGCGCACGAATAAGGTGATCAAGCAGATCGCGGAGACCGAAAAGTACGACATCGTTTTCCAGGAAGCCGTCTACGCGAGTCCACGCATCGACATCACCGACAAAGTGCTCAAGGCGCTCAACAAATAACTTTTCAAGGGGCCGCAATGAGCACTCGGCTGGGTAAATTGGTCGAACGCTTGGGAGGCCAACTGACAGGCGATGCAGAGATCGAAATCTCCGGCATCGCTCCCCTCGACGCAGCGGACGCGTCGCATATCACGTTTCTCTCCAATCCGAAGCTGCGGTCGCAGGCAGCGCAGACAAAGGCTGCTGCGCTCATTCTTTCGGCAGCGGACGAGCCGGTCATCTGCGCCACTTACCAGGGCGCCACGATTGTCACTGATAACCCCTACGCGTACTTCGCCAGGACAGCGCAGTTTTTCGCCGAGCTGGATGCGGTCCCTGTTGAGCCAGGTATCCATGCGAGCGCGTCCGTACATCCGGACGCACGCGTTGCTGCCAGCGCCACGGTCGGGCCGCACGCCACCATCGACGCCGGTGCGGAGATCGCGGACGGCGCGGTCATCGACGCCGGCTGTTTCGTCGGTCGCAATGCGAAGGTCGGGGAGGGCACGCATTTCTTTGCCAATGTCTCCTTCCATGCCGGATGCGAAATCGGCAAACGCGGGATTGTTCATTCTGGCGCTGTAATCGGTGCAGACGGCTTCGGGTTTGCGCGGGAAAAAGGGGCCTACATCAAGATTCCGCAAACCGGGCGCGTCGTCATTGGTGACGACGTCGAAATCGGCGCCAATACGACGATCGACCGGGGAGCGTTGGCTGACACGATCATCGAGGACGGGGTCAAGCTGGATAACCAGATCCAGATCGGACACAACTGTCACATCGGCGCACACACCGCCATGGCGGGCTGCGTCGGCGTTGCCGGCAGTGCGAAGATCGGGAAGTACTGCACGTTTGGCGGGGCAGCTATGGTACTTGGCCATTTGACAATAGCCGACAACGTCCACATCTCGTCCGGCAGCATGGTCTCCCGTTCCATTCACGAGCCGGGCCAATACACTGGCTTTTACCCCTTGGCAAAGAATGCCGATTGGGAAAAATCCGCAGTGATCGTGCGCAATTTGGGAACAATGCGTGAGAAAATCCGCGAGCTGGAAAAAACTATCAAGTCGCTCACCGAAAAAAAGTAATGAAAACTCTCGATATCAATCAAATCAAAGAATACCTGCCGCATCGCTATCCCCTGTTGCTGGTTGACCGTGTGCTGGAATGGGAGTCTGGCAAGTCGATCACCGCGATCAAGAACGTTACTGTCAACGAAGAGTTTTTCAACGGACATTTTCCCCACAAGCCGGTCATGCCGGGCGTGTTGATGATCGAGGCGCTGGCCCAGACTGCGGCATTGCTGTCCTTCCTGACCATGGGCCAGAAACCCGATGAAAACAGCGTGGTCTACTTCGTCGGTATCGACGGCGCGCGATTCAAGCGCCCGGTCGAGCCTGGGGACCAGCTCAGGATGCAGGTCGAAATCCTGCGCCAGTCGCGCGGAATCTGGAAATACAAGGCACAGGCAACGGTCGACGGCCAAGTGGCAGTCGAGGCCGAATTGATGTGCACGATGCGCAGCGCGGCCGACGCAAGCCAGCCAGCGGGGCAGTAATGACAGTCATCCATCCAACCGCGATCGTCGATTCCAATGCGGAGCTCGACGATTCGGTCGAGGTAGGCGCGTATTCGATCGTCGGGCCCAATGTGAAAATCGGGGCCCGCACGAAGATCGGACCGCACGTGGTCATCGACGGCCATACGACGATCGGTTGCGACAATCGCTTCCTGCAGTTTTCGTCGATCGGTGGCCCGCCTCAGGACAAGAAGTACGCCGGCGAACCGACGCGGCTGGAAATTGGCGACCGCAATCTCGTGCGCGAATTTTGCACGTTCAACCTGGGCACGGCGCAGGACGAGGGCGTTACGCGCCTGGGCAATGACAACTGGATCATGGCCTACGTGCACCTGGCACATGACGTGCAGGTCGGCAACAACACGATCTTCGCAAATAATGCCGCCCTTGCTGGGCATGTGCACGTGGGCGACTGGGTAATCCTTGGTGGTTTTTCCAACGTGCACCAGTTCTGCAAGATCGGCTCGCACGCCATGCTCGGAATGAGCACGAGCCTCACGCAGGATGTCCCGCCGTTC
This sequence comes from Noviherbaspirillum sp. ST9, assembly GCF_048799745.1. Lineage (NCBI taxonomy): Bacteria > Pseudomonadati > Pseudomonadota > Betaproteobacteria > Burkholderiales > Oxalobacteraceae > Noviherbaspirillum > Noviherbaspirillum sp. ST9. The sequence continues at coordinate 189,338 of NZ_JBLWFR010000005.1, read as the reverse complement.
GTCATGCTGAACGGCAATCCGGCGGCAGCACATGGCATTAATGTCGAAGGGCTCAAGCGACGCGGTTTTTCCCGCGAACAGATCGCCGATCTCCGCAACGCCTACAAGCTGATCTACAAGTCCGGCCTGACTCTGGAAGAGGCGAAGGCGTCGCTGGTCAAGCTGGAATCCGATTCTCCTGGCTCCGCGGAGCATGTCCGCATGATGCGCGAATTCCTCGACACGACGACCCGTGGCATCGTCCGCTGAGTTTTCCATCGCGATGGTCGCTGGCGAGAGCTCTGGTGACCTGCTCGCCAGCCGACTGCTTTCGGGATTGCGTCCGCAGTTGCCCGATGCCAGGATTCATGGAATCGGTGGCCACCGGATGACGGAGTACGGTTTCCAGAGTCACTGGCCAATGGAAAAGCTGTCGGTGCGCGGCCTGTTCGAAGTCCTCGCGCACTACAGGGAAATCAAGGGCATTCAAAATGCATTGCGCGACATGCTGCTCGCCGAGAAGCCTGCCGTGTTCATCGGTGTGGATGCGCCGGATTTCAACTTCGGGCTCGAGGCGCCGCTGAAGCAGGCCGGCATTCCGACCATGCATTTCATCAGCCCCTCCATCTGGGCTTGGCGCGGTGGCCGCATCAAGAAAATCGCGAAGGTTGTCTCGCACATGCTGGTCGTCTTCCCGTTCGAGGAAGAGATTTATCGCAAGGCAGGAATACCCGTGACGTATGTTGGTTATCCGTTGGCCGAAGTGATTCCGATGGTGCCCGACGTGAATGCAGCGCGGACCTCCCTTGGACTTCCCTTGACGGCGAAAGTCGTCGCCATCCTGCCCGGCAGCCGCATGTCGGAACTGAAGTACAACGCGGTCGCATTCATCCAGGCGGCGAAACGCCTCGTTTCCCGTGACCCGTCGATCCGTATCGTCGTGCCGATGGCAGGGGAGCGGCAGCGTGCCTACTTTACCGAACTGATTCATAAGGCCGGGCTCGGTGATGTTGCGCTCGACCTGCTTTCAGGACGCTCGCACGAAGTCGTTGCGGCGGCCGACGCGGTTCTGGTGGCATCAGGCACTGCGACGCTGGAGGTTGCACTGTTCAAGAAGCCGATGGTGATTGCGTACAAGATGATGCGCGCGTCGTGGCAAATCCTTCGGCACATGGGATACCAGCCGTGGATCGGCTTGCCGAACATCCTCGCCCGTGACTTTGTTGTACCGGAACTGCTGCAGGATGCCGCGACGCCGGAGGCCATGGCGGATGCGCTGTGGACCCAGCTGGCGGACGAGCAGCTTCGCGCCCGCCTGCAGCAGCGGTTTACCGAAATGCACCACACGCTGCTGCGCGATACAGCGCGCGAAAGTGCGCAAGCAGTGATGCAGCTGATTGGAAGGAAGGCTAGCGTATGACCAGGCAGAATGACAGCCTGTCCCTTTTCAGCTTCGACGACGAACTGGTCTGCGGTGTGGACGAGGCGGGCCGCGGGCCGCTTGCCGGCGCCGTCTTTGCGGCCGCCGTCATCCTTGATCCGAGCAGGCCTATTGAGGGTTTGCGCGACTCAAAGAAACTGACGGAAGCAAGGCGCAATGAACTCGCCGTGCAGATCAAGGAGAGGGCGCTGGCGTGGGCGATCGCGTCTTGCTCGGAGGGCGAGATCGACGCCTTGAATATCCTTCAGGCCTCGATGCTTGCCATGCGGCGGGCGGTGGAGGGGCTGTCGCCCGTGCCTACACTGGCGCTGATTGATGGCAACCGTTGCCCGGTCATGCCGATCCGATCGGAAGCCATCATCAAGGGGGACGACAAGGTTGCGGCAATTTCTGCCGCGTCAATTCTGGCAAAGACGGCTCGCGATGCGTCGCTTTTGCAGCTGCATGCGCAGTTCCCCGATTACGCCTTCGATCAGCACAAGGGTTATCCGACCGCATTGCATCTCGAACGCCTGCAGTTGCACGGGGTCTCGCCGGTACATCGTAAGTCGTATGCGCCGGTACGCGCCTTGCTGGATCGTCCAGTGGCGCAGGAGGCGAAATGAAGGCGATCACCTCACGCGACAATCCGTTGTATAAGGAACTCAAACAGCTCGCGACCAGTTCGCAGGCGCGGCGGAAGGCGGGCCGGTCGCTGCTCGATGGCGTGCATCTGTGCGAAGCTTACCTGGATCAGGTCGGGAAGCCACCATTCTGCGTGGTGAGCGAGCACTCGACGGCGAATCCAGAAGTCGCCGCGATCGTCCACGATTGTGAAGTGGCGCGCGTCACCTGCATTGCCCTGCCAGAAGCGCTATACCAGGCGATCAGCCAGGTGGAACATGGCATCGGCCTCATGTTCGTGGTTGACACGCCGCACATTCATCCTCCTGCGGTACTGACGGAATCCGCAGTTCTTCTCGATGGTCTGCAGGACCCGGGAAATCTCGGATCCATCCTTCGCTCGGCAGCGGCAGCGGGTGTGCGACACGTGCTATGCAGCAAGGGAACGGTTTTCTCCTGGTCGCCGAAAGTGCTGCGCGCCGGGATGGGGGCGCATTTCTCCCTGACCATTGCGGAGAATGTGGATCTGGCCACTGTGATCCGCTCGTCACGCGTCCCGGTGCTGGCGACCAGTTCGCACGCCACCCGGCGAATCTATGACATGGATCTGACCAAGCCCACCGCCTGGATGTTCGGGCATGAAGGGCAGGGAGTCTCGGAGGAGCTTCTCTCCATGGCGACCGAATCAGTCTCCATACCGCACTTGGGACCGGTGGAGTCCCTGAACGTCGCGGCAAGCGCGGCCGTCTGTCTATTCGAACAGGTCAGGCAGCGAACAATCGGCTAGCGTCTTATCCGGCGCTCTTCTCTGGAAGGCAATCAGGATTGCATTCCTGGTACACAAGCCCCGGAGCAACGCAACGCTCGTCAGCCTCCAGTCGCATTCCTGAATCTGGCGGGCAGACGCGGTCGAACTGATAGGTGAGGCCATGGATGACGGCATACCTGAAAATCTGCGTGTCGCGATAACTGCCGATCAATTCCTCGACGCGCTCCGGGCGCTCAAAGCGAATTGGGCCGCTTTGCGCCAGCATATGCCTTCCGTTGGGAACCAGTCCCATGGATTCGATATCCGATTCGACGTGGCTAAGGCCCTCTTTCAGCGCCCAGAAGAAAAACAGCAAGCCGGCCCAGCACACTAGCTCAAGTAGTACGAGATCCATTTTCGTCTCCTCCGTGATCCTTACTCTCTTTATAATCGATTCAAAAGCAGAATGTAAGTTTCGCGTAAGTTTCGAATTTGCCTTGTGAATTTGATAATTTGCAAGTGGAAAAAAACGCCGCGTAGCTGGGCTGCCGCGGTGCTGTTACAGCGTGAAGCGACGATTAGTACGCCCGTCTGTCGGACTTGATTTCTTGCAAAATCATGGTCGCTATTTCTTCAATGGATTTTGCTGTCGATGACATCCATCGAATGCCTTCCCGGCGCATCATCTTCTCCGCTTCGTTGACCTCGTAACGGCAATTTTCAAGAGCCGCATACTTGCTGCCCGGACGTCGCTCGTTACGCACCTCGGAAAGGCGGTCCGGGGCGATCGAGAGTCCAAACAGCTTTTTACGGAAGGGCATGAGGCCGCTCGGCAGCTTTCCACGTTCAAAGTCTTCAGGTATCAGCGGGTAATTGGCCGCCTTAACACCATATTGCATGGCGAGGTACAGGCTGGTCGGCGTTTTCCCGGACCGCGACACGCCGACAAGAATGACGTCTGCAGCGGCGAGGTTCTGGTCGGACTGTCCGTCGTCGTGTGCGAGCGAAAAATTGATCGCCTCGATCCGGTTCTTGTAATCCTCGGAATCGGCAATGTTGTGGCTGCGACCGATGGTATGCGTCGATTTGACGCCCAGTTCCTGCTCCAACGGTTCCACGAATGTCTGGATCAGGTCCATGTGCATTCCCTTGGACTGGCGCACAACGGTCGACAGCTCGGCCTTGACCAGAGTGGAAAAGACGATCGGTCGCTTGCCGTCGCGGTCAAAGGCTTCATTGATCTCCCGCACGGCCTCGTAGGCCTTGTCGAGCGTGTCGATGAAGGGCAGCCTGATCTGCTTGAAACGCAGTTCGAACTGGGTGAGCACAGAATGCCCAAAGGTTTCCGCGGTGATGCCAGTGCCGTCGGAAACAAAGAAAACCGTACGGTCGGCGGGGGGCAAAAGGTGGGCAGGCAGGTCTGGCATAATGTTGATCAACTATAAATCATGAAAAGTTCTAAATTGTGTCCGGCAAGTTGCGGCGGCACACTGTAGAATGACAGTCAATTTATGACACATCGCGCCCCTGAAGAATAACAAAAAGAGCGTGGCGGCGAGGACACATATGCAGATTTTCCATCATCAAAATAGGTGTAGTTATGTCCAACGCAGTATCTACCGGGGCAACCCAGGGGGCTACGTACGTAGCGTCATTTGAAAACCTGAGAATGACGGACGTCGAGTCCGTCGGCGGCAAGAACGCATCGCTCGGCGAGATGATCAGCCAGTTGGCTGGCGCCGGCGTCCGCGTTCCCGGTGGTTTTGCCACAACCGCTCAGGCGTTTCGGGATTTTCTTTCGCACACTGGCAGCACCGGCACGTCGCTAGCGCAGCGCATTGCCGACCGCCTCGCTTCGCTGAACATCGATGACGTCCGTGCGCTCGCACAGGCCGGGGCGGAGATCCGTCAATGGATCATCGATACCCCGTTCCAGCCGCGTCTCGAGCAGGAAATTCGCGAGTTCTACCAGCGTCTCGTCGCTGATTCGTCGGCAGAGGTGTCGTTTGCCGTCCGCTCGTCCGCCACCGCGGAAGACTTGCCCGACGCTTCCTTCGCCGGCCAGCAGGAAACCTTCCTGAACGTCGTCGGCATCGAAAACGTCCTCGAGGCAATCAAGCACGTCTTTGCATCGCTGTACAACGACCGTGCGATTTCCTATCGCGTCCACAAAGGTTTCACACATTCCGAAGTCGCACTCTCAGCGGGTGTGCAGCGCATGGTGCGTTCGGATGTCGGCGCAGCCGGTGTCATGTTCACCCTCGATACCGAGTCCGGTTTCAAGGACGTTGTATTCATCACGTCCAGCTATGGCCTGGGCGAGACTGTGGTGCAGGGCGCGGTCAACCCGGACGAGTTTTACGTGCACAAGCCAATGCTCGAGCAGGGCAAGATGCCGATCATCCGCCGTAACATCGGTTCCAAGCTGATTAAGATGGAATTCACCGGCGAGGCGAAGGCTGGTCGCTCCGTGAAGACCGTGGACGTGCCAATCGAACTGCGCAACCGCTACTCCCTGAATGACCAGGAAATCGTCGAACTGGCGAAATACGCCGTCATCATCGAGAAACATTACGACCGCCCGATGGACATCGAGTGGGGCAAGGATGGCCGCGACGGCAAGCTGTACATTCTGCAGGCACGTCCGGAAACCGTGAAGTCGCAGCAGAAAGCCACCGATGCGCAGCAGCGCTTCAAGCTCAAGGGCAGCGGCACCGTGCTCGCGTCCGGCCGTGCGATCGGCCAGAAGATCGGCGCCGGTCCTGTTCGTGTCATCCACGATCCGTCCCAGATGGAACGCGTGCAGCCCGGCGACGTGCTTGTAGCTGACATGACCGACCCGAACTGGGAGCCGGTGATGAAGCGTGCATCCGCCATCGTCACTAACCGTGGTGGTCGCACCTGCCATGCGGCGATCATTGCACGTGAACTGGGCGTGCCCGCTGTCGTCGGTTGCGGCAACGCCACCGACATGCTGAAGGACGGCACGCTTGTCACCGTATCCTGCGCCGAGGGCGACGAGGGCAAGATTTACGACGGCCTGCTCGAAACCGAAGTCACCGAAGTGTCGCGCGGCGAACTGCCGACGCTGCCGCTGAAGATCATGATGAACGTGGGTAATCCGCAGCTCGCCTTCGACTTCCAGTCGATTCCGAACGGCGGCGTCGGGCTCGCACGTCTCGAGTTCATCATCAACAACAACATCGGCGTCCATCCGAAGGCAATCCTGGAATACCCGGGCATTGATGCGGACTTGAAAAAGGCGGTTGAATCCGTCGCCCGTGGTCATGCGTCTCCGCGTGCTTTCTACGTCGACAAGCTGGCCGAAGGCATTGCCACCATTGCCGCCGCGTTCTGGCCGAAGCCCGTCATCGTCCGACTCTCCGACTTCAAGTCGAACGAGTACAAGAAGCTGATTGGCGGCTCCCGCTATGAGCCGGACGAGGAAAACCCGATGCTCGGCTTCCGTGGCGCTGCCCGTTACCTGGCTGCCGACTTCGCCGAAGCGTTCGAGATGGAATGCCAGGCCATGAAGCGCGTGCGCAACGACATGGGCCTGACCAACGTCGAAATCATGGTGCCCTTCGTCCGTACGCTCGGCCAGGCCGAGAAGGTCGTTAATCTTCTTGCCAAGAACGGCCTCAAGCGCGGCGAGAACGGCCTGCGCCTGATCATGATGTGCGAAGTGCCGTCCAACGCGATTCTGGCGGACCAGTTCCTCCAGCATTTCGACGGCTTCTCGATCGGTTCCAATGACCTGACCCAGTTGACGCTGGGCCTCGACCGTGACTCGGGTATGGAGCTGCTCGCGGCAGACTTCGACGAGCGCGACGAGGCAGTGCGTGCGTTGCTGTCGAAGGCAATCGCAGCATGCCGCGCGCAGGGCAAGTACATCGGCATTTGCGGTCAGGGGCCATCCGACCACCCGGATTTTGCGGAATGGCTGATGAAGGAGGGAATTGCCTCCATCTCGCTCAACCCCGATACGGTGATCGATACCTGGCAGAAACTCGCTTCGGCGGGCTAAAGGCGGGAAGTCTGGTCGAAAGTTGTTTCGGAGTGAAATACCTGTTGTAAGTCGGCAAAAATCTGACTTGAAACATTTGATGCGCCGGGGTTTTCGATTAGACTTGAGCCAACTTGTCGCCGAACAATAACCAACAAAAACAGCAGTACCTCTGTATTGCGCCCCCGTCGCCCTCTGGGCCTCGGGGGCTTTTTGTTTTCTGGAACCTGCTGATGAAGGCTTAAACAGGAGCACACGATGACCGATTGGATTGCCTGGTTCGTTCTGGCGGGGATTCTCGTCGTGCTGGAAATGTTTACCGGCACGTTTTACCTGCTGATGATTGCCCTCGGCTTTGCCGCGGGCGGGGTGGCCGCACTCGCGGATGCAAGCGCAGCGGCGCAATTGGTTGCGGCCGCAGTTGTCGGCGTTCTGGCCACGTATGGACTTCGGCGCAGCAAGTGGGGTAAAACTGCGAGGCGGGACGCACAACGCGACCCCAACGTAAATCTCGACATTGGGCAAACCCTCGTCGTCGACGACTGGTCGGGAGAGCAGGGGAGCACGCGAACTGCCCGCGTCATGTATCGCGGCGCCATGTGGGACGTAGAACTGGAGGCTGGTGCACGAGCGCGGTCGGGCACCTACGTTATCCGGGAGGTGCGCGGCAACCGGCTCGTCGTCGCGGAGCCCGGCACAATCAATCAATAAAAACGGAGGACAAGATGGATTTCGGTTTCGGAAGCGTCAGCCTGGTTCTGTTTGTCGTCGCGGTGGTATTCGTCATCAAGACTATCAATGTCGTGCCGCAGCAGCACGCATGGGTCGTCGAACGGCTGGGGAAATACAACGCGACGCTCGGCCCCGGCCTCAACATCGTGCTGCCTTTTGTGGATCGCGTGGCGTACAAGCATTCGCTGAAGGAAATCCCGCTCGACGTGCCCAGTCAGGTGTGCATCACGAAAGACAATACGCAGTTGCAGGTCGACGGCATCCTGTACTTTCAGGTGACCGACGCAATGCGTGCCTCCTATGGTTCGTCCAACTACATTGCCGCCATCACGCAGCTTGCACAGACAACCCTTCGTTCCGTCATCGGGCGCATGGAACTCGACAAGACCTTCGAGGAGCGCGAGCACATCAACAAGGCGATTGTGTCTGCGATCGATGAGTCCGCCGCGAACTGGGGTGTGAAAGTCTTGCGCTATGAAATCAAGGATTTGACGCCGCCCAAGGAAATCCTGCACGCCATGCAGGCGCAAATCACTGCGGAGCGGGAAAAACGTGCGCTGATTGCGGCTTCGGAGGGCCGGAAGCAGGAGCAGATCAATATCGCTACCGGCGAACGTGAGGCCGCCATCGCGAAATCCGAGGGCGACAAACAGGCGGCGATCAACCGGGCGCAAGGCCAGGCTGCCGCCATTCTTGCGATTGCCGAAGCGAGCGCGGAAGCGCTTCGGAAAACGGCTGCGGCGATCCGTGAACCGGGCGGTTCGGATGCGGTCAACCTGAAGGTTGCCGAGCAATACGTAAATGCGTTTTCGCAGCTGGCCAAGACCAATAATTCGCTGATCGTGCCTGCAAATATGGGCGATATCAGCGGATTGATTGCCGGCGCGATGCAGGTGGTGAAATCACAGAAACAGGCATAAGCGCAGCGCTTAGCGGCGGTTCTGTTTCAGGATCGATTGTTGTTCGCGCTGCCAGTCACGCTGTTTTTCGCTCTCGCGCTTGTCATGCTGCTTCTTGCCTTTTGCAAGGCCGATTTCGCATTTGATGCGGCCCCGTGTGTAATGCAGGTTCAACGGGACGAGCGTGTAGCCGGCACGCTCGACCTTGCCGATGAGCTTCTTGACCTCTTCACCATTCAGCAGGAGTTTGCGCGTGCGGACGGGGTCCGGATGGATATGCGTCGAGGCAGTTGGGAGCGGGCTGATATGTGCGCCGAAAAGAAACACTTCCCCTTGGCGCACGATCACGTAGGCCTCTTTCAACTGCACGCGGCCCGCGCGGATTGACTTGACTTCCCACCCCTGCAACACCATGCCGGCTTCGTAGCGCTCCTCGATGAAATAATCATGGAAGGCTTTTTTATTATCAACAATCGTCATGTGTGTGGGAAACAGTGCGGGTCAGTTAAAATTCGAATCTCGTATTCTAACAAACGGTTAATTGCACATGGCTGTCGTTCATAAATCGGTATTGCTTGGATACAGCGCGGAGCAGATGTTTGCGCTGGTCGACAATATCGAGGACTATCCGAAATTTCTGCCTTGGTGCGGCGGAACGGAAGTGCGCCAGCGCGAGGGCGAAAAGGTCATTGCCACGTTGCAGATTAACTACCACGGTGTGAAGCAGACGTTTTCCACAGAGAACCTGCACGTCCGGCCTGTTTCGATCACGATGACCCTGCTTGAGGGGCCCTTCAAGCACCTGCACGGAACGTGGACGTTCAAGGCGTTGCGCGCGGATGCGTGCAAGATCGATTTCGACCTGCATTACGAATTTTCGAGTCGCGTCCTGGAGCAGGTGATCGGTCCTGTATTCAGCATGATTGCGAACAGCTTTGTCGACTCCTTCTGCAAGCGGGCGGAGACTGTGTATGGCTGATATCTCTGTGCAGGTTTGCTATGCGCGCCCGGATCGTCAGATTTTGCTGGAAGTGAAGGTGAATGCTGATGCAACGATCAAGGCCGCAATCGAGCAAAGCGGTATGTTGCGCGAAGTGCCGGAAATCGACCTGGACGTCTGCAAGGTGGGGGTGTACGGAAAGCTCAAGCCCCTTGATGCCGGGTTGCGCGAGCGAGACCGGGTCGAAATCTATCGACCGTTGATCGCCGACCCGATGGAATCCCGGCGCAAGCGTGCGGAAAAAAAGAGCGACAAAAAAGCCCGGTGAGAACCGGGCTTTTGCTTCTTGCGGTGTGCGTCTACTTGCAGTCGGCAAGATTGCGCTTGTTTTCGTGAGATTCCTGCGCGCGTTGCTCATCTGATAAGAATGAGCGCTCGCCATTCTTGTCGGTGCGGGCAATGCGTTCACCTGAGTCAAGCAGGCGCTGATAGTCTCTTGCACGCTCACAGTTCTTTGCATTGTCTGCTGCGCGCTGAGCTTCTTCGCCTGCCTTCTTCTCCTTCTCGGCCTGTTCGGCCTTCCGCTTGCGGAATTCGGCGTTCTTTTCTGCGATGGTCGGCTCCGTGCGGGCAGGCGTGGCCGGTTTGGCATCGCCAGTACCCCCGGCCGAGGCAGCCGGCCTCGCCGCCGGCTGCTTGAGGATGCGGCCTGGAGGTACCGACGGCGGGGGCGGCATGTCGGAGAACTGTTTCGTTCCCTTCTCGTCGAGCCAGATGTACTGTGCGCTGACGGTGGCGGGCGAGAATAGGGCGGACAGTACCACCGTGACGGCCAGAATGTTCGACAACGACGCGCGCTTCATCGGATTCCTTCGGGTGAGGGGATGGGGCGATTACGCCATGCCTTATCCCGACTGTCAATGAAGCGGCGCCCATGTCATTCCTGTATCACATGAAAAAGCGATGTACTGGATGGATTACTGTATAATCCGCTTTTGCGCCTATAGGAATCACTATGCGTCTACTCCAGAAAGCACTCACGTTCGATGACGTGCTGCTCGTCCCCGCACACTCGGACATCCTTCCCAAAGACACCTCCCTGAAAACGCGCCTCTCGCGCAATATCACGCTGAACATTCCGCTGCTGTCGGCCGCGATGGATACCGTGACCGAGGCGAGGCTGGCAATCGCGATGGCACAGGAAGGCGGCATTGGTATCGTGCACAAGAACCTGAAGCCGAAGGAGCAGGCGCGCGAAGTGGCGAAGGTGAAGCGCTTCGAGTCCGGCGTGTTGCGCGATCCGATCACGATTCCCCCGACGATGCGCATCCGCGATGTGATTTCGCTGCGGGAGCAGCATGGCATCAGCGGCTTCCCTGTCGTGGAGGGCAAGACGGTGGTCGGCATCATCACCAACCGTGACCTGCGCTTCGAAGAGGACCTGGACGCGGAAGTGCGCGCCAAGATGACGCCGCGCGAAAAGCTGGTGTACGTCAAGGAAGGCGCCGACCTCGCTGAAGCCAAGCGCCTCATGAACAAGCACCGCCTGGAGCGCGTCCTTGTCGTGAACGACTCGTTCGAGCTGCGCGGCCTCATTACCGTCAAGGATATCCAGAAGGCGACCGAACACCCGATGGCAAGCAAGGACGAGCACGGCAAGCTGCGCGTCGGCGCGGCCGTCGGCGTTGGTCCGGATAACGACGAGCGCATCGAACTCCTCGTCAAGGCAGGCGTTGACGTCATCGTCGTCGACACCGCCCACGGGCATTCCAAAGGCGTGCTGGACCGTGTGAAGTGGGTCAAGGCGAACTATCCGCAAGTGGATGTCATCGGCGGCAATATCGCGACGGCCGCTGCGGCAATCGCGCTGGCGGAACATGGGGCAGACGGCGTGAAAGTCGGTATCGGCCCCGGCTCGATCTGCACCACGCGCATTGTGGCGGGTGTCGGCGTTCCCCAGATTACTGCGATTTCGAACGTTTCCGAAGCGCTGAAAGGCACCGGCATCCCGTGTATCGCTGACGGCGGTATCCGCTTCTCCGGCGACATCGCCAAGGCGCTTGCAGCTGGCGCATCGAGCGTGATGATGGGCAGCATGTTCGCCGGTACCGAGGAAGCGCCGGGTGAAGTCATTCTCTACCAGGGCCGTTCCTACAAGTCCTACCGCGGCATGGGAAGCCTCGGCGCCATGTCGGAAGGTTCGGCAGATCGCTACTTCCAGGATGCGGCGAATAATGCCGACAAACTCGTCCCCGAAGGCATCGAGGGCCGCGTGCCGTACAAGGGCAGCGTCCTGGCGATCATTTACCAGCTGGTCGGCGGTGTCCGTTCTTCCATGGGCTACTGCGGCTGCGCTTCTATCGACGAGTTCCGCGAAAAGGCAGAATTCGTGGAGATCACCTCGGCCGGCATGCGCGAATCGCACGTGCACGACGTTCAGATCACGAAAGAAGCGCCGAACTACCGTGCGGACTGATCGTTACGATCCGGTAGCCCAAGGGGCCGTCTGATGACTGCGGAGAGTCCTGCGCGCGTTGACGCGGTGGCATTGAGCGGACAGCAGGAGGCCGATGGCGACCTCCAGCTTCAGCGCATTCGCAGGCTGGGAAAAAAGCTGTTCGACGTATCGAACTGCATCATCGTCCTGGGCGACACGCCGCAAGCGTCCGAAGCCGCGGGTTCGCTGGCCGAGATCGAAATGGCCTTCTGTCACGAGATCTCCGCTTCTGACGAGCCTGTTGTCGTGGCGGACGCAAGTGTTCATCGGTCCCTCGGGCAGCATCGCTGCGTTGCGGGAAAGCCGCATATCCGGTTCTACGCGTCGCATCCGGTCTACCATCCGGACAAATCGGTCGCCGGGCGCATCTGCCTCGTCGATTGCACGCCCCGTCCGGTGTTCCGGGAAGGCGAGAGGCAATCCCTGGCAGATTTGGCAGCACTGGTCGAGCGCGAGCTTGAATTGCGAATGATGAATGCGTCGCAGCTCGCGCTGGAAAAGAAAAACAAGAACCTGCGCCGCAAGTCGCTGATCGACCCGCTGATCGGCACATGGAACCGCGGCGCGATCATGCGGATCCTGACGATTGAAGCGGTCCGGTGCGACAAAGCGAATGTTCCGCTTTCACTGATTGTCGCCGACCTGGATTACTTCAAGAAGATCAACGACACCTACGGGCATCCCGCGGGTGACGCGGTCCTCGTAAAGGTGGCGAGCAGGCTGCGATCCTGCATCCGCCCCCAGGAAGCGCTGGGGCGGTACGGCGGCGAGGAATTTTTGATTGTATTACCGGGCTCCTCGCACAAGACGGCAATGGCGGTGGCCGAGCGCATGCGTGCAACAATCGCCGCGCAGCCGGAAACCATTAATGGTGTGGCGCTCAACCTGACCATCAGCGCAGGTATTGCGTCGACCGACCTGTTTCCGGCGGCGACCACCGAAGAATTGATCAGCAAGGCCGACGTGGCCCTGTATGCGGCAAAAGATGCGGGGCGCAACCGCGTCATTACCGCGACACCAGATTTATCCTGATAGCAGAAGCACATCCATGCACTCCAAAATTCTCATTCTCGATTTCGGTTCCCAGGTTACCCAGCTGATCGCCCGGCGCGTTCGCGAGGCCGGCGTGTTCTCCGAGGTGTATCCCTACGATGTCAGCGACGACTTCGTGCGCAATTACGGCGCATCCGGCATCATTCTTTCCGGCGGCCCGAACTCGGTAACTGAGGGCGACACGCCGCGCGCGCCGAAAGCAGTGTTCGAGGCTGGCGTTCCGGTTCTCGGCATTTGCTACGGCATGCAGACCATGGCTGAGCAGCTCGGCGGGAAGGTCGAGATGGGCAAGGTACGTGAATTCGGCTACGCCGAGGTGCGGGCACGCGGCCACACAGCGCTGCTGAACGGCATCAGCGATTTCGTGACCTCCGAAGGCCACGGCATGCTCAAGGTGTGGATGAGCCATGGCGACAAGATCATCGAGATGCCTCCGGGCTTCAAGCTCATGGCCTCGACCGACAACTGCCCGATCGCCGCGATGGCGGATGAAGAGCGCAAGCTGTACGCAGTCCAGTTCCATCCGGAAGTGACGCATACAGTGCAGGGCAAGGCCATTCTCGGCCGTTTCGTGCACGAGATTTGCGGCTGCAAGTCGGACTGGAACATGCCTGACTATATTTCCGAAGCCGTCGAGGCGATCCGCAAGCAGGTGGGCGACGAGGAGGTGATCCTCGGCCTGTCCGGCGGCGTCGATAGCAGCGTCGCTGCGGCACTGATCCATCGTGCGATTGGCGACCAGCTGACCTGCGTGTTCGTCGATCACGGCCTGCTCCGCCTCAATGAAGGCGAGATGGTCATGAACATGTTCGGCAAGAACCTCGGCGTAAAGGTGATCCGTGTGGACGCCACCGAACAGTTCATGGGCAAGCTGGCCGGCGTGACCGATCCGGAAGCAAAGCGCAAGATCATCGGGCGCGAATTCGTGGAAGTTTTCCAGTCCGAAGCCGGCAAGCTGAAGAAAGCGAAGTGGCTGGCCCAAGGCACGATTTACCCGGACGTCATTGAAAGCGCCGGCAAGGGCAAGAAGACGGCGCACACCATCAAGAGCCATCACAACGTCGGCGGCCTGCCCGAAACCCTGAACCTGAAGCTGCTGGAGCCGTTGCGCGAGCTGTTCAAGGACGAAGTCCGAGAACTGGGCGTCGCACTCGGCCTGCCGCACGATATGGTGTACCGCCATCCTTTCCCCGGCCCGGGCCTGGGTGTGCGCATCCTGGGCGAAGTCAAGAAGGAATACGCCGACCTGCTGCGCCGTGCCGATGCGATTTTCATCGAGGAATTGCGTGCGACCGTGGACGAAGAGGGCCGTTCCTGGTACGACAAGACCAGCCAGGCATTTGCAGTGTTCCTGCCGGTGAAATCCGTCGGCGTGATGGGCGACGGCCGGACCTATGACTACGTCGTGGCGTTGCGCGCCGTGCAGACGCAGGATTTCATGACGGCGCATTGGGCGCATCTGCCGCACGACCTGCTGGGCAAGGTGTCCAACCGTATCATCAATGAAGTGCGCGGCCTGAACCGCGTCGTGTACGACATCTCGGGCAAGCCGCCTGCAACGATCGAGTGGGAATAACGATTCCCGGCCCGGCATCCCGCCGGGAGTGAAAAAGTATGGAATAGAGCCGTGCGCGGGACTGATCCTGCAGCACGGCTCGCGGCATGTGCCGCTTCCGCATCCGGAAACGCAATGACTTACAGCGTTAAAGAAATTTTCTACACCTTGCAGGGCGAGGGAACCCATGCAGGTCGTCCCGCCGTGTTCTGCCGCTTTGCCGGGTGCAACCTATGGACGGGCAGGGAGAGCGACCGCGCGTCTGCCGTCTGCAAATTCTGCGATACGGATTTTGTCGGCACGGATGGCGAACGCGGCGGGAAATACGCGACTGCCGACCTTCTCGCACAACAGATCGATGCCCTCTGGCCCGTGTCGTACACGAAGAGCAAGTTCGTGGTCTTTACCGGCGGCGAACCGCTCCTGCAGATCGACGAATCCCTCATCGCAAGCATGCACGCCAAGGGTTTCGACATCGCGATCGAAACCAACGGCACGATCCCCGTGCCGGAAGGCGTGGACTGGGTGTGCGTGAGCCCGAAAGTCGGCTCCGAGCTGGTGGTGCACCGTGGAAACGAACTGAAGGTCGTCATCCCGCAGGCGAACCAGAACATTGCCGACTATGAGTCGCTCGACTTCGAGCATTTTTACCTGCAGCCGATGGACGGCCCGGATGCCGAGCGAAACACGCGCCTTGCGATCGAAACCTGCCGCAACAATCCGAAGTGGAAACTGAGCCTGCAAACACACAAGCTGCTGCACATACCCTGAATACCATGTTGACCATTACCCGCAAGCTCGAATTCGATGCCGGCCATCGCATTCCCGACCACAAGAGCCAGTGCCGCAACCTGCATGGGCATCGCTATACGCTCGAGATCACACTCGTTGGCGACATCGTGCGCGAGGAGGGCAGTTCCGACAATGGCATGATCATGGATTTCTCGGACGTAAAGGCGCTGGCGAAGCAGCATCTGGTCGACGTCTGGGACCATGCCTTCCTTGCCTATTCAAAAGACACGGCCGTGCGCGAATTCCTCGAAAGCATTCCTGGCCACAAGACTGTGATCATCGACAGCATCCCGACAGTGGAAAATCTTGCGCAGACGGCGTTCAGGATCCTGAACGCCGCTTACAAGGACCACTACGGCACAGGGCTAAGACTGCACAAGCTCGTCCTGCACGAGACGCCCAATTGCTGGGCCGAGATTACGGCGGACGACTGACATGCAAGACTCCATCTACATGCACCAGGCACTTTCCCAGGCGCATAACGCCTGGGCGCTGGGCGAAGTGCCGGTCGGCGCGGTCGTGGTGAAGGATGGAGAGATTGTCGCGACGGGTTTCAATCAACCCATCGGAACGCATGACCCGACGGCACACGCTGAAATCATGGCGCTGCGCGCGGCGGCGGAAATCCTTGGCAATTATCGGCTTCCAGGTTGCGAGCTCTATGTCACGCTTGAACCCTGCGTCATGTGCGCCGGCGCCATGATGCATGCCCGGCTTGCGAGGGTGGTTTTCGGTGCAGCCGATCCCAAGACCGGTGCATGCGGCTCCGTGGTCAACCTGTTCGCGCAGGAAAAGCTGAACCACCATACAGAAGTGACCGGAGGCGTGATGGCAGAGGAGTGCAGCGCCGTGCTCAAGGAATTTTTTGCCGAGCGCAGGCGGGCGGCGCAGAAGCTGATCGACCAGGCCGTTGGCAGCAAGCAGGATTGAGCGCAACCTGACCGGGAAATTTTTCCACCAGCGCGTGCTGAAATTACACGAACGCCGCCGCCACCCCCTCTAGTACTGCACATCCCGGCTCGGCATGGGGATTGCTCATTCCCCTGACTGCTGCACCAGGCGAATGCAGCAGCAATGCAACAACCGTAAAGGAAGACCTTTGCCATTTACAGAAGCCAACGGCATCAAGCTGGCCTACGACGTTCAGGGTGACCCCAAGGGGGAGCCCGTCCTGCTTATCGCAGGGCTGGGATTGCAGCTCATTTCATGGCCGGATGCGTTCTGCAAGGGGCTGACCGACCAGGGGTTTCGCGTCATCCGTTTCGATAACCGCGACAGCGGGCTGTCGAGCAAGATGGATCACTTCGGCAAACCCAACCTGCAGATGGCGTTCTTCAAATCGCTGTTCCACATGCCCTTGTTCAGCGGCTATACGCTGTACGACATGGGAAAGGATGCCGTCTGCCTTCTCGATGCGCTCGGCATCGAGAAAGCCCATATCGTGGGTGCGTCGATGGGCGGCATGATTGCGCAGATCATCGCCGGCCGCTATCCGGAGCGCGTCCTGACGCTCACTTCCATCATGTCGACAAGCGGTCGACCGGGGCTGCCCGGTCCGTCCATGGCGGCCAGCCATGCGATGTTTTCGCGGCCGAAGAATCCACGCGACATCGAAAGTGTGATCGACCATAACATGGAGCTGTTCCGCGTGCTCGGCGGGCACCGTTATCCGGTGCCTGAGCCGGAATTGCGCCGGCGCGTGACCGAAAGCGTGCGTCGCAAAGTGAGCGTGAGCGGAACCGCGCGGCAGATGATGGCGGTCGCATCCTCCGGTGACCAGGGCGCGCTTCTGCGCACGATCAAGGTGCCGACCCTGGTCATCCATGGTACGGACGATCCGCTTGTGCCGCTGGCATGCGGCCGCGACGTGGCGCACCTCGTGCGTGGCTCGACCCTGAAAATCATCGAAGGGATGGGACATGATTTCCCTCCCGCGCTCGATGCCCTCCTGTCAGGAATGATCGCCGATCACTGCAGGCTTGGCCGGGAACCCGAAGCGCGCAGCGCATAGCGGGGACGCCGCGGTCGCCGATATCAAGGAAGGAGATGAATCCTTGGCCCAATTGCTGAATTTTTCCGAGGCGGTTTCCCGCATCAAGTCGCTTCGAGAAGCTGCAGGCCGCCAGGAAGAAGTCCGGCCGCCGGGCTGGTTCTTGCTGGCGCTGGAGGGCAGGGCACCATGGGAGTTATGGGCTTCCGTGTTGTCGCTGCCGGTGCTCAGGCAGGCACCACGGGGCGACGGGCATCCCGTGGTCGTTTTCCCCGGCTTGGCGACGGGCGACATGACGACCCTGGTATTGCGCAACTTCCTCAAGGACCGCGGATATGCGCCGTATGCCTGGGAGCAGGGCTTGAACCGTGGGCCGCGCCCTGGCGTCATCGAGGCGTGCGTGGAGCGCGTGCTGCGGTTAAGCGCGGAGCATGGTTGCAGCGTGAGCCTCGTGGGATGGAGCCTTGGCGGCATCTATGCCCGCGAAATTGCAAAAATGATCCCGGAGGACGTCAGGAGCGTGGTAACGCTTGGCACACCCTTCTCGGGCTCGCCGCGCGCCAATAACGCATGGCGGATGTATGAGTTCGCGAGCGGCCAGAGCATCGACACGGATCCGCGGCTGGCGGGACTGAAGGACCCGCCGCCTGTCCCCACCACGTCGATCTACAGTCGCACGGACGGTATCGTGGCCTGGCAATGCTGTGTCGAGAAGGAATCGGCACGCGCCGAGAATATCGAAGTGCATGCCAGCCATCTTGGCATTGGCATGAATCCCACGGCGCTCTATGCGATCGCGGATCGCCTGGCCCAGCCTGAAGGGGCGTGGCAGCGCTTTGACCGCAGCGGTGGCATGGGACTGAAGAAGTTGCTTTACCTCGATCCCGCGCGCGGGCCGCGCTTCGGGGTTTTCTGAGCCGCCGCCATCGGCAGGCCTTCCGGCTTGCTCTACAATAGCCTTTTCGAGGCAAACCGAAAGACTCCGGACATGGACAGGACCAATATCGGCGTGGCAATCGTTGCGCCGAGCGGCTATGCGCCCGACCCATGCAGTTATGCGCGCGGCGTTGAACGACTGCGCGCACAAGGATGGTCCGTGCACGCGTACTACGATCCGGAGAGGAAGCACCAGCGCTTTGGCGGCACCGACGACGATCGCATCCGGCAACTCCATGCGGCGGCATCGAATCCGGAGGTGCAGGTTGTCATGGCGCTGCGCGGCGGCTATGGTCTGTCCCGACTCCTTCCTGGCATCGACCTTTCACTGCTTGCATCCAGCGGCAAGCTGTTTGTCGGTCATAGCGACTTTACTGCATTGCACATGGCGCTGCTCGCGCAAAGCGGTACGCCCAGCTTTGCCGGTCCCATGGTCTGCATCGATTTCTCCAGGGATGACCCCAGCGATTTCACGATGGAGCACTTCAGGCGCTGCATCGAGGGACCGTCGCATACCATTGCTTTTGAAGCGAAGGGCAATCCCGAACTCGATGTGTCCGGAGTGCTGTGGGGCGGGAACCTGGCCATGTTGACGCACCTGGCCGGGACGCCCTATCTCCCCCGTATCGATGGCGGCATCCTCTTCATCGAAGACGTCAACGAACATCCGTACCGGATCGAGCGCATGTTGCTGCAGTTGGAGTACGCCGGGTTGCTGGACCAGAAGGCGGTGGTGTTCGGGGATTTTTCGAGCTACGCGCTGACCGAATACGATAACGGCTACAGTTTTGAAACCATGCTCGCCTACCTGCGCGAGCGTCTTGGCGTGCCGGTGATTACCGGGCTGCCTTTCGGGCATATCCGCGACAAGGCGACGCTGGCGGTGGGAAGCCACGCGCATCTTCGATCCGACGGTCGCGCCTGTACCTTGGCCATGACGCACTATCCGTCGCTAGCCGCGCTCGACTGAGGGACCGACGAGGAACTTGGCCCGCAGCGCAAAGCTGTCGCCGTGCGTCAGATACGCAAGTCCCGGCTGGTTTGGCATATGGAAGGCGTCGATCGGATGGGTGATGGGTTCGATGCAGAAAAAGTCCTGGTCCGGCGGACGGTAGAACAGTGTGAAGCCGTTGCAGTCTGGCATGACCATCGTGATCGACATCCCGCGATCCGGGTAGTCGATCACTGTTTTGCCGTTCCATCCTGTATAGCAGGCATCGATCATCGGCCCTTCCAGCGGGGCGAAACGGTTGTAATCCCAGCTGGCCGGGAACGCAGTGGTGTGCTCGGTTGGAATCGGGTCTTTTTCGTACAGCCAGACGCCCTCCGCCTTGAACATCAAACGGGTTTCCTTGTTTCGCGTGAAGTACGGATGGAGACCAAGCCCGAAGGGCATGGTCGTCTTGCCCAGGTTGGTGACGGTCAGATCGATCTGCAATCCATCCGGCAGCAGCAGGAAGGTTTCCGTGCTTCGGTAGTGGTAGGGGGTGCCGTCAAACCCGCGCGATTCCAGTGACAATTTGATGCGGCCGTCGTCGCGTTCGGCAACTTTCCATGGCAGCAGCCAGCCGGTACCGTGTATGGGGTAGTGCTCTTCCGTGCGATTGGCGTGGATCGGGTAGAACTTTCCATCGAACTCGAATCCGCCCCCGGTGATGCGGTTGGACCATGGTACGAGCGGAAAACAGGCCAGCGTATAGCGGTCGCCGGAGCCGCCGTCCCACGGACGAAACAAGGGTTGCGCCCGTCCGCCTGCCATCCAGTCCCAGGCGGTAACACTGCCACCCATCTCGGGCGCGAGTTGCAGGCGTTGCGACTCATTTTCAAGGGTAATGTTTGCAGCCGTCATCTGCGTGCCTCATCCGCGGAACTGGTTGGCCGGGAGGCCGGCGATCTCGATTTCCAGCGCAAATAGACCGCCGGCCAAGGGCTCGCGTTCCAATTGCCCGGGAGACAGGCCATTTGCCGCCGAGGTGATGTAGAGCGTCCGGAAATCCGGCCCGCCAAAAGCGCAACTCGTGATCTGGCTGCAGGGCAGGGTAATGGTGTGCAGTACATTGCCTTGCGGATCGTGACGCGTCAGCTTGCTTGCACCCCAATGGGCAATCCACAGGCCGCCGTCCGCGTCGGTCGTCATGCCGTCCGGCGAGCCGTCTTCTTCGCTGAACTGGAGGAAGATGCGCTTGTTGGAAATGGCGCCCGATTTCAGGTCGAAATCGAAGGCATACACGCGGCCGTTCACGCTGTCGTTGTGGTACATCGTACTGTAGTCAGCCGACCATGCCGGCCCATTCGTCACGGCGTAGCCCGAATCCATTCGTTCGCAGCGGAGGTCTGGAGAGAGGCAGTAAAGCGAGCCTGTTGGCTGCTCGCAGCCGAAGTCCATCGTACCGGCCCAGAACCGTCCAAGGCGGTCGCATTTCCCATCATTGAAACGGTTGGTTGGAATGTCGGTTTCAAGCTGGAGCAGGGGCGTCAGCGTTTCGGTTTTCGGGTCGAAGCGGGCAAAGCCATGGCGCCGGGTGAGGATCAGTTCGTCGACTTCCGTCCGCTCGACGACGGCGGTTACTTCCTCGTCGAACTGCCATGTGCGCCGTCCTTCGGAGGGCGAGTAACGGTGCAGGCGGTGGCCCAGGATGTCCACCCAGTACAGGGCTTGTTCGCGCACCGACCACATTGGGCCTTCGCCAAGCAGGGCGTGCGCATTCCAGATGCATTCCGGTGTCTTCATCCGCGCCTCCGCCGTCAATGCGATTCACGCGGCACGGGTGCGCCGCTCTTCCCGACCAGGAAGTCGAGGTCGGCCCCAAGATGGGCCTGCTGCACATGGTCCACATACAGCTTCGCATACCCGCGCGTTGGCATGTCGGGGGCAACCCATTCTGTCTTTCGACGGGCCAGTTCCTCGTCGCTCACCTCCAGGTGCAGGCTGCGCTCGCCGACATCGAGCTGGATCATGTCGCCATTGCGCACCAGGGCAAGTGGCCCGCCGACGGCAGCTTCGGGTGAGGTGTGCAGAACGACGGTTCCGTACGCCGTGCCGCTCATGCGCGCGTCCGAAATGCGCACCATGTCCGTGATCCCCTTTTGCAGGATCTTGCTCGGTAACGGCATATTGCCGACTTCGGCCATGCCGGGATAGCCGCAGGGGCCGCAGTTCTTCAGCACCATTACGCAGTTTTCGTCGATATCGAGCGCAGGGTCGTCGATGCGTGTGCGAAAGTCTTCGATCGACTCGAACACGACGGCCCGGCCGCGATGCTTGAGCAGATGCAGCGAAGCCGCCGACGGCTTGATCACCGCGCCATTGGGCGCCAGATTGCCCTTGAGGACGGCAATCCCCGCCTTGGCTTTGAAAGGCTCATCGACTGTCTTGATGACTTCACGGTTGTAGCAGGGCGCGTCTTCGATGTTCTGGCCCAGCGTCTTGCCGTTGACCGTCAGTGCATCGAGGTGGAGCATGTCCCGGATTTCACGCATTACCGCCGGCACGCCGCCTGCGTAGTAGAAATCCTCCATCAGGTAATGACCTGACGGCTGCAGGTTGGCGAGGCAGGGCATTTCGCTGCCGATCTTGTCCCAGTCCTCGAGCTTGAGGTCGATGCCGATGCGGCCGGCAATCGCCAGCAGGTGCACAACGGCATTGGTGGAGCCGCCGATTGCGGCATTGACGCGAATCGCATTTTCGAAGGCTTCCCGCGTCATGATCTTCTCCATGTCGAGGTCTTCCTCGACCATTTGCACGATGCGCCGGCCGCTCAATTGGGCAAGGCGGTTGCGGCGCGTGTCTGGTGCAGGGATGGCTGCGTTTCCGGGAAGAGACATGCCGAGCGCTTCCACCATGCTGGCCATCGTCGATGCAGTGCCCATGGTCATGCAATGGCCGGCCGAGCGGTTCATGCACGCTTCCGCGTCAGTGAATTCCTGCTGCGTCATCAGGCCGCCGCGCACCATCTCCGACATCATCCACACCCCGGTCCCGGAACCGATGTCCTTGCCGCGGAATTTTCCGTTTAGCATCGGACCGCCGGAGATGCCGATCGTCGGCAGTCCGCAACTTGCTGCGCCCATCAGCAGTGCCGGCGTCGTCTTGTCGCAGCCCATAAGCAGCACGACGCCGTCAATCGGATTGCCGCGTATGGATTCCTCGACGTCCATGCTGGCCAGATTGCGGAACAGCATGGCGGTCGGACGCAGTTGTGTTTCTCCGAGAGACATCACGGGGAACTCAAGAGGGAATCCGCCTGCCTCAAGTACACCGCGTTTGACGAATTCGGCGAGTTCCCGGAAGTGACTGTTGCAAGGGGTTAATTCGGACCAGGTATTGCAGATGCCGATGATCGGGCGTCCGTCGAAGGAATCAGATGGATAGCCGGGCTTCTGTGTCCAGCTGCGATGGACGAAGCCGTCGCGGTCCTGCTTTTCGAACCATGCCTGGCTGCGGCGTTTCTTGATGGGGATGGTCATGGGGTTCTCTTCGGATTCTATGAACAGCGGCGGGAAGGTTTCGACTCAGCATCAATATTGATTAGCGGTGGGATCGAAAGTTCAGGAGAAAATCATGTCGGCACTGGGCAGGAAAGAAGGACTCGCGCGCTACTACAGCCTCAGCGGCAAGCGCGTCTTCGTCACCGGCGGCGGGTCGGGAATCGGTGAGGCAATTGTGGGAGCGTTTGCCGAACAGGGCGCCAAGGTTGCTTTCGTCGATATCGCTGTCGATGCGAGCCTGGCACTGTGTGAACGGCTGGCGCTGGAGGGGGCCGAAAAGCCTGTCTTTCGCCAGTGCGACATTCGCGACATCCCGGCGCTGCAGGACACGATCCGCACGCTTGCCGAGAACATGGGCGACTTCGACGTGCTGGTGAACAACGCGGGCAATGACCAGCGGCATTCGCCGGAAGATGTCACGCCGGAGTTCTGGAACAACTGCATTGCCATCAACCAGCGGCCGATGTTCTTTACCGCGCAAGCGGTTGTCGACGGCATGAAACGGCAGGGTGGCGGCGCCATCATCAACCTCGGCTCCATCAGCTGGCATCTCGGGAACGGCGGCTATTCCGTGTACACGACGACCAAGGCGGCGGTGAGCGGCCTCACACGCGGACTGGCACGTGACCTCGGGCCATTCAACATCCGCGTCAATACCGTCACGCCGGGATGGGTAATGACCGAACGCCAGGTCAACCTGTGGCTGGACGAGGAGGGCGAAAAGCTCATCGACCGCAGCCAGTGCCTGAAGCATCGCCTCATGCCTGATCACATTGCGCGCATGGTGCTTTTCCTTGCATCGGATGATGCCGCAATGTGCACTGCGCAGGAATTCATCGTCGACGGCGGCTGGGCCTGACCGGCCTGCGCGTCGCAACAGGAAAGCCATGACAGGACAATCGACCACACTTCTCGGCATCGACTGGGGAACAAGCAACCGCAGGGCCTACGTGCTGGATGAACGGGGCGGCCTGATACGCCAGCACGAAGACGGCTGCGGCATCCTGAATGTGAGTGAGGGATTCGATGCATCGCTGAGAGCGCTTCTTGACGCGCTCGAGATCGACCGCGCGGACGTGATCATGTCCGGCATGGTCGGCAGTCGCAACGGGTGGCAGGAAGCGCCGTACCTCGCGGTCGACCACCCGCTGGTGCGTCTTGCCGACGCAATGATGACGGTAAAGGCGTCCATTCCCGGCACGCGCGTACGCGTCGTTCCCGGCTATCGCTACATTGATCCGCACGGCCTGCCCGACGTGATGCGCGGCGAGGAGGTGCAGGTGTTGGGCGCGCTTGAGCTGGGTGCTGCCGGAAGCTGGTTCCTGCTACCCGGGACGCACAGCAAGTGGGTGCACATCGACAACGGGCGAATCACCGAATTCATGACATTCATGACAGGTGAGCTCTATGCGCTCATGTCGCAGCACGGAACGCTGTCCAAGGTGATCTCGTCGCAGGACGCGGTGCAGGACGCGTTCGCGGCAGGATTGCGGGCGGCGCGGCAGGGCGGCTTTACGCATACAGCCTTCTGCTGCCGCGCGATGGTCGTCACGGACGCGATGCCTGCTTCGCATGCGGCCTCCTACCTGTCGGGGCTTCTCATCGGTACGGAGCTGTTCGAGATCGTCAAGAAGGCCGGCGATGCGATATCGGCCCCCGTGCAAGTGATCGGCAGTCCTGCGCTCTCGTCACGTTACCTCAGCGCGCTGGAGTTGCTCGGCATACCGGCGCGAGCGTGGCAGCCGGACGGCGTCTACCTTGCCGCGCTTGGCGCCTTGTTCAATATTCGCAGGTGAACCATCATGGATCTTTTCAACCCATCTCCCTATCCCCTCGTCGCCATCCTGCGGGGACTGACGCCGGCGGAGGCGCCGAAGGTCGGCCAGATTTTGTTCGAGACCGGTTTCCGGATGCTCGAAGTGCCGCTGAATCGACCAGGTGCCATCGACGCCATCCACTGCTTGCTGCGCAACGCGCCGGATGATGCGCTGGTCGGCGCCGGCACCGTGCTGAGCGTGCAGGATGTCGACGCGGTAAAGGAGGCGGGCGGGCGTCTGATCGTTTCGCCGCATTGCGCACCTGATGTCATCAGTCATGCGGCAAAGCACGGAATGATCGCGCTGCCAGGTGTCGCCACACCAACCGAGGCTTTCCAGGCATTGGCGGCGGGAGCGCACGGACTGAAGTTGTTCCCTGCCGAGATGATCCCGCCTGCCGCGGTAAAGGCCATCCGGTCGATCATGCCGGTGGATACGCCGTTGTTCCCGGTCGGCGGTATCCAGCCGCACAATATGGCGGCTTACGTCGCCGCGGGGGCGACCGGTTTCGGCATTGGCGGATCCCTTTACCAGCCCCGCATTGACGAAACAGCAATGCGGCGGGCCGCGGAGGCCTTTATGAATGCGCGGCGGAATCTGCTGGAAGAGGCAGCGTGAATGGTAAAATGGCGGGTTATTCCTGAAATTCCCGCAAAAGGCTTTACCAGTGCTTTCCACCGCAAATATCACGATGCAGTTCGGCCCCAAGCCGCTGTTCGAAAACATCTCCGTCAAATTTGGCGACGGCAACCGTTACGGCCTGATCGGCGCGAACGGCTGCGGCAAGTCGACCTTCATGAAAATCCTCGGCGGCGACCTGGAGCCGAGCTCCGGCAATGTCATGCTCGATCCGAACGAGCGCCTGGGTAAACTGCGCCAGGACCAGTTCGCCTATGAAGACAAGCGCGTGCTCGATGTCGTCATGATGGGCCATACCGAGATGTGGGCAGCGATGACGGAACGCGACGCAATCTATGCGAACCCGGACGCGACCGATGACGATTACATGCGTGCGGCCGACCTTGAGGCGAAGTTCGCCGAGTACGACGGTTACACCGCCGAGGCGCGCGCAGGCGAACTGCTGCTGGGCGTCGGCATTCCGCTCGACCAGCACCAGGGTCCGATGAGCAACATCGCTCCCGGCTGGAAGCTGCGCGTGCTGCTGGCGCAGGCACTGTTTTCCAATCCGGACATCCTGCTGCTGGACGAGCCGACCAACAACCTCGACATCAATACCATCCGCTGGCTGGAGGACGTGCTCAACGAGCGCAACTCCACCATGATCATCATTTCGCACGACCGCCACTTCCTGAACCAGGTGTGCACGCACATGGCGGACATGGACTACGGCACCCTGAAGATCTATCCGGGCAATTACGACGACTACATGCTGGCGTCGTCCCAGGCCCGCGCGCAGGTGTTGGCGGCCAACGCCAAGGCCAAGGAACGCGTGGCCGAACTGCAGGAATTCGTGCGCCGCTTCTCGGCCAACAAGTCCAAGGCGCGCCAGGCGACATCGCGGGCCAAGCAGATCGAGAAGATCAAGGTCGAAGACATCAAGCCGTCCAGCCGCCAGGAGCCGTTCATCCGCTTCGAAGGCGAGAAAAAGCTGCATCGACTCGCCGTCGAGACGCAGGGCCTGACGAAGTCCTATGACCGCACGATTTTCAAGAACTTCAACATCATGGTGGAAGCCGGCGAGAAGATCGCGATCATCGGCGCCAACGGTGCAGGTAAGACTACGCTGCTGCGCTCTATCGGTGGCGACGTATGCCGCATGCAGACGGACAGTGGCATTTCCAAGTGGGCAGAGAATGCAAACGTAGGCTACATGCCGCAGGATCCGACCGAGGAATTTGCCGCCGACAAGACCTTGACCGACTGGATGGGGCAGTGGACGAAGGAGGGTGATGACGACCAGGCAGTACGTTCGATCCTCGGCCGCCTGCTGTTCTCGGGCGACGATGTCAAGAAGTCGGTGAAAGTGCTGTCAGGCGGCGAGAAGGGTCGCATGATGTACGGCAAGCTGATGCTTGGCCGTCACAACGTGCTGCTGATGGACGAACCGACCAACCACATGGACATGGAGTCCATCGAGTCGCTCAACATCGCGCTGGACAAATACGCAGGAACGCTGATTTTCGTGTCGCATGACCGGGAATTCGTTTCGTCGCTGGCCACCCGCATCCTCGAAATCCGGGAAGGTGAGATCATCGACTTCCACGGCGGCTACGAAGAGTACCTGACCAGCCAGGGCATCGAATAAGTTATTCGGCCATCGCCGCGCTCAGCCCGACGATCGTCGTGTTGGGCGCGGATTCTCCCATATAAAGCAACTGGTCAAGGCGCGTGCGCAGGCTGCGCGCGAGTTCATTGCCCTTTGCCTTCAGCACGGCTTCCAGGTAGGGATCGCGCAGGGCGCGGAACTCGTCGATGGAACCGGCTTTCTCGACCTTCAGCTGAAGCGAGTAACCGCGCAGGCCAATCGTGCTCTTGATGGTTTCCGTGTAAAACTGGTAAATCGCCTGGAACTGGCTCGCGCCGTCGAGAATATCGGCCGCCGGGGCGATCTGCGGCACTTGGGCCACCGGGAGCGGAATCGGCGTAACCGAAGCGGGTTGAGGCTGCTCCACCGGCTGGATGAACCCATTATTCAGCAACTCGGCCAGACTTTCGTCATTGAGGCCAAGGCCCGCCACCTTCTTGAGCAGTTCCTCACCGCTTTGCTTGCCGTCCACCATGACCAGCAGGGTCCGAAGCCGGGTTGGCAACTGGTGCTTGCGCGTTGCTATCTCTTCGCGACCTTTGTCGGTCTTGTCGAAAATACGATGCGTCATGGGTTTGTCTCCTCCCGTCGCAGAAATGCATTCTTGCTTGTTGACCTGCCGCCTTCTTCGGAAGCGTGCAGGATGCCGTCGTTCGCGTCGTCCTTATTCTTACAGGAATGTCAGAAACTGACTATTTATCATGCGATAGCCCGACTGGCAGTACGGCTAGTCAGGTTCAGTATGCTATCTAAACCGGGTTGCGTAAATGAAAAATTGACATGGGGAAACATCAAAATTGCGCAATTGATGATTTTTATCAATTTTCTTCGGCTAACCAGAAGAAATTTCGCGCAATTTCACCGAAGCGCTTGAAATATGTGCGTCGACCCTTAGTTCTTCTTTATCAGGCATACTCTCCGTTTTGGCGTATTCCACGCCCGATTTTTGCACTTTCACCATGCAGATTCAGCCGATCAAGACCGTCGAATTCGAACGCCCGCAGATGGACGCGGGAACCAGTTGCGTCGCCAACGCCTGGGCGCGCGTGCCCCTGTCGCCGTCTCCCGAGGAAAAAGCGGCCCTCAAGGACAAAATCAAGCGCCTCCTGAAAGAGAAAGAGGCAGTGCTCGTCGCCCATTATTACGTGGATGCCGACCTGCAGGACCTGGCCGAGGAAACCGGGGGCTGCGTGTCCGACTCCCTGGAAATGGCCCGATTCGGTCGCGACCACCCGGCCAAGACGCTGGTAGTGGCCGGCGTGAAGTTCATGGGCGAAACCGCCAAAATCCTGAGTCCGGACAAGACCATCCTCATGCCGGATCTCGACGCGACCTGTTCGCTCGACCTCGGTTGTCCCGCCGACGAATTTGCCGCCTTCTGCGATGCGCATCCCGACCGCACGGTCGTGGTCTACGCCAACACCAGCGCGGCGGTGAAGGCGCGCGCCGACTGGATGGTGACCTCGTCGATCGGCCTGGAAATCGTCGAACACCTGCACGCGCAGGGCAAGAAGATCCTGTGGGCGCCAGACAAGCACCTGGGCAGCTACATCCAGAAGAAGACCGGCGCCGACATGCTGCTGTGGCAAGGCTCCTGCCTCGTACACGACGAATTCAAGGGCGTCGAGCTGGAATTGCTGCGCAAGGAACACCCGAAGGCGAAGATCCTGGTGCATCCGGAGTCGCCCGAAGCCGTGGTGGCGCAAGCCGACGTCGTCGGTTCCACGTCCCAGCTGATCGCCGCCGCAAAGTCCCTGGACGCCGATGAATTTATCGTCGCCACGGATAACGGCATCCTGCACAAGATGCGCATGGCTGCGCCCGGCAAGCGCTTTATCGACGCGCCGACGGCCGGCAACAGCGCCACCTGCAAGAGCTGCGCGCATTGCCCCTGGATGGCCATGAACGGCCTGCAGAACCTGGCCGAGGTGCTGGAGTCGGGCAAGAACGAAATCCACGTCGATCCGGAGACCGGCCGCAAGGCCTACGTCTGTATCGACCGCATGCTGGCCTTTGCCGCTGCACGAAAAGCCAACGTCCGCCCCAGCGGCGACTTGGCAAAAGAACAAAAACTGTTTGCAGGAATCGGACCCGCATGAGCACCCTGAAGAACCCGTTTGCACCTTTCGACGCAGCCCTGGTTGCGGCTTTTGAAGAGAACATCCGCGCCGCGCTCGCCGAGGACGTCGGTACCGGCGATGTGACCGGCTTGCTGGTCCCGGACAACGAATGGGTGAAGGCCCGTGTCATCGTGCGTGAGGCCGCCGTGCTGTGCGGCGCACCCTGGTTCGAGGGCGTGATGACCCAGCTCGATCCGCGCATCCGCATCGAATGGCGTTATGCCGAAGGGGCGTCGATGACGGCTGACAGCGAAGTTTGCGCTATCGAGGCGCCGGCCCGTGCGCTGCTCACGGCAGAGCGGACCGCGCTGAACTTCCTTCAGCTGCTGTCCGGCGTGGCAAGCGCTACACGGGAATATGCGGATGTCGTAAAGGGTACGCGCGCGTCCGTGCTGGACACGCGCAAGACGCTGCCGGGGCTGCGCCTGGCGCAAAAGTACGCGGTGCGTGTCGGCGGCGGCAAGAACCAGCGTCTCGCCCTGTACGACGGAATCCTGATCAAGGAAAACCATATCGCGGCAGCAGGCGGCATTACCGCGGCCATGCGCGCCGCCATCGCGCTGCATGCCGGCGTGACCATCCAGGTCGAAGTGGAAAACCTCGCGGAGCTGGAGGAAGCCCTTGCCGCCGGCGCCACTTCCGTCCTGCTCGACAACTTCTCCCTGGAGATGATGCGTGAAGCGGTGAAGATCACCGATGGACGCGCATTGCTCGAAGCTTCCGGCGGCGTCAACATGCGCACTGTCCGGGCCATCGCCGAGACCGGCGTGGACCGCATTTCCATCGGCAGCCTCACCAAGGATGTCCGGGCAACCGACTATTCGCTGCGTATTGTCGAGTAATCTTCCTATGCCTGGCGCGACACCTGTTCGCTCCAGGCATACGCATCGACCTGGACGTCGAACAAGTCCTCTCGTGTCAGTCCAAGGCTGGTCAGTGCCGTATCGATCTGCAAGGGGGACTCGCCGGCCTGCTCCATAAACTCTGCAAGTTTCAGCATTTCGCCGTAAACACCTTCGCGCGCGAGCAAGGCTTCCTTTACCGCATCGACTACCAGCATCTGTTCCAGGATCTTGTCCATTGGCTGGCCAAACAGGGCATCCATCAGCGACATGATGCCCACTGTGAACGCCATGTCCGCCATGTTGCGGTTGCGAGGCGCAATGTGGCCCGCCAGCAGTTCGAGGAGTTTGCCGCGCGTCGTCGCCATGATGAGGAGCGGGGACAGCATCCCCGTCGATTTCATCGGTTCCGCATAGAGCAGGATTTGGACCCAGCGCTGCAGCTGGCGACGGCCGAGCAATAGCAGGGCCTGGGCGAGCGAGGTGATGCGGTGTCCGGTGCCGAGCGCCGGGGAATTCGCCATGCGCAGCAGCGTGATGCCCATCGATGCGTCCTGCTTGATCGTGCGTTCGATGTCCGCGTTCTCGGCATCGGCATTCAGCTGGGACATGAGCCGGACCAGGGCAACTTCGGAGGGCGAAAGCTTCCGGCCGCTCAGGACCGCCGGCTTGGCGAAATAGTAGCCCTGGAAATAATCGAAACCAAGGTCGAGGCAACGCCGGTATTCATCGAGACTTTCGACCTTTTCGGCGAGCAGCTTCTTCTTCGCGGTGCGGAAACGACTACTGAGCTGATCGAGGACGCCGGGGGCGAGTCCTGCGATGTCCACCTTGATGATGTCGACGTGCGGCAGGAGCAGGCGCACGTCTTCCGATTCGTTAATGACGTCGTCGAGCGCGAAGGTGTAGCCCGCTTTCCGGAGTTCGGCCACGCGGTCCAGGACTTCGCCGTTGACCTTCACGGTTTCGAGGATTTCGAGGACGACCCTGTCGCGGGGCAGGAACTGCACGAAGTCGCTCATCAGCACCGACTTGTCGATGTTGACGAAGCCGAGTGATCCGCCGATCACGTTCTCCATGCCGAGCTCGGTCGCATGTTCGATTACGGCTGCCGTGGCAGCGAGGTCGTCGACGACGCTTGCGGTGCCCGCATCGGCGCGACGAAACAGCAGCTCATAAGCAACCAGCCCTTGTCCGCGGTTGAGGATGGGCTGGCGCGCGAGGAAGAACTCCCTTATCCAATGGCTTTGCAGCGCAGAACCTGATGCGATATCGGACATGGCTGACCATCTAAGCGAGTTGAACGGGGCCAAACTGCTCTGGATCAGAGTCTATATTGCACCATTTCCATGACGATCGGAAATGCTTTCGCGAATTGCCAATTTGAAAAGAAAAACGCCTCCGTGAAGGAGGCGTTGCTCTGGACGTAACGCTCAGCGCCGGGATGGCGACAGAACAGTGGGCAAGGCCTTCGGCAGGGTCTCGGGGAAGTCCTGGCTGAAATGGAGACCGCGGCTTTCACGACGGGACAGTGCGCTGTCCACGATCATGGACGCGACGTCGACCAGGTTGCGCAGTTCCAGCAAGTCCCGCGTGATGCGGAAATGCGAGTAATACTCGTAAATTTCTTCACGCAGCAGCCCGATGCGGTGCTGGGCCCGTTCCAGGCGTTTGGTGGTGCGCACGATGCCGACATAGTTCCACATGAAGCGGCGCAGCTCGTCCCAGTTGTGGGCAATCACGACTTCCTCGTCGGCATCGGTCACGCGGCTTTCGTCCCAGGCCGGAAGGGGCAGGGACTTCGGCTTCGGCTGCTTTTCGATGTGCTGTGCTGCAGCGCGCCCGAGAACCAGGCATTCGAGCAGCGAATTGCTGGCCAGCCGGTTAGCGCCATGCAGGCCGGTGTACCCGGTTTCGCCAACCGCATACAGACCCGGCAAGTCGGTCTGGCCGTACATGTCCGTCACCACGCCGCCACAGGTGTAGTGCGCGGCGGGGACGACCGGAATCGGTTGCCTGGTGATGTCGATGCCAAGCTCCAGGCAGCGCGAATAGATGGTCGGGAAGTGCTCCTTGAGGAACTCCGACGGCTGGTGGCTGATGTCGAGGTCGACGTAGTCCAGGCCGCGCTTTTTCATTTCGAAGTCGATGGCGCGCGCGACGACGTCGCGGGGAGCAAGCTCGGCACGCTCATCGTGGTCGGGCATGAAACGGCGTCCTGCCAAGGCACCGGCCTCTGCAGGCAGCTTGAGCAAGCCGCCTTCGCCGCGCACCGCTTCGGAAATGAGGAAGGACTTGGCGTACGGGTGGTAGAGGCAGGTCGGGTGGAACTGGATGAATTCCATGTTCGCTACCCGGCAGCCGGCACGCCACGCCATCGCGATACCGTCACCGGTCGCGGTGTCGGGGTTGGTCGTGTAGAGGTAAACCTTGCCTGCGCCGCCAGTCGCAAGCACGGTCTGATCCGCAGCGAGCGTCATCACATTGCCGGTATTGACGTCCTGGACGTACAGGCCGACGCAGCGATGCACACCGGTGTCGGCATCGAGCTTGTCGGAAGTGATGACGTCAATGGCGTAATGATGCT
The DNA here is from genome assembly GCF_048799745.1 of Noviherbaspirillum sp. ST9. Lineage (NCBI taxonomy): Bacteria > Pseudomonadati > Pseudomonadota > Betaproteobacteria > Burkholderiales > Oxalobacteraceae > Noviherbaspirillum > Noviherbaspirillum sp. ST9. The sequence goes on along the minus strand of NZ_JBLWFR010000005.1, from coordinate 157,047 downwards.
CGAGGATGGTGATATTCGGATGGTTGCGCGCCTTCTGTTCCAGCGTGACCTGCACCGCGTGTCCAGTGGCGTCCGCAGCATGGATGATGCGGCGCTGGCTGTGCCCGCCTTCGCGCGTCAGGTGATAGCCCAGCTCGGCCGTGGCATCGCGTGTGAAGGGGACGCCTTGTTCGATCAGCCACTCGATCGCTTCGCGGCTGTGTTCGACGATGAAGCGCGTCGCGCCTTCGTCGCACAGGCCCGCACCGGCCACCAGGGTGTCGCTGATGTGCTGGTCGTGGCTGTCGCCGGAATCAAGCACTGCGGCAATGCCGCCCTGTGCCCAGCTGCTTGCGCCATCGAGCAGAGTGCGCTTGGAAACCACAACCACCTTGCGCGTCTGCGCGAGGTGCAGGGCGACGGACAGGCCTGCCAGGCCGCTGCCAACAATGGCGACATCAAATTTCATAAGATAGGAATTCGACTGCGTTGTCATTACACGAAACCACATCTTAACATCTGACAATGCTTCCCTTACGGTAATGCGCCGATTGGCCTCATGCCCTGTGATAACCTCGCAGCGATAAAGAAAGAGGAGCGCGCATAACCGTATGACTGGAAAATTAAAAAAAGTTGCCTTGGCCCTGCTGGTGCCGGTGGTAGCCGCCGCCGGTGCCGCCTGGTGGTACCGCGATGCGAGCCAGCCGCAAGTGGATGGCAAGCGGACCCTGAAAGGGCTCGCGGCACCGGTGGATATCGTCCGGGACGCACAGGGCATTCCGCATATCTATGCGAAATCTCCACAGGACGCCTATTTTGCGCTGGGGTACGTGCATGCCCAGGACCGTCTCTGGCAGATGGAGCTGAACCGCCGCATCCCGGCGGGCCGATTGGCCGAGATCCTTGGACCGAATGCGGTCGACACGGACCGCTTCATCCGGACGCTCGGCGTGCGGCGCAATGCGGAAAAAATCCTGGGCAACCTGTCGCAGCAGACGCGCGACGCACTGGATGCCTACGCGCGCGGCGTGAACGCCTGGCTCGAAGACCGCAGCGGCCCCTTGCCGCCGGAATTCCTCCTTACTGGAGCGCCCGCTCCAGCACCGTGGCATCCGGTGGACTCCATCGGCTGGCAGACGATGATGGCTTGGGACCTTGGCGGCAACTGGACGCAGGAGCTGCTGCGCATGCGGCTGTCGCAGCGTTTGACGCTGGCCCAGATCAACGAATTCCTGGCGCCGTATCCCGGCGACCCGGTGCTTCCCACGCAGGATTTCACCCAGCTTTACCGTGAAATGGCGGGAACGACTGCGCAGCTGGAAAAGGTGGCGTCGATTGCACCGCCGTCTTATCTGGAGGGCATGGGGTCGAACAACTGGGTGGTCGCGGGTGCGCTGTCCGAGACCGGAAAACCGCTCCTCGCCAACGATCCGCACCTCGGCCTTTCTGCCCCCGCACTGTGGTATTTCGCCCACCTGTCCGCTCCGGGCCTGAACACGATCGGTGCCACGCTTCCGGGCATCCCGTCTGTCGTGCTGGGGCGCAATGACCGTATTGCGTGGGGATTTACCAATACGGCACCGGATGTCCAGGACCTCTATATCGAGCGCGTCCATCCGGAAGACCGCCGGAAATACCAGACGCCGGAGGGCTGGGCCGAATTCAAGGTGCGCAACGAAACCATCAAGGTAAAAGGCCAGCCGGACGTCACCATCGAGGTGCGCGAGACGCGCCACGGCCCGGTGATTACCGGGGCGCTACCCATCATCGAGCGTGCACCCGTCGATGCAAAGAAGTATGTCGTGTCTTTCGCCTGGACAGCCCTGCGAGCGGACGACCTGACGCTGCAGGCCGGCATGAAGTTCAACCTGGCCCAGAACTGGGAGCAGTTCGTCGACGGCGCAAAGGATTTTGGCTCGCCGCAACAAAGCATTGTCTACGCTGACGTGGACGGCAATATCGGCTTCATCGCGCCTGCCCGCGTCCCCATGCGCAAGCCGGAAAATGACCTCAAGGGCCTCGCGCCGGCGCCGGGATGGGATGACCGCTACGACTGGGCGGGATTCATTCCATTCGAGGAGTTGCCGCGAAAATACAATCCGGAATCCCGGCGCATCATGACCGCCAACCACAAGATCGTGGATGACGATTATCCGCATTTCCTGACCAGCGAATGGACGCTGCCGTACCGCGCCCGCCGCATCGACGCGCTGCTGGACGCGCAGGGCAAGCACAGCATGGCCAGCTTTGCGGCCATCCAGAAGGACCACCTGTCGCTGGCGGCGCAGGAAATTCTCCCCGTGTTGCGCAAGACAGTGCCACGTTCGGAACGAGCGAAGGCCGCCCTGGACCTGATCGTTAAATGGGATGGCTCGATGGATGCCAACCGAGCCGAACCGTTGATCTATAACGCCTGGATGCGCATGGCGTCGAAGCATGTCTTCGCGGACGAGCTCGGCGAAGCGCTGATGAAAGACTACTGGGAACAGCGCAACGTCCACCGTCCGCTGGTCAATGTGCTCATGAACAAGGAAGGGCAGGGCCGCTGGTGCAATGATGCGACGATCGAGGTCAAGGGCAACCGGCAGGGCTGCGAAGAGGTGCTGGCGGCATCCCTGGACGCCGCGCTGGCGGACCTCGAGAAGCGCTACGGCGCGGACATGGCGAAATGGCGGTGGGGTGAGGCCCACGTGGCGCGCTCGGAGCACCGGCCATTTTCCAAGGTGGACATGCTGGCGCCGTATTTCGACCTCAACGTGCCTACGCCTGGCGATACCTTCACAGTCAACGTGGGGCGGCACAACCTGCGCGATGAGAAAGCGCCATTCGCCAACCGCCATGCTGCCAGCCTGCGCGCCTTGTATGACTTGTCGAATCTCGAAAACTCGCAGTTCATTCATTCCACCGGACAGTCGGGGAATGTGTTTTCCCCGTATTACCGCAATTTCATGCAGCGTTGGGCGGAGGTCGGTTACCTGCCGATGAAAACGCGGCGCGAAGAAGTCGAGAAGGGAAAGCTGGGCGTGCTGACGCTTCAGCCCTGATCGGTTTCTTCCGCAAGGCCAAATCTGCCTGCCTCAGTTCGACTGATCCGCAAGTATCCATCTTTCCGTTCAGCCATAAAAAAAGCCGCCAGGTGACTGGCGGCTTTGAAACCAGGGATACCGGAAGGTAAGCCTGGGACGATTAGACGGTTAGTCGTTCGCGTAGATGTCGCGATCCTTGGTTTCGCCCACGAACAGCAGGCCGATCACGAAGGTCATCAGGGCGATGACGATCGGGTACCAGAGGCCGAAGTAGATGTCGCCCTTGTAAGCAACGAGTGCGAACGAGGTCGTCGGCAGCAGGCCGCCGAACCAGCCGTTACCGATGTGGTAGGGCAGGGACATGGAGGTGTAGCGGATGCGGGTCGGGAACAGTTCGACGAGCATTGCAGCGATCGGGCCGTAGACCATGGTTACGTAGATCACGAGGATGACCAGGAGCAGGAGAACCATGCCCTTGTTCATCTGTGCCGGATCAGCCTTGGTCGGATAACCAGCGGCCTTGATCGCATCGCCCAGATCCTTGGAGAATGCCTTGTCCTTGGCGGCAGCGTCGTCCTTCGACAGGCCGTTGGCGCTGTAGGACTGGATGACGGTGTTGCCGACCTTGACGGATGCCGGGGTGCCGGGAGCGGCGGCTTCGTTGGTGTAGTTCACCGAAGCGGCAGCCAGCTTGGCCTTCACGATGTCGCAGGAAGAGGTGAACTTCTTCGTGCCGGTCGGGTTGAACTGGAACTGGCAGTCAGCCGGGTCCGCGGTCACCACCACCGGTGCGTTCTTGATCGCCTGTTCCAGGGCCGGGTTGGCATAGTGGGTCAGGGCGTTGAAGATCGGGAAGTAGGTCACCGCAGCGATCAGGCAGCCGCCGAGGATGATCGGCTTGCGGCCGATCTTGTCGGACAGGGAGCCGAACACGATGAAGAACGGGGTACCGATCACCAGCGAAGCAGCGATCAGCAGGTTAGCCGTTGCACCGTCGACCTTCAGCGTCTGCGTCAGGAAGAACAGGGCGTAGAACTGACCCGTGTACCAGACCACAGCTTGGCCAGCGGTCAGGCCAACCAGTGCCAGGATAACGATCTTCAGGTTCTTCCACTGGCCGAAGGACTCGGACAGCGGTGCCTTGGAGGTCTTGCCTTCGGCCTTCATCTTGGCGAAAGCCGGGGATTCGTTCATGGACAGACGGATCCACACCGAGATTGCCAGCAGGAACACGGAGACCAGGAACGGGATGCGCCAGCCCCAGTCGGCGAATGCTGCTTCGCCGATGGCGGTACGGGTGCCCAGAATCACCATCAGGGACAGGAACAGGCCGAGGGTCGCGGTCGTCTGGATCCATGCGGTGTAGGCGCCGCGCTTGCCGTGCGGAGCGTGTTCGGCAACGTACGTTGCCGCGCCGCCGTACTCACCGCCGAGCGCGAGGCCCTGCAGGATACGCAGCGAGATCAGGATGATCGGCGCGGTAATGCCGATCGATGCGTAGTTGGGCAGCAGACCCACGATGAACGTGGAGATACCCATGATCAGGATGGTCACCAGGAAGGTGTACTTGCGGCCGATCATGTCGCCGAGGCGGCCGAACACGAGTGCGCCGAAGGGACGGACCAGGAAGCCCGCTGCGAAGGCCAGCAGCGCGAAAATGAACGCGGTGTTGGGGTCGGTGCCCGCGAAGAACTGCTTCGCGATAATCGCTGCGAGCGAACCGTATAGATAAAAGTCGTACCACTCGAAAACCGTGCCCAGCGAAGACGCAAAAATAACCTTCCGTTCTTCTGCTGTCATGCCGCGGTCAGCCGTAGCTTGTACTGTCGCCATGCCAATCTCCTCAAACTCGAATAATTAAAATAATGAATGTGCAAATACACTTGCCCATTTGATTGCACGATTCGGAGTGTGCGACTGAAAACTTACGTCACGCTTTCTTGAAACTTACAGAAACTTACAACCGCGGCAACGGTTTGGGAGCAATTTTCCCTATGAAAACAGCGATCTCGCTTTCTGGAAACAGTAAATAATTTTTTACGAACGATCGTGCTAAAACTGTGGTATTCTCAAATTTCGTTGCATTACCAAAGTCGCAAAACCCGATAAAGATGCGTCCTTGCACAGACCGGGACGTCAACCAATTCAATACAAGGAGCCTCAAATGACTGACGCCGTCATCGTATCCACCGCCCGCACCGGCCTGGCCAAATCCTGGAAGGGTGCCTTCAACATGACCCACGGCGCGACCATGGGCGGCCATGTCCTGAAGGCCGCGATCGAGCGCGCGAAGATCGATGCGGGCGAAGTGGAAGACGTCATCATGGGCTGCGCCACGCCGGAAGGCGCCACCGGCAGCAATATTGCACGCCAGATCGCGCTGCGCGGCGGCTGCCCGGTGACCACTGCCGGCATGACCATCAACCGTTTCTGCTCTTCCGGCCTGCAGACCATCGCGACCGCCGCCCAGCGCGTCATTGCGGGTGAGGGCGACATCTATGCCGCCGGCGGCGTCGAGTCGATCTCCTGCGTGCAGAACGAAGCCAACCGCCACATGATCGCGGAAGTCTGGCTCCAGCAGAACAAGCCGGAAGTTTATTGGCCGATGCTGCAGACCGCCGAGACGGTCGCCAAGCGTTACAACATTGCCAAGGAGCGCCAGGACGAGTACGGCGTGCAGAGCCAGCAGCGTGCCGCCGCCGCACTGGCCGCCGGCAAGTTCAATGATGAGATCGTCCCGATGACCACCATCATGGGCGTGGCCGACAAGGAAACCGGCATGCTGGTCACGAAGGAAGTCACGATCTCCGCCGACGAAGGCATCCGTGCCGACACGACGCTGGAAGGCGTGTCCAAGATCCGCACCGCGATTCCGGGCGGCGTCATCACGGCGGGTAACGCCAGCCAATTCTCGGACGGCGCTTCGGTCGCGATTGTGATGAACAGCAAGCTGGCCGAACAGAAGGGCCTGCAGCCGCTGGGCATCTTCCGTGGTTTCGCCATCGCCGGCTGCGAGCCGGATGAAATGGGTATCGGCCCGGTCTTTGCCATTCCCAAGCTGCTGAAGAAAGCTGGCCTGAAGGTCGAGGACATCGGCCTGTGGGAGTTGAACGAAGCCTTCGCCGTGCAGGTGCTGTATTGCGCCGACAAGCTGGGCATCCCGATGGATCGCCTGAACGTCAACGGCGGCGCGATCGCCGTCGGTCACCCGTACGGCGTCTCGGGCGCGCGCCTGACCGGTCACGCGTTGATCGAAGGCAAGCGCCGTGGCGCGAAATATGTGGTCGTCACGATGTGTATCGGCGGCGGCCAGGGCGCAGCCGGCCTGTTCGAAGTCGTGTAATGCAAATCGTGGGCGCTCCGGCGCCCACGATTGTTTTGACATCGCTCACACTCGCGTGCGGCGGAGTGTCCGCACGCATGGAGGACCAACATGCAATCCAAGATCGTCTCCCGCCGTGACCTCGATTTCGTTCTGTACGAATGGCTGAAGGCGGAAGAACTCACCAAGCGCGCGCGCTACGCGGACCATTCCCGCGAAACCTTCAACGCCGCCATGGACACCTGCGAACAGATCGCCACCGACCTGTTCGCGCCGCACAACAAGAAAAACGACCAGGAAGAACCGCACTTCGACGGCGAGAAGGTCCACATGATCCCGGAAGTGCAGACCGCGCTGAAGGCATTCTGCGAGGCCGGCCTGATGGCGGCCGGACAGGATTACGATTTCGGCGGCATGCAGCTGCCCTGCGTGATCGAGAAGGCCGGCTTCGCCTACTTCAAGGGCGCCAACGTCGGCACGTCGTCGTATCCCTTCCTGACCATCGGCAATGCCAACACGCTGATCAAATGCGGCACGCCGGAGCAGATCGAGACCTTCGTGCGTCCGATGATGGAGGGGCGTTTCTTCGGCACCATGTGCCTGTCCGAGCCGCAGGCAGGTTCCTCGCTGTCGGACATCGTCACCCGTGCGGAGCCGCAGCCGGACGGCACCTATCGCCTCAAGGGCAACAAGATGTGGATTTCCGCCGGCGAGCATGAGCTGTCGGAAAACATCGTCCACCTCGTGCTGGCCAAGGTGCCCGACGAGAACGGCAAGCTGATCCCGGGCGTGAAGGGCATTTCGCTGTTCATCGTGCCGAAGAAGCTGGTGAACCCCGACGGGTCGCTCGGCGAACGCAACGACGTCGTGCTGGCCGGCCTGAACCACAAGATGGGCTACCGCGGCACCACCAACTGCCTGCTGAATTTCGGCGAGGGCAAGTTCAAGCCCGGTGGACAGGCCGGTGCAATCGGTTACCTCGTCGGTGAGAAACACAAGGGCCTCGCCAACATGTTCCACATGATGAACGAGGCGCGCATCGGCGTCGGCCTCGGTGCGGTGATGCTCGGCTACACCGGCTACCTGCATGCGCTGGAATATGCTCGCGAGCGTCCGCAGGGACGCCATCCGATGAACAAGGATGCCGCGCAGCCGCAGATACCGATTGTCCAGCACACCGACGTCAAGCGCATGCTGCTGGCCCAGAAGTCCTATGTCGAGGGCGGCCTTGCGCTCAACCTGTATTGCGCCCGCCTGGTCGACGACGAGCGCACCGCCGAGTCCGAAGAGGTGCGCCGCAACGCATCGCTGCTGCTCGATATCCTCACGCCGATCGCCAAGTCGTGGCCCTCGCAATGGTGCCTCGAGGCGAACAGCCTCGCGATCCAGGTGCACGGCGGCTACGGTTACACCCGGGAATACAATGTCGAGCAGTTCTACCGCGACAACCGCCTGAATCCGATCCACGAAGGCACGCACGGCATCCAGGGCCTGGACCTGCTGGGCCGCAAGGTGTCGATGCAGGGCGGCGCGGCGTTCAAGCTGCTGGGCACCGAGGTGCAGAAAACCATCGCCAAGGCCATGGAAATCAAGGAACTTGCCGGTTTCGCACAATCGCTCGGGGCAGCGCTGCAGCGCATCGACAAGGTGACGCAGGCGCTGTACGCGGCGGGCGACATGAACAAGACGCTCGCCAACGCATCCGCCTACCTCGAAGCATTCGGCCACGCGGTCGTTGCCTGGGTCTGGCTCGAGCAGGCCTTGCTCTGCGTTGGCAAGACGGGGCACGATGCCGACTTCTATCGCGGCAAGCTGCAGGCCTGCACCTACTTCTTCAAGTGGGAACTGCCGAAGATCTATCCGCAGCTCGACCTGCTGGAGAGCATCGACACGACGACACTGGACATGCAGGACGCCTGGTTCTGACATCCGCTTACAAACAGGAGACAACATGCGTACCACCAAGGAATTATTCGACCTGACCGGCAAGACCGCACTGGTGACCGGCGGCTCGCGCGGCCTCGGGCTGCAGATCGCCGAGGCGCTGGGCGAGCAGGGCGCCAAGATCGTGCTGTCCTCGCGCAAGCAGGCTGACCTCGACGAGGCCGTCGCGCATCTGAAGTCTCGCGGCATCGAGGCCAGCGCCATCGCTGCCGACTTGTCGCAAGAATCGGCCGTCGCACCGCTCGTCGCCGAAGCGATGAAGCGTCTCGGCCACATCGACATCCTCATCAACAATGCAGGCGCGACCTGGGGCGCACCGGCGGAAGACTATCCGCTGGAAGCCTGGGACAAGGTAATGAACCTGAACATCCGCAGCATCTTCCTGCTGTCGCAGGCGGTCGGCAAGGCATCGATGATTCCGCGCAAGTACGGCCGCATCATCAACGTTGCATCGATCGCCGGCCTCTCCGGCAACGGCCCGAACAGCATGCAGACCGTGGCGTACAACACGTCCAAGGGAGCGGTCGTCAACTTCACGCGCACGCTGGCTGGCGAGTGGGGCAAGTACGGCATCACCGTCAATGCGCTGGCGCCGGGCTTCTTCCCCTCGAAGATGACCAAGGGCGTGCTGGAAAACTTCGGCGAGGACAACCTTGCCAAGCGCGCACCCCTGCAGCGCATCGGCGACGACGAAGACCTGAAGGGTGCTGCGCTGCTGTTCTCGTCCGACGCGTCCAAGCACATCACCGGCCAGATCCTCGCGGTCGACGGCGGCGTTTCGGCAGTGCACTGATGGATACCCGCAAGCCGCAACCGTTCCCGGCGGACATCCCGTTCCTGAACGACCTCGGCGTCGAGTTCCTCGGCATGGGCAATGGCGAGGCGCAGGTCGCGCTGAACCTCGAACACCGCCACATGAACAGCTGGATGGTGACCCATGGCGGAATCACCATGACGCTGCTCGACGTGGTGATGTCCATGGCCGGTCGCTCACTGGACCCGGATGCGCGCGGCGGTGTCACGATCGAGATGAAGACCAGTTTCCTGCAGCCCGGCGGGCATGCCGGCGGGCGCATCATTGCCAAGGGCAAGGCCTACCACCGTTCCATGACCATGTGCTTCTGCGAAGGCGAGGTCTGGAACGGCGACAAGCTGGTGGCCAAGGCGATGGGCACCTTCAAGTACCTGAAGCGACTGGATGTGGCGAAGAAGCTGGAACACGAATAACGAATACAGAGGAGACAGCATGAAAACTTACAAGCGCATGGTCCTGGCCTCGCGTCCGCAAGGCCACGTCGTTCCGGAAAACTTCCGCCTCGAGGAAGTGCCGGTTCCCACCTTGAAGGACGGTGAACTCCTGGTTCGCGTCCATTACCTGTCGCTCGATCCCTACATGCGCATGCGCATGGAAGACGTGAAGAGCTATGCAGCGCCGCAGGCGATCGGCGAGACCATGATTGGCGGCACGGTCGGCGAAGTGCTGGAATCGAAGAATCCGAAGTTCGCCGTGGGCGACAAGGTGCAAGGCATGTTCGGCTGGGCCGAAATGGGCGTGTCGGACGGGGCGCTTTTGCGCAAGCTGGATACCACGCACGTTCCGCTGTCCGCCTATCTCGGCTCGGTCGGCATGCCGGGCATGACTGCCTGGTATGGACTGACGCAGATCATCCAGCCGAAGGAAGGTGAGACCATCGTCGTGTCCGCGGCGAGCGGCGCGGTCGGCAGCGTCGTCGGTCAGCTCGCCAAGCTGCGCGGCTGCCGCGCGGTCGGCATTGCCGGCGGCAAGGAGAAATGCGATTACGTGGTCAATGAACTTGGCTTCGATGCCTGCATCGACTACAAGGCCGGCAACCTGAAAGAAGAGCTGGCCAAGGCCACGCCGAACGGCATCGACGGCGTGTTTGAAAATGTCGGTGGCGAGATTTTCGACGCCTGCCTGGAGCGGATGAATCCGTTCGGCCGCATTGCCCTGTGCGGCATGATCGCCGGCTATGACGGCGAACCCTCGCCGATCCGCAATGCGCGCTTCTTCCTGACCATGCGGCTGACGATGCGCGGCTTCATCGTTTCCGAGCACATGGACTTGTGGCCGCAGGGATTGAAGGAGCTCGGCACCCTGGTCGCCACCGGCAAGCTGAAGTTCCGCGAGTCGGTCGCCCAGGGACTGGAAGCGGCACCCGAGGCCTTCATCGGCCTGCTCAAGGGGCGCAATTTCGGCAAGCAGCTGGTCAAGTTGATCTGAGGGGGAGCGCTGCCTTGGCCGACCTCATCTTTCATCATTACCAGAACTCGCCCTTTTCGGAGAAGGTGCGCCTGATTTTCGGTTTCAAGAAGCTGGCGTGGAAGTCTGTCTTCATCCCGCCCGTCATGCCGAAGCCGAACCTGACGGCGTTGACCGGCGGCTATCGCCGCACGCCGGTGCTGCAGGTTGGCGCCGACATCTATTGTGACACTGCCCTGATTGCCGACGTGCTGGAGCGCGTCGCGCCGACGCCCTCGCTGTATCCGCTGGAGATCGAGGGTCAGTCGCGCACGCTGGCGCAGTGGGCGGATGCCACCCTGTTCTGGACCGTCATTGCGTATGTGTTCCAACCCGTCGCCATGCCTTACCTGCTCGGTCCGTTGACGCCGGAGCAAATGAAGGCATTTGGCGCGGACCGGGCAGCGATGCGCGGCAACGCGCCCCGCATGTCGGTGGGCGAGGCGACGGGCAGTCTCAGGGAGTACCTGCGGCGGCTCGAGAACATGCTTGCCGGCGGCAAGCCCTTCCTGCTGGGCGCACAGGCAAGCATTGCGGACTTTTCCGTCTACCACTGCGTCTGGTTCCTGCAGCTTGCGCAGCCGCTGGCGGACATCCTCGACATGGCGCCGAACCTGAAATCCTGGGCGGCAAGAATGGCGGAGTTTGGCCATGGGCAATCGGAAAAACTGCGCGCCGAATCCGCACTCGAAGTGGCGCAGGAGGCCGCTCCCGCGTCGTTCGATGACCTGCCTTTCGTCGACACCCATGGGATCGCACGCGGCGAAACGGTAACGATTACGCCAACGGATTACGCGCTCGATCCGGTGGAGGGAAGACTTGTCCTTTCCTCCGACACCGAATGGGCAGTAAGCCGCACCGATGCCGTCGCTGGAGAGGTGGTCGTGCATTTCCCCCGTCTCGGATTCCAACTCAAGAAAATCTAAATCAATTCAGGAGAACGCAACATGAAAGACTTCCACGGAAAGGTCGCCGTCATTACCGGCGGCGCCAGCGGTTTCGGTCGTGAATTCGCCATCATCGGCGCGCGTCTCGGCATGAAACTGGTGCTGGCCGACGTGCAGCAGGACGCGCTGGACAAGGTGAAGGGCGAACTGGAAGCGCAGGGCGCCCAGGTTTTGGCGATGCGCTGCGACGTGCGCAAGGCCGAGCAGGTCAAGGCGCTGGCGGATGCGACGATGGAACGCTTCGGCGCCGTGCACCTCGTATTCAACAACGCCGGCGTCGGTTCCGGCGGCCTGGTTTGGGAAAACTCCATCGCCGATTGGGAGTGGGTATTGGGCGTCAACCTGTGGGGCGTGATCCACGGCGTGCGCACCTTCACCCCGTTGATGCTGGAGTGCGCGAAGAAGGACCCCAATTACCAGGGACATATCGTCAACACCGCTTCCATGGCCGGCATGTTGAACGCGCCGAACATGGGCGTCTATAACGTTTCCAAGCACGCCGTGGTGTCGCTGTCGGAAACCTTGTACCACGACCTGCAATTGATCAAGGCGCCGATCGGCGCGTCGGTCTTGTGCCCGTACTTCGTGCCCACCGGCATTCACCAGTCCGAGCGCAACCGTCCGGACGATGTGAAGGAAGAGGGCGCCCTGACGGCCAGCCAGCTGGCACAACGCGCCGTATCGGAAAAGGCGGTCACGTCCGGAAAGGTAACGGCTGCGGAAGTCGCCGAACGCACGTTCAATGCGATACGCGACAGTGCCTTCTACATCTATTCGCATCCGCAAGCGTTGGGCAATGTCCAGACCCGCATGGAAGACATCGTCCTGCAGCGTAATCCGACCGATCCGTTCGCGGCAGCGCCGCAAGTGCGTCAGATGCTGCAAGCCAAGATGGGTGTCCAATAAAGGGCGCGCGGATTATGGGCGCCATCATTCAGGACAATCAGTATGCGGAGCTGCCAAATGGCATGCGCCTGCACTATGCAAGCGCGGGCGAGAGGGGGCGACCGCTGATCCTGTTCGTGCACGGCTTTCCGGAGTTCTGGTACGAGTGGGAAGCGCAGCTGGCGGCGTTCGGCGTCGACTATTTTGCCGTCGCGCCGGACCTGCGCGGCTTCAACAAGTCGGACATGCCGCTCGACCTTGCGCAGTACAAGGCGAAGCATATTGTCGACGACCTGCGTCTTCTCGCGGAGCATCTCGGCTACGAGAAGTTCGTGATGGTGGCGCACGACTGGGGCGGTGCGATTGCGTGGAACTTCGCCATCGCACTCCCGCGCCTGCTGCACAAGCTCATCATCATCAACTCGCCGCATCCCTACCTGTTTGCGCAGGCGCTGGCGAACGATCCCGAGCAGAAGGCAGCGAGCGAGTACATGAACTGGCTTCGCGCCGAGGGATCGGAGAGTGCATTGGCCAGGGACGAGTTCAAGCTGCTGGAAGGGCTGTTGAATGGCATGGGGCAGTCGCCGACGCCGTGGTTCACATCGGAGGTGAGGGCGCGTTACCACGAATGCTGGTCGCGCGGCCTGACGGGCGGGGTCAACTACTACCGCGCATCACCGCTGCACCCGCCGACGGAAGGACATGCCGGCCCGGCGAAGCTGCAACTGAACCCGTCGGACTTCCGCGTGCGCGTTCCTACAGGCGTGATCTGGGGCGAACGCGACATTGCGTTACCGAAGTCATTGCTCAACGGCCTCGATGCCATGATCGACGACCTGAAGATCGAGCGCATTCCGGAAGGCACGCACTGGGTCATCCATGAGCAACCCGAGCGCGTGAACCGTCTGATTCGCGATTTCCTCTCGCAGTAGGCGTATGAGCGATCCGCAAGGATCGTTCATAATGTCTTTTCCCCGATTACTTCCTTCATCATGGCACGCCAAGACTTTTCCTTTTTCCATTCCCTGCGGGTGCGCTGGGCCGAAGTTGACATGCAGGGCATTGTGTTCAACGGCCATTACCTGACCTATTTCGATGTCGCGTTCACCGAATACTGGCGCGCGACCGGCCTGCCCGGTGTGCTGCAGCAGGCGCAGGAGGGGAAGGAAATGTTCGCCCGCAAGGCGACCATCGAATACCAGGCGCCGGCCCGTTTCGACGACGTGCTGGACATTGGCGTGCGTTGTGCCGGCTTTGGCCGGACCTCGGTGCGCTTCGTAGTCGAGATCCATCACGGCGACGAGCACCTGATTTCCGGCGAACTCGTGTATGTCTACGCCGACACCAGCATTCGCAAGGGCGTGCCTTGGCCGGACGCATGGCGTGAGGCGATCACGCGCTTCGAAAAGCTGGCACCGGAGGCACTATGAGCATCCGTGTCACGCTGGGCGATTGGGAGACGCAGCGCAAGGACGCGCAGGCAGTCAGGTATGAGGTTTTCGTGGAGGAGCAGAAGGTGCCGCTGGACATGGAGTGGGACGAGATGGATGCGCGCTGCGTGCATGCGGTGGCCTGCGACGCCGAAGGACAGGCGGTCGGCACCGGGCGTCTGCTTCCCGACGGGCATGTCGGACGCATGGCGGTACGCCAGCCCGCGCGCGGCAAGGGAATCGGAGCGCTCATGCTGGAAGCGCTCGTGGAGGCCGCCCGAAAGCGCGGCGACCGTGAGGTGATGCTGAATGCGCAGACCCAGGCGGAACCGTTTTACGAACGCAATGGCTTCCGCCGCGAGGGGGAGGTGTTCATGGAAGCGGGGATTCCCCACATCCACATGCGGCGCGCGCTTACCTGAGCTGTCGTTCGTGCAGTACCGGCGTGCCATTGCCCGGCAGGCGGACGATGGTCGACGATCGCGTTCCGTACGCGGGTGATTCTATGCGTACGGATGACAGGATGCGTTCCCACTCCAGGCCAATGCCGGTGCTTGGAAGACGGCAATCCGGCGCCTGCGAGGTATCGGCCAGCATTTCAAAATAGGCATCTTCCGGCGCTCCCTGGCACACGAGGCTGGAGAACTGGGCCTTCGTCCTGACAACCTTGGGCCACGGCGTATCGAGCGAGCCGTTGGACAGGCCGTAGACGCCGGGCTGCAACGGCCTGCCGTTGCGCGCATCGTCGGGCGATCCATTCGAATACCACACGAGTTCTTCACGATTGCCGACCAGAAGGTTGAACCCGTTGTATTGACCTGCGCGCGGTGCGAGGTCATCGACGAACTGCTGTGGCGAGGCGATGCCTGACAGGTAGCCGGCAACGATTTCACCGCGCGATGGTGCAACTGCCTTCGTTTCGGATGGCGCGCGAATATTGGTGATCGCAGCAAAGCGGCCTTCGCGCGTCACGCCCATCCATGTGCCTCCGCCCTGCAAGTCGCGACCCGCATAGATGTGCGCCTGGTCCTCCCACCATGCAGCAGGGGCTGCAGGGCGTTCATAGAATTCATCGCGATTGGCGGCTGCCAGAAGCGGGATTCCCGGTACAAGCTTCCAGGCGAAGACAATCAGGCACATGCGGGGATATCCATAAAGTGTTCGGTATGGCGCGGACCGTCGATCAGGTCGGCGAGGGCGCTGCGGGCGACCGCAGACTCGAGGCTGGTTTCGAATCCTTCCGGTACTGCGTGGTAGACCTCCATCCAGGTCTGGCGGCCGTCTTTCTCTTCCGGGCGACGCTTGAGCGCGCCCGCGACACCGTAGTCGGCCGCGAGACGATGCTGCATGTCGGATACGCGGACCTGAAGTGCGGCCGCATCTTCAATACGTACCCGGTAATAGATGTACAAGTCCATGCGACGCGCGGACCGCTGGCCTTACGCGGGCAACGGGTACGGAAGCTGCACGAAACGCAGCACGGCGCCCGATACGGAACCGAGGCGAATCGTGCCTTCCTCGATCGCCGACATCTTGGTTTCCACCAGGCAGTCGATTCCGCCGTCCAGGTTGCGCTCCGCATTGACGATCATGCCGCAGGGCTGCTCAGGATCGCCGCTCCAGTACACCTCGGTGCCCGAGGTGACGCCTTCGGCATCGACGGAGGCGAGGAGCATGCGGCGCTTGAGCTTGCCCAGGTACTGGCTGCGGGCCACGATTTCCTGGCCCGGATAGCATCCCTTCTTGAAATTGACGCCGCCAATCAGCTCGAAGTTGATCATCTGCGGGACGAACTGCTCCTGCGTCGCCTGCACGACCAGCGGCAGGCCGGCGTGGATTTCGGTGAGGCGCCACAAGGCGGTTGCTGCGGGCGAAAGCGTCTTGATCAGTTCCGGCCAGACCGCTGCGGCAACCGCCGACGGCGCGTTCCACTGGAATCGCGGCTGGCCGAAGGCGTCCGGCAGGCGGACCAGGGAACCGTTTTCCGAATCAGTCCGGGCAAAGGGCGCGGCGGGGATCTGCGGGAACCACTTCGCCAGCGCAGCACCAGCAGCTTCGCCGCCAAGGCCGAGCACAGCCCAGTCGGCCGTGACGTCGGCCAGCTTCACCTTCGATCGCAGCACGAACATCTGCAGTCGCTTCTGCACCGCCGCCTGGATCTGCTTCGGTAATTGCAGCATGATCGCGCCGTCGTGCGTCCACATCAGGAGCGTCGCCAGCAGGCGGCCCTTGGGCGAGCAATAGCCGGCAAGACGCGCTTCCTGCGTGCCGAGGTGCTCGACGTCGTTGGTAAGCTGGTTATGGAGGAAGACGGCGGCATCGTCGCCGGTTGCGGCAATGAGGCCGGTATCGGTCAGCGGCGCGACAAAGCCGCGCTCCAGGCCGCCTTGCGGCATCGCGCTGCCAAAGCCAGAGACGCGTCCGGAATCATCGAAGTGCGCGCCTTGCTGTTCCAGGAATTGCAACCATGTGTTCGTCGTATCAGTCATACACTCGGGTAATTGCAGGGTTAGCCATTATCATCATGGCTTGATTATAGTGACGTCTTCAAAAAGCCGTTCGACGCCGCCTCGGTTCGTCCGGCATCCACTGTAAAGGTCTGGTTTTGATCAAAAAGTTTCTCGCAGCCATCATCGCCCTGGCGCTGTTCGTCTCCGCGATGCTCGCCTACTGGGCCCACCGGCCAATTCTCGCTACTGGAGAACCGCCCATCGAATTCGCGATCAAGCCCGGCAGCAGCGTCCGGAGCAGCGCGGACCAGATTGCGGAAGCCGGCGTGCCGCTCAATCCCGTACTCTTCCATCTCCTCGCACGCTTATCCGGCAAGGGCACCAGGCTGAAAGCCGGGAATTATGAACTAAAGCCGGGAACCACGCCGATGACCCTCATCGACCAGCTGGTGCGCGGCGAGTTTGCGCAGGAATCGCTGGCCATTATCGAAGGCTGGACGTTCAAGCAGATGCGCCAGGCGATCGACGGGCATCCGAAAATCAAGCATGACACTGCCGGGCTGTCGGACAAGGAGCTGCTGGCGAAGATCTCCACCGATTACAAGCACCCGGAGGGCTTGTTTTTCCCGGACACCTACCTGTTCGCCAAGGGGTCGAGCGACCTGCAGATTTACAAGCAGGCCCATGCGTTGCTGCAAAAGCGGCTGGACGAGGCATGGAAGAATCGCGCCTCCACGGTACCGTACAAGTCGCCGTACGAGGCGCTGATCATGGCGTCGATCGTGGAGAAGGAAACCGGCCAGAAATCCGAGCGCAACATGATCGCCGCGGTGTTCGTCAATCGCCTGCGGCTTGGCATGCTGCTGCAGACCGATCCGACCGTAATCTACGGGATGGGCGACCGCTTCCAGGGGAATATCCGCCGGAAGGACCTCGAAACGGACACGCCGTACAACACCTACACGCGCCCCGGCTTGCCGCCGACGCCGATCGCCTTGCCCGGTGCGGAGTCGCTCGCTGCGGCGCTTAATCCGGCTGCTTCCGACGTGCTGTACTTTGTCTCGCGGGGCAACGGGACCAGCGAATTTTCCAACAACCTTGCCGATCACAACCGCGCAGTGAACAAATACCAGCGATAATGCCGGCTGGTTCGCAGGACAAGAAAAATATGGCATCAGGGAAATTCATCACGTTCGAAGGCATCGACGGTGCCGGCAAATCCACGCACCTCGCCTATGTTGCCGACTTGCTAAGAGGGCGTGGAAAACAGGTCGTCGTCACCCGCGAGCCGGGTGGTACGCCCTTGGGCGAGAAACTGCGCGACCTGCTGCTGCACGAGGAAATGCACCTCGAAACCGAGGCCTTGCTGATGTTCGCATCGCGTCGCGAACACATCGCGCAGGTGATCGCACCCGCGCTCGAACGCGGCGACTGGGTGATCTCGGACCGGTTTACCGATGCCACCTTCGCCTACCAGGGCGGCGGGCGCAAGCTGGCGCTCGACAAGTTGGAGACGCTGGAACACTGGGTCCATCCCCACCTTCAACCGGACCTGACGCTGCTGTTCGACGTTCCGCTCGACGTGGCGCGCGCACGGCTGGACGCGACGCGGGAGCTGGACAAGTTCGAACAGGAAAAGGCCGACTTCTTCGCCGCGACCCGCAACGAATACCTGCGCCGCGCCGCCGCGCACCCGGCGCGTTTCCGCGTGATTGATTCCACGCGCGCGATCTCGGATATCCAGCGCGAGCTTGAGCAGATCATTTCCGGTATTTGACTGACATGTCGTCGACACTCTTTTCATGGCAGCACGCACCGTGGCAGCAATTGCAACAGCTGCGCGGACGGATGCCGCACGCCATCCTGTTCCACGGTCCTGAAGGGATTGGCAAAACGGCATTCGCCGAGCACCTCGCGCAGTCGCTCCTGTGCCAAGCGCCCACCGCCGACGGACATGCCTGCGGACAGTGCGATCCGTGCGGCTGGTTTTCGCAATACAGCCACCCCGATTACCGCCGCGTCCGTCCGGAAGTGCTGGAAGAAGACGGCGCCGGCGAAGCCGAGGAAGGCGCGGAGCCAAACGAGGGCAAAAAGGGAAAGTCCACCAAGGCGCCTTCCAAGGAAATCAAGATCGACCAGATTCGCGCGCTGGCCGATTTCATGAATGTGTCGACGCACCGCCAGGGCATGCGCATTGTGTTGCTGTACCCGGCGGAGGCGTTGAACACCGCCGCCGCGAATGCCTTGCTCAAGACGCTGGAAGAACCACCACCGGCCACGCTGTTCCTTCTTGTTTCGAACAACCTCGACCGGCTTTTGCCCACCATCCTGTCGCGTTGCCGCAAGTTTGCGCTGGCGATGCCGTTACAGGAGGAGGCGCTGGCGTGGCTGAAGGCGCAGGGCGTCGACGACGCGGACGTATGGCTGTCGGAGCAGGGCGGCGCGCCGCTGGCCGCGCTGGCATCGGCGCAAGGCGACACGCGCGAAACCATGGACGAGTTGTTGCGCGTCCTGGCGAAACCCGGCGTGGAAGGGGCGCTGAAGGCGGCGGAAAAGTTGCAGAAAGCCCCGGTGGCGGATCTTGTGGCGTGGTTGCAGCGTTGGCTCTACGACGTGTTTTCGCTCAAACTTTCGGGCAGAATCCGGTATTATCCGCGGTATCGGAAGGAGCTCGCGGCGCTGGCGCAAATCGCCGATGTAGCGGGCCTCCTGCGGGCGCTGAAGGCGGTCAACGAGCGCCGTGCGATCGCCGACCACCCGTTGTCCGCAAAGCTGTTCATCGAAGACATGTTGCTGGAATACGCATCGCTTTTCCCCAACTGACAAACAAGCAAGGATTGTCATGGCCGAAAATACTGTGAGCCCGATCCCTCCCGGCGCCGGTGGCGCGGCGGTCGCGCGTCCGTCGGTCCTGTCCCTGCCGATCAAGGAAAAGGCGGCGTTGTATGCCGCATACATGCCATTCATGCAAAACGGCGGCATCTTCGTGCCGACCAACAAACCCTACAAGATCGGCGACGAGATCTACCTGATCCTGACGCTGATGGATGACCCGACCAAGTATCCGATCGCGGGCAAGATCGCCTGGATTACGCCGGCCGGCGCCAATAACAACAAGGCACAGGGCATCGGCGTGCATTTCTCGTCCGATGAAAGCGGCCAGCGGGTCAAGCATCGCATCGAAGAATTGCTCGGCGCGGCACTGCGCTCGACCCGTGCCACCCACACCCTATAAAAAAAACACGTTTTCCTTCATGTCATACACGCATCGCCTCGCCCGTTTCGAAGATCTTCCCGCCATCGTTTCCATCTACAACAGCACCGTGCCTTCGCGGCAGGTGACGGCCGACACCGAGCCGGTGACGGTCGAATCGCGCCACGCATGGTTTGCAGAACACACGCCGGAGCGCCGTCCGTTGTGGGTGGTGGAAGACAATGGCCAGGTAATCGGCTGGCTTTCGTATTCGAACTTCTATGGCCGCCCGGCCTATAACGGTACCGCCGAGCTGTCGATCTACCTGCACGAAGCGGCGCGCGGCAAGGGACTGGGACGCTACTTCCTGGCCGAAGCGATTGCCTTCGCACCCAAGATCGGCGTGCACACCTTGCTCGGATTCATCTTCGGGCACAACACTCCCAGCCTGAAGCTGTTCGAAGCCTTCGGTTTCGAGCGCTGGGCGCACATGCCGCGCGTTGCCACGCTCGACGGCATCGAACGCGACCTCGATATCCTGGGCAAGCGCGTCGCCTGAGCTGGGTGGCGTTAAAATGATGGGATGTATATCGATTCCCATTGCCACATTAATTTCCCCGAGTTATCGGTTCGCCTGCCAGAGATTTTCGGCAAGATGGCGGAGAACAAGGTCACGCATGCCCTCTGCGTGTCCGTGAACATGCCGGAGTTTCCGTCGGTGCTCGAACTGGCGGAAAAATATCCCAACATTTACGCATCCGTCGGCGTCCATCCTGACTACGAGGAAACGCCGGAAGTCAGCGCGGACGACCTCGTGCGGCTGTCGCAGCATCCGAAGATCGTCGGAATTGGCGAGACCGGCCTCGACTACTACCGGCTGGAGGGTGACCTCGAATGGCAGCGTGAGCGTTTTCGCACCCACATTCGCGCATCCCGCGCGACGGGCAAGCCGCTGATCATCCATACCAGGTCGGCCTCCGAGGATACGATCCGTATCATGCGTGAAGAGGGTGCGGGTACCGATGCCGGCGGCGCTGGCGGTGTCATGCACTGCTTTACCGAGTCGCTGCAGGTGGCGGAAGCCGCG
Source organism: Noviherbaspirillum sp. ST9 (assembly GCF_048799745.1). Lineage (NCBI taxonomy): Bacteria > Pseudomonadati > Pseudomonadota > Betaproteobacteria > Burkholderiales > Oxalobacteraceae > Noviherbaspirillum > Noviherbaspirillum sp. ST9. The sequence goes on along the minus strand of NZ_JBLWFR010000005.1, from coordinate 136,524 downwards.
ATGGAAATGGGTTTCTACATTTCGTTTTCCGGCATCGTCACCTTCAAGAGTGCAAAGGACTTGCAGGCCGTTGCGCGCGCCGTTCCGCTGGAACGCATGCTGATCGAAACCGATGCGCCGTATCTTGCCCCCGTGCCGCACCGGGGCAAGATGAATGAACCGGGCCTCGTCAGCCATGTGGCCGAATTCCTCGCGAAGCTGAAGGAATCGCCGTTGGAGGATGTGGCGCGGACGACCACCGACAACTTTTTCACGCTCTTCAAGATTCCGAGGACGGCATGAGCGACCGCGTTTCCCGCCGCAGGCAGCTCCTCGTCGCGCTGTCGGCAATTCCGGCGTTCGGCATGCTGCCAGGAGCCGTGTTCGCCGCCGGTGCCTACGTCGAATTTTTCCGTGCCGTGAAGATCGATCACGCGCCTATCGTGAAATCGCTCCTGGCGCGCGGCCTCGATCCGAACATCATCGAACCGGAACGGGGCGATACCGGCATGATCCTGGCATTGCGCGAGGATTCGATGGCGGTGTTCGAGCTGCTGCTCAACGCGCCGGAAATCGACCTCGAAGCCAAATCCGGCAATGGCGATACGGCCTTGATGATCGCTTGCTTCAGGGGCAACAAGGCTGCAGTGGAGGCCTTGCTGGCCAAGGGCGCGGAAGTGAACCGGCCGGGCTGGACGCCGCTGCATTATGCTGCGGCGAGCGGCCATAATGACATCATTCGCCTGCTGCTCGACAAGTCGGCGTATATCGACGCCGAATCGCCCAACAAGACAACGCCGATGATGATGGCCGCGCGCGGCGGACACATCTACACCGTCAAGCTGTTGCTCGACGAAGGCGCGGATGCCACATTGAAGAACGACCTTGGTATGAGCGCGATCGACTTCGCGGCGAAGTACGAGCACAACGATATAGCCGAGGGTCTCACGAGCCGGTTGCGCAAGGCCGGGAAGCTCTAGTCAGCGCAAGGCAGCGAGAGCGTCACTTCCAGACCTTTTTCCGGAAGGTTCCGCAGGACGATGCCTCCACCATGCTGCTCGGCAATGTTCCTCGCAATGGTCAGGCCGAGGCCGGTGCCGCCGGTTTCGCGCGACCGCGATGCCTCGACGCGGTAGAACGGCTCGAACACGTTTTTCATCTCTTCTTCCGGAATGCCCGGGCCGCCGTCCTCGATACGGATAACCGCCGTGCGGCCTTCGCGCCGGACGGCAATTTTCGCGAACCCGCCGTACTTGCAGGCGTTGTCGATCAGGTTGGTGATGCAACGGCGCAGCGCGATGGGTCGCGCCATCAGTGCGGCGCCTGTACTGCCTTCCAGCGTCACTTCCTGTCCTGCATCGGTAGCGTCGTCACAGACGCTGCCGATCAGCGAATCGAGGTCGAGCCGCTGCATCGGCCCGGCCGCATCCATGCTTCGCGCCAGGTCCAGCCCTTCGCGCACCATCCCCTGCATCGCGGTCAGGTCGCCGATCAGCTTCTCTCGCAACTCGTCATCCTCTACCTTCTCCAGGCGCAGCCGCAAACGCGTCAGGGGCGTCTGCAAGTCATGCGTGATTGCGGCCAGGATCTGGGCGCGCTGGCGGATGTGCGAACGGATGCGCGTCTGCATGACATTGAACGCCGCGGCAGCCTGGCGGATTTCGGTCGCGCCGCGTTCGGGCAGCGGCGGTCGCTCGATATCGTTGCCCAGTTCGGTGGCCGCCTGCGCCAGTTGCTTGAGCGGCCGCATCGTCATGCGCGCCACGATGGCGGCGAGGATGCCGATACTGAGGAGAAACAGGATCGCATAGGTGGTGAAATCGCCCCGTGGCGCAACCGGAGGCGGGCGGGGCGGCAGGACCGTCAGGCGCAGGCGCGAATTGTCGGGCAGCGTGACCAGCATGGACTCGCACAGCGGGCGCAACTCGGATTGGCGGCGGCGGTGCATGCGATGACTGAAATCGCAGTCATCCGGGCGTACAGCCGTGGAGGCAATGCGATAACCGTCTGGGAGGCGGCGCTCGAGCATGGCGGCGAGTTCGGATTTTGCAATCGTCCCTTCCTCGGCCGATGATGCCGCCTCCGCGCGCATGCCCATGCCGCGGGCAGCGGACAAAAAAGGCGAACGCATGTCCGGCGCGACCGTGTCGAGGGAGAGGACGAACTGGGCGATGCGCTCGACCGCGTGATAATCGCGGAACTGGCCGATCATCCGCTGACGCTCGTCAAAGGCGAGGCCGAGGGTGATGAGGGCGCTGGCGATCACACCGGCGACCAGCACCAGGATCACGCGGCTCGTCATCGACTGGAAGATGGCTTTCATTCGCGCGTTACCACCGTGGCCAGGACGTAGCCTTCATTGCGCACTGTCTTGATGATCTGCGGCGAGCGCGCATCTTCGCCGAGCTTCTGCCGCAGGCGGCTGATCTGCAGGTCGATGGAGCGGTCAAAGGGATCAGCGTCTCGCCCAGCGGTCATGTTGAGCAACTGGTCACGGCTGAGCACGCGATTGGCGTGGTCAAGGAAGATCTTCAGAAGACGGAATTCCGCGCCGGACAGGGCGACGACCACGCCCTGCGGGTTGATCAGATGACGCGCGGTGGTATCCATGGTCCAGCCGGCGAAGTGCACCATCTGGGATTCGGGCGCTTCGGACGACACGGGCGCGGCTTGGGTCCGGCGCAGCACGCTACGGATGCGCGCAAACAGTTCGCGTGGTTCGAATGGCTTGGGTACGTAATCATCGGCCCCCATTTCCAGGCCGAGGATGCGGTCGACCGGTTCGCCCCGGGCGGTCAGCATGATTACCGGGATGCTGGAACGCGCACGCAGGTTGCGGCACAGTGTCAGGCCGTCGTCGCCGGGCAGGTTCAGGTCGAGGACGATCAGGTCGATGCGCTGGTCGTCCAGCGCCTTCCACATCGCCTTGCCGTCGCCGGCAGTGCTGGTGCGGTAGCCGTTCTTCTCCAGGTATTCGGCCAGGAGGGAGCTGATTTCGCGGTCGTCGTCGACGATCAGGATGCGGGAGGGAGTTTCCATGGACGCATTATCGCAAGTCGGGATGCAGGGAAGTTAGCGAATTGTATCGCGGGCGTCTTCCCGGAAACGCCTGATACAGAGCGATACAAAGCCGGCCGCGCACGTTACTTGCCGCTACAACATCGCATGCGCAAGACACGGTGCGGATACATTCCCGCTGCATCATGGGAACCGTGCAAAGGGCACGAATTCAACACAAGCAGAAGGGATGAATCATGACGACATTTCGCAAACGTTTCCTGATCGGTGTGCTGGCTGCCGGCCTGGGCGCAGCCTCGTTTGGCGCCTATGCGGACAGGGGTGATTGCGGACCGATGGGAGCCGGGTTCGGCGGCCACGGGCGTTCGCCGGAAAAAATGGCGGAGCACTTCGATAAGCGCCAGTCTGAACTGCACGACAAGCTCAAGCTGAACGCAAACCAGGAAGGCGCGTGGAAGAACTACATGGCGCGCATCAAGCCGCAGGAACCGCCAAAGCGCCCCGACCGCGCCGAGATCGATAAGCTGCCCGCGCCGGAACGCATGGACAGGATGTTCGGCTTCATGCAGGAAAACGAGAAGCGCATGGCGGACCGCATCGCGGCGACGAAGGAATTCTATGCGGTGCTGACGCCGGAGCAGAAGAAGGTCTTCGATGAAGAATTCCGACCCGGACCGGGACACCGCCGCCATCGGGGCTAATGCAGTTTGATGCGGGGATTGCGCACCCAATCGATGGTTTCGGACCAGGTCGCGAGCCAGGTCCGGAACCATCCGTTGACGGCAATCTGGTGGTGCTTGTGCAGCCACCAGTACATCCACTTCGCGATGTGGCCTTCAATGAAAACGGAACCGCGCGCGATTGCGCCCATCAGGCTGCCTACCGCGCTGTAGTCGCCCAGCGACACGAGCGAGCCGCGGTCGCGGTAGGTGAATTCCAGCAGCGGCTTGCCTTCCAGCATGCGCTGCAATGACTTTGCCAGCAGCGTCGCCTGCTGGTGCGCGGCTTGCGCGCGAGGTGGGACAGTCGGCTGTCCTTCCCCCTGCGGACAGGCGGCGCAATCCCCCATTGCAAAAATCGACGGATCGCGCGTCGTCTGCAGCGTTCGATGTACGACCAGCTGATTGATGCGGTTGCTCTCCAGCCCGTCGATCTCTTTCAGGAAATCCGGCACCTTGATGCCGGCGCACCACACCACGATCCCGCTCGGGATGAATTTTCCGCTGGCCATCTGCACCCCGTCCTTGCGAATCTCGACCACGCGTTCATTCGTGTGGACGTCAATATCGAGCTGGCGCAATTCATGTGCGACGGAGGCCGAAAGACGTTCCGGCAATGCGGCCAGGATGCGCGGCCCGGCGTCCACCACCACGATCTTCAAGTCCTTTTCCGGATCGAAGTTGGCCATGCCATAGCTGGAGAGGACTTTTGTCGTCAGGTGAAGCTCGGCGGAGAGTTCGACGCCAGTCGCGCCGCCGCCGATGATGGTTACCGTGAAGCGTCCTTCACCCGGACCCTTGGACCGTGCTTGTGCCCGCAGGCAGGAGTTGATCAGCCGCTCGTGGAAGCGTTCCGCGGATTCGGGCGAATCCAGCATGATCGTGTGTTCATGCACGCCGGGCGTGCCGAAATCGTTGGTCTGGCTGCCGATGGCAAGGACCAGGGTGTCGTACTTGATGGACTGGCGGGGCAGGATTTCCTCGCCGTCCTCGTCCCAGGTCGGCGCCAGGCACACTTCCTTGTCCGCGCGGCGCAGGCCGTCCATGCGGCCCAAGCGGAAACCGAAGTGGTTGGCGCGGGCGAGGGCAAGGTACTCGAGTTCATCCGCATGGCTGTCCATGGTGCCGGCGGCGACCTGGTGCAGCAGGGGCTTCCATAGATGGGTGCGCGCGGCGTCGACGAGGGTGATACGCGCCTTTCCTTTTCGTCCGAGCCGCCTGCCCAGATAGACGGCGAGTTCCAGGCCACCGGCGCCGCCGCCGACAATGACGATGTGGTGCTGGGACAATTCCGGGTGCGGGCTCAATCGGGACTCCTTTTCTGGCAGGGATACGGCTATTTTCTTGTGAATTTGATATTTTCCCGGGCCTTGCCCAGTCAGTCTCCACTGGTATGACGGCCAAAGGCATCGTATGATCGCCCGCGAAGACTGATTCAGCTCAGAAAATAGTTCGTTGCCCGATTCAAGGACAAAAATGAAAATCCTCATCGCTGTTGACGGTTCTCCCTACAGCATCAAGGCGGTCAAGCACGTCATCAAGCACTTCAACTGGTTCAGCGGACCGCCTGAACTGCATTTGCTGCATGTCAAGCTGCCCTTGCCGCCGGGCCGTGCCCGCTCCTTCCTCGGCGGCGACCTGGTGAACAGCTATTACCGGGAAGAATCGGAGTCGGCCCTTGCACAATCGGAAAAGTTGTTGCGCAAGAATGACATCCCGTTTCGCAGCGGGTATAAGGTGGGGGACATCGCGCAGGAAATCCAGTCCTACGTGAAGAAGAACAAGATCGACATGATCGTCATGGGTTCGCACGGCCATGGCGCACTGAGCAACCTGGTGATGGGCTCGGTGGCAACCAAGGTGCTGGCGTCCACCGTGGCGCCGGTCCTGATCGTGCGTTGAGGCGGAAATGGCAAGTACAAAGGTCAAGGTCGAGGAATTCCTGAACAAGCTCCCGCTGTTCAATGAGATCCCGCCCGAGGAATTGAAGCAGATCGCGGAGTCGGTCACCGAGAGCCATGTCGCTCGCGGCGAGATCATCTTCCGTCGAGGCGATCCCTGCGTGGGATTCCACATCGTCATCTATGGACAGGTAAAACTGGCATTCACGTCGCCCGACGGCAATGAAAAGGTGGTGGAGATCATCGGGCCCGGACACAGCTTCGGCGAGGCGCTGATGTTCATGGAGAAGCCTTACATCGTGGCGGCGCAGGCGCTGGCGGATTCCCTGTTGCTGCACGTGCCGAAGCAGGCAGTGTTCGACGAACTCGAACGCGACACCAAGTTTGCGCGCAAGATGCTGGCGGGTTTGAGCCGCCGCCTGCATGGCCTGATTTCCGACGTCGAGGCGTACTCGCTGAGTTCAGGGGCGCAGCGCGTAATTGGTTACCTGCTGAAGTCGGAGCCGCAGCAGGACGGCGAGCAGCTCACGCTGGCCGTAAGCAAGACGGTGCTGGCGTCACGTCTGAATCTGACGCCAGAGCACTTCTCGCGCATTCTCCACGATCTGGCCGCGAAACAGCTGATCAGCGTGGACGGGCGCACGATCACCATCCTCAATATCGAAAAGCTGCGTTCTTACGAGGGGCGCTAGGCTGATGGCCGAAACTCGTCGTTCCCGCGAAGGCGGGAACCCATCGGCAGGTTGTCGAGAAAATGTCAGGTTGGATTCCCGCCTTCGCGGGAATGACGAAAATTAGAGGTTTGTGCGCTCAACACCGCAAGAAGCTTTCGCGGACCTGCTTAAACCGCCGGCAGCGCGGAAGCATTGGACACCATCTCACGATACTTCCGCATCGATTTCAGCAGGTTGAGCCAGAGCCAGCCCGACGACGCGATGAAGGCAAGCGCCGCAGCGTGCGACATCCAGCCGGGGAACAGCGTGGCGGCGACGAGCAGCACCAGCGCGAGCAGGTGCAGTTCGAACTGGCGCTCCGCGTCCCGGTCAGGAAGGAGCTGTTTCACGCTGGGTGGCTTCGCGCCGCTACCCGCCAGTTTGTTCTGCAGGTGGTACCAGGCGAGGAAAGGCACGATCTTGTACAACATGCCGTTGATGACGGAGTAGCCAAAGCCCACAATCAGGAGTGCACCTGTTGCGAGCGGATAGGCAGGATGGTGCTCCACGGTGGGGAAGGCGAGCGCAGCCGTCCAGAGCAGCGCGGCACAAACGCCGCTGGCCAGCGAAGTCTTCCAGAAAAACGTCGTCGCATCCGGTTTCGGGCGCTTGCGCTGGCGCAGCAAATGGAAAGTGGCCACGCAGAACGCGACCCATACCAATACCAGCAGGGCCGTCAACAACGGCTCCCATTCAGCGACCAGAACGGACACCGCCGTGCGCAGCACGAGCAGGGCGAAGACGGCCCACGCAAGACCACGCGTCATCCATTGCGGATACACCGGCGTCACCTGGAACATCGGCACGACCTGATAGGCGACCCCGGCGACGAGCAGGCCCACCCATCCAAGCAAACCCCACGATACATGCAGGTCGGCGATCAACAGCAGCGGCAGTTGCAGCGGCCAGGCAAAGCCTGACCCCGCCGCAAGACCAAAGGCGACGGCAGCGGCAAGGGATGTCAGCGCCATCCGTATGGCGATTAACATCGGCGCAGCATGCTGTGCCGTCCAAACGCGCCACAACACGCTCAGCAGCAGCCACGCGAAAGCACATCCGAGCAGGAGCAGGGCGATCCGGAAAGTCACGGGCGATTCTGCGAGGAAGGCCGCTGACAGCGCGACGGTGCCGGAGGCGAGCAGGCCGTAGATACCCGCAGCCGTATGGCGGGTGTAGGGAATGTCGATGCCCGCGACCACGGGCAGGATCTGCAGCAAGGCGCCGATCATGCACATGCCGAGAAAGCCCAGGGTCAGCAGGTGGGTGAGGGCGAGTGTTTCCGGCGTCCAGCGGGACACGAACATGCCCGGTCCGCTCCAGAGCAGCAGAACCCCCGCGAGTACGGCGAAAGCAGGGGCGGTCAGGAAGAAGCGCAGCGGCACCGCGAGCGCCGGCGTCTGCTCGAAGGAGAGGACGCGCTGCATCGTTATGCGCCCTTCGGCCAGATCAGGACTTCATACAGGAAATCCTCGCGGCTCTTCGTCTCGTGCAAGTAGCCGTTGCGGTCGAGGATGCCGTAGAGCGGGTAAGGCTCGCGCGGGATCAATACTTTCAATCGCTGTCCGGGCTGCAGCGTGCCGAGCGCGTCGAGCACGCGCTCCATCGGCTCCGGTGGCTCGAGGCCGCAGACATCAATTTCAAGGTCGGGTTGACTGGTGCTCACGATGAGACTCCAACTTCGCGCATCGCGCCGATGATCGCTTCCTGCCTGCCGTTCAGCACGCGGTCGGTCATCGGGTAAAGGATGCCTTCTTCCTTCATGTTGTGCTGCTGCATGAGCGTGTTGAGGGTTTCCGAGTAGCCGAGGAATCCGTCCGCATCGCGCTTGCCCAGACATTCGTTCAGCATGGATAGGATCTCGCGCATCTGTGCGTGTTCCATGCGCATGACGGCGGTCGGGCCTTCACGGCTGCCGACGGCTTCTTCAAATTGCGGAAAGAGAACCTGCTCTTCCATCGTGAAGTGCTGTTCGAGGGCTTCGCTGAATGCACTCATTGCCAATTCGGCATTGGTCCACAGGGTGGCGGCTACTGCGGTTTCCGCCTGGGCGAAAAAATCGTCGCAACGCTTGTGATCGGTGCCAAGGTGGCGGGCAATTGTTTCCATTTCGTCCTTTCGAAGGGGGAGGGAGCGTGTAACGGATTGTGACCTCGGCGTCAAATGGCAATCCTTGATTCAGGTTAAGGAATGCAAGGTGCGCTCGCGACTACAGTGATCAAAATTGCCATAAAAGCTGAACATTTTTTTTGCAATGCTGCTTAGCAGAGGCAAGTCCGGATTACTTGACTGAGATCAAACTAATTGGATTTCGCTTTTGCTACATTCCGTCGTTGCTTATCGGAACTGGAAGGACCTCTGTGCTTAAAACTGCTTTTGATACTTTTAACGTCAGGGGTCGGCCCCTGCTTCCTATTGTTCAGGGAGGCATGGGTGTAGGTGTTTCCGCACACAGGCTCGCCGGTAACGTTGCCCGCCTGGGTGGCGTCGGCACCATTTCCAGCGTCGACCTGCGCCGCCATCATCCGGACCTCATGGCGCAGACCAAGAAGTCGCGCGACAAGGAATTGATCGACCGCGTCAACCTGATCGCGCTGGACCGCGAGATCAAGGCAGCCAAGGTCATCGCAGACGGCAACGGCATGGTCGCCGTGAACATCATGCGCGCCGTCGCAGAATACGCAAACTACGTGAAGCAGGCTTGCGAGAGCGGCATCGATGCCGTCGTCGTCGGCGCCGGCCTTCCGCTCGACCTTCCCGAACTGACCGTCGACTATCCCGATATCGCCCTGATCCCGATCCTGTCGGACGTGCGCGGCATTGCGCTCATCATGAAGAAGTGGATGCGCAAGAACCGCCTGCCGGACGCGATCGTCATCGAAAACCCCAAGTACGCAGCAGGCCACCTCGGCGCAGCGAAGCCGGAAGACGTGAATGCGCCGCATTTCGCCTTCCCCGCCGTGCTGGAAGGTACGCTGGAACTGTTCAAGGAACTCGGCATCGAGCGCGAGCGCATTCCGCTGATCGCTGCCGGCGGCGTCAACTCGCACGAGCAGGTGCAGGAACTGTTCAAGATGGGCGCCAGCGCCATCCAGCTCGGCACCGCATTCGCCGTGACCGAAGAAGGCGACGCGCACATCAACTTCAAGAAGATCCTGGCCGAAGCCAAGCCGGAAGACATCGTGACCTTCATGAGCGTGGCCGGACTGCCGGCGCGCGGCGTGCGCACCCCGTGGCTGATGAACTACCTCGACAAGGAAGCCAAGCTGCAGAGCAAGGCCGGTCCCAAGCAGTGCACCGTCGGCTTCGACTGCCTCGCACAGTGCGGCCTGCGTGACGGCATCGCCAAGGCTGGCCAGTTCTGCATCGACACGCAGCTGGCGTTCGCACTGGAAGGCGACGTCAAGCGCGGCCTGTTCTTCCGCGGCTCCGAAAAGCTTCCCTTCGGCAGCGAGATCCGCTCGGTACGCGAACTGGTGGAATTCCTCCTCGCCGGCAAGCAACCCGAACCGAAAGCCCAAACCGCGCCGATCATGGTGTACAAGGACGCGACGCCTGCCTGAGCGGCGAACCAACTGACCTGTTTCCAGGAAATAAAACTCGTGCAGCAAACGACAACCAAGATGGAACTCGTGGCGCCGGCAGGAAGCCTGCCGGCTCTGAAGGCCGCCGTCGATAACGGCGCCGACTGTGTTTACCTCGGCTTCCGCGACGCGACCAACGCGCGCAATTTTGCGGGCCTGAATTTCGACGACAACGCGATCGCCGAAGGCATCCGTTACGCGCACAGCAAGGGCAGCAAGGTGCTGCTCGCGCTGAACACCTATCCGCAGGCGGAAAACTGGGCGCCTTGGCGCACCGCTGTCGACCGCGCCGCGCAGGCGGGCATCGATGCCATCATCCTGGCCGATCCCGCGCTGATGCAATACGCGGCGAACAAGTATCCGGAACTGCGCCTGCATCTGTCCGTGCAGGGCTCGGCGACCAACTACGAAGCGATCAACTTCTACCACAAGCGTTTCAACATCCAGCGCGCCGTGTTGCCGCGCGTGCTGTCGATGGAGCAGGTGGAGCATGTGACCGCCAACACGCCGGTGGAAATCGAAGTCTTCGGTTTCGGCAGTCTGTGCGTGATGGTGGAAGGCCGCTGCGCGCTGTCGTCCTATGTGACGGGCGAAGCGCCGAATACGCACGGCGTGTGCTCGCCAGCGAAGGCGGTGCGCTGGCAACAGACGCCGAAGGGACTCGAGTCGCGCCTGAACGGCGTGCTGATCGACCGCTACGGCGAAGGCGAGAATGCCGGCTACCCGACGCTGTGCAAGGGGCGTTTCGACGTCAACAACGAAAGCTATTACGCGATCGAGGAGCCGACCAGTCTCAACACGCTGGAACTGCTGCCGCAACTGCTGGCACTCGGCGTGAAGGCCATCAAGATCGAAGGCCGCCAGCGCAGCCCGGCGTACGTTGCCCAGGTGACCAAGGTCTGGCGTGAAGCCATCGACAATGCGCTCGACAGCTCGCAGCGCTACTCGGTCAAGCCGCTCTGGATGTCGGAGCTCAACAAGGTTGCGGAAGGCCAGCAGCACACGCTCGGCGCCTATCACCGTCCCTGGAAGTAAGGAATAACAACGTGAAGCTCTCTCTCGGGCCCATCCTCTATTTCTGGCCGAAGAATACCGTTTTCGATTTTTACGAGACCATGGCGAAAGCCCCGGTCGACATTGTCTACCTGGGTGAAGCGGTCTGCTCGCGCCGCCGCGAACTGCGCTTGTCCGACTGGATCGACATCGCCGACATGCTGGCATCCGCCGGCAAGGAAGTCGTGCTGTCTACGCAGGCGCTGCTGGAATCCAAGACCGACATGGGCACGTTGCACCGGATCACAGAAAACGGCCGCTTCACGGTCGAAGCGAACGACATGGGTGCGGTGAACTGCGTCGCCGGCAAGGTGCCTTTCGTCGCCGGTCCGCACCTGAACATCTTCAATGCGCCGACGCTGCAATTCATGGCGGAGACGGGCGCGAAGCGCTGGGTCATGCCGCTTGAAATGAGCCAGGCCGGCTTGTCGCACGTCCAGAAGGATCGTCCCGCCGGCATCGAGACCGAGGTGTTTGCCTATGGCCGCATGCCGCTCGCATTCTCCGCGCGCTGCTTCACGGCCCGTCATCGCAACCTGGCCAAGGACGACTGCCAGTTCGCCTGCATGGAATATCCGGACGGACTGCCGCTGAAGACACGCGAAAGCCAGCATTTCCTGACGCTCAATGGCATCCAGACGCAGTCGGCACTGGTGTACAACCTTGTCAACGAACTCGGCGCGATGGAAGCCCTCGGTGTCGACGTCGCGCGCATCAGCCCGCAAGCACAGCATACGGACCGGATCGCAAGCCTGTTCCGCGACGTGCTGGACAAGAAGCTGGCCGGCGCCGATGCATTGAAACAAATGGAAGCGCTGATGCCGGAACAGCCGTGCAACGGCTACTGGCATGGCAAGCCCGGCCTCGACCGCATGGTGGCATGACCGCCCGTTTAGATTAAAGGTAAAACATGACCCCGAATCGCTTTCTGTTGCCTGAACCCGTAGGCAAGCTCCTGTCCCTGCTGCCGGTGTATCCCGGTTCGCTGCTGTTTGCGACCGGCCTGAACCTCGCGCTCAAGAGCAACCTCCCGGCCGACGTGCAGCAATCGCTGTCGGGCAAGAAGCTGCGCATCAAAGTCACCGACGCCTGCCTTTCGTTCGACTTCGTGTGGAACGGCAGCCGCTTTGCCGCGGGCAGCAGTCAGGGAGAGCCGGATCTCACCATCGGTGCGAGCGCGCATGATTTCCTGTTGCTGGCACAACGCAAGGAAGACCCGGACACCTTGTTCTTCAGCCGCCGCCTGTCCATGGAAGGCGACACCGAGCTCGGGCTGCTTGTGAAGAACACGCTGGATGCGATCGACCTTCCCGTGTTTGAACTGGGCAAGCTGGCACCTTCCCGCGTCTTCGGCCGCATCAAGACGGGCAGCGGCAACAGCAACTCCTGATCGCCCATGGCCGCGCGCAATCCTGACCTGCCGCTGGTGTATTCCTGCTCGGGATGCTCCAGCGCCGCGCAGACGGCAAACCAGGTTGCGTTGAAACTCGACCGGCTCGGCGTTGCGGAAATGTCCTGCATCGCCGGCGTCGGCGGGGATGTGCCGCACCTCGTCAAGATCGCCAAGTCAGGCCGGCCGATCGTCGGCATTGACGGCTGCGTGCTCGCCTGCGTCAAGAGTTGCCTGTCCCGCCATGACATTGCGCCGCGCTGGTACCTCCAGTTGCATGAGCATGGCGTCAAGAAGCGTTACCACTCGGACTTCGAGCCGGAACAGGTCGACGCAGTCACCGCGCAAATAACCCAAACCCTGCAATCCGAACTGTCGCCTGCGTCAGACACTTCGGCGGCCACCTAAGGCCGTTCTTCATTCCATTCCGATCACTGTGCTTCGCCGTTCTGCATCCGCGGAGCGGGGCTGTCGTGCGCCTTGGAAAAAATTTGTCGAACTTCCCTCTGGAAAGCTTGCCGAAGCGTATCCCGGATTCTTGATACATATCATGTATTTTTAATGTATCAAATCGGAGAATGCACCGCAGAAGTGCACTGGGACGGAAATCAACGTTTCCCTATTTGATTCGTGGTAGCAAACATGTCGGAGAAAATTTAATGGGCAAGGACAAGAAGGACCTGAACACACAAGACGCGCCGGTGATGGAAAACCGCAGGCGCTTCCTCGGCCGCAGCGCGTTGCTGGGCCTGGCCGGCGCCGGCGTTTCCATGGGCCTCGCAGGCTGCAAGGACGATGCCAAGCCCGCAGCGGCGGCGACTCCCGCTGCCGCACCGGCACATGCCGCCGGCAGCCACGAAGTGCAGCCGGGCCAGCTGGACGAGTATTACCACTTCTCGAGCGGCGGCCACTCCGGTGAAGTGCGCGTGATCGGTGTTCCTTCCGGGCGCGAACTGCGCCGCATCCCGGTGTTCAACATCGACCCGATGGTCGGTTGGGGCATCACCAATGAATCGAAAGCCATCATCGGCACCAATCCCGATGGCAGCCTGCGGTACACGACGGGTGACACCCACCACGTGCACGGCAGCTACAAGGATGGCACGTACGACGGCCGCTGGCTGTTCGTCAACGACAAGATCCATTCCCGTATCGCTCGCATCCGCATGGATACGATGGAAGTCGACAAGATCACCGAGCTGCCCAATGTGATGGGCTTCCACGGCATCTTCCCGGACAAGCGCGATCCGGTGGATGAAAAAATCAACTACACCACCCGCGTATTCTGCGGCGCCGAATTCCATTGCCCGCTGCCGAACGATGGCCGCGACCTGGACGATCCGAGCAAGTGGGGCGCACTGTTCTCCTGCGTCGATGCAGAGACCATGGAAGTCCGCTGGCAAGTGCGCGTCGACGGCAACATGGACCTGACCGCGACTTCGTATGACGGCAAACTGGTTGCCTCCAACCAGTACAACGTCGAAAACTCGGCTGAACTCGGCGGCATGATGTCGTCCGAACATGATGCTTGCGTGTTCCTCAACGTGGAGCGCATCGAGAAGCTGGTCAAGGACGGCAAGTTCACCACCATCGGCAAATCGAAAGTGCCGGTCGTCGACGGCCGCAAGACCGCCAACAGCGATCCGAAGACTGCGGTCACCTGCTACGTCCCGGTCGGCAAGAACCCGCACGGCGTTAATGCCAGCCCGGACGGTAAGTACTTCGTCTGCTCGGGCAAGCTGTCCCCGACGGGCACCGTGATCGAACTCGCCCAGGTGCACAAGTGGTTCGCCGGTGAACTGCCCAAGGAGCGCGACGCTGTCGTCGCCGAAGTGGAACTCGGCCTCGGCCCGTTGCACACCGGCTTCGACGGCAAGGGCAATGCCTACACCTCGCTGTTCCTTGACAGCCAGGTCGTCAAGTGGAACGTGGAAAAGGCGATCGCCTTCAGCAAGGGCGACAAGTCCGCGAAATATGTCGTGGACCGCATCGACGTGCATTACCAGCCCGGCCACGGCTTCGCCTCCATGGGCGAAACCAAGGAAGCGGACGGCAAGTACTTCAACTCCGGCAACAAGTTCTCGAAGGACCGCTTCCTGCCGGTTGGCCCGCTGCATCCGGAAACGGAACAGCTGCTCGACATCAGCGGCGAAAAGATGAAGCTGATCGCCGACCACACCGCCTATCCGGAACCGCATGACGGCATCATCGTCAAGCGCGACGTCGTCAAGACCCGCAAGATTTACAACCTGGACGATTTCGCGAACAAGGTCACGCCGGAGAACATGGGCATCGAGCGCAAGGGCAACAAGGTGCACGTGCGCATGATGTCGCAGGCGCCGGCGTTCAGCCTGCCGATCATCAAGGTCAAGAAGGGCGACGAAGTCACGCTGACCCTGACCAACCATGACAAGATCGAAGATCTTGCCCACGGCTGCGCGATCCCGAACTACAACATCAACTTCATCGTCAACCCGCAGGAAACCAAGTCGGTGACCTTCAAGGCTGACAAGCCTGGTGCGTTCTGGCTGTATTGCACACACTTCTGCCACGCGCTGCATCTGGAAATGCGCAGCCGGTTCCTGGTTGAGGCTTGATGTAGTTGTCTCTCTGCCGCGTCCGGATGTCGGACGACGGCAGGGCGGGCCACCTGCTTGCAGGCGGGTGGTTCGTTCGGCGCATCGCACCCAAGACACCCGTCATTCCCGCGAAGGCGGGAATCCATGGACAGGTTGTCGAGGCAGCGTCAGTATGGATTGCCGCGGGGCCGCCGAGGCCTTCGCGGGAATGACGGGGGGAGGGGACGTGAAACGTTTTACGGAAGCACCCGCCCGCCAGCACCCCATGATTCACTATTCAGCAGGGCCCATTCATTTAACCCTGCACCCATCCGCATATGAAACTCAGGTTTGACCGCGCGCAAATGCTGCCGCACCTGCTGGTGCTGATGGCAACGCTGATTGTCTTTTTCTCCATTCCACGCGCAGCGCTGGCATCGATGTACGACACCGTGCTCTCCGAAGAGCTGCTGCATGGCCCCGACCTGTGCGCGCAAGCGCCATGCAAGGACGTCATGCCCGCCGCGCAGGAATTCTCCAAGCGCAAAGGCATGCCGACCTACGTCGAGGCATACGCAACCGACAACGGCCAGAAGCGCGTGGTCGGTTACGTATTCCTGTCGACGGACATCGTTGATATTCCGGCCTACTCAGGCAAGCCCATCGTCACGCTGATCGGCATGGATACGCGCGGCGTCATCACGGGCATCCAGATCCTCAAGCATTCCGAACCGATCCTGCTGGCCGGGATTCCGGAATCGGTGCTCGTGACCTTCATTCACCAGTACCACGGTAAAAGCGCCGGCGCCAAGCTGGAGATCGGCCAGGGACGCAGCGGCGTGACCGGCCTCGACGGCATCAGCGGCGCGACCGTCACCGCGATTGCGGAAAACCAGGTGATCTCGCGCAGCGCCTACGATATCGCGCGCCAGGTCGGCATCATCAAGGCCGAACCGCGTCCGCCCGCCCGCTTCGCAGCCATCAATGAGAAGCTTGACTGGGAGGCCATGGTCAAGGAAGGCAGCATCGAGCACTTGCGCGTGGAGCCCAAGGATGCCGGCGGCATCGAAAACGGCGAGCCGTATATCGACTTGTATTTTGGTTACCTGAACGCGCCTGCAATCGGCAAGAGCGTCCTCGGCGAACAAGGCTATGCCAGCCTGATGCACGACCTGAAGCCGAACGAACACGCCATTTTCATCGTCGCCAATGGCCAGACTTCGTTCAAGGGATCAGGCTTCGTCCGCGGCGGTATCTACGACCGCATCCAGGTCCGGCAGGACCCGGCGTCGTTCACGTTCCGCGATACCGACTACTTCAACCTGTACAAGCTGGCTGCGGCGGGAACACCGGTATTCAAGGAATCCGCCATCTTCATCCTTCGGTCGGCCGACTTCAATCCGGCGTACCCCTGGGACCTGAGCTTCCTTGCCAACAAGATCGATACGCAGAAGGGCACCAGGACGTTCGCGCATTTCGATCGCGAATACTGGCTGCCGGCGCGCTACCTCGAAGGCGGACGTCCGCACGTGGAAAGGCCGCAGGCCGCATGGAAGGCGATCTGGAATGGCCGGATGCTGGAAATCGCGCTGTTCGCCCTCATCCTCGGCGCGACGGCCTTGATCTATTCGCAACGCGACCGCCTGGTACGCGCGTCCAATCGCAAGCACAAACCCCTGATCTCCATCCCGCGCACGCTGCTGTGGGTGCTCAGCGTCGGCTTCATTGGCTTCTACCTCAAGGCGCAGCCCAGCATCACACAGGTGATGACGTGGTTCCATTCGCTCATCCACCAGTGGAAATGGGAACTTTTCCTGTCGGATCCGTTCATCTTCATCTTCTGGTGGTTCATGATCGCCACGATCGCGCTGTGGGGACGAGGACTGTTCTGCGGCTGGATATGCCCGTTCGGCTCGCTGCAGCACCTGGCCTTCAAAGGCGGCCAGTGGCTAGGCTTGAAACGCTTCCAGAAGCTGTTGCCGAAAAAGCTGCATGACAAGCTGAAGTGGCTGAAGTACGTTGTGTTCGCCGTGCTGGTGCTGGTGTCGTTCTACTCGATGGAGACGGCGGAGGTGCTGGCCGAGATCGAACCGTTCAAGACCACCTTCCTGGTCGGTGCATGGAATCGTTCCTGGCCCTTCGTGTTGTTCGTCGGTGTGATCCTGGCCATTTCCATCCTGAGCGAGCGGCCGTATTGCAAATACATCTGTCCGCTTGGCGCCGGCCTCGCGATTCCCGGCAAGTTCCGGCTGTTCGGGTTAAAGCGCAAGAGCGAATGCCAGACTTGCCACGCCTGCGCATCGGGTTGCGGTTCTCATGCGATCGATGCGGCGGGCAACATCGACCAGAAGGAATGCCTGCTGTGCCTGGACTGCATGGTGATGTATTACGACGATCACGCCTGCCCGCCGCTTGTCAAGGAACGCAAGTCGCGCGAGAAGCAAGGGCTGCCGCTTACCGCCATCGATGCGAAGGGCTACTTCATCCCGCTCGAAAGCGTGCGGCGCAATCTGTCCGAGAAGACGGCGCAGATGGCAGCAAGACAGGAGTAATGCAATTGCAGGACGACAGGAAAAACGGTTGCAGGATGGCGGTGCTGGCGGCGGCATTATGGCTTGCCAATACTGCCTGGGCAGCCGTCCTGAAAGTGGAGACGGGCGGCTCGATTGCCGCAGTCGTCAGTGCCGCGAAGGCAGGCGATACCGTCGAGATTGCGCGTGGCGAGTACGACGAACATGTCGTGATCGACAAGCCGCTGACCTTGCGCGGCGTGGGACGGCCGACCATTCGCGGCGGCCTTTCCGGTGACGTGATCCGGGTGCGCGCGAGCGACGTGACCATCGAGGGCATCATCATCCGCGACAGCGGCACCGACCAGACCGCGCAAAATTCCGGAATCTACTTCGAGCCGGGCGCGCACCGCCCTGTGGTGCAGGACTGCGACGTCGTGCACAACCTGTTCGGAATCTGGGTCGAGAAGGTGGACGATGCGCTTATCCAGCGGAATACGATTGTCGGCCGCCGCGACCTGCAGACTGCCGCGCGCGGCAACGGCATCCAGCTCTACAACTCGGCCGGCGCCAAGGTTCTCAATAATCACATCAGCTACGCGCGCGACGGCATCTATGTCGACCTGTCGCGCAAATCCGTTTTCCGCGGCAACCGCATCCATCACCTGCGGTATGGCACGCATTACATGAATACCAACAACAGCGTGTGGGAAAACAACGAGGTGTACAACAACCGCGGTGGGTTGGCGCTGATGGAGGTGAAGGATCTCACCGTGCGCAACAACATCGCCTGGGGGAACACCGACCACGGCATCATGCTGCGCACCATCCAGGATTCGACCGTCGAGAACAATATCGTCGCGGGCAACGGACGCGGCTTTTTCATCTACGACGCCGAGTACAACATCGTCCGCGCCAACCTGGTGACGGGAAACGACGTCGGCGTCCACCTGTCAGCAGGTTCGGGCAACAACAAGGTCGATGGCAATGATTTCATCGACAACCGCCAGCAGGTCAAGTACGTGGCCTCGCGCGATGTGGAATGGGGCAAGGCCAGGGGCAATTACTGGAGCAATTACAGCGGGTGGGACCAGGACGGCGACGGCAAGGGTGACATTGCCTACGAAGCCAACGACGTCGTGGACCGGCTCAATGGGCAGTACCCCTTGCTCAAGCTCCTGCTGACCAGCCCGTCGATCCAGACGCTGCGCTTCGTCGCGCGTCAGTTCCCTGTGCTGCGCGCCCCCAGCGTCGTCGACAAGAATCCGCGCACGCGCCCCTTGAATCAGGATTGGAGAAAGTGGAATGACAAGCGTCCCTATCCAGGTGACTGAAGTCACCAAGCGCTTCGGCGACGTCCAGGCGCTTGACGGTGTCAGCCTGAGCGTCGGCAAAGGTGAAATGTTCGGCCTCATTGGCCACAACGGCGCGGGCAAGAGCACCTTGTTCAAATTGATGCTCGGGCTGTTGCCGGCGTCGGCAGGCGAGGTGCGCGTGCATGGCGCATCGACAGCCGGCAAGGATTTCCGCGATGTGCGCCGGCGTATCGGCTACCTGCCGGAGAACTTCGTCACCTATGACAACCTGACGGGACTGGAAGTGCTGAGGCTGTTCGCCGATCTCAAGCGGGTACCGCGCCGTGAGTGCGAGGCGCTGCTGGAGCGTGTCGGCCTTGGCGAAGCGGCTGGCCGTCGGGTGCGGGGCTATTCCAAAGGCATGCGGCAACGCCTGGGTTTTGCACAGGTCCTGCTGGGCAATCCCGACCTCATCTTCCTGGACGAGCCGACCAATGGCCTTGATGCGGAAGGCATCCACGACTTCTATCGCATCCTGCGCGAGGTGCAGTCGCAGGGCGCGACCATCGTCATCACTTCGCACATCCTCGCCGAGATCCAGGAGCGCGTTGACCGCCTGGTCATCCTGACATCCGGCCGCGTGGCGGCACAAGGCACGATCGCGCAACTGCGCGCGCAACTGGTGCTGCCTTCAGTGATCGAAGTCAGCCTGAATCCAGGCTACCAGCAGCAGATCCACGGGGCATTTGCCGGAACCGATGGACTGGACATGCGGATGGACGAGAACGTGGCGCGCATTTCGTGCCCGCCTTCGGAAAAGGTGGCGGTACTGCAGCTGCTTGCCTCGATGGCGCATGCCGTACGCGACATCAGCATCCACGAACCTTCGCTGGAAGACCTGTTCCTTGGCTATGGAGGCCAGCATGCATAAGTTCTTCGATTGCGCCCAGGTGAGGATCATCGCCGGCAAGGAATTCCGCGACCGCATCCGCAACCTCTGGGTGTTGTCGGTGGCCCTGATCTTTTCCTTGTTCGCACTTGCCATCGCGTACTTCGGCACGGCGCAGCAGGGGACGGTGGGATTCCGCGGCATTGACGTGACGATCGCCAGCCTGGTGAGCCTCGTCATTTACCTCGTACCGCTGATCGCGCTCATCCTTGGTTATGACGCAATCGTCGGCGAGCGCGAACGCGGTTCGATGGAGCTGCTGCTGTCGATGCCGATCACGCGCTTTGAAATCCTGCTCGGGAAATATATCGGCCTGTCCGGCGCCCTGGCGGTGTCGACACTCGTTGGCTTTGGCGCGGGATTGCTGCCGATGGTTTCGCAGCTGAGTACCGGCGATGTCTACCACTATGCCGGTTTCGTGTTCTCCGCGATCCTGATGGGCATGGCTTTCCTCAGCCTGTCGCTGCTGGTGTCGGTGCTGGCCTCGGACCGCATGCGTGCATCAGGCGTAGCGATTGCGCTCTGGTTCTTCTTTGTCCTGATCTTCGACCTCGTGCTGACCGGTGCGCTCGTCGTCAGCGATGGTGGTCTTGGCAGCGGCGTGTTCGGCGCCTTGCTGATGCTGAATCCCGCTGACGTATTCCGCCTGCTGAATATTTTCAGCTCGGAACAGGTTCAGTCCATGTACGGCCTGGCGACCGTGATGCCCGAACGCCTGACCGACCCCATGATCCTGACGGCCATCATGTTCGGCTGGATCGCCACCCCATTCCTGATTGCCCGTTGGAGATTCAAATGAAAGCACTATCGTTCGCTGCGCTGCGCAAGCCGGCATTGATTGCCATCGTGGCATTGCTGGCGGCCTGCGGCAAGGAAGTCGTGCAGGTCGCTGCCGTCGAGCCGGACCAGGGAACCGCCTGCGCGCTGGACGGCATGGTGCTGAAGGATTATCCGGGACCGAAAGCGCAGATCCACTACAAGGAAGGCCCGCCGGAGTTTTTCTGCGACCTCGTTGAACTGTTCGGCATGCTGCTTGCGCCCGAACAGAAGCGGCCGGTCGCCGGCGTCTTCGTCCAGGACATGGGCAAGACAGACTGGGCGCATCCCGAGGGGCACTGGATCGACGCAAAAGCGGCGTATTACGTCGTCGGCAGCAAAAAGGTTGGGTCGATGGGCGCCACCTTCGGCTCGTTTGCCAGCCTGCCGGATGCGGAAGCCTTTGCAAAGATGGAAGGCGGAACGATCCACCGTTATGAACAGATGACGCTGGACATGGTCAATCAGCCCAAGAAGGGCGCATCGCACGACAGCAAGATGCATTGAGGGAAAGACAATGAAGGACTTGACCGATGACATGGACAGCGGCATGGACCCGGCAGCGATGCAGTCGCTGTATGCGAAGGCGTTGTACCGGTTGCGGGAGTCGCGCAAGGCCTTGTTGAACAGGTATGGCGTCAGCGACGAAGCGCAATTACTGGACAGAATTCGCGCAGGCGAGGTGAGCGAACATCCCGCCTACGAACATTACCTCAGCGCGTTGATCATGGAGCAGGGACGTCAGCAGTTGCGCGAGGAAATGCTGGTGAGATTCGGCAGCAAGGCTGCCGAAGAGGTGCCGGCAATCAGCGTGCACATGATGTTGCAAGAGCGGCTGGAAGAAGCGTATGCGAACCGGTTGACTGAACCTGTCGCTCTTGCGCAGGATGCACTGCTGCTTTCCTTTGACACCGGGCTCATGATGGAAGCCCGGTATTTCAGCAAGGAAGAATTTTCGCTTCAATGGAGCTGGGGCGAAGCGGAACTGCGCCTCGACACCGCGCCCGTGCATGGCGAGTGCAAAGGTTTTCCGCGGCACCTGCACCGGGATGACGGAACCGTCGTCGAAGACCCGGTGGGCGTGGCGGCCGAGGATCCATGGGAGGGCATCTCCCGGCTGCTGGACGTCCTGCTCGTCGATCCTTTGCTGGACAATCGATAAGGGCCGCGCGGCAGCGGAATCAATCGTGGCCGACGGTGCCACGGCCTCATGCAGGCAAGCAGATCACTCCAGGGGAAATTTGACGATCTCGAGCCAGAACCCTTTGATCTGGGCGATCGCATTCGTGAATTCGAACAAGTCCACGGGTTTGCTGACGAAGGCATTGGCGTGCAGGCTGTAGCTTGCCAGGATGTCTTTCTCGGCCTCCGAACTGGTCAGCACAACTACCGGAATGACCTTCAGGTTCTCGTCGGCCTTGATTTCCTTCAGCACCTCGAAGCCGCTCTTGCGAGGCAGATTCAGGTCCAGCATGATCAAGTCCGGGGTGGTGGCATTGGCGTACTTTCCTTCCTTTCTCAGGTAGTACATGGCTTCTTCGCCGTCCACAACGACGTTAAGCGTGTTGTGCACCTTATTGTCGAGCAGGCATTCCCGCGTCAACCTGACATCGCCCGGATTGTCTTCAACGAGTAGGATATCCACGGCTTTTCGATGTCCTTTGCTCATGATCTTATCCTTCCGTATCAACGATCGTGAAATAGAATGTGGCGCCTTGCGCCGGCGCCGACTCTACCCAGATACGTCCGCGATGGCGTTCAATGATTCGTTTGCATAATGTGAGACCGATTCCGGTGCCGGGAAACGTTCCGCGTTGGTGCAGGCGCCGGAAGATCACGAAAATGTGGTCCGCTTGCTGCGGTTCGATGCCGATGCCGTTGTCCCTCACATGGAACAGGTGTTCGCTGTTCCTGCGTTCATAGCCGATATGGATTCTCGGCGGGGCACCGCTGCGAAATTTCAGCGCATTGTCGATGAGACTCTGGAACACAATGGTCATCTGCGCTTCGTCCGCCATCACGACCGGCATGGCGGCCTTTGTCACGGTTGCGCCGGTGCTCTCGATCTGACGCTGGAGATTGTTCAGCGCCAGCTCCAGGACGGCGTCCATCGACGTTGGTGCAAACGGCATTGCTTGCGTGCCCACGCGCGAAAAACGCAGCAGGTCGGAAATCATGTTGTGCATGCGCTTGGCGCCGTCGAGCGCAAAGTCGATAAAGTCGTCCGCATCCTGGTCCAGTCTTCCTTTGTACCGCCGTGCCAGGAGCTGCACATAGCTTGTGACCATGCGCAGCGGTTCCTGCAAGTCATGCGAAGCAGCGTAGGTGAATTGCTCGAAGTCGGCACGCAGGCGTGCCGGATCGTCTCCATGGTTGGCGTGCATTTCCTCGTCCATCATCTCGGCAGGCGCGGGATGAACAAGATCCGTGACGTCTTCGATGCTGTGGATGAGATAAAGAATGCGTCCATCCATGTCGAACAGCGGCGCGTTGATGGCGCGTGAGTATCGCTCATCGTTGCTCGCAACATGATTTGCAGCATGCTGTAGCCCGAGTTTCTGAACAGGCATCTTTTCGGTTTCCCTTTGAGCCAGCACCCGACCGAGCGATTCATGCAGTTCAGAGACGGTATAAGGGCGGGGGCCTCCGGAGTCGTCCGCGAAAGCATCTTTCAGCCTGCGGCCGACAAGATCCTCGCGCGCTTTCATTGCATGTTCGAGATATCGGTCGCTCGCGGCCACAATGAGAAACTCTGGCGTCAGCACAAGGGAGGCCGCCGGCGCCGTTTCGAATATCGTTTGGAAATCAATCTTTTTTTGCCGCGTCATGGCATGCACTTCCTGTCGACAAGAACGCCAGGGCGTGGCGAAGTGGATTCATGGTTGCTGAGGGCTTCATGGATTCCGGGTGATGTTCATGAGACCGCCGGCAAAAGGAAATGGAAGCTTGATCCCTCGCCCACGGTTGAATCGACCCAGATGCGTCCACCGTGGCGTTCGACAATTTTCTTGCAGATGGCAAGTCCAATGCCGGTGCCCGGGTACTCTTCGCGTCCATGCAGCCGCTGAAAAATGACAAAAATTCGCTCGCGGTGTTCAGGCGCAATGCCAATGCCGTTATCGGTGATGGAAAATTTCCACTGGCTGCCGGTCCTTTCCGCATGAACGGAAATCTGAAGCGGAACATCCTGCCGCCGATAGACGATCGCATTGCTGATCAGGTTCTGAAATAGTTGGGTCAATTGGGAACGATCCGCCAGTACTTCCGGCATTGGATCCCGCATCAGCCGGGTGCCGCTTTCCTGTATCGAAACCGTCAGGTTCGCAAGAGCGGTACTGAGCGCTTCTTCACTCGAGACCGCATGCAATTGCTGCGCCTGCGTCCCGATTCGGGAGAACGTAAGCAGGTCATCGATCAACTGCCGCATGCGCTTCGCGCCGTCCACGATATATTTGAGAAACTCGAGTCCATCCTCGTCGAGTCTTGCGTGATACCGACGTTCAAGAAGTTGCGCGTAAGAGGCCACCATCCGCAAGGGCTCCTGAAGGTCGTGGGACGATACGTAGGCAAACTGCTCCAGTTCGGCATTGGACTGGGCAAGGTCGTGTATTTTTCGATCCAGCAATTTCTGTGCACGCTTGCGTTCAGTCACTTCCGCACTCAGCGAGCGGTTTGCTTCCACTAACGCCGCGTCGCGTTTTTCCATATGCGTCAACATCTGATTGAACGCGTCGGTCAGGACGCCGATTTCGTCATTGCCGAATTTTGTAGCGCGTTGCCGGTACGAATGCACTGGATCGATTTCATGATGGATCATGTTTTGCGCCACTTTCGTGATATCCCGGATTGGAGCCGAGATCATGCTCTGCAGCTTGGTTGATACCAGTACGCCGATCGCCAATCCGCACAGCATGACCAACACCACGATCCCGGTATAACGCAGCACGCGTTCAGTTCGCCCGAGGTAGGCAAACAGATAGACTGTGCCGACAGTCTTTTCGCCCTGCCTGATGGGGTGAAACAGAACGACATTGTCTTCTTCGATCCGGCTTCCTTCATTTTCCTTGGTCGGAAACACCCGGCCGGCGCCGTCGCGGGCATAGGATGCAAACAGACGGCCGTCTGGCGTGTAAATGGCAGCCGCGATAATCGATTGCTTCGCGTTAAGCGTGGAAAGGTATTGATGCGCGGTTCGGGGGTCGTTGAATTCGAGTGCTGCGGTACTGCTTGCTCCGACGATTTCTGCTTGCGTCTTCAAGTCCGTCAATGTTTGGTCGGTGTGAATGATCGCATCGTAGACAACGATGACTGTTCCGGCGACCAGCAGCGACACACCGCTGCTCAGGACGATCAGCGCAAGAAGCTTCTTGTAGATAGGCAGATCCTTGATGCGTTTCACGGCATACCGTCCTCAAGAATGAGACTCTTGAAAGGACGGCATAGTTTCTTGCGCAAACAACATCGGTAGATACCACGCAAGACCTGTGCAACCGCGCCTTGCCGCACAGGGTGATGCAAGGCTGCAGGGCAATGAATTTCCTGCGTGTACGCTAGTTGCCACTTTTATTAGCGTGATCTGAATAACACGCTAGAATTAAAAATGCGTTTGCCATGGGTGAAAAGGTATGCCCATTGAACCTATTGCAGTGCTTCTGGTGGAAGACAACCCGGGGGATGCACGTTTGATCCGGGAGCTGCTGTCTGAAGGGGCACCGGCGGGAGTTGCCGCCGTCGTGTTCTCCTTGCGCACGGCCGAATCCCTGCGCGCCGCTATTCAATGTCTGCAGCAGGATCGCTTCGACGTTCTGCTGGTCGATCTGTCCTTGCCCGACAGCCGCGGCCTTGAGACGGTCCAACGCATTCTCAACTCCGCTCCACATACGCCGATCGTCGTGCTGACGGGATCGGTGGACGAAGCCCTTGCGATGCGCGCCTTGCAGGCAGGCGCCGAGGATTATCTGGTCAAGGGAGAGGTTGATGCGCACGTGCTCAAACGCTCCATCCGCTATGCAATCGAACGCAAGGCGACCCGTGCCAGACTGCGTGACAGCGAAGAGAAGCTGAGCAGCATCCTGGCGTCGATCGATAACGTCGTCTGGTCTTCCTCCGGACATAAGCTCCTTTACCTGAGCCCGGTCGCGCAGACCGTTTATGGACGTCCGGTGGAGCAGTTCTACGCAAACGAAAACTTGTGGTTCGACATCATCCACCCCGACGATGTGGCGGACGTGCGTAATGCGGCAGAACAGTTGCCGGCGCTGGGCAGCATGCGGTGCGAGTACCGGATCCTGAGGCCGGATGGCGAAGTGCGGTGGGTCGAGGAGAGGTCGACCGCAGTGCAGGATGACGATGGAAAAATCAGCCGGGTGGACAGCGTGGCCAGCGATATCACGGAGCGCAAACGGCATGAATTGCGCGCGGAATATCTGGCCAGCCACGATCCACTGACCAATCTGGCGAATCGCAATCTTCTGGCAGACCGCCTGAACCAGGCAATCATTCACGCGCGCCGATTGCAGCGCATGCTGGCGCTGCTTTACCTGGACCTGGATCGGTTCAAGGACTACAACGACACATTCGGGCATGACTTCGGCGATCAGTTGCTTAAACTCGTCGCCTCCCGTCTGCAGACGGCAATCCGCGCAGGCGATACCGTGGCACGTCAGGGGGGAGACGAGTTCATTATCCTGCTGACCGATCTCTGGACGCAGGACGATGCCGTCGAAGTCGCCGCCAAGTTGCTGGAGATTTTCTCCGTGCCATTCGAAATCGATGGCCGCATGCTGCATGTAACGACCAGCATCGGCGCGGCCGTTTATCCGACCGATGCGGAAGACGTATCGGAGCTGTTGAGCAATGCGGACATGGCAATGTATCGCGCCAAGGAAGAGGGTGGAAACAGCTTTCAGTTTTATTCAGGCGAAATGACACGCCGGACCAAGGAGCGCCTGGAAATCGGCAATGCACTCGTGCAGGCGCTGGAGCGTGAGGAGTTCGAGCTGTTTTATCAGCCCAAGGTGGATATCCTGAGCGGACGCATATGCGGCATGGAGGCGTTGATTCGCTGGCACCATCCGCTTCGCGGCCTGGTATCGCCCACCGCCTTCATCCCGGTAGCGGAAGAGACGGGATTGATCCTGGCGATTGGTGAATGGGCGCTGGAAAAGGCCTGTATGCAGAACAAGGCCTGGCAGAAGGCACGTCTGCAACCGGTCCCTGTGTCGGTCAACCTGTCGCCGCGCCAGTTTGGACAGGAAGGCCTGGCGGATATGGTGGCACGCCATCTCGAACAATCCGGGCTGGATGCGCAGTATTTGGAACTGGAAGTGACCGAAGGAGTCATGATCAGCGACCCGGCGCGCGCACTCAACATCTTGCAAGACATCCGGGATCTGAGCGTCAGTCTGTCGCTTGACGATTTCGGCACGGGGTACTCATCGCTCGCCTATCTTCAGCGTTTTCCGTTCGCCAAGTTAAAGATCGACAGCGCGTTCGTCGCCGATATAACAAGCAATACATCGAATGCGGCGATCACGCTGGCCATTATCGACATTGCGCACCGCCTGAACTTGCGGGTAGTGGCGGAGGGGGTTGAAACGGAGGCGCAGCTATCCTACTTGCGCCATCACCTGTGTGATGAGATTCAGGGCTTCTACTTCAGCGAGCCCGTGCCTGCCGCAAAATTCGAGCAAATGCTGCGCGACGGTAATGAATTGTCACCCGCCTAAGACAGTCGTGTGGTGAATGGCAGCAATGCAACGGAACTGAACTTGGAGAATCGAACAGAAAACGTCCGGTAGCGACTCTGGAAAGGATAGGTATGGATCGGCAAGTCTGCGCCGTGCCATATGCCATGCAAGCATGCCACTGCCCGGAGCCCCTCAGGTCGTGGCGCGTCCTCGATATTTTCAGCAAATCACGCATGGTGTGTCGCGCAGGGAAGAGATTTGAAATGGTGATCAAATCGGCAATTCTTTGCATCAGTTGCGCTTGCTGCGTTGCTGCCGGCAACAACGCGTATGCCGCCAGCGATGGGGAATCGCTTGAGTATGCGATCAAGGCGGCCTATCTGTATAAATTCGGCCTTTACGTTGACTGGCCGCCGACAGCCTTTGCCGCATCGACCAGCGCGATCAACCTGTGCATTGCGGGAGCGGATCCATTCGGCATGGATCTCGACACGGCCATCAGAGGTCAGCAAATCAACGGCCGGCCAATCGAGATCCATCGCATCAAAAACGTGGGACGCGATTCCGGCTGCCACATCCTGTACCTGGGCCCCGGCAATACGCAGGAGGCGAGCCAAGCCCTGGACGCAATGCGCGGCAACGGGGTGCTTACCGTCAGCGATATGCCCGGAGTCGGCATTATCAATTTCGTCATTCAGGGCGACCGCGTCCGTTTCGTCATCGACGAGGAAGCGGCGGCGCAGAACGGATTGGCAATCAGTTCAAAGCTGCTCAGTCTCGCCGTCAATGTGAGGCCAAGGCAGACCGGGATCCGGCGTTAGCAGGTTGTTAGATTCAAAAGCGGCTCTGGATCTTGAAAAATATGCTGCGTTCCAATTCGCTGCGCGTCGAAACATCCGTGAACTCGCCATGACCGCCCCCATTGAGGTTCTGTCCGACGACGGAGAGTTCAAGCCCCGGTCGGAACCGCCAGCCATAACGGAAACCTACGGCCGTGTACGCCGGGACAGCTGGAGCCGACAGGGCACCGACGCGGCGTACCGTCACGTCCAGTTCGCTTTTCTCGGACAGATCGTGCGAGGAGCGCAACACCAGCATGTGCGACGGATCGTTGCCCGCGGTAACCGGAGAGAATACGTCGGTACTGCCTGCCCTGAGCTTCAGTTTCTCTCGATGTAGCGTCCACCCGCCGCTCAGGCGCCAGCGCTTTGTCGCCTGGTAGTTGCCCCACATTTCGATGCCCTTTGTGGTGCCATCCAGTAAATTTGAAAAGAAGAAGGAAGTACCGCTCGGGTTCGATTCCAGCGTACGCAGATGTTCATAGTCCGCATGGTATGCGGTCACCGAGTAGGACAGGTTGCGGATGGGCTGGCCACGGTAGCCCAGCTCGATCACGTCAGCAATTTCCGAGCGAACATTGCGTCCGCCCGCGAGCACAAACGGGGCTCCGCCGGGGACGAATGCGTCCCGGTCCAGACGGGACGGGGCACGTACAGTGCGCGAAAGGGCGCTCCACAGCAGGTGTTCGGGAGCAGGTTTCCAGGCAAGCCGGATATTGGGCAGAAACTCGTTGCCGGTATATTCGTTGCGCTCTACGCGCGCTCCCACGGTCAGGCGGAGGTTGTCGCGCAGGCGCATTTCGTCCTGTGCAAATACGCTGGACCAGGTTTGATTGACCCTGGCCGGCAAGAAGGCGAAGAACGGGCTATTCGTGACCCTGTCCATGCCGTAACGGTATTCGGCTCCCCATACCGGCGCATGGATGCCATAGCGCGGCAAGGAGTGCTGCAGCTGCAGATCGACAACATCGAGCTTTTCGCTGAAGGTTGGTGGAACGCGTCGTTCGGTGCGATCGAAATAGGCTTGCACGCTCAGGGTGGCGCCGCTGTTCAGGAGCCGCTCCCATCGCGTACGCAGATTAATGCCGGACAACGAGATGTCGCCGAGCCGGAATGGCACTCCGGCAATGGGGACTGTGCCGGGTTCCGGTTGCGCTTCTTTCCCGTCGTAGGCATTTCCTTGCAGGGTAAAATTTTCGCCGGGCCGTTCCCAATCCATGCGGAATCCAGCCTGTCCCTGGTGAAAGGCGTCATTGATCGCCGTGCCGTTCGCGGTTTCGGTGTTTTTCCGATCCGTATACTTCCCGTAGACGCGGTAGCTGCCGTCGGCTTCCACCTTTCCGCCATGGCGAAGCGCCGCGCCGCTTTCCCGATTTCCCGCTCCAATCGATGCCAGGCCGCCTTGCGTTGTCCTGGCCGACTGCGTAATCACGTTGATGATTCCGTTGACCGCGTTTGTGCCCCACAATGTTCCGCCTGGCCCGCTGATGACTTCAATGCGATCCACATCCTCAAGCATGACGTCCTGGACGTCCCAGAACACGCCCGAAAATAGCGGCGTGTAGACAGACCTGCCGTCAATCATGACCAGCAGCTTGTTGGCGGAAATGTTATTAAAGCCTCGGGCACTGATCGCATAGTTATGGGCACTGATTTGCCCGACATGAAGATTCGGCGCCAGACGCAACGCTTCAGGCAGGCTCGTGGCCCCGGAGCGCCGGATGTCGTCCTGGGTAATGACGAATACCGACGCGGCTGCATCGGCGAGGCTCTCCCCCTTTTTCGATACCGACGTAATCTGGATGTTCGCCAGTTCCTCGAGAGACAGGTTGACCAATTCTTCTACGGGTGGGGCTGCGTTGGATGAATGCATGCCGGTCGACAGTGTCGCGCCCAGGAAGGTCATGCACATGATGCGGAGGCAGCGGGGAGGAAGTGGTCCTGGACGCGCCGGGGATACATGCCTGGAGCATCGCCCCGTGATCGGTTTCCAGTACATCGGTTCTCCTTTCGGAAATACCTCAAGACGGAACACGCCTCGCGTTGAGGAAGCGGCACGTAGTGCGTCACCGAATTCCACGCATGGTCAGCTGAAATAATAGACACTCAGTGGTGATAAGCAATGCGGGGTTCACCACGCTTCTCCTGATTGGTGTCAAGAGAGCTTCATGAAGATCGTTGCCAATGTCTCTGAATCTGTATCGAAGAAGCAAGTCGATTTCGAACTTGACCGGTTTTATTTTCCTGCAGCATCAGGCGCGCGATGTGCGCGATATTACGGATCAACCGGTTTCGACTCGCCCATCCCATAGGTATCACCCTCGAACTCGATCAGGCAAAACCCGTGGCCGAACGGGTCGGAAAAGGTGATGCATTTCGATCCGTTCCATTCAACGCATTCACTCTCGCGCACTGCGCCAGCCCCGATTGCGCGGCCGGCAGCGGCCTGCAAATCTTCCACAACGAAGTCCATGTGCACGGGCGTCCAGTGCCTGGCATAGTCGCGCCCTTGCGGAATGGAAGGTGCACAGCGCGATCCCGGTACGTTCTGCAGCAGGTAGATGACGGAAGAGGCACCGGTCAGCTCCGCCACATCGTCCTCAATGATTCGGCTCAGCGTCAGGCCGAAGGCATCCGTATAGAAGCGGATCGCCGGCACGAGGTCGGGTACATCGATGTTAAGGATGAAGCGCATGGCGTTTCGTTTCCTGGTCGTTACAGCGGACTCCGGACATATCTGGACTGCTTCCAATGTAACAGCTGACCGAGAATGAAGCTAAGATAAGGCCCTGATCTGTCTTTGCGGAAAGGCTTGCCTGCAGCAGCCTTCAAACAACGTGAAACGCGGAAAATGAGCCTGATTTCGATAGAAAGCGACAAACTCGCCGTAGGAACCCGGTTGCCTTGGACGGTGTATGACCAGGAGCGCAATGTGCTGATGGAGCGCGGGCAGGTGATCGAAACGGAAGAGCAGCTTCAGTTGCTGGTGGCCGCCAATCCGCTACGCGAACTTTCCTTGCAACCGCCTTCGGACAAATCCGCGGGTTTACAAGGCGAACTGGACAAGGCGCTTTCGATCAACCCGGAGAGCCGCTTTACGTTCCAGGACATGCGGCTGCGCGTGGGCGACCGCATCCAGCTGCAGCCGCCTGCATCGATGGGAACGGAACGTCACTTTGTCCGGCTGCTCGGCTATCTCGAGAATGCCAGCCTCATGGTCTCTACGCCGATGACCAATGGCATGCGCGTGCCGTTGCGCGAGCATGACAAGATCGTTGCACGTGTATTCAGCAGCCAGAAGGCGTTCGCCTTCGATTGCGCCGTGGTGCGCGTATGCAAGATTCCCTACGACTATCTCCACCTGTCCTTTCCCGATGTCGTGCAAGGGGCGGTGATACGCAAGTCGCCGCGTATCAAGACAAAGATCATTGCCTCGATCGCGACGCCGGGCGATGGCAATGAAAAGCAGCCGGGCGTGATCGTCAACCTCAGCGCCGACGGTGCGCTGGTCAAGGCCCGTCAACAGTTAGCCGGGAGAGGCGGGGAGATCGTCCTGGCATTCCGGGTGAACCTGCACAATATGGAGGCTTACCTGACTGTGAAAGCCATTGTGCGCAACGTGTTCGCGGATGAGGAAAAGGAGGGGGGAGATGCACTCAGGGTTCAGCATGGCATCCAGTTTCTGGATTTGCAGCCGAACGACAGCGTGATTCTGCAGAGCTTGATTTACCAACAGATTATCGAGCAGCCGCATACGCTGGCGTGAGGTTCATACTGTCGGGCATAGGCGGGCACCGAAGTGTGAAGGCAGGAAGTAAAATTTTCCCCGTCATTCCCGTGCAGGCGGGAAAGCGAAGCTTCGAGGAACGGCCATCCATAGGGAGTCAGTCCGGAGCGCCTCCGCATGGATTCCCGCCTGCGCGGGAATGACGGGAAAGAGGGGGAACAATTCTCAGATTCCTATCCGCATTCAAACATCAAGCCGGCCGATAACTGAACTGTTCAAACATCCCCGACACCTGCTGCACCAACCCCTCGCTCGGATAGCCGGCCACTGCAGTCGCCTTCAGCTCCTTCGTCTTGCACCCCTGCGCCCGGAACGTCTGCAGCGCATAGTTCTTCGCCCCCATGGCCACAAGGGCGCGGGCGATGTCCATGATCTCGTCTTCGCTCAGCAAGGAGGGATGCACCGTCGTGCGGAACTCATACTCTTTCCCGCTTGCCAGCACGGCTTCGGCACACGCCAGCGCCTGCAGGCCACTGTCGGCGATGCCGGTGACCTTTTCATACTGCGCGAACGGCGCCTTGATATCGAGCGCCACCCAATCGACGAGAGGCAGCAATTCGTTCAGGCGCTGGGGATAGGACCCGCCGGTATGCAGGCCGATCTCGAATCCCAGCTTGCGCGTATCCTTGATGGCGTTGCCGATCGCCGGGTCGAGCGTGGGCTCGCCGCCGCTGAAGACCACGGCGTCGATCAGTCCGACGCGCTTTTCGAGCAGGCCGAGCACCTTGCTCCACTGCAGCGGACTCTTCTGCAGGCGCATCTGCAGGTGCGGGTTGTGGCAATAGCCGCAAGACCACGGACAGCCCTGCACGAAGACGACCGCAGCCAGCTTGCCCGGGTAGTCCGTCGCGGTGAACGGCGTAACGCCGCCCACCTTCAGCGTGCGGGGACCGGGTTCAGCCGCCGAGATTCGCGCATTGCTCGTCAAAGTACTTGCGCTCATGGAATTCTCCCTTTTTTCCGATATTGAATGAGGACAAAGGCCGGTGATATCCCATCACCCGCGTCCAGATCTCGCAAGGCTGGCGTTCCGCGTCGGTCAGGATGATTTGACGGGTTTCAAGAGCCTTCTGATTGCTGAGATCGGTCATGTTTGTCTCCTTGATGGTTTCGCAGGTCATTTAGTTCGCCTCCAGTTCACGTGTCTTGCGCTCGATGATGTCCGCATCGCACTTCGGACAGAATTCATGGCTGCCGCTCAGGTAGCCGTGTTTCGGGCAGATCGAGAAGGTCGGCGAGACGGTGATGTAAGGCAGGCGGAAGCGGCTCAGGGCGCGCTTGACCAGCGTGCGGCAGGCGTTCGGGCTCGAGACCGGTTCGGTCATGTAGAGATGGAGCACGGTGCCGCCAGTGTATTTGCGTTGCAGTTCCTCCTGGCGTTCCAATGCCTCGAACGGGTCGTCGGTGAAGCCGACCGGCAGTTGCGAGGAGTTGGTGTAGTAGGGCATGTCGGTGGTGCCGGCCTGCAGGATGTCGGGATAGCGCTTGCGGTCTTCCTTGGCGAAGCGGTAGGTCGTGCCTTCCGCCGGCGTCGCTTCCAGGTTGTACATGTTGCCGGTCTGGTCCTGGAACTCGAGCATGCGCGCGCGGATGTGGTCGAGCAGGCGTACCGCGAGGCCCGCACCCCATTCGGTCGTGATGTCGTGCTCGTCGCTGGTGAAGTTGCGGATCATTTCATTGATGCCGTTCACGCCCAACGTCGAGAAGTGGTTGCGCAGGGTGCCGAGGTAGCGCTTGGTGTACGGGAACAGGCCGCTGTCCATGTGGCGCTGGATGACCTTGCGCTTGATTTCAAGGCTGGCCTTGCCGAGTTCGAGCAGTTCGTCGACGCGGGCGAACAGCGCTTCCTCGTCGCCGCGATACAGATGTCCGAGGCGCGCGCAGTTGATGGTCACCACGCCGAGCGAGCCGGTCTGTTCCGCCGATCCGAACAGGCCATTGCCGCGCTTGAGCAGTTCGCGCAGGTCGAGCTGCAGGCGGCAGCACATCGAACGGATCATGTTCGGCTTGAGTTCCGAATTCAGGAAGTTCTGGAAGTAGGGCAGGCCGTAGCGCGCCGTCATCTCGAACAGCAGCTCCGCATTCGGGCTGTTCCAGTCGAAGTCCTCGGTAATGTTGTAGGTCGGGATCGGGAACGTGAACACGCGGCCCTTGGCGTCGCCGGCCATCATCACTTCGATGTAGGCGCGGTTGATCATGTCCATCTCGGCCTGCAGCTCGCCGTAGGTGAAATCCATTTCCTTGCCGCCGATGACCGGCACCTGTTCGCGCAGGTCTTCCGGGCAGACCCAGTCGAAGGTGAGGTTGGTGAACGGCGTCTGCGTGCCCCAGCGCGAGGGAACGTTGAGGTTGTAGATCAGTTCCTGCATGTACTGGCGGACCTGCTCGTACGACAGCTTGTCCTTGCGCACGAAGGCGGCCATGTACGTGTCGAAGGAGCTGAACGCCTGCGCGCCCGCCCATTCATTCTGTAGCGTGCCGAGGAAGTTGACGATCTGGCCGACGGCGCTGGACATGTGCTTGGGCGGGCCGGATTCGACCTTGCCGGGCACGCCGTTCAGGCCTTCGTTGAGCAGGGTGCGCAGCGACCATCCGGCGCAATAGCCGGCCAGCATGTCGAGATCGTGGATATGGATGTCGGCCTGGCGGTGCGCTTCGCCGACTTCCGGCGGATACACATGGTTGAGCCAGTAGTTGGCGATGACCTTGCCGGACACGTTCAGGATCAGGCCGCCGAGCGAGTAGCCCTGGTTGGCGTTGGCGTTGACGCGCCAGTCGAGCTGCTGCAGGTATTCGTTGATCGAGGACTCGACGTCGACTAGCGTCTTGCGGTCGCTGCGCAGCTTCTTGTGCTGCTCGCGATAGACGACATACGCGCGCAAGGTCTTGCGGTAGCCAGCGTCGAAGAGGACGGATTCAACGACGTCCTGGATCTGCTCGATATGCGGGGCGGTATCGCTGTTGAGCTGGATGCGCTGCATGACGGCCTGCAGCGTCAAGGCCTCGGCTTCCTCGTGGCCGAATTCGCCGGTGGCCTGGCCGGCGCGCAGCAGCGCGGAGAGAATCTTGTTCGGGTCAAACGGCTTTACAGTGCCGTCGCGCTTGACGATATGCGTCAGGAAGGTAATGGCGCGAGGTGTCATTTAGTCTCCAGAAAAGCACAATATCTTGTGGTTCGAGAGATGGTAGAGACTAAATCTAGTGCGCTCAACGCGCGCGATGGCCTTTTTCCAAATTGCTTGATCTGGAATAACCCGGCGCATTCCCTTGCGCGTTGTCGTCGTGTCAAGTTCCGAGGGAGGGATGGTTAGCGGAAAACCAAGACCGGTATGGTCGAATTCGCCAGCACTTTCTGCGTTTCGCTGCCGACGAACAATGCGCTCAGGCCCTTGCGGCCA
Organism: Noviherbaspirillum sp. ST9; assembly: GCF_048799745.1. Classification (NCBI taxonomy): domain Bacteria; kingdom Pseudomonadati; phylum Pseudomonadota; class Betaproteobacteria; order Burkholderiales; family Oxalobacteraceae; genus Noviherbaspirillum; species Noviherbaspirillum sp. ST9. The sequence continues at coordinate 101,329 of NZ_JBLWFR010000005.1, read as the reverse complement.
TGCGATGCCATGAAGATCACGTCGCACTGGTGATCCTTGGCAGCCTTGATGATTTCCTCGTATGGATTGACTGAACGAGCGGTCACCGTTTCGCAGGGGACGTTGGCGGCTTGTGCGGCAGCCGCGATCTTGCCGACATTCGCTTCCGCGATGGCGCAGCGGTCCTGGAAGGCCTGTTTGGAGTCGGAGACGCTCATTCCGTCCGAGACATGGGAGTAGTCGCGCGGCTCGGAGACCGAAATGCCGATCACCTTGCTGCCGGCGCCTTTTGCAAACGTGATTGCCGCTTCAATCGCCTTGTCGGACAGCGGGGATCCATCGGTGGGAACAAGAATCGTTTTGAACATGGTGCATTCTCTGGATAAGGTAGGACACGCCTCGGGGACGCTGAAGCCATGCTAGGTTTCTAGGTAGAAATCGGCCTTGATCCTGGTCAAATTGGGCCGGGTTGGGGGGGCGGCCGGTGCCTCACGCAGGCGGGCGTTGTGTGATCGACTACCGCCGCCCGCCAGCATTTTCTACACCTTTCGACCTATCCCTCTCGTTCCAGCCTATTCCCTTCGACCGATCGGACTAAGCCAACTGCCTTCGCCGGATACCCCTCCGGCCAATAGTGCCTTGAAGTGCGCAGACGTAACCTTCTGACATCGCGTCAATCATCGAGGGAGGTGCGTCGTGGCCAATCAGGGTAATTCAAAAGGAAAGCAGATATCGGTGCTGGCGAGCAGTACGTTCGCCTTCACCATCTGCTTCGCGGTCTGGATGATGTTTGCCGTTCTTGGCATTCCCATCAAGGCAAAGCTGGGGCTGAATGAAACACAGTTCGGCCTGCTGGCGGCAACGCCCGTGCTCACCGGATCGCTGGTCCGCGTGCCGCTCGGGATCTGGACCGACAAGTTCGGCGGCCGCATCGTGCTGTTCATGCTGATGCTGTCCACGGTGATCCCGATCTACCTGATCGGCGAAGCCACCGAATACTGGCACTTCCTTGTCCTTGGCCTGTTCGTCGGCGTCGCCGGCGGCTCATTCTCGGTCGGTACGCCTTACGTCGCGCGCTGGTTCCAGCCGGAGCGTCGCGGCCTTGCCATGGGCATTTTCGGCGCGGGCAACTCCGGTTCGGCACTGACCAAGTTCGTTGCGCCGGCCATCATCGCCGCATTCGGCTGGCAGTTCCTGCCGAAAGTCTATGCGGCCGCCATGCTGACGACGGCGCTGGTCTTCTGGTTCTTCAGCTACACCGACAAGTCGCACACCATTCCGTCCAACGTCAGCTTTATCTCGCAGATGCGCATGCTCAAGGATCCGCGCGTCTGGCGCTATTGCCAGTACTACTCGGTCGTGTTCGGCGGCTACGTCGCGCTGGCGCTGTGGATGACCAAGTACTACGTGTCGGAATACGGCTTCGACATGAAGCTCGCCGCCTTGCTGGCCGCCTGCTTCTCGCTGCCGGGTGGCGTGCTGCGCGCGCTGGGCGGCTGGATCTCCGACAAGTACGGGGCCTACAAGGTGACCTGGTATGTGATGTGGGTGTGCTGGGTGGCGTTCTTCCTGCTGTCTTATCCGCAGACCAGCATGGTCGTCAAGACGGTCAACGGTCCGATGAGCATCGATATCGGCATCAATGCCTGGTTCTTCACCGCCCTGCTGTTCGTGGTCGGTGTTGCCACCGCCATCGGCAAGGCGTCCGTCTTCAAGTTCATCTCGGATGACTTCAGCCACAACATCGGCGCCGTGTCGGGCGTCGTCGGCCTGGCCGGCGGTCTCGGCGGCTTCATCCTGCCGATCATGTTTGGTGCGCTGGTCGACCTGACCGGCGTCCGTTCCAGTGCATTCATGCTGCTCTACGGCACGGTCTGCGTGTCGCTGGTGTGGATGCATTTCTCATTCAAACCCGAGCGGGAAACCCCTGACGTTTCCGTGCCGCTCAAAAAGGCGGCCTGAGCTGTCGCATCTGTCGCATTCGATAAGAGGAGAACAACGTGAGTAAATATCTGATCAGTCACTGGGAACCGGAAACACCATCGTTCTGGGTTTCCAAAGGCAAGTCCACCGCCAACCGCAACCTGTGGATCTCGATTCCGGCACTGCTCCTGGCATTCGCCGTCTGGATGGTATGGAGCGTGGTGGTGGTGAACCTGCCCAACGTTGGATTCCAGTACAGCACCAACCAGCTGTTCTGGCTGGCGGCGCTGCCCGGGCTGTCCGGCGCGACCCTGCGGGTCTTCTACTCGTTCATGGTGCCGATCTTCGGCGGCCGCAAGTGGACGACGATCTCGACCGCGTCGCTGATGATCCCGGCCATCGGCATCGGCTTTGCGGTGCAGGACCCGAACACCGGGTATCCCACCATGCTCGTGCTGGCGCTCCTGTGCGGCTTTGGCGGCGGCAACTTCGCGTCCTCCATGGCCAACATCAGCTTCTTCTTCCCGAAGGCGCAGAAGGGCTATGCGCTGGGCATGAACGCCGGCCTCGGCAACCTCGGCGTGTCGGTGGTGCAGTTCGTGGTGCCGCTGGTGATCACCGCAGGCATCTTCGGTGCCATCGGCGGCGAAGCGCAGATCTGGACCAAGGCAGGCGAAACCAAGCAGATGTGGCTGCAGAACGCCGGCTTCGTCTGGGTGCCCTTCATCGCCATGACGACCTTTGCCGCCTGGTTCGGCATGAATGACCTGGCTTCGGCAAGCGCCTCGTTCTCGGAACAGGCTGTCATCTTCAAGCGCAAGCACAACTGGCTGATGTGCTGGCTGTACATCGGCACCTTCGGTTCCTTCATCGGCTACTCCGCCGGCTTCCCGATGCTGATCAAGTCGCAGTTCCCGGACGTCAATCCGCTCCAATATGCCTACCTCGGACCGCTCGTCGGCGCGCTGGCTCGCGTTGCCGGCGGCTGGATCTCCGACAAGCTCGGCGGCGCCATCGTCACTTTCTGGACCTTCATCGTGATGATCCTGGCGGTGGTCGGTGTCATTTATTTCCTGCCCGTGAACGGTTCGGCCGGTCATTTCCACGGCTTCTTCTGGATGTTCATGCTGCTGTTCGCCGGCACTGGCGTCGGTAATGCGTCCACTTTCCGCATGATCCCGGTGATCTTCATGACCGAGCGCCAGCGCGCCGCCGCCGGCAAGGGCGCCAGGGCAGAAGCCCAGGCTATCGTCGACGCCAACAAGGAAGCGGCCGCCGTGCTCGGTTTCTCCTCGGCAGTCGGTGCCTACGGCGCCTTCTTCATCCCGAAGAGCTACGGCACCTCGATCGCCATGACCGGCGGCCCGACCGCTGCGCTCTGGGCCTTCATCGCGTTCTACGTCACCTGCATCGCCATCACCTGGTGGTGCTATTCCCGCAAGAACGCGCCGATGCCGTGCTGAGATAGTTCGAAAGTACTAGTCGGGTTAGTTCCATCGCCGGAACCAGCCCGACTTCTTGCGAATAGGAAGGACGAGAGGGGCTACGTAGACTTGATACAGAGCCAATCCGATTAGTTACAAAGCGTAGTTACAACAAAGGCGCCCGAACAAGGGCGCACGTATGGAGAAACCATGAGTCACTTTCTGGACCGCCTGAAATTCTTCAGCAAGCCCAAGGAAACCTTTTCCAACGGCCACGGCGCGGTAGTGCAAGAAGACCGCACCTGGGAAAACGCCTACCGCCAGCGCTGGCAGCACGACAAGATCGTGCGTTCCACGCACGGCGCCAACTGCACGGGGTCGTGCAGCTGGAAGGTGTATGTGAAGAACGGCCTGATCACCTGGGAAACCCAGCAGACCGACTATCCGCGCACCCGCCCGGACCTGCCGAACCACGAGCCGCGCGGCTGCCCACGCGGTGCGTCGTATTCCTGGTACGTGTATTCGGCCCAGCGCGTAAAGTACCCGATGGTGCGCGGCCGCCTGATGCAGATGTGGCGCGAAGCGCGCAAGACCATGGACCCGATCAAGGCCTGGGAATACATCAGCCAGGATCCGGCACGCGCCGCCAAGTACAAGAAGGTGCGCGGGCAGGGCGGTTTCGTCCGTGCCGAGTGGGATGAGGTCAACGAGATCATCGCCGCCAACAACGCGTACACCGTCAAGAAATTCGGACCGGACCGCATCATCGGCTTCTCGCCGATTCCCGCGATGTCCATGGTCAGCTATGCCGCCGGCACCCGCTACCTGTCGCTGATCGGCGGCGTGGCAATGAGCTTCTACGACTGGTACTGCGACCTTCCGCCGTCCTCGCCGCAAATCTGGGGCGAACAGACCGACGTGCCGGAATCGGCCGACTGGTATAACTCCACCTACCTCATGGTGTGGGGCTCCAACATCCCGATGACCCGTACCCCTGATGCGCATTTCTACACCGAAGTGCGTTACAAAGGTACGAAGACCGTCGCCGTGTCGTCCGACTTCGGCGAAATGGCCAAGTTCGGCGACATCTGGCTCGCCCCGAAGCAGGGCACCGACGCCGCGCTGGCGATGGCAATCGGTCACGTGATCCTCAAGGAATTCCACGCCACCGGCAAGTCCGCCTACTTCCGTGAATACGCGAAGCAGTACACTGACTTCCCGATGCTGGTGCTGCTGAAGGAAAAGAACGGCTACCTGGTGCCGGATTACTTCCTGCGCGCCTCGCACCTCGCCAACAACCTCGACGAAGCCAACAATCCGGAATGGAAGACGCTGGTCATCGATGAAGCGACCGGCAACATCGTCGCACCGTCCGGCTCCATCGGCTTCCGCTGGGGCGAGTCCGGCAAGTGGAACCTCGAACAGAAGGAAGGCAAGAGCGGCAATGCGATCGATCCGCAACTGTCGCTGATCAACCATCGCGACGACGTCGCCGGTGTCGGCTTCGCCTACTTCGGCGGCGTCGATGCGAACGACATGCTCGTGCGCAACGTGCCGGTCAAGAAAGTGCAACTGGCTGACGGCACGACGGCGCTGGTCGCCACCGTGTATGACCTGTCGATGGCCAACTACGGCGTCGACCGCGGCCTCGGCGGCGGCAATGTCGCCACCAGCTACGACGACGACGTCCCTTACACCCCGGCATGGCAGGAGAAGCACACCGGCGTCAAGCGCGCTGACGTCATCACCGTCGCCCGCGAATTCGCGGACAACGCCGACAAGACCCGCGGCAAGAGCATGGTCATCGTCGGCGCCGCGCTGAACCACTGGTACCACATGGACATGACCTACCGCGGCATCATCAACATGCTGATGATGTGCGGCTGCGTCGGCCAATCCGGCGGCGGTTGGGCGCACTACGTGGGCCAGGAAAAGCTGCGTCCGCAGACCGGCTGGACCCCGCTGGCCTTCGCGCTCGACTGGAACCGTCCGGCGCGCCAGATGAACTCCACCTCGTTCTTCTACGCGCACACCAGCCAGTGGCGCCATGAAAAGCTGCACTCCAACGAGATCCTGACGCCGACGGCGGATGGCGAGTTCTCGAAGATGTCGATGATCGACTTCAACGCCAAGGCGGAACGCCTCGGCTGGTTGCCGTCGGCACCGCAGCTCGAAACCAACCCGCTGGAAGTCGTTCGCGCCGCCGAAGCCGCCGGTAAGGATCCGGTCAAGTACGCCGTCGAGCAACTGAAGGACGGCAAGCTGAACCTGTCCTGCGACGATCCGGACAATCCGGCCAACTTCCCGCGCACCATGTTCGTGTGGCGTTCCAACATCCTGGGCAGCTCGGGCAAGGGCCACGAGTACTTCCTGAAGTACCTGCTCGGCACGCAGAACGCGCTGATGAGCGACGAAGAAGGCTGCGTCAAGCCGCGCGACATCAAGGTGCGTCCGGCGGCCGAAGGCAAGCTCGACCTGCTCGTCGTGCTCGACTTCCGCATGTCGACCACCGCGCTGTACGGTGACATCGTGCTGCCGACCGCCACCTGGTACGAAAAGGACGACCTCAACACCTCGGACATGCATCCGTTCATCCACCCGCTGTCCGAAGCCGTGCAGCCGCTGTGGAAGGCGAAGTCCGACTGGGAAATCTACAAGGGCATCGCGAAGAAGTTCACGGAAATCGGCGGCGAGTATCTCGGCACGCAGAAGGACCTGGTCCTGACGCCGCTGATGCACGACACCCCCGGCGAACTCGGCCAGCCGTTCGATCCGAAGGATTGGCGTGCGGGCGAATGCGAACCGATCCCGGGCAAGACCATGCCCGCGATGCAGGTCGTCGAGCGCAACTACAAGGATGTGTACAAGAAGTTCACTTCCATCGGCCCGTTGCTGGAGAAGGTCGGCAACGGCGGCAAGGGCATCAGCTGGAAGACCGAGCACGAAGTCGACATCCTGCGCGGCCTGAACCGCGTGGTGACGGAAGAGGGCGTGTCGAAGGGCCAGCCGCGCCTGGAATCCGCGATCGATGCCGCCGAAATGATCCTGTCGCTCGCCCCGGAAACCAACGGCCACGTCGCCGTCAAGGCTTGGGATGCGCTGTCCAAGATCACCGGCCGCGACCATACCCACCTGGCGATCCCGCGCGAGCATGACAGCATCCGCTTCCGCGACGTGCAGGCGCAGCCGCGCAAGATCATCTCCTCGCCGACCTGGTCCGGCCTGGAAAGCGAAGAGGTCAGCTACAACGCCGGCTACACCAACGTGCATGAACTGATCCCCTGGCGCACCCTGACCGGCCGCCAGCAGTTCTACCAGGATCACCAGTGGATGCGCGAGTTCGGTGAAGGCCTGTGCGTGTACAAGCCGGCGATCAACACCAAGACCACCGGTGCCATCAAGGACAAGCGTCCGAACGGCAACAAGGAGATCGCGCTCAACTGGATCACGCCGCACCAGAAGTGGGGCATCCACTCGACCTACTCGGACAACCTGCGCATGCTGACGCTGTCGCGCGGCGGCCCGCACGTCTGGCTGTCGGAAATCGACGCCAAGGAAGCCGGCATCGTCGACAACGACTGGATCGAGGTGTTCAACGTCAACGGCACGCTGGTGGCCCGCGCGGTGGTATCGCAGCGCGTCCCGGTCGGCATGACGCTGATGTACCACGCCCAGGAGAAGATCGTGAACATGCCGGGTGCGGAGACCTCGGGCATGCGCGGCGGCATCCACAACTCGGTGACCCGCGCGGTGACCAAGCCCACGCACATGATCGGCGGTTACGCACAGTTGTCGTACGGCTTCAACTACTACGGCACCGTCGGTTCCAACCGCGACGAGTTCGTCCTGATCCGCAAGGTGAAGAACGTCGACTGGCTGGAAGGCCCGTTGAAGGAAAAGGCGTAATCACAGTCACCATTCTGGAGCAAACATGAAAATCAGAGCACAAATCGGCATGGTGCTGAACCTGGACAAGTGCATCGGTTGCCACACCTGTTCAGTCACCTGCAAAAACGTCTGGACCAGCCGTGACGGTGTGGAATACGCATGGTTCAACAACGTCGAATCCAAGCCGGGCGTCGGCTACCCGAAGGAGTGGGAAAACCAGGACAAGTGGAACGGCGGCTGGAAGCGCAACGCCGACGGCAAGATCGAACCGCGCCAGGGCAGCAAGCTGAAGATCCTGGCCAACATCTTCGCCAACCCGAACCTGCCGGCCATCGACGACTACTACGAGCCGTTCACCTACGACTACGAGCACCTGCAGAACGCGCCGCTGTCCGAGACACCGCCGACCGCACGCCCGGTCTCGGTGATCACCGGCCAGAAGATGGACAAGATCGAATGGGGCCCGAACTGGGAAGACGACCTCGGTGGCGAGTTCGCCAAGCGCAGCAAGGACAAGCTGTTCGACGGCGTGCAGAAGGAAATCTATGGCACGTTCGAGAACACCTTCCTGATGTACCTGCCGCGCCTGTGCGAGCACTGCCTGAACCCGGCCTGCGTCGCCTCCTGCCCGTCCGGTTCCGTCTACAAGCGTGAAGACGACGGCATCGTGCTGGTCGACCAGGACAAGTGCCGCGGCTGGCGCATGTGCATCTCCGGCTGCCCGTACAAGAAGATCTATTACAACTGGTCTTCCGGCAAGGCCGAAAAGTGCACCTTCTGCTTCCCGCGTATCGAAGCGGGCCAGCCGACGGTGTGCTCGGAAACCTGCGTGGGCCGTATCCGCTATCTCGGCGTGATGCTGTACGACGCCGACCAGATCGAAGCCGCGGCGTCCGTGGCCGACGAGCAGGACCTGTACGAAGCCCAGCTCAAGCTCTTCCTCGACCCGAACGATCCGAAGGTCATCGAGGAAGCGCGCAAGCAGGGCATCCCGGAAGCCTGGCTGGAGTCCGCCAAGAAGTCGCCGGTCTACAAGATGGCGATGGAATGGAAGGTCGCCTTCCCGCTGCATCCGGAATACCGCACGCTGCCGATGGTCTGGTACATCCCGCCGCTGTCGCCGATCCAGGCTGCGGCCGAGTCCGGCAAGATGGGCATGAACGGCATCATCCCGGACACCAAGAGCCTGCGCATCCCGGTCAAGTACCTCGCCAACCTGCTGACCGCAGGCAAGGAACAGCCGGTGGTGCATGCACTCGACCGCATGCTGGCGATGCGTGCCTACATGCGCGCCAAGTCGGTCGACGGCACCGAAAACCTGGAAGTGCTGAAGCAGACCGGCCTGTCGAAGGCGGAGGTGGAAGACATGTACCACATCATGGCCATCGCCAACTACGAGGACCGCTTCGTGATTCCGTCGAGCCACAAGGAAATGGTGGAAGACAGCTTCAACGAAAAAGGTTCCTGCGGCTTCAGCTTCGGCAACGGCTGCTCGGACGGGGTGAGCGATCCTTCGCTGTTCGGCAAGAAGAAGCAGGGTTCGGTGATCTTCGTCGACATGCCCAAGTCGAGGAAGAAGAAAGAGACGGAAGGCGTGTAGGACGCCTGGTGGCAGGATGGGGCCCGCCAATCCCTCCCCATCCTGCCCTCCGTACCTGCCGACAGGCATGCGTTGAATAAGGAAATGACCATGCAACACTATCAAGTCTTGTCCACATTGCTGATGTACCCGGAGGAGGCGCTGATCGAGGCGCTCGACGAACTGTACGCGGCGCTGGACGGCCAGCCGGAGATGAAGGCGACGCTGCAGCCGCTGTTTGCCCATCTCGCCGGCGAGGACCTGCTCACGCTGCAGGAAAACTACGTGTCGACCTTCGACCGCAATCCATCGCACTCGCTGCACCTCTTCGAGCACATCCACGGCGAATCCCGCGACCGCGGCCAGGCCATGGTGGACCTCATGCAGGAGTACAAGAAGCACGGCCTGCAGATGTGCGCGGATGACTTGCCCGACTACGTGCCGCTGTTCCTCGAGTTTTTGTCCCAGGTCGACAAGGACGAGTCGGACCGCCTGCTTTCGGACGCCGTGCACGTGCTCGCGCACCTCGGCCGCAAGCTGGCGGCCAACAACAGCCCGTACGCCGTCGTGCTGCAGGCCGTCGAGGCACTCAGCCCGGTTCCGGCCGAAGAACTGAGCGAGCCGCCGATTCGCGACATGGACGAACTGCTGGAAACGATGGGGCCAGGCGCGGACGGCGTCGAGCCGCTGCTCAACAAGGGACTGAGCTGCGGATCGAGCGGCGTGCAGCCGATCAATTTCCATCCCGCACGCCGCCCGGCAGCGGCAGCACCGGCCTGACACACCAGGGACCGCGCCACAGGATTACAAGGAGATAAAAACATGAACTACCTGCATCAATTCGTCTTCGGGATCTTCCCGTACATCGCACTGGCGATCTTCCTGCTCGGAAGCCTGGTGCGCTTCGACCGCGAGCAGTACACATGGAAGTCGGAGTCGAGCCAGCTTCTGCATCGCGGCTCGCTGCGCTTTGGCAACATCTGCTTCCACATCGGCATCATCGGCCTGTTCTTCGGCCATGCCGCCGGCCTGCTCACCCCGATCTGGGTGTGGGACACGCTGGGCGTCTCGCACGGCGCCAAGCAGATCATCGCCATGACCGCCGGCGGCATCATGGGCACGCTGTGCCTGATCGGCCTGCTGACCCTGCTGGCACGCCGCTTTTCCAGCGACCGCCTGCGCGCCGTGACCACCTTCAAGGACAAGATCGTCCTGCTGTGGATCCTGGCCACGCTGCTGCTCGGCCTGTCCACGATCTTCCTGTCGGCATCACATACCGACGGCCACCTGATGACGCTGTTCATGCAGTGGGCGCAGCACATCGTCACCTTCCGTGGCGATGCCGCAGGCTTCCTGGCTGAAGCGCCGCTGCTGTTCAAGGTGCACCTGTTCATGGGCATGTCGCTGTTCATCATCTTCCCGTTCACCCGCCTGGTGCACGTGTGGAGCGGCTTCGCGTCCGTCGGTTATCTCAGCCGCGCGTACCAGCTGGTTCGCCCGCGCTAATGTCAAGTTAATGCCACGTTATTGAAAGAGGAGAGGGGCCATGGGTATTTCCGTCAACGGCATCGAGATCACGGATGAAGCCATCGAGAAAGAAATCGTGCACCACCAGAAAGCGGAAAACCCATTGAAGGAAACCGTCCACGAGCTGGTCCTGCGCACCCTGCTGCTGCAGGAAGCGGACCGGCTCGGATTGGACGGCGACGATGACGATGCCCGCATCGAAGCGCTCTTTGCAAAGGAAGTGCGCGTGCCGGAAGCGGACGATGCGGCATGCGAGACGTACTACCGCAATCATCAGGAGCGCTATACCTACGGCGAACTGGTGGAAGCGCGGCATATCCTGTTCCAGGTGACGCCGACCGTCTCGCTCGAATTCCTGCGTGCCACGGCGGAGTCGGTGCTGGAGGAATTGCAGCGCAATCCGGAGCGCTTCGCCGAACTGGCCAAGACGTATTCGAACTGCCCCTCGGGAGGCCTCGGCGGCAACCTCGGTCAACTGTCCCGTGGCCAGACGGTGCAGGAGTTCGAGCGTGTGCTGTTCCGCCTGCGTGATGGCGAAATGGCGAATCGCCTGATCGAGACCCGCTTCGGGCTACACATCGTGCAGGTCATGAAGCATGTCGAAGGCAGGCTGATGCCGTTCGACGCGGTCAAGGCGCAGATTGCGGATACGCTGATCCAGCAGGCCTGGCACAAGGGGGTGCATCAGTACCTGCAGATTCTGGTGGGGAAGGCGGATATCAAGGGCGTGACGCTGGAAGGGGCCTCGTCGCCGCTGGTTCAGTAGCTGAATCAAACCGTTGTCCTAGGGGCGTCCGCGTGCGGGCGCTTCGGTTCAAGACTTGCACGTCTTTCCCCGTCATCCCCGCGAAGGCGGGAATCCAAAGGCGGGTAGCATGCGCGGCTTCACTATGGATTCCCGCTTTCGCGGGAATGACGGGGTACTCTTTTGCGCCAATCCGACTGTAGTTTCCCGCCCTTGAACGCATGTTGCAAAAATACGGGCGCACTGTAGTGCTTGCGCGGGGTAAATGGGAAAGCGAGTTGCCCCCTCGACGACCTCCCCCCAACGAGGTCAATCCCTGATCTCCGCCTCAACCAATTTCCCAAGCAGCACCAGCGACTCCTGCCAGCCGAGGTAGCAGGCCTCGGGCGGAATGGCCCCGGGAATGCCTTCCTGAACGACGTCAAGCTCCGTTCCGCAAAACACTTCCCGCAGCGTGACCGTCGTCTGCATGGTCCCGGGCAGGTTCGGGTCTTCGAAGCTGGCCGTGTAGCGCAGCCGCTCGTTCGGCACCAGTTCGAGGTATTCCCCGCCAAACGAGTGGCTGTGCCCGGTCGTGAAGTTGGTGAACGACATCCGGTAGCTGCCGCCGACCACTGCTTCCATATGATGCACCCGCCCGGTAAAGCCATTGGGCGGCAGCCATTTGTTGAAGGCGTCGGCGTCCAGGAAAGCGCGGTAGACGCGTTCAGGCGTTGCCTTGAGGACGCGGTGGAGTCTTACGGTGTGCGTTGTCATGATTGATTTCCTCGTAGAAAGAGTGAGGGCAGCCCTCTATATCGTACGACGAATCACGGCGCGGGAAATCGACATGTTGAATGTTGACACGCTACAGATGCACAACCGATACGTCGCGCCCAAAGACTTCCCGTACCGAATCCACCAGATGATCATGGTGCGTCAGGTAAATCACCTGCGTCTTCTCCGACAACGCCGCCAGCGCTTCGAAGCCTGCCTTTGAACGGCCGTCATCGTAGTTGATGAACAGGTCGTCCGCGATAAACGGCAGGGGAGGCGCTTTCTCCAAGTGCATTTCCAGCGCCGCCAGGCGCAACGCGAGAAACAGCTGGTCCCGTGTTCCGTCGCTCATGCCCGCAATGCCGACCAGCTTGCCGTCCGCGCGCTGGCCGTGCAGTGTCATCGGCTGGGCGTCGAAATCCACGACCAGCCGGTTGAAGTTGCCTTGCGTAAGTTGCGCAAAGATGGCGCTCGCGCGGCCAAGCATGGGTCCTTGTTTCTCCTGGCGATAGCGGTCGATGGACCAGCGCAGGAGTTTTGCCGCCGTGAAGACCTTGACGTAGCGTTCCGCCGCGTCGGCCATCTGTGCGATCGCTTCCTGGCGCTGTGCTTCAGCGATGGCGGCAGCGTCGGAGCCGCCAATGGAGCCGAGCGCGCTGCCGGCTTTTTCCTTCTCGGCGGAGAGCGCTGCCTGGCGTTGCACGGCTTCGCTGTGCTCGGCGGTGGCGGTTGCCAGCTCGGCCGTTACCTGCGAGAGGTCCGCACCGTCGATTTCCTGTTCAAGGTGTTCACGGGAGAGGCCGTCGCCGCTGTCGACGAGCTGCGCTTTCGCCTTGGCCAGGTCGAGCAGGCAGCGACGGTAAGCGTCGGCGCGCGAGATCGCTTCGGCGAGCAGGGGCCGGGAATTCACACCGGCGCGTTCCAGCAGCGGCTGCAGGAGGGCGTTGGCGGTTTCGATCGATTCCTGTGCTTTCTTCGCCTGCTCCTTCGCGGTTCTGATCGATTCTTTCAACCGGTTGGCTTCCGTTCGCGCTTCCTTGGCGCGTGCCAAGCGCTTCGCAAGCGCCTGGGTAACGCGCTCCGGGGACACACCATCGAACTCGGTGCCGAAACGCTGGGCGAGGCCTTGTACTTCCTCGTTGAATTTCTCCAGGTCGGCCTGCATGGCGGCGATGCGTTCCACGCGGATCTGGCGCACCTTGCCCAACAGCTCGTCAAGCGAGGCAAACAGTTCCAGTGCACCGCTGACGGTGCCGGTCGCGCTCTCCTGCGCCAGCCCCGCTACGTCCAGTGCGCGAGACCATTCTTCTTTCCAGCCGGTCACGGATGTTCTTGCATCTGCGGCAGCCTGTTGCAGGGAGTGCGCCTGTGCCTTTGCGCTCTTCAACTGCGCCTCGAGTGTTTCGCGGCGCACACTGGCGCTCTCGACCTGCCGGATGTGGAGTTCCGCCTGCATGCAGAGCGCAGTCAGTTTCTCCGCTTCGCCAATCTGCAGTCCTGCTTCGCGCAATGCCGCCGCCAGCGACAGCCGGTACTCGTCCACCTGGCGCTGTAGTGCATCCGCACTCTCCTGCGCCTCCTTGCATTCCGCCGCGATGGCAATTGCCTTGTCGCGCTTGGCGATCCACTCGCCGATATTTTCCAGCTTCATGCCGTGCAGGCCGATCGACGTGGCCATCTCGGCCCACATCTTGTCGAATTGGACCAGCTCTTCCGTCAACTGGATGCGTTGAGCATCGAGGAGCGATTGCTGATGCATTGCCTGCTCAAGCTGGTGCTGATGACTTTGCAATTGCGCTGCCGCTTCGACGTTTTCAAGCCGCTTGTCGGCAAGTCCATCTGCTTGACGGAGATGCGTTTCAAACTGTTCCGCGCCGTCCTGAATGCTGATTGTCCCTGCCTTGATCGCGCCCCAGGATTCGTCACGCTCCTGGCGGGCCTCCGACACCGCTTCGGGCGCGGTCGGCTGATGCAGTTCCGTCAGCTGGGAAATCTTGAGCTTGATGGTCGAGACTGCGCCGGCCTGTTCCTGGATGCGCTGCTCCAGCGCTTTCCGGTCATTGACAAGCGTGAGGCGGTCCTGCGTCACATGCTGGATCGCCTCCGGGCCGGGCAATTCCATCGCGATGAGATCGGGAATCGGCCTGTTCCATCTTCCCAGCGCCTGCTCCGCACCGGACTGCGCCGTCTTGATCTTGGCAAGCTGGCTTTGCTGCTTCTGCAGGGCGGTTTCCGTATCGCCAAGTGCTCGCGCGCCGGCCAAGGCTGCGCGCAGCGCCGGCGGGGCTTCACCGGCTTCCATCTCGCCCAGGTCCTGCGACAGTTGCTGGATTTCCGCTGCCTTTGCCTGCTCTGCCTGTTCCGCCGCCCGCAATGCCTGGGTCAGTCCGCTCTGCGACTGCGAAAGCCGCGACAGGTCGCGTCGCACCAGCATCGACGGCAGGCGCGCGGCGAGGGCGTCCTCGGAGTCGAACTCCCAACCGAGTTGCGTGCACGCTTTGCGGATGTCGGCGAGGAGGATGTTGACCTCGTCCTGCCGCCTGGCGATATCGCGTGCGTAGGTGCTGTAGCGTACGCGGGATTCTTCCAGTGTTGTGATCTCGGTGGCGACGTCCAGTACGGCGTCGTCGACCCGGATCTGCGCCAGTTCCTCCTGTGCCTTGTCGACTTCGCCATTGCGCAGTTCCAGCAGCTGCCTTGCAGTGGCCAGATCGCGTTCCGCGGTCGATAAGATGGCCGCGGCGTCTGCCGGCAGATCTGCTACCTGGCCGAGTTCAGCAAGCTGCTTCTCGATTTCTCGAACCGTCTGCAGGAACGGCGCGACACGGCGAATGCGCTCCAGCCTGCTGCGTTTGATCTCAAGCTGCCGCAGCGATTCGCCGACAGCTCCCAGTTCGTCCATCACGGATTGCAGGCGTGCGTTGGCTTCTGTCCATACCTTGGTGCGGACGGTCGTTTCCTTTAATGTCGCGCCTGCCTTTTCAAGCAGGTCGGCCGCACTGTAATAGGCGCGGTCGGCAGCCTTTCGCGGCGCCCAGAGCTTGTCCGCTTCCGCGAGCAGCGCATCCCGGATCTTGCCGAGGCTTGCAATACCGGCCGCAGACTGGAACAACACCTGGCCGACATCGTTCTCCGCATTCAGGATGCTGTTGCCGCCCTCGACCAGGCGCGTGTGGTCGAGGCCGAACATCTGGTCGAAGAAATGACGATCGGCCGTGCCGAGGAACGGCACGAGGGTGTTATCCGCAAGGACCGCGTCCGCCGGCGTGCGCAGCGTTTGCTTTTGCGCCTTCGCCCGTTGGAATTCGAGCGAGTCCGTGCGGTTGCCGATCGACGCGCCTACCCGCAGTTCGTTCAACGGATGCAGGAAGGCGTGCGCGGAGCGCGGCGGTATGCCGAACAGCAAGTCGAGGACGGCGGAGCGCAGCGTCGATTTGCCAGCTTCATTGGGGCCGACAATGAGGTGGAAGTCGCGGACGGATTGCGGGAATTCCACGCAGCGATCGGTGAATTTTCCGTACTTGACCAGGTCGAGTCGATGTAAACGCATGTCTGCTTACTCCATCCTGGCGAGTTGCGACACGAGGCCGGGACGGACTTCGCCGACCAGTCCGGAAAGCTCACCGCTGCGGATGTCCTTGAAGCAGGGAACGGCGTTCTGCAGCTCCAGCGGCGCCTTGGAGACCAGCCCCATGAGGTCGTTCTTCAGGCTGTCCAGGAAGTCCGGGTCGGTTTGCGCCTGTTCGAAAAACTCCTGCAAGTCGGCGAGCGCGTCGCCCCGCGCGCGGATCGCCTCCGTCTCGTCCGATGCCGTCGTGGCGGTCTTCACCTTTTCAATCCAGAGGCGCTCCGGCGCAATCGCCGCAGCGCAGGCCAGCACTTCGGCGCGCAGTTGCGCTTCCATGCCAAACAGTTCGCCATGCACCGGCGTCTTGCCGGTAATGGTGATCCGGACGGCCGACGGCATATTCGGCGGGCCGCTTTGAACCAGCGTTTCAAGTTCCCGGTTGATCGCATGTACGACCTCAGGCATGGTGCTGCAACTCGTCGCATCGACATTCACGCTGTGCCAGCGCAGTACGTCGACAAACAACCGTTCGACCTTCTGCACGCCGGTCTCGTCGGCCGTGACAAGCACGGCGCCGCGCGGCCCGGTTTCGCGGACGTGGCGCCCCTGCAGGTTGCCCGGGAAGACGATCGTCGAGTGGCCCTGCCACATCTGGTATTCATGCACGTGGCCCAGCGCCCAGTACTGATAGCCCTTCGCTTGCAACTCGTCGAGCGTGCAGGGCGCATAGTTGGCATGCGTGGACTGGACGCCAAGGGCCGTATGCAGCACGCCGATGTTGAACATGCCGGGGAGAGGGTCGGGATAGCTCTGCGACAGGTTTTCGGTGGTGGCGGCATCCTTGAAGCTGCGCCCGTGCAGGGCGACATTCAGTTCATCGATGATGAAGGTGTGTGCCTTGCGGGATTCGAAGGTATGCACGTTGTCCGGCAGGACCAGCTTCTTCGTCATCTCGCTTTCGGCATCATGGTTGCCGAACTTTACGTAAGCCTTGATGCCGGCTTTCTTTAGCCGTCCCATTTCCCGGCAGAAGTAGATGCCGGTGTTATGGTCCTTCCAGCCGCCGTCGTACAGGTCGCCCGCGATTACCACGAAATCGACCTGCTGTTCGATCGCCTCGTTGATCAGGTTGGTAAATGCGTCGCGGGTGGCGCTACGCAGCATTTGCGCGGGCGCATCCGGGTAGGCGCTCAGGCCGATCAGGGGACTGTCCAGGTGGATGTCCGCCGCATGGATGAATCTCATTTTTTCCCGATTCGAAGACAAGTTTGTTGCGTGCCGGCCGAGGGAGCATGATGCTCCCGGTTCCGCACCGAGCGGGCGATAATACACATCGAGGAGCTTCTTTGCCACCCTTGCGGGCGTCCGCAATTCCATTAGCCGACAGGCAAGAAATTCGCGCTGAAGCCGTTGTCCGCTAGTTCCAAAGAACTATACCCATTAGCTCCTCATGCCAACTTCCAAGCTGAACCCCTCCCGATACAATGGTTTTCAAGTAAAACCATCGGAGAGCAAGGATGTTAAGCGACCGTTTCGGCCGATCCATCGATTACCTGCGTCTGTCGGTGACCGATCGCTGCGACCTGCGTTGCACTTATTGCATCCCGAAAGGCTTCAAAGGCTTTGAAGAGCCCAAGCACTGGCTGACGTTCGACGAGATCGAGCGCCTGCTGTCGGTCTTCGCCCGCCTCGGAACCTCGCGCATCCGGATGACCGGCGGCGAGCCATTGCTGCGGCGGAACCTGCCTGAACTGGCCGGCCGGATCGCCCGTCTGCCCGGTATCCGGGACCTGTCCCTTTCAACCAATGCGACGCGCCTGGACCGCCATGCCGAGGCGCTGAAGGCGGCCGGCGTCTCACGCATCAACGTCAGCCTCGACTCGCTCGACCGCGGTTGCATGGAAAAGATCACCGGACGTGACAGCCTCGGCCAGATCCTGGACGGCATCATGGCAGGCAAGGCGGCGGGTTTCGACCCGATCAAGATCAACATGGTGGCAATGCGGGGCATCAATGACGGCGAGATCGATTCCATGGTCGAGTTCTGCATCGAGCATGGCTTCATCCTGCGCCTGATCGAGACGATGCCGATGGGGGCGACCGGGCGTGATACCGGATTCCTCGACCTCGGCCCCATCCAGTCGCGCCTGTCGCAGAAGTTCGGCCTGCGCCCGCAGGCGGCGGAGCTGGGCGGCGGGCCTGCACGCTACCTTGCAACGGAAGACGGCAAGGCCAGCGTCGGCTTCATCACCCCGATGTCGCAGCACTTCTGCGCGACCTGCAACCGCGTGCGGTTGTCGGTGGACGGCACACTGTACCTCTGCCTCGGGCAGGAGGAAAAGTTCGAATTCCGTCCCCTGCTGAGGGGCGGCGCGAGCGATGCGGAACTGGAGGCGGCGATCCGGACGGCGATTGAACTCAAGCCGCAGAAACACGAGTTCCGGGAGGCGCCGGCCAAGATCGTCCGTCTCATGTCCCAGACCGGGGGCTAACGTGATGCAGGACATAGAAAAATTCATTCGCGGTTTCAGCCGCTTCCAGCAGGAGTATCTTGCTGAACCCGGCCGCTTCGCGCGCCTGCGCGAAGGCCAGAAACCGAGCACGCTGATCATCGGTTGCTGCGATTCCCGCGTCGATCCGGCATTGCTGACTGGAAGCAATCCCGGCGAACTGTTCGTGGTTCGCAATATCGCCAACCTCGTACCTCCCTGTACGCCGGATGCGCCGCCGGGCGTCAGCTCGGCGATCGAGTTCGCCGTATGCGGACTCGAAGTGGATCGCGTGATCGTGCTCGGCCACGCCCGCTGCGGCGGGATCCGCGCGCTGATGTCGCCGCGTCGCATTGCGGAGGAAACCGATTTCGTCGGCCGCTGGATGCGGATTGCCGAACCGGTGCGCGAACGCGTGCTGCGCGAGCTGCCCCACAAGGACGATCCCGGCCAGCACAAGGCTTGCGAGCTGGCCAGCATCCTGCACTCCCTGGACAACCTGATGACGTATCCGTGGATCAAGCGCCGGGTGGAGGAGGGCAGCCTCATCCTGCACGGCTGGTATTTCGACATCGACACCGGCGCCCTGATGGCCTATTCCCCCCGCAAGCAGGAGTTCCTGCCCCTGGTATGCCCGTTGGAACGCGCCGGCAAGAACGTTGCGGCGGCATAAACCTGCATTTTCTTGACTTGTCTTATGGTTTTTGCACGACAGTCCCATCAATAATGGGGCCGGCGGAAGCCAGTTTGTCAGGAATCTAACGATCGGCCGCAACGGACCAGCCCATGCCCCTCGATAACATTTTGCCTACCTGGCAGCGTCTCTCGACGAAGATCGTCGGGGTGCTGCTCGGCTTCCTGTGCCTCGCGCTGCTGGCCATCGGGACGACGCTGATGCTCTCCTGGCAGCTGGAGGGGAGCTCGGCGGCGATCAATGAAACAGGCAGCCTGCGCATGCACAGCTATCACCTGACTGTCCTGCTGGGACGGACGGTTTCCGAGCCGGCCAGGCTTGAGACCCGGGCTGAGGTCACGGGCAAGCTCCAGGCCATCAACGATGCATTCAAGCGCCTCCAGCGGGGCGACCCGCAACGGCCCTTGTTCCTGCCACCGACGACCGGCATCCGGAATGCCTTCAAACAGGTCTCGGCGCAATGGCACAAGACCATCCAGGTGCTCGCCGTCGACGTGATCGGTGACAACCCGCATATCCGGATCGCGGCGTGGAAGCAGTTCCAGACCGAGGTGGACGGTTTCGTGCGGGAAGTGGACGACCTGGTCAAAGCCATCGAGCGCGACAGCGAAATGCGCACGTTCTGGCTGCGCGCGTCGCAGATGGGACTGATCGCACTGGCACTGAGCGGGACCGTGGCCATCATCTACCTGATGTTCCTGCTCATCATCGAACCGGTGGAACGCCTGCGCGGCGGTATCGAGAAGATGACGGACAAGGACTTCAGCGCACGTCTTCCCGTTGACAGCAACGACGAGTTCGGCCAGCTCACCGAGGGCTTCAACCATATGGCCGACCGTCTGGAGGCGCTGTACAACAGCCTCGAAGCGCGGGTGAAGGTCAAGACGGCGGAACTGGCCGATCAGAACCGCGAGCTGGCCCTGCTGTACGACAGCGCCGCCTTCCTGCAGCGGCTGCAGCCGGTCGAGGCCATGTGCGAAGGATTCCTGCTGCGCATTCGGACTTATTTCGGCGCCGACGGTGGCACGGTCCGGGTGCTGGACGAGCGTAACGGCAATGCGCACATGATCGTGCATCACGGGATCTCGGAAGCGCACGTCAAGGCGGAAAGCTGCATGAAGCCGGGAGAATGCCTGTGCGGGGATGCGGTCGCGCAGCGGATTTCGATCATTCACGACCTGCGCGGCGTGGCGCCTTCGCCGAGCCGCCGCTGCCGCGAGGAAGGGTTTGAAACTGTATCGATGTTCCACATCTTCGCGCATGAGCAGCATGTCGGTTTCTTTACACTGCATTTCCGGGAGGCGCATCGCTTTACCGAGCGGGAGCAGGCATTGCTGGAAACGCTCGGGCAGATGCTCGGCACCGCGGTCGAGAACATGCGGCTCGGCAGCCGCGAACGCGAAATGGCGATCTCCGAAGAACGCAACCTTGTCGCGCAGGGCCTGCACGACAGCATTGCGCAGGGCTTGAACTTCATGAATATCCAGCTGCAGATGCTCGACGACTCGCTGCGCGGCCAGCGCATGGACGAAGTCGAGGAAATCGTCGGCGCACTGCGCGCCGGGGTGAAGGAAAGCTACGAGGATGTGCGCGAACTGCTGCTCAATTTCCGCAGCAGGCTTGCAGAAGACGACCTCATTGGCGCGTTGCAAACGGCGTTCGTCAAGTTCCGGAAGCAGACCGGCATCGATGTCGAATTCGTGTGCGAGGGAACAGGTACGCCGTTCTCCCGCGAACAGCAGCTGCAGGTGCTGTTCATCGTGCAGGAGGCGCTGTCGAACATCCGCAAGCACGCCACGGCAAGCCATGTCGAAATCCGGCTGCAGGATGGGCAGGATTTCATGCTCACCATCAGGGATGACGGCGTCGGCTTCAACGCGGAGACACTATTGCAGAAAGGAGAGGGCCACGTCGGCATCAATATCATGCGGGAGCGCGCACAACGTATCCTGGCCTGGCTCGAGATCGATTCCGAGGTGGGACAGGGTACGCTGGTGTCGTTGCGGCTTCCGCATGAGCAACGCCGGGCGGCCTAGAGGAATGACCATGGACACGAACACAAAACCGATCAGTGTGCTGCTGGTTGACGATCACACGCTGTTTCGCAGCGGGATCCGGTCCCTGCTGCAGCGCAACGCCGATTTCACCGTGGTCGGCGAGGCCGCGGACGGGGTGGAGGGCATCAAGCGCGCCAAGCAGCTGCGACCCGATGTCGTGCTCCTGGACCTCAACATGCCGGGCATGTCAGGGCTGGAAACCCTGCAGCTCATCCTTCAGGACTGTCCCGACACCGCGGTGATCCTGCTGACCGTTTCGGAAGAGGCCCAGGACCTGACCGCGGCGCTGCAGGCCGGCGCGCGCGGATACCTGATCAAGAACATCGATGCGGATTACCTGGTGCGCGCGATTCGGCGGGCGGCTGCGGGAGAGCCGGTCCTGGCCGAGGCGATGACGACCAAGCTGGTCGCGCATATGCAGGGAGGCGCAAGCAAGCCGGTTCCGGCATCCGACATCGACCGGCTGACGCCGCGCGAAAGGGAGATCCTGGCCTGCCTGGCACGGGGAGAAAGCAACAAGGTGATTGCCCGGACGCTGGATGTGGCGGAAAGCACGGTGAAGATCCACGTGCAGAACATCCTCAAGAAGCTCAACCTCGCCAGCCGGGTGCAGGCAGCGGTGTATGCGGTGGAGCATGGGATGGCCGGGGTGGGGGAGAAGGCAGTGTGAACCGACGCAGGCGTATTACCAGCGTTTAAAGGCGGGCGCCGCCAGTCGAATCGGACATTTACGCTCCCCGTCGTTCCCGCCCTCAGCAGACCCCCAATAGCAAACGGGCCGGAAATCCGGCCCATTTACATCAAAACGCAGTGCAACCCAGGATCAGCCGCCGCACTTTCCGCAGCAGCCGCCGCAAGAAGAGTCCTGCTCGCCGAGATTGATTTTCCTGACGCCAAAGCCAGCCTTTGCCAGCGCGTTCGCCATTTCCTGCGGCGCGGTCTGTTCCTCGTCGAATTGCACGATCGCCCGGTTCTGCGGGTACGACACACTGACGTTGCTGACGCCGTCGATCGACTTGATCGTCCGCATCACCGTCTCGGTGCAGTCTTCGGAGGTCATTCCGGTGACGTTCAGGACTTCGGTTTGCATGGTGTTTCCTTTATCGCTAATTGACAATACGGCAAGCGGCGCGGAGCCGCCGCACAGGTCTTCCGGACGATGCTAACGGACTGCATGCATCGTCTTGAATGATCGGGATCAAGTTTTCGGAAGCTGTCCTGCGCTGTTGAATCTGTAACGGTACTCACGAGGCGGCGCAGGACGGAAGCCCGCGCCGCGGCGTGATCAATGTGCCATCAGGATCGGCACGGTCATCGACTCCAGCACGGTGCGGGTCACGCCGCCGAGCAGGATTTCACGGAAGCGCGAGTGGCCGTAGCCGCCCATGACGATCATGTCGGAACCGAGGTCGGTTGCGATCGACAGCAGGGCGTTGCCAACGTCGATGTCGGTCTTCTGGCGCACCACGTTGACCTTCACGTTGTGACGGGCCAGGTAGAGGCCGATGTCGGCGCCCGGCATTTCGCCGTGGGCGTCGCCGCGGGAATCCGGATTGAACACGACGACGTCAACGTTCTGCGCGCGCTTGAGCAGCGGGATCGCGGCGGTGACGGCGCGGGTTGCGCTGGTGCTTGCATCCCATGCGATCAGGACACGCTTGGGCATGGCGTCGTAGCGGCCAACGTAGGGAACGATCAGGACCGGACGGCCGGAGTTCATGACCACGAATTCCGGGAAGTCGGGCAGGGTCGTCGAGGACGGTTCGTCGAGGTTCGCCTGGCCAACGACCACGAGATCGCTGTAGCGCGCCTGGAGGCTGATGCCGGCGCCGGCTTCGTCGTCGACCTGGCGTGCTTCATACGACTGCAGGCCGAGGCTCTTGACCGTGCTTTCAAACTGGGTGAGCGAATCCTTGGCCGCCTTGCGGAGTTCTTCCAGATGGCTGTCGAGATGGGAAGCCATGCCACCGCCTTCGTAAATGAAGCGGGACTGGTAAATGAAGCGGGAAACACCGCTCGGCGCGGCACCGATCAGGTGCGCTTCGTCGTTCATCGCGATTTGCGCCGCGAGCTTGATACGTTCGGTTGAATGCTTGTCTTTGTCCACATGGACGAGTACCGTTTTGTACGACATGTAATCTTCCTTTTATTGATTGGCCAGGCTATCGCCACGCAGTGTCTTCCAAAGGGCAGTGGCGATGCACTCATTCAAGTTGCGTTAGTAGCGTAGGGCCTAGCTTCGATGCAGTCCAGAAAAATGCGACTGCCTCAAACATTACTTCGGGCATTTTTGACTCAGATCAAAATTTCTCCGGACCCCGATTTGTAACATTCTCGACACATGAAAATGCGGTACGAATCGCCGCTTTTCGCCGCCGAAGAAGGCACGCCGGAAGGCGTAGCACCGCCGTATTGCGATCGAATCTCGCAGCTCGATAGACCACCCCGAACGACAACGCCCGCATTTGCCGCATCCGTGCATTGGTAGTGCGACAATTGCATGATTTGAACCGGCCCGCCAGGATTTGCCATGACCGTCAGGAACCTCAAGCATCTGTTTGAACCGAAATCGATCGCGCTCATCGGGGCGTCCCCGAACGCGGAGTCGGTCGGCGTGACCGTGCTGAAGAACCTGCTTTCCGGCGGTTTCAAAGGCGACATCATGCTGGTGAATCCGAAGTACGACAGCCTGGCGGACCGCCCGGTGCATGCCTCGGTGTCAAAACTGACCAGCGCTCCGGACCTGGCCATCATCTGCACGCCGCCATCCACCATTCCCGGCATCATTTCCGACCTCGGCAAGCTCGGCACGAAGGCGGCAATCGTCCTGACGCCCGGCCTTGCCGCCGCGCGTGACCTGGTCGGGCGGAACATGCGAGACCTGATGCTCAAGGCCGCGCGGCCGCACCTGCTGCGCATCCTCGGTCCGAACAGCGTCGGCCTGCTCGTGCCGCGCCTCGGCCTCAATGCAAGTTTTGCGCATACCGATGCGCTTCCCGGAAAAGTGGCCTTTGTCTCCCAGTCGGGAGCGATGTCGACCGGCGTCCTCGACTGGGCGAAGGCGCGCAATATCGGATTTTCCAAGTTCATTTCGCTCGGTGAAAAGTGCGACGTCGACTTTGGCGACGTGCTCGACTATCTCGCCGGAGACAACGATACGCAGGCAATCCTGCTGTACCTCGAAGCCATCCGCGATGCGCGCAAATTCATGTCGGCGGCGCGCGCGGCCGCGCGCAGCAAACCCATCATCGTAATCAAGGCCGGCCGCGCACCGGAGGGTGCCAAGGCTGCTGCGTCGCACACCGGTGCACTTGCAGGTGCCGACGACGTGTATGACGCAGCCATTCGCCGTGCAGGCATGCTGCGGGTCTATACAACGCTGGATCTGTTTGACGCGGTAGAGACGCTTGCGCATTCCCGGCCCACGCGGGGAGACCGCCTGGCCATTATCAGCAACGGCGGCGGCCCTGGCGTGCTGGCGACAGACGCGCTGATCGGCAAGCAGGGCAGTCTTGCAGGACTTTCCGAGCAGGCAATCGACAGCCTGGACAAGGTGCTTCCGAAGGGCTGGTCGCGCGACAACCCGGTGGATGTCCTGGGAGACGCCCCGGCGCAGCGTTATATCGACGCCATGGATATCGTGATGCGCGAGAAGGATGTTGACGCCGCATTGCTGATCCATGCGCCGTCGGCGATGGTGCGCAGCGCGGATCTGGCCGCGGCGCTGGTGCCCGCCGTCAAGAACGCCTCGCGCAACGTCCTGTCCTGCTGGCTGGGCGGGGAGGAGGTCGCCCAGGCGCGCAGCGTCTTTTCCGAAGCCGGCATCCCGACCTACGACACACCTGAGGAGGCGGCACGCGGCTTCATGCAAATCGTGCAGTACAACCGCAACCAGAAGCTGCTGATGGAGGTGCCGGCATCCGCTGCCGCATCGGTCGAAGAAGATCGGGAGGCGGTGCGGGCCATGGTCAGGAAAGCACTGGACCGCGGACGGGATAGCTTGACGGAACCGGAAGCAAAGCAGGTGCTGGCAGCCTATGGCATCCCGGTGGTGCAGACGCGCTCGGTCAGCTCCATCGAGGAGGCCGTGGAATGTGCGCAGCGCATCGGATTCCCCGTAGCGCTCAAGATTCTTTCCCCCGACGTGGTGCACAAGTCGGACGTGGGCGGCGTGGTCCTCAACCTGGAGGACGCGGACTCCGTGCGTGCCGCGGCCACCGCGATGAACAGGCGTCTCGCCGAGATGCGGCCGCGCGCCGCGCTGACCGGTTTCTCCGTGCAATCGATGGTGCGCCGCCCGGAGGCGCGCGAGCTGATTGTCGGCGTCGCAACCGATCCGGTGTTCGGACCTGTGATCCTGTTCGGGCAAGGCGGCATTGCCGTCGAAATCACCGCCGACCATGCGATCGGCCTCCCGCCGCTGAACACCGTGCTGGCGCGGGACATGATTTCGCGGACGCGCATATCGAAGCTGCTTGCCGGATTCCGCAACTGCGCGCCTGCCGACATCGACGCGATCTGCCATACGCTGATCCAAATCTCGCATCTCGTCATCGACATTCCCGAGATCATGGAGCTGGACATCAATCCGCTGCTCGCGGATGCAATCGGCGTGATCGCACTCGATGCGCGTATCCGCATCCGGCCGACGGAAAAGGGCGGCATGGACCGTCTTGCGATCCGTCCTTATCCGGAGGAGCTGGAGGAGTGGGTGGATTGGCAAGGGGAAAAGATCCTCCTGCGGCCGATCAAGCCGGAAGACGGGGCCCAGCACGTCGAATTCTTCGGCTCGCTCACGCCGGAGGACGTACGCATGCGCATGTTCGTGCACATGCGCGAGCTGTCGCCCGGCCAGCTCGCCCGGATGACGCAAATCGACTACGACCGCGAAATGGCATTCATTGCAACGCGGAATCGCGCGGATGGATCGCCGGAAACGATGGGCGTCGCCCGCATCGTGTTCGACCCCGACAACGTCCAGGGCGAGTTCGCCGTCACCATCCGCTCCGAGCTGAAGGGAAAAGGCCTCGGCAAGCTGCTGATGCAGAAGCTGATCCGCCATTCACGCGATCGCGGCGCGCAGGAGATTGTCGGCGAAACCCTGAGCCAGAACCAGGCGCTGCTCGGGCTGGTCAAACCGCTCGGATTCTCGGCGAACCGGTCGCGCGAGAACGATACCTACTTGCTGAAACTTCCATTGAAAAAAGACTAATTCGCGTGCGCGGCGTGTCGCCGCGATTGCATTCGAGGGACGAGCAATATAAGATTCTTCTTAAATGAATCTTTTAGGAGTTGTCATGGCCCTCGTGAGGATAGAAGAACCGCGTGTCAAGGAGCCGGTGCAGACCGGATTCTCCCATCACCCCGTGTTCCGGCTCGGTTTCCGTCCGTTCTATCTGCTCGCCGCGCTGTTCGCCGCGCTCAGTGTTCCGCTCTGGATTGCCCGTTATTTCGGCAACTTTGGCATGCTGGCACACGTGGACCTGAACTGGCACATGCACGAGATGGTGTTCGGTTTTGCCATCGCGGTCATCATTGGCTTCCTGTTCACCGCTGGCCGGAACTGGACCGGGTTGTGGACGCCGAGGCGAGGGCACCTTGCGGCGCTGGCGGGCTTGTGGATCGCCGGCCGTGTTGCCATGCTGTTCGCCCCGCCCATCGTCGCAGCGGTCGTCGATCTCCTTTTCCTGCCGCTCGCCGCCTATCCGATCTATCGCGTGCTGCAACGCACCGGCAACAAGCGCAACATGTTCCTGGTGGGCCTGCTCGCACTGTTGACGCTGGTAAATGTGTGCTTCCATGCCTCAGCAACCGGCCTGCTCCAGATCTCTTCCATCGCGCCGATCCAGGCGGCCATTCTCATCATTGTCATGATCGAAACGGTCATCGGCGGGCGGGTCATCCCCGGCTTTACCGCCAATGCCGTCCAGGGGGCCAAGCCGATCATGAATGAGAAGCGCGACAAGATCACCATTGCACTTACCGCGCTTGCAGCATTGGCCTGGATCGGGCACCTTCCCGGTCCGCTCGCCGGTTCGATCGCCATTGCCGCCGCAGTTGCGCAGGCAACGCGCGTACTCGGATGGATGCCCCACGTAACCTTGCGCAAACCCATCCTCTGGATCCTGCACCTTTCCTACGCATGGATTCCCGTCGGCTTCCTCATGCTCGGATTGGCGGCATGGGGGATGACGACCAGCAGCGCCGCCTTCCACGTGCTGACCATCGGCTCGATGGCCGGACTGATTATCGGCATGATCACACGGACCGCACTCGGCCATACGGGACGTCCCCTTGATGCGGGCAAGAGCGAATTTGCCATGTATGTCCTGATCCAGCTCGGCGTCGTTGCCCGTGTGCTTGCCGCCGCGAATCTCATGCGGCCGGAAATGCTCGTCGCCGCAGCAGCGTGCTGGAGCATCGCCTTCGTGCTGTATGTGGTTGTCTATGCGCCATATCTCCTGTCGCCGCGCGTTGACGGACGCGAGGGCTGATACACTTTTTGCTTGACTTTTTTTCCCGCGCGGTAACGCAATCTGGGGCTTTTTGACATAGATCAAGGCCCCTGTTTTGTCCGGAAACGTACACTGCAAGCCAGTCTGAGAGCGCCCCGTCCCGAGGGCGAACGACAGGAGCAAAAACACTATGGCAGTTCCGGCAACCGCAGTTCCGATTTCATCCAACGTACAGTTCGATGCAGCGCTCATCCGCAAGATGAGCCAGCAGGGGCCGCGTTACACGTCCTACCCGACCGCAGACCGTTTCACGGACAGCTTCGGCATGGGCGACTACCTTCAAGCGGTCAATAGCGTCCGTGCCATGGGTGCGCGCAATCCGCTGTCGCTGTACCTGCATATCCCGTTCTGCGACAAGCTGTGCTACTACTGCGCCTGCAACAAGATCATCACCAAGGTTCGCAGCAAGGCTGACGAATACCTCACCTACCTGAAGCGCGAGATCGAGATCCAGGGCAAGCTGTTTGCCGACATGAACACGGTCGAGCAGCTGCATTTCGGCGGCGGTACGCCGACCTACATTTCCGACGCGCAAATGGGTGACCTGCTGGCGCACCTGCGCAAGTGGTTCCGTTTTGCTACCGATGACGTGGGCGAGTACTCGATCGAGATCGATCCGCGCACCGTGTCGCCGGAGCGCGTGCACTCGCTGCGCGCACAGGGTTTCAATCGCATCAGCTTCGGCGTGCAGGACTTTGACGAGGATGTGCAGAAGGCAGTCAACCGCATCCAGCCGGAAGAGTGCACCCTGGGTGTGATGCAGGCGGCGCGTGATGCCGGTTTCCGCTCGATCAGCATCGACCTGATCTACGGCCTGCCGAAGCAGAACCTGATCACGATGGACAAGACGCTCAGCAAGGTCATCGCGGCCAATCCTGATCGCCTGTCGATCTACAACTATGCGCACATGCCGGCATTGTTCAAGCCGCAGCGCCGCATCAACGAAGACGAACTGCCGAGCGGCGAGACCAAGCTCGACATGCTGTCGCTGTGCATCCGCCGCCTGACGGAAGCCGGCTACGTGTACATCGGCATGGACCATTTCGCCAAGCCGAACGACGAACTCGCGATTGCCCAGCGCCAGGGCCGCCTCCACCGCAATTTCCAGGGCTACTCGACGCACGCGGAAGCGGAAATGGTCGCGATGGGCGTCTCGGCCATCAGCTCGGTCGGCTCGACCTACAGCCAGAACGAAAAGACGCTGGAAGGCTATTACGAGCGTCTCGAGCAGGGCGAACTGCCGATCTGCCGCGGCATCAAGATGAATGTCGACGACTTGCTGCGCCGGATCATCATCCAGATGCTGATGTGCAATTTCGAACTGTCCATCAAGTCCGTGGAACTGGCTTATCCGATCACCTTCGCGAACTACTTCGCGACGGAACTCGAGAAGCTGCGCGCACTCGAAGCCGACGGCCTGCTCACCATCGATCAGGAATGGATCACGGTCACCCCGAAGGGCCGCCTGCTGATCCGCAACATCTGCATGGTATTCGACCGTTACCTCGGCATGCCGCGCGAAGTGAAGGTCGAGCGCATGCATTACTCCAAGACGATCTGACGATCCCCGAACCCGCCAACTGCGCGCCGCCGGCTACCCCGCCTTGCCGGACGGCGCGGGCGGGTATCCGGCAGGATAGTCATCTACCTGCTATCCTCGCCCCGTGACCGAATTACATCTTCTCTCTGTCTTCATGATTGGCCTCCTCGGCGGCGTGCATTGCGTCGGCATGTGCGGGGGAATTGTTAGCGCTTTCTCCGTCGCGACTCCGCGTCGCCCGTTTCCTGTGCCCGTCACCAATGGCGCGGGTGCCGTTGCGGCGCCTGCCGTCTTCGATGGCGCCGGCCGCGTCATCGCCTATAACGCCGGCCGTCTTGCCAGTTATGCCATCGCCGGCGCCATTGCCGGCGGCGTGGCGCAAGGCGTGCGCACCTTGTCATTCATGTCCTCCATTCAGATCGGCGGCTACTGGCTGGCCAATCTCATGCTGGTCGCCCTCGGCCTGTACCTGATGGATGTCTGGCGCGGCCTTGCCAAGCTGGAAGCGGCGGGGCAGGTGGTGTGGCGCCGGGTGCAGCCGATGGTGAAGCATCTTCTGCCCGTCGACAGCATGGGCAAGGCATTTGCCCTGGGCGGACTGTGGGGCTGGGTTCCTTGCGGCATGGTCTATAGCGTCCTGCTGACCGCGATGCTGAGCGGTTCCGCCGTTTCCGGTGCGGTGGTCATGCTGGCATTCGGCGCCGGTACGCTCCCCGTATTGCTCACGATGGGCATGCTCGGCACCCGCCTGCAGGCGTGGACGCGCCGCCGCGGTGTGCGTGTCGCTGCCGGTCTTGTCGTTCTTGCATTCGGCCTGCTGGGCCTTGCCCGCGCCTCAAGCGGCGTTTCTCTCGGCTGGCTCGACGCCCTATGTCTGACGCCGCCCGCGGCCAGTTCCCACGGCGGAGGCCATTGATGGAAGCCTTGTCATGTTTCCATTGCGGACTGCCCGTTCCCGCCGGATCGACGTGGTCCGTGAAGATCTCGGGCGAAGAGCGCCCGATGTGCTGCCCCGGCTGCGAAGCGGTCGCCAAAACTATCGTCGACAATGGCTTGTCGGATTATTACGTCACCCGTGAAAGCTATTCGCCGACCGGTGACCAGGAGTCGCTGGTGCCTGCGGAACTGCGTCTCTACGACGCCCCGGAAATCCTCGACCAGTTCGCCGAGAAGGATCGCCAGGAAGCTGGCGTCTGCGAGGCAACCTTTTCCGTCGACGGCATCCGCTGCGCCGCCTGCGTCTGGCTGATCGAGCGCCGGCTTGCAGCCGTGCAGGGCGTCCAATCGATGAACCTGAATGTGGCGACCGAACGCCTGCACGTGCGCTGGCGCGAAGATGCCTGCAAGCCGAGCGATATCCTGAAGGCGGTACGCGAAGTCGGTTATACCGCCTATCCCTACGACGCCGTCCGTCATGGCGAGCAGCTTCAACGCGCCAGCAAGAAGCTGTTCCGCCAGGTCTTCATTGCCGGCTTGTCCATGATGCAGGTGATGATGTATGCCGTCCCTGTCTATCTGGCAACCGACGGCACCATGGACGCCGACATGGAAGGCTTGATGCGCTGGGCCAGCCTGCTGCTCACACTGCCTGCCGTGCTGTATTCCGGCCTGCCTTTCTTCCAGGGCGCATTGGCCAACCTGAAAAGCCGTGCGCTTGGCATGGACGTGCCGGTCGCGCTCGGCATCGCCGCAGCCTTCATCGGTAGTACCGTCGCAACGTTCACCGGGGAAGGGGATGTCTATTTCGACACGGTGACGATGTTCATCTTCCTGCTGCTGTGCAGCCGTTACCTGGAATTGATCGCGCGGCGCAAGGCGGCTTCGGCGCTGGAAAAATTACAGCACGCCTTGCCGGCGTCGGCGGCGCGCATGCCGGGCTTCCCGCATGACCGCGCGACGGAAACCATTCCTGCCGCCCAGTTGCGCGAGGGCGACACGGTGCTCGTCAAACCGGGCGAGGCGGTTGCGGCCGACTGCGTGGTAATCGAAGGCAGCACGGCGGTCGACCTGTCCTTGCTGACCGGCGAGAGCCGCCCGCAGCGCAAGGACGTGGGCGACGAATTGCCGGGTGGCGCCGTGAATGCAACGCAGGCGATCGTGGTCAAGGTGACAAAGATCGCAAGGGAAAGCACGTTGTCGACCCTTGTAAAGCTGATCGAGCGTGCCGGCCAGGCCAAACCGCAACTGTCGCTGTGGGCGGACAAGGTTGCCGCCTGGTTCGTCGCGGCGTTGCTAGTGTTCGCCGTGATTATCTTCGGCGTGTGGCAGTGGGTCGATCCGTCGCGCGCATGGCAGATCGCCGTTGCCGTGCTGGTGGTCTCCTGTCCTTGCGCGCTGTCGCTCGCGACACCGAGTGCGCTCGCGGCGGCGACGGACAGGCTGGTCAGACAGGGCGTGCTTGCGGTCCAGCCACACGTGCTGGAGACGCTGTACCGGACGACACATGTCATTTTCGACAAGACCGGAACACTGACGCTGGGAAGGCCTGCATTGCGCGACACAACCATCTTCGGCGTCGACGATGCCGGCCGCTGCGTGCAAGTGGCGGCAGCACTTGAAGCATCAAGTGCCCATCCGCTTGCGCATGCGATTGTCGAAGCGGCAAGGAAGTCGCGCGGCGAGGGGGTCGAGCTGGCGGCGTCGGAGATCGTACATACCGCAGGGCAGGGGATGGAAGGTGTCGTCGACGGCGTGCGCTACCGCTTGGGCTCCGCTGCGTTTGTGGGTGAAGTGGCCGGATCCGCAGCGCCTCATCCGGTTGGCGGCTTCACGCCTGTCTATCTCGGCACGGAAGGCCGATGGGTAGCCCGCTTTGATCTCGCCGACGAGGTGAGGTCCGATGCAAAGGATGTCGTTTCGCACTTTCAGTCGAATGGCAAGACAGTCATCTTGCTGAGCGGAGACGAGGACGGCGTCACGCGTCGTGTTGCAACGGAATTGGGGATCGAGACCGCGCATGGCGAATATCTGCCCGACCAGAAGCTCGCCTTCGTCCAGCGCCTGCAAGGCGAGGGCGCAGTGGTGGCGATGGTTGGCGACGGGATCAATGACGCGGCCGTGTTGAAGGCCGCCGATGTTTCTTTTGCAATGGGCAGCGGCGCCGCGCTGGCGCAGACGCATGCGGACACCGTGCTGCTGAGCGGACAGATTGCGTCGGTGGTGGATGCACACCGCGCTTCCGCGCACACCATGGCGGTGATCCGGCAGAACCTGACTTGGGCGACGATCTACAACATTGTTGCGATTCCGGCAGCAGCAGTGGGACTGCTCAATCCCTGGATGGCGGGTATCGGCATGTCGCTCAGTTCGGCCGTTGTGGTCATCAATGCATTGCGCCTGCGACGCATTCCTCGTGTACCATCGGCGTCCTCGAACGAGCAACGTGTACTTAAGGCAGCCTGATGGAAGCCCTCTATCTCCTCATCCCGCTCAGCATCGTGATCGTGTTCATCGCGATCTGGGTATTCTTCCGCGCATCGGACAGCGGACAGTTCGACGACCTCGTTGGTCCGGCCATGCGCATCCTGCAGGACGACGACCGTCCACAGACTTCCGAATCCGCTGACAAGCCTGCTACCGAAATAGACAAAAATAACTAGATAAAAAGAACTAGTACATAGCCATTCTCCCTATGAAAATGGCCTTGTCGTCAGAAGGGTCACCTTGATTCGGGTCAATTTGACTTGGGTCAAAGTTTTTCAAAACCCGGAATCGTACTCTCCCCCCATTCGTGTTTCTAACCCTGGGAGATCGTACGTGGATACATCACTGAACTACAACTACAAGGTCGTGAAGCAATTCGCGATCGCTACTGTAGTGTGGGGCGTGGTGGGCATGTTGGTCGGCGTTTTCATCGCTGCACAACTAGCCTGGCCCGCACTTAACTTCGACATCGCGTGGCTAAGCTACGGTCGCTTGCGTCCGTTGCATACCAACGCTGTCATTTTTGCATTCGGCGGTTGCGCGCTGTTTGCTACGTCGTACTACGTCGTCCAGCGTACCAGCCAGGTACGCCTGTTCTCCGACACCCTGGCCGCCTTCACCTTCTGGGGTTGGCAGCTTGTCATCGTCGCCGCGGCCGTCTCCCTGCCGCTCGGTTTCACTTCGGGCAAGGAATACGCCGAACTCGAATGGCCGATCGACATCCTGATCACATTGGTCTGGGTTTCTTATGCCGTGGTGTTCTTCGGCACGCTGGTCAAGCGCAAAGTACCCCATATCTATGTGGCTAACTGGTTCTTCGGCGCCTTCATCCTGGCGGTCGCGCTTCTGCACGTCGTCAACAGCGCTGCGATCCCGGTCACCATGACCAAGTCCTACTCCGCCTACGCTGGCGTGCAGGACGCGATGATCCAGTGGTGGTATGGCCACAATGCGGTGGGCTTCTTCCTGACCGCAGGCTTCCTGGGCATGATGTACTACTTCATCCCGAAGCAGGCCGACAAGCCGGTGTACTCCTACCGCCTGTCGATCGTGCACTTCTGGGCGCTGATCTTCACCTACATGTGGGCGGGTCCGCACCACCTGCACTACACCGCGCTGCCCGACTGGACCCAGTCGATCGGCATGGTGTTCTCGCTGATCCTCCTGGCACCGTCCTGGGGCGGCATGATCAACGGCATCATGACCCTGTCCGGCGCATGGAACAAGCTGCGCAACGACCCGGTCCTGAAGTTCCTGATCGTTTCGCTGTCCTTCTACGGCATGTCGACCTTCGAAGGCCCGATGATGTCCATCAAGACCGTGAACGCGCTGTCGCACTACACCGACTGGACCGTCGGCCACGTGCACGCTGGCGCCCTCGGCTGGGTCGGCTTCATCTCCATGGGCGCAATCTACTACCTGCTGCCGCGCCTGTTCGGCAAGAAGGAAATGCATAGCACCCGCCTGGTCGAAGTCCACTTCTGGGTGGCGACCATCGGTATCGTGCTGTACATCGCAGCAATGTGGATTGCCGGCGTGATGCAGGGCCTGATGTGGCGCGCGGTCAATGCCGACGGCACGCTGACCTACACCTTCGTCGAGTCTGTGAAGGCGACCTATCCGTACTACGTGATTCGCTTCGGCGGCGGCCTGCTGTACCTGACCGGTATGGTGATCATGGCCTACAACACGTTGATGACTGTGCGCGGCGGCAAGACTGTTGATGCACGCATCCCGGCCTACGCGTCGCACGCTTGAATCAAGGAGCAAAAATGAAGAAATTTACCCATGAACTGATCGAGAAGAACCCCTGGCTGATGATCGCGCTGGTTCTGCTCGTGATCAGCGTCGGCGGCCTCGTTGAAATCGTGCCGCTGTTCTTCCAGAAGTCGACCACGGAACCGGTCGCGGGCCTGCAGCCGTACTCCGCGCTGCGCCTCGCCGGCCGTGACGTGTACATCCGCGAAGGCTGCTACAACTGCCACTCGCAGATGATCCGTCCGTTCCGCGCCGAGACCGAGCGTTACGGCCACTACTCGGTCGCCGCCGAGTACGTGTACGACCGCCCGTTCCAGTGGGGTTCCAAGCGTACCGGTCCCGACCTGGCACGCGTTGGCGGCCGCTACTCGGACGAATGGCACCGTACCCACCTCGACAATCCGCGTAACGTCGTTCCGGAATCGAACATGCCGAGCTATCCGTGGCTCGCCACCACCAAGGTCGACCCGCAGTCCGTCGCACCGAAGATGGTCGCGCTGCGCAAGCTGGGTCATCCGTACTCTGACCAGGAAATCGCAGACGCAGCGAAATCCGTCGAAGGCAAGACCGAACAGGACGCGCTCGTCGCCTACCTGCAAGGCCTGGGCATCCAGATCAAGGCGAAGAGGTAATCATGGGCTTCGAATCTTTGATCATGGACGCGCGCAATATCGTGACCGTGCTGAGCTTCCTGACTTTCATCGGTATCGTCTGGTGGGCATACAGCGCGCGTCGCAGCGCAGACTTCGAAGCGGCAGCCAACCTGCCGTTCGCTGACGAACAAATGCAAGCTGCGGAGAAACAACATGGCTGACTTTACAAGTGAATTCTGGAGTATTTACGTTGCGCTGCTGACGATCCTCGGCATCGCAGGCTGCGCCCTCCTGCTGTGGCAGCAGTCGCGCGTCAAGATCGTGGTCGAGGCGGGCAAGGAAGCCGACACCACGGGCCACAGCTGGGATGAAGGCCTGTCTGAGCTGAACAACCCGATGCCGCGCTGGTGGATGTGGCTGTTCTACATCACCATCGTCTTCGGTGTGGTCTATCTGGTTCTGTACCCCGGCCTCGGCTCGTTCAAGGGCAAGCTGGGCTGGGAATCGCGTGGCGAGTACCAGGAAGAGCTGAAGAAGGCAGACGCCGACTACGGCCCGATCTTCGCCAAGTACCAGGCGCAGGACCTGAAGACCGTTGCAGCCGATCCGCAGGCGCACGCCATGGGCGAGCGTCTGTTCCTGACCTACTGCGCACAGTGCCACGGCTCTGACGCACGCGGCAACAAGGGCTTCCCGAACCTGACCGACAAGGACTGGCTGTATGGCGGCGACCCCGAAGTCATCAAGACGACCATCATGAACGGCCGTAACGGCATGATGCCTCCGATGGGTGCCGCAGTGGGTGGCGACAAGGAAGTGGAAGCGGTTGCGCATTACGTGCTCAGCCTCTCCGGTTCGACTGCCGACCCGATCAAGGCTTCGTTCGGCAAGGAGAAGTTTGCCGCCTGCGCAGCCTGCCACGGCCCGACCGGCCAGGGCAATCCGGCGATGGGCGCTCCGAACCTGACCGACAAGACCTGGCTCTATGGCGGCGGCGCGGAAACCATCATGGAAACGATCCGCAAGGGCCGTACCGGCACGATGCCGGCCTTCAACGAGTTCCTGGGTGAAGGCAAGGTGCACCTGCTGGCTGCTTATGTCTGGAGCCTCTCCAACAACAGCACCTCGGTGGCACAGAAGTAATTAGAGAATCTCGGCTCTAATCGCATGGCGGCAGCGAAGCTTGCCGCCGCCATGCTTATTACATAAGGTACCATTCCGGTCTCTTATGTAATAAAGATCAAGCGAGTCAATCAATGAGCGAACCTGCACCGAAGGTTTCCGTCATTCGGATGTACAAGGCGCGCGAAGAAATCTATCCGCGCGAAATCAAGGGTTGGTATGCCAGCTGGCGCTGGGTCTGCGTCTGGCTGACGCAGATTGTGTTCTACGGACTGCCATGGCTGTCATGGAATGACCGGCAGGCCGTGCTGTTCGACCTCACCGCCCGCAAGTTCTACCTTTTCGGCGTTGTGCTGTGGCCGCAGGACTTCATCTATCTTGCGCTGCTGCTGATCATCTGCGCATCCGCGCTGTTCCTGTTCACTGCGGTCGGCGGGCGTCTCTGGTGCGGCTACTCGTGTCCGCAAACGGTCTACACCGAAATCTTCATGTGGATCGAGAGCAAGATCGAGGGCAACCGCAGCCAGCGCATGCGTCTCGACAAGCAACCGATGTCGGCGTCGAAGTTCGCCAAGAAAACCGCCAAGCATCTCGCATGGGGTGTGTTCTCGCTCTGGACCGGTTTCACGTTCGTCGGCTACTTCACGCCAATCCATGAGTTGTCCGCATCGGTGATGACGCTCGGTCTCGGCCCCTGGGAATGGTTCTGGGTGCTGTTCTACGGCTTCGCCACCTATGGCAACGCCGGCTGGATGCGCGAGCAGGTGTGCATGTATATGTGCCCGTATGCGCGTTTCCAGAGCTCGATGTTCGATCCCGACACGCTCATCATCACCTACGACAAGGAACGCGGCGAGCCGCGCGGCGCGCGCAGCAAGTCGGCAGGCAAGTCCTCGCTCGGCGATTGCATCGACTGCTCGATGTGCGTGCAGGTCTGCCCGACGGGCATCGACATCCGCAACGGCCTGCAGTACGAGTGCATCGGCTGCGCAGCGTGTATCGACGCCTGCAACTCCGTCATGGACAAGGTCGGCGCACCGCGCGGACTGATCCGCTACTCGACCGACAATGCGATGCGCAACAAGCTGTCGGACAAGGAAATCCGCAAGCGTGCGACGCGACCGCGCGTGCTGATCTACAGTGCGATCCTGCTGGTTATCATCGGCGTGTTCTTCGGCTCGCTGTACACGCGCACGCCGCTGAAGATGGATGTGATCCGCGACCGTGGCTCGATGGGGCGCGAGGTGGAGGACGGCATGATCGAGAACGTGTACCGCCTGCAGATCATGAACACCGACGAGAAGCCGCACAAGTACAAGCTGAGCGTGTCCGGCGTCGAATCGATCGCACTTTCCACACCGGAAGTGGTCGAACTGAACTCGACCGAATCGCGTGCAGTGCCCGTGCGAGTTCGCGTCGGCCCGGGCAAGGGTGAAAAAGGATCCAACAAGATCACATTTGAATTGCAGGCCATCGACGACGAGCGCCTGCACGTGAAGGAAAAAGCGGTATTCATCGTGCCGCGTTAAGGAGATGACATGCAAGCTGCAGCCATGCCACCGAAAATGAATGAACAACAGCCCTGGTACAAGCATCGCTGGCCCTGGCTGTTGATGCTGGGGCCCGCAGTCGTTGTCGTGGCCGGCATCTACACGACTTACCTCGCCGTGTCCCAACAGGATGCGCTGGTGGTCGACGACTACTACAAGCAGGGCAAGGCAATCAACCAGGACCTGAGCCGCGACCGCAAGGCAGCGGCGATGGGACTGAATGCTTCGCTGCGCTTCGATCCGGCGAGCGGAAAACTGGTCGGGTCGATCAGCAGCCAGGCGCAGCCGTTCTCCGGCAAGCTGTACGTGAACCTCGTGCACTCGACGCAGCCGATGAAAGATTTGAAACTCGAGGCAACGGCAGACCAGCAAGGCCAGTTCGCCATTGCAGTGCCTCTTCTCGATATCGCGCGCTGGAATGTGGTGGTCGAAGGCGAGCAGCGCGACTGGCGCCTTGCTGGCGAGTGGATGTGGCCGCAGCAGAAGCAGGTTGATATGAAGGCGGACCAGACGGTCCAAAGGTAACTCCGAAGTAGGATATTGTCTTACGTCTGGCAACAAATTCAATGCTGGTGCACAATATCCGCAGCACGATCGTTCTCATTCTCGTGAATGAGGTTCCCGAAATCGGGAATGTCAATAGTTCGAAAGTGGGAATGGTGACCAGTGCTAAATCCCGGTACAGCTTTACACCGATTGTTCGGAGTGAAAGGAGGGTAGGTTGATGGCGCGACTGATGATGGTCGTCTTGTGGCCGTCGTTTCTGGTGGCGATCGTTGCGGAGGGATTTTTCTTCTCGATGTTCGACCCCTACGACCTGTCGCTGTTCGGGACATATCCGGACATCAAGCCGCTGGCGGTCTACAGCATCGGGTTCTTCTGCTTCTGGCTGTTCTGTTCACTTGCCAGCATGCTCACCTTCTACCTGATGGCCGTGCCAAACGAGGCGCCCGCAGGCCGGCGCAACTTCCGGGGCTTGTAAAAAAACAAAGGCGAGGGCGCCATGCGCCGCTCGCCTTCTTTTTGGCCGCTACCGCGCGTTCAGGCGCAGGACTGCGTGCCTTGGGCGACTGCCTTGAGGGTGGTCGGGTCGAGCAATTCCAGTTCGCGGTTGTTCACCTTGATCCAGCCCTGCTTCTTGAACTTGGACAGCAGGCGGCTGATGCTTTCAATGGTCAGGCCGAGATAGTTGCCAATCTCTTCACGCGTCATCCGCAGCTGGAAGCTGGTGGACGAATAGCCGCGTACCGAATAACGTGCGGACAAATTCGTCAGGAAGGCTGCGAAACGCTGTTCCGCGCGCATATTCCCCAACAAAAGCATGACACTTTGCTCACGGGTGATTTCCTGGCTCATCATCCGGTGGAAGTGATGCAGCAGGGTGGGCATCTCGGCGAACAGCGCTTCCAGGCGGGCGAACGGGATTTCGCAGACTTCGCTGTCTTCCAGCGCGATCGCGTTGCAATGGTGGCGGTCCGTGCTGATGGCATCCATGCCGAGCAGCTCGCCGGCCATCTGGAAACCGGTGATTTGCTGATCGCCGCTCGGGTTGATCTGATGCGTCTTGAAGTGGCCCAGGCGGATGGCGTACAGGTTGGTAAAGGGATCACCCACGCGGTACAGGTGCGCGTCGCGCGGCACCTTGCGGCGGCGGCCGATGATCTGGTCCAGCTTCGCCATGTCCAGCTCGTTCAATCCCATCGGCAAGCACAGCTGATGCATGCTGCACGCCGAGCAGCGGGCGCGAAGCTCATGCACGGTAGCGGTCGGCTGCTGCACTTGCTGGGGCGGGAACGGGATGGTTTGAGTCATGTCGGCAGGATTTAGGCGGTGCAGGATCATTTTCGAGCCCTTTTCCAAACTTTAGGAATAATTGCTGTTATGGCCTTGAATTGAGCCAGGTCAAGCAATGTCATGCAAACCCCGTGCCAACTCACCCAAAACGGGTGAACAGGATGGCAATCCTGGCGCATCTTGCGGAATTGGATTCGGGGCGGGGGTCGATAATGTACCTCATTCCGCAAATGCTTGCGCCCAACTACCCATATCCGCAGGGAGACACATGCTGACCGAACGCGAGATCGAAAGCTGCTATCTGGGACAATTCATCCCGCTGCACTACCACCACAACATGCTGATGGACAGCCGCCGTATGGACGGCTTCAAGGCTGCCATCAACGCTGCCGTGTTTCCGGGGGCGAAGGTGCTGGAGCTTGGCGGCGGCACCGGCGTGCTGTCCTGGTTTGCCTCGGCCAAGGCCGAGAAGGTCTGGTGCGTGGAGTTCAACCCCGAGCTTGTGGCCGAGGCACGCCGCCTCCTGGCGAGGAACAAGGGCGGCGACAAGGTCGAAGTCATCCATGCCGACGCGTTCGAATACCTGCCACCCGAGCCAGTCGACGTCGTGATCTGCGAAATGATCCACGTCGGCATGCTGCGCGAAAAGCAGGTGCAGATGATCGAAGCGTTCAAGCGCCGCTACCGCGCGCGCTTCGGCGGCAAGCTCCCGGTTTTCCTGCCGGAGGCTGCCATCATGGCAGTGCAGCCGCTCCAGCAGGCGTACGACTTCCATGGTTACCAGGCGCCGATCGTCCAGTTCCAGGAGCCCTCGCACATCCAGGCCGGCAGCGTCGAGCTGGCGCAGCCTGCTGTATACAGTGTCCTCGACTTCAGCCAGGACACTTCCGAAATAATCCAGTGGGAAGGGTGTTTCACGATGACACAGTCCGGCTGTGTCAATGCGCTGCGCTTCATCACCAAGAACATCCTGACCGTGCTCGTGAAGCAGGGCACGACCATCGACTGGCTTAACCATTACATGGTGCTGCCGTTGGGCGAACCGGTGCAGGTTGTAGCGGGCGACACCCTGCGCGTCAGCTTCCAGTATCGCGCCGGCGGATCACTGCCGTCGCTGCAGCAGGCGATGCGCGCGGAATGCGTCGTCGTCGACGAACGCATCCCGGCCTACGCCTGATTACTTCTTCAAATTAAGGAAAATATTCGCCGCGAAGACCAGGATTCCGAGTGCGGCGACGATTTCCGAAAACGCGAGCACGGGGATGAGGCCGCGCTGGCCGCCGATCACGAAGGCCAGCGAAACCGCCATCACCGGCAGCGAAATGTTGTGCAGCCAGAAGTGCGCCTTCGCGAGTTTGCTCGCTGCCGCTTGCGGAAATACGCTGTAGACAAGTCCCGCCACGGCCATTGTGGCCCAGCCGAGCAGGTTGATGTGCGCGTGGACCGGTCGCATGGTGAAGTCCTCGCTGGCCCCCATCATGATGCCTAGCCCGACCCCGACGATCAGGTACAGGACGGCAAGCTTCAGCCAGAGCGCGCCGGCGGTGGAAAAGGCGGGTTGAGTTTGGGCGAGGGACGGAGTGGTGTGCATGATCGTTCTTCCTTTCTTTTTCAGACGAGTTGTTCTTCCTTGACGGCGGCGGTGTGTCCAGCGAGTTGGAGTGCGGCGGCCACGACAGCGTCCGGCTGAGGCATGAAGGCCTGTTCCAGTACATAGCTCGAAGGCGTGGGTGCATCAGGCCCGGTCAGGCGCATGACGGGCGCCTTCAGCGAACTGAAAGCATGTTCTGCCACGATCGCGCTGATCTCGGCGCCGACACCGCACATGCGGCTCGCCTCATGGACGATGAGCAGCCGGCCGGTCTTCCTCACCGAACGCAATATCGTTTCCTCGTCGAGGGGCTTGAGGGTGCGCAGGTCGATCACTTCCGCATCGATGCCGCGCTCTTCGAGCTGTGCGGCCGCCTGCATGCAGGTATCGACCATCTT
Source organism: Noviherbaspirillum sp. ST9 (assembly GCF_048799745.1). Classification (NCBI taxonomy): domain Bacteria; kingdom Pseudomonadati; phylum Pseudomonadota; class Betaproteobacteria; order Burkholderiales; family Oxalobacteraceae; genus Noviherbaspirillum; species Noviherbaspirillum sp. ST9. The sequence goes on along the minus strand of NZ_JBLWFR010000005.1, from coordinate 60,416 downwards.
CGCGTAGGAAATGATCGTGACGTCCGCACCCTTGCGCCGCACTGCGGCCTTGCCGAGCGGGACGACATGTTCACCGTCGGGCACGTCCCCCGAGGCATGAACAAGCGGCATGTCGACGAAGAAGAGCACCGGGTTGTCGTCGCGGACCGCGGACTTCAGCAGTCCTTTGAAATCGGCGGCATTCGACGGCATCACGACTTTCAGTCCAGGGCTGTGCACGAACCAGGCTTCGAGGTTGTGGTTGTGCTGCGCGCCGACGGTCCATCCGCTTCCCGTCATGGAAAGTACGACCATCGGGAATTCGAACTGGCCTCCCGACACGTAGCGGAGTTTGCCCGCGCTGTTGACGATCTCGTCCATCGCAAAGCAGAGGAAGGGCGCGAACAGCATGTCGACCACCGGACGCAATCCGGTTGCCGCGGCACCGGCCGCCGTTCCCGCGATGATGCCTTCAGCGAGCGGCGTGTTACGAATGCGCAGCGGACCGAATTCCTTCGCCAGTTCCTTGCGCTTGGTCGCGACACCTTCGCCGAACATCAGCACGCGCGCGTCGCGGCGCATTTCCTCGGCCAATGCGTGTTCGATGGCTTCATTGACGGTAATGTGTGGCATGGTGGTACTCCTCAAGCGTAGACGTCGGTAGTGAGTTCGGACGGGACAGGGAAGGGTGAGGCAGCAGCGAAGGCAGCCGCGCGTTCCACTTCCGCGGCGATGCGCTCTTCCATCAGCGCGATGTCATCCGCTTTCAGTGTTCCATTCTTCAGAAGGCGTTCGCGCGTCATGACGACCGGGTCTTTCGCGCGCCATTCCGCCAGTTCCCGCGCGTCGACATAGGACTGGTCGTCCGGCTCGAAATGGCCGCGCAGGCGATAGGTATAGGTTTCCAGCAGGTAGGGCTTGCCGGTCTTGCGGATATGCGCGACGGCTTCCACCGCCGCAGCATGGACCGCCTCGACGTCATTGCCGTCCACGGTGCGGGTGGCCATGCCGTAGCCTTTTGCCCATTCGCTGACGTGGTCGATGTTCATGGTTTCCTTGCGGTGCACGAAGGCCTGCCACTGGTTGTTTTCGCAGACGTAGAGAATGGGCAGGTCCCATACCGATGCGAGGTTGAGCGATTCATGGAAGATGCCTTCACAGGCAGCGCCGTCGCCGAAGAAGCAGGCGACGATGCCGTCCTGCCTGAGCATCTTGGTCGAGAGCGCAACGCCGGTGGCCAGGGAGAGTTCGCCGCCGACGATGGTCGACGTCAGGACGACGCCCAGTTCCTTCGCGGAGATGTGCAGCGAGCCACTCTTGCCCTTGCAGTAGCCGGTGCTGCGACCCATCACCTCGGCCATCATGCGGCCCGCGTCGGCGCCGCGCGCGAGCAGGTGGCCGGCGCTGCGATGGTTGGTCAGGATGCGGTCGGATGCGCGCAGGGCGCGCACGACGCCGACCGCCGACGCCTCCTGGCCAACGGCGGTGCAGGTGCCCGCCATGCTGCCGGCGGCCTGCAGCGCGGCCGCTTTTTCTTCGTATGCCCGGATCAGCATCATGCATTCGAGCATGGATGCGGGGCTGCCCTCGGTTGTAGTGTGATTCATGAATGTCCCTCTTCAACGGTTCGGAATCGAGGGACGAAGTCTAAATCGCGAACCGGCGCAGCAGCACGGCCCGGAACGGGCTTAAGATTTTTTTAAGATGAATTGAATGAAGTTTTAGGAAAGCCCGCAGCGAAGGTTTCCGCGCGGATGCATTCAGGGCAGGTCGACGTTGTCGTCGTGCATGAGCCGGGCGATCTGCGCTTCCCAGGTCTTCAGCTCGGCACGGTAGCGCTCCATTGCCAGCGCGTGCAGGTCGAACACGCAGGGCTCGCAGCCGCTGCGGCAGCAGTCGCCATCTTCGGGCGGTTCGGGCGGCAAGGGTTTGGGCGGCAGGTCGGGAAAATCGTGTGTCATGTCGGCGGCCGGGCGCAAGGGTTGGCGCGCCCGAACCGCGATTTTAGCGTGCTTCAGCCGTCAGCGTTGATCTTCGCCACCAGCTCCTGCAATACCTGTTCGGCCTTGTCGTTGTCCACCTGGCAGGTGCCGGCGTTCTCGTGCCCGCCGCCGCCGTACTTCAGCATCAGCTCGCCAATATTGGTCTTCGAGCTGCGGTTGATGATCGACTTGCCCGTGGCGAATACCGTGTTCTGGTTCTTCAATCCCCACAGCACATGGATCGAAATGTTCGTTTCGGGGAAGAGGGCGTAGATCATGAAACGGTTGCCGGCGTAGATCGTTTCCTCTTTGCGCAGGTCGAGCACGATGAGATTCTTGTGGACGGTGGAGCAGCGCGTGAGCTGATCCTTGAATTTCGCTTCGTGTTCGAAATACAGGTTCACACGCTCCTTCACGTCCGGCAGTTCCATGATCTGCTCGATGCTGTGGTTCCTGCAGTAATCGATCAGGTCCATCATCAGGTTGTAATTGGAGATGCGGAACTCGCGGAAGCGGCCGAGCCCGGTGCGCGCATCCATGAGGAAGTTCAGCAGGTCCCACTTCTCGGGATGCAGGATTTCGTCGCGGTTGAACTGCGCCGCGTCCCCCTTGTCGACGGCGGCCATCATGTCGTTCCATGCGGCCGGGAAGGCGATCTCGCCGCCGTAATAGTCGTAAACGACGCGGGCAGCGGAGGGCGCGCGCGCGTTGATGATGTGGTTGGTCTTGCCGCCCGCGTTGCGCAGGGTTTCGGAAAAATGGTGGTCGAAGGCGAGATGGGCACCCGGCACGTAGGGCAGGTTGGTGGTGATGTCGCGATCGGTAATCTCGATCTTCCCGTCCTGCATGTCCTTGGGATGGACGAACTTGATGTCGTCGATCATGTCGAGGTGCTTGAGCAGCACTGCGCAAACCAGTCCATCAAAATCGCTGCGCGTCACAAGGCGGTATTTCTGGTCTTCTGCAGGCATGGAGGCTCCTTGGCCGGAAAACTGCGGTCTCTGAATATGTTTTTCGCAACGCCTATCCATCCGGGCGCTGCCGTGGAGAAATATTACGCCTGCCGCCGTGTTGGGGACAAGTCGTTGACGGGGGAAATTTCAGTCGCTCAAGCGGCGTGCAAGGTCAGCGGGCGTTCGACGCAGAGACGAAAACGTCCACGACCGGTCTTCTCGATGCGGATCGGCGCGCTGCGGTCCACCAGACGTTTTCCGAGCAGGATGAGGCGCGCTTCGAGGTTGTCGCTGACGTCGGGCAGGCGTACGCGCGCGTCGAGGCGCAGTTCTCGGTTGGTGAATTCCGAACGGCCCTTGTCGAAGAAATCGCGCAACAGCGTCCACAGGATGGAACCGGCGACACCCTTGATCAGGTAATCGTCGCCGAGGAACACGCTGTCGTTTTCCGCGAAATGGCGTACCACGAGCGGCGCACCTTCCTGGCGCGGCGGTGCAGGAGGCGGCGCCGCCGCGTCTTCGCCCGCGTCGGCCGCGGCTGCCTGCAGGATTTGCATCGCCATGCCGAACTGGACGGCGACGCTGACAAGCACATCCTCGTCGTCGTAGGCAAAGCGGAGATCCAGCGGACTTTCGACATAAAGCACGCCGAGCAGGCGCTGTGCGGCAGTGAACGGTACCGCGAGCTGGCTTCGCGGCGACGGAAGTCCGGGCAGCGGGATCGCCGTTTCCAGGGCGCATGCCCATTCGCTGTTCTCGGCGCTTTCGCGCACGGCACGGCTGTAGGCGTACTCGGACGTCATGTGCCCGATGCGGATCGGGGTGCGTTCACGCGCGGCGACGCCGATCACGCCTTGGCCGAGCGGAATTTCAGAACCAGCGCCCGATTCCTCGTACCCCATGCTCGCGACCGTGTAGAGGCGCGATCCCGGCTCATCGAGCAGGAGAAGCATCGCGTGATGGATATTGAATTGCTGCCTCAGGCAGGACAACAGTTCCGCCATGAGGCGTTCGAGATCCGTGCAGGCTGCCAGGCGGGCAGTCGTGGTACGCAGTGCCGACAAGAGGTTGCAGGGTGGCACAGGCGCCGGAAGCGATTCGCCGGCCAGTCGCTCCACAGCAAGCACCTTGTACACGTCCGAACCAAGGAGCCGGAAGACGCCGCCCATTCCGGTGTGGGATGCAATGCCTGCAAGCTTCGCCCGCATCACCTCGAACAGCGGTCCGGACGTTTCGGTATGCAGGTACTGCAGCGTCAGCCGGTACTGCGCGACGGTGACAGGATGCGTCAGGATCAACGAGGCCCGGGGATTGGCCATGATGTTCTGACGCGTCTTGTTGAAGAACTGATAAGACAGCGCGACATGGTCGCCATCGACAAATTGCACTTGCGACAAGTAGGCGAGATTGGGGGTGCCGTCCGGCGACGCGGTCGACATCGTTGCCGGGACGACGCCTTCGAAGCACTCACGTATCGCTTCCAGCCGAATCGTCATGCTGTCCTCGCCAGTGGTGCACCCGCCTTCGGCCCGGGTGTCTGGGAGTAGGCTTCCGCCGGGGTGAAACGGATGCCGGCAATCTCGGCCGCCGGGAACGCCAGTAATGTGCCGATCATCGCGTGCTGAAATCCGATCCGCCCCAGTTCCTGTGCGAATGCCTCGCGGTATGCCACGACCAGATCGAGATCCCCCGCCTCGAGCGGGACCTGCACCGCGTCGCGTCCCTTGACCTGTACGGTGCGATGCGTCGTCGGCTCGGTAAACACCGCGGCCACCGCGCCGTTCTCGCGGATGCACTGCAGCACCGGCTCCGCTTGCCCCACTGGCACGAACATCGTCACTTGCCGCCTGTCGGGAGAAATGCGGCAGCCAATTGCGCGTACATGGACCGGCACGGCGTCACGTGTGCATGCGGCGATCCCCATGCTAACGCCAATCTGGAAAAATGCGGCGTGCGCGGCGTCCAGGACAGGTTCATTGGTCACGGTCATAGGGGTGGATGTTTTGTCATGTTTTATCCGACAGATCATACCTTCGAATCCGCCGGTTTGCATTGCCGGGAAAATGCGGCAGGAAGGGTTCTGGTAGAGTGCCGGGATGACTAAACAAACATTGGACCGCATCCTGCAATCGCAGGGATTCGGCAGCAGAAAATGGTGCCGCGAACTGATTTCGGACGGCGAGGTAACGATCGGCGGAACGGTGGTCGACGACTATCGGGCAAGCTTTGAAACGGAAGGACTGGCCTTCACGATTTTCGACGAGGAGTGGGCGTATCGCGAGCGGGTGTACCTCGCGCTGAACAAGCCCTCCAATTACGAATGTTCGCGCAAGCCCAGCCATCACCCCGGCGTTCTCACACTGCTGCCCGAGCAATTCGCCTGGCGCGACGTGCAACCGGTCGGACGGCTGGATCATGACACGACCGGCCTTCTGCTGTTGTCGGATGACGGCGCCTTCATCCATGCGCAGTCCTCACCAAAGCGGCACGTGCCGAAACTGTATCTGGCCACGACGGCCGAGCCGGTCACGGACGAACTGGTCGGCCTCCTGCTGGCCGGTGTGCAATTGCATGACGAGCCGGCACCGATCGCTGCGCGATCCTGCCAGCGCGTCGGCGACCACCAGATGGAGATCATCCTCGAGCAGGGGAAGTACCACCAGGTGAAGCGTATGCTCGCCGCTGCGGGCAACCATTGTGCTGCGTTGCAGCGAACCGCCATCGGCAAGTTGACGCTCGAGCACCTCGGGCTGGAAGAAGGAGAGTGGTGCTTTCTCGATGACGACGAACTCGCGCTGTTGATGTCTGAATGACAGCATCGCAGGGGCAGGACTGTGGCTTTTTGGTAGCGTGGTGACGTGCGTCAATGAATTGAACGGGGTTCCAGTTTCCGGGAAGCTACACAGGCGACATTTGGGAATAATATATATCCCATCGCAAAATCCCCTCGTCGAATGCATGGCAGATACTGAATACAAGCGTCTTTTACAGGCGGCGAAGGAACGCGCGCTGTTGGGGTTACTCTCTGTTGTGCAGCGCGCCATGCAGGATACCGACAAGAACATCGTCGAACTCCTGGCCGGCGCCAAGTCCGGACTCGACCAATCCGCGCTCACCTCCGTACGGCACTTTCTCCGGCAAGACGGGAACGTCTTTCTGCGCCGCATGGACGATCTGTACAAGAACAGCCTCGACCGCGCGATGCAGACCATGTACGTCGACCTGCGTCCGGGCTTGCGCAAGAAGACGGCGGATGAACTGAGCCTCATCGACGACGATGTCGTCACGCACCAGATCGAAGTCGGCCGCCTGACGCAGCGCATGCGTGATGCCAATGAAGAAAACATTGGACGCCTGAATGTGATCATCGCGCAGCTGCACGGCCAGCGCGAGGCCAAGGAGCGCGAGAATCCGTTCCGTCCCTACATCCTTGCCCGTGCGCTCTATGAGGCGATCAAGGAAACGGTGCCGGACGATGCCAAGGCGAAGGTCCTGTTCGAGCACCTGTCCAATGCCCTGGCGCAGCACCTGCCGGGCTATTACGACTCCATCCGGGAAGTGTTCGAGTCATCGGGCGTTACCGGCCGCTTCCAGGCACAGAAGTCACGTGCGGCGCACAACCAGCGTTATTTCGGTGCGCCGGCGATGGATCCGAACCTGAGCGCACGCGTCATGCCGGGCCTGCAGCGCATGCTTGAAAACCTGCAGGGCGTCCCTGCAGGCGCCGGCCCTGCCACGGCGAACGCCGGCCAGGCCGAGTCGGTACAGGATTTCATCCGCCAGATGTTTGCGCCCTCGAAGGCTGTCGCGTTCGGCATGAGCGGTGATTTCCTGAAGTCGCGCGCGAACGAGACCCCGTCCAATCCGCTGGTGTCCAAGCTGCATCAGTTCCAGCACAAGGCGGCCCGGAACGAGCCGATCGTCGACCAGGTCGAATCCGGCAAGAATGCCTTGCCCGCACTGCGCGCGCAAATGGGACTCGACAATGCATCCCTCATGGAGCGGATGACGGTCGACGTCGTATCGATGCTGTTCGAGTTCATCCTCGAGGATGAACATGTGCCGGCCGAGATGCGCCGCCATATCAGCCGTCTCCAGGTGCCGATCCTGAAGGCCGCGTTGCTCGACCAGAACCTGATGCAGGACGATACCCACCCCGCGCGCCTGCTGCTCAACCGTCTGAGCACGGCGGCGGTTTCCGCCAATCCAGCCACCACTGCGGGGAAGACGCTGGCTGCGGAAATCGAGCGCGTCGTCGACAAGGTGCTGGCCGAATTCAATACCGACACCGCGGTGTTCGCGACCTGCGCGAACGAATTCGAAGCTTTCCTTGCCGGCTTCCTGCGCAAGGAAGACAATCAGGCCGCATGCGCCATCCAAGCGGTCGAGGACGCCGAGCGCTTCAGCGTGCTCCTGACGAATGTCACCAAGACGCTGTGCGACGTGCTGGTACCGTTGAACGTGGACAAGCGCGTTTCCGACGTCATCATCCTGGTATGGCCGCATGTGCTCGTGCATGCGGCGTGGGAGGACCGGCTGCGCAACATCGGCCAGGACGATCCGAACAGCGTGTATCGCCAGTTCCATTCCGCGCTGCCCGAACTGGTCTGGAGCCTGCAGGAGAAGTCACCGCAGCAGCGTACCGTGCTCATCCGCCTGCTTCCCGACCTTGTCAAGCGGCTGCGCAAGGCGCTGGAGATCTTCCAGATGCCGGAGGACGATTCGAAGCAGATTCTCGACAACCTCGTCGAAATGCACACCCAGGTACTGCGCAACCCGCCCATGCCCGGCGCACCGGAGCCGGCGTCGCTGGATGACCTGCGCAGGGAATTCGCGCGGCTGGCATTCAGCTGGGAGCGTGCGACGTGGGAAATGCCCGAGCCACCGGCGCCGCGTGAAGACATCATCATGGAAATCTTTGCGCGGCACGGCGCCAATGCGGACCTCAACCTCGGCCTGAATACCTTGTCATCGACGGCGCCCGACCGCGAATTCCTGGCGCAGACCTACCTACTGGGCACGCGCGTGGCCTTCCGCGCCGCCGACGGGACAAACATTCCCGGCCAGCTGGTCTGGATCAGCACCCATCGCTCGCTTTATCTTTTCAAGCAGGAAGGCAAGCCGACGCTGGCGGCCTATTCCCCGGCGGCGCTGCTTGAAGCCTTGCGCGATGAATCCATCATCCCGGTGGAGTACGCACCCGTCTTCGAACGGGCCGTGGAATCGCTGCTGTTCGGCGCCGGTTCGATCTCCAGCGCCGCGTAAACCGAACGTGCCCCGTTTCCGGGGCACGTCTTCGTTACTTGATGATCTCGTAGCAGGGGTGGTACTTCTTGCCCGGCAGCTTCATCCGGTGCTGGGCGACGAAGGAGGCCAGCAGTGCGTCCATCGGTTCCATGATGTTCTTGTCCCCGTGGATCTGGAAGCGGCCGTGCTGCTCGATCGCGCGAATGCCCTGGTCTTTCACATTGCCCGCCACCACGCCCGAAAATGCGCGGCGCAAGTTGGCTGCCAGCAGATGCCGCTCCTGGTCCTTGTGCAGGTGCAGGTTGCGCATGTTCTCGTGCGTCGGCGCGAAGGGCATCTGGAATTCGTGGTCGATCTTCAGCAGCCAGTTGAAGTAGTAGGCGTCGCTGCGCTCCTTGCGGAACTCACGCACTGCCTTGATCCCCGCATGCATTTCCTGCGCGACCAGCTGCGGATCGTTGACGATGATCTTGTAGCGCGATTGTGCTTCAGGCCCGAGGGTTTGGCCGATGAAGTTGTCGATCTGCGTGAAGTAGTCCTTCGCGCTCTCCGGTCCGGTAAAGATCAGCGGGAAGGGTTGTGACGCATTGTCGGGGTGGAGCAGGATGCCCAGGACATACAGGATTTCTTCCGCGGTGCCGGCGCCGCCCGGGAAGACGACGATGCCGTGCCCGACGCGCACGAAGGCTTCGAGGCGTTTCTCGATATCCGGCATGATCACCAGGTCGTTGACGATCGGGTTCGGCGACTCGGCGGCGATGATGCCGGGTTCCGTGATTCCCAGGTAACGGCCATTCGAGATGCGTTGCTTGGAATGCGCCACGGCCGCGCCTTTCATCGGCCCTTTCATGGCGCCGGGGCCGCAGCCGGTACAGATGTCGAGGCCGCGCAGGCCCAGCTCGTAGCCGACCTTCTTCGAGTAATCGTATTCCTGCCGGGAGATGGAATGCCCGCCCCAGCACACCACCAGGTTGGGGTTGGTGATGGCGCGCAGAATGCCGGCATTGCGGAGGATATGGAAGACCGAGTCGGTCACGCCTTCCATGGAGGCGAGGTCGAACTTGGGATTGCCGTTGATCTCGTCATTGACATAAATCACGTCGCGCAGTACGGCAAACAGGTGCTCGTGGATGCCCTTGATCATCTTGCCGTCGACGAAGGCATTGGCCGGCGCGCCCTTGATGTCGAGCTTGATGCCGCGTTCGCGCTGGATGATGCTGATGTCGAAGGATTGGTAGCGCTCAAGAAGTTCCTTGCCGTCATCGAGGGCGTTGCCGCAGTTCAGGACGGCAAGGGAACAATTGCGGAACAGGTTGTACAGGCCACCCTGGCTGGTATCGAGCAGCTTGGCGACTTCTGCCTTGGACAGGATATCGAGACGGCCTTCCGGGGAAATCAGGGTGTCGACGACTTCGGGTTTCATGAGATGCGTGTCTTTCTGGTTCTGAAAACGAGATGCCGGATAGGCATTGCTTGCTAAACAGCTTACACGCATAAATCGCTGCCGCGTATACCGGGATCAAGGTTTGGTTGCTTTCAAGAAGCGCGGGGCAGGGCCGCGAACGTTTGGGAAGGGGCTGCGTCGAACCGGTTCAGGTCTCGTTGAAACAGGCGTGCAATATGGAGGACATGCAGCAGGACATGCGCTGGAACCGTCTTTCCGGTGATGGTTTTCGGCTGGAGACATTGGAGCGGTATCACATCATGGATACCGCGCCGGAGTCGCGCTTTGATGACATTGTGCAGCTTGTGTCGCAAGTCTGCGATACGCCAATGGCCGTCATTTCGCTGCTGGACGAGAAGCGCCAGTGGTTCAAGGCCAGGATCGGGCTGGATGTGTCGGAGACGCCCAGGGACATTGCGTTCTGCCATCACACCATTCAGCATGACAATGTATTCGTCGTGCAGGATGCGCATGCCGATCCGGTGTTTGCCGACAATCCGCTGGTGACCGGACCGCCGCATATCCGCTTTTACGCCGGCGCGCCGTTGATTGCCCAGAATGGCGCCCCGCTTGGAAGCCTGGCGGTGCTTGACCGCGAGCCGCGCGTGCTTTCGGAGCTGCAGATGACAACCCTGCGCGTACTGGGCAGGCAGGTCGTCGCGCAGCTGGAATTGCGCAAGAACCTGCAGGAGCTGACGCGGGCGGTCGTCGAGCGGGACGAGGCGGCCGCTTCACTGCGTGCCGCCCACGGCACCCTCGAGCAGCGCGTCAGGGAGCGCACGCGGGACTTGAACATTGCCAATGCAGTGCTGAAGGAAGAGTTCGAGCGGCGCACGCGTGAAGCGCACCTGTCGCAGGACATTATCGACAGCCTGCCGGGCATCGTCTACGTGTTCGACCAGGAAGGGCGGATCCTGCGCTGGAACCGCAACTTTGAAGCCGTGACGGGCTGCACCAGTGATGAGATGGCGAGGGCGCATTACCTGGATTTCCTCGCCACGGATGAAGACAAGTCCCTGGTCGCGGAACGCTTCCAGGAAGCGCTGCGCAACGGAAGCGCCATTGTCGAGGCCGACCTGACCACGCGAAGCGGAAACCGGATTCCGTATTACTTCAACGGAGTGCGCATCGAGCTCGACGGCCGGCTGTGCGTTGCCGGCATGGGCGTGGACATCACGCAGCGGCGCCTGGACGAGGAATCGCTCCGCCTGCGCAATCGCGCCATCCAGGCAAGCGTCAATGCGATCATCATTACCGACCTGGACGGCAACATCGAGTACGTCAACCCCGCCTTTGAACGCATCACGGGCTATTCGGTGCAGGAGTCCATTGGCCGCAATTGCCGCTTCCTGCAGGCGGACGACAAGGAACAACCGGGCGTGGCAGCCTTGCGTGCTGCTATCCAGCGTCGGGAGGAATCCTCGGCGCTGCTCCGCAACTACCGCAAGGATGGCGTGCTGTTCTGGAACGATGTGCATATCGCACCGGTCAGGGGCGCGGATGGCACCGTCACCCATTTTGTCGGCGTGCTGAATGACATTACCGAGATCAAGCACTACGAGAAAGAACTGGAACGGCAGGTGAATGTCGATGCGCTGACCGAGCTTGCCAGCCGCAATGTCCTCAAGGAACGCATACGGGAAGGCATTGCTACCGCGCAGCGTTTCGAGTCTTCGGTCACGGTCGGCTTCATGGACCTGGACAACTTCAAGTTCATCAATGACAGCCTCGGCCACAACGTGGGTGACGAGCTGCTCAAGCAGGTGGCCCGGCGGCTTGTTGCCTGCCTGCGTGGTCAGGATCTGGTGGCTCGCTACGGCGGTGACGAGTTTGCGTTCGTTCTGCTCGGCCAGCAGGATGATAAGGCGGTGGCCGGCCTGATGAGCCGCATCCTGAAGACCATCGACCGGCCCTTCGAAATCAGCGGGCACAAGTTCTTTGTCAGCTGCAGCATCGGTCTCAGCATCTACCCAAAGGACGGCCATGACGCGGACACGCTGCTCAAAAACGCTGATGCGGCCATGTATCGTGCCAAGGAGCGGGGACGGAACAATTTCCAGTTCTATACTCCGTCGATGAACCAGCGTGTGACCGAGCGGCTGTCGCTGGAATCGAAACTACGGCAGGCGCTTGCCGACGATGAATTCGCCCTGTACTACCAGCCCAAGGTCGACCTGCGAACCGGGCAGATTTCCGGTACGGAAGCCTTGATTCGATGGAATCCCGGACAGGGCGACGCCTTGATTTCACCGTCCACCTTCATTCCGCTGGCGGAGGAAACCGGCCTTATCGTTCCGATCGGCGAATGGGTGCTGTACACCGCGTGCGCGCACCACAAGACATTGCAGGAAGCGGGTCTGAAACCGCTGCGCGTGGCGGTGAACATTTCGGCGCGGCAGTTCGATCCGCAGGCGGTCGTCACGCTGGTGAGGGAGGCGCTGGATGCATCCGGCCTCGATGCAAACCTCCTTGAGCTGGAGCTGACCGAGAGTCTCGTCATGCAGAATCCCGAGGAAGTGATCAAGGTCCTGTATGACTTGAAGGAAATGGGGATACACCTCGCCATCGACGACTTCGGCACCGGCTATTCGAGCCTGAGCTACCTGCAACGATTCCCGGTTGACCGGCTGAAGATTGACCAGTCCTTCGTCCGTGATATCGGCAACGATCCGAACGATGCCATTATTGCGCGGGCCATCATCTCCCTCGGCCACAGTCTCGGAATGGCGGTGGTCGCGGAGGGTGTGTCCAGCGAAGAGCAGCTTTCTTTCCTGCGCGAAAACGGATGTGACGAGATGCAGGGCTATCTGTTCAGTTGTGCCGTGCCGGTGGAGGAGCTGAAGATGATGCTGCAGTCCGGGCGGATGTTGTCAGTTCATTAATCGTCCTGTATTTCCCATCACTCAGATTTGGGAATACCCGTGTTCCCAACAGCAGGAAAAAATGTGTTCTGCCGCGCCGCATCAAGGCGTATAACGGTGTAATTGGCGGGTATAAATATTGCTATACGTAAAGTTACATCTCGCCATTGCCCTCAAAATCGGCATTTCCGCCATCAATGCACCAGACGCCCGCCCATTTCAGCGCGGGCCGAGCGGACAGACGCGAGCCCAATGACCGTACAGGACCAGGCTGAGGTCGCCTGTGATGGTCGCACGCGCTTTGGCAGCTTCTTGCGGCACTGGCCGCGAATTCTATTTCAGGGGAAATCAATGAATATCAGAACACGCCTCATGGGCCTGGCGGCGGTGAGTATCGCCTTCCTTGTGACCATTGGAGCGGCCGGCGGCATCACCGTCGGCAAAATGGTGGACACTGCAAAGCGGAATGCCGCGGGAACCGAAGCGATGCGCAACCACATGGCGGCCGACATGATGCACGACGCGCTGCGCGGCGACGTGCTTGCCGCCGCGCTGGCAAGCAGCAAAGGCCAGGCGGCACGCCGGCAGGAAATCGAAAAAGAGCTCGCCGAGCATGTCGAGACCTTCCGCAAGGCCCTGAAGGACAACGCGTCCCTGGCGCTGACCGCGGAGATCAGCGCGGCACTTGAAAAGGCGCGTCCCGCTGCTGAAAGCTATATCGGCGAAAGCCAGGCCATCGTCGCCGCAGCCTTCAACGAGCCGGCAAAGCTCGACGAGCGCATGCCCAAGTTCATGACATCGTTCGCGCAGATGGAATCAGAGATGGAAGCGCTGAGTGAGTTGATCGAAAGGAACACAACGGAAGCGGCCGGCGCGGCAGCGGACGCCGCCACCTTCGCACAGCAGCTGATCGCAGCGGTGCTGATCATTGCCGTTGCCAGCCTCGCCCTCCTGTCGCTCCTGATCGGGCGCAGCGTCCTCGGCAGCATCGGCCAAGTGGTGCGCGCGGTCGATTCGATGAACTCGGGCGAGGCGGATCTGACCTACCGGTTGCCGCCGCTGACCGGCGAATTCGCCGCCGTCGGCGACTCGCTCAACCGATTCATCGGCAATCTCCATGGCATCATGGAAAGCGTCAGCAGCGCAACATCCGCCGTCGCGAACGCCTGCCGCCAGATCTCGGATGGCAACCAGGACCTGGCGTCGCGCACCGAATCGCAGGCAAGCTCACTGGAGGAGACCGCGGCCTCGATGGAAGAGCTGATTAGCACCGTCCGTCAAAATGCGGGCAATGCCGTGGAAGCAAACCGCTTGACGGAATCCGCATCCGACGTTGCGATCCGGGGAGGCAATGTCGTGGCGCAGGTTGTCGATACGATGGGAGAAATCAACGCCTCGTCGCAGAAGATTGTCGACATCATTGGCGTGATCGACGGCATCGCCTTTCAGACCAATATCCTCGCGCTGAACGCCGCCGTCGAGGCTGCACGGGCAGGGGAGCAGGGCCGCGGGTTCGCAGTCGTCGCTGCGGAGGTGCGCAACCTGGCCCAACGCTGCGCCGGCGCAGCCAGGGAAGTGAAGGACCTGATCGGCGATTCCGTCGGCAAGGTCGAAGCCGGCAGCAAGCTGGTGGAACAGGCCGGCAAGACCATGGACGAGGTGGTCGACAGCATTCGCCAGGTGACCTGCATCATGGGCGAGATTGCGACGGCCAGCCAGGAGCAAAACGACGGCATAGAGCAGGTTCGCGTCGCCGTCGGCCAGATCGACACCACCACGCAGCAGAACGCGGCTCTCGTGGAAGAGCTGGCCGCCACGGCGGAAGGCTTGCACGAGCAGGCGGACAAGCTGGCGCGAACGGTAGGTGTGTTCAAGCTGGCTCGCGAGAAGAGCACGCTCCGGCAGGCCGGCGGATTGCCGGAGTTCCAGTATGCGACGCAGGAACATTCGCCGGCACTTCTTGCCGCCTAATGGGGGCGCAAGATGTTTTTTGCGGTGTTGCGTGCTCATGCCCCGGATGTTTTGGCAACATCGCGGGCGGGTGGCCGAGATCGATTTTTCGTAAATTTTCCCCCGTCATTCCAGCCTTCGCGGGAATGACGGGGAAATTTTTGAAGACGATCGTCCGTAGTCACCCGCCCGCGAAATCGTAAAGCGCGTACTTGCGTCAAACCATCTTCTCGAACCCGCCTAGGCAATCGCCTTCTTGTGCGCCGACGTAATGGTCCAGTAGTAAATCGTCTTGGCGCCGATGCGCTCCACTTTTTCCGGCGGCCATTCGGGCCCCATGTCGAAGTCGTGCGACACCACGCGCGTGCCGATTTTCAATTGCTTCCAGAGCTGCGGGCGCAATGCGCGGTTCACATCGGGAAGCAGGTAAAGCGTGACGACGCTTGCCTCCGAAAAATCGGCGGTGAACAGGTCTCCGACCATGAATTTCACCTGGCCATTGACGCCGGCCGATTCCGCGTTCGCCTTGGCCTCCGCGATCCGTTGCGGATTCAGGTCGATGCCGACGCCGCGCGCGCCGCGTTCCTTGGCGGCCGTAATCACGATGCGCCCATCGCCGCACCCCAGGTCATACACCACATCGTTCTTGCCGACCTTGGCAATCTCCAGCATCTTGTCCACTACCGGCTGCGGCGTCGGCACATAAGGGACGTCCGGCTTGCGCGCGGGCTGTTCCTGCTGTTGGGAAAAGGCGGTCCCGGCCATGGCGAGCAAGGCGGCGACCAGCAGGGTTGTGAAGGCGGGCGTAAGCACGCGGGACAAAGGAACGGCGCGGACGGGGTGTTTCATGGGCGTCTCCTCAGGAAATGGAACGGAAGGCGGATTGCCGGCGGCGCCCGGAACGGGTGCGCATCAGCAGCAACAGGACTAGACCGGCGGCGAGGACCGCAACGCCGATCCATGCGGCGTTCAGCCCGCCTAGCGACTGGCTGTACACATAGGACAGGCTGGACCACAGCATGTACGCGCAGGTGGCGCAGAAGAGCGCCGGCAACAGCGGGTAGAGCGGGACGCGGAACGGTCTCTCGGTTCCCGGTTCGCGCTTGCGCAGCACGAACAGGGAGATGCCCGACAGCAGGAAGAACAGCCAGAACACCGGCGCAGTGAACTCGACCATCGACTTGAAGCCGCTGCCTGTCCAGGTGCCCACGGCAACCAGCAGCAATGCCGCCGCGCACTGGATGCGCAAGGCATTGGCCGGCGTGCCGCGCCGCTTGTCCCAGGCCCCGAGCGCGGAGAGGATGTGCCAGTCGCGGCCGATCGCATAGCTCGCGCGGGCTCCGACAATCATCGTGGCATTGATCGAGGTCAGCGCCGACACGGCCACGATGGCCGACACGAGACGCGCGCCGATGTCGCCAAAGGCAACTTGCAGCATATCCGCAGCAACCGCCTCGGAGCGGGCCAGTCCTTTCATTCCCAGCACATTCCAGTAGGCCCATGTGACCAGCAGGTAAAGGACGGTGATGATCGCGATGGACCAGATCAGCGATCTGACCATGTTGCGTCGCACGTCCTTCAGTTCCGCGCTGATGTAGGCCGCTTCATTCCAGCCGCCATAGGTAAGCAGGACGAATACCATCGCCAGTCCCAGTGAGGAGGGAGAGGGAGCGGCATCCGCTGCCGCAGCTCCGTCCGGACCGGCAGGTCCGGGAACGAAGACGGCAGCCGACACGATGAGCAGCAGGCCGGAGACTTCGACTGCCGTCAGCCAGGCTTGCGTGGAGGCTCCGGTACGGGTGCCGCGCAGATTGATCCACGATAGCAAGGCGACCGCAGCGGCGGCATAGGCCGACTGGCTCATTGTCTTGCCCAGCGCATGCAGCGGCAGGATCTGGTGCATGTAGTCACCGAAGACAAAGGCAAGCAGCGCGATCGAACCGGTCGTGATGACCGAGAACCGCGCCCAGCCGAACAGGAAGGAAACCGAATGCCCGTAGGCGCGCCGCAGGAAATGGTAGTCGCCGCCGGTATGGGAGTAGGCCGTGGCCAGTTCCGCATAGCAAAGCGCCCCCACCAGGGACATGATGCCGCCCAGCAGCCAGGCAGCAAACATCCAGGCGGCATTGCCGGTCATTCCCGCCACCATGGCTGGCGCCTTGAAGATGCCTGCGCCGATCACGATCCCGACGATGATGGCGACCGCTTCACGGACACCAAGCACTTGTTGGGGGGCATCGTGTTGGGGCCATGCCTGGCCGGGTGCGGAGGGCGGGGGTTCCTGCGTCATCAGGGAATCACGGGCGAAGGCGTTGTGGTGCGAAACCGCCGCCTCGGAAAAGTTTCGCGCACAGGGACAGCATCCCGGTTTGATCAATATGGCCGCCGAGGTGCGGACCCGAGGCGGGGCAAATAGGTCGAACCGACCGCAAGAGTCGGGTCTAACCTCTTACCTTCTGCAATTTGCTGAAGCAATTCAATTGGTTACGTTATCTGGAGGAAGCATGAAGAAGCTACCGATCGCAGTTCTTGTTTCATTGCTCGGCGTGAGCACGGCAACACTCGCACAAAGCGGTTCCACATCATCGACCACGTCCGACCGGACCATGCAGGGCGGCAGCATGAGCTCGGACAGCCCGGCGGCGACGGGGACGTCCAGCGGCACCGGCAGCACCATGAGCGGCGGTACGACGGGTAGCGGCGCGGGCACGTCGGGCGCTACCGGCGGCAACAGCGGAACCACTGGTTCCGGAAGCACCAGCGGATCGTCAGGCACCGGCGGGACAAGCGCAAGCGGTGCTACGGATGCGTCGGGTACGTCCGGGACCACCGGTACAGGTGCGACATCGGGGACCTCAGGTTCATCCGGCATGGGAAGCACCAGCCCGTCAGGTTCAACCAGCGGAAGCGCGAGCTCGCCGAGCGATGCAACCACCGGAAGCAGCACGTCGGACACCGGTTCCGGCGGTTCGATGGGCGCGGGCAGCAGCGGATCGGGTACGACCGGAACAAGCAACTCTACCTCGGGCGCCACGAGCGGCTCCGGCAGTACGACCGGCAACAGTGCGTGGGGAGGACCGAGCAGCAGGGGAACCGACATTTCGACGGAAGAGGAGCGCCGCCGCCAGAGGGGCAGCCTCGGCACATCGGAACCTGGCCGCACGAGCGGATCCGGAACGTCTTCCGGTGGCAGTTCCAGCCTGCCGGGACCGACCGGCACCAGTTCGGACAGCGGGTCATCCGGTACGACTGGCACAGGACGCTGAATCGGCTGGCCGCAGGTCTCTGCCGGCGATGCAACCACGCTGCATGACATGCCGTCCAACAGGTTGCACCGCCGGTGGCCGCGCGGTGCGTCAACGGAGGACGCATGCTGACGCCCGTCCTGGCTTTGCTGGTTTTCCACGGCATCATTGGTGGTGCCGACGTGCTGCTCAATCATGAATGGCGCGAGCGTCTGCCCGCGCAAGTCTGGGCACGGCCCGAGCAGGCACTGCATAGCGCGCGCGAACTGGTGTTCGCAGCAATTTTCGGCGGCCTGGCGTGGCTGGAATGGGGCGGCGCGCTGGTCTGGGCGCTGGTTGCGCTCGTCTTGCTTGAATTCTCGATTTCCCTCACGGATACCTTGCTGGAGGACCGCACGCGTCCCTTGTCCGCACTCGAGCGGACGATGCATGTCGTGCTTCTCGTCAATTTCGGCGCATACAACGCGCTGCTGGTCACCGTCTTGCTGGAATGGCATGCGCTGCCGACCGGTTTCCGCGTGGTCCACCATGGCTTCCTGACCTGGCTGTTGACCGCACTTTCACTGGCGGCATTCGCGTGGTGCCTGCGCGACGCCTTGAGTTATGTGTGGCTAGGGAAACGTATTCGCCAGGAAAGCGGCTTGGCCTCGGCGTGAAAGGTCCTGCTGCAATGCGACAGTGTCTTCGTCAAAACCCGGAACTATTGACGTTATTCATGATCTTTTGTCTACGTAGCGGAAACTCCACTTCGGTATAACGCCGGCAGGGGGCGCTGCTCCCTGCATGAAGCCCGGACCTCCACGCCGTTGCCGATTGGCATCGACGACTTCTCCAAGTCGCCCGATGCGGTCAGTGCTGCGGCGCTGGAAATATTCCGCGTTCTACCGCGTGGCCCGCCGTTTCGACAACCACCGGATGCATCCATGCGATTTCAATCCTTCCGCCTGACCTTGCGCTTTGTACTGCCGCTGGCCCTCGTACTCGGCCTGTTAGCGTACGCGGTTGTTCCCCTGGTGGATACACTGACCTTGCGATGGTTCGTGCGCGATCTCGATACCCGCTCCCAGTCACTCGCCAATGCCTTGCAGGACCCCTTGCTGGAATATGTGCCCCAACGCGCCGAGAAACGCATCGGCCAGCTCTTCGACCGCGCCATGCGTGACGAGCGGCTGTACGCCATCGGTTTCTGCGATCCCTCGGGAAACCTGCTCTACAAGACAGCGACCTATCCGTCTTCCCTCGGTTGTCGCAGCGTGCAGCAGCACAGCGGCGTCCTGCAGTCGCTGGTGAGCATGCCGCAAGGCTCGCTGCACGTTTCCGAAAGCGCGCTGGAGCGTGACGGGCAGTACCTTGGCAAGCTGGTGCTGGCGCACGACATGAGCTTCATCGAACGGCGCAGCGCCGATACCAAGAAATACGTGATCGGGCTGTTCGCCGCCATCGCGATCGTGACGTCGCTCATCACGGTCTTCATCGCCCATTTGAGCTGGCGCGACTGGATCTCGTCCGTCAAGCGCCTTCTGCGCGGGGAAATCGGCGCCCGCCCGCAGGAACAGTCGCCGCAGGCCGAGGCCCATCCGCTGGAGGGCGACCTGCGCGCCTTGCTCCATGAGCTCAGCATCGAGAGACGCACGCACGACGATTCGACGCGCCTGTGGACGCCGGAAAAACTGCGCGTGCTGCTCCATGAGGAACTGGCCGGCGACGAGGTGCTGGTCGTCTCCAACCGGGAGCCGTATCTCCACATGCGCACGCGCAAGGGCATTGAGGTGCAGCGTCCCGCAAGCGGACTTGTCACCGCGGTGGAGCCGGTGATGCGGGCCTGTTCCGGCACATGGATTGCGCACGGCAGCGGCACCGCCGACAAGGAAAGCGTGGACCGGAACGACCGCGTTCCCGTGCCGCCGAACAACCCTTCGTACACGCTGCGGCGCGTCTGGCTGTCGCGGGAGGAAGAGAAGGGGTATTACTACGGATTTGCGAACGAAGGTCTTTGGCCGTTGTGCCATATCGCCCATGTGCGGCCGGTATTCCGTTCCTCTGACTGGGAGCAGTACGTCGCCGTCAACCAGCGCTTTGCCGATGCGGTGGTCAAAGAGGCGCGCACCGACGATCCGGTGGTGCTGGTGCAGGACTACCACTTTGCGCTGCTGCCACGCATGGTGCGCGAGGTGCTTCCCAAGGCGACGATCATCACCTTCTGGCACATCCCCTGGCCTAATCCGGAATCCTTCGGCATCTGCCCGTGGCGCGAAGAAATCCTGGAAGGCCTGCTGGGCAGCACCATCCTCGGCTTCCATACGCAGTTCCACTGCAAGAATTTCCTGGAAACCGTGGACCGCTATCTCGAGACACGCATCGAGCATGAAGCATCGACCATTTCCTACGGAGGCAAGCTCACGCAGGTCGAGCATTATCCGATCTCCATCGCCTGGCCGGAGCAGAAGCGCGATCTGCCCAGCGTCGAGGAATGCCGGTTGTCGGTGCGTGAGGAACACGGCCTGCCGGCTGACCATCTGATCGGCATCGGCGTCGACCGTCTCGACTACACCAAGGGCATCCTGGAGCGTTTCCAGGCTGTCGAGCGGATGCTGGAGGCGCATCCCAGCCTCATCGGCAAGTTCACCATGATCCAGATCGCCGCGCCGTCGCGGTCCTCGCTCGAGGAGTACCAGAACTTCGAGGCGCGGGTGCGTGCGCTGGTGCAGCGGATCAACGCGCGCTTCGGCAGCGGCAATTACCTGCCGATCATCCTGAAGGCGGAACACCATGACGCCGACCAGGTGAACCGTTACTTCCGGGCGGCACAGGTCTGCCTGGTGACCAGCCTGCATGACGGCATGAACCTCGTTGCGAAGGAATACATTGCCGCGCGCGACGACGAACGCGGCGTGCTCATTCTCAGTCAATTCACGGGCGCCGCGCGCGAGCTGCACGAGGCGCTGGTGGTCAATCCCTACCATATCGAACAAAGTGCCGAAGCCCTGTACCGCGCGGTCACCATGCCGGAGGGCGAGCAACGCGACCGGATGCGGAGCATGCGTTCGCTGGTGAAGGACTTCAACATCTACCGGTGGGCCGGCCGCATGCTGCTCGACGCCGCGCGCCTGCGCCAGCGCGAGCGCATCGTCACTCGTATCCGCTCCCACAGCCGGAAGTCCCTGCGGCGCGTCGTATGAGCATGGAGCCGCTGTTTTCCGCAGCCGGGCGGCAACGCCTGGCAGAGATCGCCCGGGACCGCTTGCTGTGCGCCTTCGATTTCGACGGCACGCTGGCGCCCATCATGCAGCGTCCCGAGCAGGTTCGCCTGCCGGCACCCGTCCGGGAACGGCTGCTTCGCTTGTCCGCCCTTGCACCGGTGGCTATCATTACCGGCAGGGCACTCGACGACATCCACGGCCTGCTCGATTTCACCCCGGCATTCGTGGTCGGCAACCACGGGATGGAAGGCGTGCCGGGATGGGAAGCGCGGGCCGCCAGGCACGAGAGGGATTGCGGCGCATGGAAGACGCAGCTCGCGCGCTGCCTCGCATCGGCACCGCACGCCGAGGGAATTTCGATCGAGGACAAGCGGTATTCGCTCTCGGTGCATTACCGCGCCGCGCCCGATCAGGAACGTGCCGCCGCCTTCGTCGACGAGATGTGCGCTGGCCTCGAGCCAAGGCCTCGACTCGTGGCGGGCAAGTGCATCGTGAGCCTGGTCGGAGAGGACGCCTGGCACAAGGGCAATGCACTGGAAGCGCTGATGGAAATGACCGGCGCGACCAGCGCGATCTACGCAGGCGACGATGTCACGGACGAAGACGTGTTCCGGATCAAGCGTGCCGACCTGCTGTCGGTTCGCGTCGAGCGCAGTGTGGCCAGCGCGGCGGACTTCTTCGTGCCGCAGGCACAGGACATGGAAAGGCTGCTCGATGACCTGATTGCGCATCTCGATGCCGGCGGGTCGCGCAACTGGCTGCTCGCGGAAGCCTCCTTGCAGCATTGAATGGGGTGACACAATGAATGCTGACTACATCGCCGCGCTCGATATCGGTGGCACGAAAATGGCCGCGATGGTGGCCTCGCGCGAAGGCCCGCTTGCGCGCATCTCACAGCCGAGCATCAAGAGCGGGACACCGCGTTCGCTTCCCGAGCAGGGGCTGGCATTGATCGACGCGGTATGCGAAAAAGCGGGTGTGCCGAAGAATGCGGTCCGCGCGCTCGGCGTCGCTTCCGCCGGTCCCTTCGTGCGTGAGGAGGGAGCAATCGCGCTCTGCAGTCCCAACTTGTGCGGAGGTCTCAGCGGAGCGTCGGACCTCCCTAACGACTGGAAATCCATCCCCCTGGAAAAGGTGTTGCGCGAACGCTATGAGCGGCTGGCGATCGACAACGACTGCGTATCCGCGCTGGTTGCTGAACGGGCCTTTGGCGCGGTGATCGATGAGCCCGATTGTGCCTATGTCACCTGGAGCACGGGAGTGGGATTTGGCCTGTGCGTCGATGGCCGCGTCCTGCGCGGCAAGAATGGCAATGCCGGACACGCCGGGCACATGCTCTTGAGCGAGGTGGACGAATCGGTTTGCGGTTGCGGCAACCGGGGCGACCTTGAAGCGCTTGTATCCGGCCGCAACGTCGGCAACCGGTCGCACATGCCCGCCGCCGAACTGTTCCAGAAGGCACGTGAGGGCGATGCGCAGGCGCGGGAGATCGCGGAACGCGCGGCAAACTGGTTCGGGCGCGGGCTGTACAACGTTGTCGCAACGCTGGATACGCGGACTTTCGTCATCGGCGGCAGCGTCTGGCTGCACCATGGCGACTGGCTCACGCCGCTGGTGATGCGCGAGATTGAATCGCGTTTTCCGGCTCTGACTGGCGGGGTACGCATCCTGCCGGCCGCCCTGGGACGCCTCGTGGCGGATGTCGGCGCCTTGGCGCTCGCCGTGCCGGAGGAGTGGATTCCAGCGTGGCGGCAGAGCAAGCCATGGGAAAAGCTTGCGAACGCGTGATTTTGCTCAAATGAACCTTTGCCGTGCGGATGCATCTTAGTGCATTCGTTATCTGCTCCCGTCCGTCATATGGTCAACTCTGTAATGCCGTCTCTGCCACAGGCATGGCAATCCTGGATCACCGAAAACCTCGCACGCGGTTGCGCGCCTGCCGAAATGGCACAGGTGATGGTCCGCGACGGGAAGTTCGAGGCGACGCTTGCACGCGCCGCGATCGAAGAAGCACGCCGCACCGGGTTCGCCCACCTCGCGCCCGCACCTGCACCGCAGCCCCTGCCGGAAATCGATACTTCGGCCAACATCCTGCGCGTACCGGACCGGGAGGTTGAAATCCTGATCTCGCTGCGTACTCCTCGCGTGGTGCTGCTTGGCGGCTTGCTGAGTGATGAAGAATGCAACGATCTGATCGCATACGGACAAACCCGCCTCGAACGTTCTCCGGTGGTGTCGGACGCCGATGGCAAGACCCAGGTCCACGCACACCGTACCAGCCGCGGCGCCATGATGCAGCGGGGGGAAACCGAACTCGTGCGCCGCATCGAAGCACGACTTGCCGCAGTCACACGTTGGCCTGTCGAGAACGGTGAAGGCTTGCAGATGCTGCAATACGAAAAGGGCAACGAATACCGTCCCCACTACGACTGGTTCGACGCCTCGCTCCCCGGGCCGCGCAAGCATCTGGAGCGTGGCGGGCAGCGCGTGGGGACGATCGTGATGTACTTGAGCGATGTGGAGGCGGGCGGCGGAACGTCCTTCCCGAATATTGGACTGACGGTGCAGCCGAAGAAGGGCAGTGCGGTCTTCTTTGCCAATACCGATGCCTATCGCGTGCCGGACCAGAAGACCCTGCATGCGGGGGAACCGGTAGAGAGGGGCGTCAAGTACATTGCGACGAAGTGGTTGCGTGAGCGGGCGTATGTTTAGCCGGATGAGGTGAGGGACGCACGCAAAAAATTAGTCCGTCATTCCCGCGAAGGCGGGAATCCATGCTGAGTTTGCATCGATCACCTCACTATGGGTCCCCGCCTTCGCGGGAACGACGGGGAAAATAAGGCAGAAAATTAAAAAAATGCGCCCGCCTTTTCCGACCTACTTGTAGAGCCACCCCCGCCGCACCAGCATCTTTTCCACTTCCACCGCAAAAAACACCACCGACGACAGCGCCAGGCAGAACACCAGTTCGTCCACTGTCAGCGGCACCGTATTGAACACCGGATTCAGGAACGGCACGTAGACCGTCGCCATCTGCAACAGGAAGGTCAGCAGTACCGCGCCGAGCAGGGGCAGGTTGGTCGACAGCCCCTGCGAAAAGAGGGATTCGCGTTCCGAACGGATTGCCAGGACGTGTCCCATCTGCGACAGCGTCAACACCGTGAAGACCATCGTTTGCCAGTGCGCCGAACCCGTCCTGATCGCCCATGCCTGAGCGAACAGCGAGACTGCCGCCATCGCCAGGCCAATGGCAAGGATGTGCTGCCACATGCCATGCGCGAAGATGCTTTCCGTCGGCGCACGCGGCGGACGCTGCATCACACCTTTCTCGGCCGGCTCGACGGCCAGCGCCAGACCCGGCAGGCCGTCGGTCAGGAGATTGATCCAGAGGATGTGGATGGGCAGCAGCGGAATCGGCATCCCGAGGAAGGGGGCAAGGAAGATGGTCAGGATTTCCGCGGAGTTGCCGGTCATCGCATAGCGGATGAACTTGCGGATATTGTCGAAGATGCGTCGTCCTTCGCTCACCGCGCCGACAATGGTCGCGAAATTGTCGTCCAGCAGGACCAGGCTCGATGCCTCCCGCGCCACGTCCGTTCCTCCCTTGCCCATTGCCACGCCGATGTCGGCCCGCTTCAAGGCCGGTGCATCGTTCACGCCGTCGCCGGTCATGGCGACAAATTCTCCCTGCGCCTGCAAGGCTTCGACAATGCGGATCTTCTGCGCGGGATCGACGCGCGCATAGACGCGCACCTTTGCAACCTGTTGCCTGAATGCCTCATCGCTCATTGCAGCCAGTTCCGGACCGGTAATGACCAGCGCGTCTTCTTCCGCGATGCCGAGCTGGAAGGCAATTGCGCGGGCGGTGGCGGCGTGGTCGCCGGTAATCATGACGGGCGTGATGCCTGCGGACTTGCAGAGGCGCACCGCTTCCTTCGCTTCGGCGCGAGGCGGATCGATGAGACCGACCAGTCCGATGAAGCACAGCCCGGATTCCACGGATTCCGTGTCCGGTGCCGCGGGCAGGTCGGGCCAGGTCCGGCAGGCGAATGCCAGCACCCGCAGGCCGCGCGCGGCCATGCGCTCGGCGGTCGAGATCACATCGGGGCGGTCGAACGCGCATGCGCCAAGTCCCGACAGGCAACGCGGCAGGACGCTTTCGGGGGCGCCCTTGGTGTACGCGATCAAACCGGAGGATGAACGGTGGAAGGTGGTCATGCGCTTGCGGTCGGAGTCGAACGGAAGTTCGAACACCCGTGGCGCTTGCTCTGAAAGCACGCCCTTGTCGTAGCCGGCTTCCGATGCAGCCGCAAAGAGGGCGGTTTCAGTCGGGTCGCCTGTCATCCGGCCCTCGCTGTCCCGTGCGGCGTCATTGGAGAGCGCAAGGGCCGTGAGGAACTCCGGCCATGGTGTTTGTTTTGGCGCGTCGCTGCATTCGGTACAGGTCGAGCCTTCGGCATGCAGAGCCGCCACGCGCATCCTGTTCTCGGTCAGGGTGCCGGTCTTGTCCGAACAGATAATGGTCACCGAGCCGAGCGTTTCCACCGCTGGCAGGCGGCGGATCAGCGCCTGTTGCCGGACCATCTTGCGCGCCCCAAGGGCGAGCGAAATGGTCACGATGGCAGGCAGGGCTTCGGGAATGGCCGCGACCGCCAGGCTGACAGCAGTCAGGAACATCAGCGCCAGGTCTTCTCCGCGCAGCAGGCCGACGGAAAAGATGATGGCGCAGATGGCAAGCACGGATGTCCCGAGCCGGCGGCCGAAGGCCGCAAGGCGCTTCTGCAGGGGGGTCTTGAGTTCGTCCCCGGCATCGAGCAGCGCCGCGATCTTGCCGAGTTCGGTCGCCATGCCCGTGGCGACGACAATGCCGACACCCCGTCCGTAGGTGGCCGTCGTTCCCTTGAATGCCATGTTCCGGTGGTCGCCCAGCGGCAGATCGGCGTGCTGCAGGGCATCGACGGACTTTTCAACCGTCACGGCCTCACCGGTCAGGACCGCTTCGTCGGCCTTGAGCTGGATGGCTTCGATCAGGCGCAGGTCGGCGGGCACGACGTTGCCCGCCTCGAGGCAGACGATGTCGCCTGGGACGATCTCCGCGGCGGGAACCACATGGCGCTGCCCGTTGCGCAGCACGACGGCGCTGGTCGCCGCCATTTTCTTGAGGGCTGCCATGGCACGCTCGGCCCTCACTTCCTGTACGAATCCGATGATGGCGTTGAGCAGCACAATCACCACGATGGCGACGGTGTCCTCGATGTCGCCCACGATGCCGGAGACGATCGCGGACGCCACCAGCACCAGGATCATGAAGTCCAGGAACTGGTCGAGAAACATGCGCCAGGCGGGACGGGGCGGCTTTTCGCGTATCGTGTTCGTCCCGTGCCGCTCCAGCCGTCCGCTTGCTTCGCTGTGCGACAGGCCGGTGGCGGGATCGACGTCGAGCCGACCGGAGACGTCATGGCCGGGGAGGAGGTGCCAGTGTGTGCGCTGCTGGGGCGGTTCCGCAGCGGTGTTGCGACGCATTGCGGTGAAGTCGCCCGGGCGCGTCACTTCACCAGGGTGACGGGGACGTTGACGAGGTGAACCACCTTGTTGGCGACCGAGCCCATCACCAGGTTGCCGACGGGGCCGAGGCCGCGTGTGCCCATGATGATGGATTCACAGCCGATTTCCTCTGCGTACGCGGCAATCGTCGGCGCGATGTCGCCGGCACGCCAGTCCGCGCGGTAGGCGATGCCTGCATCGTCGAGCAGCTCCATGACCGGCTGCATGACGGCCTGCGAGTCCGCGGCCTGAATTGTTTTGGCCTCCGGCTGCGAGATGTAGGCGTGGCTCCGCACTTCAAGCGGTTCCTGGACGTTCAGCACATGAAGCTGGATGGCGGGGTTATCGCCGGCAAGCTTCGCCGCATAACGGGCGGCGTGCAGGGCGCTTTCGGATGCATCGACGGGAACGAGGATTTTGCGCATTGCAGGTCTCTGGCAAAGTGTTGAATGACTCTGTCGCGCAGGCTACCGTTCGTGCTGAGGAATTTATTTGATGTGAGTCAAACGGCATCAGATTGAGTGCGGGGCGGCATGCGTTTCCCGGCGCTGGTGGATCGCCTTGCACGGGGCGCGAGCTTGCGGCTACTATTGCTTTACATCAATTTCGACGCCGCAGCATGCCGCGATCCCTGCTTCAATCCATCCCCCGCCGCAAACGTTCCCTGACAGCCTGGCGGGGGGCCATCGCACTGCTGTTCGCGGCGCTCATGGCGGGGGAGATGCTGGGTCTGCGCCTGCTGGATACCACGGAAGCACGGCTGACGGACGTCTACATGCAAAGGCACGCCGCCGCCTACAAGCCGGATCCGGACATCGTCGTCATCGACATCGACGACGCCAGCATGACCACGATGCAGGATATCGCGGGCTTGTGGGCCTGGCCGCGGGAAATCCACGCCGACCTGCTGGAAGCGCTGGCCGAATTCCAGCCGCGCGCGGTCGTTTTCGACATCGCCTTTGCCGAGCGCGATCTGCAGCGGCCCAAAAGCGACGCCCGGCTGTCCGATGCCATCCGTGCGACGCCAGCGGTCTACCTCTCGGCGGTACAGCTTGACGGCAAGGCAGGCCTGACGCCGCTGGCGCCGCTCGCCAAGCCCTTCGGCCTTGCGCTGCCAGGGCCCGATGATGCACAGGCTGCGCTGCTGCTGCCGGCGGCGGTCGACCCTGCCGTGTGGCGCCTTGGCCTCATCAACAGCATCGACGACAAGGACGGCGTCCTGCGCCGCTACCGGCTGTACAGCGAGATCGCGGGGTGGAAACTTCCCTCGCTACCGTCACGCATCGCTAGCGACCTGGGAGCAGCGCAGCCGCAGGGCAGGGAATTCATCCTGCGCTGGCCGGCACAGGGGCACCAGCGCTATCCCTACGGCGAGCTCTACCGCATCCTTACGGAACAGCGGCCATCGCTCGGTGCGCAGGACCTGGCTACCCTGGACAGCAAATTCCGGGGAAAGATCGTCGTCATCGGCAACTCCGCATCCTCCTCATTCGACCATCACCTGACGCCGCTGGGCGCGGGTTATCCCGGCGTGGATATCCTCGCGCAGGCGATTGACAACCTGAAGAACGCGCACAGTATCTCCCCGGTCCATCCCGGCTGGCCGCTGCTGTTTGGCGTCATTCTGCTGGCCGGCATCGCGGAGGCGTTTGCCCGGCGGGTGAATCCGGTCGGTACGGGAACCGCCCTGATCGTGGTTTCCCTCGCGGCGCTGGCCTTTGCCGACCGCGCCCTTGAGCGCAACCTGCTGGTCCCGGTCGTGACTCCGCTCGCGTTTGCCTGGACCTGGTTCCTGACGGCTGCCGTGGATGGCTACCTGCGCGAACGCCGCACCCGCGAGCAGGCGGTCTCCCTGTTCCGCCGCTTCCTCAACCCCAACGTGGTGCAGCAGATCGTGGAGCAGGGCGAGACGGTGGAAAGCCTGTCCGGCCGCACGCGCGACATCACCATCCTGTTTTCCGATATCCGCGGCTTTACCACGCTGTCGGAAAGCCGTCCGCCGCAAGAGGTAGTGCTGCTGCTGAACCGCTATTTCGAACGCCAGGTCGAGGTCGTCTTTCGCCATGGCGGCACGCTCGACAAGTTCATCGGCGACTGCATCATGGCCTTCTGGGGCGCTCCGGTGGACGATCCCGAGCATGCGCGCCACGCGGTCGCAGCGGCCTTGGAGATGCAGCAGACCCTGCTAGACTTCAGACGGGAGTTGCAGGCCGAAGGCTCGGCCGTCGGCGACTTCGATGTGGGCATCGGCGTACACACCGGTCCTGCAGTCGTCGGGTTCATCGGGGCGCAGCGCAAGCTGGATTACACGGCGATCGGCGATACGGTCAACCTTTCCAGCCGCGTTGAGGGACTGACCAAGGGCGTCGCGCGCGTGCTCGTCACGCAGGAGACGGTCGACGCCTGCAAGGGAACGGAAGAATTCGAATTCGAACATCACGGCGCCTTCGCAGTGAAGGGCCGTACCGCCGAAGTCAACCTGTACGAACCACGGAGGAGAACAACATGAAAAAATGGCTACTCATGCTTGCCGGCCTGTTGGCCGGCGCAGCCTGGGCGGAATCCGCGCTGACCACCCGGTCGACCGAGCTGCAGGCGCAACCGCAATCCGACTCGGCGGTGATTACCACGCTGTCCGAAAACACCAAAGTCGAAGTCCTCGCCAGGAAGGGCGCCTGGAGCCAGGTGAAGACCGCAACCGGCCAGACCGGCTGGGTGCGCATGCTCAGCCTCAAGCCGGAGGCCTCGGGTCAATCCGCGCCGGCGTCTTCGAATCCGGCGGGCGCGCTCGGCAACCTGCTGACCGCCGGCCGCACCTCGAACACCGGCACCGTCACCACCGGCGTACGCGGCCTCAGCGAGGAAGACCTGCAGAACGCGCAGGCCAACCCGGCCGAAGTGGAGAAGATGCAGAAGTTCAGCGTCGACAAAAACGCTGCCCAGTCCTTCGCGCAGCGTGGCAAGCTGACGCCTGTGAAAGTCGAGTACCTGCCCGACGCGGCGCCGGCCGGGAACAACCAGCGCAATGCGGAAGGAGGCTGACATGCGAACCATGACCATGAAACGGACGCTTGTATCGATCGTCATTGCGACCGCCTGCGGCAGTGCGCTCGCCCAACTGCCTTTCTCGCTGCCGGGTTTCGGCAAGGGCAGCAGCGGCAGTAATGAAAAAGGCATCAACCTCAACAGCGTCGGCAACTTCGTCAGCAACCTCGGCAAGGCGACCAAGGAAACGACCGAGCCGGAAGAGATCAGCATTGGCAAGGAATTCGCCGGCACGCTGCTCGGCGCCAAGCCGCTGGTCAACGACCCGGCGCTGCAACGCTACGTCAATACCCTTGGCCGCTGGCTGGCGCTGCAGACGGAGCGGCCGGACCTGCCGTGGACCTTCGGCGTGCTGGACGATCCCGGCTTCAATGCCTTCGCCACGCCTGGCGGCTACATCTTCGTGACGAAGGGACTTGTGGCGCGCATGAAGAGCGAGGCCGAACTGGCCGGCGTGCTCGCCCACGAGATCGGGCATGTGCTGAAGAAACACCATTTGCGCGCCGTGCAGAAGAATGCCGGCTTCGCCCTGGTCGGCGACGTGCTGTCGGCGACGGGCAAGGGCAATCCGGAAGCGCGCAATGCGCTGGTCAATATCGGCAAGAAGCTGTACGCGAGCGGCCTCGACAAGGATGACGAGTTCGAGGCGGACCGGCTTGGCGTCGTGATCGCCGCGCGGGCGGGCTATGACGCTTACGGGCTGCCGTCGGTCCTGCAGATGCTGCAACGGCAGAATGGCGGGGATGGCGATTTCACGCTGCTGTTCAAGACGCATCCCTTGCCTGCGGCGCGGGTGGAGATGCTGGACCGGTTGATGAAGGACCGGTTCGATGCGTTGTCCGGTACTGAAGGGCAGGCGCTGAGTGCCAGGTTGAGCGAGTTCAAGAAGTAGGAATTCGCAGGATCCGGCGTCCCGAAAGCATTTCGGAAATGGAAAGGGGCGCCGGAGCGCCCCTTGAGGTGATTCGCTTACTTCTTCGGCGCCACGGTGCCTTCGTCGATCAGCAGCGGGTAGAAATAACCCGCGCCCATGTCCTTGTTCACGAGGACGGTGCCGGAAACGATCACGTTGTCACCAACGTTGGCCGTCTGCTTGCTGCGTACGATCAGGTTATGGTTGCCGACATCGGCCTTGCCCGATCCATCCTGGACGTGGACGAAGTTGTAACCCTTGATGCCATTGTTGGCCTTGACGACCTTGCCCTGGGCCTGGATGGTCTTGCCGGCGAGCGCTTCACGATTCTTGTGCAGCTCTTCGACCTTGTACATCTTCGGTTTGGCCTGGGCGGCGGCTTCCGTCAGCGGAAGAAAGCCCAGCGTGGCGATCAGGCCGGCGAGCGCGATGGATTGCAATTTCATGAATACTCCTGGGATGGAAAAGAGGGAAAACGCGCCTCGACAGCAGTATACCGCCGCTTCGGCATCGAAGCCGGAAAGCGCAAGGGTCCTACCTTACACCTGCTTTTAGTGTGATTTCCTTGGAGCAGCGCAAGGAATTCAATAAAGAATGTCCTTGCGCATATTATTTCTTTGTGTTTCTCCGTGGCTGTACGCCGCTCTTCGGCGGAAGCGCTACCTGCGGCGTGGACTTGTAATCGACTTCCACAAACGCTTGCAACGGCGTGAACAGGTCGTCGAACAGGCGTTTCCCATAGGTCTGCTCGATGTACCGGTACTGTTCGTCGATATAGGGCGCCATTTGATTGAGCAGGCGTTCTCCCTCCGGCGCAAGGCGCACAATGAGGCGGCGCTGGTCTTCCGGCATCCGGGCACGCAGCACCAGTCCGCTTTCCTCCATGCGCGCCAGCACCCCGGTCATGCTCGGGCTCAGGATCTGGCACATGTCGCAGATCTCCCACGGTTCCAGTTGCCCATGCTCGTCGAGCACGCGCAGGACGCGCCATTGCTGCTCGGTGAGTCCGAAATGGCTGAGAATCGGGCGGAAATGGGACATCAACTGCTCCCTGGCCTTGAGGAGAAGCTGCGGCAGGTTGGGGTTCGCAATGCGGTGTTTCACGGGGCCTCCGGGCGAGTGTCGATCACATTATAGTGGCTTGACTCGTTAATATATTAGTGTTTTAATCGTTAACATGTTAACGAAAAACATGCTGTCGAACCCGTTCAGGCAGTCCCGCCAATGATCGTCAGGGAACGTCCTTCCGGATTGCGGCTGTTCCTGCTCCTGCGCGGCTCGGTGCTGCCGCGCATCCTGCCGTCTCTCGCCCTGAACATGTTTGTCGCCGCGCTGGTGACGGTCAGCCACGGCGACCTGTTCAAGCTCAAGATCACGCTCACGCCGATTCCATTCAGCCTGATCGGACTCGCGCTTGCGATTTTTCTGGGCTTTCGCAATAACGCCGCCTACGACCGCTATTGGGAAGGGCGAAAACTGTGGGGCGAGATCGTGCATCGCAGCCGCAGCCTCTCACGCCAATGCCTCACTCTGATCGACGGACCCGACGAGGAAATGGATCCGCGCAACATGATGGACGTGCGCGTACGCATGATCCGACGCACGATTGCCTTCGCCTGCGCACTGAAGCACCTGTTGCGCGGCGCTGATCCTGCCGGTGCGGTCGCGGAGTTGCGGCCGCATCTCCTGTTGTCCGAATGGAAGCAGTGTGCGCAAGTCGAGAACCGGCCGAATTTCCTGTTGCAGTCCATGGGGCGGGACCTCAGGGGATGCTTGCAGACCGGACGCATCGATCCTTGCCTGGCAGGGGCCATCGACGATTCGCTGACCGCCATGGCCGCCGCGGCCGCCTCTTGCGAGCGCATCAAGGGAACGCCCATTCCGTTTTCCTACACGCTGCTGCTCCATCGCACGGCGTACCTGTATTGCTTCCTGCTGCCCTTCGGCCTCGTCGATTCGATCGGATTCATGACGCCTTTCGTCGTCGGGATCGTCGCGTACACCTTCTTCGGGCTGGATGCCCTTGGGGACGAGATTGAGGAGCCCTTCGGCAAGGAGCCCAACGACCTGCCGCTGGATGCGATCTGCCGGACGATTGAAATCAACATGCTGGAGGCGCTCGGCGTCCAGGAGGTGCCCGCAGCCCTGGCACCCGTCGATTACTGTCTTTCATAACCCGATTGGAGTGGAACCATGCCTGAACATTACCGAAACCGCATCCGCCTGGATTCTCTCCTGGGGCGGGTCACGACGGCGGCCGCGGCAGCGGAGTGGATTCGCGACGGCATGACGGTCGGCATGAGCGGGTTCACCCGGGCCGGGGATGCCAAGGTGGTGCCGCTGGCGTTGGCGGAACGTGCGCGCCGCGAGCGGCTGAAGATAACGCTGATGACCGGCGCGTCCCTGGGAAGCGATATTGACAAGACATTGACGGAAGCCGGCGTGCTCGCCCGTCGCATTCCGTTTCAGGCCGATGCCACCCTGCGTGCCGCGATCAATCGCGGCGACGTGATGTATGTCGATCACCATCTCTCGGAGACGGTGGAGCTGCTGCGCACCCGGCAGATCGCCCCGATCGATGTCGCGGTTGTCGAGGCCGTCGCCATCACGGAAACCGGCGCGATCGTGCCGACGACGTCGGTGGGCAACAGTGCAAGTTTTGCCATCCTGGCAGACAAGGTGATCGTCGAAATCAACCTGACGCAATCGGCGGACCTGGAAGGACTGCACGACATCTTCATTCCTCGGCGCCGCCCGCACCGCGAACCGATTCCGATCGTGTCCGCCCGCGACCGCGTCGGACACAGTGCCATCACCATTCCGCCGGAGAAAATCGTCGCCATTGTCATCACGGAAAAGAGCGACAGCTCGTCGCCGATCCAGCCGCCGGACGATGAAACGGCAGCGATCGCGCGCCACCTGGTCGGGTTTTTCGAACGCGAGGTCAAGGCGGGCAGGCTGACGGAGCAGCTGCTGCCGCTGCAGGCAGGGATTGGCACAATTGCCAATGCGGTCATGTCCGGTTTCATCGACAGCCCGTTTTCCGGCCTGACGATGTATTCCGAAGTGCTGCAAGACTCCACCTTCGACCTGTTCGATGCCGGCAAACTCGACTTCGCATCCGGGTCGTCGATTACGCTGTCTCCCCAGCGCGCAAGAGAAGTATTCGGCAACATCGGCCGTTACAAGGAGCGGCTTGTGCTGCGTCCGCAGGAGGTGAGCAATCATCCGGAAGTGATCCGCCGCTTGGGAATCATCGCCCTGAACACGGCGCTGGAGGCGGACATCTACGGCAATGTGAATTCAACACATGTCCTTGGCACGCAAATGATGAACGGCATCGGCGGGTCAGGCGATTTTGCACGAAATGCCTACTTGTCCATCTTCGCGACCAAATCGGTTGCCAAGGGAGGGAAGATTTCGAGCATCCTCCCGATGGTGTCGCATGTCGATCATACGGAGCACGATGTCGACATCATCGTCACCGAACTCGGCCTCGCAGATCTGCGGGGGCTGGCGCCGCGGGAGAGGGCCGAAGTCATCATCGGCAACTGCGTGGCCGAGCCGTACCGGCAGATGCTGCGTGAATACGTCGCGGCCGCAAACAAGCGCGGCGGACATACGCCGCATGTACTGGAAGAAGCCCTCGCATGGCATACCCGCTGCCGAAGCACCGGTTCGATGTTGCCCCTCGTGGCATGACCGGGACCGCTCAGGCGCGCGTCTTCCGCTCCACCATCTTCATCAGCGCATACAGCGCCTCCAGTGAAGGAATGGCAACATTCTCCCGCCGTCCGGCCCGGACGGCGTTGCCGAGGATGACCTCTGTCTCCATCGGCCGCCCGTTCTCGTAATCCAGCGCCATGCTTGTCTTGTAGGCCGGCGCCTTGCGCGTGCCTTCAATGAATTGTCCGGCCAGCGAGGCGTCGAGCGGGTGGCCTGTTGCGGCGGCGATCGCGCCTATTTCTGCCATGGCGCGCCGCACCAGGGCCTCTCCCTCCGGAGTTCCAAGGATATGGCCGGTGTCGAGCACGCCACCCATGACCGAGATCGGGTTGAACACCGCATTCCAGAGGCATTTCTGCCAACGGGCGGTGACCACGTCTTCAGTCAGCTTGCACCCGATGCCGCCGGCGTCGAGCAGCGCGGCGAAGCGGCGTGTGCTATCGGTCAGGCCCGACGGATAGTTGCCGAAGTGGAGATCGCCGAAGGCGAAATGCTTTACCTTGCCCGGTGCCGTGCGGCTCACCTGGACAAAGGCAAGGGCGCTGATGAGTTCATTGCCGGGGAAGGCGTCGGCGATTTCACCCTCGATTTCGACGCCGTTCTCGATCAGCACGATGGCCGTTCCGGGGCCGACCGCATCCCGGATCAGCGCCGCCCGGTCCGTTCCTTCCACCACCTTGACGCACACGAGTGCGTAGTCCGGCGGGCCGCCCTGGTAATCGCGCGGTGTGCGCACTGTCTGCACCGGCATCAACGTCCGGTTGCCCAACCGCTGACTCTCAATGAAAAAGCCGTGCTCGCGCACCGACTCGAACTCGCTCCGGCATACGACGGACACCTCGGCACCCGCCGCTTGCAAGGCGGCGCCATAGAACGCGCCGATGGCGCCTGCGCCAATGATGAGTATGCGGGTTGGCGATGATCCGGGCACGGTGATTTCCTTCCTGGTGGCAGTCGATTGACGACTGATTTTATAGGCACCGGGAAAAGCGCGCCGGGCAGGGGAATGCGCGAAGTTTGCGATACGGCAGGACTCGCGCGCAACACACCAAAAAATTTCTCAAAATTAATGAGCGAAAGCAAGCCTTGCGCGGCATTAACACGCTATGATTAATGCCGTAGTGCAACTTAGATTTCGCCAAGAAAATGTTCAAGAAAACCGTACTGGCGTTGCTGTTGAGCGCAGCAACGTCCGTGTTTGCCGTACCACTGAGCTCCCAGCATGCCGTCGTCATTGACGAGGCAAGTGGCGCGGTACTGCTCGAAAAGAATGCGAATGAGGTCGTGCCGATCGCGTCGCTCACCAAGCTGATGACCGCCATGGTGGTGCTGGATGCGAAGCTCGACATGAACCAGCAGATCGTCATCGATGAGAGCGATGTCGACACGCTGAAGTTCAGTTCCTCGCGCGTACCCGTCGGTGCCGTCCTCTCGCGCGGCGCCGTGCTGGAACTGGCCCTGATGTCCTCGGATAATCGCGCCGCCCACGCGTTGGCGCGCACCTATCCGGGCGGTCTTCCGGCATTTGCGCAGGCCGTCCGCGAAAAGCTGGTTGCACTGGACATGCGTCATTCCAGCATCAGCGAGCCGACCGGCCTGTCGCCGTACAACCGCTCCACGGCCGCTGACCTTGTCAAAATGGTCAGTGCCGCTTCGCAGTATCCGGAGATCAGCCGCCTGTCGACGGGTGCCGAAGACCTGATCGACATGAACGGCCAGCTGGTCCAGTACCGCAACACCAACCGCCTGGTTGGCCGCGAAGGCTGGGACATCCTGCTGTCCAAGACGGGTTACACGCGTGAAGCAGGAAAATGCCTGGTGATGCGCTTCCAGGCGGCTGGCAAGAACGTCATCATGGTGCTGCTGAACGCGAAGGAAAGCGCGGCGCGCCTGATGGATGCCCAGAACGTCCAGCGACTGGTGACCGGCGAGCCGTTCATCATGGCGAGGGCAGCCGCACCGTCCAAGCGGACGGTTGCCAGCAGAGCCAAGCCGTCCAGGGGTGGACTCATGCTTGCCAAGGCCAAGCACGAAAAGGGCAAGAAAAAGCGCAAGACGGTTTGAGTCTGTTGCGCAGGAAGGATAAAAAAGGACCCGTTGGGTCCTTTTTTATT
Source organism: Noviherbaspirillum sp. ST9 (assembly GCF_048799745.1). Classification (NCBI taxonomy): domain Bacteria; kingdom Pseudomonadati; phylum Pseudomonadota; class Betaproteobacteria; order Burkholderiales; family Oxalobacteraceae; genus Noviherbaspirillum; species Noviherbaspirillum sp. ST9. The sequence goes on along the minus strand of NZ_JBLWFR010000005.1, from coordinate 24,213 downwards.
TGGTCGTGGGCGGGTGGGATTCGCTGAATTTATCGCAATTCCTGTCCCCGTCATTCCCGCCTGGGCGGGAATGACGGGGGTAGAGGTGGCTTGCCAGAGTGGTAGTCGCCCGCAGGCACGCTCCGCTGCCTTTCAATGCCGCATCACCGCCCCACGCAGTCCCGACTGCTTCAGATGTCGCACAAAATTCAGTGACCGCGCCGCCGTCCGCAACAGCAGGCTGCTTTCATCCGGCTTGTTCGCCAAATCCAGCAACCGGAACTTCCACTCCCGCGAATACCCGCTGTACGCGATGCGGAATGCCGACGCGCCGTGCAGCAGCATGCGCGCGTGCGAGCGGTAGACCGTCAGCTCGTCATAGTCCCGCTGCACGCCCAGCAGCAGGTATTTGTACTCGAAACGGCCCCACATGAAGTGGAATTCCTTTCCGCCGCGCTCGATGCAGTCGCAGATGGTCATGTAGCAGCACAACTTGCCCAGGCGAGCGTCGTCGTAGGCCGGATCGTGGGCATTGATGTGCATGAAGTAATTCTGACCGACGCGGCTGCATACCGTGCCGGCCACCACGCGGCCATCAAGGATCATCGTGCTTACCAGTCCCGCCTGCTGCACGAGGCGCGTCAGGCGATGTGTCTCTTCGGCATCGATTTCCGATTCCTTGTTCTTGGTCGCCATTCGCGCGCGGTTGAGTTCGATGATGTCGCGCACATGCGATTCGGGAATCGCGCCGTCGATCCAGACGTCGAACTTGAGCGTGGGGAAATTGCGCTTGAGCCGGTTGCCGTGGTACTTGAAGTTTTTCCGCGTCGCCTTGCCGAGTGCATTGAGATAGTCCTCCGGCGTCGGCGGCAGCGTCAGCACGATATCTTCCGTGCGGTAGAACTGCTGGTGAGGAAAAGCAAGCGCGCTGCCGTCGGCAAGGATGGCCGGGAAGCGGATGACATCCACATTCGGCCAGGTGCTGAATGCGTAACGGGCAAACCGGTTGATCTCGGCGGGCTCCATGGCGATCTGCTCATTGAGGACATGCAGATGCTTGTCGCTGACCTTGAACAGGAGGATCGCGCTGGCCGCGCTGCCCGACTGCGCCACGTAGGTATGCGTATTGCCGTCGATACCGTCATACACGCGAAACTGCGCCAGCGACGAGAAGACATGCCCGTACAAGGCATCGAGTTGCGGTTCAACGAACGAGGGAACGGCGTTTTCGTACAGGGAAATTGTGGTGTTTCCGGATTCCATGCTGCCTCGGGTCTTGAGTCGTGCCGTAACGGCAATCCTGCCTTTGCCCAATGATGACCGACGCGGAGGAAGGGAAGTTCGCCAAGCGCAGGGAATGTGCGCGCGGATGTTGTGTGAGCTCAAACAGGGCTACTTCGCGGGGGCAGCGACCCTGGCGCCATCCGCAAGTTCGTTGCTCGGGAAGCGAACCACCGTCGCCCCCGGCGCCAGTCCTGACAGCACGTGCGCCTCGTCCTGGTTACGCTGTCCGATGCCGACCGTCGTCTCGCGGGCGCGCCCATCCTCCACGGTAAAAACATGCCACGCGTCACCGACGCGGAACAGGCTGCTGCCTGCCACCTTCGTGACCTTTTCGGCGGACCAGATGACAATCCTGGCTTCGATGCGATAGCCATCGCCGAGCGGGCCGAGGTCATCGACGGGATCGGCAATGACATTGACGCGTTGTTCTTCGACGCCGAGCGCGGACACCTTGGTAAAGGCAACCGGCTCGACCATCCGCACTTTCGCGCGCAGCACTTTTCCGCCGCCCCAGCCTTCGAGCAGGACGAGGTTTCCCGGGCTGATCCTGACCGCGTCGCTGGACAGGACGTCGACCACGATCTCCGAGCGCGCACGGTCGCCGAGCGTGACCAGGGGTGCGCCGGCGGCGACAGTGCGTGCGCTGCGTTCATGGACTTTCAGGACGTAACTGTCGACCGGGGCGTTCAGCGTAATCTGGCGCCTGCCCGTGCTGTCGCTGGCGAGCAGCGCTGCTTCCGCGGCGCGTACGTCTGCCTGCGCCGCCTGCTGACGGGACCTGGCGGCGTCCCACTCCATGCGGCTGTTCTTTTCCGCTGCCATGGCTTTTTCCGCCGCTTGCGGCGACATGTATTCGTTGCTTACGAGGCGCTCGATCCGCCTGCGTTCGCTCGCGGCAAGCTCCATGTCGGTCATCGCACGGTCCGCGCGTTGTCCTGCTTCGCGTGCCAGCGCTTTGGCCGCATCGAGGCGGGCGGCTGCCTCCTGCCGCTGGCGGGCATCCATGGGGAGCGGGCTCAGGATCGCGACGACGTCGCCACGCTTGACCTGGTCGCCGTCGTGCCATTCGATGCGCTGCAGCTCCGCTGCAACGGGCGCCGCGACGATGTATTTGTCGTGCAGGCGAACCTGTCCCTGGTTGTTGACGGTGACCTGCATCGGGCCTTCGCTGACCCTGGCCAGCTCCACCGTGACCGGATCCGGAGAGAAGAGAATCCAGAGCAGGGCACCGCCAGCGACGGCGGCAAGCACAGCCGCCATCAGCGTTTTCGGGCGTGGACGCTTGCCGCCGGTCGCGGCGCGGGTTGCGAGCGTGGTGTCTGTGACGGTATTCATCATTCGCGTGTCTTGAGAACTTCAATCAGGTCGAGCTTTTGCACCTTGCGCCAGACAAGGTAGCCGGAGATCGCGGCCGAGAGGAGCACCACGCCGATGGACAGCGCAAAGGTGCGTCCGCTGACGACCAGCGGGATGCGGAACAATTCCTGGCTCAACAGGTCCGAGAGCAGCGCCGACAGCGCGTAGCCGAGCAGGCAGCCGACCGGCAGCGCGGCGAGGGTCAGCAGGCTCTGTTCGCCAAGAAGCATCCGTCCCACCTCGCCGCGGGTAAAGCCGAGGATGCGCAGGCTGGCCAGTTCGACAGCATGCTCCGACAGGGCGATACGCGCCGAGTTGTACACCACGCCGACGGCAATCACGCAGGCAAAAGCGACCAGCACCATGGTATTGATGCGCATGTTCTCCGCCACCGTCGACAGGAAACTTTGCAGTGTCGCTTCCCGCAGGTTCACGCTGCCGACGGCCGGGACGGACTTGAGGGCGCGGTACAGCTCGGCCTGGCGCGCGGGATCGACGGCAAGGAATGCGCCGGAGGCCGTTTCCGGTTCCGACATTGCGCGGGCGAGGGCGGTGTTGGACATGTAGGCGAAGGTGCCGATCGGCTCGTCGATGATGGCGGTCACCGGAACGGCGGCGGTCTTGCGCTTGCCCTCCAGCGTCTCGACGGTCAACGTGTCGCCCGCGGAAACGGCCAGGATCTCCGCCAGCTTCTTCGTCATCACGATGCCTTCCTGGGGCAACTCGACCGGGCGCTCCCTGTTGTCGAGGATCATGCGCAGTTCGCGCGCGGGAGGCATGCCCATGATGGCCGTCTTCTTCATCCGGTGGCGGAAGCGCATCTTGACGGGCAGGCTGCGGAAGGGCTCAACACGCAACACGCCGGGCAGGGCGGCGAGGTTGTGGACGACGGAAAGGTCCCGCGCCTCGTTGAACGACAGCGTCACATCGTCGCGCTGGGCGGTACGGAACTGCAGGCGGATGATCTCGTTGAGCGCATCGAAGGTGTACTGGCCGGTGATCATGAGCGCGACCGCCAGCGCCAGGCCGACGATGGAGAGCAAGGACTTGGCCGCATTGCGTTCCATATTGCGCAGGACCATCCTGACGGGAAGCGGCATGTAGCGTTGCAGGCCCAGCCGTTCCAGGGGCCCGGGCCGGAAATGGGCGGGCGCTTCCGGGCGCATGGCTTCGGCAGGCGCGAGGCGCAGTACCCGCGCGGCGGCCAGCCATGCCCCGAAGACCGCGGAGAAGGCGGCGACCAGCAGCGAAAGTGCAATCGAAAAACCGGAGAGCCGGAATTCCATGCTCGGAAAATGATAGAAGTCCGCGTACAGCTTCGCCAGTCCCTGCCCGAGCCAGGTGCCGAGCGCCACGCCGAGCATGCCGCCGGCCATGACCGTCAGCAGCGCGAACTTGAGGTAATGCCCGGCCACCGAAAAACTGCTGTAGCCGAAGCTCTTGAGCAGCGCGATCTGCGCCCGCTGCAAGGTGATGATGCGCAGGAGCACGTTGTGGATCAGGAACGCCGTCACACCGAGGAAGATGGCCGGGATGATCGTGCCGCTGACGCGATTGGAGGAAAGCTCGTTCTCGATGAAACTGTGTGAAACCTGCTCCTTGCGCCCGTAGGCGCCGAGCGAGCCGTAGGGCGCGAGCAGGATGTCGAGCTGCTCGATGACGCGCTGCTCGCTGGCATGCGGCGCGAGCATGACGGCGACGTCATTGAAACTGTCACGAATGTTGAGTGCCGCGGCCAGCGCGTCACGTGCCATCCACAGCACCCCGAAGCGCCGGTTGTCGGGAAAACTGTTCCCCTTGATTTCGTTGACATACTCCGGCGAGATGCCGATGCCGACGATATGCAGCCTTTCCTTGCGGCCGTTGATGATACCGAACAGGCTGTCGCCCGGACGCAGACGATTGGCGGCGGAGAAGGCTTCGCTGACCAGCACCTCCAGCCTGTTTCCCGCCTCCGGCAGGCGACCGCTGCGCAGGTGGATACGGTTCAGTCCCGTGCCTGGCGTCACCGGCAGCGATACGAGCCGCCCGCTCGCCGGTTCATCCAGGCCAGGTACGTCCAGCGATGCATCGAACACCACGCGCCCATCGGCATCGCTGACGCCGGGAACCTCGCGTATGCGTTCGAGCAGCGTGAGCGGCGCGTTCTTGACATGGGCGAAGACATCGGCGAACCGGTAGCGTTCGTAATACGTGTGCTGCGCCTCGACCAGCGCCTCATAGCCGCCGCGCATCGTGACCAGCGTCGCGATCCCGCACATCGCCACCATCGCAATTGCCAGCGCCTGGCCGCGCATGCGCCACAGGTCGCGCAGCAGCTTGATGTCGGCGGGGTGGAGGCGCAGGGTTACCACTGGATTTCACCGGGTGAGATCCGGTGCGTGTTGGTGTCGATCCGGGTGATGCATCCGCTACTGATGTGGATCACCCGATGCGCCATGCCGGCGATGGCTGCATTGTGCGTAATGACGGCGGTCGTTGTACCGAGTTCGCGATTGATCCGGTCGAGCACCTCCAGGACCAGCTTGCCGGTGCGGAAGTCGAGTGCGCCGGTCGGTTCGTCGCACAGGAGCATGTCCGGTTGCTTGGCAATGGCGCGGGCGATGGCTACGCGCTGCTGTTCGCCGCCGGAAAGCTGCGCGGGGAAGTGATGCATCCGTTCCTCCAGTCCGACGAGTCGCAGGGCTTCCCTCGGATCCATCGGATGCGGACTGATCTCGGTCACGAGCTGCACGTTTTCGAGTGCGGTGAGGCTGGGAATCAGGTTGTAGAACTGAAAGACGAAGCCGACATGTTCGCGCCTGAACGCCGTCAGGGCCGCATCGCTGGCATGGGTCAGGTCGTGATCGAGATAGTGCAGCGTGCCGGTGGTCGGCGTATCGAGGCCGCCGAGGATGTTGAGCAAGGTCGACTTCCCGCTTCCGGACGCGCCGAGGAGGACGACGAATTCGCCCTCGAACAATTCGAGGTTGACGTCTCGCAACGCGGACACGCGGACCTCGCCCATCGTGTATGTCTTGGCGACATCGCGAAGGGTAAACACGGCATGGCGCACGGTGGGTTCCGGCATCGACACGAGCATGATTCAATTCTTGCAACGCTGATGCGCACACCGTAAAGGGATCGGTCCGAAATTTTGTTGATCCATGTCAACCGCATCCAAATGCCGTGTTTTCGCCGTCTTCGCCATTGTTGCAGTGCACGAGAAATGCCTTTTTGTTTGTCGCAGATCAAAGGATCGATGCGATTGAGATTCACGGTCCGCTATCCAAAGAGCTTCATGGCCCGGCGGTTATGGTTCCCGGCTGCACGGTCGCAATGGATACGGGACCTGGATCGGGACGCCGGTTTTCCGGTCGTCCGCTGCACATGGAGCAACTCGAGAATGACACTCGCCAATAAAAAAGGGCTGGTTGTCGGCATCGCGAATGACAACAGCATTGCCTACGGATGCGCCCGCGCGTTCCGCGCCGCTGGAGCGGAACTGGCCATCACCTTCCTGAACGCCAAGGCCGAGCCGTACGTGCGCCCGCTTGCCGAATCCCTCGACAGCACCATCCTGATGCCTTGCGATGTGCGCGAGGAAGGCCAGGTGGAAGCGATGTTCGAACGCATCACCAAGGAATGGGGCAAGCTGGATTTCGTGCTGCATTCCATCGCCTTTGCGCCCAAGGATGATTTGCAGGGCCGCCTGGTCGACTGTTCGCGGGAGGGCTTCGGCATGGCGATGGAGGTATCGTGCCACTCCTTCATCCGCATGGCGCGACTGGCCGAGCCGTTGATGAAGGAAGGCGGGTGCCTGCAGACGGTCACGTTCTTCGGCTCGGAACGTGTGGTGGAGCACTACAACATGATGGGCCCGGTGAAGGCGGCGCTCGAAAGTTCGGTGCGTTACCTCGCGTCGGAACTGGGGACGAAAGGCATTCGCGTGCATGCGCTGTCGCCAGGACCGCTGATGACACGCGCGGCGTCCGGCATCGGCCATTTCGACGCGCTGCTTGCGCGCGCCAAGGAGCGTTCTCCGGAGCGCATGCTGGCCACGATCGAGGATGTCGGCAACGTCGCCGCATTCCTGGCAAGCGATGGCGCCCGCTCCCTGACAGGCAATGTGGAGTACATCGACGCCGGTTACCACATCATGGCCTGACGGCCGCAAGGGCGAGGCAGGCTTGTCCAACCTCCTATAAAATCCAGACGACCGTTCGCTTACGATCGGCGTGGATGAACAAGGATGAGACACATGGACAAAGGCCTTGCCGCAGCAAGCGGCACAGACGGTTTTTCGGCGGAGCGCCTGCAGGCGCTGACGCGGCGCATTCAGGCAGACATCGACGGACGGCTCATTCCCGGCGCGGCCATGCTGGTCGCGCGCGGCGGCAAGGTCGTGTACGAAGCGGCGCTGGGCACGCAGGACCCCGACACCGGCGCGCCGATGTCGCTGGACACGATCTTCCGCATCTATTCGATGACCAAGCCGATCGTATCCGTCGCCGCCATGATGCTGGTGGAGCAGGGCAGGTTGTTGTTGAGCGATCCGATCTCCGGCTACCTGCCCGAGCTGGGTAACCTCAAGGTCGGCGTCGAAAAGGCCGATCCCCAGGGCAACCGCATCCTGCAGCTGGAGGATGCCCTGCAGCCGGCAACCGTGCAGGACCTGCTCCGCCACACCGCCGGCTTCACCTACGGCATCTTCGGCGACTCGCTGGTCAAGGAAGAGTACCGCAAGGCCGGCATCGGCAATCCGCGCGCGACGAGCGATGAATTCATCCGCATGCTCGGCCAGCTTCCGCTCCTGTACCAGCCGGGGACGGTCTGGGAGTATAGCCACGCCACCGACGTGCTGGGCGTGCTGCTGGAGCGTGTCTCCGGAATGCCGCTCGACGCGCTGCTGTCCGAGCGCATCCTGAAGCCGCTCGGCATGCGCGATTCCGGTTTTTGGGTGGAGGAGGGTAAACATCACCGGATCGCCGAAGCCTTTGCCAAGGATCCCGTGACCGGGGCAGCCGTGAAGCTGAACCAGCCGCGCCGCAAACCGAATTTCCTGGGCGGCGGGGGTGGGATGATGTCGACGCTGCACGACTATTTCCGCTTCGCGCAGATGCTTGCCAACGGAGGCGAACTTGAGGGTGTGCGGATCCTGTCGCGCAAGACGCTCGCCCTCATGGCCAGCGACCATCTCGTCGGCATGCCGCTTGCCCGCACCGGGTTGAATTACACGCCGGGGCCCGGCTATGGTTTCGGGCTCGGGTTCTCGGTGCGCACGCACGAAGGCGGCGCGGTAATCCCGGGATCGATTGGCGATTACACCTGGAGCGGACTTGCCGGCACCTACTTCTGGGTTGATCCGACCGAGGACCTGCTCGCCATTTTCCTGATGCAGGCGCCGGAGCAGCGCACCCACTACCGACAGCTATTCCGCAGTCTCGTGTACGCGGCGCTCGACTAATCAAGGGAGGCTGGCATGCCCGAATCGGATGCGCTGTCGCGTCAGCGGGCGCTGATCGACAGGGTGGCCGCCTCGCTGGGGTCATCCTGCGTCAGGCATGAGACGCATATTTCCGTGGTACTGGTCGCCGGCGGATTGGCATGGAAGTTCAAGAAGGCGCTGCGTTTCGACTTCCTCGATTTTTCCACGCTCGACAAGCGACGCTTCTACTGCGAGGAAGAGCTGCGCTTGAACAGGATGTATGCACCTGAACTGTATCTTGGCGTCGTAGCGGTGACAGGCGACAGCGTCCATCCGGTCCTCGGCGGAAATGGTCCGCCCCTCGACTACGCTGTGAAGATGCGCGCATTCGACCAGGCTGCGCTCTGGAGCGCGCGCATTGCCGACGGACGCCTGACGGTTGCCGACATCGATACGTGGGCGACACGCCTTGCGACCCTCCATGAAGCGGCAGCGCGCGCCCCCGCGGAGAGCCCCTGGTGCACACCATCCGCCTTGCAGGCGATCGCCGACGAGACCCTTGATCTGCTCTCCGCGCACTTGCCGGAATCGGCCGAACGGCATGATGCACGGATGCTGCGGGACTGGGAAGCGCAGCAGCGGGCCGATCTGCGCGCGCAGTTCCTTGCGCGCAAGGCCGGTGGGTTTATCCGCGAATGCCACGGTGACCTCCACTGCGCGAATATCCTCACAGTGGACGGCAAGGTGGAAGCCTTTGACTGCATCGAATTCAGCGAGTCCCTGCGCTGGATCGATGTGATGAACGACATCGCGTTCACTTGCATGGACCTGCGTTTCCGGGGAAGCAGCCATTGTGCGTCGCGCCTGCTCAATGCCTGGCTGGAGCATACCGGCGACTATGCGGGACTTCCGGTGTTCGCGTATTACGAAGTCCATCGGGCGCTCATCCGCTGCAAGGTCGCATTGCTCGCCGCCGCGCAGGGGGAGGCACGGGCACGGCGTGACGCCTCGGATTACCTGGCCTTCGCCGTACAGCGGGTGAAGCGGCCGGCGCCTGCGCTTGTGATCATGCACGGATTCTCCGGTAGCGGAAAGACGACATTGGCCCGCATGGCAGTGGAAGCCCTTGATGCCATCCAGATACGGGCCGACATCGAACGCAAGCGCTTGGCGGGCATACCGGCCTTGCAGCGCGGAGGAGCGGCGCTTTATGCGGAGGAGATGACGCGCCGTGTCTATCGTCACCTGCTTGAGACTGCACGATCAATCGTGCGCGCAGGATGGACAGCCGTAGTCGATGCGACCTTCCTCCAGCGCGAACAGCGATCGCCGTTTGCCGCGCTGGCCGAGGAGTTGGGCGTGCGCTTCATCATCCTTTCCGCGACGGCCACGGAAAACGAGATGCGGCGCCGGCTCATGCTGCGCGAAAGCGCGCAGGCGGACGCATCGGATGCCGGTGTAGCGATCCTCGACCGGCAACTGGCCTGCCACGACCCGTTCTCCAGTACGGAGGAGCCGCGGGTATGCGCGGTCGACACGACGGGGATGACCGCCGACAAGCTTCGTTCTCGGCTGGATACGTTCCTGGCCTGATTCTGCTTTCATTGATCCAGATCAATCGAGTCCTTCCACCTGAACCGTCGATGAAAGGTTTCGGGCTTGAAGGGCTTTGAAATTCTTCTAGAATGACCTCAAGAACAAAAAGGTCATGAAGGCTGGCGGAGATATCGAAAGGAAGCAATCATGTTCAAGACGATACTCGTGCCAACCGACGGTTCGCCGTTGTCCGAGCGTGCCATCAATGCCGCGGTACAGTTTGCGAAAGAGACGGGCGCAAGTCTGGTCGGCCTGTCTGTCGCGGAACCCTATCCGTTCACCCCGCTGTCCGGCAGTACCTATTCCGACGAGCGCCGCCTGTATGAAGAACGGGCGCAGGATATCGCTCAGGAATACGTACGGAAACTGGCAGCGGCGGCGCATGTGGTGGACGTGCCATGCAAGGCTGTGGTGGCACAGTCGTTCAGTCCGAGTGACGAAATCGTGAAAACCGCCGAAACGATGGGCTGCGACGCCATCTTCATGGCATCGCACGGGCGCAAGGGCCTGCAGCGCCTGTTCGTCGGCAGCGAGACACAGAAGGTGCTGGCAAGTACGACCATTCCCGTGATGGTCTTCCGCTGATCAATCCAAGGAGGCAGTGATGCAATCGATCAAATGGTCCTCAGACATGTCGCTGGGCGTAAAGGACATGGACGAGGCGCACAAGGAGTTTTTCGAGGATCTGACCACGCTGCTGACCATGGACGACGAGGGATTTGCCCCGGCCTTCATGCAGATGATCGGCAAGGTCGAAAAGGACTTCCAGGAAGAGGAAGCCCTCATGGAAGAGATCGATTATCCGGGCCTGCAGGGACATCGCGAGCAGCACGCGCGCGTGCTCGGCGCGCTTCACCACGTTGCGCCGCATGTCATGAGCGGCGATATCGCCTTGGGGCGAGAAGCGGCGGAGCTCCTTCCGCAATGGTTCCTGTTCCATCTGTCCACGATGGATACGGCGCTTGCCTTTGCGCTGGATCTCGACGGGGCAAATATCAATCCGGTCACGATTCGCCTGGCTGCGGAACGCATTCGCCAGGCATCGGACCGTTCCACCTGATTTAGAAAACGGAGTATCGATGTCCCTGTTGTTTCACACCAATCGCCATGAGGCGCGGGCAGAGCGCCTTGCCGTGCATCGCCACCCTTTGCTGCGCGCGCTGATCGTGATCGGGCTTGCCATTGCCGCGCCGGCGGTTGCCGTCGCCGGTGGCGTCTATGTGGCGGGCGAGGGCGTCCCCTTGGGACAAGCCCTCGGCCAGGCGCTTGCGGACAATCCGAAGAAGTCCGACAAACCGTTCTGGGTTGTCGTTTCCGGCACCGACGCCGGCCTGCTGACGAAAACGCGATCGGACCCGGACATCCGGAGCATGGTGAAGACCGCGAAGGAGCGCGGTGCCGAAATCTATGTCTGCCGCTCCGACCTCGTTCGCGTCGGCATCAAGGAAGAGGAGCTTCTGGATGGCGTCGTCTCGATGTACGGCTATGGCACGCAGGACTGGGCCGGGCTGCTGCCCGCGCGGAAGGATGGCATCGCGCTCCCGACCGACATGAAGCAGAGCCAGCGCATCCTGAAAACCTGCGCCGGCGAGCCGAAGCAGGGAAGTTGAGCGTGGAAATTTGACTACGAGTTGTTGCCCTGTAACAACATACTCTTGGTGTATGGAAAGCATACAGTGCGACTGTGTCTGTTTTCCATACGTCTAGTGGAAATACTGTTTTCCGCCCGGAAACTCTGATTTTGTAACACGTTCGACCCAACGCTTCGGCTTGCGTCACCCCCTTTTCCTTCTCCACTTTTCCTGCGCCATCAAGCGAGTGTCTGATAAGCAGACACTTCGCTGCTGGTCGGAAAATATCCACACGGTTGCAAGGTGGAAAATCACGATTCACTCCTTTACACTGGCCCCGCTGGGGTGTGCTTTCTGCACGCTTGACGTTGTATCGCAGCGGAACTCAGTCCACTAAAACATTCGATCGGATGCAATGCAATCCGGCAGGCTGACTCTCGTTGCTCCGCACAATTCGTTCGGGGGAGACAATGCTATGAATCTACGTACGGTAAGGATTGGTACGCGGCTGGGTATCGGCTTCGGCATCATTCTTGTCATGGTGGTCTGCGTGCTGCTTGCAGACGTCGTCATCAGCGCCAACAGCCGGCGCGTGCAAAACGAAGGCTTGAAGGTGGCGACCGGCAAGGTGGCGGTCGCCAGCGCCATGCGCAGCGCCGTGCTGGAGGGCGGCATCGCGATGCGCAACGTCGGCCTGCAATACAGCACGCCGGAAATGCAGAAGGAAGAAGCCAAGGCGCTCGTACAGCGCAAGCGCTTCCAGGACGCCCAGGACAAGATGCTCGCGCTGGGACTGTCCGCCGAAGAGAAGGCCATCGTCGCCAATATCGCCGCGCTCAACAAGAAGACGGAAGAACCCTTCAAGGAAGCCATCGAGAAGGTCAAGGAATACGCCAATGAGTCGGCCGGCAAGCTGATCTCGTCGCGCATCGAACCGCTCAACCAGCAGGCCATCGCCGAAATCGACAAGCTCGTCGACATGCAGCAGAAGGCGGTCGACGGCCTGATCCTCGGGTCGGAAGATGCCGGCCAGCGGCTCACGACCCTGCTGCTGATGATGGGTCTTATTACCGTCGTCACGGGCAGCGTCCTGTCATTCGTCACGACGCGCAGCATTACCCATCCGCTGCAGGATGCCGTCGGCGTCGCCAAGCGTGTCGCCGCCGGCAAGCTGGGCGCGGAGATCCAGGTGGTCGGCAAGGATGAGACCAGCGAACTGCTGCGCGCGCTCAAGGAAATGGACGAGAGCCTGTCGAAAATCGTCAGCCAGGTGCGTGCCGGCACAGATGAGATCGGCACGGCGTCCAATGAAATCTCCGCCGGTAATTCCAACCTGTCCGCGCGTACCGAATCGCAGGCCAGCGCGCTGCAGCAGACGGCATCCTCGATGGAACAGCTCACCTCGACCGTCAAGCACAATGCCGACAATGCGCAGCAGGCCAATCACCTGGTGCGTTCGGCTTCCGACTCCGCGGTGAAGGGCGGCGAGGTGGTCAGCCAGGTGGTCGACACCATGGGTTCGATCAAGGACAGCTCGCGCAAGATCGTGGATATCATCGGTGTGATCGACGGTATCGCATTCCAGACCAATATCCTCGCGCTCAACGCGGCGGTGGAAGCCGCGCGTGCCGGCGAGCAGGGACGCGGCTTCGCGGTCGTCGCTGCCGAGGTGCGCACGCTCGCCCAACGCTCCGCCCAGGCGGCGAAAGAAATCAAGGACCTGATCAGCGATTCGGTAAAGAAGGTCGAGAGCGGCAATGCGCTTGTCGATGATGCCGGCAAGCAGATGGACGAGATCGTTGCGGCCGTCAAGCACGTGGCCGACATCATGAACGAGATCACCGAAGCGAGCCAGGAACAGAGTCGCGGCATCGAGGAGATCAACCGGGCGATCTCAACGATGGATGAGATGACGCAGCAGAATGCAGCGTTGGTCGAGCAGGCCGCAGCTGCCGCAGCATCCATGGAAATCCGTGCGGCCGCCTTGGGCCAGACGGTGGCGGCCTTCGATCTCAGTGCATCGGCGGGCGTGCTTCGTCCGGCGGAGATCGTCCGGATTGATGAGCCCAAGGCCCCGCGCAAGGAGAAGGAGGGCGGCGCCCAGGTCCTGCCCATCGGCGACGTCAGGAAAGCCGCGCTGCGCCTGCACGGCTGACGCTCGAAAAAGCGCCGGCCTGATGCGCCGGCGCTCCCTTTTCGCGGAGCGCTTCACGACATCCGCCTTCGGCTTCTCCGTGGTCAACGTCACGCAGCCGCCCTTGATGAGCCGCAATAAACGCGGCGATCCAGGATAAACCTATCTACCCCCTTCCTGTCTACCTGCAAACGCGCGTCCCCGGGCGAGCGCGCAGTTTGGACAACACGGACAGAAAGGGCGAATCATGATCGGATCAACGAACGGCGTGTCTTCTTCAATCTGGATGGCGACTGCCACCGTTCCCGAATTTCCCCCGCTTGCGGCCGACGTGGAGACGGATGTATGCGTCGTCGGGGCCGGCATTGCCGGCCTGACGACGGCTTACCTCCTGACAAGGCAAGGGCGCAGCGTGACGGTGATCGACGCAATGGGCGTCGGCGCAGGTGAAACAGGAAGGACGACGGCGCATTTCTTTCCTCCCGACGAATGGTACGTCGACATCGAGGACGGTTTCGGAGAGCAGACCGCAAAGCGCATCGCGGACAGTTTTTCGCAGGCAATTGCCCAGGTTGAATCCATCATCGGGCTGGAGAAAATCGATTGCGAATTCGAGCGGCTGAGCGGCTACCTGTACGCACTTCCCGACAACGGCTTCAAGGACGTGCACAAGGAGTTCGACGCGGCATTGCGGGCGGGAGCCGACGTGGAGCTGATTGATCGCGTCCCGGGATTGAGCTTCGATACCGGCCCCTGTGTCCATTACCGCAACCAAGCGCAATTCCATCCGTTGAAATACCTGTCCGGACTCGCCGAGGCCATTACGCGTGCTGGCGGCAGGATTTATGGCGGGACACGGGCGCTCGACGTATCAGGCAACAATGACCTGCAGGAAATCACAACGACGAACGGAAAGGTGCGCGCCAAGGCCGTGGTCATCGCGACCAATACGCCGTTCAATGACCGCGTCGTGATGCATACGAAACAAGCGGGCTACCGCACTTACGTCGTCGCCCTGCGCGTGCCGAAGAATTCGGTGCCGCGCATCCTGCTCTGGGACACCGGGGATCCGTACTACTACATCCGGCTGGAGACGCCCGATCCCGCCGCTGACTACGACATCCTGGTGGTGGGTGGCGCCGACCACAAGGTTGGCCAGGACACGCATCCGGAACATCGGTACGACGAGATCGAACGCTGGGTGCGGGAGCGCTTCCCGATGGCGCAAGCGGTCGAATACCGCTGGTCAGGTGAAGTCATGGAGCCGTCTGACGGGCCCGCCTACCTCGGCCGCAACCCGATGGACGACCGCAACGTGTATGTCATCACGGGCGATTCCGGCAACGGAATGACGCATGCGACCATCGGTGCGATGCTGGTGACCGACCTGATCATGGGACGCGAAAATCCCTGGCAATCGGTGTACGACCCGGCACGCAAGGTCAAGCACGGCATGACGGACTTTATCGCGGAGCAGGCGAACACGCTGTCCAAATTCGGCGAATGGGTGACTGGCGGCGAGGTCGACTCGGCCCAGGAAATCGCCGCTGGCGATGGCGCAATCGTGCGTGACGGCGCGCGCAAGCTGGCCGTGTTCCGAGACGAGCAGGGGGCGCTGCATGCCGTCTCGGCGAAATGCACCCACCTCGGTTGCGTGGTGCACTGGAACTCCGCCGAGCGGTCCTGGGACTGCCCCTGCCATGGTTCGCGATTCGCCATCGACGGCGAAGTGCTGCATGGTCCGGCCGCCACGGCACTGGAAGCAGCGACGCTCGACACCGGCGACATGCAGCAGTCGGGACCGGGGGATGCGCACCGGCCGCAACCCGGCGCCTAGCACGTCTATTCGCCGAAAGCGTAGACGTCCATCGCCAGCACGCCATATTCATGGCTGGTGTGCAGGCGCTTGGCGACGGCGCCTTCTCCGGCGGCTCCCATCGCGACGAACAGCGGCAGCAGGTGTTCTTCCGTCGGATGGTTGCGCGCCGCCGACGGCGCCAGCGAGCGATAGCTGCGCAGCGCCTCGTGGTCGCCCGCTTGCAGCTTGTCCACCATCCATCCGCCGAACTCGCTTACCCAATCCGGTACGGGCGCGTCAATCGGGCCACCGCGAAATTCGTACAAGTTGTGTGTCAGCGAGCCGGAGCCGATCACCAGGACGCCTTCGTCGCGCAGGCCGGCAAGAGCATGGCCCAGTCGTTCGTGATTGGCGGGGGAGGCGCCGCGCAGGATCGACAGCTGCGAGACGGGAAGGTCCGCGTCCGGATACATCAGCTTCAACGGCACCCATGCGCCATGGTCGAGGCCGCGATGCGGACTGCGTCCCACGGTATGGCCGGCTTGCTCCAGCATCAACGCCGCCTTTTCCGCAAGTTGCGGTGCACCGGGAGCAGGATAGTCGAGGTCGTACAGCACCTGCGGAAAGCCGCCGAAATCATGGATGGTTTCCGGCTGTGAAGCGAGGCTGACTGCCGGCTCGCGCATGGATTCCCAATGGGCCGAGGCGACGAGGATGGCGCGCGGCCTGGGCAAGTCCGCGCCCAATCCCTGCAGGAAACGGCGTGCCGGGCTGTCCTCGACAGCAAGCATCGGCGATCCGTGCGAGACAAACAGCGTGGGCAGGCGGGTCATGGCGTTTCTCCTTGATCAGTCGACGGGGCGGCGTCATTCGGCTGCGCATGCGGCGCCCCACAGGCACACTGTATGCCTTCGCAGCGTACGGATAAAGCGCCTGGCCGTTGATACATTGTTTCCGCATTGTTGACGATGCGACAGTCAATGCCGGCGAGTGCGTGCAAGCTGATCCATATCATGCGTCGTTGACGCACGGTCAATGACATCGGCTTCTGCGCTCCTACACTGAAATCCCGCTTTCTCGCCGGAGGCTGCCATGCCATCCGCACTTGCCACAATTTTTGTTGCCTCCTCGACCGCCTTGATGGATGCACCGGGTGTCGAGATGGAAAAGGCCTATTGGGACTGCGAATATGCCGCGACCCATGGGCAGATCAGCCTCGACGTCGCTGCCGGTTGCAGCGAGATCTACGAACGTTTGAAGAAGCACAAGTTCGGCGGGGAGTTCGGGCCGTTCCTGGCGTGGTGGCGCGAAAACAGGCTTCGGGAGTTTTCCGCGCGGACCCCGCGGGGGCAGAGCTACTGAGGCGCGGCGAGCGGAAGGTCCCCGAATCGGGAGTCGGCCGCAAGCTAGCGGCAATGCGCTGCGACCGAGACCACTTCCTGGTCCTGTCAGCTCACGACATATGAGGCCGTCCCGGTTGCGACCAGCAGGCCGGTGTCGCTTTCGAGCGTCATCTGGACAGTCGCAATGCGTCCACCGAGACGCACGAGTCGCCCGGTGGCGGTAAAGCGCTTGCCAATGCCTTGCTGAAGGAAATCCGTGCGAAGGTCGATCGTTCCGATGCGGCCGAAGCGATGAGCGATCTGTTCGGTTGTTTCACTGCCAAACTTCTCGGCGATCCCCACCATCACCGCCAGTCCGGCCGTGGTGTCCAGCGTGGTGGTAATCACGCCGCCGTGCAGGCGACCATGCAGATAGTGTCCGATCAGCTCGGGGCGCATGTCGAACGCCATCTGCGGTCCCTCCGGCGCTAGGGAAACGACGCGCAGGCCGACAACCTCGTTAAATCGTACATGCTGCTCGAAGATTTCACGCAACATGTTTTCGAGGCGGGCCTGTTCGGCGGCTGTGCGGCGCGGTGCGGGAGGTGAGGCATGCATGTCGTATCCGGGAGGTGCGTGGGACTGGAAGGTTGTCGTTCAGGGCGACTGGCATTCTAACGCAGCGGCCTTTTACGCCCCGGCGTGCCCGGGCATTCAATCTTCGCACCGACATTGTCGTATTCATTAGCTCATTTCATAACGGCTGTCGCGTGGGAGAAACGGACATGCAGGAAATATTGATGAACGCGACTGCAAAGGGGCTTGGCTCGCTATACTCGCCATGTATTCTGCAGTACCGAGTGTTCGTAGGTGTACGTATTCGACGTTCGGTTAATCATTGCACTGTCAGGTAACAGAAGGACCAGTTCGCGCGCCGCGCGGACCAAGTACATACCGAGACATCGGGAGACTCTCCCGAACATTCCCCTCCCTGCATCTTGATTTCGATACCGGCTACTGCGGTGGATCAACGCTAATCTCAGGGATGGGGAAAAATGCTTCAAAACAAAATGCTGCAACGGGCAGGATCCGTTGCAACGGGTCGAGTCCTGCGCGTCGCAAGCCTGGTGCTTGCGTCGACGGTTGCCTCGGGGTGCGGTGGCGGCGGCGCTGTCGGCGGGGACGCAGAGACGCTTTACGTCAACGTCGTGTATCCGCTGTCCACTGTTGGACTTCTCCAGCCCGGCACAATCACGCCGACCACAAGTGGATTCGAGGGACACAGCCCTGCCTGCTCCCTCGCCGGCGGAACCCTTCCACCCGGAATGCAACTCAACAGCGACTGCTCGGTGACAGGTGCGCCAACCGCGCCCGGAACCTACTCGTATTCGGTAAGAGTCGGCGCGGAGGGCGCGAAAGGGAGCATCGACTCCGCGGGTACGATTACCGTGAACGCGCCCACCTTGGTCTATGCCTTCACCGAAGCGAAGAACCTCGGGAGTCCGGTCGACAAGCGCATGTCGATTTTCAACTGGCCGATCACCGGGAGCGGTACAGGGCGCTGGACATTCAGCATCGTAGAGGGCGCACTTCCTGCCGGCCTCACACTGGATCCCGCAACCGGAAACATCAGCGGCGTGATCAATGCTGCCGGCACGTTTGCGGCAAAGGTGAGCGGCACGCTCAGCGCACCAGCAGGATCCTATACCCCTCGGGAACCGGCCACGGTTTTCATGACTATTGGTGCGCCTGCCGCCGAGTATCCAACGAATTACGAAGTCGGATACACCACGACGCATGTCGGCCACTTCGTCAATCTCGTACCGCTGGTGCGGGGAACAACGGGTTCCTCCTCGACGCCGACGCTCAACGACTACCGACTCGGTTCCGTTTCGTTGCCGGCGGGCCTTAGTCTCGACAACGCGACCGGCACGATCTCGGGAAGGCCCGCCGCGCTCGCCGCACCCCTGACGGTTCCCATCACCGCCCGGGTGGCAGGCAGCGATTACGCCGTCGGAATCAACCTGACGATCAGCGTGGATACGCCGTTTGCCGCCATTCGTTACGAAGAGCCGGTCAGCCGTGCGGTAGGGGCATACTCGGCGCTTGTCCCCAGGATCTATCCGAAAGTCGGCGTCTCGCTCGACTTCACGAGCTATCAATACGCGTATGCGCCGTCCTCACAGCCGGACTGCATGCCTGGCATGACGTTGCATGGCGGGACAGGGATGATCACCGGGTCACCGACGACCCCCGGAACCTTTACCTGCAACGTCATATTGACGGCAACAAACCTTGGCGTGAGCTGGCAGGAACCGATCTCCGTGACCATGAAGTTCGAATGAGCGCCGTGCGTCGATAACGCATCGTTTCCATCGCACTACTTCAATTTTCAGGAGTCACGAATGCACCAGTGTGTTCTCATCGCTGCGCTAGCGGCAGCAGTCCTCGGCGGTTGCGCCACGACCTATCAGGATGCGCGCAACCCCTTTCTCGGCATGGCCGGCGGTTACTGGGATCTCCCCGGGCCGGGCGAGCTGATCAAGGTGGGATTCAGCGGCAACAGCTATATCGAGCGGGACAAGGTCAGCGATTTCCTGCTCCGCCGCTGCGCGGAGCTGACCAAGAAATCGGGCAAGGAATACTTTGCCTTGTACAAGAACCTGCCGGACGCGGTCCAGGATAAGCGGAGCGCACGCAAAGTCACGACGACGATCATCGGAAAACCCAACGCGCACGTCTACATCCTGACTTTTGATAAGGACGGATCTGGATTGCTGAACGCAAGCGAAATTCTCGAAAGGTTCGACATGGAAGCCAGGCAGAAAGAGGTACCGAAGACATGAAGATCACCTTGACCATGCTCGCCGCCGCAGCTTCGCTGCTGGCGGGATGCGCAACGCCTTACGAACTGCAGCTCGAAACAGGCCAGGGCAGCGCATTGCTGAATATCAAAGGGGACTGGCAACGCTGGATCTGCCGGGACGGCGCGCGCAAGGTCCTGCAGCCGGATGAAAAGGGCTACGCCGCCATTCCGGCGGGAGAGCGAATCACGGTCGGAACCAGTTTCTACGGGGGGAACGCGTCGTGCAGTGCGCGCTCGAGTTTCATTCCGATGGCAGGCGAGCGGTACTTCCTGGATTTCGACATTGAAAGCGAAAAATGCTTTTCGCTGCCGTATCGGGAAGTGTCATACAACCGGGTCGGACTCGCGCTTGTCCATACGGCGGCGCCGAGCGGCGAGTGCGGCGCCAGGTGAAGACGTTCGAACAGCAATTCGACGTGCGGTTGGAGGCGTTGCCGCACGCACGTTCCTATTCAACGCCCAGCAAGGAAACTGAAATGAAGAAGTACAACTGGCATGCAGCCGCTGCCGCGGCACTGCTGCTTTGCGCCACATCCTCCCAGGCACAGGAAGCGGCCTCGACGCTGAGGTTTGTCGCAACGGCAGGATTGACTGGCGGTGGGGATACCATCGCCACCGCGCAATTCACGAATGGAAGCAGTGAGAACATCAAGTCGGGCGGGCTGGTCGAGTTCGGCGCCGGCCTGATCTGGGAAATGCCCTCGTTGCCAATCGCTGTCCAGGGAACCGTCAAGTATCACGTGGACGACACCAGCGCGGCGCGCAACGGAAAGATCGACTTCGATCGGGTGCCCATCGAGGCTCTCGTTTACTACACCGGCGTGAAGCAATGGCGTTTCGGCGCCGGTGTGCGGATGGTGACTTCCGCGGAGTACAAGGCCCGGGTTGACGGACAGCCAGGCGAGTCCGTACGGTTCAAGGATGCAACGGGCCTGGTCCTCGAGACCGGCTACGCAATTGCTCCGCGCACCTGGCTGAATGTCCGCTACGTATCGGAAAAATACAAGCCCGATACCTATAGCCGGGGCGCATTCACTGCCGACGTCAGTGGGGCGGAGGCCTACAGCGGCAACCATGTCGGCATCAATCTTCTCTATATTTTCTAGAAGATCCACTCCCTTCGGCCGGCGTCATCACCATGCGCAAGATGCCGGCCGAACGCGCAACGCATCCGCCTACTTGCTTATCCAGACCCGCATCAGCGACTGCAACTGCCCCGCATCCACCGGCTTGGTGATGTAATCCGACGCGCCGGCGGCAATGCATTTGTCGCGGTCGCCCTTCATCGCCTTTGCCGTCAGGGTGATGATCGGAAGCGACTTGAACTTCGGATTTTTGCGGATCGCGCGCATGGTGTCGTAGCCATCCATGCCGGGCATCATGATGTCCATCAGCACAATGTCGATGGAGGGATCCGATTGCAGCACTTCGATGCCGTCGCGACCGTTCTCGGCGTACAGCACCTTCATGTGCTGGCGCTCGAGCACCGAACTCAGCGCGAAAATGTTGCGCAGGTCGTCGTCGACGATCAGCACTTTGCGGCCGGCGAGGCTGACATCCGCAGCTTGCGCCTCGTCCAGCATGCGCCGCTGGGTCTCGGGAAGACTCTCGTGCGGACGATGCAGGAAGAGGGCGGTTTCGGCCACGAGCCGCTCCGGCGAGCGTGCGTCCTTGAGGACGACTGTCTTGGCGATGCGCTGCAGCTTTTCCGTCTCCTCGGGCTTCAGTTCGGCCGCGGTATAGACGACGATGGGAACATCGCGCAGCGAATAATCGGCGGCGATCTGTTCAAGCAGGTCGAGGCCGTCGATGTCCGGCAAGGTAAGGTCCAGCACGACGCAATCGAAGGGCGTGCGCCTGAGCTGGCGCAGGGCTTCCTCCCCGCTCGCAACTGCATCGATGTGCATGCTGTCGTCCCCGATCAGGCGGACGATCGCGTCACGCTGGACCGGATCGTCCTCAACGACGAGCAGGTGCCGCTTTTCGCTGGTCACGAATTGCTGGATACGCGACAACTCTTCCTGCATGCGGGCCACGCTGACCGGCTTTTGCAGGTAGGAGATGGCGCCATGGCGCAGCGCCCGTTCACGCGCGTCGGCGTCTGACATCACGTGCACCGGAATGTGCCGCGTGCCGGGATCGCGCTTGAGACGGTCGAGCACAGTCATTCCTTCCGCATCGTCACGGTCGATATCGAGCAGGATCGCGGCCGGACGGTAGTCGCGGGTGAGTGCCAACGCGGAATCGGCCTGCAGCGCGACAATGCCCTTGAAGTTGCGCTCGCGCGCCTGCCCCAGGAGCGCCATGGCATCGGCTTCGTCGTCATCGACGATCAGGACGGCCGGTTCGCCGGGGTGGACTGTCGCACGGTCGTCGGTTGGCGTATCTTCGTCTTCCTCCTGGACGTCGGCCGACAATGCGTGCTGCTCGGAATGCCCGGACTCGTATGGGAGTGCGAGGCGGGCCTCGGCAATGCTTTTTTCCTCGATCTGCGGATAGTCGTACTCAACGATGCCGTCCTGATGATAGGGGAGGTAGAGCGTGAACGTGCTGCCGAGTCCGAGTTCGCTTTCCACCCTGATTTCACCATTCAGCAGGCGGGCCAGTTCGCGGCTGATGGACAGGCCGAGTCCGGTGCCGCCGTATTTGCGCGCGGTACTGCCGTCCGCCTGCTGGAATGCTTCGAAGATCAGCTGCAGCTTGTCCTGCGAAATGCCGACCCCCGTGTCCGCGACGGAGAATGCCAGTACGGCGTGCGCACCGGACAGTACAGGGTGATCGTTCGACCAGCCCGACAACGCGCGGCCGATGCGCAGCGCAACCTGGCCGTGGGGTGTGAACTTGAACGCATTGGAGAGCAGGTTCTTGAGGATCTGCTGCAGGCGCGTGGTGTCGGTACGCATGGAAGGCGGCAGGTTGGCAGCGAGTTCAATCGTGAAATCGATCTTCCTTGCATCCGCCATGTGACGGAAGGTGCGCTCCACATAGGAGCGCAAGGTGTCGAAGCGGTACTCGCTGACCTCCAGCGTGACGGTGCCGGACTCGATCTTCGACAGGTCGAGGATGTCGTTGATCAGCGTCAGCAGGTCGCTACCGGAGCCGTAGATCGTTTTGGCGAATTCGACTTGCGATGGCGTCAGATTGCCTTCCGGGTTGTCCGACAGCTGCTGCGCCAGGATCAGCAGGCTGTTCAGCGGGGTGCGCAGTTCGTGCGACATGTTGGCCAGGAACTCGGACTTGTACTTGGAGGACAGGACGAGCTGGCTCGCCTTTTCTTCCAGTGCAAACTTTGCCTGTTCCACTTCGCGGTTCTTGCGTTCCACCTCGATGTTCTGCTCGGACAGTAGGCGGGCCTTTTCGGCCAGTTCGAGGTTGGTCTGCTGCAGTTCCTGCGCCAGCGACTGCGACTGCGTCAGCAGCGATTCGGTACGGCTGTTGGCTTCGATGGTGTTGAGCACCACGCCAATCGATTCCATCAATTGGTCGAGGAAGGACAGGTGGGTTTCGGTGAAACGCTCAAGCGACGCGATCTCGATCACGGCCATGACCTGCTGTTCGAACAGGATAGGCAGCACGACGATGTTGGTCGGCGGCGCGGCGCCGAGACCCGATGTGATCGGGACGTAGTCGCGCGGCACGTTGGTCAGCCACACGCGCTGCTTTTCCAGCGCGCACTGTCCCACGAGTCCCTGGCCCGGACGGAAAGTGCGGGTCAGTTCTTCGGCAGAGCGATAGCCATAGGTGGAGACGGCGCGCAGGCAGGGATCGTCCTGCACGGCTTCCATCCGGTAGAACACGCCATGGTGTGCATAGACCAGCGGGGCCAGTTCGGACAGGATCAGCGCGGAAACCGCTTCCAGGTCGCGCTGACCCTGCAGCAGGCGGGTGAAGCGCGCCAGGTTGGTCTTGAGCCAGTCCTGCTGCGCGTTCTTCTGCGTCGTCTCCTTCAGGTTGCGGATCATCTCGTTGATGTTGTCCTTGAGGTAGGACACTTCGCCGCGCGCTTCCACCTGGATCGAGCGTGACAGGTCGCCGCGCGTCACCGCCGTTGCCACTTCCGCAATCGCGCGCACCTGCGTGGTCAGGGTCGCCGCCATCTGGTTCAGGTTCTCGGTCAGGTCCTTCCAGGTACCCGCCGCGCCCGGCACCGAGGCCTGTCCACCCAGCTTGCCTTCCACGCCCACTTCGCGCGCCACCGTCGTCGCCTGGTCGGCGAACACCGCCAGCGTGTCGGTCATTTCGTTGATGGTGTTGGCCAGCGCCGCGATCTCGCCGCGCGCCGCCACCGTCAATTTCTTCTTGAGGTCACCATTCGCCACCGCCGTCACCACGCCCGCGATACCCCGCACCTGCGCGGTCAGGTTCGCCGCCATGAAGTTCACGTTGTCGGTCAAATCCTTCCACGTACCGGCCGCGCCTTCCACCTGCGCCTGGCCGCCCAGCTTGCCCTCAGTACCCACTTCACGCGCCACGCGCGTTACTTCCGAGGCAAACGACGACAACTGGTCCACCATCACGTTGATGGTGTTCTTCAGTTCAAGAATTTCACCCTTCACGTCCACCGTGATCTTCTTGGACAGGTCGCCGCGCGCCACCGCCGTCGTCACTTCCGCGATGTTGCGCACCTGGCCGGTCAGGTTCGAGGCCATGAAGTTCACGTTGTCGGTCAAATCCTTCCACGTACCGGACGCCCCCGGCACGTTCGCCTGGCCGCCGAGGCGGCCTTCGGTACCCACTTCGCGCGCCACACGGGTCACTTCCGAGGCGAAGGATCGCAGTTGATCCACCATGGTGTTGATGGTGTCCTTCAACTGAAGAATTTCGCCGCGCACGTCCACGGTAATCTTCTTCGACAAGTCGCCGTTCGCCACCGCGGTGGTCACGTCGGCGATGTTGCGCA
>NZ_JBLWFR010000024.1:0-1384 GCF_048799745.1 Noviherbaspirillum sp. ST9 | reverse complement strand
TCGCAAACGGCGGGATATCGGCGGCGAACCTTGCGGCGCAGCGCGCATTCCATTCGCGGTACCTTGCATAGACTTCTTCGGCGGTCAGCGTCGGATGGTAATTGACGCAGAACAGCAGGTTGCTCTGGATATATCCCCCTTCCGGCGCAAGTTCACTCGCGCGCTGATAAAGGGAGATGGCCTCATCGGGCTTTCCCTGGGCGCGGTATATGTCGCCGAGATTGTTCAGTGCTGTCGGATAGTCGGGCTTCAGTTCGATGGCCCGGCGATAGGCCGCGATGGCGTCATCCAGCTTGACGCGCTTCTGAAGCGCGACGCCGAGGTTGTAATGTGCCTCCGCATAATCGGGGTTGATCGCGACCGCCTTGCTGCTGCAGGCAAGGGCATCGTCCAGCCTGTCGAGTTCTGTGTAGGCGGCGGCCAGGTTGGTCAGCGCTTCCGGATAGTTGGGCCGGATCGCGAGCACATTCAGGTAGCAGGAAACCGCGTTGGCGGGCTGGTCCTTGAATGCGATTCCCAGGTTGTAATACGCTTCGGCGAAGTCGGGGCGGATGGCGATTGCCCGCTGATAACAGTCGATGGCGTCAGCCGTCTTTCCCAGTACCTGCAGGGCTTGTCCGAGATTGTTGTGTGCCTCGGCAAACATCGCGTCGATGGCAATCGCACGCTTGAAGCTGGCCATCGCTTCGTCGACTTGTCCTTTCTGTTGCAGGACGAGGCCAAGGTTGTTGTGCGCCTTGACGGCGTTGGGCTGCTGCCGGATGACGCGCCTGTACCAGTCAGCTGCTTCATCGACCTTGCCCTGGGCCTGCAGTGCGTTGCCAAGATTGAAGCTTGCGTCCACATAATCCGGTTTGGCCTCGACGGCAGTCCGGAATGCGGATACCGCTTCCTCTGCCTTTCCTGCGGCCTGCAGGACAAGTCCCAGGTTCGCATGCAACAGTGCACTGCCAAGCTTGAAATAGTCGCTCTTTTTCTCTTTTGCAGGCGTCGACGTGGAGAGGGTCGAAATGGCGCGCTGAATCAGGAACTCCGCCGTGGTGTGATCGCCACGCTGGTGAAAGAGCAGTCCGAATGAATGCAATGCATCGATATTGGTCGGCTGTTCCTGAAGAACCCGGCGGTAGATCTGTTCGGCTTCCGCCAGTCGCCCGGCGCGGTGATGCTCAAGGGCGGCTTCGACAGAGGATGGCAGCGCGGAATCGGCTTGCAGGGCAGGGGGCGCAGCTTCTTCGGTTTCCGGTCCAGACAGTTGTTTCCACATGTTCCGGTAGGCCGTTTCCATGTCGCGAGCGAAGCCGTCCTGGTCCAGGAGCGGGGAGGCGAGCATGGTCTGGCGCAGGGAGGCGCGCTCCCGAGCCAGCAGCGAAGTGTCCTGCGCCAG
>NZ_JBLWFR010000078.1:0-721 GCF_048799745.1 Noviherbaspirillum sp. ST9 | reverse complement strand
TTAAAATATGCGTTTTTACAGGTAGCAGAGCCGAGTATGGTTTATTATTTCCATTGATTAGCGCGCTGAAAACACGCTCTGGTTATACATTGCAGATCCTAGTTTCTGGTACACACCTGTCTACTGAGTTCGGATTGACTTATAAACAAATAGAAGAAGACGGCTTCTGTATCAATGAAATAGTAGAGATGTTACTTTCTGCTGATTCAGATACTGTCATAGTAAAATCAACCGGAATAGCATTAATGGGATATGATGACGCGCTCAGCCGGTTAAATCCCGACTGGCTGTTACGGCTTGGCGACCGGTTTGAAGCTTTTGCTGCTGCTACCGCTGCTCATCTAAAGAAAATCCCTGTGGTTCATCTTCACGGGGGAGAAATAACAGAAGGAGCTACAGACGATGCCCTCAGACATGCAATCTCAAAAATGTCATATCTTCACTTTACTTCAACAGAATCACATAGGCGGCGGGTTATACAGTTGGGGGAAGAACCTTTCCGCGTGTTTAATGTGGGTGCCATTGGCATTGATAATATTAAACAGCTAAAGCTTCTGAGCAAAGCACAACTGGAGGCTTCTTTGAATTTCAGCATTGGTGAAGACTGCATTCTGGTGACGTTTCATCCAGTTACTCTCGAAAGTCATACTGCAACAGCGCAGTTACATGATCTTTTGGGTGTCCTCAATAAATTCCCTGAACTAAAAGTTGTTTTTACTCT
>NZ_JBLWFR010000077.1:0-723 GCF_048799745.1 Noviherbaspirillum sp. ST9 | reverse complement strand
ATGAGAAATGGATCCTGGTCTGACCAAAGCTTCTCGCTGCAGCAACAGCTTAAGTCGACAGCGATCTACACTTCTTTTAATCGTCTTGACAATAAAAGTATTATTCCCGGTGCAAAACTGGTGCGCACAAACCTAACAGCAAGGAGTGTCAGCAAGTTTGGCGAGGCTGATAGATGGACAGTCGATACAAAGGTACAGTTTATCAGGTCGGATGCGAAGAACAGGCCGATAGGCGGAAGCAGAACGGAGAACCCATTCCTAACAACGTACCTGCTTCCGAGATCTCTGGATATTCGTGACTTTGAGGCGGCAGTGGATGCAAACAACAACATGTACTGGTTTGGTGATGCATCGAGTGCGATTAATCCGTTCTGGAATACGAGGTACAACACGAACAATGATGTCAGGGACCGGTATATTATGACAGGTGCGTTAAAATATCAGTTTACCAATTGGCTGAATGCAGAAATACGTGCGGGCTCAGACATGTATACAACTAACACAGAAGCTAAATTGTATGGCGGAAGTCCGATTGCTGCCAACGGAAGATATTCAATCGGAAAAAATACATTTCAGGAAAGCAACTATAGCGTTTTGTTTACCGCCAGCAAAGACAACGTTTTTAGTAAACTGGGAGGAAACGCTACTCTTGGAGGCAACCTGATGAGTCAGAATTCAAGCCTATTGTCATCTTCTTCCGGTAATTTGAACGCACGCGATTTT
>NZ_JBLWFR010000076.1:0-725 GCF_048799745.1 Noviherbaspirillum sp. ST9 | reverse complement strand
TTTAGCAAGCGAATTAAATGCAGACTACCAAGCGAATGTGTTCACACCAAAAGGATCTCAGGTCGAGGCTTGGATACTTGATGAGATTACGGTCGCAGCTAGAATGGAGATTGACTCATATTATTCAAATTATTTCCCTAATGCACAGTTATTGACAACCTATGATAATGTCAGTTCAACCAGAAGGTTTAATTGTCATGGGTATGCCTGGTATATGAGTGAACTTGCTGATCCATTAAGTTCTCCAAGATGGATCGGCACGACGTCAACTCAGGAAGATATATACATGACGGATGGAAGTTATACTCAAACTTCCGGTGAAAGATATCCAGGAAAGGTTTCTTACGCTTCGGATGATCATTCAGCAATAACAACAAATCAACCGGGATGGTTTATATCAAAGTGGGGACAAGCAATACTGTGCAGACATCGTTGGGATGATACTCCCTATAATGAATCGTCATTAAAGTATTATGTAAAACCTGTACCTCCACCTTTGATTAATGGATTTGGCAGTTATAGCTATGCGGTCCCTGGTATTCTACCATCAACATTGGAGAAAGCTGCTTCGGGGACAATTACAGCAACACCCGGACAGAGTATAACCGTTAGTGAACGTTTAGACTACACTGTTACAAATCCACAGACAGCCTCTTACCATATTATGGAAACAACCATACAAGGGGCTACCTTTACGGACGGATCTAACTTGATCTACTCCTCAT
>NZ_JBLWFR010000075.1:0-728 GCF_048799745.1 Noviherbaspirillum sp. ST9 | reverse complement strand
GTCAGGAAGCCTTTCATCTACACGCAGACCAGCACCTTGAAAGAAAAGAAGAGGAGAAAGATGAGTATTTGCGGCGGTTGAAAGAAGCTATGTATGAACTTCCTGTGCAAAGGCGCGAAGCGATACAGATGGTCTATTTAAATGATAAGAAGTATCAGGAAGCAGCTGATGTGATGGGAATAAGTATTAATTCATTAAAAACACATCTGAAAATCGGGCTGAAGAACCTCAGGAGCAGGATGAAAGGCCAGGCGGACACTTACCGGTAATGCATAGCGATAAGATAAAGAATGTCTTCTAAATACGAACATATACAGCAGCTATACCTTGAGAGAATCTCAGGTATTATTTCAGCATCAGATGAAGTTCTGCTGGAAAAGATGTTGGAAGAGGATGCCGAATGCCGGAAGATATGGGAACTCCTTAGCGAGGAAGGGGAGATAATAGGAGTCTCCGAAATTTTAAATCAGGTCAATGTTGACTCGGAGCTCCAAAGACTAAAAGAGAAAACGCTTCATACTGAGAAGAAAACCCACAAGCTCAGATGGATGACAGCAGCTGCCGCTGTTGTCCTTCTTATTGGTGTAACATTTCTTGTTTTTAGAAATAGTGAGAGGCAGGGAAAGCAGCTGGCAAAAAGCAGCAGAAAGGGAGCCGGGAAGGTTCGTTTATTGTTAAGCAACGGAAAATCGGTCGTTCTTGACAGTGCCATTAATACTGGTGTGGTA
>NZ_JBLWFR010000074.1:0-728 GCF_048799745.1 Noviherbaspirillum sp. ST9 | reverse complement strand
GCCTCGGTCGTTCTGGCGCATGGATCGCTGCTGCGCGCCATCGGCATGATCGTGCTCGGCCTGCTGCTGGGCCTGGTCGGCACCGACGTGAACTCCGGCACGCCGCGCTACACCTTCGACCTGCCGCAACTGGCCGACGGCATCAACTTCGTGGTCGTTGCGATGGGCATGTTCGGCCTGGGCGAAATCATCTCCAACCTCGAGCATGAGGAATCGCGCTCGCTGGTGATGAAGAAGGTGACCGGCCTGATGCCGACCAAGGACGACATGAAGCGCATCATCGCCCCGATCCTGCGCGGCACCGGCTTGGGTGCGTTGCTCGGTATCCTGCCGGGTGGCGGCGCCATGCTGGCGTCGTTCGTGTCGTACTCGATCGAAAAGAAGGTGTCGAAGAATTCGGCCAACTTCGGCAAGGGCGCCATCGAAGGTGTCGCGGCACCGGAATCGGCGAACAATGCCGGCGCGCAGACCTCGTTCATCCCGATGCTCACGCTGGGCATTCCGTCCAACCCGGTGATGGCGCTGATGATCGGCGCGATGATCATCCAAGGCATCCAGCCGGGACCGGCGGTCGTCACCGAACAGCCGGCCTTGTTCTGGGGCATCATCGCCTCGATGTGGATCGGCAACTTCTTCCTGATCGTGCTGAACCTGCCGATGATCGGCTTGTGGGTGCGCATGATCATGGTGCCGTACCACTTCCTGTTCCCGGGCATCCTGGTGTTCTG
>NZ_JBLWFR010000073.1:0-736 GCF_048799745.1 Noviherbaspirillum sp. ST9 | reverse complement strand
GTAATCACAGAATCCACCTTCAGGCCAGCCGCTATTTATCTGGATCTGAATAAACAGTGGACTAAAGACGAATTCGACGCCCTCTGGGAAGCAATTAAAACTAAAACCGTATATGTTTTCAATGACAAGCTGGTCCAACTCAGAGAGGATAATAAAGATATTGAGTTCGAACAACTGTCAAAGTTGAACTTCAGTCTTTTTCCCATCTACAAAATTACCAGGCCAGCCCAATCGCTGCTTATATCAAGAGGAACACCTGCATCACCTAACCTGAGCGACCTTAAGGGATCAGAATTTGCCAATCGCCTCAGCTCCTATCTGGAAACGCCGAAAGAGGTCGCTCTCTACAACACAGGCGACGAACTTTCCCCTTAAATAAAAACCTTAAAAGAACTCAGGGTATTCAAGTATCAAACGGGCGATCTGAAAAACTTATTGAATGCACTCTCTGCCAGTAAATACCAAAGCTTCCGGGAAGACTCCGCAACAGTTGTGATAGATGCGTCGGGAGTAAGCATTCGTCAAAGCAGGAATGAAAAAGCAGGCAAAGCACCCGACCATCTCCTGAGGTTGTTCGCCTACAATAGGATCATGAAAAAAGTCGCAGAAAGGTATTTCCGGGACGATTTCATTCAACCAGAAATTATAGCGGAAGCTGAAAAAGCTAACATTGTAAGTCCCGTATCGAGCCTGATCGTACTGGAAACGCAGAAGGACTATGAGCGCTTCGGAATTG
>NZ_JBLWFR010000072.1:0-744 GCF_048799745.1 Noviherbaspirillum sp. ST9 | reverse complement strand
CTGCCGTCAACTGCCCGTTAGTAAATAAAACACTATTTGAGGCACACGAAGAAGAAACAGCATGATCAGTTGCGGCGTCAAGGTAGTCACCGTCTATCCGGTTGAAACCTCCCGGAAGTGACGCGTAAATATCAAATAAAAACTGTTTTGCCCCCGTACCCTTCTTGTCCCCGGGATCGAATATGTCCGATTCAACATTTCTGTCTTCGGGGTACTGCTCAAACTTCTTGCTGCAGGAAGAGCTTATTAATGCAATAAAGCATGCAATAGATAAAATAAAAGACCTTTTCATATCCTATTCGATAAGGTTACAATTGAACGTTTATACCGAGGTTAAATATCTTCTGTATTGGATAGGCACCGGTATAGTCCTCCGGATCGGCGTCTCCAAAAGCCTTCGAACTGATCGTATAGAGATTCAATCCACTGGCATAGAGCCTGACAGACCTGACGCTCCCATTTACATGAACCGGCAGCTTATACCCAAGTTCTATTGTCTTCAGACGAAGATAGTTCCCGGGTCTTACCCAAAAACTTGAGGTGAGCCAGTTATTAACAGAGCCATCACGCGGACCCGTACCGGTAGTCAGCCGGGGATAACTTGCAGTTGCTGCTGAAGATGGCGTCCATCTGTTAAGGTGGTTCTCAAAAGCCTGACCGCTGCCATTATTCTGGAATTCCAAATAGCTGTTTCCTGATAAGTTAACGTAGCGGTTCAGTTTTCCCTGCAACAGTGCTGAAAAA
>NZ_JBLWFR010000023.1:0-1398 GCF_048799745.1 Noviherbaspirillum sp. ST9 | reverse complement strand
TCCGATCTGGTAGAAGTAAGATTTCCCCAGTTATTTGAATAGGAATTTTTGGAA
The DNA here is from genome assembly GCF_048799745.1 of Noviherbaspirillum sp. ST9. NCBI lineage: Bacteria > Pseudomonadati > Pseudomonadota > Betaproteobacteria > Burkholderiales > Oxalobacteraceae > Noviherbaspirillum > Noviherbaspirillum sp. ST9. The sequence goes on along the minus strand of NZ_JBLWFR010000023.1, from coordinate 1,344 downwards.
AACAAGTAATCGTCGCCGAAATAAAACGAGTATAAAACACGGTTATTTTTATCCAGTTCGTAATTGGTTTTTACGTTAAAATCATAATATGCCGACCTGTGGTCGGCAAAATGAAGTCTATAGTGAAGCATATCAAGCAAGCTTCGCCGGAAACCAATCAGAAACGAACCTCTATCTCTTACTGTGGGGCCTTCTACTGCAACACGCGCCGACAGAAGGCTCACGCCTCCCTTCACTTTAAATTCTTTATTGTTCCCTTCAGCCATCCTGGTGTCGATCACCGAAGAGAGCCGTCCTCCAAAATTCGCAGGCATATAGCTGCGGTAAACTTCTACATTTTTGATAGCATCGGGATTAAAGATAGAAACGAGCCCAAAAAGATGAGATGGGTTATAGATAAGGGCTTCATCCAGCATTATCTGATTCTGATCAAGGTTGCCACCTCTTATAAACATTGCCGAACTCCCCTCATTAAGAGATTTGATTCCATTTTGCATCTGCAGAGCTTTTATAACGTCTTCTTCCCCTGCGTAATAAGGCAGGCCCCTTACCTGATCAGAAAAAATGCTTTGGCTCACCTCTGAAGCATATGTACGTAGAGACGACTTTGTATCAATCACAATCTCTTTAAGATCATTAAGTTTTACAACTAAACCAACTTCAAGAGTCTGATCTTATCAAGATGAACCACTCTTGTTTCGGGTTTGTACCCAATATGTGTAATAACCAACTGATAATCTCCTTCCGGAAGAGTAAGAGAGTAAAACCCATACTGATTTGACATAATCCCTGTTTTAAGTTCCTGAATAAAGATGTTAGCGCCAATCAATGCCTCTCCGGTTTCAAAATCCTTCAGATGACCGCTTATCGTTATTAGGGAATTCCTCACCTTCACAATCACTATCTGATTGCCGTACAACTGGTAACCGATCCCGGTTCCAAAGAACAGTCGTTTTAGTATATCTGACACCCGGGCATCAGAGAAATTATATGTAACGGGTTTGAGGCCGTTTAGGATAGCAGGATCGAAAGCAAACGCTATATTGGCTTTAGTCTGGAGCTTAAGCAGTGCAAGATTTAAGGAGTCGTTCTGAAAGCGGATGGTCACGGGTTGTGAAAGAGGCCCTGCAGTCTGAGCTTTCGCAGAAATAATCTGTAGAGAAAGAAACGCAAAAAGAAAAAGAATTCTAAACATAGCTTGTCAGGCCTCAGCAACAACTATTAAATAGCTATATTATTGTTTATTATTCAATCTCACAATATTTGCAATAGAATAATTCGCTGAACTCATCAGTCTGACAAAATGTACCGATCTTTCACTTTTTCAACTTTACAATGAAGAGT
>NZ_JBLWFR010000071.1:0-747 GCF_048799745.1 Noviherbaspirillum sp. ST9 | reverse complement strand
TCAGGTGAAAGAAGAGAATTAGGATTTGCCGCTAAGTATATCGTTTCCTCCCTGGGCATCGAAACAGAGGAGACTGCAGACGATTATCTTGAGGAATTATTACGCCGGTATGGAAAGACGTTTCCAACAACAAAAGTTTTCTCAGAGTTTTCCCGGTCAACTGTAAAACATGTGTCCCCTGTAGAAGCACCTGATGAAACATTGCTGGCCTGGATGGAAAGAGAAGAACTTCTTTTTAAAACGTTGGAAAGAGTTATTGTTGAGGAAAGACTTCAAAAAGGCTTCGGAACAGAAAATAATAACGTCGAAGAATTTATTAATTTCTCATTGAGTGTTCACAACAGAAGGAAATCAAGGGCGGGGTTTTCGCTTGAGCACAATCTCTGTGTTCTCTTTAGTGCTAATGAAATTCGGTATAGTCATGGTGCTGTAACTGAAAGAAATAGCAAACCCGATTTTATTTTTCCGGGGATTACTCACTATAAAAATTCAGAGTTTGATGTGAGTCTCCTGACGATGTTAGGAGTTAAGACCACTGCAAAAGATCGTTGGAGACAGGTACTGGCAGAAGCCTCAAGGATACAGAAAAAACATTTAATTACACTTGAACCTGGAATAAGCAGTAATCAAACAGAAGAAATGAAGGCTAATTATCTTCAATTGGTTATTCCGGCACAAATTCTTCCCTCATTTTCTTACGAACAACGAAGTGGGATATTAACATTGAAAGACTTTATTGACGTTGTT
>NZ_JBLWFR010000070.1:0-750 GCF_048799745.1 Noviherbaspirillum sp. ST9 | reverse complement strand
TATCCGGGAGATATAGTAATAACGAGTAATGATAATAAATAAATCAATGTATTGTACAATTAAAACCGATATTCTCCTTGATAAGCTAAAGTATAGATAAATAGCTTGTTAAGGAACCATATTATTAAACCAGAATTAAAACAATGAAACGATTAAAACTGAATTTAGACCAATTGGGTGAAGAACTTGGGATACTGGATCCCGGGTATTTACAGGGCATTAAAGGTGGATATGGGAATAGCAGCGGCAGCTATGGAGGATATAATTCATGGCAGGAGCTATGGGATGCAATGCAAAATGGCTATTTGCCGCCTGCGGGTACGTATAATCCCGGTGGATCCGGCAGTTATGGAGGTTACGGAAATTACGGAGGATATAGCGGTTACGGTGGGTATAATGGCGGATGGCCAGGATGGTATCCTCCGGGAGGAGGAGGAGGTTATGGGGGGGGCGGAAGTTATAATGGTGGATATGGAAGTTATGGAGGCTATAATGGTGGATATGGTTCCGGCTATTGGAGTATAGTTGACGGAAGGAATGTTTACACTTATTATGGTGGTGCGTTGCAGGAAGTAAGGATCGATGGAGGTGCCTCTGGTCATGGATATGGTGCCGTTAGTGCTATGCAACAGATGCTTTCCTCACTGGGTCTGGCATCCAGTCACGCAGATGCTGCTGCAGCCACTGCAAAATTGGAAACAAGAGGCTTCCGATTTGCTTCTACATCTTTCGGGGTACTAGATGTTGGTA
>NZ_JBLWFR010000069.1:0-754 GCF_048799745.1 Noviherbaspirillum sp. ST9 | reverse complement strand
AATACGGAGAAGCGATTTTACGATTTTTATTGCAGTATTGAAAGCATTCGCCGTTTTAAAAGAATGAAAGGTATGAATGACTTTACTATTATAGTTCTTATTTATTAACCCAATACCATACTTAATTAACAGAAAATCATACCGATGATGGCTCGACTTTCTCAACGAATAAAAAGGCGCGGCATACATACCGCGCCCCCACTCAAGGCCTGAATTGACTCTTAATCAGTACCCTGTATTTTGAGTTAATTCTGCGTCTTTATTAAGCCTGATTTCTTCCAGAGGTATGGGCAGCAACACATTATAATCCTGAAATCCGGTAATGACCTTCCCTACCGGTGAAGTATCGCCGTTCTTTGCAATCCGGTCTTTTAGCTTACCCATACGCACAAGGGTCATCCTTCGATTTTCCTCTGCGATAAGTTCGCGTGCCCGTTCATCCAGGATAAAATCAATAGTGATGTCGGATGCGCTGACTTTCCCTAAATCAGCATTACCACTCGTGGTGCGGGCAAGTTTAAACGCCCTGTCACGCAGTTTATTAATATCCTCTGCAGCACCTGCAGGATTGTTTCGCCTGAATCGCGCTTCGGCGCGCAGAAGATATGTTTCAGCTAAACGCATAACGGGCCAGTCTTTAACAAGTGCATAGCCAAAGTCGTCCGTAGCATCGTATCCGCCCCATTTGGTGGGATATGGATACCACACTTCAAGACTGTCGGCCCTGAAAGGGATAGCACGGTCGCCGGTTTTT
>NZ_JBLWFR010000068.1:0-757 GCF_048799745.1 Noviherbaspirillum sp. ST9 | reverse complement strand
CTTCCCGTATTTGCGCAGGAATAGGAGCGTGGCGACCTCGCAAGCGTCATAGGCCGTCTTCCGATCCCACGCGCCCGTGGCATCGGATGCGCCGAAGGCCAATTCCATTGCGGCACGCAGAATTGCGGCGTCGATGCGTCGACCATGCTCAAGATGTGGGAGAAGCTGCTCAGCCGCAGCGATGATGACGCTGACGCTTTCGGGAGCGCGCACAGGCGAGAACCGGGCGGCCTCATCGGCCGCAGTCGGGAAAAGGTGGTTCATGGGGGGAGCCTCGCAGAGCGAGAAGGAGCGAGCCGGCGGCGCTCTCTCTGGGACCGGACCGGCTCAAACCCGTCCCGGCCCGACTCTCACTCTCTGCCCGATGCCTTGAAACGCTGCGGGCAGGACATTCGCTGCGTCAGGGTCGCTGCGCGTTGCGCGGCAAGAACCGCTTGTGGCGCAAGCCTCAAGAGCTGAATGGCTTGGTCAACAGGCTGCCGCTGACCTGCACTCGCGCCTTTGCTCGGGGCGCGGGTCTCGGCATACGGTTCACTAGCCCTGGCAAGACCATCGAACCGCTTCGCACAATGAAGGAGGATTTGATGGCTCAAATTCTGAAGTTTCCCACCACGAAGATCGAACCGGTAACCGTTCGCAGCGGGAGTAAGCACCGCATCAACGTCGAAGTGCTCGACGATGTTCGGCCACGACGCACGCGGTGGAGGGTTCAGTTTGAGGAAGCGGCGGGGTTTGCTGCATTGAAAGGCTTTACCGA
>NZ_JBLWFR010000067.1:0-762 GCF_048799745.1 Noviherbaspirillum sp. ST9 | reverse complement strand
TTAATTCGGGTTTCGGCGGGTTCAATGTCCACTTCAAGCAGGATGGAAAGTACCGGATCATTGATTTCGCAGATATCACATTCAGAAAAGAAATTGACTAGCGTTAAATGCTCAAATTACTCCCTCTGCCGCAACTTAAAACAAGGATAGCCCGTTATAAAACAACACACCTGGAAATAATTATCGAAACATAAACTAATTACTTAGTTAATCCGTAAATTCGTATCGGGTATAACAAACAATTGAACAATAACCAGATACATTATGAAATCATTATTATTTTGCGCTCTTCTTTTTACTACGGGCCACACTGTTGCTCAATATAACTATGTCATTTCGGGAAACCTGACCAACGGTGCCGGTAAAACCCTATATTTTTCGCCCGACACCTATATTGCGAATACCGACAAGCAAAAAGCCGACTCAATTGTGATCGCGGACGACGACAGTTTTAAACTTAGCGGAAAGATCAGGTATCCGGGCATTTATAGTCTTTTTCTCAGCGGCCAGAAAGCGTTCCTGGCATTCTATCTTGACAATACACCAGTCACTATTTCGGGTAGTGCAAACGCGATCTACAGAAGTGCGGTGGCCGGATCGGAAGACCAGCGGCTGATGACTGGTTTTTATACAAAAGATGGGATCATTCAACAGCAACTGGAAGAGTCGCTTGGCCTGGCTCAAAAGGCAAGCAAATCTTTAGATACACCTTCCGTATCAATCTATAAAAGAAAGATAGATTCGTTAAATCAGCTCAGGCGC
>NZ_JBLWFR010000066.1:0-763 GCF_048799745.1 Noviherbaspirillum sp. ST9 | reverse complement strand
AAAGGATATTATGCTGAAAATCTACCTGAAAACCTTTTTCCCCCAGAGACCGTGCAAAAAGTTTCAAATTCTTCAAATGGGAGTCTCCACCTTTTCTTCCGACTGGCGCGACGCCAACTACCAGTATCTTTTGTTCTTTTTGAGGATTGAGTGGAAGCAGATGGTTCCGGTCACGAACCAAAGTAACGGCCCGCTCGCATATATTGTCGGCAGTCAATGCTGCTTGCTGCTTTTCTCTGGCCGACATTGGTTGCACCACTGTCCTTCCATTATCAAGCAAACCCAGCCGCTCTTTCAGTGCCCACACTCGCTGCACGGCATCATCCAAACGTTGCATCGAGATCACTCCTCTTTTAATACGTGCTTCAATAGTATCCATAAAACGATACGAAGGCCAAAGCATCACATCTACCCCGGCCATAAAACTGCGTACCTCGCCTTCCAGCGGATCATCGTAATATCCGCGAAATCCGCCCATGATCAAAGCATCCGAAACAATCACGCCTTTAAAGCCCATTTCCCCTTTTAGAAGATCGGTAAGTAACTCTCTCGAAAGAGTTGCCGGAGGATAAAACCCTTTTATTTTTTCTTTCTGATAGGATGGTAAGGTAATATGCCCTGGCATGATGCAGGCTACTCCGCTATCGATAAGAGCCTGAAATACTTTTCCGTGTTTCTGCTTCCAAACTTCAAAAGGAAGGGAATTGCATGATGTAACCAAATGCTGATCGCGGGAATCTACCCCATCGCCGGGAAAGTGTTT
>NZ_JBLWFR010000022.1:0-1438 GCF_048799745.1 Noviherbaspirillum sp. ST9 | reverse complement strand
GGAGCATCAGGGTGGTACTGGCAGTTCAACCGCTTACAGGGATATAAGTATGACGGGGGCCGTGTTCCATCGAATGCCTGGACCGCGTGGATCACCTCGATCTCAGAAGGGGCGAACTGGGCTGCAGCGAACGACCCATGTAATATGCTTCTGGGCATAGGCTGGCGTTTACCGACTTCTTCGGAATGGACGAATGCAGATGCACCACCACAGAACTGGACGAACGCGACGAATGCCTACAACTCGGTACTGAAATTACATTCAGCCGGCGTACTGGTACCTGGCAGCGGGGTTCTTGACGGTCGTGGAGCTTATGGGCGTTACTGGAGCAGCACGCAGTATGTGAGCAGTGCATATGGGTATATGCTGGATCTGTATAACGGTAGTGCAGTAGGTTACCTGGATAAGGCCACAGCCTTACCGGTACGCTGTCTGCGTGATAATATTGTAAAGAGGGCACCGACAGTGAGTAATGTGACCTTCCTTACCAAAGAGATGACGGAGAATTCAGCGCTTGGTACCGCTACAGGAGCAACAGACGGAGGGGCCGAAGTAACGGAACGCGGATTGTGCTGGAACACTACCGGAACACCGGATATCATCAGTGGAACGGTTGTCAAATCAGGTAAGGGAACAGGAGGCTTTTCAGCGACGCTGAGTGGTCTGACCGAAAGTCCGACGTATTATGTACGAGCCTATGCGATCAATAGTGAAGGAGTATCCTATAGTCCTGAAGTGAGCAGCTTTAAGATTTGTCCGACCGAGTTTACCATGATCCACACAGAAGGGTTGAACGGTGCACCAGTGAGCAAGACGGTGACCTATCATTCCATCAGCAGTAATATATCGGGAGCAGCGCGTTGCTGGCTGACTCAGAACCTTGGAGCGAGCCAGCAGGCGACAGCGGTAGCGGATGCCACCGAGTTATCTGCAGGCTGGTACTGGCAGTTCAACAGGGCACAGGGCTATAAATATGAGGGTACGCTTCGTACGCCATCGAATGCCTGGACGTCGTGGATAAGTGCGATTTCAGAGAGCAGTGACTGGGTGTCCGACAGAGACCCATGTAACCTTCTTCTTGGCTTAGGCTGGCGTTTACCAACGCGTGTAGAATGGCTGAATGCGGATGCGCCACCACAGAACTGGGGCGGAGCAGGAGATGCCTTTGCATCGGTACTGAAGCTTCACTCGGCGGGAGTATTGGCTGCTACCAATGGTGTGCTGGACAGCCGTGGCGGGTATAGCCGTTACTGGAGCAGTACGCAGTATGCCAATACGAGCTACGGATATATACTTGATCTGTATGGGGGAAGTGCGGTGAGCTACCTGGACAAGGCGACCGCTCTTCCGGTACGTTGTATCCGTGATGCCGTCGTAAAGAGGATCCCATCGGTAAGTAACGTGAGTATACCTGCGGCAACGATGACCAGTACGACCG
>NZ_JBLWFR010000004.1:0-582276 GCF_048799745.1 Noviherbaspirillum sp. ST9 | reverse complement strand
AATTATCTTGCGATTCTTACCTATATTTTTTGTGAGCACTTAATGTTTTAAGTTACACGCTGATCTCTCAGCGCCGCACCTTCATCAAGCGCCCACACTTATCGGCTGTTATTTTTTAAAGAACTTGTTCTGCCTGGCATCTTTTAACACCTCGCTACGAATCGTTTTGTTCGTCAGCAGCAGAGAAACGAGATTATGAAGCAGTTTCGTTTTTGCGTCAAGCACTATTAAATTAACTTGTTCGCGTAACTACTTCTTTTCGCTCAACTTTTCAGCCTTGCAAATTTGCCGTCGAATCGTTTTGTTCGCTAGCAGCAAAGAGGCGAGATTATGAGATGTTTTTCAGATACAGTCAAGCACATTGCTTCGAATATCTGGAAAGCTTTTTCTCGACAATCCCACATCTTGCTCTCCCGCCACATGGCATTGTGCGAGCGGACGACCGCGTTTTTTCTGCACCGTTTTGCGACGGGAGGCGGACTATATCAAAGATTGCGGAAGGCGGGCAAGCGTTTCTCCATAAAGGCCTTCATGCCTTCCTTTTGATCCTCTGTGGCAAAGGTGCTGTGGAACAGGCGGCGCTCATATTGCACCCCTTCATTGAGCGTAGTTTCGTACGCGCGGTTGATGCTTTCCTTGACCATCATGACGATCGGGAGGGACATGCCGGCAATCGTCGCAGCAGCAGAAACTGCCTCCTCCATGAGCTTGTCGGCGGGCACGATGCGGGAAACCAGACCGGCCCTCTCCGCCTCGGCGGCGTCCATCATGCGGCCGGTAAGGCACATGTCCATTGCCTTGGCTTTGGATACGGCGCGGGGCAGGCGCTGCGTGCCGCCAGCGCCGGGAATGGTGCCCAACTTGATTTCCGGCTGGCCAAATTTGGCGGTTTCAGCCGCAATAATGAAATCGCACATCATCGCCAACTCACATCCGCCCCCAAGGGCGTAACCTGCGACGGCAGCAATGACCGGTTTGCGAATCCGGCGAATCTGTTCCCAGTTCCGCGTGATGTACTCCCCTTTATATACATCCATGAATGTGTAGCCGGCCATCGCGCCGATGTCCGCACCAGCAGCGAACGCTTTTTCGCTGCCAGTAATGATGATGCAGCCGATGTTGTCGTCGGCGTCGAAAGCGGTTAACGCAGCGCCAAGTTCGTCCATCAGCTTGTCGTTAAGCGCATTCAACGCCTTCGGGCGATTGAGCTGGATGACTCCTACCTTCTCACGGGTTTCAACCACGATGTTTTCATAGTTCATTTTTATAGGCTCCTGGTCTAAAAGGGGTGCGCGCATTGTACCCTTCCTGCCTCGACTCATCCCGGATGCGCAAAGTCCCGAAAGCAGCCGACTCCCCCCTCTTTGAGGCAGGTCAATGATCGACCGCCACGCGGCAGTAGCATGAATTTGCTGCAATTGAATTCGTTGCAGCGCCTCCCCGCCCTCCATATTCCCCCAAAGAAAGGTCGCCAATGATTCCTTCGAAGCTGGCTGGCTCCTCGAAATTTCACAGTGCACATGGCAATGGAATCGCTGACGTGACTTGTCCGCCTCCTGAGTGGGCTTTGGATATTTCTTCGGGCGTTCCGGCCATGGACCGGCTGCATCATGACATTTTCAGTGCGCTGGACGCGCTATCCGGGAGCGACGATACAGCCTTCTGCGAGGAATTCACGACATTTGTCCGTCGCGTAGAGCGCGCGTTTCGCGAAGAGGAGGCCTGGATGGATGAGCTGGACTTCCAGGAAATGGCCGCGCATCAGGAACAGCATGCGCGTTTGCTTGGGGCGCTACACCATATCCATGCGCAAGTCATGGGCGGGGATGTTGGCATAGGGAGGCATGTGGTCGACGAATTGTTGCCGCAATGGCTGCTGGTTCATATATCGACATTGGATACGTCATTTGCAGGCGCAATACAGTTTGCGCGCAGCGAAGGCGCACTATTCCTGCAGCCTTCTTGAATAATACGCGTCTCATCGATCGACAAGCGGGTCGTACCACAACTCCCGGCGGGACAGAGGCGTTTCCCGAGAAAGGTAGGGGTTAGGTATCCGAAAGATCCTGCGATGGCGCAGGTTCGCACGCTCGATCAGCGGTTCCTTGTACTTTTTGAAGAGGACGTCGAAACTGCCGTCCTTGATCATCTGATTCAGCCCCTGTTCGACGCGCGCCGCATACCTTTCACCCTCCGGACTCCGCTGCAGGAAGAAGTAGCGCGTCGTCGGGAAATATAGAAGCAACCCCTCCTCCACTTTCATGGCCGGCAGGGCGTCCTTGCGCTCGTCGTACTCCCGATACGCCTCATCGACACTGCGGGAGAAGAAATCGAACCGGTTAGCCACCAGCATCCGGAAGAGCCCCTCGTAGCTCTCGCCGGTGACTACGTTGAAGCCCGCATCGCGAAGGACCCTCGTATCCGTCCATGTCGGGAACGAGCCGACACTTAGCTTGCGCAGGTCATCCAGCGTGCGGATGGAGGAAAAGCGCCATTGGTCGCCGCCCCGGATCAGGAACACGCGGTAACTGATCAACCCCTTGTCCAGGGGAATTCGCACGGGGAGCATGCGTGTTTCATGCTCGACGGCCGTCGAGCGGGCAAAGATATTGACCTTGCCTGATCCGGAATGAATTTCCTCCGCCGCGCGCGCTTGGGACATTCCGACATCCGACGGGCGAAGTTCGTACGGGCCGTACACGGAACGCGTCTTCTCCAGCGCAAGCCGAAGCAAGTCGTAGTCATACATGTACTGACTATCGACGGTTGATACAGATTTTGGATATGTGTAGACCATCGGAGCCGCAGCGACGGCCCCGCAACACAAGAAGAAGATAGTGCACGCCTGCAGGAGGTGACGAATAAACATTAACGGGATGAATAGTGATATCCGACGAAAAAGTTGTCGTATTTATCATAATATCCCGTGTCGCGCTGGTTGCCGGAAGAAAATCGTTATCGACCGGCTACCGGTGGCTGCGCCATTTTAGGAACAAGTATCCAGAGCTGCCCGCGCTGCTTCATCTTGCCTGCCTTCTCGCCTGCCTCAGCCCCGAATCCCCAGAAGAAATCCGCCCGCACCGGGTTCCTGATAGCGCCACCGGTGTCCTGTGCCACCATCAGCCGCTGCAACGCAGTTTCCTTCCCCGGCTGTGTTGTTGCGAGAAATACCGGAACACCCAGCGGGATGAATTGAGGATCGACCGCAACCGACCGTTGCGGCGTCAGGGGTACGCCGAGCGCCCCTTTCGGGCCCTTGTTAGGATCAGTGAGCTTTTCTTCCTTGAAAAATACATAGCTCGGGTTTGCATTGAGCAACTCCTGCTGACGCGCGGGGTTCGAGGCAAACCAGGACTTGATCGATTGGGCCGACGCTTGATCAAGCGTCATTTCCCCCTTGTCGACGAGGTAGCGACCGATCGATTTGTACGGATGGCCGTTCTGGTCCGCGTAGGCCACCCGGATCGTCTCCTTGCTGTCGGCCAGTTGCACGCGACCGGATCCCTGCACCTGGAGGAAGAATGCCTCCACGGCGTCGTCAACCCACACAAGCTCCTTTCCGGACAGGGAATTGGATTGCATCATTTCACCCCGCGACAAATAGGGCACGACCTTGTTTCCGACGACGCGTCCGCGCAGGCGCATGTTCTTCAATTCCGGATAGACAGAAGAAAGATCGATCGTCAGCAAGTCTTCCGGCGCGCGGTGCAAGGGGATCTGGTATGGGCCGCCCCGTTTGCGCGCTCCTCGCAGCAGCGGTTCGTAGTAACCGGTCACGAGTCCCGCATCCGATCCATCCTGGTTGAAAACCTGGTACGGCGTGAAAAACGATTCGAAGAATGTCCGGACTGCCTTTTCGCTTGTCGCGTCGACTTCCGACGCGACCTGGCAGGGCTCTTTCCAGTCGGGCTTGCGCACCAGCACATCGCATGAGGTGAGAAAAGCCGGCCATGCCTCGCGCAAGTTGTCCTTGTCCCAGCCCGCGAGAGCTGCAAATGTCGTGGCGCGGAAGAGTTCCTTCGGCGCTTCGACCGGTTTGACCGGCTGTACCGGTTCGGGCGTGACCGGCGCCTTGGCCGGCGGTGCCGGGGGAATCGAAGTACAAGCGGCAGCGAGTACTGCCGCGGCGGATGCGAGTAAACTTGTGCGGATGACTGACATGGGGAAGAACAAATATGTGGCTGTTGATGCTTGAAGCGGGAGTTGCCCTGTTCCTGCTGGTTTTTATTGTGTGGTGGACGATGCCTTCGAGCAAGGACAAGAGCCGGGCAAATCCATCGAAAGCGGTGCCGCCGAAGGACGATTCGCCACCTTAATTCAATGCAGCGTGCGCGGCAACGATAGGATGAATTCCGGGATGACGGCTTCGAATTGTTCGCCGTCTTCCGCCACGCAGAAGTAGGTGCCCTTCATCGATCCTTGTGGCGTCGCGAGGGCAGTACCGCTGGTGTACTCGAACTGTTCGCCCGGCTGCATCAGCGGCTGGTGACCGACGACGCCAAGCCCCCTCACCTCTTCCACACGGTTGTTCGCATCCACAATGGTCCAGTGGCGCGAAATGAGCTGGGCGGCGACTTTCCCCGTGTTCTTGATAGTGATCGTGTAGGCGAAAACAAAATTTCCACGGTCCGGCTCGGATTGCTCCTCCAGATACTGGGTTTTCACGGACACGCTGAATTCATAGGCTGCCATTCGGGTTCCTTGTTGTTCTTTCCATATTGCGAGCGACTAGGCGATTGCACCTGAAAACTTGGGTGATTGCAATACTTCCCGTCGCGATCGAACGGGTAAAATAGCGCATCCATTCCAACCTTGCCTGCCATGCCTACCTATCGTATCGCTCCCAGCATCCTTTCCGCCGATTTTGCCCGCCTGGGCGAAGAAGTCCGCAACGTTGTTGCCGCTGGCGCCGACATTATCCACTTCGACGTGATGGACAACCATTACGTCCCGAACCTGACCATCGGCCCGCTGGTGTGCGAAGCCATCCGGCCCCATGTCCAGGTGCCGATCGACGTGCACCTGATGGTCAAGCCGGTGGATCGCATCATCCCTGACTTCGCAAAGGCCGGCGCCAACATCATTACCTTTCACCCGGAAGCGTCCGAGCATATCGACCGCTCGCTGCAACTGATCCGTGACAATGGCTGCAAGGCGGGCCTCGTATTCAACCCGGCTACGCCCCTGCATTATCTTGACCATGTGATGGACAAGCTGGACATGATCCTGATCATGTCGGTCAATCCTGGCTTCGGCGGTCAATCCTTCATTCCTGAAGCGCTGAAAAAGATCGCCGACGTGCGCAAGCGCATCGACGAATCCGGCCGAGACATCATGCTGGAAGTGGATGGCGGGATCAAGATCGAAAACATTGCGGCGGCGGCGCGCGCAGGCGCGGACACCTTTGTTGCGGGCTCCGCAATCTTCGGCAAGCCGGATTACAAGGCGGTGATCGACGCCATGCGCGCGCAGCTGGCGCAGGTATGAACGCGCCGGAACGCATTGCACTGACCGGGATTCGCGGTGCCATCGTCGACCTCGACGGCACGATGGTGCATACCGCGCCGGATTTCCACGTTGCGATCAACCGGATGCGCAGCGACCTCGGCCTGGCGCCGATCGATATCGAGACCATCACCCATTTCGTGGGCAAAGGGACCGAGAACCTGATGCGCCGCGTGCTCGCTGTCGACTATGCCCCTGATGACGTGGAACGGCATTTCGAGGCGGCGCTGGCGTCGTACATGAAGCACTATGTGGCGATCAACGGCGAGTATTCGAGCGTCTACGCCGGAGTGCGCGAAGGACTGGATGCCTTGCGCGCCAAGCGCATCCGGCTCGCCTGCGTGACCAACAAACCGATTGGGTTCGCGGTGCCGCTCCTGGAAAAGACCGGGCTGCGCGACTATTTCGAGCTTGTCTACGGGGGCGATTCGCTGCCACGGAAGAAGCCCGATCCCCTGCCCCTGCTGACGGTGTGCACGGATTTCGGCTTGAAGCCGGAGGAGGTGGTGGCGATTGGCGATTCCTCGAACGATGCGCAGGCTGCTCGTGCTGCCGGCTGCCGGGTGCTGAACGTGCCTTACGGCTACAACCATGGCGAATCTATACACGACGTCGATTCCGATGGTATAGTTTCCACGCTGCTTGACGCAGCACATCTCATTTCCGCATAAACCATTGACATGTTTCTCGACAAAAAACGTGACGTGACTGCAGTGGGCCGCTTTGAGGCCTGGCTGTGGCGACGCTGGCAATCCTGGACTGTATAAGCCCACATTGCCGCTGACCGCATTTTGCCTGGTTAGCAACGTTTTTTGACAATCCCCCCCGCTATAGGACTCCCGTTCTACAATAGCGCCCGGAGAGAAACATGACCGAACTCGAATTCAAATCGCTGGCCGCGCAGGGCTACAACCGCATTCCGCTGATCGCTGAGGCCTTCGCGGACCTCGAAACGCCGCTTACGCTGTACCTGAAGCTGGCGCAGACCCAGAACACCGGCAAGAACACCTTCCTGCTCGAATCCGTCGTTGGCGGCGAGCGCTTCGGGCGCTATTCCTTCATCGGACTGCCGGCGTCGACGCTCATGCGCAGCTATGGCACGAAAACGGAAGTCGTGAAGAACGGCACCGTGGTCGAGACGCACGAAGGCAATCCGCTCGAATTCATCGCCGAATTCCAGTCGCGCTACAAGGCAGCGCTGCGCGCCGGCATGCCGCGCTTCTGTGGCGGCCTGGCCGGTTATTTCGGCTATGACACGGTAAGGCATATCGAGAAGCGACTCGCCAACTCGACGCCGCGTGACGATCTCGGCCTGCCGGATATTCAGCTGCTGGTAACGGAAGAACTGGCGGTGATCGACAACCTGTCCGGCAAGCTGTACCTGATTGTCTATGCGGATCCGACCCAATCGGAGGCGTATTCGAAGGCCCGCCAGCGCCTGAAAGACCTGCGCGCCATGCTGCGCCGCGCGGTCGATGTGCCGGTCACGTCTGCGTCGGTGCGCACCGATACCATCCGCGAATTCGACAAGGCCGATTACCTGAAAGCGGTCGAGAAGGCGAAGGAATACATCATGGCCGGCGACCTGATGCAGGTGCAGGTCGGCCAGCGGCTGAAGAAATCGTATGTGGATTCGCCGCTGTCGCTCTACCGCGCGCTGCGATCGCTGAATCCCTCACCTTACATGTACTTCTACAACTTCGGCGACATGCAGATCGTCGGCGCGTCGCCGGAAATCCTCGTCCGTAACGAGCAAACCAACGAAGGCAAGCGGAAAGTCACGATCCGCCCGCTCGCCGGCACCCGCCCGCGCGGCGCGACGCCGGAGAAGGATGCGCAGTTGGCCAAGGAACTGCTGGCCGATCCGAAAGAAATTGCGGAACACGTGATGCTGATCGACCTGGCGCGCAATGACATCGGACGTATCGCGGAAACCGGCAGCGTCAAGGTGACCGACAAGCTGGTGATCGAAAAGTATTCCCACGTGCAGCACATCGTGTCGAACGTCGAAGGCACGCTCAAGCCTGATTTGTCGAACCTCGATGTGCTCAAGGCCACCTTCCCTGCCGGTACGCTGTCCGGTGCGCCGAAGGTGCGCGCCATGGAAATCATCGACGAACTTGAGCCGATCAAGCGCGGCATTTACGGCGGCGCGTGCGGCTATCTGTCGTTCGGCGGCGAGATGGACCTCGCCATCGCCATCCGTACCGGCGTGATCAAGGACGGCATGCTGCACGTGCAGGCCGCCGCCGGCGTCGTTGCGGACTCGATTCCGGAAATGGAATGGCAGGAAACGGAAAATAAAGCCCGCGCGGTATTAAGAGCTGCCGAGCAAGTGCAAGACGGACTGGATGGGGAGCTGTGACATGTTGCTGATGATCGATAACTACGACTCCTTCACCTATAACCTGGTCCAGTACTTTGGCGAGCTCGGTGAAGACGTGCGGACTTTCCGCAATGACGAAATCACGCTGGATCAGATCGCGGCCATGAAGCCGGACCGCATCTGCATTTCTCCCGGCCCGTGCACGCCGCATGAAGCGGGCGTGTCCGTGCCGCTGCTGAAGGAATTCGCCGGCAAGCTGCCTATCCTTGGCGTCTGCCTCGGCCATCAAAGTATCGGCGCTGCGTTCGGCGGCAAGGTGATCCGCGCCAAGCAGGTCATGCATGGCAAGACCTCTGTCATTACCCATACCGGCGTCGGCGTCTTCAAGGACCTGCCCAGTCCCTACACCATCATCCGCTATCACTCGCTGGCAATCGAACGCGAGTCGCTGCCGGATTGCCTGGAAGTGACGGCATGGACAGACGACGGCGAGATCATGGGCGTGCGCCACAAGGAATACCAGATCGAAGGCGTGCAATTCCATCCGGAATCCATCCTGTCCGAGCACGGCCACGCGCTGCTGAAAAACTTCCTGAATACCTGAAATGGAGCCACGCATGCCGATTACGCCGCAAGAAGCGCTGCTGCGCTGCATTGAACATCGCGAGATCTTCCACGACGAAATGCTGTCGCTGTTCCGGAAGATCATGGGCGGCGAGATGTCGCCGGTAATGATCGCGGCGCTCACGATGGGTCTTCGCGTGAAAAAGGAAACCATCGGCGAGATCGCCGCCGCGGCGCAAGTGATGCGCGAGTTCGCGACGAAGGTGCCGCTGGCTGATACCAGCAACCTGCTGGACATCGTCGGCACCGGCGGCGACGGTGCGCATACCTTCAACATTTCCACCGCTTCGATGTTCGTGGTTGCCGCTGCCGGCGTGCGCGTGGCAAAGCACGGCGGCCGAAGCGTGTCGTCATCGTCGGGTAGCGCGGATGTGCTGGAGGCGCTTGGCGCCAATATCAACCTGAAGCCGGAGCAGGTCGCGCAATCGATCGAGCAGACGGGCATCGGCTTCATGTTCGCGCCGAACCATCACGCGGCCATGAAGCACGCAGCTCCCGTGCGCAAGGAACTCGGCGTACGGACCATCTTCAACATCCTCGGGCCGCTGACCAATCCGGCCGGTGCGCCGAATATCCTGATGGGTGTGTTCCATCCGGACCTCGTCGGCATCCAGGTGCGCGTACTGCAGCGCCTCGGCGCAAAACATGCGCTGGTGGTCTGGGGGCGCGACAACATGGATGAAGTCTCCCTGGGCGCCGCGACGATGGTCGGCGAGCTGGTCGATGGCGAGATCCGCGAATACGAAGTCCATCCGGAAGACTTTGGCCTGCAGATGGTCGCGAGCCGCAACCTGAAGGTGTCCGGTGCGGAAGAGTCGAAGCAGAAAATTTTCGAAGCGCTCGACAACACGCCGGGCCCGGTCCGTGACATCGTCGTCCTCAACGCCGGCACCGCACTCTACGCGGGCGGCGCTGTGAAGACAATCGGTGACGGTCTGATGAAAGCGCGCGAAGTGCTCGCATCCGGCGCGGCCCGTTCAAAGCTGAACCAATTTGTGAAGGCGACGCAGCAGCTCGGCGCCGCGATCTGATCATGTCCGATATCCTCAAGAAGATCCTCGACGTCAAGGCAGACGAAGTCGCCGCAGCGAAAATACACCGCGACCTGGCAAGCCTGCGCCGTGACGTCGAAAGCAATGCCGAAGCGCGCAAGGATCTGCGCGGCTTTGAAGCCAGCCTGCGATCGAAGATCAAGACTGGCCACGCCGGCGTGATTGCCGAAGTGAAGAAGGCGTCGCCGTCAAAGGGCGTGCTGCGCCCCGATTTCCGTCCCGCCGAGATCGCCGCAAGCTATGCGAAGCATGGCGCAGCCTGCCTCTCCGTCCTGACCGACGTGCAATTCTTCCAGGGGGCGCCGGAGTACCTGCAACAGGCGCGCGCTGCCTGCGAATTACCGGTGCTGCGCAAGGACTTCATGATCGACGTGTACCAGGTGTATGAGGCTCGCTCCTGGGGCGCGGACTGCATCCTGCTGATCGTGTCGGCGCTGGATCATGGCTTGATGGCGGAGCTGGAAGCCTGCGCCCATGAGCTCGGAATGGGCGTGCTGGTCGAGGTGCATGACGGCGACGAGCTGACTGCTGCATTGAAGCTGAAGACGGCGATGGTCGGCATCAACAACCGCAACCTGCGCACCTTCGAAACCTCCCTGCAGACCACGATCGACCTGTTGCCGCGCATTCCGCCGGAAAAGATGGTCGTCACCGAATCGGGCATCCTCGCGCCCGATGATGTGAAAAAAATGCGCGACGCCGACGTGCATGCCTTCCTTGTCGGCGAAGCCTTCATGCGCGCGCCCGATCCGGGCGCGGAACTGAACCGCTTGTTCGCAGGCTGATCAGCCTGCTCCGCCGAGCCACGCAGCGCGCACACGCGCTGCTGCCGCCGGCTTGGCCTGTGCTTCCAGTACCATCTGCGGCGCGTCATCAGGCGCCATAATCGCGGTGAAGGCCATCAGCTCATCGCGGCGGAAGACATGCAGCGCAACCACATCCCCCGTCTTGTAGCGCGCCAGCAGTCCATCGAGATTGGTCGCCGTCACGCGCAATCCACCCACGGCGATCAGGATATCGCCAGCCGACACGCCTGCCTTGTGCGCCGGGCCGTCTTCATACACGTTCGCAACCTTGCAGTCGCTGCCCTCGCGTGATGTGCGAATGCCGAGTGCCGGCTTCCGGGTCTTCACGTTGTCCGTCAGGTCGACGCCAAAGGGAGTGAGCAGCTTGCCGAGCGGAAGGTCTTCGGTGCCGCGCACATAGCGGTCGAAGAATTGCTTGAGCTTGAGTCCCGTGACCTCGTCGAACAGGGCTTCGACATCCGCCTCTGAAACGCCGATCCCCTCGCCTTCGTAGAAATCGCGGCCATAGCGCTCCCATAATGCGCGCATGACGTCGTCGAGTGACTTCTTGCCCTTCGTTTCAGCACGTATCGTGAGGTCGAGCGCAAGGCCGACGTGCGAGCCTTTCGCGTAATAGCTGACGATCGCGTTCGGCGAATTCTCGTCCTGCCGGTAGTACTTGGTCCATGCGTCGAAACTCGATTCGGCGACACTCTGCTTGGTCCGTCCACTGCCGCGCAGAACTCCGTTGAGCGATTTGGTCACGAGCTTGAGGTAAGCGGCTTCATCGATCAGTCCGCTGCGCACGAGCATCAGGTCGTCGTAGTAGCTGGTGAAACCTTCGAAGAGCCAGAGCAGCGTCGTGTAACCCTCGGTGCGCAAGTCATAGGGCGCGAACACGTCGGGCTTGATGCGCTTGACGTTCCAGGTATGGAAGTACTCGTGACTGCACAAGCCGAGGTAAGTGCGGTAGCCCTCGCTCATCTCCTTCTGACCCTTGACCGGCAAGTCATTGCGCGAGCAGATCAGCGCGGTCGAGGCGCGATGCTCGAGGCCGCCGTATCCGTCGCCGACCGCGAGCGTCATGAACACATAGCGCTTCATCGGTGCACGCCGGGACTTCGGCTCGAACAGGGCAATCTGCGCTTCGCATACTTTCTTGAGGTCGTTGATCAGGCGGGCCATGTCCAGGTTGGGAACACGCCCGGTGATCACGATGTCATGAGGAATGCCGTGTGCCTTGAAGGTCGCCAGCTCGAAGGCTCCCATTTCGACCGGCGAGTCGATCAGCTCGTCGTAGTCCTTTGCCACATAGCTGCCGAAGCCGTAGCGTCGCGCTTTCAGTTCCGGCAGCGCGGTTGCGACACGCCATGCCTTGTAGAGGTCGCCTTCGGGCCGCCGAATGTCGACGACATGCGGCAGTTGCTCCTGTCCTGCGACAGCGAGGAAGACGCTGGTGCCGTTGAAGAATCCGTGCGTCTGATCGAGGTGGGCGGCGCGTACGGAGAGGTCCCAGGCATAGACTTCATAGGTCAGTGTGAGCTTCCTCCCGCAGGGAGCGGCCTGCCAGGTGTGCTTGTCCAGCTTGTTCAGGGCGACGGCCTTGCCGCCCGACTCTGCCGTAATTCGGACGATGTTGCGCGCAAATTCCCGGATCATGTAGCTGCCGGGAATCCATGCCGGCAGCGTGAACACTTGGCCGTCGGTCGCGGGCTCCTCTACGGTGAGCATGACCTCGAACAGGTGGGCGGCGGAGTCCTTGGGGACGATGGTGTAGTGAACGGCGTTTTTCATGCGAATCCTATCCTCTGACGTTGGCGGCGATGACGGACAAGGCGAGCGCGGCGACCACCGTGCAGGTCAGCCTGAAGCGCAGCTGCAGGAACCACTCCGGCATCCGGTACCAGGCGAGCAAACGCTTGTCGACCTGGTAGGCAATGATGAATCCGGCCATCAGGACGGCGAACCCGAAACCGCCCATGAGCGTGGCCGACCAGGCCAGTATCGGCGGCAATACGCTCCAGACAAACGCCTTGCGGGTTTGTTCCTCCGTCAATCCTGTCGACAAAATGGCGGCGCTCATGTGCATGCCGCCGAGGAAGGAGAGGATCGCAATGCCGTAGGCGAGCTGGCCACGGATGAAGTAGCCCAGCCAGTCGGCCTGCACCGTCCAGCAGGCGGCCATGAGGAGCAGGAAGGGAACCATGCCGGCGATACCGAGCAGATGGGCGAAGCGTTTGTTCAGGAATTGGCTGTTCATGCGGAGAACGGTTGGAACACGTGGGCCGACAGCCGCATAGTGTAGCCGGATTGTCCGGCACTGGCTCAATTCCAGGCGTGCAGGTCCGATGGTTTGTCGATGTCTTGCAGGATGCCGGGATCGTCGACGGCGATCGCTGTCACCTGGTGCGCATTGAGCAATTTGCGCGCGCCTTCATCACCGCGCAACTGAAGAAGTTCGTCCAGGTGCCTATTGGCGAAGGCGACAGGGTTGCCGCGCCGGCCAGCGGTGACGGGAGCGGCAATGCCCGCACCCTTCTCTATCGCTGCCGCGAGCGCGCTAATCGTCGCAGGCCGCACGTAAGGCATGTCGGCGAGTGCGATGACCCAGCCCTGCGCCGTCCGCTTGCATGACAAGGCGTGCACAAGCGAAGCGGCCATGCCTTCGTCTGACTGTTCGCAGACCGTCACCTTGCAGCCCGCCTCGCTCAGTCGTGCAGCGAGCGTGTCATTGCCGGGCCGGACAACCGCGAGAACGGACGGTAGTGCGGCGATCAGATTGCGCGCTGCGGCGACAGCGACCTCTTCACCGCTGGCGATCGGTTGCAGCAGCTTGTTGCGCTGCCCGGTCGCATCGAACCGAGCGCCGCGGCCGGCGGCGAGCAGGATGCCGACAAGTCCGTCAGACAAGGCTTTTCGCTGCGTCCTTGATCGCAGTCCGCATGCGTTGGTACGTGCCGCAGCGGCAGATGTTGCCGCTCATGGCCGCGTCGATGTCCGCGTCGGTTGGCGACCGGTTGGATCGCAGAAGCGCCGTGGCCGTCATGACTTGGCCGCTTTGGCAATAGCCGCACTGCGGAACGTCATGCTTGACCCATGCGTCCTGTACGGCCTTCCCGACGCGGTCCGACTCCATGGCTTCGATGGTGGTGATTTTCTTGCCCGCGACGCTGGCAATCGGCGTCACGCATGATCGGATCGGCTGGCCGTCGAGGTGCACCGTGCAGGCGCCGCACAAGGCGGCGCCGCAACCGAATTTCGTTCCGGTCATGCCAAGATTGTCGCGCAGTGCCCAGAGCACTGGCGTGGACGGATCGGCATCCACCTGGACGTCGCGGCCGTTGATGTTGAGTGTGACCATTCCTCTCCCTTTATGCGTTGACGTTGACGACCAGCCTGCCGCGCACCTTCCCTTCGAGGATGTCCTTGGCGTGAATCAGGGCATCGCCCAGCGTGATTTCCTGCGTGATCCGGTCGAGCTTGGCGGGATCGAGGTCACGCGCCAGCCTTTGCCACGCGTCGACGCGCCTTGCCTTGGGCGCCATGACGCTGTCGACGCCGATCAGCTTGACGCCGCGCAGGATGAACGGCGCAACCGAGGTCGGCAGGTCCATGCCCTGCGCCAGGCCGCACGCCGCGACCGTCCCGCCGTAGCGTGTCTGGGCGAGTGCGTTGGCGAGCGTATGCGACCCGACGGAGTCGACCACGCCCGCCCAACGCTCTTTCTGCAACGGCTTGCCGGGCGCGGAGAGCTCCGCGCGATCGATCACATCCGCCGCTCCCAGCGATTTGAGGTAATCCGCTTCGCCCAGCTTGCCGGTCGATGCCACGACCCGGTAGCCCCAAGTGGAGAGAATCGATATCGCCACGCTGCCGACACCGCCGGACGCGCCGGTGACCAGGATGTCGCCGCTGTCCTTCGCCACGCCCTGCTCCTGCAGTGCCATCGCGCAGAGCATGGCGGTGTAACCCGCCGTGCCGATCGCCATTGCTGTCCTGGACGTCATTCCCGCAGGCTGCGCAATCAGCCAGTCACCTTTCAGTTTCGCGCGCTGGGCAAGGCAGCCCATGTGTACTTCGCCGACACCCCAGCCGTTCAGGATGAAGGCATCGCCGGCCTTCCAGTCGGGATGGGAGGAAGCAACAACCTCTCCCGCGCCGTCGATGCCGGGGATCATCGGCCATTTGCGCACAACGGGCGACTTGCCCGTGATAGCGAGGCCATCCTTGAAATTGATCGTCGAATAGTCGACGCGCACGGTGACGTCGCCGTCGGCGGGCAACTGGCCGTCGTCGAGCTGCGTGATACGGGCATTTGTCGTGCCGTCTTCGTTCTTGTTAAGCAGGATCGCGTTGAACATCGCTCGTCTCCTTGATGGGCTGCGGACATATTGTGATGTAAAAAAATGGCGCGCCTCTTGCGAGAACGCGCCATTCGAGGGATTCCTCTACTGCTTGTTACTTGATGGAAGCAAGCTTGGCCTCCAGTGCCTTCAGGTCGACGGCGCCCGGGATGCGCGTGCCGTCGGTGAAGAAGATGGTCGGAGTGCCAGTCACCTTCATCTTCTGGCCGAGGGCGAGGATCTTGTCGTTCGGTGCGGTACAGTTCGCCGGCGCTGCTTCGGGCTGCTTGCCTTTCAGCATCCACTCGTCCCACGCCTTCGAGCGATCGGCGGAACACCAGATGTTGCGCGACTTGACTGTGGAATCCTCGGACAGGATGTTGTACATGAAGGTGTAGACCGTCACGTTGTCCATCTCGTTGAGGGTCTGGCGGAAGCGCTTGCAGTAACCGCAGTTCGGGTCTTCGAAGATGGCGATCACGCGCTTGCCGTTACCCTTCACCATCTTCAGCGCGGAGTCGAGCGGCAGGTCGGAGAACTTGATCTTGTTGATCTCGTCGAGACGCGCCTTCGTCTGGTCCTGGAAGGTCTTGGTATCGACGATGCGGCCGATGAACAGGAACTCGCCCTTGGCATCGGTGTAGAAGATGTCGCCTGCGACACGCACCTCGTACAGGCCGCCGTAGGGCGTCTTCGTGATGGAATCAATCTTCGCGCCCTCGCCCAGGCGGGGTTCGATTGCCTTGCGGATGGCCGCCTCTTGCGCCGACTGCGCGAGTGCGGCGCCTGCAGAAAGGGTGAATGCAGCCAGCGCTGCAAATTGTTTCAGTTTCATCATTGTGTCGGGATTACCCTCTGTAGATCGTTATGACCGTTTTCCCATCGCATGGGAAATCAGCGCTCTTTTTATGACTGGCAATTTGTTGACAAAGTTCAAGCCGATATTGCGCGCGATCCGCACTGGCTCGAAGTCGGCGGAGAACAGCCGCTCCAATCCATCGGTCGCCAACTGCATGAGGAAGATATCCTCCTTGCGCGCGCGCGCATAACGGCCGAGCACCCGCTCATCGCCGCAATCCCGGTGCGATTCTCGCTCCGATACCGCCTTGATAAGCGCCCCGACATCGGCAAAACCGAGGTTCATGCCATGGCCGGCCAGGGGATGCACGACATGGGCTGCGTCGCCGATCAATGCTACCCGAGGCGCGACAATCGCGTGCGGCCGCATCAGCGTGAGGGGGAACGCCTTCACGAGCTCGGGCTGCACCGGACGCAGGTGACCGAGCTGGCCACCGGAGAGCGTCGTGAGGCGTTCGGCCAGTTGGGCGAGCGATTCACCGAGCAGCGTCTCGGCAAGCGCCTCGGGGGCCGACCAGACCAGCGAAACGCGCTGGCCCGGCAAGGGCAGCAGCGCCACGATGCCTTCGCTGGACGTGAACCACTGGAAGGCGGTGCCGTGATGCGGCTTGTCGCATTCGAAATTGGTCACGATGGCGCGCTGGCCGTAAGAACGGTAGTCGATGCCGATATCGCATTGTCCGCGCACCCAGGACTGCGCGCCGTCGGCACCGACCACCAGCGACGCTTCCAGCACGTCGCCATTGTCCAGCCGCACGCTCGCGCCTTGGAGATCGGTGCGCAGCTCGACAGCACGCCCCGTTACAACGCGGAGGTTGGGTGCGAACTTGAGGGCCGCATCAAGGGCGGAGCCGAGGTTGCTGTCCTCGACGATCCAGGCCAGCGCACCCGTGCGGGCGCCGTAAGCATCGAAGGAGATATTTCCCGCCTGCGCGCCGTCGCCCTTGACGTCCATCGCATCGACGGCCGCGACGCGTGACGCGTCCAGCGCCTGCCAGACCTTGAGGGACGTCAGCAGGTCATGCGCGACATGGTTCAGCGCATAGACGCGAACGTCCCAGCTTGCCGCCGCCTGGGCGGGATCGGGACGGCCTTGCGGCGGACTGAGCAGCGTCACGGACAGGCCGGCCTGCGCGAAGCCAAGCGCCGCAGCCTTGCCCACAGCACCGTTCCCGATGACACAAATATTGCTTTGAATTTGCATGAAGCAGGTACCCGGGAGTGACAAAAACAGTAGATTCCGAGGCCATTATAGCGGTTCAAAAAAGTCCCGGCTGCAAAAAGGTCTTGCATATTCCGATAGCTTTGCTATACTTGCGCGCCTTGGCCTGGTAGCTCAGTTGGTAGAGCAGAGGATTGAAAATCCTTGTGTCGGTGGTTCGATTCCGCCCCGGGCCACCAAGAAAAATCAAGGGCTTACAGCGATTTCGTTGTAAGCCCTTTTGTTTTTCCGTCTTCGCCGATTTCTGCCGGCATTGCCGCATACCGGCCGGAAAGCCTGAATAGTCAGTTAGAATTTCCGGCATTGCCTTCCTCCGTGCAATCGGACACCACAACACAATGCGAATTCTCCTAGTTGAGGATGACGAGACCCTGGCCGACGCCCTGTACCGCGCGTTCGTGCAATCGGCCTATGCGGTGGACCTTGTTGCCAACGGCGACCAGGCCGACAAGGCGCTGACCATCCACACCTATGACCTGGTCGTGCTCGATATCGGCTTGCCTGGACTGAGCGGCTTCGATATTGTCCGGCGGCTGCGTGCCCGCAAATCCCGCGTGCCGGTCCTGATCCTTACCGCGCTTGATGCGCTCAGCGACCGGGTTCGCGGCCTGGACCTCGGCGCCGACGACTATCTCACCAAACCCTTCGACCTGCCGGAACTGGAAGCGCGGGTACGCGCCTTGCTGCGCCGGGGCCACGGAAATTCCTCGCCCGATCTGGTCCACGGCAAGCTTCGGCTCGATACTGCCGGGCGCCGCCTGTACCACGACAACCAGCCGATCGAACTGTCCGCGCGTGAACTTGCCGTGTTCGAACTGCTGCTGATGAAGGAAGGCCGCGTCGTCAGCAAGGAGCAGATGGTCAACCACCTTTATGGATGGGGCGACGACGTCGGCCCCAACGCGATGGAAGTCTACGTCTACCGCGTGCGCAAGAAGCTCGAGACCTACGGTTGCCGCATCCGCACGATCCGCGGCATGGGCTACCTGCTGGAACACGATGACAGTCCGGCTGACTGACTTCACGCTGCGGCGAACGCTGCTCGCGTGGCTGCTGGGGCCGCTGGTGGTCCTGCTGCTGCTCGATGTCGCCGTCACGTATTCGTCTTCTGTCCGGTACTCGAACGAAGCGTACGACCGCGCATTGCACGAAATCGCGCGCGAGGTATGCCTGCATGTGCGCTACGACGGCGACCGCCCCCGCCTGGAGATGCCTCCCGGCACAGAGCGGCTGCTGATGGTCGACCAGGACGACAGGATCTTCTACAAGGTCGTCGCCGGGGACGGCAGCCTCGTTGGCGGCGATCCCAGCCTGCCGGCGCCGCTCAAACTTTATGACGGCAGGCCGGCGTTCTACGACGACATGCTGGGCAAAGAGCGCGTCCGGATGGTCGCGGCCCACATGAATTGCGATGAGCGGGAAAAACACGAAACCGTGCTGGTGCAAGCAGCCGAGACGCTGAACAAGCGCAACCGCCTCGCCGGCGACATCCGGGCCAGCGTCTTCATCCCCCAGCTGCTCCTGATTGCCCTGGCGGCAATCGTTGTTTACTACGGCGTGGCGCGCAGCCTGCATCCGCTGCAACTGCTCAAGCGTGCCGTCTCCGACCGCTCCCACCTCGACCTCAGCCCGATCCCGACGACCGGCGTTCCCGGCGAGGTAAGGCCGCTTGTTGAGGAGGTGAACGAGCTGATGCTGCGACTCGGCACGACGCTGAATTTCCAGGCCCGATTCATTGCAGACGCGGCGCATCAATTGAAGACGCCCGTCGCCGGCATCAAGGCACAGATCGAAGTCGCCCTGCGGGAGCAGAATCTCGGCGAAATGCAGCGCTCCCTGGCGCAGCTCTACATGAGCGCCGACCGCCTGTCCCACCTGGTCGGCCAACTCTTGTCACTGGCTCGCAACGAACCGGGCGCCGTCGAATCGCTCGCCCTGCAGCGCCTGGACCT
Organism: Noviherbaspirillum sp. ST9; assembly: GCF_048799745.1. NCBI lineage: Bacteria > Pseudomonadati > Pseudomonadota > Betaproteobacteria > Burkholderiales > Oxalobacteraceae > Noviherbaspirillum > Noviherbaspirillum sp. ST9. The sequence continues at coordinate 563,609 of NZ_JBLWFR010000004.1, read as the reverse complement.
GAACGCCCTGGCGCTGGAGGTGACCATGGAATGGGTGCCGGAGGCATTGAAACGCAATGTCGACCTCGGCTTCGAAGGCGACCAGCCAATCATGATCAAGGGCGATCCGCACCGCCTGCGCGAGCTGATCAACAATCTGGTCGACAATGCGGTGCGTTACAGCCAGGACGGCGGGCATGTGACGGTGCGTGTGGGTGGCGAAGCACAGCCGCAGCTTTCCATCAGCGACGACGGGCCGAAGATCCCGGTAGAAGAACGGCAGCGGATTTTCGAACGCTTCCACCGCCTGCTCGGCACGCATACCGACGGTAGCGGGCTGGGGCTGGCCATCGTCAGTGAAATCGCCTCGCTGCACAAGGCACAGATCACCCTGGAAGAAGATGTCGACGGCATCGGCAATACATTCACCGTCGAATTTCCCACCCCTGACAGCCCGCCGCCGGGCTGACAGCGCGCCGCATTCCCACTGGGTCCGAAGCTGTAAGCTTCGTGACAGGATCCGTTCAGCCTGGCGTAAGGAAGCAGACAGGGAGGAGACAGCCCATTTCCTTATCCTTGTGGACAGTCGAAGACAACCGGTCTTCATCGGTCATCATAAACAAGGAGATGTCATGTCGTTCCTCACGAGCCCGGAATTCTGGGTAGCCCTGTCGCAAATCATCCTGATCAACATTGTCCTCAGCGGCGATAACGCAGTCGTTATCGCGCTTGCATCCCGCTCGCTGCCGCCGAAGCAGCAAAAGATGGCGATCCTGTGCGGCAGCGTCGGCGCCATCGTCCTGCGTATCGTGCTGACCTTCTTCGCGGTCTACCTGCTGTCCCTGCCCTACCTGAAACTCGCGGGCGCCGTCCTGTTGCTGTGGATCGGCGTGAACCTGCTCAAGGGCGAAGATGAGGAAGAAGAGCTCGAAGGACATTCCAACCTCGCCGCCGCCATCAAGACCATTGTCATCGCCGACCTCGTCATGAGCCTGGACAACGTGATTGGCGTGGCAGCGGCCGCCAAGGGCAATATCGTCCTGCTGGTCGTCGGCCTTGCCGTCAGCATCCCGCTGATCATTTACGGCAGCACGCTGATCCTGAAATTGATGAACCGTTTCCCGGTCATCATCACCATCGGTGCAGCACTGCTTGGATGGGTCGCGGGCGAAATGGCGTTCTCCGACCCGGCAGTCAAGGCCTTTGCGGAAGCCCACCACAACCTGCACCTGGTACCGCCGGTCCTCTGCGCCCTGCTGGTGGTCGCCGTCGGCAAATGGCTGCAAAGCCGTGCCCCCAGCGCTTCCGAACCGCTTGAACAACTGAACTGAACGCACGTCTGTCCAACCACAGGGAGAAAACATGGGGCTGAAACAGGTGCTGATCCCGGTCACGCTTCACACGACGGAGCGTCAGCTTCAAAGCGCACTGGCCGAGGCAATCGTCATATACCGGATGGACCCGGATGTGCGTGTGCATTTGTTGAACGTGCAAGTGCCTGTTTCGCGCCATGTATCCGACTTTTTCGATAGCGCCGAGCTGCGCCGCATCCATATGGAAACAGGCATGGAGGAATTGACCGAAGCAAGGTCGCTCCTCGACGCCGCAGCCGTTCCTTACAAGATGCATATCGAGATCGGCCGCACTGCGGAAACCATCGTACGTGTTGCGCAGGAATTCAACTGCAGCAAGATCCTTATGGGACATGCAACGCAGCCAGGACTGCCGGAACGGCTCTTTGGCACCGTCGTGAGCCAGGTCCGGCACCTGCTCCAGGCGGCCTCCAACTGCCAGGTGATCGGTTCCTGACAGTTTTCGCACACAGCGTTACCCCGCCAGCGAGGTGTCCGGATACGCTACCATCCTGATCCATGCGAATAACCGTCATGGATCAGGACCCCGGCTTGGCTGAAGCGATCTGCACGACGCTGCGTGCCGCTGGCCACCTCCCGTACCTGGCTGCCGATGCCCCGGCGGTCCTTGAGCAACTCCGTCACGGAGAAATGGACCTTCTGGTTCTCGATGCCGCCTTGCATCCAGCCACGGTAAAAGACCTTGTCCATGCTGCAAGGCACTCCCCGCACGCCATTCCAGTCCTCCTGCTCAGCCCGCGAGCTGCGGAAAACGAATTGACATCCGCGCTGGAAGCCGGCGCAAGCGATTACCTGATCAAACCCGTCAGGCATGGTGAGCTCGCCCTGCGTATCCAGGTGCTGCTCCGGCGCGCCTATCCCGACCAGCATGCCGGCGAGTCGTTGCGCTTTAATGCGTATTCCTTTGACACCGCCTCGTCGCGCATCGTGAGGGAGGGAAAGACGATCGAGGTGACACAGAAGGAATTCGACCTCGCGCTGCTGCTGTTTCGCCATCTCGGCCGGCCGCTGTCGCGCGCCTATATTCGCGAGACGGTGTGGCCGGGGGAATCCGAGCTGCCATCGCGAACGCTCGACACGCATGTGTCCAGGGTTCGCAGCAAGCTCGGACTGCGTCCCGAAAACGGCTACCGGCTGGCCCCGGTGTACAGCTTCGGCTACCAGCTTGAACAGTTGTCCATGTGAACGAAGCGCATCGTGACAGTGTCCTATACACGTTGTTTCGCGCCACGATAGCGTTTTATTAACAAAAATCCCTCAAGTTATGCTAGGACGCAACAAGCTATAATAGAGGGTCAGGAATTCCCGCACTTAATCCGAATGCAGCTTCTAGCCGTCGGTCTCAACCACACTACCGCGCCCGTCTCGTTGCGCGAAAAAGTCGCCTTCCCGGCCGATACGATCGGCGAGGCAGTCGCTTCCGCGCGCGCCTGGTTCGGGCGCGCTACCGCCTCCGGCACGTCGGACGAGGCTGCGATCCTGTCGACCTGCAACCGTACCGAACTGTACGCGGCCAGCCATATTCCGGGCGGCGTCGATGCGGCAATCGATACGACGGCGCGCTTCCTTGCGGAATACCACAAGCTGTCCTACGCGGAACTGCGCCCCTATCTGTACACCCTGCCGCAGGACAACGCAGTGCGCCACGCCTTCCGCGTCGCGTCCGGCCTGGATTCGATGGTGCTCGGTGAAGCACAGATCCTTGGCCAGATGAAGGAAGCCGTACGCCGCGCGGAAGCCGCCGGCGGCCTCGGCACTTACCTGCACCAGATGTTCCAGCGCACCTTTGCCGTCGCAAAGGAAGTCCGCACCACGACCGAAATCGGTGCGCACAGCGTGTCCATGGCTGCCGCGGCGGTACGCCTGTCGCAGCGCATTTTCGACAAGATCTCCGAGCAAAACGTCCTGTTCATCGGCGCCGGTGAAATGATCGAATTGTGCGCAACCCACTTCGCCGCGCAAAATCCGAAATCGCTAACCGTCGCCAACCGCACCATGGAGCGCGGCGAAGCGCTGGCGCACCGTTTCAGCGGCAAGGCAATCCGCCTGGCCGACCTGCCGGACCAGTTGTCGCACTTCGACATCGTGGTTTCCAGTACGGCATCCTCGCTGCCGATCATCGGCCTGGGCATGGTGGAACGCGCGATCAAGGCGCGTCGCCACAAGCCGATGTTCATGGTCGACCTCGCCGTGCCGCGCGATATCGAATCCGAAGTCGGCCGTCTCGACGATGTCTTCCTGTACACCGTCGACGACCTGGGCACGGCTGTGCAGACCGGCATCGAGAACCGCCAGGCCGCCGTCGCGCAGGCCGAAGCGATCATCGAGACCCGCGTGCAATCCTTCATGCACTGGATCGAGAGCCGTGCTGTCGTTCCAATCATCCGCGAACTGCACGACAACAGCGAAGCCATGCGCGTGGCCGAACTCGAGCGCGCGAAGAAACTCCTGGCCAAGGGCGAGGACATCGACGTCGTGCTCGAAGCACTCTCCAAGGGCATCACCGCCAAGTTCCTGCATGGCCCGCAACAAGCCCTGCACAATGCACAAGGCGACGAACGCGCTCGCCTGGCCACCCTCCTCCCGCAGCTTTTCCGCACCAAGCGCTAGCTGCCGCCCTGCCTCCGGGGACTGTCCGCAGTCCCCGCCCGCGCCGCGTTCCTGCGGCGTCCGACGACTTCACGACCGCATAACGCCATGAAACCATCAATGCTTGCCAAGCTCGACCAGCTTGCCGAACGGCTGGAAGAACTCAACAACCTGCTGATGCAGGAAGGCGCGACGAACGACATGGACCAGTACCGCAAGTTCACGCGCGAACACGCCGAGCTGGGACCGCTGGTCGCGCTGTACAAGGATTACAAGCAGGCGCACGAGGACATCGCCACTGCGAACGAGATGCTTGCCGATCCCGACATGAAGGACCTCGCGCAGGAAGAAATTGCGGCAGCGAAGGCGCGCATCGAAGCGCTGGAAGCCGAGCTGCAAAAAATGCTGCTGCCGAAGGACCCCAACGACGAACGCAACATCTACCTCGAAATCCGTGCGGGCACGGGCGGCGACGAAGCAGCGCTGTTTGCGGGCGACCTGTTGCGCATGTACAGCCGCTTTGCCGAGCGCAACCGCTGGCAGGTGGAAATGGTGTCGGAGTCGCCTTCCGAGATCGGCGGCTACAAGGAAGTGATCGTGCGCATCATCGGCCACGGGGCCTACTCACGCCTCAAATTCGAATCGGGCGGTCATCGCGTGCAGCGCGTGCCCGCGACCGAGACGCAGGGCCGCATCCATACGTCCGCCTGCACGGTAGCGGTGATGCCCGAAGCCGACGAGGTCGAAGACGTCGACATCAACCCGGCGGACATCCGCATCGACACCTTCCGCGCCTCGGGCGCGGGCGGCCAGCACATCAACAAGACTGACTCGGCGGTGCGCATCACGCACATGCCGACCGGCATCGTCGTCGAATGCCAGGACGACCGCAGCCAGCACAAAAACAAGGCATCGGCACTGAAGGTGCTCGCCGCGCGCATCAAGGACGTGCAACTGCGAGAACAGCAGGCCAAGGAAGCAGCGACCCGCAAGTCGCTGATCGGCTCTGGCGACCGCAGCGAGCGGATCCGCACCTACAATTTCCCGCAAGGTCGGATGACGGATCACCGCATCAACCTGACCTTGTACAAGCTCGATTTCATCATGGACGGCGACTTGATCGAACTGACCAACGCGCTACTCGCCGAACATCAGGCAGAATTGCTGGCGGCACTCGCAGACGAGGCATAATTACAAGCGGCCGTCATTGCCATTCCGGAACTTTCCGTGCCGCCACTACTCTGAAAGCATTTCCTTCTTACAACAAAGACCCATGAAAACATCCAAACCGGTGCTAGTTGCTGTTGGTCTCATCGCCCTCGGGCTGGTCGGTTTTGCGCTTTATCTGCAGCATGTGAAGGGCCAGATGCCCTGTCCCCTCTGTGTGATCCAGCGTTACATGTTCATCCTGCTTGCCTTGGTGTGCTTTATTTTCGCCGCCTTGCCGCGGGGCGCCACCAAAGCCGGCGCCAGTCTTGGCGCCCTGGCTGCCTTGGGCGGCGCAGGCGTGGCCGGCTGGCACGTGTGGGTGAAGGCGCACCCGAGCGTATCCTGCGGCATCGACCCACTTGAAACCGCACTCAACCGCTATCCGACGGCGGAGCTGCTGCCGTTCGTGTTCAAGGCGGACGGCCTTTGCTCCGCGGAATATCCAAATATCCTCGGCCTGTCCAATCCGCAGTGGTCGCTGATCTGGTTCCTGACCTTCGCCCTTGTCATGATCTGGGCCGCATTGCGCCGCAGCCGCTGACCGTCCTGATGCAGCCGTTTTCCATCGAGCCCGGCGCTACCCTTGGCAGTCTGCTGCGGCAGCCGCCGCTCGATGCATTCGAAGCACGCATCCTGCTGTCGCATGCGCTGCAACTGTCGCGCGTGCAGCTCATTACTCAATCGGAACGCGCGCTCACCGCGCAAGAATGCAATGCTGTCGCGGCCCTGTTCAGTCGCCGGCTGAATGGCGAGCCGATCGCCTACATCCTCGGCGAACGTGAATTCTTCGGCCTCGCACTGCACACCACGCCCGACGTACTGATACCCCGTCCCGAAACCGAACTGCTTGTCGAACTGGCGCTGGATCGCGTGCCGGACAAGGCGCGCGTGCTCGACATGGGCACCGGCTCGGGCGCCATTGCGATTGCGATTGCCCGCAGCCGCGCCGACGCGACGGTCACCGCCCTCGATGCCAGCGAAGCAGCCCTCGCCGTCGCCCGCTGCAATGCCGGCCGCCATCAGGCAGGCGTGCGCCTGCTCCACAGTGACTGGTACGCTGCGCTCGACAATGAGCAGTTCGACATGATCGTTTCCAATCCGCCCTACATTGTGGCCGGTGACCCGCACCTGTCGCAGGGCGACCTGCGCTTCGAACCTGTCGATGCATTGACCGACCATGGCGACGGATTGCGCGCAATTCGCGCGATCGTGGATGGAACACCGGCGCACCTCATCCCCGGCGGCTGGCTCCTGATGGAGCACGGCTACGACCAGGCAGCGCGGGTGCGGGAATTGCTCATCCATCAAGGTTTTCGCGACGTGCAAAGCTGGCAGGACTTGGCGGGCATCGAGCGCGTGACCGGCGGCGTGCGATAGTGCATCAATCCTGCCTTTTTTGACTGTCAAGACTGGCGCAAACGCCCAATTTGCGTATCATCACCCGCTTGTTTTTACCTTTCTGATTCTCCATGCTGCCATCCATCGAACAACGTCTCGCCCTTGAACTCGCCGCCAAGCCGGTGCAAGTCGCCGCTGCCATCGCCCTGCTGGATGAAGGCGCCACCGTCCCCTTCATTGCGCGTTACCGCAAGGAAGCCACGGGCGGCCTGGACGATACGCAGTTGCGCCTGCTGGAAGAGCGCCTGCGCTACCTGCGCGAGCTCGAAGACCGCCGCGCGGCGATCATTGCTTCGATCGAGGAGCAGGGAAAGATGACGCCGGCACTGCTCGATGCCGTCACTCACGCCGAGGACAAGACCCGTCTCGAAGACCTGTACCTGCCTTACAAGCCCAAGCGCCGCACCAAGGCCCAGATCGCCGCCGAAGCCGGCCTGACGGAACTGGCCGACGCCCTGCTCGCCAATCCGACATTGACCCCGGACGAGGAAGCCGCCAAGTACATCAAGCCGGCCTTCACGACCGACAACGGCGACAACCCCGGCGTACCGGATGCGAAGGCTGCGCTGGATGGCGCCCGCCAGATCCTGATGGAGCGCTTCGCCGAAGACGCGACGCTGCTGCAATCCCTGCGCGAGTACCTGACCGACCACGGCGTCGTCGAGTCCAAGGTCGTCGAGGGCAAGGAAGACGCGGGCGCGAAGTTTGCCGACTACTTTGATTACTCCGAAACCATCGGCACCATCCCGTCGCACCGCGCGCTCGCCCTGTTCCGCGGACGCCGCGAGGAAATCCTGAACGTTTCCCTGCGCCTCGACAGCGAGGAAGAGAAGCCGAAGTGGGATGCGCCCCACAACCCCTGCGAGAGCCGCATCGCTGCCCGTTTCGGTGTCAGCAGCAAGGGCCGCCCCGCTGACAAGTGGCTGTGTGACACGGTGCGCTGGGCATGGCGGGTGAAGGTGTTCATGCACCTCGAAACCGAACTGATGACCAGCCTGCGTGAGCGTGCCGAAATCGAAGCGATCAACGTCTTCGCGCGCAACCTGAAAGACCTGCTGCTGGCCGCCCCCGCTGGCCCCCGTGCCACCATGGGCCTGGATCCAGGGCTGCGTACTGGCGTCAAAGTGGCCGTGGTTGATGCCACCGGCAAGGTGGTCGACACCACGACCATTTACCCGCACCAGCCGCGTAATGACTGGGAAGGCTCGCTGCACACGCTGGCACTGCTTGCACGCAAGCACAACGTCTCGCTGATCTCGATCGGCAACGGCACCGCGTCGCGTGAAACCGACAAGCTGGCACAAGACCTGATCAAGCTGCAGCCGGAGCTCAAGCTGACCAAGATCGTCGTATCCGAAGCGGGCGCGTCGGTCTATTCCGCCTCCGAGTTTGCCTCGCGCGAATTGCCGGAACTCGATGTGTCACTGCGCGGCGCCGTTTCCATTGCGCGCCGCCTGCAGGATCCGCTGGCCGAGCTGGTCAAGATCGATCCGAAGTCGATCGGTGTCGGCCAGTACCAGCACGACGTCAGCCAGTCGCAGCTCGCGCGCTCACTGGACGCCGTAGTCGAAGACTGCGTGAACGCCGTCGGTGTGGACGTCAACACGGCCTCTGCGCCGCTTCTGGCGCGCGTATCGGGCCTCAACGCCAGCGTGGCGCAGAGCATTGTCAACTATCGCGACATGAAAGGCATGTTCGCCTCGCGCGCTGCACTGCTGTCTGTACCGCGCCTCGGTGAAAAGACCTTCGAACAGGCAGCGGGCTTCCTGCGCATCATGAACGGCGACAATCCGCTGGATGCATCCGCCGTGCACCCGGAATCCTATCCTGTCGTCGAAAAGATCCTGGCTGACATCAAGAAGGATGTGAAAGGCGTCATCGGCGACGCAAAGCTGCTGAAGTCGGTCGTTCCCTCGAAGTACGCGGACGAGAAGTTCGGCGTGCCGACCATCACCGATATCCTGAAGGAACTCGAAAAACCCGGCCGCGATCCGCGCCCGGAATTTACCACCGCGACCTTCAAGGAAGGCGTGGAGGACATCAAGGACCTGCGTCCGGACATGATCCTCGAGGGTGTGGTGACCAACGTGGCCGCGTTCGGTGCCTTCGTTGATATCGGTGTTCACCAGGACGGCCTCGTGCATATTTCCGCACTGTCGAATACCTTCGTGCGTGATCCGCACACGGTCGTCAAAGCGGGCCAGGTAGTCAAAGTGAAGGTGCTGGAGGTGGATGAGAAACGCCGCCGCATTGCCCTCACGATGCGTCTGAATGACGCGGCGCCTACGCCGGGTGCGCGCCCTGAACAGCGTGGCGACCGCAACGATGCACGCCGCCTTTCGCAGCATCAGCAGCGGGCCCCGCAACCCGCGGTGAACAACGCGATGGCCGCGGCATTCGCCAAGCTGAAAGGCTGACGCGCCCTTTCCATTACGAATCGGCGGGATTTCACCGTGACGAAATCCCGCCTTTTGTTTTTTCGGCAAGTTTGCGCCGCATGTCCCTGCTATTTCTCCGGGCTTCGCGGCATCGCACCCCCCTTTTTCATATAATGGTGGAATTCCCCATTTTTTAGGCGTAGAGAGGTAAAACCATGAGCGATGTACAAGCCTGGATCAAAGAAACCGTCACTTCCCACCCCGTCGTGCTGTTTATGAAGGGCACGGCCCAGTTCCCGCAGTGCGGCTTTTCCGGCCGTGCGGTGCAGATCCTGAATGCCTGCGGCATCGAGAACATCGTCACCGTCAACGTGCTGGAAGATGCGGAAGTCCGCCAGGGTATCAAGGAATACTCCAACTGGCCGACCATTCCGCAGCTCTTCGTCAAAGGCGAGTTCATCGGCGGCTCCGATATCATGACCGAGATGTACGAGTCGGGCGAACTGCAGACCCTGCTGAAGGCCTGAAGCGCTCCCCTTCCCGATGCCTGGCCAGCGCCTGATCATCGCCATCACCGGAGCAACCGGTGCGGTGTACGGCGTGCGCCTGCTGCAGGTGCTGCGCGAGACGCCCGGCATTGAAACCCACCTCATGATTTCCGATGCAGGCGTACTGAACCTGCATCAGGAACTCGATCTCGGACGCAAGGAAGTCGAAGCGCTGGCGCACGTCGTGCATAACGTGCGCGACGTGGGCGCATCGATCGCCAGTGGCTCATTTCAATCCGACGGGATGGTCATCGCACCCTGTTCCATGAAGACGCTTGCGTCTGTGGCACACGGCCTGTCCGACAACCTGATCTCCCGCGCCGCGGACGTCGTCCTCAAGGAAAGGCGACGCCTGGTCCTGATGGTCCGCGAAACGCCCTTCAACCTGGCACATCTCCGCAACATGACCGCCGTCACCGAAATGGGCGGCATCATCTTTCCGCCGTTGCCCGGGTTCTACCAGCGGCCGAAGACGATCGAAGAGATGGTGGATCACACCGTCGGCCGCGTACTCGACCTGTTTGCCATTCCGCATGCATTGACGCCTCGCTGGAGCGGGCTGAAGGGTGAAACTTGAGCGTGGCTTGAATGCGAAAAGAAAAAAGCCCACGATCATCGCTGATCGTGGGCTTTTTCATTGGTGCCGGCTGCAGGACTCGAACCCGCCACCTGATGATTACAAATCAACTGCTCTACCAGATGAGCTAAGCCGGCGTAACTGGAAAGTCCCGTATTGTACTTTATTTGATTCGGGTTAGCGTCGGACGCCCGCCTTTTTTTGGCGGATCGCCGTTGTCGTCAGGACCGTCTTCGGATTCGCTTTCGGACGCATTGTCCTGCTGGGTTGGAACGGCGGCAAGCGCGGGACCGTTATGCTTCTCTTCGCCAGCCTCGTCTTCCGGCTGCTGCGCCGGCGGCGTCACTTCAAAGGCCATTCCTTGCCCGTTTTCGCGCGCATAAATGGCGACGACGTTGTCGACCGGAATCGAGATCTCTCGTGACACACCGCCGAAGCGCGCATGGAAGTTGATGAAGTCGTTGTCCATCTTCAACCCGCTGGTCGCGGTGAAGCTGATGTTCAGGACAATCTCTCCATTCTTCACGAACTCGCGCGGCACCAGCGTGCGTGCATCCACTGCCGCGGCAAGATACGGGGTGTAGCCGTTGTCCGTGCACCATTCGTAAATGGCGCGCAGCAGATAGGGCTTGGTCGAAATTTCAGACATGGCTTCCGGTCTCTGGGACAACGTGGCGCCGGCGTATAGCGCGGCGCCTTGCTCGTCTTAGCGACGCATGACCTTTTCGGACGGCGTCAGTGCTTCGATATATGCGGGACGGGAGAAAATCCGCTCCGCATATTTCATCAGAGGCGCAGCCGTCTTCGATAGTTCGATGCCGTAGTGGTCCAGGCGCCAGAGCAACGGCGCAATGGCCACGTCGAGCATGGAAAACTCATCGCCAAGCATGTACTTGTTCTTGATGAACAAGGGTGCCAGCGTGGTCAGACGGTCACGAATTTCCGCGCGTGCCTTTTCATGCGACTTTTCCGCGCCCTTGGACTTGTCGTTCTCCAGAGTATGGACGTGGACAAACAATTCCTTCTCGAAATTGAACAGCATCAGGCGCGCACGCGCACGCATGAGCGGATCCGCCGGCATCAGTTGCGGATGCGGGAAGCGCTCGTCGATGTACTCGTTGATGATGTTGGATTCGTACAGGATGAGGTCGCGCTCAACCAGGATCGGGACCTGGCCGTAGGGATTCATCACCGAAATATCTTCCGGCTTGTTGAACAGGTCAACATCGCGGATTTCGAAATCCATGCCCTTCTCGAACAGCACGAGACGGCAGCGTTGCGAAAATGGGCAGGTCGTGCCCGAGTAGAGAACCATCATGTTGTAGTTCCTTAGAAACAAAAGGGTGAGACGTCTTACGGCTCACCCCAAAACAATTGCCCGCACCTTGCGATGCGGGCCGAGACTTTACTTGACGTCTTTCCAGTACGACTTGTTCAGCAGCCAGGCGAGGACCATGAAGAAGCCGAGGAACAGCAGCACAACGACGCCAAGGCGCTTGCGCTTGTTCTGGGCCGGTTCACCCATCCACTCCAGGTATCCGACCAGGTCGGCCGTCGCATTGTCGAAGTCGGTTGCGGACAGCTTGCCCGGCTTGACCTGCTCGAAGCCGGCGAACTTGTGCACCGTCTTGCTTGCGTCGTGCGGGTCCTTTTCTTCAGCGAACTTTGCAACACGAACGCCCTGCAGTTCCCACATCACGTGCGGCATGCCGACGTTCGGGAAAACCAGGTTGTTCCAGCCGGTCGGACGGGTGTCGTCCTTGTAGAACGTGCGCAGGTAGGTGTACAGCCAATCCGGACCGGAGCCTTCACCCGACGCCTTCGCGCGGGCGATGACGGACAGGTCCGGCGGCACTGCGCCGAACCATTCCTTCGCGTCCTTGGCCGCCATCGACACCTTCATCAAGTCGCCAACCTTGTCGCTGGTGAACAGCAGGTTGTTCTTGATCTGGTCTTCGGTCAGGCCAATGTCGGTCAGGCGGTTGTAGCGCATGGCCGATGCCGAGTGGCAGTTCAGGCAGTAGTTGACGAACAGCTTGGCGCCGTTTTGCAGCGCAGCCAGGTCCTTGGTACGGTTCGGAGCCTGATCCAGCGGGAAAGTCGCTTCACTGGCGAACGTAACCGCCGGGACGAGTGCCAGGACCGCAATCAGTTTTTTCAACAAGTTCATGGTTCTTATATCCCTTTTGCGGCTTAGTGCGGGTGGAACGTGACACGATCAGGCACGGCCTTGAACTGGCCCATCTTGCTCCACCACGGCATCAACATGAAGAAGCCGAAGTAGATGAAGGTGCAGATCTGCGCGACGAGGGTACCGACCGGCGTCGGCGGTTGCACGCCGAGGTAACCGAGGATCACGAACGCAATGCCGAACACCAGGTAGACGTAGCCATGGCCAGCGGGACGATAGCGGATGGACTTGACCGGAGAGTGGTCAAGCCACGGCAGGCCAGCCAGGATCATTACGGACACGCCCATCAGCACAACGCCCCAGAACTTCGCATCGAACACGAACATGCCGATCACGGCAGCGACGCCGACGATCAGAATGCCCATCTTGGTCTTGCCGTCGAGCTTGGACTTCAGCATGACCAGCGCGAGGTAAGCAGCCAGGCCGATCGCCAGGTATAGCATGAACTCGGAGGTGGTAGCACGCAGGATCGAGTAGAACGGCGTGAAGTACCAGACCGGCGCGATGTGCGGCGGGGTCTTCAGCGGATCTGCCGGGATGAAGTTGTTGTACTCGAGGAAGTAACCGCCCATTTCCGGTGCGAAGAACACGATGGCGCTGAACACGATCAGGAAGACCGCGGCACAGAACACGTCGTGCACCGAGTAGTACGGGTGGAACGGGATGCCGTCGAGCGGAACGCCGTTGGAGTCGGTCTTTTCCTTGATTTCGACGCCGTCCGGATTGTTGGAACCCACTTCGTGCAGCGCGATGATGTGCGCGACGACCAGTCCCAGCAGCACCAGCGGAATGGCGATGACGTGGAAGGAGAAGAAGCGGTTCAGCGTTGCATCGGAAACGACATAGTCACCGCGGATCCACAGCGACAGGTCCGGGCCGATGAACGGAATCGCGCCGAACAGGTTCACGATCACCTGTGCGCCCCAGTAGGACATCTGGCCCCAGGGAAGCAGGTAGCCGAAGAAGGCTTCCGCCATCAGGCACAGGAAGATGCCGACACCGAACAGCCACACCAGTTCGCGGGGCTTGCGGTAGGAACCGTAAAGCAGGCCGCGCAGCATGTGCAGGTAGACGACGATGAAGAAGGCGGATGCGCCGGTGGAGTGCATGTAGCGCACCAGCCAGCCCCACGGCACGTCGCGCATGATGTACTCGACGGAAGCAAACGCGAGGTTGGCGTCCGGCTTGTAGTGCATCACGAGGAAGATACCGGTCACGATCTGGATCACCAGCACCAGCAGTGCGAGCGAGCCGAAGGCATACCAGTAGTTGAAGTTCTTGGGCGCGTAGTACTCGGACAGGTGCGCCTTCCAGGTCGAGGTGACCGGGAAGCGGGCATCGAACCAGTTCAGGGCCTTGGCGGACACCGGAGCGTCAGCGGGAAGCTTTTTTTCTTGGAATGCCATGGTTATGCTTCACCTTTCTCATCTTTGCCGATGATCAGCTTGGTATCGCTGAGGTACATGTGCGGGGGAACTTGCAGGTTGTCCGGCGCCGGCTTGTTCTTGAACACGCGACCGGCGAGGTCGAACGTGGAGCCGTGGCACGGGCACAGGAAACCACCCTGCCAGTCGTCCGGCAGCGAGGGCTGAGCGCCCGGCTGCAGCTTGGTGGTCGGGGAGCAGCCCAGGTGGGAGCAGATACCGACAGCGACCAGGATTTCAGGCTTGCGCGAACGGTATTCGTTGCGTGCGTATTCCGGCGTCAAATCGTTTGCATTGCGCTCGGACTTGGGGTCGGCGACCTGGCCGTCGGTCTTCTTGAGCGACGCGACCATTTCCGGCGAACGCTTGAGAATCCAGACCGGCTTGCCGCGCCATTCGACGGTCTTCATTTCACCCGGCGCGAGGCCGGCGATGTCAACTTCAACCGGAGCGCCGGCGGCCTTCGCGCGCTCGGACGGCTGGAAGGTCGACACAAAGGCCCCTGCTGTGGCCAGACCGGCCACACCGCCCGCCGCACATGTCGCGACGAGCAAGCCACGTCGACCGGAATCGACCTGCTTTTCGTTACTCATACCAACCCCAATCAGTGAAAAAGCGAAAATCTGTAGGAAAGTTCAGCAACCTTAGATTATAGCTGACGGGACATTTGAATTAAAGTGAATATGAAAGACTTTGCGCGGGATTCGGGAACTTTTTCGTGCAATTTCGTACACTTGCGCGCGAAGCACAGGAAAAGTCATCCAAACTCTGTCATAGTCTGAAGATCGCCTGCCATCAAGGCGAGCGAAATTGCGCATTTAACAACAATAAAGGGGGTGTTCGATGGGAATGATGCAGGAATTCAAGGCGTTTGCCATCAAGGGGAATGTGATCGATCTCGCGGTCGGTGTCATTATCGGCGCCGCTTTTTCGAAGATCGTCGATTCAATGGTGCAGGACTTGATCATGCCGGTGGCAGGCAAGCTGTTGGGCGGCCTGGACTTCACCAACTACTACCTGCCACTGAATAACCAGGGCACGCACCTTGCCCTGGCTGAAGCAAAGAAGGCAGGGGCGGTCTTTGCCTACGGCAGTTTCATCACCATCCTGCTGAACTTCATCATCCTGGCATTCATCATCTTCCAGATGGTGCGCGCATTGAACAAGGCGAAGAAGGAAGAACCGGCGGCTGCGGCCGAACCGGCTCCCACGCCGGAAGAGGTGGTGCTCCTGCGCGAGATCCGGGATTCGTTGAAGAAGTAAGTCAGCGCTTCGCGAGCGGCCGGCCGATCTGCAACAGGCCGCGGCGGTGCGCCTCGTACACCGCCTCGCCGCGCGAGTGCACGGCCAGCTTGCCGTAGATATTCTTGATGTGCGTTTGTACGGTACCGACGGAGACGGAAAGCGTCTTCGCCACATCGCCGTAACTTTCGCCCTGTGCGATCAGGTCAAGGATTGCGGCTTCACGTTTCGTCAGCGTCGTGGCGTCGGCGCTCGGTGCAGCCTGCGACGCCGCCGGTTTTTTTCCATCCCTGACTTTCGCCAGCACCATGCGCGCGATAGCCGGACTCATCGGAGCTCCGCCCGCGCGGAGATCGAGGACCGCGCGTGCTATATCCATTCTGCCGGCGTCCTTGAGCACGTATCCAGAAGCACCAGCCTCAATGCAGGCCAGCACATTGGCCTCGTCACTCATCATGCTGACGACCATGATGTCCGTATCGGGATAGCGACGGGTGCAGGCATGGATGATATCGATTCCGGAACCGTCGGGCAGCCCGAGGTCAGTCATCAGAACGTCGGGCATCCCTGTTTCCAGCCACGCAAGCGCAGGCTGGACACTGTCGAAGGCGCCAAGCAGCTTTAGCCCCGGATCCGATTCAATGGCCAGACACAGCGTCTTTCGCGTCACGGTGTCGTCTTCGACGATCAGCACTCCCACGGGAGCGCGCGATGTTTCTTGAAGCATATTCATTCCCTCACTGCCAGTAATGATACCTTGTCCATGGTGCATTGAGGAAAAATGACCGACTCTTGGTAAACATCCTCTATACCGGGTTGGCGATATCGATAAAGCAATGCTCGATTCCGAAGTGGGACGCCAGATGCCTGCCAAGAGCCTGTACACCAAACCGTTCCGTGGCATGGTGACCACATGCAAGGTAAGCGACTCCGGCCTCCCTCGCCAAATGGACAGTCGGCTCCGACACTTCTCCGCTGAGATAGACGGACGCGCCTGCGGCAATGGCATCGCCAAGCATGTTTTGTGCGGCACCGGTACACCAACCGACCCGCTTCAATGGTTGCGCGGGATCGCCGATCAGCAGCGGTGCACGGCCCAATCGCTCCTCCACCTGTAGAGCGAGCGCGCCGACAGTGCTTACGTCCGCGTTGCTCGGCATGCCAAGCCAGCCAAGGTCGTTCTCCCCGAAACGACCATCGGCGACCAGCCCGAGATGCATGGCCAGCTGCGCGTTATTGCCGAATTCCGCATGCATATCCAAGGGCAGATGATAGGCGAACAGGTTGATGTCGCGCGTCAGGAGAAGTTTCAGGCGGCGTTGCTTCGGGCCGACGACGCGCGGATCCTCTCCGCGCCAGAAGTAGCCGTGGTGAACCAGAACGGCGTCGGCACCGGTGTCGGCCGCGGCTTCCAGCAGGGCAAGGCTGGCTGTTACGCCGGTCACCAGTTTCCTGATGTGAGGACGTCCTTCCACCTGCAGACCGTTTGGGCAATAGTCACGAAAGCGGTTAATATCGAGCGTTTGCTCGATATATCTGGCAAATTCTTCCCTGTTAATTGATTCACGGCTCATTTTCACCCTTTATGCGACGTCTCTGGCTTCTGTTTGCGCAAACCGTCACGGTCGGTCTGGCGATCTGGTTCATTGTAGCGACCTTGAAGCCGGAATGGGCCGCCAGCGGCCGTGCAACGCGCGTCGCATCCTCGGTGCCGATGATGGAGGCGCCCTCCTCCGCCAGCCCAGGGCAGAGTTCCTATCGCGACGCGGCCAGGCTTGCAATGCCGGCTGTCGTGAATATCTTTACGACCAAAGGTGCGCGCCAGCCGAAGACTCCTTTCATGGATGACCCGTTGTTCCGCCGCTTCTTCGGGGAGCAGGAGGACCGCCAGTTCAGCCTCGGCTCCGGCGTGGTGGTTAGTCCTGAAGGCTACATCCTGACCAACAATCACGTCATCGAGACAGCGGACGAAATCGAGATCGCGTTGGCGGACGGTCGCAAGGCGGTAGCGAAAGTGGTTGGCACGGATCCGGAAACAGACCTCGCCGTAGTCAAGATCAGCCTGCAGAACCTGCCCGCCATCACCCTCGGACACGCAGACCAGGCCAAGGTTGGGGACGTCGTGCTCGCCATCGGCAATCCGTTCGGTGTCGGCCAGACCGTGACGATGGGGATTATTTCCGCACTCGGACGCAACCATCTCGGCATCAACACCTTTGAGAATTTCATCCAGACCGATGCCGCAATCAATCCGGGCAATTCTGGCGGCGCACTGATTGACGCGAATGGCAACCTGCTCGGGATCAATACCGCAATCTATTCGCGCAGCGGCGGTTCGCTCGGCATCGGTTTCGCCATTCCGGTCACTACCGTGAAGTCAGTGATGGAATCGATCATCAGCACCGGCCAGGTCGTACGCGGCTGGATCGGCGTGGAGCCGCAAGACATCACGCCGGAGCTCGCTGAGAGTTTCGGACTCGCGAAGAAATCCGGCGCGATCATCGCCGGCGTGCTGAAGGGCGGCCCGGCGGACAAGGCCGGCATGCGTCCCGGCGACATCCTGGTGGCAGTGGAAGGCAAGCCGGTGAGCGATACGACCGACATGCTGAACCTGATCGCGCAGCTCACGCCGGGCAACAAGGCGAAGATGACCTTGCTGCGCAAGGGGCAGGAAGCGAGCGTCGAGGTGACCGTCGGCAAACGTCCGCGTCCCCGCCGCGAAGATCAGGAATAACGCTGAGAACGAGGATTTACCGCATGCATACGCGCGACCTGATTCAGTTTCTCTCCGAACTGTCGGAGAACAACAATCGTGCATGGTTCGTCATGAACAAGCCGCGCTACGACATCCTGCGCGCGGAGTTCCTCGAACTGGTCACGCAACTTATTGCGGATATCACCAAGTTCGATCCGGCCGTTGCCGGCTGCAATCCGAAGAAGGCCCTGTTCCGGATCAACCGCGACATGCGCTTTTCGAAAGACAAGAGCCCTTACAAAACGACCTTCTCCGCGGCCATTACGGCGAGCGGATTGAAGAAGCCCAGCCAGGGCGGCGGCCCCGCCTACTACTTTCATATCGACGCAAGCGGAATGCTGCTCGTGGCGGGCGGCGAATACATGCCTCCGCCGGCGCGGCTGAAAACAATTCGAGAGCATGTCATCGCCGATGCGGCAGGTTTCGGCAAGGTGCTGAAAAACAAGAAGCTGAAGGAACGCTTCGGCGACCTTCAGGACGAAGGCAAGCTGGTGCGCCCGCCGAAAGGATTCGATGCGGATTCTCCGCACATCGAGTACATCAAGATGAAGAGCTTCATCGTCTGGACGGAAACCGGCATCAAGAAAAAGATTCCGGCGGATCTCGGCAAGGAAGTGGTTGCAGGATTCAAGGACGCCTATCCCCTGATTGCCTGGCTGCGCGAGGCAAAATAAGGGATCAGGCAGTCTCTTCCGGTGCGCGTGTCGCGCGCGCAAACATCGGCGCGACGAGCAGGCCCAGTTCGTACAGCAGGCATAGCGGGACAGCGAGCAACAGCTGACTGACGACGTCGGGCGGCGTGACGACCGCGGCAATGACGAAGGCGGCGACGATCATGTAGGGGCGGAATTCCTTCAGCTTCTCCACCGACACAATCCCCATTCGCACAAGAACGATGACCACGATCGGCACTTCGAAGGTGATGCCGAATGCAATGAACATCGTCATCACGAAGCCGAAATAGCTTTCGATATCCGGCGCCACTGCCACCGAGGCCGGTGCGAATTCGTTGACGAACTTGAACACGGTACCAAACACGAACCAGTAGCAGAACGCCACGCCGGCCAGGAAAAGCAGGGAAGACGACACCACCAGCGGCGCGACGAGCTTCTTCTCGTGCTCGTACAGGCCGGGCGCGACGAACGCCCATGCCTGATAGAGCACGACTGGCAAGGCAATCAGGAACGCCACCAGCAAGGTGACCTTCACCGGGATCAGGAACGGCGTGATGACACCTGTGGCAATCATCTTGCTCCCTGCGGGAAGTGCGGACATCATCGGCTGCGCGAGCAAGTCATAGATCTTGCCCGCAAACGGCATCAGCCCCAGGAACACGACAATGATGGCAATCATCGCCTTCATGAGGCGATTGCGCAGCTCCACGAGGTGCGAGACGAAGGTTTCCCCCGGAGGAGTCGAGTTTTGGTCGTCGGTCATCAGTGGAAGGATGCGGGTGTCTTGCGGGCGCCTGCGGGCCGGTATTTCGCGACGCGCGCAGCGCCGGAAATCACGCGGGTCCTGCGGCCGCTCTGTTTTTTGTACCAGGAAGGAATGGCGGAAGTCCGAGCGAGTTTCTTCTTGCGGAAGTCCTTGGCCTTGACCGCCATCTGGTTGGGCTCTTGAGGCTCGAGCAGCGGATTGCGCAGGGCTTCCTGCACGTCGGACTCAAGCTCGGAGAAACTGGATGCGATCGATTGCTCGACGTCGGTGGCCGCTTCCTGCACATCCTTGTGCATCTTGCGCAGCTCATCGAGTTCAATCTCGCGGCTGACCTCGGCCTTGACATCGCTGATATAGCGCTGCGCACGGCCGAACAAGGTGCCTGCCATGCGTGCAACCTTGGGCAGGCGCTCGGGGCCGACGACGACCAGCGCCACAACGCCGATCAAGGCAAGTTTGGAAAGACCGAGATCAATCATGACGGTAGGCCGTCAGTGATGCAATGCAGGGAAGCATGCATCAGCTCTTCTTTTCCTTTGCGTCGACGTCGATGGTCGCCTTGTCCGAGGCGGCCGACTTTTCTTCTTCGCCCTTGACGCCATCCTTGAAGCCCTTGACGGCCTTGCCGAGGTCGGAACCAACGTTGCCGAGCTTCTTGGTGCCGAAGATCAACACGATCACAACCAGCACGATCAACCAGTGCCAAATGCTAAACGAACCCATTACTTTCTCCTAAGCGGACGCGTACGTCCTTCAAACAAATAAACTGCCGGCTTATCGCTGGCCGCGCCACGGGCGAGGACCGCCGATCACGTGCAAATGGAGATGGTACACCTCCTGACCGCCATCGGGCCCGGTATTGAACAGCGTCTTGAAGCCGCCACTGCCCGCGCCACCATCGACCGAGGTGTAACCGCATCCCTGCTCTTCTGCAAGCTTCGGCGCCAGGAGCATCATCTTGCTCAGCAGCGCCGCATGGCTTTCGTCGCAATCCGACAGTGTCGGGATATGTTGTTTCGGCACGATGAGAACATGTACCGGAGCCGCGGGATTGATGTCATGAAAGGCAATGACATCGTCGTCCTCATAAACGGTCTTTGACGGAATCTGCTTGGAAGCGATTTTGCAGAAAATGCAGTTTGTCATGGCTTTCCCGTTGATGGATCAAAGAATTTTCAACAATCTGTTCAATCCGGCTGACGGCTCGCCTTTTCCTCGATACCAGAGAGTCCTTCCCGGCGAGCAAGTTCCCGCAGAACATCGTCCGGGGTCAAATTGAATTGTGCCAGCATGACCATGGAGTGGAACCATAGGTCCGCGCATTCATAAAGAACCTTGGAAGCGTCGCCACTGGCGCGCGCATCCTTGGCCGCCATCACGGTCTCGGTTGCCTCTTCACCGATTTTCTTCAGGATGGCGTCGTCGCCTTTGCTGAACAGACGGGCAACATAGGATTTGTCAGGGTCGCCACCGTTTGCCGGTTTGCGGGACTCGATGACGTCGGCCAGGCGTTTCAGGATTTCACTCATGGGATTGGTCGGGCATGGCCCGCCGTGATTATTTGTAGATGCTTTCCGGGTCCTTGAGAACCGGATCGACGGCTTGCCAGTCGCCCTTGTCGGCGCCGCCCTCGAGTCTCTGGAAGAAGCAGGAGTGCCGCCCGGTGTGGCAGGCGATGCCACCGGTCTGCTCGATCTTCAGCAGGACGACGTCCTCGTCGCAATCGAGACGGATTTCGTGCACTTTCTGGATGTGGCCGGATTCTTCGCCCTTGTGCCACAGCTTCTTGCGGGAGCGGCTCCAGTAAACAGCCTCGCCAAGCTCCACCGTCTTCGCGAGCGCGTCACGGTTCATCCAGGCGAACATCAGCACATCGTTGCTGCCGACTTCCTGGGCGATCACCGGCACCAGGCCGTGCTCGTCCCATTTCACCTTGTTCAGCCATTTGGCGCTGATGCTCATGCCAGCCTCATCGGGATGCCTTGCCCGGACATGAACTGCTTCGCTTCCTGCACGGTGTGCTGGCCGTAATGGAAGATGCTTGCGGCCAGTACAGCGTCGGCCTTGCCCAGTTTGACACCGTCTGCGAGGTCCTGCAGTCCGCCGACACCGCCGGAAGCGATGACTGGAATGGATACGGCGTCGGAAACCGCGCGCGTGAGTGCCAGGTCGAAACCACTCTTGGTGCCGTCGCGATCCATGCTGGTGAGCAGGATTTCGCCGACGCCGATGCTTTCCATCTTCTTCGCCCATTCGACCACGTCGAGTCCGGTCGGCTTGCGGCCGCCGTGGGTAAAGACTTCCCATTTGCCTTCGCCGCTCTTCTTGGCGTCGATCGCGACGACGATGCACTGCGAACCGAATTTGTGTGCCGCTTCCTGCACCATCTGCGGATTGGCCACTGCGGTGCTGTTGACGCTGATCTTGTCGGCGCCGGCATTGAGCAGTCGGCGCACATCGTCGACGGTGCGCACGCCGCCACCAACGGTCAGTGGAATGAAGACCTGGGAGGCGACGTCTTCGATGATATGCAGGATCAGGTCGCGCCCGTCCGAGGTCGCGGTGATGTCGAGGAAGGTCAGTTCGTCCGCGCCCTGCTCGTCATAACGGCGCGCAATCTCTACCGGGTCGCCGGCGTCGCGCAGTTCGACGAAGTTGACGCCCTTGACGACGCGGCCATTGGTTACGTCGAGGCAAGGGATGATGCGTTTTGCGAGGGTCATGCTTACTCTTCTTCCGCCTCTTCGAGGCCGCTGAGCTCGTCAGCGCGTTGTTGCGCGGCACGCAGGTCGAGCGTGCCTTCATAGATGGAGCGGCCGCAGATCACGCCTTCGATGCCTTCATCCTGCACGCCGCACAGCGCTTCCACATCCTTGATGTTGTGGACGCCGCCGGAGGCGATGATGGGGATCTGGACGGCTTGCGCCAGCTTCACGGTCGCCTCGATGTTCACGCCGCCCATCATGCCGTCGCGGCCGATGTCGGTATAGACGATGGCTTCGCAGCCGTAGTCTTCGAACTTCTTCGCGAGGTCGATCACTTCATGGCCGGAGAGCTTGCTCCAACCGTCAGTGGCGACCTTGCCGTCCTTGGCGTCGAGGCCGACGATGATCTGCCCCGGGAAGGCGCTGCATGCGTCGTGCAGGAAACCGGGGTTCTTCACGGCGGCCGTGCCGATGATGATGTAGGCCAGGCCGTCGTCGAGGAAGCGCTCGATGGTGTCGAGGTCGCGGATGCCGCCGCCGAGCTGCACCGGGATTTCGTCGACGTCGTTCTCGAGCGCGAAAGCACGGACCGCCTGGATGATGGCCTTGACCGCAGGCTCGTTCTTCGGCTTGCCGGCGAACGCGCCGTTCAGGTCCACCAGATGCAATCGTCGTGCGCCCTGGGCGAGCCAATGTCGCGCCATCTGTCCCGGATCATCCGAGAACACAGTGGCTTGGTCCATATCGCCTTGTTTCAGGCGCACGCAATGACCGTCCTTGAGGTCGATGGCAGGTATGAGCAGCATGGCTACATTAGGTGGGTGTGGTTGGGGTCGAGGGGTTGAACAATAACGACTATGGATTCCAGTCTACAAAGTTCTTGTACAGGCGCAATCCCGCCGCCGCACTTTTTTCCGGGTGAAACTGGGTCGCAAATATATTGTCTTTTGCCACGGCGCACGCGAAGGGGGCGCCGTAGGTGGTTTCGCCGGCCACGTTTGCCGGGTCGGACGGAACCGCGTAATAGCTGTGCACGAAGTAGAAATAGCTGTTGTCATCAATGCCATTCCACAACGGGTGGGACAATGTCTGTTTCACACGGTTCCAGCCCATCTGGGGCACCTTGAAGCGCGAGCCATCCTCCTGCGCCAGGCCGTCGAGACGGAAGCGCACGACTTTACCGGGCAGCAAACCAATGCCAGGGGTGTCGCCCTCTTCGCTCCAGTCGAACAGTAACTGCTCACCCACGCACACACCAAGCATCGGCTTGGTGCGCGTCGACTCCACGACGGCATCCTGCAAGCCGGATTCGCGCAGGCAACGCATGCAGTCGGGCATGGCGCCCTGCCCCGGCAATACGAGGCGGTCTGCGGATTTGATGTCAGCCAGTTCGCCGGAAATGCGCACATCCGCTTCCGGAGCGACATGACGCAGCGCCTGCGCGACGGAGCGCAGGTTGCCCATGCCGTAATCCACTACAACGATCTTTTTCATGTCAGAAATCGGGTTGTCGGTCCGCGAATCCGTCGCGGTTACAGACTGCCTTTCGTCGAAGGAATCGTCCCTGCAGCGCGCGGGTCGAGTTCGGCGGCCATGCGCAGCGCGCGGCCGAATGCCTTGAACACGGTTTCGCACTGATGGTGTGCATTCTCGCCGCGCAGGTTATCGACGTGAAGGGATACCAGGGCATGATTGACGAAGCCCTGGAAGAATTCGTGGGTCAGGTCCACGTCGAAGGCGCCGATCATCGAACGCTTGAACGGGACGTGGAACTCAAGGCCCGGACGGCCGGAAAAATCGACGACGACGCGCGACAGCGCCTCGTCGAGCGGCACGTAGGCATGGCCGTAGCGGCGGATGCCCTTCTTGTCGCCGATGGCCTTGGCGAAGGCCTGGCCGAGCGTGATGCCGACGTCTTCGACGGTGTGGTGCGCGTCGATATGCAAATCGCCCTTTGCTTCGATGTCGAGGTCGATCAGGCCATGACGGGCGATCTGGTCGAGCATGTGATCGAGGAAGGGCACACCGGTGTTCAGCTTCTGCTGGCCGGTGCCGTCGAGGTTGATCGCAACGCGGATCTGCGTTTCGTTGGTATTGCGAGTGACCTCGGCAATGCGTGACGTGGACATGTTAAGTGGGGACTACCAAAGTTACGAATCAAGCGACGCTTTCATGGCGTCGAGGAATATCCGGTTCTCTTCCGGAGTGCTGACCGTCACACGAAGACAGTTTTCCAGCAATGGATGCATTTTACCGACATTTTTGATCAAAACCTTACGATCCAATAATGCAGAAAATACACCGTCGGCCGAAATCTTCGGATTTTTCACGCGAATCAGCAGGAAATTCGCTGCCGAAGGGAAAACCTCGACGCCGGGAAGCGCCGCCAGATCGGCAATCAGCTTGGTCCGCTCCCAACGCAGAGAGGTCGCCTGCGCGTCCAGCACGTCGACATGGTCGAGCACGAACTCCGCGGCTGCCTGGGTCAACACATTGACGTTATAGGGCGGGCGCACCTTGTCGAATTCCACGAGAAGCGCGCTGCTGCAGGACATATAGCCGAGGCGGATGCCTGCCAGGCCGAGCTTGGACACGGTACGCATCACGACGAGATTGGGGAATTCGGCCAGGCGGGGCATGAAGGTCGCTTGGGCGAAAGGCTGGTATGCCTCGTCCACGATGACGACGCCCGAATCACCGGCTGCGCGAAGAATGTCGACCATATCGTCGGCGTCGAACAGGTTGCCGGTCGGATTGTTCGGGTACGCGAGATAAGTGATCGCTGGCTTATGCTCCTTGATGGCGGCGAGCATGGCGGCCTTGTCGAGGGTGAAGTCCGGCTTGAGCGGCACGCCGACAAACTCCATGCCGGCAAATTTCGCGGACATCGCGTACATGACGAATCCAGGCGTCGGCGCCAACACTTTCGCGCCCGGCTTTGCGCAGGCGACCGAGACAATGGTGATGAGCTCGTCGGAACCATTGCCGAGGATGACATCGAATCCGGCAGGTACGCCCTGCGTTGTGCAGATCTTCACCTTGAGCTGGGAATAGGACGGCACCGGGTAGCGGTTCAGCGCGACGTCCGACAGCCGGCGCCCCAACTCTTCCCGCAGCGTTTCCGGCAGGACGTAGGGGTTCTCCATTGCGTCCAGCTTAACGAAGCCGCCGGCATCCGGCACATGGTAGGCGGAAAGCGCGCGGACTTCGGGACGGATGATGTTTTCGATCAGGGACATGATGTTCTGCTTTCAGGCTGCTTCGGGCTCGGGCTTGTCGACCTCGGCCAGACGGTTTTCGATCAGTGCACAGTAATCCGGATTCAGCTCGAATCCGACGAAATTCCGGCCGCTGCGCTTCGCCGCGACGGCGGTGGTCCCGCTGCCCATGAAGGGATCCAGCACGACGCCAGCCGGCGGACAGGATGCCTTGAGCATGCGCTCGACGATCTCCAGCGGTTTCTGCGTGGGATGGTCGGCGCGCTCGCGGTGTTCACGGTGCAGGCGTGACACGCTCCACACGTCCTTCGGGTTGTAGCCGATTTCCAGCCACTTCGCGCCGACGAAGATCGAGCGGGAGCGGGCCTTCTTGGTTTCCGCGTCGTACGGAATGCGCACCGCGTCTAGGTCGAAATAGTAGTCCTTCGCCTTGACGAAAAAGCCGATGGTATCGTGCACCGAGGAAAACTTGCGTGTGCTGCCGCCCATCGACGGCACGCGGCGGTCCCAGATGATTTCGTTGACCATCGTCATGCGCTTCTTGAGCATGACGAAGATTTCCGGCGAGTAGCGCCAGGTCAGGAAGATGTACAGGCTGCCGTTGGGCTTGAGCTTAGGCAGTGCTGCATGGACCCATTGTTCGGTCCAGCTCATGTAGGCTTCGGCATCGAGTTTGTCGGAATCGTTGCCGTAGTCCTTGCCCAGCCCGTAGGGCGGGTCGGCGATCAGCAGGTCGATGCTGCCGTCAGGAATGCGGGCGAAGCCCTGCAACGCATCTTCACAGAAGACGCGGTTGAGCCAGGGTGTCACCACTGCACCCGCCTCATTTCAGGCGGTACTCGGCCGAGCCGGCGTGTGCCTGCAGACCCTCGCCATAGGCGAGTTCGGCCGCAACTTTGCCGAGCGTCCGGGCGCCGGCTTCGCTCACGTGGATGATGCTGGAGCGCTTCTGGAAATCGTACACACCCAGCGGCGACGAAAAGCGTGCGGTACGCGAGGTCGGCAGCACATGGTTCGGACCGGCGCAGTAATCGCCCAGCGATTCGGAGGAGAAACGGCCAAGGAACATCGCGCCCGCATGGCGGATCTTGTCGGCCCACTTCTGCGGATTTTCGGTGGAGATCTCGAGGTGCTCGGCGGCGATCAGGTTGGCGATCTCGCAGGCCTCGTCCATGTCGCGGACCTTGACCATCGCGCCGCGGTTGACCAGCGAGGTGCGGATTACATCCTTGCGCGGCATGGCGTCCAACTGGCGGTTGATGCTGGCTTCGACCTTTTCGATATACGTTGCATCCGGACAGACGAGGATGGACTGCGCCAATTCGTCATGCTCTGCCTGGGAGAACAGGTCCATGGCGATCCAGTCGGGATCGGTCGTGCCGTCGCAAACCACGAGGATCTCGGACGGACCGGCAATCATGTCGATGCCGACGATGCCGAAGACGCGGCGCTTTGCGGCGGCGACGTAGGCATTGCCGGGACCGACGATCTTGTCAACCTGGGGAATCGTTGCGGTGCCGTACGCCAGGGCACCGACAGCCTGTGCTCCGCCGATGGTGAACACGCGATCGACACCGGCAATCGCGGCAGCGGCCAGCACCAGTTCGTTTTTCACGCCGCCGGGGGTGGGAACGACCATGATGACTTCCTGCACGCCGGCGACCTTGGCCGGGATCGCATTCATCAGCACGGACGAGGGATAGGCTGCCTTGCCACCGGGGACGTAGATGCCGACGCGGTCGAGCGGTGTCACCTTCTGGCCGAGCACGGTACCGTCGGCTTCGGTGTACGTGAAGCCATCGCCGCCGGTTTCCGCCTTCTGGCGCGCGTGATAGGCGCGTACGCGATCCGCTGCCGTCTGCAACGCGTTGCGTCGCTCGGGCGTCAGACTTTCGAGTGCGGCCTGCAGTTCAGGCTTGCCGATTTCCAGGCTGGCAACATCGGCTGCGCTAAGCTTGTCGAAACGATTGGTGTACTCGATCACAGCGGCATCGCCGCGCGCCTTCACCTCGGCGAGGATCTGTGCCGCTACACGGTCGATCGCATCGTCTTCGCTCGCTTCGAACGCGAGTACGGCGGAGAGCTGCGCCTTGAAATCCGGCTGGCTGGAGTCGAGTTTGCGAATCTGGATGGTCATGGCCTTATTCCGCTTTCGAAGCCTTTTCGAAGGCTTCCAGGATGGGTTGCAGGCGTTCGCGTTTCAACTTGAGCGCGGCCTGGTTCACCACGAGGCGCGAGGAGATTTCCATGATGTGCTCGACTTCGACCAGGTTGTTTGCGCGCAGCGTGCTGCCGGTGCTCACCAAGTCGACAATCGCATCGGACAGGCCGACCAGCGGACCGAGCTCCATGGAGCCATACAGTTTGATCAGATCGACGTGGACGCCCTTGGCAGCGAAATGCTCGCGCGCGCATTTCACGTACTTGGTGACGACACGCAGGCGTGCGCCCTGGCGGACGGCGCTGGCGTAGTCGAATCCGGAGGGCACGGCGACCGACAGGCGGCACTTCGCGATGTTCAGGTCGATCGGCTGGTAGAGTCCTTCGCCGCCATGCTCGAGCAGCACATCCTTGCCCGCAACGCCGAAGTCGGCCGCGCCGTACTGCACGTACGTCGGCACGTCGGAAGCGCGCACGATGATGACGCGGACCGCCGGATCGTTGGTCGGCAGGATCAGCTTGCGCGATTTTTCCGGATCTTCGGTGACGGTGATGCCGGCGGCCTGCAGCAGCGGCATGGTTTCTTCGAAAATGCGGCCCTTGGACAGCGCGAGGGTCAGTTGCTGGCTCATCATTTCACTCGCTGGATATTGGCGCCGACGGCGGAAAGTTTGGCTTCCATGCGGTCGTAGCCGCGGTCCAGGTGATAGATGCGATCGACCAGCGTCTCGCCTTGCGCGGCCAGCGCGGCGATCACGAGCGATGCGGATGCACGCAGGTCGGTTGCCATGACCGGTGCGCCGACAAGCTTGTCCACACCCTGCACTACTGCGGTGTGGCCGTCGATGTCGATCGATGCGCCGAGGCGATTCAGTTCCTGTACGTGCATGAAACGGTTTTCGAAGATGGTTTCCGTCACGCGGCTGCTGCCGTCGGCGATGCAGTTGAGCGCCATGAACTGCGCCTGCATGTCGGTCGGAAAACCGGGGTATTCGGTGGTACGGAAGCTGACTGCCTTCGGGCGTGCCGCCATCTGCACGCGAATCCAATCAGGGCCGGTCGTCAGGATGGCGCCTGCTTCGCGCAGCTTGTCGAGGGCGACGTCGAGGATGTCGCTACGGGTGTTCTTCAGCGTGACATCGCCGCCCGCCGCAGCGACCGCGCACAGGAAGGTGCCGGTCTCAATGCGGTCGGGAATGACGTTGTGCGACGCGCCGTGGAGTTTTTCCACGCCCTGGATCACGAGGCGGTCGGTACCGATGCCTTCGATTTTTGCGCCCATCTGCACGAGCAGGTTGGCGAGGTCGGTCACTTCCGGTTCGCGCGCGGCGTTTTCCAGGACTGTTTCACCTTCGGCCAGCACAGCGGCCATCAGCAGGTTTTCGGTGCCGGTCACGGTGATCATGTCGGTGACGATGCGCGCGCCCCTGAGCTTCTTCGCCTTGGCGTGGATATAGCCGGCCTCGATCGCGATGTCGGCACCCATGGCCTGCAGCCCCTTGATGTGCTGGTCCACAGGCCGCGATCCGATCGCGCATCCGCCCGGCAGGGATACCTTGGCTTCGCCGAAGCGCGCCACCAGCGGTCCGAGCACGAGGATGGCCGCGCGCATGGTCTTCACGAGCTCATACGGTGCTTCCAGCTTTTCGATGGCGCCGCCATTCAGCGACATGCGGTCGCCGTCCTGCTCGACACGCAGGCCCATCTGGCGCAGCAGCTTGAGCATGGTGTTGACGTCCTGCAGGTGCGGGACGTTGGACAGTTGCACGGTGTCGGCGGTGAGCAGGCCGGCGCACAGGATGGGCAGGGCCGCATTCTTCGCACCGGAGATATTGATTTCACCCGACAGGCGGTTGCCGCCGGTAATAAGCAGTTTGTCCATTACTGTTGCTGGAATTCTTCAGGAGTCAGGGTTTTCATCGACAGCGCGTGGATTTCCTCACGCATGCGGTCACCGAGTGCTGCATACACGAGCTGGTGGCGCTGGATGGGGCGCTTGCCTGCAAAAGCCGGCGAGACGATCACCGCGCTGAAATGATGGCCGTCGCCCTCCACGTCGAGGTGGGTGCATTCGAGGCCGGCGGCGATATAGCTTTTGATGAGCTCGGGGGTGGGAAGCATGGTATTCCTTTAGTGGCGCAGTTTGTATCCGGTCTTCAGCAGGCGGATGGCAAAGCCTGCGAGCAGAAGGAAAAATACGCTGACGATGATGAAACTGGTCGATGGATCGACGTCGGATTGGCCGAAAAAGCCATGACGGAAGCCATCAATCATATAAAAAAACGGGTTGAAGTGCGATACCGTTTGCCAGAACGCAGGCAGCGAGTGGATCGAGTAGAACACGCCGGAAAGGAAAGTCGCCGGCATGATCAGGAAGTTCTGGAAGGCAGCAAGCTGGTCGAACTTTTCCGCCCAGATACCGGCGATCAGGCCCATGGTGCCAAGAATGGCAGCCCCCAAGAGCGCAAAGATGACGATCCACCATGGCGAATGGAACGAAATATCCGCCGCCCACATGGTCACAGTGAATACGCCGGCGCCAACGGCAAGGCCGCGGATAACGGAAGCGAGCACATACGCACCGAACAGCTCCCAGTGCGACAGCGGCGGTAGCAGCACGAACACGAGGTTGCCGGTGATCTTGGACTGGATCAGCGACGATGAGCTGTTGGCGAAGGCATTCTGCAAGACGCTCATCATCACCAGGCCGGGAATCAGGAACGAGGTATAGCGCACGTCGGGGTACACCTGCACGTGATCTTCCAGCACGTGGCCGAAGATCAGCAGGTACAGCATCGCGGTCAGGATCGGCGCGGTGATGGTCTGCATCGCCACCTTCCAGAAGCGCAGCACTTCCTTGTAGAGCAGTGTCCGGAAGCCGGTCATTTCTCGCCCTCCATGATCTGGATGAAAACGTCTTCCAGGTCTGCCTGCTGCAGCTGCATGTCCTCGATCACGGCGCCGGCCTCGCGCAGACGTGCGAGGATCGGTTCGACTTCGGTGTATTCGTTGACGCGCAAGGTGTACTTGCTGCCGGCAATGAGTTCGTCGGGGTGAGAAACCAGCGGCTTGAGGCCGTCCGGCAGCGCGCCCCTGGCGAGGCGAACCACCAGCTGCGAGCCGGAAATGCGCTTGATCAGGGCGGAGGTGGAATCGAGCGCCACCACTTTGCCGGCCTTCAGCATCGCAATGCGATTGCACAGCGCCTGCGCCTCTTCGAGATAGTGCGTCGTCAGCACGATGGTGTGCCCTTCGCGATTGAGGCGCGCGATGAACTTCCACAGCGTCTGGCGCAACTCGACGTCGACGCCGGCCGTCGGCTCATCCAGCACGATGACCGGCGGTTTGTGGACAAGCGCCTGCGCAACCAGCACGCGGCGCTTCATGCCGCCGGACAGCGCGCGCGTATTGGTATCGGCCTTGTTGGTCAGGTCGAGGTTGGCCATCACCTCATCGATCCACTTGTCGTTGTTCTTCAGACCGAAATAGCCGGATTGCATGCGCAGGGTTTCGCGCACGGTGAAAAAAGGATCGAAGACGAGCTCTTGCGGAACGACGCCGAGGCGCTTGCGGGCCTCGCGATAATCGCGCACGACGTCGTAGCCATGGATGGAAACATTGCCGGCGTCGGCGCGATTGAGTCCGGCGATGATCGAGATCAGTGTGGTCTTGCCCGCGCCGTTCGGGCCGAGCAGGCCGAAGAACTCGCCCTGCTCAATGGATAGCGACACGCCGCCAAGCGCCTGAAGCGACTTGTAGCGTTTTTCGACATTGACGATTTGGAGAGCAGCCATGGCGGCTAGATTTTCCTGAAGGGCGGGCGACGTATCGCAGCCAGGTGCGATACGAGCGGCGAAACCCTTGATTATATTGGATTTCCGGGCAGGAAGCCGGATCTGAAGAGTGACCGGTGAGGGTCAATGATGCGGCAGGTCGGCGCGCGGCGAAGTATGGAGCAGCCCATCCACGTCGTACAGGTGGACCAGGCTCTGGAGATTGGCGGGAAGATTGCTGAATTCCAGCGACTTGCCGTTGCTGCGCGCCGCGCGTTGCCAAGCCAGCATGGTGGCAACGGCGGCGGAATCAACCGAGGTCAACTCGGCGAGGTCGAACTGCGTCTGCCCGTCGG
Source organism: Noviherbaspirillum sp. ST9 (assembly GCF_048799745.1). Lineage (NCBI taxonomy): Bacteria > Pseudomonadati > Pseudomonadota > Betaproteobacteria > Burkholderiales > Oxalobacteraceae > Noviherbaspirillum > Noviherbaspirillum sp. ST9. The sequence continues at coordinate 532,294 of NZ_JBLWFR010000004.1, read as the reverse complement.
CGATCGCGCGCAATCCGTCGTCAAGCACGGATGTCGCGTTGTTCACGGTCAGCGTCTGGGCGGGACGGTAGGTCATCAGGACGACTTGCCGGTCTTGGCCGCGCTGGCGGCGAGACGCTTGTTACGGTCGGAGAGGGTCTTGATCAGGCCGTCGATGCCGCCCTTGCCGATCTCCGCCGCGAAGTTACCCTTGTAGGTCTCCACCAGCCATGCGCCGAGGACGTTGACGTCATAGATCTTCCAGCCGGAAGGCGATTTTTCGAGGCGATAGTTGAGCTGGATGGGATCGCCGCCGCGCGGCTGCAGGACCTGCGAGCGCACTTCGACCTCGGTGTCGCTGGCGTCAGCCCGCATCGGCTTGAATTCCAGCTTCTGGTCCTTGACCTGGGATATCGCGCCCGAGTAGGTGTAGACCAGCAGGGTGCGGAATTCATTGGTCAACTGCTTCTGCTGCTCGGGGGTCGCTTCGCGCCAGAACCGGCCGGCGGCCAGCGCGGTCATGCGCTGGAAGTCTACGTGCGGCAGGATCTTGGCTTCGACGAGTTCGAGCACGCGCTTCTGGTTGCCCGACTGGATATCCTTGTCGCTCTTGGCAGTGTCGAGCACTTCCTGGCTGATGCGCTTGACCAGGGCATCCGGGGCTTCCTGCGCCACCGCTGCCGGCGCAAACGCGAGGCCCGCGAGCGCAAAACCGGCCACTGCAAACAATTTCTTGAAAACGTTCATATCTTCCTGGGTAGTAAAAGACGGACTGCCTGCTTGTCCGGGAAAGGTTGGCACATTCGATAACCGGTATCGTACCAAACGGTGACAAAACAGGTCGGCTATTGCTTTGCTTCCTTTTCCACAACCTTAATGCTGGCTGCGCCGCCGTTTTGTTCCACTTTGACAACCGCTCCCTGTGCAGGTTCCTCAATTGTTGTCGGAGTGCCATGTGTTACAGCAGCCGGGTCGCTGGGTCCGGATTCGCCGCTTGCCTCACTCGGCCCGACATCGAATTCGTACGCGCTACTCGGCGGGTCTCCATCGTAAACCTTGCTCTGCCGGCGCTGCAGATACGCGTCGCGCACGAACTCGTAACGGTCGAGCGCTGCCTCCTCGATCAGGTTGGAGGCATCAAGCACGGACGCGCGCAGATCGACGACGCGAATGACCGAGCCGACGTTGCGTGTATGCGCCGGTCGAATGTGGTGCCAGGGATCGGCCTCGATATCAATTGGCAGGACAGCAACGTCACGCAGCGTCGATGAACCCAACAGTGGGAGCACGACATACGGCCCCGATCTCACGCCCCATTTGCCGAGGGTCTGACCGAAATCTTCCTTGTGTTTCGGCAGGCCCGCTTCCGTACCGATGTCCAGCAGACCACCAAGACCGAACGTGGTGTTGAAGGTAAAGCGCATGACGTCCGTCAGGCCGTTCTCCAACTTGCCCTGCAACAGGTTATTGACCGCCGTCCAGCCATCCTCCAGGTTGCCGAAGAAATTACCGACGCCGATCTGCACGAAATCAGGCAAGTTTTTGTATGCTTGCGCCGCCGGCTTCACCGCGGCCTGGTCGACCGCGTCGTTGAACTGGAACATGGCACGGTTGAATTTCTCGAACGGGTCCTGGGGATGCGTCGAGGCGCAGCCCGTCAATGCGAGCGCTGCCGCAAGCATCAGGATTCGTAACGCAGGGCCCATTATTTCTCGCCTTCCTTTCCTTCGGCTGCTTTGCTGTACAAAAATTGACTGATGAGGCTTTCCAGCACCACGGCGGACTGCGTCATCTTGATGCGATCGCCGGCAGCGAGGTTGTTCGTATCGCCACCGGCCTCAAGGCCGATGTATTGCTCGCCAAGCAGGCCGGATGTCAGGATCTTGGCGGACGTATCCTTGGGAAATTTGTAGTTCGTTTCCAGCTCAAGCGTCACGACGGCCTGATAGGACTTGTCGTCAAAGGCGATGTTTCCCACACGGCCAACCACCACGCCCGCACTCTTGACGGGCGCACGCGGCTTGAGCCCGCCGATATTGTCGAACTTGGTGACGACCGGATACGTTTTCTCGAAGGACAGTGAACTCATGTTCCCCGCCTTCATCGCCAGAAAAAACAGGGCGGCCGCGCCAAGCAGCACGAATAAGCCCACCCACAAGTCTAGAGATTTTCTTTGCATGACCCAATACCCTAAATATAGGATGCGGAACCGCTTTGCGGTGCCGTAAAACGAATAACCATATTGCGCGTAGATCCTTTCGGCATCTACTTGCCCAACGTTAGCTGAACATCAGCGCAGTCAGCAGGAAGTCCAGCCACAGTACGGACAGGGAGGCAATCACGACGGTGCGCGTTGTCGCCCGGGCGACGCCTTCCGGTGTCGGCTGCGCCTCGTATCCCTGGAAGAGAGCCGTAAAGGTAACGGCAAATCCGAAAACGATGCTCTTGATGACGCCGTTGGCAATGTCCTTCCAGACATCCACGCCGGCCTGCATTTGCGACCAGAACGAGCCTTCATCGACGCCGATCATCAGGACGCCGACGACATAACCGCCAAGCACGCCGACCGCGCTGAAAATCGAGGCCAGTACCGGCATGGCAATCACCCCTGCCCAGAAACGCGGCGCGATCACGCGCTCCAGCGGATTGACGGCCATCATTTCCATGGCGGCCAGCTGCTCGCCGGCCTTCATCAGGCCGATTTCCGCGGTCAGGGAGGTTCCTGCCCGGCCGGCAAACAGCAAGGCAGTCACCACAGGCCCGAGCTCCCGCGTCAGCGACAATGCCACGAGAAGGCCGAGCGCCTCCTCCGAGCCGTAGCGGTTCAGGGTGTAATACCCCTGCAAGCCAAGCACAAAACCAACGAACAACCCCGATACGGCAATGATCAACAGCGAATAATTGCCGATGAAATGGATCTGGTCGGTCACCAGGCGCGGCCGGCGCAGTACGCCGCCCGACGATGCCAGGACGGCAAAAAATGCGCGCGTGGCGAAACCGACGTTCACGACCGATTCCCGGACCAACCTGCCAAGCGAGGCAACAGCGCCGATCATTGCGCCACCTCCCTGAACAGGTCTTCCTCGAGCGAACGCCCCGGATAATGGAAGGGCACGGGACCGTCCGCTTCCGCGTGAACAAACTGTTTCACGTACGGGTCTTCAGACGCCAGCATCTCTTGCGGCGTACCGTGCGCAACGATTTTCCCTTGCGACAGGAAGTACACGTGGTCGGCGATCAGGAAGGTTTCGTGCACATCGTGCGACACCACGATCGAGGTGGAACCGAGTGCATCATTCAGGCGGCGGATCAGGTTGGCGGCGACGCCCATCGAAATTGGATCGAGGCCCGCGAACGGCTCGTCGTACATGATGAGTTGCGGATCCAGTGCAATGGCGCGTGCAAGCGCGACGCGGCGCGCCATGCCGCCCGAGATTTCGGACGGCTTCAGCAAGGCGGCATTGCGCAATCCGACCGCATGCAACTTCATCAACACGAGGTCACGGATCAGTTCTTCGGGAAGGCGGGTGTGCTCGCGCAGGGGAAACGCGACGTTCTCGTACACAGTGAGATCGGTGAAAAGCGCGCCGTGCTGGAACAGCATGCCCATCCGGCGGCGCATTTCATACATCAGCTTCGCGTCGCGCGCATTGACAGTCTGACCATCAAACTGGATGCGGCCCTTTTGCGCCTGCAGTTGGCCCCCAATCAGGCGAAGGATGGTCGTTTTGCCCGAGCCGGAGCCACCCATGACTGCCACCACCTTCCCGCGCGGGAAGTCCATCCGGAGACCGGAAAGAATGGAGCGTGTTCCATAGGAAAAATGCAGGTCGTGGATTTCGACGAGGTTCGGCACAACGATTTATTTGACTCAAAAGTTAGATTGTAGTGCAAAACGGTCAACCGGGCCGGATTGTCCGTCCGGAAAAAGACGTGAAAAACGACAAAACCCGCCAGGCCGCAAGGCTTGGCGGGTTTTCTGCGCAATCGCAGATCAGCGGGGCAGAACCGAGGATCCCATCAGGAATTCGTCCACGGCACGCGCGCATTGGCGGCCTTCACGGATCGCCCACACCACCAGGGACTGGCCGCGGCGCATGTCGCCGGCGGCAAACACCTTGTCCACCGAGGTCTTGTAGCAGCCTTCGCCGTCAGTGGTCGCCTTGGCATTGCCGCGTGCGTCCTTGTCGACGCCGAACGCATCCAGCACCTGCTGCACCGGCGAGACAAAGCCCATCGCCAGCAGCACCAGGTCAGCCTTGAGTTCGAATTCGGAGTTCGGCACTTCAACCATCTTGCCGTCCTTCCACTCGACACGGGCGGCGATCAGCTTCTCGACCTTGCCGTTCTTGCCTTCGAGGCGCTTGGTCGCCACTGCCCAGTCGCGCTCGCAGCCTTCCTCATGGGAGGAAGAGGTACGCAGCTTGGTAGGCCAGTACGGCCAGACCAGGGGCTTGTTTTCCTGCTCCGGCGGCTGGGGCAGCAGTTCGAACTGGGTGACCGAGGCCGCGCCATGACGGTTGGAGGTGCCCACGCAGTCGGAGCCGGTGTCGCCGCCGCCGATGACAATGACGTGCTTGCCGCTCGCCATGATCTGGTCCTTCACCTTGTCGCCGGCGTTGACCTTGTTCTGCAGCGGCAGGAATTCCATCGCGTAGTGCACGCCCTTCAGCTCGCGGCCGGGAACCGGCAGGTCGCGCGGCTGCTCAGCGCCACCGGTAATGATGACGGCGTCGAAATCCTTCTGCAGCTGGTCGGGGGAAATCGTTTCCTTTGCCCAGTTGTAGACGTTCGGGGTGAAGTCCTTGCCGACGAAGACGCCGGTGCGGAAGGTCACGCCTTCAGCTTTCATCTGCTCGACGCGACGGTCGATGTGCGACTTCTCCATCTTGAAGTCGGGGATACCGTAGCGCAGCAGGCCGCCGACGCGGTCGTTCTTCTCGAACAGGGTCACGTCATGGCCGGCGCGCGCCAGCTGCTGGGCAGCGGCCATGCCTGCAGGGCCGGCACCGACGATCGCGACCTTCTTGCCGGTCTTGGCGGCGGGGACTTGCGGCTTTACCCAGCCGTTCTCCCAGCCCTTGTCGATGATGAAGTGCTCGATCGACTTGATGCCGACCGGGTCGCTGTTGATGCCGAGCGTGCAGGCAGCTTCGCAGGGCGCCGGGCAGATGCGACCGGTGAACTCGGGGAAGTTGTTGGTGGAGTGCAGGTTGTCCAGCGCCTCCTTGTAGTTGCCGTGATAAACCAGGTCATTCCAGTCCGGAATGATGTTGTTGACCGGGCAGCCGTTGTTGCAGAAGGGGATGCCGCAGTCCATGCAACGCGCGCCTTGTACCTTGGCGTCGGCGTCGGACAGGTGTACCACGAATTCCTTGTAATGCTTCTTTCGCAGTGGGGGTGCTTCGCTCGCCTCTTGCAGGCGTTGGTATTCCAGAAAGCCGGTTACTTTTCCCATTTTTTACTCACAATCTTGGCAGCAGGGGTCGCTTGCGGGACCTCTGCCGCCATGGTTTTTATCAATTAGGCTGCGATCTTTTCCTTGGACTGCGCTGCGTTCAGCTCGCCCAGTGCCCGCTTGTACTCGGTCGGGAACACCTTGACGAACTTGCTGCGTGCATTCGCCCAGTCATCCAGCAGGTTGCGCGCGCGCGTGCTGCCGGTGTACTTGAAGTGGCGTTCGATCAGCCCCTTCAGGATCGCTTCGTCAGTCTGGCCTTCGCCGCCGCGTGTGGTGGCGTGCCAGATGGCCCGATCGATCTTCGCTTCCTGGTCTGCGCTGGCGAGCACCGGATCGAGTGCGACCATCGCCATGTTGCACTTCTTCGCGAAGTCGCCGTCCGGGTCGTACACGTAGGCGATACCGCCCGACATGCCTGCCGCGAAGTTACGGCCGGTGGCGCCGAGAACGACGACGGTGCCGCCGGTCATGTATTCGCAACCGTGGTCGCCAGTCCCTTCTACAACAGTGATTGCACCGGAGTTACGCACCGCGAAACGCTCGCCGGCCACGCCGTTGAAGAAGGCTTCACCGGAAATCGCGCCGTACAGCACGGTGTTGCCGATGATGATGTTGTCGACCGCCCAGCCGCGGAACTCGGTGTTCGGACGAACGATGATGCGGCCGCCCGACAGGCCCTTGCCGACGTAGTCGTTGCCCTCGCCCACCAGGTCCAGCGTGATGCCGTGTGCGAGGAATGCGCCGGCCGACTGGCCCGCGGTACCCTGCAGCTGGATGTGGATGGTGTCGTCCGGCAGGCCTTCGTGGCCGTACTTCTTCGCGACTTCGCCCGACAGCATGGTGCCGACGGTGCGGTTGAGGTTCTTGACCGGGGAGATGAAGGACACCTTCTCGCCCTTCTCCAGCGCGGCCTTCGCCTGTGCGATCAGCTTGTGGTCCAGTGCCTTTTCGAGGCCGTGGTCCTGCTCTTCGACCTGGAAGCGCGGCTCGGACGCCGGGACTTCGGGCTGGTAGAAGATCTTGCTGAAGTCGAGGCCCTTCGCCTTCCAGTGCGAGATCGCCTTGGACTTGTCGAGCAGGTCGGAACGGCCGATCAGTTCGTTGAAGCTGCGGATGCCGAGCTGCGCCATGATCTGGCGGACTTCTTCGGCGACGAAGAAGAAGTAGTTCACGACGTGTTCCGGCTTGCCGGAGAACTTGGCGCGCAGCACCGGATCCTGGGTGGCGACGCCGACCGGGCAAGTGTTCAGGTGGCACTTGCGCATCATGATGCAGCCTTCGACAACCAGCGGAGCCGTGGCGAAACCGAACTCGTCCGCGCCCAGCATCGCGCCGATGACGACGTCGCGACCGGTCTTGATCTGGCCGTCGGTCTGCACGCGGATACGGCTGCGCAGGCGGTTCAGCACCAGGGTCTGCTGGGTTTCGGCCAGGCCGAGTTCCCATGGCGAACCGGCGTGCTTGATCGAGGACAGCGGCGATGCGCCGGTGCCGCCGTCATGGCCTGCAATCACGACGTGATCGGCCTTGGCCTTGGCAACACCCGCGGCCACCGTGCCGACGCCGACTTCGGACACCAGCTTGACGGAGATCGATGCCTTCGGATTGGCGTTCTTCAGGTCATGGATCAGCTGTGCCAGGTCTTCGATCGAGTAGATGTCGTGGTGCGGCGGCGGGGAAATCAGGCCGACGCCCGGCACCGAGAAGCGCAGCTTCGCGATGTATTCGGACACCTTGTGGCCCGGCAGCTGGCCGCCTTCGCCCGGCTTCGCGCCCTGCGCCATCTTGATCTGGATCTGGTCGGCGGAGGTCAGGTACTCGGCGGTCACACCGAAGCGGCCCGATGCCACCTGCTTGATCTTGGAACGCAGCGAATCGCCAGCCAGCAGCGGCAGGTCGACTTCGACGCGGTCCTTGCCGATAACGGATGCCAGGGTTTCGCCCTTCTTGATGGGGATGCCCTTCAGCTCGTTGCGATAGCGGTTTTCGTCCTCACCGCCTTCACCGGTGTTCGACTTGCCGCCGATACGGTTCATTGCGATGGCCAGGGTGGCATGCGCTTCGGTCGAGATCGAGCCGAGCGACATCGCGCCAGTGGCGAAGCGCTTGACGATTTCCTTCGCCGGTTCGACTTCGTCGATCGGGACCACCTTGGACGGGTCGATCTTGAATTCGAACAGGCCGCGCAGCGTCATGTGGCGCTTGGACTGGTCGTTGATGATCTGCGCGTACTCTTTGTACGTGTTGAAGTTGTTCGAACGGGTCGAATGCTGCAGCTTGGCGATCGCGTCCGGCGTCCACATGTGGTCTTCACCACGGACACGGAAAGCGTACTCGCCGCCGGCATCCAGCGCGTTGGCCAGGACCGGGTCGTTGCTGAAGGCGAGCTTGTGCAGACGCAGCGCTTCTTCGGCGATTTCGAACACGCCGATGCCTTCGACGTTAGACGCGGTGCCCTTGAAGTACTTGTCGACCAGCGCCTTGTTCAGGCCGATGGCTTCGAAGATCTGCGCGCCGCAGTAGGACATGTAGGTCGAAATGCCCATCTTGGACATGACCTTCATCAGGCCCTTGCCGATCGCCTTCTGGAAGTTGTAGATCGCCTTTTCAGCGGACAGCTCGCCCGGCAGGCCCTTCGCCAGTTCAACCAGCGTATCCATGGCGAGGTACGGGTGGACAGCTTCCGCGCCGTAGCCGGCCAGCAATGCGAAGTGGTGCGTCTCGCGTGCGGAACCGGTCTCGACGACGAGGCCGGTCGAGGTGCGCAGGCCCTTGCTCACGAGGTGCAGGTGGATTGCCGACGTTGCCAGCAGTGCCGGAATCGCGACCTGGTCGGCGTCGAACTTGCGGTCGGAGACGATCAGGATGTTGTGGCCGGACTTGACCGCATCGACGGCCTTCGCGCACAGCGAGGCGAGGCGTGCTTCGATGCCTTCCTTGCCCCAGGCGACCGGATAGCAGATGTTCAGTTCGTACGACTTGAACTTGTTGCCGGTGTGCTTGCTGATGTTGCGCAGCTTGGCCATGTCGGCGTAGTCGAGCACAGGCTGCGACACTTCGAGGCGCATCGGCGGGTTGATGTTGTTGGTGTCGAGCAGGTTCGGGCGCGGGCCGATAAAGGACACCAGCGACATGACCATCGCTTCGCGGATCGGGTCGATCGGCGGGTTGGTCACCTGGGCGAACAGCTGCTTGAAGTAGTTGTACAGCGGCTTGTTCTTGTTCGACATGACGGCCAGCGGCGAGTCATTGCCCATCGATCCGATGGCTTCTTCGCCACCTGCTGCCATCGGCGCCATCAGGAACTTGATGTCTTCCTGGGTGTAGCCGAACACTTGCTGGCGATCCAGCAAGGCCATCGCGGACTTCGGCTCTTCCGCTTCCTTTTCGAGCTCGTCGAGCTTGATGCGGACGGAGTCGATCCACTGCTTGTACGGCTTGGCGTTGGCGTAGGTGTCCTTCAGTTCCTTGTCGTCGATGATGCGGCCGGCGTCGAGGTCGATCAGGAACATCTTGCCCGGCTGCAGGCGCCACTTCTTGATGATCTTGGATTCGGGAATCGGCAGCACGCCGGACTCGGATGCCATGACGACGAGGTCGTCATCGGTCTGGATATAACGCGCCGGACGCAGGCCGTTGCGGTCGAGGGTACCGCCGATATGACGGCCGTCGGTGAACGCCATCGCGGCGGGGCCGTCCCACGGCTCCATCATCGCGGCGTGGTATTCGTAGAAGGCGCGGCGGTTGTCGTCCATCAGCGTGTGGTTTTCCCACGCTTCCGGAATCATCATCATCATCGCCTGGGCGAGCGGATAGCCGGCCATCAGCAGCAGTTCGAGCGCGTTGTCGAAGCACGCGGTGTCGGACTGGCCTTCATAAATCAGCGGGAACAGCTTTTGCAGGTCGTCGCCCAGCACGGCGGACTTCATCACGCCTTCACGGGCGCGCATCCAGTTGAAGTTGCCCTTGACGGTGTTGATTTCGCCGTTGTGTGCAATCAGGCGGTACGGGTGGGCCAGCGGCCATTCCGGGAAGGTGTTGGTGGAGAAGCGCTGGTGCACCAGGGCCAAGGCGGAAACGCAGCGCGAATCCTGCAGGTCCCTGTAGTAGACGCCAACCTGGTCGGCGAGCAGCAGACCCTTGTAGACCACGGTACGCGCGGACATCGACGGCACGAAGAATTCCTTGCCGTGCAGCAGGTTCAGCGCCTGGATCGCGTGGCCGGACGACTTGCGGATCACGTACAGCTTACGCTCCAGCGCATCGGTCACCATGATGTCCGGACCGCGGCCGATGAAAATCTGGCGGATGACCGGCTCTTTGGCACGGACGGTCGGCGACATCGGCATGTCGAAATCGACCGGCACATCGCGCCAGCCCAGGACGACCTGACCTTCAGCCAGGACGGCGCGTTCGATTTCCTGCTCACAGGCGATGCGGGATGCGTTTTCCTTCGGCAGGAAGACCATGCCGACGCCGTACTCGCCAGGCGGCGGAAGGGCCACGCCCTGCTTCGCCATTTCTTCACGATAGTACTGGTCCGGGATCTGGATCAGGATACCGGCACCATCGCCCATCAGCTTGTCGGCACCGACCGCACCCCGGTGATCCAGGTTTTTCAGGATCAGCAGGCCTTGCTCGACGATCGAGTGGCTTTTCTTGCCTTTAATGTGGGCGATGAAACCGACGCCGCAGGCGTCGTGCTCGTTAATAGGATCGTAAAGACCTTGCGCGTGCATAAGCGTTCTCCGCTACTTTGGTGATATCGAGCTAGAAGGATAGTGCAGTGCAATACTTAGTTCAACTGAAATAAATAGGGTCGGAGTAGAATTTGTATATGCGCTGTTTTCGTGCATTATTAAATAGGGACAGAGTCGTATCGATTAAAAACCGGACATTGGGCAAGAGCTTGATTTTTAAAGCGAAGTGGCGGTTTTTTCGCCGTCAGTCATTTTGCGCGGCCTTCCTCGCTTTGCTGGAGTGACTCGGCGGCTGACTTGCTTGGCAAGGGCTTCCTTGAAGCGCTCCGAACCAAGGGGCCAGCCTTTGAGCGTGGCTTGCGTTAACGCGTCCGCTTCGCGTTGACTGATGCCGAGGTCCAGCAAGGCTTTGTAGTTAGCCTCGCGGTCAAAAGGGGTATTGCCTAGCGCCCAGAACACGGGATGGTCGGTAATGATTGGGTCCGGTCTGACGCCGAGGTGGTGAGAAATGCTCGACCAGGCATATTCTTCGGCTGAGGAAACCAGCCCGGCACGCGCAGGATGCGATTCGATGTACCGGCTGCACAGGAGGAAATATTGCTCCGAGTCGACGACCGTTGCACGATACCGCCCTTGCCACAGAGTGCCGGTCCGGCTGTATTTGCCGTTGAAGTAAGGCACGTAATGGCGACCGATCCACTGCATCATTCTTCCCAGTCCCGCCTCATCGGCGGGCGTGACGAGCAGGTGGAGATGATTGGGCATCAAAACATAGGCATGCACCGCAACCTTGAACTGCCTGGAGGCCTCTTTCAGCCAGCCCAGAAAGGCAGCGTAATCCTCTGCATCCCGAAAAACGACCTGCCTGTCATTCCCGCTTTGGATGATGTGGTGAGGCTGGTTGGGAACGACAAGTCGTGGAAGTCTGGCCATGTTGGAATCGTCAGTGCGCCAGCTCTTGTGGCCGGCGACAACGCCGATTTTATCCTGCGGCGCCGCTGTCCGCAGGATTGCGGGATATCAAATCAGATATGTGCGTTGACAGTGTTGCGCCAAGGGGATTTGCGGAATTCCAGCTCACCTTCCGCATCCAGAGGCAGGCGCGACGACGAGCGTGCCGCCCTGCGGTCGAAGATGCTCGCCCGGATCTTGTCCTCGGACGGCAGGCGCTTCGCCTGAAATCGTAGTGTCCGGATACCCGCACTGGCAAAGCACGCTTCACGGGCGCGCTCGAGCCGCGTTGGTCGCGACCGGTGCGCCAATTCCACCACGGCGAGGAGATCCATGTCCTGGCCGAATACGGCGTACCCGACGCGCTTGCCCCCTAATGCGCCCAGCGCACGCTGGCGCATTTTCCCCATGCCGGCCGGCTCGATCAGCGCGGACACGGCAACCTGAGGACAGACGTGGCATTCAGGGAGGGATTGGCAAAGCCTGAAATAGAGGTCCCGCTCCCTGCCGGTCAATACGGTTTTCTTTCGATAGCGCGCCGGCTTCATGCGCGTCGTTGCAAACCAGCCGAACAAACCGGCGAGAATGATTGCTACGAAAACAAATGTCTCCATGTTATGCATCCCTTTGTTTTCAAAAGGACAATAACTTTACCATTTGTTAACATTTTTGCAGCAAAAATTTTCGCCACCGACAATGCCTTTGCGTTAACTCAAATCGGGGAAAGTCAGAAGATTTTCCGCGCCCATGCGGGTTCGTTCTGCCGGCGCTGCTCAATCATGTTCGTCAACAGGGTCCGGATCTCATTGAGCGGCCCGATCTCGGCCTGTTCGATGCGCGCGGGCGGTGCGCCGTGGTCCCAATCCCCATAGAGGAAGCCGACGGGGTGGCGGCTGACCGTGAGTGGCAGGACGGTAAAGCTGCGGACGGTTGGCAGGGCCTCCTTCCACCATCGAGGCACCTTGCTGACAAAGGCGGGGTCGCGCGCATTTTCGACAAAAATCATCTTGTCGTTGGCAAGCGACGCGTGGAAAACGTCCGGCTGGTACGCGTCACTAAACACGAGGCGCGGAAGCAGTTCCTGACCGCCCTCGCCAAGGCACATGTGGGCAGCATAGGTAGAATTTTCCGTGTCCCGCAGGAAGGCCACAACACGCGTAAAAGCGAGGCCCTGGTAAACGGTCTCGAGCGCCATGGACATGAACTGGCTTGCGGTCGCACTGTGCAGGACACCGCGCATATCGGCGACGCCGCGTGCGAGGATGCTCGCCGCATCGGCCGGCTTGCCTCCGCCCACGGAAGGTACCGCCCTGCCCGCCGCGCGTTTTGCGGGCTTGATCGTCACAATTTCCTCCTCCGCAGCGGTCTGCTCCGCAGCTTCCACCGCCGTGACGAGCTGGGCCGCCTCAAGACCCAGCATGTCAGCGTAGCTTCCTGCAAGGCGCGTCAGCGCCGCATGGCCCGCGTCGCCTTCATCGCATAGGGCGTCCGCGCAGCGAGAGGAAAGTGTGGACACCGCAGCAAGCCAGTCAACGTGGTCCAGGGGTTCGCCAATGGGTTTAGGCGGCATATCCCTGAGGGTATCGACGAGCCCGGCCGGCAGCCCCCATTGCTGGGCAGCCAGGCGGCCAACTTCATCGAGTCCGACGCCCAGCACATCGAGCGCGGCCCGGTTCTCGTCCGCCCCCTTGCCGGTCGCATCGGCCTTGATGCGCTGCCAGTATTCAGGCAGGTAGAACGTGACGAGCATGCGCCCGAGGGAGTGCAGCATCGAGCAGACAACCGCCTCCTCGACGTCGCGCGAACTCGTCGTCGACACCACCTGCCGCGCAATATGTCCGGCCATGACGGACTTTTCGAGCTCGGCCCGCGCCATCGCGGAGTCGCCCGACGCTGCGGTCAGGCCGTCCACCAGCTTCAATCCCAGCGCGAGATGGCCGATAGCCTCGGTGCCCAGGACAATGACAGCCTTGGATACGGTGTTGATGCCCTGCCCGAACACCGAATACATTGCGCTGTTGGCGAGCCGCAGGACCTTTTGCGTGAGCGCCGGGTCCTGCAGCACTGTCCTGGTCATGTTGAACTCGCGGTCGTCGTCGCCGCTCATGGCGCCGATAATGGCCGTCACGACCTTGGAGAATCCGGGCAGGTCGCCGCGCTGGCGCACCCTCGCCCAGATGAGTTCCATTGTTCTTTCGGGGGAGGCCAGGTCGGCCTGGGGAAGTGCTGTCATTCGCTCTGTTCCGCTATTTCATTGCTACGGCATGCTGGGCAACCGGCCGTCCACTGTTGAGTATCTCGATCGCGTGCTCCGGCAATAACGGCCGCCCGGTCAAATACCCCTGGATCATGCCGCAGCCGTGGGCGGCAAGGAACTTCAGTTGTTCCTCGTTTTCGACACCCTCCGCGACCGTGGTCAGATTGAGGTGGTTCGCCAGGCTGAGCACGACGTTGCAAATGGCGACGTCCTTGACCGAAGCAGGCAAGTCCTTGATGAAGGCGCGATCGATTTTCAACGTCGCGATGGGGAAACGCTTCAGGTAGGCGAGAGACGAATAGCCGGTGCCGAAGTCATCGATGGCAATCCGCACGTTTCGCGTTGCCATGGCATTCAACAGCGACTCGGCATGTTCGGGATCCGACATCAGAATGCCCTCAGTGATTTCCAGGAGAAGCTGTTGCCCATTCAGCCCGGACAATCGTATCGCCTCGTCCACCACGTCGAGAAATTTATCATTGCGGAACTGCCTCGGACTCACGTTGACCGACACGTAGAGCGGTCGGCCCGCGACTTCCTCGAAGCGTTTGATCTGTACGCAGGCGGACTTGAGGGCCCACGCGCCGAGCAGGTTGATCAGCCCGTTGCTCTCGGCCATGGGGATGAACTGCGACGGCGATACCATCCCCTGCTCGGCCCGTCCCCAGCGCATCAATGCCTCGAATCCGACGATCTGCCGCGTGCGTGCATCGACGATGGGCTGGTAATGCAGCAGAAACTCGCCGTCGCGCACCGCCTGGAACATCGCGGCTTCCATGGACACGTCGTGTTCCGGTTGCGTGAATTTTTGATGGCTGTAGACGACGCATCGCGCCTTGCCGGTTTCCTTGGCTCGGTACATGGCCGTGTCGGCATGGGCCAGCAACTTGACTTCGCTGTCCCCGTGATCTGGAAAAACGGCGGCGCCGATCGATGTGCCTACGTACAGGATGTGACCCTGGATATCAAACGGCAGTTGCATCGTCGAAATCATCCGACGCGCAATGGTCTGGATTTCCGTTTCGGTCACCGCCCCGGGCAATACCGCGACAAACTCGTCGCCGCCGACGCGCGCGAGCGTATCGGCATTGCGCAGGGTTTCGGACAGGCGCATGGCCGCGACACGCAGCAAGGCGTCGCCAACCGGGTGGCCTAATGCATCGTTGACCTTCTTGAATCCATCGAGGTCGAGCGCAAGTACCGAAAAGCCGCGCCCGGTGCGCCGCGCCTGGGCGATCGCCATGCGGATGCGGTCCGACAGAAGGGAACGATTCGGCAAACCCGTCAGCGCGTCGTGGGTCGCCATGTGGCGCAGGCGCTCTTCCGTCGCCTGCTGGCTGGAAATGTCGCGCCCGACGGCCAGAAGCTCGGTTTCGCCGTTGGCAGCGGTGAACGCTGAAATCTGGAGCTCGATCCAGATCGGGCCGCTTGCGGTGAGGATCCGGACATTCGATTTACTCGGCATGCTTGCCGCTGAAGCTTGCGCAATCAGTGCTTCGACAGCAGGCCGGTCTGCCTGATCGACCAGATCCGCCAAGTGGCGGCCGGACGTGCCGACATCCCCGATCAGTTCGGCAGCCCGCTGGCTCGCGTACACGACGGAACCTCCCGCGTTCAGACGAAACACGGCGTCGCCGGCTGCCTCCATGAGGCTTTCCAACGGGTTTTTGGCTAATGCGTCTGGCCGGTCACGACGAATGGAAAACATTGGCTGAGACTGATGTTGGAGAATACCGCGGACGCCTTGATGTCTTCCAAAGGAATACATCAGGCATCTGCGCCGACCATTGGTTAGTTGATCTTAACAAATTGTAGGGAAGAAAATAAATCGCGGTAGAAATCTTATTGCAGAAAATGCAGAAAAAGTCACAAACATCTGATTCAAGAAGCAAAAAACCCCGCACGGAGCGGGGTTTGCCAACTTTCCTGGGCGGACATCAGAACGGGATGTCGTCGTCCATATCGCTGAAATTCGGCGCGGGGCGGGAAGCAGGGCGCGCCTGTCCGCCGCCCGAGCTTTGACGCGGCGCCGGTGCGCTTCCGTAATCGTCGTCCATCGAACCGCCGCCACCGCCACCACCGCCCATGCCTTGGCGGCTGCCCAGCATCTGCATGGTGTCGGCGATGATTTCAGTCGTATAGCGCTCAACGCCATCCTTGTCGGTCCACTTGCGCGTTTGCAGGCGGCCTTCGACATAGACCTGCGAACCCTTCTTCAGGTACTGGCCGGCAATTTCGGCAAGCTTGCGATAGAAGGTGATGCGATGCCATTCGGTTAACTCTTTCTTTTCGCCCGAATTCTTGTCTTTCCAGCTTTCAGTCGTCGCTACCGCGACGTTGGTGACCGCGTCGCCGTTCGGCATGTAGCGCGTTTCCGGGTCGCGCCCCAGGTTGCCGACGATGATGACTTTGTTAACGGATGCCATAAATTTCTCCTAAAGCTGAATCAAACAAACGTGTTGTATACGGGTAAAACGGATCAGGCGGCACGCGCCGCTCCTCGACGTGGCAGGTTCTTCATTCCGGCGGCAATTATAAGCCAGACAACTGTAAGCACCGCGCACAAAATGAACACCGCCGGCGCGCCGAGATGCTGCTGCAGCCAGCCCCCGAGAGCGCCGCCGCAGAACAGGCCAAGCGCCTGCAAGGTGTTGTAGACGCCGAGCGCCGCGCCTTTGGCAGCCGGGGGCGCAATGCGGGAAACCAGCGACGGCTGGCAGGCCTCCAGTATGTTGAACGAGACGAAGAACATCAGCAACAGGATAATCAGGATCGTCGACGGCATCGTCGGCCAGGACAGGAACATCCAGAGCCCTGCCTGCACGATGACCATCAACCCGATCGCGCCGAGGAACACCTGTTTCATCAGACCGCGCTTTTCGCCGGCGAGCAGCGGCGGCATCATCACGGCAAACGAAATCAGGACGATCGGCAGGTAGACCTTCCAGTGCGTGGCGAGCGGCAGGTCCGCGTACTTCACCAGCGCCGACGGAACGATCACGAACATCGCCATCTGCGTGACATGCAGGGCAAACACGCCGTAGTTCAGGCGCATCAGTTCGCGGTCGGCGAGCACTTCCGAAAACGGCACGTTCTTGACTGGCGGCTTGGGCGGCGCGGGCGGCACGACGTACAGCACGACGAGGATGGCCAGCATGGACAGGATGCCGGTCAGCGCAAACAGGCCCTCCATGCCGATCAGCTTGTACATGGCGGGCGCGGCGACCAGCGAAATGGCGAAGGTCAGGCCGATCGATCCACCCACCATGGCCATGGCCTTGGTGCGGTGCTCGTCGCGTGTCGAATCGGCGATGAACGCGGTGACCGCCGCCGAAATCGCGCCAGCGCCCTGGATGGCCCGGCCGAAGATCACCCAAGTCAGGTTGGAGGCCGCGGCCGCAATGAATGAGCCAATCGCGAACAGGATCAGGCCGATGATGATGACGCGCTTGCGGCCGTACTTGTCCGAAGCCGCCCCGAACGGAATCTGGCCGAACGATTGCGTCAGGCCGTAGATCCCCATTGCCAGTCCGACCATGGTGGCGCTGTCGCCGCCGGGCAGCGACCTTGCATGAACGGCAAACACGGGAAGGATCAGGAACATGCCGAGCATGCGCAGCGCGAAGATCGACGCGAGGGAAGCGCTGGCCCGGATTTCCAGGCGCGACATGCGCGGGCTAGGTTCGGCGGAGGGAATCGATGACATCAGGCAGAAAGACAGAGTGGCATGGGCCGATACGGCGGCCTTCAAAACCCGTTATAGTATCAGGTTGACCCGTATAAAGCGTCCGATGGACGCAAGTTGAAAGCAGTTCATGGAAGAAATAAGAATTCGCGGTGCGCGCACGCACAACCTGAAGAACATCAATCTGGAATTGCCCCGCAACCAATTGATCGTCATTACCGGGCTCTCCGGCTCTGGAAAATCGTCGCTGGCATTTGATACCTTGTATGCGGAAGGCCAGCGCCGCTACGTCGAATCGCTGTCGGCCTATGCGCGCCAGTTCCTGCAACTGATGGAGAAGCCCGACGTGGACCTGATCGAAGGCCTTTCGCCCGCGATCTCGATCGAGCAGAAGGCAACCTCGCACAACCCGCGCTCGACCGTTGGCACCGTCACCGAGATCCACGACTACCTGCGCCTCCTCTACGCACGCGTGGGCACACCATATTGCCCCGACCATCCGGAGAATCCGCTGGCGGCGCAGTCGGTGTCGCAGATGGTCGACGCCGTTCTGGCCATGCCGGACGATACCAAGCTGATGATCCTCGCGCCCGTGGTCGCCAACCGCAAGGGCGAACACGTCGACCTGTTCGAGGAAATGCAGGCGCAAGGCTTTGTCCGCTTCCGCATTCAGAGCGGCACGCACGCCGCGCGCATTTACGAAATCGACGACCTGCCCAAGCTGAAGAAGACGGAGAAGCACACCATCGACGTCGTCATCGACCGCCTGAAAATCAAGGCGGAAGTAAAGCAGCGCCTCGCCGAAAGCTTCGAGACGGCCCTGCGTCTGGCCGAAGGCCGCGCCATCGCACTGGAAATGGACAGCGGCAAGGAGCACCTGTTTTCCAACAAGTTCGCCTGCCCGACCTGCGGCTACTCGCTGCAGGAACTGGAGCCGCGCCTGTTCTCGTTCAACAATCCGATGGGCGCCTGCCCGGAGTGCGACGGCCTGGGACATATTGAATTCTTCGACCCCAAGCGCATCGTCGCCTTCCCCAACCTCTCGCTCGCCAGCGGCGCAATCAAGGGCTGGGACCGGCGCAACCAGTTCTATTTCCAGATGCTGTCGAACATCGCCGAGCACTATCGCTTCGACATCGACATGCCCTTTGAAAAGCTGCCTGATTCAGCGCAGCAGGCGGTGCTGTACGGCTCCGGCCGGCAGACGATTCCGTTCACGTATATCAACGAACGCGGCCGCGCCGTGGTGCGCGAGCACACCTTCGAAGGCGTGGTGAATAACCTGCAGCGCCGTTATCGCGAAACCGATTCGATGGCGGTGAAGGAAGAACTCGCGAAGTTCATCAACCAGAAGGAATGCCCGACCTGCAAGGGCGCGCGCCTGCGCGTGGAAGCGCGCTACGTGAAGGTCGGCACGGGCAAGCAGGAACGCTCGATCCATGAAGTGGCGATCACGCCACTACGCGATACGCTGGAATTCTTCGAGAAGCTCAAGCTGACTGGCGCGAAGAAGGAAATCGCCGACCGCATCATCAAGGAAATCGTGTCGCGCCTGAAGTTCCTGAACAACGTGGGTCTCGATTACCTGTCGCTGGAACGCAGTGCGGATACGCTCTCTGGCGGCGAAGCGCAGCGTATTCGACTCGCCTCGCAAATCGGTTCCGGCCTGACGGGCGTCATGTATGTGCTGGACGAACCTTCCATCGGCCTGCACCAGCGCGACAACGACCGCCTGATCAATACGCTCAAGCATTTGCGCGACATCGGCAACAGCGTGCTGGTGGTCGAGCATGATGAAGACGCCATCCGCTGCGCCGACTACATTGTCGACATGGGCGTGGGCGCCGGCGTGCACGGGGGCGAGGTGATCGCCAAGGGGCCGCTCAACGACATCCTCAAGAACAAGAAATCGCTGACGGCGAAGTACCTGAACGGGACGCTGGCCATCCATGTCCCGAAGAAGCGAACCGCCGCCGACCCGGAACGTCAGCTCGTCATCACTGGCGCCTCGGGCAACAACCTGAAGAACGTGAAGCTGGAACTGCCGGTCGGCCTGCTGACCTGCGTGACCGGCGTCTCCGGCTCGGGCAAGTCGACGCTGGTCAATGACACGCTATACCACGCCGCTGCACGCCATCTGTATGGCTCGCAGAGCGAGCCTTCGGCCTATGAAACGATCAGCGGACTGGAGCACTTCGACAAGGTCATTTCCGTCGACCAGGCGCCGATCGGCCGCACGCCGCGCTCGAATCCGGCGACTTATACCGGTGTCTTCACGCCGATCCGTGACCTGTTTTCTGAAGTACCTTCAGCGAAGGAGCGCGGCTACAGCGCTGGCCGTTTCTCGTTCAACGTCAAGGGCGGCCGCTGTGAGGCCTGCCAGGGCGATGGCGTGCTCAAGGTAGAAATGCACTTTCTGCCCGACGTGTACGTCCCCTGCGACGTCTGCCACGGCAAGCGCTACAACCGCGAGACGCTGGAAGTCCAGTACAAGGGCAAGAACATCCACGAAGTGCTGGAGATGACCGTCGAGGAAGCGCACGAGTTCTTCAAGCCGGTGCCGGTCGTGGCGCGCAAGCTGCAGACCCTGCTCGACGTCGGCCTCGGCTACATCCGGCTCGGCCAGAGTGCGACGACGCTGTCAGGCGGCGAGGCGCAGCGCGTGAAGCTGTCGCTGGAATTGTCCAAGCGCGATACCGGCCGCACGCTCTACATTCTCGACGAGCCAACCACCGGCCTGCACTTCCACGACATCGACCTGCTGCTGAAAGTGATCCACCGCTTGCGCGACCAGGGCAATACGGTGGTAATCATCGAACACAACCTGGACGTCATCAAGACGGCGGACTGGATCGTCGACCTCGGGCCGGAAGGCGGCGCGGGCGGAGGCCGGATCATTGCTTCCGGCTCGCCGGAAGACGTCGCAAAAAATGCGGCGAGCGTGACGGGCAAGTATCTCGCCCCGATGCTCAAGAAAAAGTAAGGCAAGGAGAAACCATGGCGACCCACCTGCGTATCGTCGGACTTGTGCAAGGCGTTGGCTATCGCGCGTCCTTCGAAGCGCAGGCGCGCGCCCTCCAGTTGTCGGGCTGGGTGCGCAATCGCGCGGATGGTTCGGTGGAAGCGATGATTCAGGGCGCGCCTGACGCCGTGGAGAAGATCATCGCGTGGTCCAGGCGCGGCCCCACGTCCGCAAAGGTAAAAGAGGTTGTCGTCAGCGACACTGACGACGCAACCCTGTCCCCCGGCCGCTTCGACGTGCGCCCGACCGCTTAACGCGGCAATCCCATCCACAGTCCGAGCGGCACGAACGCCAGCGCGGCAAGATTCCCGAGCAGCACGATCGACGCGACCTTGTCCGGCTCCTGCTTGTACTGTTCCGCCACCATGAAGCAGAACACCGCCGGCGGCAGCGACGCGAACAGGTACATCTGGCCGCGCTGCGCCTCGGTCAAGTTCAGCACGCCATCGAGGAGCCAGGCGACGATCAGGCCAGCGACGGGGCAGACCACCGCGCCGACCAGTCCAATGTGCCAGCTCTTGAAATTGACATCGAGCATGCGCACGCCAAGCGCGAACAGCATGATCGGAATGCACGAATCGCCCAGCATCTTCAGCGCCATCATCAGCGGCGCCGGCAGTGCGATCTTGAAGATCGCGAACAGCATGCCGATCACCATCGAGAGCATCATCGGGCTGACGAGGAATTTCCACATCGGCGTGTGGTAGCTGCGCCCGCTTTCAATGATCTTGATCCCGACGGAAAAGTAGATCAGGTTGCAGGCCATGAACAAGGCGACCGCAGCGGACAATCCCGAGGTGCCGAAGGCCAGCACCGCGAGCGGCAAGCCCATGTTTCCGCAATTGTTGTACATCATTGGGGGAATGAAGGTGCGCACGTCGTACCCAAGCAGGCGCGCGACGGGCCAGGCGATCAACCCGGAGCCCAGGGCGATCAGCACGCCGGCAAGGATGAGCATCCCGTTATGGGCCAGGTCGAAGTCCTTTGCAGCAAGCGCCGTGAACACCAGGAGCGGGCACAGCACATCCATGCTCACGCGATTCACCGACGCCATGTCATTCCGGACACGCTCGCCCCTGATCCGCGCATATCCGTACCCCACTGCGATGATGATGAAGACCGGCAGGATGATGCCGAGGATGCGCTCAAACACTTGCATGGCGTGATTCTTTCGGAAAGGGCGAAGCTAACCTGGCATTGTAGCGAGATTGGCGGAAATGCGTTTCCGCTCAGTAATAATTCATGCGCCGCGGCTTATTTGAGCAGGCGTTCCTCTGCACGCGCCACACCTTCGGTCGTGCCGCGCAGCACGATGATGTCTGCCGCGTGCAAAACCGTCTCCGGCGTCACATCGATGCGGCTCTTGCCCCGTCGCACGATGGTGACTTCAGCCCCGGCATCCGCCAGCTTCAGCGCCGACAGCGGTTTTCCGATGGCGTTCGCACCTTCGGGCAGGGTCACGGAGTGCAAGCGCACATGCAAGTGTTCCGCATCCTCCTGCGCGTCGCTGGCG
Organism: Noviherbaspirillum sp. ST9; assembly: GCF_048799745.1. Taxonomy (NCBI): domain Bacteria; kingdom Pseudomonadati; phylum Pseudomonadota; class Betaproteobacteria; order Burkholderiales; family Oxalobacteraceae; genus Noviherbaspirillum; species Noviherbaspirillum sp. ST9. Next base: position 510,726 of record NZ_JBLWFR010000004.1, on the reverse strand, counting down.
CCGTGAAAATAGCCGCGCAGAGAGGCGTAGCGCTCGTCGCGCGCCGCCTGAACGCGATGCACGACCCGGCGCAGCGGCACGCCCAGCATCACAAGTGCATGCGAGGCCAGCATGAGGCTGCCTTCAATGGCTTCCGGGACGACTTCGGCAGCACCGGCCTCGCGGAGCTTGTCGAGGTCCGAGTCGTCGTGGCTGCGTACGATCACCGGCAGTGCGGGAGCAAGTTCGTGCGCAAAATGCAGCACCTTCAGTGCTGATGGCGTGCTGGCATAGGTCACGACCAGCGCAGCCGCGCGATGGATGCCAGCAGCGACCAAGCTCTCGCGTCGAGCGGCATCGCCGAAGGAAACGTTGGCGCCTGCCGCCTGCGCCTCGCGCACACGATCCGGATCAAGGTCGAGCGCGTGATAGGCGATGCCCTCCTCTTCCAGCAATTTGGCAAGGCTCTGTCCGGAACGCCCGAAGCCGGCAATCAGCACGTGCTTCTGCGTGCTCATGGTGCGCGTCGCGATCTGCGTCAACGCCAGGGACTGCATCATCCATTCGTTTGCCGATAGTTTCATCACGATGGCATCGGACTTGGCAATGATGAACGGCGCAACCAGCATGGACAGCACCATCGATGCCAGGATGAGCTGGATCAGCAGCGGATCCATCAGCTGCAGGCCGCCGGCCTGGTTCAGCAGCACGAAACCGAATTCGCCGGCCTGGGCGAGGCCGAGGCCGGTGCGCAGCGCCGTACCCGTCGACGCACCGGTCAACTTTGTCAGCGCGGCAATCAGGCCGAACTTCAGCAGCACCGGCCCGGTCAGCAGCAACAGCACCAGCCACCAGTTTTCAAGCACCAGCCTGACATTAAGCAGCATGCCGACGGTAATGAAGAACAGACCCAGCAGGACGTCGCGGAAAGGCTTGATGTCCTCCTCCACCTGATGCCTGTATTCCGTTTCGGAGATGAGCATGCCGGCGACAAACGCGCCCAGCGCGAGCGACAGGCCTGCCTTCTCGGTGATCCATGCTGCCCCGAGCGTGATGAGCAGCAGATTGAGCATGAACAGTTCCTGCGACCGCCGCTTGACCACGATATGGAACCAGCTGCGCATAAGGCGCTGGCCGATCACGAGCAGGAGCACGAGCACGATGCCCGCCTTCATGGTCGCCAGCGCCAGCGTCGGCAGCAGGTCGCTGGTGTTCTTGGCCAGCGCGGGCACGAGGATGAGCAGCGGCACGACGGCCAGATCCTGGAACAGCAGGATGCCGAAGATCTGACGTCCATGCGGGCTGTCGAGCTCGAGGCGTTCCGTCAGCAGCTTGGAGACGATGGCCGTGGAGGACATGGCGAGCGCGCCGCCAAGCGCAAACGCCGCCCGCCAGCTGATATCGACGAGCTGGGGAAGGAAATGCGCCATCAGCCAGCCGAACAACATGGTTGCCGCGATCGTCAGCAACACCTGCGCCATGCCGAGTCCGAATACCGTGCGCCGCATGGACACAAGTTTCGGCAGAGAGAATTCGAGCCCGATCGAAAACATCAGGAACACCACGCCAAACTCGGCCAGCACGTGCGTGGTCGCACTCTGCTCTGCCATGCCGAAGCCGAACGGGCCGATCACGATGCCAACGACGAGATAACCCAGCATCGGCGGCAGGTGCAGCATGCGGAACGCGACCACGCCGAGCACGGCGGCGCTCAGCAGGATCAAGGTAAGTTCGAGGGCCGAAAACATTAATGGTTATTCAAGTGATCTGGTCTGGTGCAAGCCTGCGTTGGTCATCCACTCCCGCAATGCGGTGCGGCGACAACGGCGCGGACACGCTGGAGTGCGCCGGCACATTTTCCTAATTGCACGATTGCTTTAAGAATGAAGGACTTACGAAATAAAAACAGCCGTTGATGGCCCTCAAAGTTAAATTTTTTGTTCTGACTGGCAGATTTTTTGCTTTCGTAATTCGTTTATACTTCCGGCATGAGTGTAACCGATGCAAAAACCTTGCCGAAAGACTTCGACGCGAAAAATGCGCGGCGCGCGCTTGAGCTTGCGCGCGAGACGATCCAGATCGAAGCCGACGCCCTGCTCGCACTGAAGAGCAGGCTCTCCGACAGCCCCGACGACAGCTTTGCCCAAGCCATGGGCTTGCTCATGCAATGCAGCGGGCGCGTCGTCGTATCGGGCATTGGCAAGTCCGGGCATATCGCCCGCAAAATTGCGGCCACGCTGGCCTCTACCGGCACGCCTGCCTTGTTCGTGCACGCCGCGGAAGCCCTGCACGGCGACCTTGGCATGATCACGGAGAACGATGCCGTCATCGCGATTTCATATTCCGGCGAAGCGGCCGAATTCGTTTCCATCATTCCCATCATCAAGCGCATGGGCGCCAAGCTGATCGCCATTACCGGCAATGACGCTTCGCGCCTGGCGCAACTCGCCGACGTTCACCTCAACGTCCACGTCGACAAGGAAGCCTGCCCGCTTAACCTCGCACCGACCGCGAGCACGACCGCGACGCTGGCCATTGGCGACGCGCTTGCCGTGGCCTTGCTGGACGCGCGCGGATTCCGCGAAGAAGATTTCGCACGCTCCCATCCCGGCGGTGCACTTGGTCGCCGCCTGTTGACCCATGTGCGGGATGTCATGCGCAGCGGTGCCGCAGTACCCATGGTCAAGCCGGACGTGTCCCTGCCGGCCGCCCTGCTTGAAATCACCCGGAAAGGCATGGCAATGACGGCCGTGGTGGACGATGCCGGACGCGCCGTCGGCATCTTCACTGACGGCGACCTGCGCCGACTGATCGAGAACGTCCAGGACTTCGGCAAGCTGAAAATGTCGGATGTCATGCACGCCAATCCGCGCACCATCCTGCCCGATCAGCTCGCGGTCGAGGCCGTCGAGCTGATGGAGCATTTCCGGATCAACCAGTTGCTGGTCGCCGATGCCGACGGCAAGCTCGTCGGCGCGCTGCACATCCATGACCTGACCCGCGCAAAGGTGATCTGATGCAAGACATACTGGCAAGGGCAGCGCAAGTCCGGCTCATGATCTTCGACGTCGACGGCATCCTGACCGACGGCAGTCTGCATTACGCCCCCGACGGCGAAATGATCAAGACGTTCAACGTGCTGGACGGGCACGGCATCAAGCTGCTGCAGCAATCGGGCGTGGCCACCGCGATCATCAGCGCGCGCAGGTCCGCCATCGTCGCCAAGCGCGCGGCCGATCTCGGTGTGCAGCACCTGTATCAAGGCGTGCACGACAAGCTGGAAGCGTTTAAAGAACTGCTAGCCAAGACCGGCACGGCGCGGGAAGCATGCGGCTTCGTCGGCGACGACGTGATCGACCTGCCCATCCTGCTGCGCGTCGGATTCGCGGCCAGTGTCCCGAATGGACATGGCGAAGTGAAATCGCGCGTGCATTACGTGACCAAGGCGAATGGCGGTCAAGGTGCGGCGCGCGAGCTGTGCGACCTGATCATGCGCGCCCAGGGCAATTACGAAGCGGCGCTGGCGCCCTACCTGAAGTAGGTGCAGAGCATGCGGCCATGGCGCATCCGGTTATTCATGACACTCGCGCCGCTGGTCGTGCTGGCACTGGCCAGTTTCTGGCTGTACGAAGTCATGCGCCGCGCGACCGATACGGTTGTCCCGAGCCCGGAGCGCAGTGAACCTGATTTCTACGTTGAAAAGTTCAGCTACGTGAAGTTGTCGAAGACAGGCTCGGCGCAATACCATGTTGCCGGCGAAAGAATGACGCACAATCCGCAGGATGATTCGTACGACATCGTGAATCCTGTCGTGAGCAATATCCGCGATGCCAATGCACCGATGACCATTCGTGCGGAGCGCGCGCGCGTCAACAGCGACAACAGCCAGGTGCACCTGTACCGAAACGTGCGCATGGACAGGCCGGCATCCGCAACGGCGGAGCCGATTCGTATCCGTACCGAGTACATGCTGGTGCTTCCGGACGACGATGTGATGAAGACCGACAAGCCGGTTGAAATCACGACGGACCGCGCCAAGCTGACGGGTACGGGCATGGTGGCGAACAATGCAACGCGGGAGTTCAACCTGACGAGCAATGTTCATGGCACGTATCAAGCCCGCGTGCGCTGATTCGGTATAACTTGATGCTTCCTATTCGAGATCTTTCATGAAACATTTTTTCTTGTTGCTGATGACGCTGATCGCGATGGTCGCAGGCAATGCGCACGCGGAAAAAGCCGATTCCGACAAGCCGACCAATGTCGAGGCCGACCAGATGGCCTATGACGACATCAAGCAGGTCAATACTTTCACCGGCAACGTGATCCTGACGCGCGGCACGCTGATCATGCGCGCGCACAAGCTGGTGGTATCGCAGGATCCCGCCGGCTACCAGTTCGCGACGCTGTTCGCACCGCCTGGCGGCGTGGCGACCTTTCGCCAGAAGCGCGACGCCGGCCCGAATCAGTGGATGGAAGGTCAAGCAGAACGCATCGAATACGACGGCAAGTCCGAAATGGTGAAACTGTTCTCGAAGGCAAAGATGCGCCGCCTCGAAGGCAACAAGCCGACCGACGAAGTTGAAGGCGAGTTCATCTCCTACGACAGCCGCGCCGAATTTTTCACCGTGAACAACACGGCGACCGGTGCAAACAAGCCCGGCGGCGGCCGTATCAAGGCCATTATCCAGCCACGCTCCGAATCAAAGGACAAATGAGATGACGAGCACACTGGTAGTCAACGGTTTGCAAAAGAGCTACGGCACGCGCCAGGTCGTGCACGATGTCTCGCTGCAAGTTGCGAGCGGTGAAGTAGTCGGCCTGCTCGGTCCGAATGGCGCCGGCAAAACAACGTCGTTCTACATGATCGTGGGGCTGGTGCCGTCGGACGCCGGAGAAATCGATCTCAACGGCGTCGCGATTTCCCGCCTGCCCATTCACCGGCGCGCCACGCTCGGCTTGTCCTACTTGCCGCAGGAAGCGTCGGTGTTCCGCAAGCTCAGCGTCGAGGACAACATCCGCGCGGTGCTGGAATTGCAACGTATCGACGACAAGCCGCTTTCCAAGGCTGAAATCGACAAGCGGCTGAACACGCTCCTCGCCGAATTGCAGATCGAGCGCCTGCGCGAAAACCAGGCGCTCTCGCTCTCGGGCGGCGAGCGCCGTCGCGTCGAGATCGCGCGTGCCCTGGCGACCAACCCGCGCTTCGTGCTGCTCGACGAACCGTTTGCGGGCGTGGATCCGATCGCGGTCATCGAAATCCAGCGCATCGTGCGCTTCCTCAAGGAACGCGGCATCGGCGTGCTGATTACCGACCATAACGTGCGGGAGACCTTGGGCATTTGCGACAGAGCCTATATCATCAACCAGGGCTCAGTCCTGGCAAGCGGCCGTCCTGACGACATCATTGCAAACGAGTCGGTGCGGCGCGTGTATTTGGGTGAACACTTCCGGATGTGACGGAAGAAGACCAGAACGTATGAAACAGACACTCCAACTTCGAATCTCGCAACATCTGGCGCTGACGCCCCAGTTGCAACAGTCGATCCGCCTGCTGCAGCTGTCGACGCTCGAGCTGCACCAGGAGCTGGAACAGATCCTCTCGGACAACCCGATGCTGGAGCGGGTCGACGATCCCCTCGACCATTCCGTTCGCCTGCTTGCTGACGGCGCCATCAGCGCATCCCCGACGGCAAACGGCAGCACGACGGAAGCACCGGCAGCGGAAGGCAGCAGCAGCGCGTCTTCATCCGAAGAACCCGAAGGTGCGTTTGAAGGTGGCAACGCAGAGGGATCGGATGCCAGCTCCGGCGACAGCGACTGGAGTTTCGACGACGTCGCGCGCACCTCAAAGGCGCCCGAAGACGACGACGCACGCCCTCAGCTCGAGGCCCACGAAGTCACACTGCGCGAGCACCTGCTGGAGCAGATGCGCGTCACTGTGCGCGAGCATCGCGACCGCGCACTCGTCGAACTGATCATCGACGCGCTCAATGACAACGGCTACCTTGAAGAACCGCTCGAGGAAATCCACGCACGTCTGCCGGAAGAGCTCGGGATCGAACTCGAGGAACTCGCCGTCGCACTGAAACTGGTCCAGAGCTTTGAGCCCGCAGGCGTCGGTGCACGCAATGCATCCGAGTGTCTTGCAATCCAGATCCGTCGCTTTCCGAAAATTGCGCTCGTGACGCGCCGCCGCGCGCTGGACATCGTCGAAAATCATCTCGCCCTGTTCGCGCAGCGCGACTTCAACAAGCTGAAGAAGGCACTCGACTGCGACGAAGAAGACCTGCGTGAGGCGCAGGCGGTCATCCGCAGCTGCAATCCGCACCCCGGCGCGCTGTTTGCCTCGGATGCGTCCGATTACGTCGTCCCCGACGTCATTGTCAAGAAAACAAAGAACGGCTGGCAGGTTTTCCTCAACCATGACGTCATGCCGCGCCTGCGCGTGAATGCCCTCTACGCCAACATCCTCAAGCAGAGCAAGGGTGAGGGGTCGCTTACTTCGCAGCTGCAGGAAGCCAAGTGGCTGATCAAGAACATGCGCCAGCGCTTCGACACGATCCTGCGCGTCGCCCAGGCGATTGTCGACCGCCAACGCAATTTCTTCTCCCATGGCGCCGTCGCCATGCGCCCTCTTGTCTTGCGTGAAATTGCTGATACACTGGGTTTACACGAGAGTACTATTTCTCGTGTGACAACTCAAAAGTACATGCTGACCCCCCATGGCATGTTCGAGTTGAAGTACTTCTTCGGCAGCCACGTCGCCACAGAAGCGGGGGGCGAAGCTTCATCGACGGCAATCCGCGCGCTGATCAAACAATTGATAGGAGCAGAAGACCCCAAGAATCCATTCTCAGACAGCAAAATTGCGGATATGTTGGGGGAGCAAGGCATGGTCGTGGCACGACGTACCGTCGCGAAGTATCGCGAAGCCCTGAAAATCCCTCCAGTCAATCTGCGCAAATCCCTGTAGCTTTCGTGTTGTAGTGTAGTTGCTGTGTTCGGCGTAGCTCGACTACGCGGGCACGTGCGAACCTCCAGCGACGCCATCCATAGGAGCGCTGTATGAATCTTACAATCAGTGGACATCACCTCGAACTGACACCGGCCATCCGCGAATATACGGAAACCAAGCTGGAACGCATCATCCGCCATTTCGACCATGTCATTGATATCGCAGTCATCTTGGGTGTGGAAAAACCGTCAGAAAAGGAAAAGAGACAGAGAGCAGAAGTCAATCTGCGACTACGGGGCAACGTCATTCATGTCGAGAGTTTTGCGGAAGACCTGTACGCTGCCATCGACACATTGATTGACAAACTGGACCGTCAGGTACTGAAGTACAAGACAAAGATCCAGGACCACCAGCACGAATCGTTCAAGCGCATGCCGGACACATCGGCCGCTGCGTGACATTTCTCCGGCCCGTCAGGGCCATGACGATCAAGGGCGCATCAATGCGCCCTTTTTATTTGGCCGCCGCCACGCGGCGAATGTCGGGCGTGCGACTGCGAGCTTCTGGCATTGCCGATACAATGATCCGCTTCCCGTACTTACTTGCCGGCCATGACTGAATTCGTCCAGACCCATATCAAGAACAACATCGGCTTCATCACGCTTGATCGCCCCAAAGCACTGAACTCCCTGTCGCTCGACATGGTTCGCGCGCTCACGACGACATTGATCGCGTGGCGCAGCGATAGTGCGGTGCGCGCAGTGGCGATCCGCAGTAGCAGCGAGCGTGCGTTTTGTGCGGGTGGCGATATACGTTTCTTTTACGACGCGGGACGGGCGAATCCGCAGGGCGGAAGCGCATCGCTGGAAGACTTTTTCACGGAAGAGTATGCACTGAACCATCTCATCCACTTCTATCCCAAGCCGTATGTCGCCGTCATGGACGGCATCGTCATGGGGGGTGGAATGGGTGTTGCGCAAGGGGGCGAATCCAACCGACTGCGCATCGTCACCGAGCGCACGAAGATGGCGATGCCGGAGGTGAACATTGGCCTGTTCCCTGATGTGGGCGGGGGATATTTCCTGTCGCGCGTGCCCGGCGAAATCGGCACTTACCTCGGCGTCACCGGCGAAACCATCGGCGCTGCCGATGCCCTGTATGCCGGCCTCGCCGACGTGTTTGTGCCTGCTGCGGAACTTGCTTCGCTCTCCGCCATGCTTGAGTCCGTAGATTCCTCCGGACTGCCCGACGCCATTCGTGAATTCGCGTCGCGATTCGCATCGCAGGCTGAACCTGCAGCAAGCGTGCTCGCTACCGAGCGCAGCGCAATCGACCGGCATTTTGCACATGACGATGTGCTGTCGATTGCGGACTCTCTCAGGAAAGACGACAGCGCATTTGCACGAAAAGCACTCGACACCATGAGCAAACGCTCGCCGCTCATGATGTGCGTGACCTTGTCGCAGCTGCGTCGTGGAAGGACGATGGGCGTTGCGGACAACCTGCGCATGGAGCGTACCATGGTGCGCCGCAGTTTTGAGAACGGCGAAGTGCTCGAAGGAATCAGGTCGGTGGTGATCGACAAGGACAATGCGCCGAAATGGTCGCCGGCACAACTGGCCGGCGTCAGCACGGAAATGATCGAGCGCTTCTTTGAACCGGCATGGCCGGCGCATGCGCACCCCCTGCGCACGCTGGACTAGATTTCTTCGACGGTGAAAAGGCGGCGGAATTCGCGCATCGCGTATCGATCCGTCATGCCAGCGATATAGTCGGCGACCTTGCGCGCCTGCGCCCGCATCTGGTCGGCAGTCGCGCCGTCGCGCAGACCTGTCTGGTAATCCGGGGGAAGCAGGCGCGGTTCACGCATGAATGCCTCGAACAATTCGCGAATGATGCGTCGCGCCTTGCTGGTCATGCGGTTGACCTGGTAGTGCTGGTACAGGTTGTGACGCAGGAAATGCTTCAACTGTGCGGCCTCCCTGTTCATCTCCGCGGAGAACGCGATCATGGGAGGCGCGTTGCGCACGTCCTCAATGGACTTGAGCTGGGTGCTTTCAATGCGGGCCTTCGAAGTATTGATCAGATCGACGATCAATGCATTGATCATGCGCCGGATGGTTTCATGGATGGCACGGCGTCCGGTGATGCCGGGGTAGGCGCGTTCCACTTCTGTCCGGTGACGCGCATAGAAATCCACCTCGTCCAGTTGGCCAGTGGTCAACAAGCCCGAACGCAGGCCGTCGTCGATGTCATGATTGTTGTACGCAATCTCGTCGGCGAGGTTGGCCAGCTGCGCCTCCAGAGTCGGCTGTTTCTTATCGAGGAAGCGCTGGCCAACTTCTCCCAGCGTCTTTGCATCTGAAGTGGAACAGTGCTTGAGGATGCCTTCGCGCGTTTCGAACATCAGGTTCAGCCCATCGAATGCCCCGTAGTGCTCCTCAAGCTGATCGACGACGCGCAAGCTTTGCAGGTTATGTTCGAAGCCACCGTACTCCTTCATGCACGCGTCCAGCGCCTCCTGTCCCGCATGACCGAACGGCGTATGACCCAGATCGTGCGCCAGCGAAATCGCTTCGACCAGGTCTTCGTTGAGACGCAGGTTGCGTGCGGTCGACCGTGCGATCTGCGCGACTTCGATACTGTGCGTCAGGCGAGTGCGGAAGAGATCGCCCTCATGGTTGACGAAGACCTGTGTCTTGTACTCGAGCCGGCGAAATGCGGTCGAATGGATGATGCGGTCACGGTCGCGCTGGAACTCCGTACGCGAAGCCGGGGCCGGTTCCGCGAAACGCCTCCCCCGCGATGCCGCGGAACGTGCAGCATAAGGTGCGAGGTTGGCTTCGAAATCCATTAACGAATGCAGGCTTTCAGGGTTTCTACCAAGGCATCCTGCGGCACTGGCATGATGACCGATGTGCCGAGGGGCTTGAGGAGGATGAATTTGATCTGGCCACCCTCGTTCTTCTTGTCCACCTGCATCAGTTCAAGCCATCGCTCGATGCCGAGATCCGGCGCAACAAAGGGCAGCCGCGCTGCCTTCACCAGCGCCTTCAATCGCGATGCACTGGCCGAATCGATGAATCCAAGGCGATGGGACAAATCGGCCGCCATGACCATGCCGCATCCGACTGCCTCGCCGTGCAGCCATGCGCCATACCCCATGCCGGCCTCGATCGCGTGTCCGAACGTGTGGCCGAAATTCAGGATTGCACGCAATCCACCTTCGCGCTCATCCTGGCGCACAACTTCCGCCTTGATCTCGCAGGATCGCTGGATGGAATACGCCAGCGCTTCCGGATCGCGGTCCACGAGCTTTCCGATATTTGCCTCGATCCAGTCGAAGAACGCCGAATCGATGATGGCGCCGTGCTTGATGACCTCTGCAAGCCCTGCGGACAGTTCGCGGTCGGGAAGGGTATTCAGGGTCGACGTATCGGCAATGACGGCCTGCGGCTGGTAGAACGCGCCGATCATGTTCTTGCCAAGCGGGTGGTTGATGCCGGTCTTGCCGCCAACGGAGGAATCAACTTGCGCCAGCAGCGTTGTCGGCACCTGGATAAACGGCACGCCGCGCATGTATGTCGCCGCGGCAAACCCGGTCATGTCTCCAATCACACCGCCGCCCAAGGCAATCAGCGTCGTCTTGCGGTCGCACTTCTGTTCGAGCAGCACGTCAAACACGCGCATCAGGTTGCCCCAGTTTTTCTCCTCTTCACCGTCCGGCAGCACCACCGTTGTGACTTGCTTGCCCGCGCCTTCGAGGATACCAACCAGGCGATCGAGGTATAGGGGGCCGACCGTGGTATTCGTGACGACTGCCACCCGCTTGCCTGCGATCTGGCGTGTAACGAGGGAAGGATCGGTCAACAACGATTGGCCAATCGCAATAGGGTAACTGCGATCACCCAGGTCAACTTGCAAGGTGATCGGCGATGAATGCTGCGCGGTCATAGGTTTCAGGAGGTCTGGTTCGGCGTGTCGTTCCCGGGCGACGCTTTCTGCGCCATCTCCAACTGGGAAATGATGGTTTGCACCAGAGATTGTACGTTAGGACGGCCGGTTTCGATGACAAAGTCGGCAACTTCCAGGTAGAGCGGCTCGCGTTCGCGCGAAAGCTGCTCAAGGCGGCCGCGAGGATCGGCTGTCTGCAACAAGGGCCGGTTCTTGTCGTGGCTGGTGCGCTGGAGGATGCTGTTGATGCTGGCCCGCAAGTAGATCACGGTCCCGCGCGTCTTCAGATATTCACGGTTTTCAGGCTTCAGGATTGCACCGCCGCCGGTCGCGAGGACCAGGTCGGTTTGCGAGGTGAGGTCGCGAATGACCTCCGACTCTCGCTGCCGAAAACCCGCCTCCCCCTCGATCTCAAAGATCAAAGGAATCGAGGCGCCTGTGCGCGCCTCGATTTCGTGGTCCGAATCGATGAACCGTTTGTTGAGTTTTTTGGCCAGGGCGCGGCCGACTGTCGTCTTGCCGGCGCCCATGAGGCCTACCAGGAAAATGTTTGAGGTCAATTTGACACGTTGCAGGCATTCGTCCCATACGGGCTGGGCGAACCCGGCGGCGCAGTTGACTGGTCGGACAGGTCCGTTGCGAGTACCGGCAGAGTATACGTCGAAGTCGTGTAAATTGCCTCAGTACCCTGAACACTGCCTGTGATCGACATCCGCACATCCGTCCAGTTACCGCGATCGCGTGGATACAGGATCGAGATGACTGCTGTACCGGTTGCATCCGTCTTACCACTCGACGTCACAGACAACGGAATGCGAGGTTCAAGCGTCCCGTTGCTGTTGAAATCCTCTCCCGCGTCGAGAATACCGTTGTTATTGCTATCTTCGTTCGAGCAGACATAGTGCGGCGAGGCATAGACCCAGCCGGTTTCCGGGGTTGCCTGATCGGAATCGAAACGATACCCCCCCTTGCGGTAGAACATCGCCTTGACGGAAGCCGTGACCGCAACTTCCGGCACCGGGTTGCCGGACGCATCAGTCACAAAGACCGTGTAGTCCTGACGATAGGTTGATGTGGAAGGCGTCTCAAGCTTGTTGCCGGTACCGGCAGTGATGAACAGGGATTTGCGGGAAACGGTCAGGCTTGCCGTCGCCGTCTTCGTCGTGCCCTGAATGCGCGCCTGGATCTGTACGCCGTTTGCAGGAGTCGTTGCCGGACCGGCAGTGAAGGTTACCTTGGCAGTTCCGTCGTCTTCCGTTGTCACGACAGACGGATTGGACAATGAGCCGCCGCTCTGATCGGAGACGATCGAGAACTCGATCACAGCACCTTTCACCAGATTGTTGTTGCCGGTTCCGTCACGCACAGTGACCGTCAAGACGCTGGTGTTGCTCTGACCGGTGCCGCTCGGACTGACGACTGACGGTTCCGGCTGGACGCTGATCGTTGCCGTGGACGTCAACGGTGCGACGAAAGTGATGCTGCTCTGCGCCGTCGGGCCATTTGCAACGGTACCCGTAATTGTCGCCACGCCGATCATGTCAGACTTGATATAGGTAGTCTGTGCCTGTCCTGCAGTAACGGGCACGCCAGTGCTTCCCAGGGGAGAATTACAGCCGCTGTCGGAATAGATCAGGCCGCGGGATGTACTGATGTTGATGATCCCATTTTGTCCGACGCCGGAGTTTTCCAGACGTGCGCTGATGCTGGTACATGTGCTCACGTTTGCCTGTGTCGCCGCGGGGGTGACGGTAAGACTGAGCGTGTTCACGTTGAAATCATAGGAGAAGGTATGTCCCTGCGATGACGCGACAATCGAGTCCTTGCCTGCAATCGTACCGGTCACGGTAATCACCACTTGGCCTTGGGAATTCGTGATCGCCGCACTTGCGCTACCGCCACCAGACGACTTGATCGCAATTCCGTTCCCCTTCGCAGTGGAAATCGCCACCGGAACACCCGAGATCGCCTTTCCGGCCTGATCGCGGACAGTAATGGCAAAGTCGCCGGTGCCACCAGCTGTAACCGTCGACGGACCAGTAATTGCGACGGCCGTTCCGACGACATTGACGGTACCTGTCGTCGTCACATTGCCTGCCTTTGCAGTGACGGTGATTGACCGATTGGTGCGGTCACCGGAAGTGCTGAGAAGCGCAGTGGCTTTGCCATTGGCATCAGTCGTCGCCGAGACGGCGGTCAACGCGCCCGAGCTGGCCGTAAAGATCACCGGCGCGGATGCAATCGCATTGTTGTTTCCATTCTTGACCAACGCGGTGACGGTCACTTCCGTGCCAGCCGTGCCGGATGACGGCAATTCCGTACTGCTGAACAGCAAGGAAATCGACGACGGTGTCGTTGCCGTGGAGCCGCTCGTGCCCGATACGGTACCAGCTGAACCGCCGCCGCCGCCGCATGACGCAAGCGACAGCGCCATCAGCCCGCACGCTGCGAATCGAACAATCTTTTGGACCGAAGTCCCGATATCCCCTAATTTCATAAGCCCTACCCTTAACGTTATTCGAATTCTTGCTTATTGCTCTTGATTAGCGTGATACCACGCGATCGGCAACTATTTTAGGTGTAATGAAAATCAACAACTCTGTTTTGTCATTGGTGCGTCCCTGCGTCTTGAACAAGTGACCGACGACAGGAATGTCGCCAAAGACTGGCACCTTCGACACCTGTTCGCGCTCGACCTGCTGGAAAATACCGCCGAGTACGACGGTTCCGCCATTTTCCACGAGCACCTGCGTCTTCACGTGCTTTGTATCGATCGCAAACCCTGCACGCGTCTCCACGCCGACGCTGTCCTTGTTGACGTCGACGTCAAGGATGACGTTTCCGTCCGGGGTAATTTGCGGGGTCACTTCGAGCTTGAGGTTCGCCTTGCGGAACATGATCGATGTAGCACCGCTGGAAGTGGCAACCTGATACGGAAGCTCGGTACCTTGTTCGATCACGGCCTTGAGCTGGTCTGCTGTCACGACACGCGGGCTGGAGATGATCTTCCCCTTTCCGTCAGCCTCCAGGGCGGAAAGCTCGAGGTTCAGGAAGCGGTTCGCCGCCGCTGAAAAGAGGCTGACGGCCAGCGTTCCTGGAGCGATGCCGTTGATGCCGGCAGCCGGAAGGTTGATAAACTGGCTGTTGTTGTAGCCGCTGTCTTTTTCTTCGACCTGGCCCGTCTGCTCGCCAACGCCGGTGAGGTTGCCGGTGACTGCCACCCTTGCATTGCTGCCGCGTGAAATCTGCCAGCCTGTATCACCACCGCGCAGAGTGCGCATATCCGTAAAACCGAGTTTTGCGCCGAGGTTCTTGCTGAACTTGTCGTCGGCCTCGACAATCCTTGCTTCGATCAGGACTTGCTTCGAGGCGATATCTGTCTTCTGGACAAGCTTGCGAATCTCTTCAAGCTTGGATGCGATATCGGTTACGAACAATTGATTGGTGCGTGGGTCAATGACCGCGCTTCCCCGCTTGGACAGAATACTCTTCTTGGAATCCGTTCCCTCAACTCCGAGCACCTGCTTGAAGGATTCAGCCTTCTGGTAATTCAGCTGGAAGGTTTCCGTCTTGAGTGGTTCCAGTTCGGCGATCTGGGCCTTCTGTTCCAGTTCGAGCTTTTCCTTCGTCAGCAGCTCGTCCTTCGGCGCGATCCACAGCACGGAGCCGTTCTTGCGCATGTCCAGGCCCTTTGCCTGCATGACGATGTCAAGCGCCTGGTCCCAGGGCACATCTTTCAGGCGCAAGGTGACATTGCCGCTGACCGTGTCGCTGGTAATGATGTTCAATCCGGTGAAATCAGCAATCACCTGCAGGACAGCGCGGACTTCGACGTTCTGGAAATTGAGCGACAGTCGCTCGCCGCGATACCCCTGCGTTCCCTGGACGAGCTTGTTCGGGTCTTCCTTGATGGGCTTCACCTCGACCACCAGCTGAGTATCGCTCTGGTAGGCGCTGTGCTCCCATAGTCCCTTCGGCTCGATCACCATACGGACGTTTTCGCCCTGCGGCGAGGTCGTGATGGTTTGCACCGGCGTGCCAAAATCGGCAACATCGAGGCGACGGCGCAATACTTCCGGCAGGCTGGTTTTCACGAAATCAACCACGATCGACTGCCCTTGCTGGCGAACATCGACCGCTACCTGATTACTGGGCAAGTCGACAACAACACGCCCCTCGCCGAGCACTCCCCTTCTGAAATCGATGTCGCGCAACACCTGCTTGGCAGGGACTGCCGGGGTAGCGGCAACAGGAATGCCGGCCGCATTCACCGCCGAGGCGATTCCGCCAGAGCCATCGATGGTGACAATGACCGTATCCCCCTCGACGACGGTCGCGTAATTCAACGGACGGAGCAGGTTAAAGACGATGCGTGAGCGCTCGCCCGCCTGCACCACATTCACGCTCTTTACGTCGCCCAGCCCGATGTCCTGGGAGATCTTCCCTGTCGCATTCGATGCGCCGGAAAAATCCAGCGCAATCCGCGCGGGGTTGGTAATGGAAAAGCCGATCGGCGGCTTGGCCAGTGGCTTCTTCAGCTTGACCTTCACGATGACGTTGGCGCCCTGCTGATTGGCACCGATCGATTCGATCGCATTTTCCTGCGCGTAGGCGATGCAACAGGCGAGCGACAGGCCCGCGACCACGAACCGACGCAATACGCTGCGCACGTCGGCACCAAAGCCTCTTAGGTATGTTTGTGCGGACATCATTTCTTATTCTCCTGCAACTCTAACTTGGCTTTGCGTTCGGTCCATTCGCCCGAGGCATCGCGCACGATCTCCTTGATCTCGACTTCCGTGTCGGTAATCCTGGTGATCATGCCGAAGTTCTGGCCGATGTAATTGCCGACCTTGGCTTGAAAAACCACCTTGTCCACCTGCAGGAGAGCGTAGCTCAGCCCAGGTTTCTCCAAAGTGCCGACCATCTTGATGCTGTCCAGCGGATAACTTTCCAATGGCTCTTTCCGGCGGTCGAGGTCGGGCTTGAGGCCACTGCCGGTATTCGCCTGCATTTTGGCCAATGCGGCTGAAAGCTTTGCCGGATTGTACGGGTCAAACTCGTCCTTGCCGCTATAGGAGAACGGCACGAATTTTTTGGGTTCGGAAATCTTTGGCACGGATACCGGCGTCTGCGACCGGACTTCCTTCATCCAGTCTTTCACTTCCTGCAGTCCGCCGTCCCCGCATCCCGCGAGCACGGACAAGGCCAGCAGCGGAACTGCCTTCTTCAAGGCGCGTGGGATCATCATTTCTTCGCCCCTTTGGCCTTCTTGGCCTTTTCCTCGGACGCCTTGCGCTGCGCGGCGACTTCGTCCTTGTCCAGGTATCGGAAAGTCTTCGCAACGGCTTCGAGGGTCAGGGTGCCGTCCTTGCCTGCGGCAAGGTTCAGGTTGTTCAATGTGACGATCCGCGGCAGGTTGGCGATGTCGCTGGTGAATGCGCCGATATCGTGATAGCTGCCGGTCACCTTGATATCAATCGGCAGCTCCGCATAATAGTCCTTGACGATGACCTGTCCCGGCTTGAACAACTCGAATTGCAGGCCACGCCCCAGGCCGGCCTGGTTAATGTCGGAAAGCAGCGCATCCATTTCTGCCTTGCTGGGCAATTGCTTCTCCAGCGATGAGACGTACTCGTTGACCTGATCCCGCTGCTTTCGCAATCCCTCAAGGTTGATCGCCTGCCGCACCTTGGTCTTGTATTCTTCGCGCAGCTTGACCTCTTCCTGCTCGCCAAGCTCCAGTTCATCCTGTTGACCGCTCAGGTAGAGGAACCAGCCGAGCACAATCACACCCACAAAGGTGCCAAACGCGCACAGCAATTGCGGAATGATCGGCCATTGCCCGGGGTCGCGTCCATTGAGGCCGCGGAACTGGCTGGTTATCGTATCCCCGATTTTCTTTAGGTCTGCCATAGTGCGTCTTTCCTGTCAGGGCTGCTTCTTCGGGGGAGTCGAGGCGGCCTGCTCCTTTTCGCGCGGGCGCTTGATGCCGACGTTCACCGTGAAGTCGAATACCTTCTTGGCGTCCCTGCCCTGGCCGAGATTGGTCAGGCGGATTTCGATCAGGTCCGGGCGTTCCAGCCACGGGGAATTGTTGCCGAGGTTGCGCAGCAGCTCCGAGACGCGCTCGTTGGACTGCGCATAGCCGCTGACCGCCACCCGCTGGTTGTCCTGCTTGAATGCGCGCAGGTAAATGCCTTCCGGGACCTGCTTGACCAATTCGTCCATCAGGTACACGGGCTGGTTGCGATCACTCTGCAAGTCTTCCACGGCCTGCTGACGGGCCTGCAGGGCTTCTATTTCCTGCTTGAGGGTGGCGATTTCCTTGATTTCCGCGTCCAGCTTGGCGTTCTCATCCTTGATGAAACTATTACGCTGGTTCTGGTTGGAGATTTTTGCACCGATGAAGGCGGCGTACGCGACGGAGAACGCGAGGCCCATCAACGAGGCGAGAACGAGCAAGCGTACGAAGGCAATCTTCCGCTGCTTGCGCTTTTCCTCGCGATGAGGAAGCAGGTTGATACGAATCATTCTTCAAACCTCCGCATCGCCAGGCCACAGGCGACCAGGTACGCCGGCGCTTCGGCGCGCAACTGCTTTTCACGGATCGCCGGCGCGAGCTGCATTCCCTTGAAGGGGCTGACAACAGAGGTCGACACCTTGGCCCGCTCGGCCACGATCTCGACCAGGCCGGGGATGACCGCGCAGCCGCCCGCCAGGAAGATCTGGTCGATATGGGTATAGGGAGTGGATGTGAAGAAAAACTGGATGGCCCGCGTCACCTCGAGCGCCGCATTTTCCAGGAAGGGCTCGACCAGTTCCCGGTCATAGCCTTCCGGCAGGTCGCCGGAGCGCTTCTTGGATTCGGCGTCTTCAAACGACAATCCATATGCACGCACAATATCCTGCGTCAGCTGGTTGCCACCAAAGGGTTGCTCGCGCTCGTAGATGGTTTGTCCATCCTGCAACACTGAGACATGCGTGGCCTGCGCGCCGATCTGGAACAGGGCGACGATCTGCCCCTGACCACCTTTCGGAAGCTGTGCTGTGATCCGGTCCACCGCGGCGCGTGCCGCATACGATTCTATATCCATGACGACCGGTTTGAGCCCGGCGGACTCAGCGACGGCGACGCGGTCTTCCACCTTTTCCTTGCGCGTTGCGGCGATCAGGACCTCGACGTCGTCCGGCGAATTCGGTGCGAGGCCGATCACGCAGAAATCGAGGCTGACCTCTTCGAGGGCAAACGGGATGTACTGGTTGGCCTCGCTCTCGACCTGGACTTCGAGCTGGTCTTCCGACAGGCCGGCGGGCAGGATGATTTTCTTGGTAATGACCGATGCGGGCGGCATGCCGAGGGCTGCATGCTTGGCTTTGGTGCCGCTCTTCTTCCAGACGCGGCGAACCGCCTCGGACACCTGTTCGATGTTTTCGATGTTGCCGTCGACGACGGCACCGCGCGGCAAGGGTTCGTTCGCGATGCGTTCCAGCCGGTATTCGTTCTTGCCCGTTTCAGACAGTTCGACGAGTTTGACGCCCGAGGTACTGATGTCCAGGCCGATCAACGGTGGATTCTTCTTGCCGAGTAACGATCCGAGATCAATGGCCAAGGGTTTTACTCCCCGAAAATGTGGCTTATTGCGTGAACGCACCACTTATTTATATGTCGAAGCAACGGATATAGTGGCACTTCAACAAAAAATCCGTTTAAAAACCGATATTTAGGTTATATATATCCAACGTTACATTAAATCCTAGCAATAAGCTTCGAGCCATGTAAAGCGATTTCCGTACAGGAATTTGTAACCAGTTGCCAAAAGCCGACGCGTTACGGTGAGAAACATTGAAATTCTACTAATATCCGATAATGTTGCCCACCGTTATAATTCAGAAGTCCAATTTTCTCCTGCTCATCCCCCCGCATGTCCAGCAATAAACCTGAAGGCGACGCCTCCAAAACCGCGTCGAAGCCCCGCTTTTCCTTACTTGCGCGCCTGTTCCTGGGTCTCGTGGGAAGCGTGGTCGGCCTTGCCGTCATCGGCGTGCTGATCATTTGCTTCTCGCTGGCCATGGCCTATCCGAACCTGCCGGCGCTGGATACCCTGACCGATTACCGGCCCAAGATTCCGCTACGGATCTATTCCGCCGATAACGTGCTGATCGGGGAATTCGGCGAGGAGCGCCGCAACCTCGTGCGCATCAAGGACGTGCCGGACATCATGAAAAAGGCCGTACTGGCCATCGAGGATGACCGCTTCTACGACCATAGCGGCGTCGATTACGTCGGCATCATGCGCGCGGCCATCCACAACCTGACGAACAGTTCGAGACAGGGTGCGTCGACCATTACGCAGCAGGTGGCCCGCAATTTCTTCCTGTCCAGCGAGCAGACGCTCAAGCGCAAGATTTACGAGATGCTGCTGGCCTGGAAGATCGAGCAAAACCTGACCAAGGACCAGATCCTTGAGGTGTACATGAACCAGATCTACCTGGGGCAGCGCGCCTATGGATTCTCTTCCGCGGCACAGATCTACTTCGGCAAGAAGCTGGCGGACATCACCGTGGCCGAAGCCGCCATGCTGGCCGGCCTGCCGAAAGCGCCGTCGGCCTATAACCCGGTGGCCAATCCCAAGCGCGCGCGCATCCGTCAGCAGTACATCCTGCAGCGCATGCTCCAGCTGGGCTATATCACGGACGCTCAATATACCGCGGCCAAAGACCAGGTCATGAAAATCAAGACGAACAGCAGCGAATTCGGCGTGCATGCCGAGTACGTTGCCGAGATGACGCGCCAGCTCGTCTATGACCAGTTCAAGGACGAAACCTATACCCGCGGCTTGAATGTCTACACGACCATTACCAAGGCCGACCAGGATGCAGCCTACCTTGCGCTGCGCCGCGGCGTGATGGATTACGAGAAGCGTCATGGCTATCGCGGACCGGAAGCGTACATGGAAATTCCCGCCGCGAAGGAAGAGGCAGACCACGCCATCGAAGTGGAGCTGGCCGAGCATCCGGACAGTGACGACATCGTCGCCGCGGTGGTCCTGGAAGCTTCGCCCAAGAGCGTGAAAGCGGTGCTCTCCTCCGGTGAAGAGATCACCATTACCGGACCGGGCCTTAGCTTCGCAACCAACCTGTTGAGCGACAAGGCCCCGCCCGCAAAGAAAGTGCGCCGGGGTGCCGTGATCCGCGTGACCCAGGAGAACAATGCCTGGACGATTACCCAGATGCCTGAAGTGGAATCCGCATTTGTCGCCGCGAATACAGAAGACGGCGCTATCCGCGCGCTCGTTGGCGGCTTCGACTTCAATCGCAACAAGTTCAACCACGTCACGCAGGCGTGGCGCCAGCCGGGCTCCTCGTTCAAGCCGTTCATCTATTCCGCGTCGCTGGAAAAGGGCATGTCGCCGTCGACGATCATTGCCGACTCGCCGATCAGTTTCGACGCGGGTCAGACCGGTGGACAGGCGTGGGAGCCGAAGAACTACGACGGCAAGTACGAAGGCCCGATGCCGATGCGCAAAGGCCTGGCCAAGTCGAAGAACATGATCTCGATCCGCATCCTGCACAAGATCGGCGCGAAGTATGGCCAGGAGTACGCGACCCGCTTCGGCTTCGAGGCGGAGAAAAACCCACCCTACCTGACGCTGGCGCTGGGCGCGGGCGCGGTGACGCCGCTACAGATGGCGGGGGCGTACGCCGTGTTCGCCAACGGCGGTTATCGTGTCAGCCCGTACATCATTTCCAAAGTGACGGATACGACCGGCCGGGTCTTGTCCACTGCCGTCCCCGACCGCGCCGGCGAAGAAGCGAACCGCGTCATCGACGAGCGTAACGCCTTCCTGATGGACAGCATGATGAAGGACGTGGTCAAGTCCGGAACGGCGACACGCGCCCTTTCCCTGAAGCGTACGGATATCGCCGGCAAGACCGGCACGACCAACGATTCGATCGACGCGTGGTTCGCCGGCTACCAGCCAAAAATCGTGGGCGTCGCATGGATCGGTTTCGACCAGCCGAAAAACCTGGGCAACAAGGAGACCGGCGGCGGACTGGCATTACCGATCTGGATCAGTTACATGAGCAAGGCGCTCAAGGACGTGCCTATTGCGGAACGGGCCGTTCCCGAGGGGATTATCCAGGTCGGCGGGGAATACTATTACGCAGAGAATCCGCCGGGTACCGGTGTCCGCAGCCTGGGCCTGGGCAACGGCACGACGCCTGAAGATGAAAAGGCGAAGGAAGATGTGAAGAACGAATTGTTCTGACCGTTCGCAGTAAACAATTCAGGCCGGAATCCTCCAAAGGGATTCCGGCCTTTTTTATGCGTTCCCGCTGAGGACCACGGCAATGCCGCCCTGCTCGGTCACCATTTTCGACAGCGACGCGTACATTTCGGACTGGTCGCGCGTATTGCGCCACTGGCCGTCGATCCGCTTGTAATGGAAACCGCCAGAGCGCGCCGCCACCCACATTTCCTGCATCGGCGCCTGGCTGTTGACGATGATTTTCGAGCCGTTGTCGACGAATTCGATCTCCAGCACATTGCCGCTGCGGCTGCACTCGACGTCCAGGTCGCTGTCGTTCGCGGCCCGCTCCAGTGCGGCCTCGATGGCGCCCAGCGTCTCGTCCGCCAGCGCCAGGAATTCGGATTCAGTCATGCTACACTCCTTGGGTTCCCAAAACCGTGATTCTAATCGTGAAGTCAGTTCTTGACCTGTCGCGTGTTGCCGGTCTGTCCATGGCGATTCTTCTGGCCGGATGCGGCCAGAAGGGCCCGCTCTACCTGCCCGCCAAACAGCCCGTTGCGACACCTGCGCCGCCGGCTGCGCCTGCACAAAACGCTGCGCCCGCTTCCAAATAGTTGTCTGCTCATACCATGTCCCACTTTTCCTACAAGAATGGCGCGCTGTGCGCCGAAAACGTTCCGCTGACCGAGATCGCCCGCCAGTTCGGCAGTCCGACCTACGTCTATTCCAAAGCGGCGCTGGTCGAAAACTTTTCCGCCTACGCGAACGCCTGCCGTGAAAACCAGCGCGATGCGAGCACGGCGCTGGTCTGCTATTCGGTCAAGTCGAATTCCAACATCGCGGTGCTGGACCTGCTGAGCAAGCTCGGCTCCGGCTTCGATATCGTCTCCGGCGGCGAACTGCTGCGCGTGATCGCGGCGGGCGGCGACCCGAGCAAGGTCATCTTCTCCGGCGTGGGCAAGACGCATGAGGAAATGAAGTTGGCGCTGTCGCACGACATCCTGTGCTTCAACGTCGAATCGACGGCCGAACTGCATCGTCTGAATGAAGTGGCGGGCGAGATGGGCAAGCAGGCGCCGGTGTCGCTGCGCGTCAATCCCAACGTCGATGCGAAGACGCACCCCTACATTTCCACCGGACTGAAGGAAAACAAGTTCGGCATCGCCTATGACGAAGCGCTCACCGCCTATCGCACCGCCGCGACGCTGCCGCATATCCGTGTCGCCGGCATCGATTGCCATATCGGATCACAGCTGCTGGACGATGCGCCGCTGCTGGAAGCGCTCGACCGCCTGATCGAGCTGGTGGACCGGCTGACGCAGGAAGGCATCGTGCTGCACCATATCGATATCGGCGGCGGCATCGGCATCACCTACGACAAGGACAAGCCGGTCGCGATCGGCGATTACCTCGGCCGGCTGTTTGCGAAGATCGACAAGTGGCGCCTGCACCAATACAAGGGCAAGCCGATCCAGGTGATGTTCGAACCCGGCCGCTCCATTGTCGGCAACGCAGGCCTGCTGCTCACGGAAGTCGAATACCTGAAGCACGGCGCGGCGAAAAACTTCGCCATCGTCAATGCGGCAATGAACGACTTGATGCGCCCGGCGATGTACGAGGCATGGCATGGCGTGCAACCGGTCGTGCAGCGGGTGGGCGAGCAAAAGACGTATGACATCGTCGGCCCGGTGTGCGAATCGGGTGACTGGCTGGCGCGTGAACGTTCTCTGGCAATCGAACAGGGCGACCTGCTGGCGATCATGTCGGCCGGCGCTTACGGCATGACGATGTCGTCCAACTACAATACCCGCGGCCGCGCAGCGGAAGTGATGGTCGACGGCGACCAGGTACACCTGATCCGCCGTCGCGAAACACCGGGCGAGCTATTTGCGCTCGAGACGCTGCTCCCGTAATCCGCATCCCGGCGCCGGCATCATCCGGCGCCGCTCCAGCCTCGGCTGGATCACATTCCACCACAGCCGCATCAGCAACAGCACAGCGACGATGCTTCCAAACAGGATGGGCTGGGCAAAATCGTTCTTGCCCGCCTTCATCCACCAGAAATGCAGGATGCCCAGCGCCGCGATCAGGTAGACCAGCCGGTGCAGCCACTGCCAGCGCTTGCCGCCGAGGCGCTTCACCATGCCGTTCGTACTCGTGACCGCCAGTGGAATGAGCAGCACGAAGGCCGTGAATCCCACCGTGATGAAGGGCCGCTTCACCACATCCTTCAGCATCTCGTCGACATCGAAGAAATGATCGAACCAGAGGAAGGTCGTGAAGTGCAGGGTCGCATAGAAAAAGGCAAACAATCCAAGCATGCGGCGCAGCCGGATCAACCAATGCATCCCCGTGAGTTTGCGCAGCGGCGTCACGCTCAGCGTCAGGCACAGGAAGTACAAGGTCCAGTCGCCGGTATTGCGCGTGATGAATTCAATGGGGTTGGCGCCGAGGCGGTCGGTGAACGCAAACAGTACCAACCGCGCAAAGGGAAGCAGCGAAGCCGCGAACAGCACCACCTTCGCGGCGGTGATTTGTCTCGAGGTGATCATCAGTAGAACTTTTTCAGGTCCATGCCGACGTACAGCGACGCGACATCGCTATAGCCATTGAACATCAGCGTCTTGCGCTTGCGGGTGAGGAAGCCATCCTCGCCGATGCGCCGCTCGGTCGCCTGCGACCAGCGCGGATGGTCGACATCGGGATTGACGTTGGAATAGAAGCCGTATTCCTGCGGCGCCGAAATATTCCATGCCGTCTTCGGCTGGTCCTTCACGAAGCGGATCTTGACGATAGACTTGGCCGACTTGAAACCGTACTTCCACGGCACCACGATGCGTACCGGTGCACCGTTCTGGTTCGGCAGGACTTCGCCGTACATGCCGAGCGTCAGCAGGGTCAGGGGGTGGCTAGCCTCATCGAGGCGCAAGCCTTCCACATAGGGCCACTCCAGTACCGGACTGCGCAGTCCGGGCATCTGCTTGCGGTCCGCTAGCGTGACGAACTCGACGAATTTGGCATTACCGGTTGGCTCGACCCGCTTGATGAGCTCGGAGAAGGAGTAACCAATCCAGGGAATCACCATCGACCAGCCCTCCACACAGCGCAGGCGGTAGATGCGCTCTTCCAGTGGCGCCATCTTGAGCAGACTGTCGATATCGAGCGTCATCGGCTTCTTGACCTCGCCCTCGATGGCGACCGTCCATGGACGCGTGCGCAGCGTCCCCGCTGCACGGACGGGATCGTCCTTGTCGGTGCCGAATTCGTAGAAGTTGTTATAGCTCGTCGCGTCCTTGTAGGACGTGGGCTTGTCCATCACGACGAAGGCGGTATTCTGCTTTGCGGGAAGCTTCGGGCCGGTCTGCGCGAATGCCTCTGGCACAAACAGACCGGGTGCCGTCGCGGCAATCGAGCCGAGGGCAAGCTGCTTGATGAAAGTCCGGCGCGCTTCGAACACGTGGCGCGGCGTAATTTCAGACGGAAAAGGGATGTCCAGTCCGTTGGGATTGCGCTTGATTAACATGAGTTCTCCGCAAGGGTGATGTCACTGCTTGGTCTGCGCTGACCCGGAAAACCTTACATCAATTTCGCGGATGGCGCAGTTGGGCGTCTACTGCCCTGGCGACTTCCATCATGCGATTCTTGCCGATGCTGCCGGACAGGGCATAACCGTAGTCCCGGTCTACCCAGTAGAAGACGCTGTTGCCGTTTTGTTCCAGCACCTGGAAGCGGGTGTCGCCGGTATCGCGGCCTGTGCGCCGCACCACGAGGGTAAGACGTTCGCCATCCGCCGATTCGTACATCAACTGTGCCAACGGCCCCTCTTCGCCCGGCAACAAGCGCCCGCCAAGCAGGGAAAATCCGTGCGCATTCAGCGCGGGTGCGCGGATCGGTGCGTCCAGGCGCTTGGAAAGCCATGCGACCAGATGGGCTTCCTGCTCCGCGGGCACCTCGACCGGATGGCGCTTTTCGCTGGCGTAGAGGAGGTGCGCGCGCAAGGCACGTTCTGCAAATACGGCCGGCCCCGGCGAAGCTTGCGTCATGTCACGCGCTGTCCAGCCTGCGACAAGGCCGATGGCAAGCGCAGCAACACTCGCTGCCCACGCAAGGGGAAAGCGCTGGCGCCGCAAGGCGGCGCCCATGGCGACGGGGACAGGCTCGTTCAGTACCGTATCGTAGGTCTCGTGCAACAGGTGGTTTTGCAGACGCAAATCCTGGACGAATGCAGCGGCCTCCGGTTGGCCCGCCAGATACGCTTCGACCTGCGCGCGGCGATCCGGGCCGAGCTGGTTGTCGACGTAGGCGTGCAGGTCGTGTTCGCTGATCGGGTCGGTCTTCATGTCACTTGATCCGGGAAAGCCTGGCCGCGCCAGCTGCGGGAGCGCCCGAAAGCGCAGCACGCAAATGCTCCCGTGCGCGCGACAGCCGCGACATCACGGTTCCGATGGGGACGTCCAGTACTTCGGCGGCCTCCTGGTACGAAACTTGTTCCAGTCCGACCAGCACAATGACGGCGCGGTGCTCCGGTGTCAGCTTGGCGAGCGCGCGCTGCATGTCGATCTGCATGGGGAAATCCGGTGTCACGGCGGGCTCAGGCACTTCGCTTTCATCGGACACCACTGCCCGATGGCGGGCAACATCGTTCAGGAACCGGCGGTACAGGATCGTGAACAGCCACGCAGTCAGGCTCTTGTCGATCCGGAACTGCCAGCGCCGCTGCAACGCACGTTCCAACGTGTCCTGCACGAGGTCGTCCGCCCAGGCCGCGTCGTGTGCCAGCGCGCGCGCATACCGCCGTAAGCGGGGAATATGCTGCGCGAGCTGCTCGGCGAAGTCGGCCATGGGCGATAGATGTTACGGCTGGGCTACACGCCACACATTGTTCACCCCGTCACCGGTCTTGTCACCTGGTTTCTGGTCCTTGATCCAGAGATAGAGCGGCTTGCCCTTGTACGCCCATTGCTTGCCGCCATCGTCGCGCGTGACGACGCTGTAGTCGCCCGCTGCCTTGTCGCCTTCCTTGGCCATCAGCGGCGGCCAGTTGACGGCGCACTGGCCGTTGCACACGCTCTTCCCGCTGCCGGCAGCATCCTTGTCAAACGTGTAGAGGGTCATGCCGGCGCTGTTGGTCAGCATGCCGTCCTTGGCGGTGGCGGGCATCTGGGCGGTCGCCATGCTGGCACAGCCGATCAGGCCGAGCGCCAGC
Organism: Noviherbaspirillum sp. ST9; assembly: GCF_048799745.1. NCBI lineage: Bacteria > Pseudomonadati > Pseudomonadota > Betaproteobacteria > Burkholderiales > Oxalobacteraceae > Noviherbaspirillum > Noviherbaspirillum sp. ST9. The sequence continues at coordinate 484,373 of NZ_JBLWFR010000004.1, read as the reverse complement.
ACGGGTGCGGCAAACAGGGGGGACAGTTTCATGGAATCCTCGCTTGGCTAGTTGATGCGCTGCGAATGCAGCACATGTGGTTAACAGCCGTCAGCGAGGATTTATTCCATGCGTTTTACAACTGGCCGTAGGAATGCAGGCCGGAAAGGAACATGTTGACGCCGAGGAAGGCAAACGTCGTAACCAGCAGGCCCACCAGCGCCCACCAGGCGGCAACCTGCCCGCGCAGGCCTTTCATGAGGCGCATGTGCAGCCAGGCGGCGTAATTGAGCCAGACGATCAGCGCCCAGGTTTCCTTCGGGTCCCACGACCAATAGCCGCCCCAGGCTTCCGCCGCCCACAGGGCGCCGAGGATGGTGGCGATGGTGAAAAAGGCGAATCCGACCGCGATCGCCTTGTACATGACGTCATCCAGCAATTCGAGCGCCGGCAGGCGGTCGGCGAGGACGCCTTTGAGCTTGAGCAGGTAGGCCAGCGCCACCATCGCTGCCAGCGCAAACGTGCCGTAGCCGACGAAGTTGGCCGGAACGTGGATCTTCATCCACCAGCTCTGCAGGGCGGGGACCAGCGGCTGGATCTCGGCAGCGTCGCGGCTGACCGTGTACCACAGCAGGAAACCGACGGCGGCGGAGATGACCAGCAGGACAAAGGGGCCAAGCTGGCGCGTGGCGTAGTGCTCTTCGTAGTACAGGTAGAACAGCGCGGTGATCAGGCAGAACAGGATGAAGACTTCGTACAGGTTCGACACCGGGATGTGCCCGACGTCGGTACCGACGAGATAGGACTCGTACCAGCGCACCAGCATGCCGGTAAAGCCGAGCACGACGGCCGCCCACGACAGCTTGCTGCCGACCGCGCCGCCGAATTCGGAACGCGTGGCGAGCCCGCCCCAGTAGAACAGCGTTGACAGTACAAAGAGCGTGCTCATCCACAGGATCGCCGATTGGCTGGACAAGCCGTACTTGAGGAAGAACTTTGCATTCGCCGCATCGAGTGAGCCGCCGTAGAGCGACATCGAGGCCAGCGACAGCACTGCCAGCACCGCCATCAGCCAGCGCACCTGCTTCCACTGCCAGCCGAGCCACGCAAAGGTGGGCACGGACAGCAGCAGGATGCCTTTCTCGTACACATCCATGTACGCGCCGAAGCGATTGAGCGCGAACAGTGCGCCGGCAAGCAGGGCCGCGCCATACAGCCAGTCAATCATCGTCAGGCGTTTGAAGTAGCCCGGGCGCGGGCGGTAGGTTTGCGATTGTGCCAGTTCCATCATTTTCTCCAACAGCGCGCGTCTATTTCTGGACTTGCGCTTTCAATGCCTCGAATTCTTTCTCGAAGTCCAGCGTCTTGCGCTGCGTACTCATTGCCATCAGGGCATGCGTGCGGCCCTCTTCGTCCGGCTTCAGCCAGATCCACAAGCGGCGCTCGCGGATGTAGAACATGGCGAACACACCGAGCACCAGGAACAGGCAGCCAAGGTACACCACATTCTTGCCCGGCGAGCGTGTCACTTGCAGTACGGAAGCTTTGACCTCCTCGAACTCCCGCAGTTGCAGGTAGACCGGCGCGCCGTAGAAGTTGGCATCGGCCATGGCATTCATTGCCAGCTGCAGGAAGCGCTGGTGCTTTTCATCTGGTGCGAGCGGCTTGAGTCCGCCCTTTTCGCGTGCGGCCTGCCACAACTCCCAGAGCGTGCCGTTCAGGATCTTCATGAAGATCTCGGCCGCCTTCTGCTGCTCCGCCTGCGGCACCTGTTCGAGGAATTTTGTCACGGCGACAAATCCGGCTTCCTTGCCGTCGCCGGCAAAGATATCCAGCCCGCGCAAGGCGGAACGTCGAACCTGATCCCGTAACTCCTGCTTTTCCTGCGGAATGGTCTGCTCGGCGTAGCGTTTTGCAGCCACCTCACGTAAAGCGTGAACGTAGAGCGCAGCGCGCAAGCGCATCCACTCCTCCACCGAGTCCTTGTCGTCCGCAGGAATGCGCAGGTAACGGAACTGCTCGGCAGGCGTGTCGCGCATTCCGGTCAGGAAAACATAATCTCCATCCAGCATGACCGGCTGCATGTAATTGTGGAATTCGCGCGCCTGCCCCGTCTTGTCGCGCAGCTTGTACTGGACGCTTGGGCCGACATTCTTCAAATCCTTGTTGTCGGCTTTCTTTGCTGCAGAGCCGAGTTGCCTGCCGAGCCCGGCGGCAAACTGCTCATTGAAGCTCTTGCTGGCATCCACCGCGCGCAGATCCTGCCCGCTCTGCGCCATGTTCTCGACGTTGAAGGCGCGGAAGCCCGACCATTCAATTGTGTACTCCGCCGCTTTCTCACTCCCCAGCGGCGTCGTTCCGCCAACTTCGCCCGCGAGCTGGAATGGCGTGTCCTGGGCGCCTGTCATCGGATACGCAGTGAGCTTGAGCTTGCTGCCACCGTCGTCGAAGCTCGACTGGTAAACCGCGATGCCCTTGTAGATCAATGGCTGGTTCACCTTGATCGTTGTCTCGAAGGTCTTGCCGGTCTCGCTGTCGCGTACCACCACATCGCTCGCAAAGAGCTTGGGCATGCCGGTCGAGTAATGCTCGACGATGAATTTCTTCAATTGAATGGAAAACGGCAGCTCCTGCACCAGCACGCCGGTCTGTTGCGGAATCATCGCGGTATTGCTGGTGGCGCCTTCGGGAATGAAGGTGTTGGCGCGAAAGGTCGGGTTGCCGATTCCCAGCCGGTGCTGCGACGGAATTTCCGAGATCAGGCCGGAGCCGGCGTAAGGCGTCTTCCCATGGAACCATTGCTGGAAACGGATCGGCAGGTCCGAATCGAGCAGACCGCCGAGACAGATAATGACGATCGCACTGTGCGCGAGGATGTAACCCCACTTGTTCGCCGCGCCATGCTTGGCGGCGATCAGCATGCCGTTTTCCTTGGGCACGGTGAGCGACTTGTAGCCGCTGTCGCCAATGCGGCGCGCCAGGTCGTGGGCCATCGCGTCGATCGGTTTGCCGGAACTCCACTCCACCTTGTGATGGAAATTGCGCAAGGACTGCTCGCGCACATTCTCGCGCCAGCTGCGCATGTCGCGCAGCATCTTCGGCGTGTTCCGTACGATGCAAAGCGTGGTCGATACGACCAGGAAGGCCATGATCAGCAGGAACCACCACGCCGAGTACACCGCGTACAGCCCCAGCTTGTTGAATATCTCGAACCAGAACGGGCCGAACTGGTTGACGTAGTTCGGCATCGGCTCATTCTGCTTGAGCACGGTACCGATGACCGACGCGATCGCAATCAGCGTCAGCAGGCTGATCGCAAAACGCATCGACGAAACCAGCTCCACCGCGTCCGCCAGCCAGCGGCGTTCGGTCTTCAGCTGCAATCCGGAGGTACTGACATCATTCATGGATCTGTGCCTGGAAATGAAAAAGGGGTGGCATCTGCCACCCCCTCCATGTTTTTCTTGCTACTGCTGGTCTTACTTCAGGCCGGCGATGTAGTCGGAAACTGCCTGGATTTCATCGTCGGACATGCGCTTGGCAATGGTCGTCATCTGGACGCTGTTCTTGCGCGCGCCCTGGCGGAACGCGGTCAGCTGTGCCGTCGTGTAATCCTGATGCTGGCCGGCCAGGCGTGCGAACTGTGCCGGGATGCCTGCGCCGCTGGCGCCATGGCAGCCCGCGCATGCCGGAACGCTCTTCTCGGCAATGCCTGCGCGGTAGATCTTCTTGCCGGCTTCGACCGTTTCCTTGTTCTTTGCGGCGCCCGGCTTGGATTCCTGCTTGTCGAGGTAGGCGGCGACATTCTTCATGTCTTCATCCGACATGCCCTTGGCGATACCGCTCATGATCGGGTTGTTGCGCTGACCGGACTTGAAGTCGGCGAGCTGCTTGGCGACGTATTCAGCATGCTGCGCGCCCAGCTTCGGGTTTTGCGTAATGGTCGAGTTGCCTGCTGCACCGTGGCAGCCGACGCAGGCGATCACGCCGCGGGCGGCATCGCCGCTGTTGTACAGCTGTTCACCCTTGGCGGCGTCGGCCGCGGGCGCCTTCTTCTCTTCGGCATAAGCGATCGAGGAAACCGCCAGCATCGCGACAAACAAGGACTTCACAAACGGGGAAAACACACGGTTCATTCACACACCCTGAGGACTTGGATATTTTAAAATTCTGGCCAACGGCAGAGGTCAAAGCTAATGTGTTGTGCTTTTGCGGCGCAACAACACAATAACCCCTTATTGTACAATAGCTTTCGAGCATTTCCCTCTACTTTTGCTGCATTTCTCCCCCCTCTCTATGTCCCTACTTTGGCAAGCCCGTTTTTTCACCACGGTGAACCACCTTCGCGATTTGCCAAAAACGCAAGTCCCTGAAATCGCCTTCGCCGGCCGCTCGAACGCGGGCAAGTCGACCGCGCTCAACCTGCTGTGCAACCAGAAACGGCTCGCCTTTGCCTCCAAGACGCCAGGCCGTACCCAGCACATCAACTATTTCTCCATCGGCGGCGCACATGTCGCGATGCATCGCAAGGATCCGACCAAGGTCGACGAAATCAGGGCCATGCTGGTTGACCTTCCCGGCTACGGTTACGCAGAGGTCCCCGGCGAAGCAAAGAACCATTGGAACGAATTGCTCGGCACCTACATCCAACGCCGCGAGCAGCTCGCCGCCCTGGTGCTGATCATGGACGCGCGCCGTCCATTCACGGAACTCGACCTGCAGATGCTGGAGTGGTTTGCGCCAACCGGAAAGCCGGTACATTGCCTGTTGACCAAGGCCGACAAGCTGAACCGCAACGAGTCAACGAATGCCCTCCGGCAAGCGAAGACCGTGCTGCAAAGCTACGTGGACGAGCAAGGCCAGCCCTTCCCCTACACCGTGCAGCTGTTCTCGGCGCTGAAGCGGATTGGCCTGGATGAGGCAAATGACAGGATTCTTGATCTGCTTGCCTTGACCGACGCGGCCGGCAATGAGGATGATAGCGATCAAGCTTGAAGATCGCGGGCCAAAAAAAACCCTGGAGAAAGGGGAAGATCTCCAGGGTAGTAACGCCATATCGCTAATGCCACGATAGGCCCCGCTCAGGGAGGAGAAGCGGGAGGTGAATGATCACCTATCGCTATGAGTAGCCGCCCCACAAAAAGTTTCAGGAATTTATACAATTTAACGATCGCCTCCCCATTTTCCATACATTGCCATGTCACAGACCCTGCCGCCGAACCATTTCCCCGCCGTCCGTATGCGCCGCATGCGCAAGGATGCCTTCTCCCGCGCGATGATGCGCGAGCATGTTATCTCGACGTCCGACCTGATCTATCCGGTCTTCATCCTCGACGGGAAGAACCAGCGTGAGAAAGTCGCGTCGATGCCGGGCGTGGAGCGCCTGTCGGTCGACCTGCTGCTGGGCGTCGCCGAGGAATGCGTGGCGCTCGGGATCCCGGTCATGGCATTGTTCCCGGTGATCAATTCTTCGCTGAAGACACCCGACGGCATCGAAGCCGTCAATCCGGAAGGCCTGGTGCCGCGCGCCGTGCGCGAGCTCAAGCAGCGCTTTCCCGAGCTGGGCATCCTGACGGACGTCGCGCTCGACCCTTACACCAGCCACGGCCAGGACGGCGTCATCAACGCCGACGGCTATGTGCTCAACGATGAAACCAGCGCCATCCTGACCAGGCAGGCGCTCGCGCAGGCGGAGGCCGGCGTGGACATCGTGGCGCCCTCCGACATGATGGACGGCCGCATCGGCGCCATTCGCTCGGCGCTGGAATCGCACCATTTCATCCACACCCGCATCATGGCCTACTCGGCGAAATACGCGTCCGCCTTCTACGGTCCGTTCCGGGACGCGGTCGGTTCCGCCGGCAACCTCGGCAAGAGCGACAAGAGTACCTACCAGATGGATCCCGCCAACAGCAACGAAGCGCTGCGTGAAGTTGCGCTCGACCTGGCCGAAGGCGCAGACATGGTCATGGTCAAGCCCGGCATGCCCTACTTGGATATCGTGCGCCGCGTGAAGGACGAATTCAAGGTTCCCACGTTTGCCTACCAGGTCAGCGGCGAGTACGCGATGATCAAGGCCGCTGCACAAAACGGCTGGCTTGACCACGACAAGACGATGATGGAAGCCATGCTGTCGTTCAAACGCGCCGGCGCCGACGGCGTGCTGACCTACTTCGCGCGCGACATCGCGCGCCGCCTCAAGCAGCTCTGATCCCCTCCGCATCGCGCCGGCTTTATCGAAAGCCGGCGCCCCTCCTCCGATTGCCACACCCATCTTCGTTTTCTTGAGCGATGCGCGGTTCTGGCCTGATATGCTTCCGATGCTTGCCAAACCTCAGCCATCCGCCCATGGAAATTATTCACGTCAACAGCCACCACGTCGCCCAACTCGAACAGATCGATGCCGGATTGCCACGTGACGGCTTTCTGTGGATTGATGCCACGCACGATGAAGTCGCCGCCGATCCCACCGCATGGCGCGAGACGATTGCAAAGGCAACGGGGACCCAGATCTACGATCCCCACATGACCGACGTGATCAATCTCGCCCATCCTTCGTATTTCGACTCGACGCAGGACTATGCAATGGTGGTGTTCCGCAAGCTGGCACTCGATGGAACGGGCACGCCGGCCGAGCCGGACGAGGGTGTCGACACGGAGGTAAAGCGCAAGATTCCGCCGGCGCTGACCAAACTCGCCACCAAACCGGTCGCCTTCCTGCTGATGGACCGCGCACTGGTGACCGTGCACATGGCAAACAGCCGTACGATCGAAGCGGCCCGCAACCGCCTCCTCGAAGTCAGGAACAAACGCGACGGCGGGCAGCACGTCCTGCGCGCGCCCGGCTCGCCCGAGGAGCTAATGCTCCGTCTGCTCAATGCAATGGTCGACCAGTATCTCGCGCTGCGCCAGCCGCTTACCGCCCAGATCGATCGCTGGCAGCGCGCCCTGCTCAATCCCCGCAGCCCCTTCAACGACTGGAATGCCCTGCTCGACGCCCGCATCGAACTGCGCAAGCTCGACCATCTATGCGAAGGGCAGCGGGATGCGATACAGGAATTGCGCGACTACCTGGTCGATACGATGGAAAACTCGCACAACAGCCGCACCAAGGACCTCATGCTCGTGCGCGTGAACGATGTGATGGAACACATCACCCGGGTACTCAACCACGCACAGCGGCTGGAATCGACCATCGAATCCGCGGTGCAAATCCACTTCTCCGCCATGGCGCACCGGACGAGCGAGATCATGCGCACGCTCACCGTGATCACGGCGCTGTTCATGCCCCTGACACTGATCACGGGCATCTTTGGCATGAACTTCGCGGCCATGCCTCTGCTGCGTGATGAATCGGGATTCTGGATTGCGATGGGGATGATGGCAGCCATCGTCATCGTGCTGCTTGTGCTCTTCTGGCGCAAACGCTACCTCGACGACAACGACCGATAAGGAAAAAGCGCCCGTTTCAGGGCGCTTTTGTCAGAAGCCGGAGACCAGTGACAGCGAGTTCAAGAACTTCTCCGCGTTCTGGTAGCCAATCACGCGGCCGCCCTGGATTTCTCGACCCTGCTTGTCAAAGAAAATGATGCCAGGCGGGCCGAAGAGCTTGAACCGCTTGAGCAGCTCCTTGTCATCCGCATTGTTGGCCGTCACGTCAGCCTGCAGCAGGACCATGTTGGCGAACTGCGCCTGCACACGCTTGTCCGAAAAGGTCAGTTTCTCCATCTCGATGCAGGACACACACCAGTCCGCGTAAAAATCGAGCATGACGGTCTTGCCGGCGGATTGCGCAATGACCGCTTCCAGTTCCGCCACCGATTTGACCCGCTTGAATTCCGTCTTGTGCACGCCGCCGTTCAGATGCGCAACCGGCGCAAGCGGATCGCGTCCACCCGTTGCCGCACCCGCAAGCTGCACCAGCCCGAATGCCGCGAAAACAATTCCCGCCACCTTGGCCAGTTTGCCGCCCTTCCAGAGCAGGTATCCGCCGTAACCGATCCCAAGCACTGCCCAGCCCACCATCGGCACCCAGCCGGGAATCACTGGCGTGACGATCCAGATTGCGAGTCCCAGCATCAGGACGCCAAAGAAGAACTTGACCGACTCCATCCATGCCCCCGCACGCGGCAGCAAGGCGCCAGCGGATACGCCGACCAGCATCAAGGGCACGCTCATCCCGACCGCCATGGCGAACAATGCACTGCCGCCGATCAGTACGTCCCTGGTCTGGCTGATGTACAGCAGCGCACCGGCGAGCGGTGCCGCAACACAGGGCCCGACGATCAGGGCCGAAATGGCCCCCATGCCGAACACGCCGGCCATCTTGCCCGCGGACTGTCGTCCGGAGGCATCAGCGAGCTTGGCCTGGATCGATGCCGGCACCTGGAGCTGGTATACGCCGAACATGGACAGTGAGAGGACGGCCATCAGCACCGCGAAGGCACCCAGCACCCAGGGGTTCTGCAACGCTGCGGCCAGCCCCTCGCCTGCCAGTCCGGCGGCCACCCCAAGTGCGGTGTACACGAGCGCCATGCCGAGCGAATAGGCGGCCGACAGGGTGAAGCCGCGGCTGCGGCTGACATCCGTCCCCTCGCCGACGATGATGGACGACAGGATCGGCACCATCGGGAGCACGCACGGCGTGAACGACAGGCCGAGGCCAAGCAGCAGGAACAGTGGCAGGATCACAAGCAGCTTGCCGCTTTGGAGAGATGCTTCGATCCGACCCATCTCCGAGTCAGGGGAGGACAACGCGCCAGCGGAACTCGCCCCGGCTGTCGACATCGCTGGGGCACCACCGTCAATCGACAGCTTGATGACCGATTCCATCGGCGGATAGCACAGCCCCTTGTCGGCACATCCCTGGCCGGTCGACTTGAGCGTGAATGCGCCGCTCGCCGTCACCGGAATGGTGATGGCCACGGACTTCCTGTACGACTCGACATCCTTCTGGAAAGTCTCGTCGAATTTCACCTTCCCGGGAGGCATCAGCGGCTCGCCAAGCGTTGCGCCTTCCGCCTTGAACTTGAACGCCTCGCGGTACATGTAATAGCCGTCCGCGATGCGGTAGGTGATCTCGGCCGTTTTTTCATCAATCATGCGCGCCGAGAACTTGAACGCAATCTCAGGTTCGAGAAAATCCTCGGCGGCGTGAGAAAGCGGCGCAAGCAAGACCAGTGCGGCAAGCAGCAATCCCGTGGCCATCCTGCCAACGGACGAAAGCCATGCTTGCGATTTGTAAGACTTAAACATCTACATCCTTTTTTGTTTCCGAGACAACCCAGTTCAGGTAAGCCGGGAGTCCGGCCGACACCGGCATCGCAATGATTTCAGGCACATCGTAAGGGTGCGCCTTCCTGATTGCGGCTTCCAGTGCGGCATATCTGTCCTGTGTGCTCTTGATCAGCAGCGTCACCTCGACCGCCTCCTCGATCTTGCCTTCCCATTGGTAGACCGACCGGACGGCGGGTAAGACATTGACACAGGCTGCGAGCCTGTCCGCGACGACGCCACGCGCAATCGTGTGAGCAGTCACCTCATCGGGAACATTGGTCAGGACAAGCAGTACATCCTGCATAGTCGAATCCTGTCGTCAACACTGACATTCATTTCAACAGCCGGCGCCGCGTCAGGACGGTCGCAAGATAGAACCCACCGGCGCAATACGCCGCAAGGATCATGATATCCACCCACGGCATGCGCGGCCATTCCCCCAGGATCAGCGGACGAATCAGGCTGACGGCCGCACCCAGCGGAAGCACCTTGGCAACGACCTGCAGCCAGTCGGGAAGCTGCGTAGTCGGATAATACACCCCCGAAAGAAACACCATCGGCGTCAGCACGAGCGTGAAGTAATACGTAAAAAAATCATACCCGCGCGCGAGTGCATTGATGATCAAACCTATCGATGCAAAAGTCATGCCGATAAGAAACAGCAATGGCGGAACGGCCAAGGCGGTCGGGTGCAGACCGATGCCAAGCATGAAAATGACGATCAGGATGGCAATGCCGGAAAACATCGACTTTGTCGCCGCCCATAGCATTTCGGCAAGCACCACGTCATCCAGCGCCAGCGGCGCATTGAGTAGGGCATCCCAGGTCTTTTGCACGTGCATGCGCGAGAACGCCGAATACAAGGCCTCGAACGATGCCGCCATCATGACTGACATGCAGATCGATCCGGATGCCAGGAAGTGGATGTAAGGAATTCCGTTAATACTATGCAGCAAGCTTCCCAAACCATAGCCGAAGGCGACCAGCGTAATGAGCGGATCGGCGATATTCCCCAGAATGCTTGCGAGGGCCAGCTTTTTCCAGACGAGGAAATTGCGGCGCCAGATCGGAAAAAAACGGAATGAAAACGCCGGCAAGGCGAAGGCGGCAGCACTCATCTCAATCCCTCATTTCCCTTCCGGTCAGCTTCAAGAACAAATCCTCCAGGTTGGCCGGGCGGTGGAGATAGCGCACGCCTTCCGTCGTATGCAGACTGGCCAACAACGACTGCGCATCGTTCGTATAGCAGAAGACGGTTTCTCCGCTGACCTCGATGCGCGCCGACTTTGCGCGCCCCTCCTTATCACCCCAGGCGATCGCATTGTCGCCATAGACTTCGACCACCTCCGCCTCGATATGTTGCCCGATAAGATCACGCGGCGAACCCTCCGCGATCATCTGCCCGTGGTCGATGACCGCAAGTCGGTCGCACAGCCGCTCTGCCTCATCCATGAAATGTGTCGTCAGGACGATGGTCTTGCCCTCGTTCAGGAGCGTCTTCAGTCGATCCCAGATCATGTGCCGGGCCTGCGGATCCAATCCGGTGGTCGGCTCGTCCATGAAGATCAGGTCCGGGTCGTTCACAAGGGAACGTGCAAGCGTTAAGCGGCGCTTCATGCCACCCGACAGCTCGATGATGTGCGCATCCTTTTTGGACGTCAGGTTGGCGAATTCCAGCAATTTCGGAATACGGGCCTTGATCTCCTGATCACTGATGCCAAAGTACCTCCCGAACACGAGCAGGTTCTCCTCGACAGTGAAATCCGGATCAAGATTGTCCGCCTGGGGCACAACGCCAACGCGTAGCCGGGCCGGTCGTGCATCTTGCGGGATGATTCGCCCCACCAACCGGATCTCGCCGCTGTCGGGTGCCGTCAGCCCGAGGCACAACCTGAGCGTCGTCGTCTTGCCCGCGCCATTCGGCCCCAGCAATCCATAGCATTCACCCCGCCGCAGGCTGAACGACAAACCATCCACCACCACGCTCTTCGATTCGCCGTTGCCATACGACTTACGCAGGTTAGCCACAGACAGAATGTCGAATTCACTCATCCCGAAACGTTATCTCATGCCAAAAAGAACATCTTGCCACAAACGAAAAGTCAGTACCGGCGGCGCTGACAAAGTGTGAGGAAGACTCAAAACAGTCCAAACCGCAAAACAAAAAAGCCAGGCAAGGCCTGGCTCTTTTTGCAATCGATGCGATCCCGATTACTCGGCGCTCGGCACTTCTGCCTCGTCGCTGATTTCCGGACGGTCGACCAGTTCAACGAATGCCATCGGTGCATTGTCGCCCTGACGGAAACCCATCTTCAGGATACGCAGATAGCCGCCGTTACGGGCTGCGTAGCGCGGGCCGATTTCAGCGAACAGCTTGACAACGATTTCGCGGTCGCGCAGACGGTTGAATGCCAGGCGCTTGTTCGACAGGCTGTCGGTCTTGCCCAGGGTGATAATCGGTTCGACAACGCGGCGCAGTTCCTTTGCCTTCGGCAGCGTGGTCTTGATTGCTTCGTGGCGCAGCAGGGAAACGGTCATGTTGCGCAGCATCGCGAGGCGGTGCGACGAAGTACGATTCAGTTTACGAAGGCCGTGACGGTGACGCATGGTATTTCCTTTCAGTTTGAGTTTGAATCCAGCTCTTCTATCGGTCGGCATATGCCAATCGCGGGCCGGTAATACGAATTGTTGCGGTACTGCTTGAAATGGCAGGAGCGGCTGTCGCCGCTCCCAACCAGATTACTTCTCCAGACCAGCCGGCGGCCAGTTCTCGAGCTTCATGCCCAGGGTGAGACCACGGGATGCCAGCACTTCCTTGATTTCGTTCAGGGACTTGCGGCCCAGGTTCGGAGTCTTGAGCAGTTCGTTTTCGCTGCGCTGGATCAGGTCGCCGATGTAGTAAATGTTCTCGGCCTTGAGGCAGTTCGCGGAACGAACGGTGAGTTCGAGGTCGTCGACCGGACGCAGCAGAATCGGATCGACAGCCGGAGCACGCGACGGCGCTTCCGCGGTCGCTTCGGTACCTTCCAGTGCGGCGAACACGTTCAGTTGATCAACCAGCACGCGGGCGGATTGGCGAATCGCTTCTTCCGGAGAAATCACACCGTTGGTTTCGATGTTCATGACCAGCTTGTCGAGGTCGGTACGCTGTTCCACACGAGCAGACTCGACAGCATAGGAGACGCGGCGAACCGGCGAGAACGATGCATCCAGAATGATGCGGCCAATTGTCTTGTTCGCATCTTCGGACAGGCGACGGACGTTACCCGGCACGTAGCCGCGGCCCTTTTCAACCTTGATCTGCATGTCCAGCTTGCCGCCGGCGGTCAGATGAGCAATCACGTGGTCCGGATTGATCAGTTCGACGTCGTGCGGCAGGTCGATATCCGATGCCATGACCGCGCCTTCGCCTTCCTTCTTCAGGGTCAGCGTGACTTCATCGCGGTTGTGCAGCTTGAACACGACACCCTTGAGGTTCAGCAGCATGTCGACGACGTCTTCCTGCACGCCGTCCAGCGACGAATACTCGTGAACGACACCCGCGATCGTCACTTCGGTCGGCGCATAGCCCACCATCGACGACAGCAGGACGCGGCGCAGCGCGTTGCCGAGCGTGTGGCCGTAGCCGCGTTCGAACGGCTCCATCACCACTTTTGCTTGGCCGGCAGCGAGTGCCTCGACTTCGATAATACGGGGTTTCAACAGGCTGTTTTGCATGAAATGTCCTTTTCAATACCCTCGGCTCGTTACACCGATAAGGCTGATGGCATTACAAAGAAACCCGCTCTGCTGAATAGCAGGGCGGGCGAAGAAAGAGAATTAACGCGAGTAAAGTTCGACGATCAGCGATTCATTGACGTCGTTAGCGATTTCGGTACGGTCGGGCATGGCCTTGAACGTGCCTTCCATCTTCTTGGCATCAACAGCGACCCAGGACGGCATGCCGCCCTGCTCTGCCAGGGACAGTGCCTCGACGATACGAGCCTGCTTCTTTGCCTTTTCGCGAACGGCAACGACGTCACCCGGCTTGACCAGGTAGGAAGCGATGTTGACAACGGTACCGTTCACGGTCAGTGCCTTATGGCTGACCAGCTGACGCGCTTCAGCGCGGGTCGAGCCAAAGCCCATGCGGTAAGCGACATTGTCCAGACGGGATTCGAGCAGCTTCAGCAGGTTCTCACCGGTGTTGCCCTTGCGGCGGTCAGCCTCGGCAAAGTAACGACGGAACTGGCGCTCAAGAATGCCGTACATACGCTTGACCTTCTGCTTTTCGCGCAGCTGGTTGCCGTAGTCGGAGGTACGTGCGCCGGAGGTGCGACCATGCTGGCCCGGCTTGGAGTCCAGCTTGCACTTGGAATCCAGCGAGCGGCGGGCGCTCTTCAGGAACAGGTCGGTGCCTTCACGGCGGGAGAGTTTTGCTTTCGGTCCGATATAACGTGCCACGTTGATTTCCTTTTATTGAATGACGCCCCGACCAGATCGTTTCAACGAAACAAGCTGCCAGGCGCTAGTCTGATCTGCCTGCTATCAGACGGTGGTCTTAAGTACAAAGCCCGCCATAGTATATGGCGGGCAGTTTTACTGCAACTACTACGTCGTGCAATTAGATGCGGCGACGCTTCGGCGGACGGCAGCCGTTGTGCGGAACCGGCGTCACATCCTGAATCTGCGTAATCTTGATGCCAAGGCTGTTCAGCGCGCGAACTGCGGACTCGCGACCCGGGCCAGGGCCCTTGATGCGAACTTCCAGGTTCTTGACGCCGCACTCGATGGCAACCTTGCCTGCCGCTTCAGCTGCAACCTGCGCTGCGAACGGGGTCGACTTACGCGAACCCTTGAAGCCAGCACCACCGGACGTTGCCCACGACAGGGCATTGCCCTGACGGTCGGTAATGGTGATGATGGTGTTGTTGAAGGATGCGTGAATGTGCGCGATGCCTTCCGCAACGTTCTTTTTAACTTTCTTGCGCACGCGTGCTGCTGCGGCGTTATTTTGGGCTTTTGCCATGTTGGTTTCCTTGAATCCGACTACGAGTCAAACTGCGCTGGATTACTTCTTCAGCGACTGCGCTGCCTTACGCGGCCCCTTGCGGGTACGGGCGTTGGTGCGGGTACGCTGGCCTCGGACCGGCAGACCCTTGCGATGACGCAGACCACGATAGCAACCCAGGTCCATCAGACGCTTGATGCTCATCGACACTTCACGACGCAGGTCACCTTCGACGACGAACTTGCCTACTTCGTCGCGCAGCTTTTCCAGCTCGTTATCGTCCAGATCCTTGACCTTCTTGGTGGTCGGGACACCCGTCTTTTCGCAGATTTCTTCCGCGCGCGGACGGCCAATACCATAAATCGCAGTCAAGCCGATAACGGTGTGTTGGTGATTGGGGATGTTCACCCCTGCAATACGTGCCATTCGTTATTCCTCGATCAATAACGTTAATTAACCCTGGCGCTGCTTGTGACGCGGTTCGGTGCAGATAACACGAACGACGCCCTTGCGCTTGATGATCTTACAGTTGCGGCAGATCCGCTTAACTGATGCGAGCACTTTCATTTTTGCCCTCTTTCTAGCTTTGGTTACTTGTTACTTACTTCGTACGGAACACAATCCGTGCCCGGCTCAAATCATAGGGCGTTAATTCCACAGTGACCTTGTCGCCGGGGAGGATGCGAATATAGTTCATCCGCATCTTGCCGGAAATGTGTCCGAGAACAACGTGCCCGTTTTCCAACTTGACTCGAAATGTTGCATTAGGAAGATTCTCAAGAATCTCGCCCTGCATCTGAATTACGTCGTCTTTTGCCATTCGCTCTGTCGCCTTGGGCTTCCGATCACCGCGTCGGCATGCCGCCCTTGAAATTCGCTTTACGAAGCAGTGATTCGTATTGCTGCGACATCACGTAATTCTGCACCTGCGCCATGAAGTCCATCGTCACCACTACGATAATCAGCAGCGACGTACCGCCAAAGTAGAACGGCACCTTCCAGCGCGCGATCAAGAATTCCGGCAGCAAGCACACCAGTGTGATGTACACCGCGCCAACCAGCGTCAAACGCATCAGAATCTTGTCGATGTAACGCGCCGTCTGGTCGCCCGGACGAATGCCCGGAACAAACGCACCACTCTTCTTCAAATTGTCTGCGGTCTCTTTGCTGTTAAATACCAGAGCGGTATAGAAGAAGCAAAAGAACACAATCGCACCTGCGTACAGCAACGCGTGGATCGGCTCCCCAGGCGCCAGCGATGCCGCGAGGTCCTTGAGGAAACGAACAAACGGATTGCTCGTATCACCGGTTGTAAACCAGCTCGTGATCGTCGCCGGGAACAGAATGATCGACGATGCGAAAATCGGCGGGATCACACCAGCCATGTTCAACTTCAGCGGCAGATGGCTGCTCTGACCACCGTAAATCTTGTTGCCGACCTGGCGCTTCGCATAATTCACCAGAATCTTGCGCTGGCCACGTTCAATGAACACCACCAGGAACGTCACGCCAGCAACGATCACACAGATCAGAATTGCGGACAGTGCGCTCATCGACCCAGTACGCACCAACTCGAACAGTCCGCCGATCGCATTCGGCAAGCCCGCTGCAATACCGGCGAAAATGATGATCGAGATGCCGTTGCCCAGTCCGCGCTCGGTAATTTGCTCACCCAGCCACATCAGGAACATCGTTCCGGTCACCAGGGTAACAACAGTGGTGAACCGAAAAGCCAGCCCCGGATCAATCACCAACCCCGCCTGGGACTCCAGAGCAACTGCGATACCCAGCGCCTGGAAAGTTGCCAGAACCAAGGTTCCGTAACGGGTGTACTGCGTGATCTTGCGACGACCCGCTTCGCCTTCCTTCTTCAGCGCTTCCAGCTGCGGCGACACAATCGACATCAGCTGCATGATGATCGATGCCGAAATATACGGCATGATCCCTAGCGCGAAGATCGTGAAGCGGGACAGCGCGCCGCCGGAGAACATATTGAACATCCCGAGGATGCCCCCTTGGTTCTGCCGGAAAAGCTCTGACAACTGATCGGGGTCAATTCCCGGAACGGGAATATGCGCACCGATACGATAAACAACTAACGCAGCAAGCAGGAACCAAAGGCGGCCCCAAGGAAAACCGCTTGCTGCACTCTTTGCGAGTTGCGGTGTCGTCGCCAATTATTGCTCCGAACGAACCAGTTGCTTACGCAACCGTACCACCAGCAGCTTCAATAGCAGCTTTGGCACCTTTGGTCGCGATCAAACCCTTGATCGTGACTTTCTTGCTGATCTCGCCGGCCTTGATCACGCGCACGACGCGAGCCAGCTCAGAAACCAGACCTGCCTGCTTCAATGCCAGCATATCAATTTCTGCAACAGGCAGCTTTTCCAGATCCCCCAGGCGAACTTCTGCCTTGAACGGGGTTGCCAGTGATTTGAAGCCGCGCTTCGGCAGACGACGCTGCAGAGGCATCTGACCGCCTTCGAAACCGACCTTGTGGAAACCGCCCGAACGCGATTTTTGACCCTTGTGGCCGCGGCCGGCAGTCTTGCCAAGGCCCGAACCGATACCACGACCGACGCGACGCTTCGCGTGCTTGGCGCCGTCAGCCGGTTGAATGTTGTTCAATTCCATGATTTGCTCCGTTCGCAAGCCGTTGGCTTACGACACCACTTTCACGAGATACGAAACCTTGTTGATCATGCCGCGCACTGCCGGCGTGTCCTGCAGTTCCGAAACCGAATTCACACGACGCAGACCGAGACCGCGAACGGTGGCGCGATGGTCCTGGCGAGTGCCGATCAAGCCTTTGACCAGTTTCACTTTGATTGTGTTTGCCATTCGGATCACCTTAACCCAGAATTTCTTCAACGGACTTGCCGCGCTTGGCAGCGATTTCCGACGGGGTGTTCATGTTTGCCAGGCCGTTCAACGTGGCGCGAACCATGTTGTACGGGTTGGTCGAGCCGTAGGACTTTGCCACGACGTTGGTCACGCCCATCACTTCGAAGATTGCGCGCATCGGACCACCGGCGATCACACCGGTACCATCCTTTGCCGGCGAAATCATTACGGTAGACGCGCCGTGCTTGCCCGTCACGGTGTGCTGCAGAGTCCCGTTCTTGAGCGTCACCTTGATCATCTTGCGGCGGGCTTCTTCCATTGCCTTCTGCACGGCGACGGGTACCTCCTTCGACTTGCCCTTGCCCATGCCGATGCGGCCATCGCCATCACCGACCACGGTCAGCGCTGCGAAACCCATGATACGACCACCCTTGACCACTTTGGTCACGCGGTTGACCGCAATCATCTTTTCCCGCATGCCGTCGTCGCGCTCTTCGCCTTGCTGCGTCTTTGCTTGCATTTTTGCCATGACGATTCTTCCTTAGAACTTCAGACCGGCTTCACGTGCCGCTTCCGCTACAGCCTTGACGCGGCCGTGATAGCGGAAACCGGAACGATCGAACGCAACTTCGGAGATACCAGCCTTCAGAGCCTTCTCTGCGACGCGCTTGCCAACCAGGGCAGCCGCTGCGGCGTTGCCGCCCTTGCCCGACTTGCCAGCCAATTCCTGACGCACTTCCGCTTCCAGCGTGGAGGCAGATGCCAGAATCGTGGCGTCCGGACCAATGATGTTTGCGTAAATGTGCAGGTTGGTGCGATGCACGGCCAGGCGATTTACCTTCAACTCCGCGATTTTCGCGCGAGTTTGGCGTGCGCGGCGCAGACGTGATTGTTTCTTGTCCATCGTCAACCCCTATTACTTCTTCTTGGTTTCTTTGATCACTACCACTTCGTCCACATAGCGGACGCCCTTGCCCTTGTACGGCTCCGGGCTGCGGTAGGCGCGGATCTCGGCAGCGGTCTGACCGACCTTCTGCTTGTCGACACCCTTGATCACGATTTCGGTCTGCGTCGGGGTCTCAACTTTCACGCCAGCGGGCATCTGGTGCACGACCGGGTGAGAGAAACCGAGCGACAGATTCAGCTTGTCGCCTTGAGCCTGGGCACGATAGCCCACGCCGACCAGCGACAGCTTGCGCTCAAAACCCTTGGTCACGCCGTTAACCATATTGTTCACGAGTGCACGCAAGGTGCCCGACATTGCGTTGGCTTCGCGGCTATCATTTGCCGGCGAAAACTTCAGCGTGCCGTTGTCGTTCTCAATCTTGACCAGGCCGCTCAGGGACTGGCTCAGCGTGCCCAGAGGGCCCTTCACAGTGATTCGCTCTGCAGCGATGGTCGCTTCCGCGCCCGTCGGCAGTGCAATCGGCATTTTACCTACACGAGACATCTTGCACTCCTTAGGCCACGTAGCAAATGACTTCGCCACCGACACCGGTCGCGCGCGCTTTGCGGTCTGTCATCACACCCTTCGGCGTGGAAACAATCGCCACGCCAAGGCCGTTCATCACTTGGGGAATATCATCCTTACCCTTGTAGATACGCAGGCCAGGACGGGATACGCGCTCGAGACGCTCGATAACCGGACGACCAGCATAGTACTTCAGGCCGATCTTCAGCTCGGACTTGCCGTCAGCTTCGGAAACTGCGTAATCTTCAATGTAACCCTCGTCCTTGAGGACGTTGGCAATCGCCACCTTGACTTTGGACGACGGCATTGCGACCGTGGTCTTCTGCACAACTTGGGCGTTGCGGATACGGGTCAGCATATCGGCGATAGGATCGCTCATACTCATTGCTTGTTCTCCTATTACCAGCTAGCTTTGGTTACACCCGGAATCTCGCCGCGCATGGCGATTTCACGGATCTTGATACGGGCCAAACCGAACTTGCGGAAAGTACCGCGGGGACGACCGGTCAGGGCGCAACGGTTGCGCTGACGGGTCGGATTCGCGTTGCGCGGCAGCGCCTGCAGCTTCAGGCGCGCTTCATAGCGCTCTTCTTCCGATTTCGATTGATCGTCGATGATTGCCTTCAACTCGGCACGCTTGCCTGCGTACTTCTTTACCAGGGCAGCGCGCTTTTGTTCACGGTTAATCAGTGCCAGTTTTGCCATGGCAGCCTCAGTTTCTGAACGGGAATTTAAATGCGGCGAGGAGCGCTTTCGCTTCGTCGTCGGTCTTCGCAGTCGTGGTGATGCTGATGTTCATGCCACGCAGCGCGTCGATCTTGTCGTACTCAATTTCGGGGAAAATGATCTGCTCTTTCACACCGATGTTGTAGTTACCACGACCGTCGAAAGCACGACCGGAAACGCCACGGAAGTCACGTACACGCGGAAGCGCGACAGTGATCAGGCGATCCAGGAATTCGTACATACGAGCGCCACGCAGGGTCACCATGCAGCCAATCGGATAGCCTTCGCGAATCTTGAAACCTGCGATTGCCTTGCGCGCCTTGGTCACAACCGGCTTCTGGCCAGCGATCTTCGTCAGGTCGCCGACAGCGTGCTCGATGATCTTCTTGTCCGCAACCGCTTCCGACAGACCCATGTTCAGGGTAATCTTGGTCAGGCGCGGGACTTCCATCACAGACTTATAACCGAACTTACCGGTCAGGTCGGCGACGACTTTATCTTTATAGAATTGTTGGAGACGGGCCATGATGTCTTACACCTTAACGACTTCGCCGCTGGACTTGTAGACGCGGACCTTCTTGCCGTCCACGATCTTGAAGCCCACGCTATCTGCCTTGCCAGTCGCCGCATTGAACAATGCAACGTTGGAGACGTGAATTGGCATCAGCTTGTCAACGATGCCGCCAGTAGCACCGGTCATCGGATTCGGGCGAACGGCCTTCTTGGCAACATTCACACCCTCGACAACCACATAATCAGCGCTGACGCGCTGCTTGACCAGGCCACGCTTGCCCTTATCCTTACCGGTCAGGACGATGACTTCGTCATTCTTGCGAATCTTATCCACGACAGGACTCCTTACAGAACTTCAGGCGCGAGCGACACGATCTTCATGAAGCGCTCGGTACGCAGCTCGCGCGTCACCGGCCCGAAAATGCGGGTGCCGATCGGCTCAAGCTTATTATTCAGCAACACTGCAGCGTTGCCATCGAACTTGACCAGCGAGCCATCCTGGCGACGCACGCCCTTGGCGGTGCGAACGACGACAGCATTGTAAATCTCGCCCTTCTTGACGCGACCACGCGGAGCTGCATCCTTTACCGTCACCTTGATGACATCGCCGATGCTAGCGTAACGGCGCTTGGAACCGCCCAGCACCTTAATGCACAGGACTTCACGCGCACCCGTGTTGTCGGCTACTTCGAGCCGGCTTTCAGTTTGAATCATAGTATTTTCTTTCCCAACTTAATCCGCTCTTCCGCCCAACGCGGCGCCGCGGTCAGTCTTGGTCCTGTCAGCCGACTTTGCTAAGCCGCGCCGATTAGGTGGACGGTTACAAAAACTACTTCTGCGCAATTACCAACTGCGCGAATCTTTCGAACTGCAGGGCACTGCAACATGGCCTCGATAACACTTAACGAGAACCAAGCCCGGCATTATGACACCAAAATGCCGGGCCCGCAACTACTATTTAAACGATCTGCGCAGTCTGGACCACGCGGGTCACCGACCATGCCTTCGTCTTGGAAATCGGGCGACCTTCCGTGATTTCCACGGTATCGCCTTCTTTCACCTGGTTGGTTTCGTCGTGAGCGTGGTACTTGTTCGACTTCACGACGATCTTGCCGTACAGCGGGTGCTTGACGCGGCGCTCAACGAGCACGGTCACGGTCTTGTCCATCTTGTCGGACACGACCTTGCCAATCAGGGTGCGCTTGAGCGACTGTTTCACTTGATCGTTCATTATTTGGCGTCCTTCTGATTCATGACCGTCTTCACGCGCGCGATGTCGCGGCGCACCTTCTTGAGTTGCGCGGTGTTGTTCAGTTGCTGCGTTGCGACTTGCATACGCAGGCTGAATTGCGCCTTGAGCAACTCGTTCAGCTCTTTTTGCAGAGCTGCCTGATCCTTGCCGCGGAGTTCAGATGCTTTCATGTTTCACTCCTATTATTGGCCGACTTGGCGCAGAACGAAGGTCGTTGCCAGCGGAAGCTTGGCAGCTGCCAGGCGGAATGCCTCGCGAGCCAACGATTCGTCAACACCATCCATCTCGTACAACACCTTGCCTGGATGGATTTCGGCCACGTAGTACTCCGGGTTACCCTTACCGTTACCCATACGGACTTCGGCGGGCTTCTGGGAGATCGGCTTGTCCGGGAAAACGCGGATCCAGATACGACCGCCGCGCTTGATGTGACGCGTCATTGCACGACGTGCCGCTTCAATCTGGCGGGCCGTGATACGACCGCGACCGACCGCCTTCAGGCCGAATTCGCCGAACGAGACGGCAGTGCCGCGCTCGTGCGAAATGCCCTTGTTGCGGCCTTTTTGCTCTTTACGATACTTTCTGCGTGCTGGTTGCAGCATGGTTATTCTCCTGCTTTCTCAGCCGGTGCAGCGCCGTCAGCCTTCTTCGGGGCACGAACACGCTTCGCAGCCGGAGTAGTGGCGGAAGTCCCTTCGGAACCCTCTGCCTTCTTGGCGCGCGGGCGGCCACCCGGCTTGCCATCGTCACGACGCGGACCGCGACGCTTCTTGTCGTCTTCGACCGGTGCCTCGATGGTCGGTGCTTCGCCGCTTGCCAGACGATCGCCCTTGTAGACCCAGACCTTGATACCGATGATGCCGTAGGTCGTTTCCGCTTCGCCGAAACCGTAGTCGATGTCAGCGCGCAGGGTGTGCAGGGGCACACGGCCTTCGCGATACCACTCTTTACGAGCGATTTCGATACCGTTCAGACGGCCAGACGACATGATCTTGATGCCCTGGGCGCCGAGACGCATTGCGTTCTGCATGGCGCGCTTCATCGCGCGGCGGAACATGATGCGCTTTTCGAGCTGCTGGGCGATCGAGTCAGCGATCAGCTGAGCGTCGACTTCCGGCTTGCGGATTTCTTCGATATTGACGTGAACCGGCACACCCATCAGCTTGGTCAGGTCGGACTTCAGGACTTCGATGTCCTCGCCCTTCTTGCCAATCACAACGCCCGGACGGGAGCTGAAAATGGTGATGCGTGCGTTCTTCGCCGGGCGCTCGATAACGATGCGGCCAACCGAAGCGTTCTTCAGTTTCTTCTTCAGATAGGTGCGAACGGTCAGGTCTTCGTTCAGCATGGAGGCAAAGTTGCCATTGCCAGCATACCAACGGGAACCCCAGTTACGCGTAACCGAAAGACGGAAACCGGTCGGATGAATTTTCTGTCCCATCGTGACTCCTTAGTTACCGACAGTCACGTAGATGTGACAGGTTTGCTTCGAGATGCGATCGCCACGACCCTTTGCACGTGCGATAAAGCGCTTCAGGAAAGCGCCACGCTCGACGTAGATCGTCTTGACGCGCAGTTCGTCGATGTCAGCACCATCATTGTGCTCGGCGTTCGCGATTGCGGACTCGAGCACACCCTTGATGATCGCAGCACCCTTTTTCGGGCTGAAGGCCAGGATGTTCAGAGCCTGGTCGACCTTCTTGCCACGAATCATGTCTGCAACAAGGCGGCCCTTCTGTTCCGACAGGCGTGCGCCACGGAGAATAGCTTTAGTTTCCATCATCGCACCTTATTTCTTGGCCTTCTTGTCGGCTGCGTGACCCTTGAACGTACGGGTCAGCGCGAATTCGCCGAGCTTGTGACCAACCATGTTTTCAGACACATAGACCGGCACGTGCTGCTTGCCGTTATGCACCGCGATCGTCAGTCCGATGAAGTCCGGCATGATCGTCGAACGACGGGACCAAGTCTTGATCGGCTTCTTGTCTTTCGACGCCTGCGCAGCTTCGACCTTCTTGATCAGGTGGGCGTCACAGAACGGCCCTTTTTTCAATGAACGTGTCATGTGTTACCCCTTATTTCTTGCCACGGCGCGAGACGATCATCGAAGTCGTGCGCTTGTTGCGACGCGTCTTCTTGCCCTTGGTCTGCTGGCCCCACGGCGACACCGGATGGCGGCCTGCGGAGGTACGACCTTCACCACCACCGTGCGGGTGATCGATCGGGTTCATGACCACACCACGAACGGTCGGGCGGATACCGCGCCAACGCGTTGCACCGGCCTTACCGATCTTGCGCAGGTTGTGCTCGCCGTTGCCGACTTCACCAACCGTTGCACGGCACTCGATGTGCACGCGGCGGACTTCGCCGGAACGCAGGCGAACCTGGGCGTAAGTGCCTTCGCGGGCCATGAGGACAACACCTGCACCTGCGGTACGCGCCATTTGCGCGCCCTTGCCAGGCAGCATTTCGACGCAGTGCATCGTGGTACCGACCGGGATGTTACGGATCGGGAGGCAGTTACCGGCCTTGATCGGTGCTTCGGAGCCGTTCATCAGCTGATCGCCGACAGCAACGCCCTTCGGGGCGATGATGTACTTGCGCTCGCCGTCTGCATAGCACAGCAGAGCGATGTGCGCGGTACGGTTCGGATCGTATTCAATACGCTCGACCTTCGCCGGGATGCCGTCCTTGTTGCGACGGAAGTCGACAACGCGGTAGTGCTGCTTGTGGCCACCGCCGATATGACGGGTGGTGATGCGACCGTTGTTGTTACGACCAGCGGTCTTCGACTTCTTCTCGACGAGGGCGTCAAACGGGCGGCCTTTGTACAGGTCGGGATTGACGACCTTGACCATGCCACGGCGACCGGCCGACGTCGGTTTCATTTTCACGAGTGCCATTATTTAGCCTCCTCGGTGAAGTTGATTTCCTGGCCCGGCTTCAGGCAAACGTATGCCTGACGCGTATGGTTGCGGCGGCCAGTGAAACGACCGGAGCGCTTTTGCTTGCCCTGGCGGTTGACGACTTGCACCGAATCCACTTGCACCTTGAACAGCAACTCGACAGCCGCCTTAATTTCCGGCTTGGTTGCGTCCGGCGCGACGCGGAAAACAACTTGTTCATTACGTTCTGCGACGAAGGTGGCCTTCTCCGAAATTACCGGAGCCAGCAACACTTTCATCAGGCGCTCTTCGCTGTGCTTAACGACTGCGTTCATGCCAGCATCTCCTCAATCTTGGCCAACGCCGGCTTGGTGATCAGGACCTTCTTGTAGAACACCAGCGAAACGGGATCGGCATGACGCGGCTCGACGACCAGCACGTTCGGCAGGTTGCGCGACGCGAGCAGGAGGTTTTCATCGAGATTGTCAGTAATCACCAGCACAGACTCGAGACCCATGCCCTTCAGCTTTTGCGCGAGCAGCTTGGTCTTCGGCGCATCAACCGACAGGTTCTCGATCACCGAGAGACGATCTTCGCGAGCCAACTGCGAGAGGATCGAGCAGACACCTGCGCGATACATCTTCTTGTTGACTTTGTGCGAGAAGTTCTCGTCGGGGCTATTCGGGAAGATACGACCACCACCACGCCACAGCGGCGAGGACGACATACCGGCACGAGCGCGGCCCGTACCCTTTTGACGCCACGGCTTCTTGGTCGTGTGACTGACTTCTTCACGGTCTTTTTGCTTGCGGTTGCCGCTGCGAGCGTTTGCCTGGTAGGCAACCACGACCTGGTGAATCAGCGCTTCATTGTAGTCACGACCGAAAATGGTATCCGGCGCAGCGACATTGGAAGCAGCTTGACCCTGGTCATTCAGGAGCTTGAGTTCCATCGATTAGGCTCCCTTCTTTGCTTTGACTTTGACAGCGGGACGAACGATGACTTCACCGTTCTTCGCACCCGGCACCGCACCCTTGACCAGCAGCAGCTGGCGCTCAGCGTCAACGCGAGCGATTTCGAGGTTTTGCACGGTGGTGGTGACGTCACCCATGTGACCGGTCATGCGCTTACCCGGGAAAACACGACCCGGATCCTGCGCCATACCAATCGAACCCGGAACGTTGTGCGAACGGGAGTTACCGTGGGTTGCGCGACCGGAACCGAAGTTGTAGCGCTTGATCGTACCGGCATAGCCCTTACCGATCGACACGCCTTGCACGTCGACCTTCTGGCCAGCTTCGAACATCGTGACGGCGATGGTGTCGCCGGCCTTCAGCTCGGCAGCCTTGGCTGCATCGATACGGAATTCTTTGAGGACGGTACCCGCTTCAACACCTGCTTTTGCAAGGTGACCGGCTGCCGCTTTATTGACGCGGGAAGCACGGCGCTGACCGAAGGTGACCTGAACAGAAGTGTAGCCGTCTGTTTCGTCGGTTTTGATTTGCGTCACGCGGTTGTTCGACACGTCCAGCACGGTAACAGGAATCGTATCCCCGTCATCCGTGAAGATGCGCATCATACCAACCTTGCGACCAACAAGGCCTAGGCTCATTGTTTTCTCCATTCCCGCCTGCGATTGGGCGGGGCTGATGTTTGTACTACAAAAACGTATTGGCACGGATTGCCGCGCCAATACCGAAGCCGATTATTATAACCCGCATTTTTTTACTCCACAAGCCACGACTTTCGAGAATTGTGGTATGTGCGGGTTTGCAACGATTACTGCAGTTTGATTTCGACGTCCACGCCAGCCGGCAGGTCCAGCTTCATCAGGGCGTCAACCGTCTTGTCGGTCGGGTCGACGATGTCCATCAGGCGCTGGTGGGTGCGGATTTCGAACTGGTCGCGCGAGGTCTTGTTGACGTGCGGCGAACGCAGGATGTCGAAACGCTGGATGCGGGTCGGCAGCGGAACCGGGCCCTTGACCACTGCGCCAGTACGCTTGGCGGTGTCGACGATTTCCAGTGCGGACTGGTCGATCAGGCGATAGTCGAATGCCTTCAGGCGGATGCGGATTTTCTGGTTTTGCATGGTTTTGTCCTTAAAAGAGCGAGCCGCGGGCGAGTACTCACCCGCGGCGATGTTTAGTCAAAGAGCGGTTAATCCTGCAACCAAATTACTCGATGATCTTGGCAACGACGCCGGCGCCGACGGTACGGCCGCCTTCGCGGATTGCGAAGCGCAGGCCTTCTTCCATCGCGATCGGGTTGATCAGCTTCACGGTGATCGACACGTTGTCGCCCGGCATGACCATCTCTTTACCTGCCGGCAGTTCGATCGCGCCAGTCACGTCCGTGGTGCGGAAGTAGAACTGCGGACGGTAGTTGTTGAAGAACGGGGTGTGACGACCGCCTTCATCCTTCGACAGAACGTAGATCTCGCCGGTGAAGTGGCTGTGCGGCTTGATCGAACCCGGCTTGGCCAGAACCTGGCCGCGCTCGACGTCTTCACGCTTGGTACCGCGCAGCAGAACGCCGACGTTGTCGCCAGCTTGACCCTGGTCCAGCAGCTTGCGGAACATTTCCACGCCGGTGCAGGTGGTCTTCTGGGTGTCGCGGATACCGACGATTTCGATTTCTTCGCCGACCTTGATGATGCCGCGCTCGACGCGACCGGTCACGACGGTGCCACGGCCGGAGATCGAGAACACGTCTTCCACCGGCATCAGGAAGGTACCGTCGATGGCACGCTCCGGGGTCGGGATGTAGGTGTCCAGCGCTTCGGCCAGCTTCATGATCGCGCCTTCACCCAGGTCGCCCTTGTCGCCTTCCAGCGCCAGCTTGGCCGAACCGCGAACGATCGGCAGATCGTCGCCGGGGAATTCGTACTTGGACAGGAGTTCGCGCACTTCCATTTCGACCAGCTCGAGCAACTCGGCGTCGTCGACCATGTCGCACTTGTTCAGGAACACGATGATGTACGGCACACCGACCTGACGGGCCAGCAGGATGTGCTCGCGGGTCTGCGGCATCGGGCCGTCAGCGGCGGAGCACACCAGGATCGCGCCGTCCATCTGCGCGGCACCGGTAATCATGTTCTTGACGTAGTCGGCGTGGCCGGGGCAGTCAACGTGGGCGTAGTGGCGGTTGGCGGTCTCGTATTCGACGTGCGCGGTGTTGATGGTAATGCCGCGTGCCTTTTCTTCCGGCGCCGCATCGATTTCATCGTACTTCTTCGCTTCGCCGCCGAACTTGGCCGACAGCACCGTCGCGATTGCCGCGGTCAGCGTGGTCTTGCCATGGTCAACGTGACCGATCGTGCCTACATTCACGTGCGGTTTGGTCCGCTCAAACTTGCCTTTTGCCATTTTAGATATCCTTCAAAAAGAACGATTTATTGAGTTTTTCGATTCGGTCTCCGGCGCTTGCCGGAGACCGCACTGCTTTATTACTTGGCCTTGGCGTTGATGACAGCGTCAGCAACGTTCTTCGGCGCTTCGGAGTAGTGCTTGAATTCCATCGTGTACGTTGCACGACCCTGGGTCAGCGAACGCAGCGTGGTGGAATAGCCGAACATTTCCGACAGCGGGACTTCGGCGCGAATGATCTTGCCGCCACCCGGGATGTCGTCCATGCCCTGGATCATGCCGCGACGGGAGGACAGGTCGCCCATCACGTCACCCATCTTCTCTTCCGGCGTCTCGACTTCAACGGCCATCATCGGCTCGAGCAGAACCGGGTTGGCCTTGCGGCAGCCGTCCTTGAATGCCATCGAACCGGCCATACGGAACGCGTTTTCGTTCGAGTCCACGTCGTGGTAGGAACCGAAGATCAGCGTAACCTTGACGTCAACGACCGGATAGCCGGCCATCACGCCCGTCGGCAGGGTGTCGATAATGCCCTTCTCAACTGCCGGGATGTATTCGCGAGGAACGACACCGCCCTTGATGGCGTCGACGAACTCGAAACCCTTGCCCGGCTCTTGCGGCTCAATCTTCAGAACGACGTGACCGTACTGACCGCGGCCGCCGGACTGCTTGACGAACTTGCCTTCGATTTCTTCGCAAGTCTTGCGGATGGTTTCGCGGTAGGCAACCTGCGGCTTGCCGACGGTTGCTTCAACGTTGAACTCACGCTTCATGCGGTCGACGAGAATTTCCAGGTGCAGTTCGCCCATACCGGAAATAATGGTCTGGCCGGATTCTTCGTCGGTCTTGACGCGGAACGACGGATCTTCCTGCGACAGGCGATTGAGCGCGATGCCCATCTTTTCCTGGTCAGCCTTGGTCTTCGGCTCGACAGCCTGCGAAATCACCGGCTCCGGGAACACCATGCGCTCCAGGGTGATGATCGCTTCCGGATCGCACAGGGTTTCACCGGTGGTCGCTTCCTTCAGGCCCACTGCAGCGGCGATGTCGCCTGCGCGGACTTCCTTGATTTCTTCGCGCTGGTTGGCGTGCATCTGCAGCAGACGGCCGATACGCTCCTTCTTGCCCTTGACGGGGTTGAAGACGGTGTCGCCCGAATTCACAACGCCGGAGTACACACGGAAGAAGATCAGCTGACCGACGAACGGGTCGGTCATGATCTTGAATGCCAGTGCGGAGAACTTTTCGCCGTCGTCGGCCTTGCGCTCAGCCGGCTCGTCGTTTTCGTCCGTGCCCTTGACCGGCGGGATGTCCGTCGGTGCCGGCAGGTATTCGATCACGGCGTCGAGCATGGCCTGCACGCCCTTGTTCTTGAACGCGGTACCGCACATCATCGGGACGATTTCGCCGGCGATGGTACGGGAACGGATTGCCTTCTTGATTTCGGCTTCGGTCAGGTCGCCTTCTTCGAGGTACTTGTTCATCAGTTCCTCGGTAGCTTCGGCAGCGGCCTCAACCATCTTTTCGCGCCATTCGTTCGCGGCATCCTTCAGGTTGTCCGGAATGTCGCGGTAGTCGAACTTCATGCCCTGGGAAGCGTCGTCCCAGTAGATGGCCTTCATCTTGACGAGGTCGATCACGCCTTCGAAGTTTTCTTCCGCGCCGATCGGCACCTGGATGGGTACCGGGTTTGCCTTCAGGCGAGTGCGCATCTGGTCATAGACCTTGAAGAAGTTTGCGCCGGTACGGTCCATCTTGTTGACGAATGCCAGACGCGGCACGCCGTACTTGTTGGCCTGACGCCATACGGTTTCGGATTGCGGCTGCACGCCACCCACTGCGCAGTACACCATGCAAGCGCCGTCCAGGACGCGCATGGAGCGCTCCACCTCGATGGTGAAGTCCACGTGGCCCGGGGTGTCGATGATGTTGATGCGGTGCTCGGGGAAGTTGTTGGCCATGCCCTTCCAGAAGCAGGTCGTCGCCGCGGAGGTGATGGTAATGCCGCGCTCTTGCTCCTGCTCCATCCAGTCCATGGTCGCAGCGCCGTCGTGCACTTCGCCGATCTTGTGGTTAACACCGGTGTAGTACAGGATACGCTCGGTAGTGGTGGTCTTACCGGCATCAATGTGAGCGGAAATACCGATATTACGGTAGCGCTCGATGGGGGTCTTGCGAGCCATATTCAATCCTAAGTCTTTTAATGGTCGAAAACCGGGCGCCGCTTTTTATCAAAGATGCACCCGGTTTTGACCGTTTTACATTGCAGTGCCTTCAACGATGCGAAGGCGACTATTCAAACTACTATTAGAAACGGAAGTGGGAGAACGCCTTGTTGGCTTCTGCCATGCGGTGCACTTCATCACGCTTCTTCATCGCACCGCCGCGGCCTTCCGCAGCTTCCATCAGCTCACCGCCCAGACGCTGCGGCATGGACTTTTCGCTGCGCTTGTTGGCAGCTTCGCGGAGCCAGCGCATGGACAGTGCCATACGACGCACCGGACGCACTTCGACCGGCACCTGATAGTTGGCACCGCCGACGCGGCGGGACTTGACTTCGACCATCGGCTTGCAGTTGTTGATTGCAGCGGTGAAGACTTCCAGCGGATCCTTGCCGGACTTGGTCTTGATGTGGTCAAACGCACCGTAGATGATGTTTTCGGCGACCGATTTTTTACCGGACAGCATCAGGACGTTGACGAACTTCGCTACTTCAACATTGCCGAACTTCGGATCCGGCAGAATTTCCCGCTTGGGGACTTCACGACGACGTGGCATTTCGATTCCTTTCACTCTTCAGTTGAGCGTCGGCACAGAGTGATTTGCCGCTCGCTCGCGGATGGCCATCATGACCCTCCACTTACTCGACCCCTAACTTTTGTCCTGGGCCGACTCACAATCCGCGCGGTGAAGCACCTGCGGAAAACCTGATTACTTCTTGGCTGCGCCAGCCTTTGCACGCTTCGCGCCGTACTTCGAACGCGCCTGCTTACGATCCTTGACGCCCTGGGTATCCAGCGCACCGCGAACCATGTGGTAACGCACACCCGGCAAGTCCTTCACACGGCCACCGCGGATCAGCACGACGCTGTGCTCTTGCAGGTTGTGGCCTTCACCGCCGATGTACGAAATGACTTCGAAACCGTTGGTCAGGCGCACCTTGGCAACCTTACGAAGCGCCGAGTTCGGCTTCTTCGGGGTCGTGGTGTACACGCGGGTGCAAACACCGCGCTTTTGCGGGCTGTTTTCCAGCGCCGGCGATTTGCTCTTGGCGTGTGCGGAAACACGCGGCTGGCGAATCAGTTGATTGATGGTTGGCATCGGTCTTTAATCCAACAAAATAACTGCGTTAATAAAAATACAGTCCCGGAATCGATTGTCCGGAACCAGGAGGGAAAACTGTGCGTTGGACACTTGATCCAGCGCCTCGATTCGGGCGAGGGATAAGCGTTACAAAAGGCGGGAAATTCAGACCAAAGAACGCTTAGACCATGGAAAGCCTAAAATCGAGAACTCGCGAGTATATCCCTGTTGCTGTGCGTCGTCAATCAATGCGATGGGCGACAATCCTGGGTGCCGAAGGCCTTTCCTAACCTCTGTTGAAAAACAGTAACGTCGTGTAAGCAAGTAATTACATACAGTTGTTTCGCACATTTCTGTAGCGACAGGTCATTTCCACGCATAAACTGAAGCCCGGCGATTCTCTTCGCTGACCTTTTTGTTTCCGGAAAGCCATGCGTTCGCTGCTGCGTCCTCCTGTTCTGTTCGTCCTTTTTTCCTATCTGGCGCTGTCGGCGATGCCATTTGTCCCCTTGCTCTTTGGCCGGGCCGTGGACGAGGTCGGTGGCATCGTGGCGATCGAGTTCGTGGCATGGCTGGCATTGTGGGCTGCTTTTTCACGTCCGGCCTGGTTTCACTGGCTTCTTCTTCCTGCATTCCTGCTTCTTCCGGTAGAACTCTATTTGCAGGCTCTGTATAACCAGGGTATATCGACACATCACCTTGGAATCATTGCGGAGACCAGTCCGCGTGAGTCGCTCGAATTCCTGGGAAACCGGTTGTGGCTGCTTCTCGCTGCGTTCGCCGCCGTAATCGTTTGGTGGATAGGGAGCTGGAAGTCGGCATGCCGCACCGAAGTGTTGAATTGGACGGACAACTCGCGGTGGATAACAATCGCCCTCCTTTCGGGGGCGCTTGCCGTGTGGATGTATGGCGACTATTTCGGTGTGGCGCGTGAATCTGACGTTGGCAAAAAGGCGGCGGCGTCCTCGCACGCTTCCGCACTCCCGAAACTTCCCGCCTGGCTGGAAGTGCCATTCGATGGAAAGGCATTTGGCAAGTCATGGCCGTTCGGCCTCGCAGCACGCGGGGCTGAGTTCTGGCAGGAGCGGCGCTACCTCGCCGATCTGTCACGTCGCAGCGATTCCTTTTCCTTCGGTGCCACGCAGTCGGCTTCCGTGAACGCGCCTCAAGTTGTGGTCATGGTCGTTGGGGAGTCCGCGCGTTTTGACCGCTGGAGCCTGAACGGTTACAAGCGGGAGACCAATCCATTGTTGCAGAAGGAAGCGAACCTCGTCAGCCTGTCCAATGTCGTGACGGCTGTCTCCGCGACGCGATTGTCTGTTCCGGTACTCGTCTCACGGAAGCCGGCGCGGTTGAGCCTCCAGGCAGGATTTGCGGAGAAGTCATTTCTTACCGCGTTCAAGGAGGCTGGATTCAAAACATGGTGGCTGTCGAACCAGATGACGTTCGGCCAGTTCGACACGCCAGTATCGGTGTTTGCCAAGGAAGCCGATGTCGCGCAATTCCTCAACCTCGGCGGCTTTTCTGCGCAATCAAGCTTCGATAATGTCCTTTTGCCTCCCTTGCAGGCGGCGATGCAGGATCCGTCACCGAAGAAGCTGATCGTGCTCCATACCCTCGGCAATCATTGGAACTACAGCCACCGTCATCCGAAGGAGTATGACAAGTGGCAGCCGTCGCTGTTTGGCGTCGCCAGCCCTGCTTACAGCGATCGGGCGATCAAGGAACAACTGAACAACAGTTACGACAACTCGATTCTCTACACCGACTGGTTCCTGTCGGAAGTCATCCGGACCCTGAAGTCTTCCCCGCAGATCGGCTTGATGATGTACGTGTCCGACCACGGACAGACGCTATACGACGGGAGCTGCGGTTATGCGTTCCACGGCCACAACACGCAGTTCGAATTTCATGTGCCGGCCTTGGTCTGGTATTCCGAACTGTATCGCGCGACGCACCCTGCAAAGGTAAATCAGCTGCTGCGAAACAAGAGGGCAAAACTGGCAACGGAAAACGTGTTCCACAGCCTGGTCGACATGGCCGATATTCGCTACGAAGGCGAGCAGCTGGAGCGCAGTTTCGTCAGCAAGGAATTCAAGCAGCACAAGCGCTATGTCGACAGCTACGGCTGGACCGACTACGACAATGCGACATTCAAGGGCGATTGCCGCGAGGTGATCGACAAAGGTAAACCGCTGGCGCAAGAAAAGTGACGACGCCAAAAACAAAAACGGCACCAGGGTCGCCCCTGGTGCCGTTTTGTTTTACCAACTGAAGGTCGATCAGCCTTCTTCGCCTTCCGGAGTGCCGTTGCCACCGGCAGTTGCTTCCTCGGCTTCGGCCGCACGGGCCTGTTCCTCGGCTTGCAGCAGCGCGGTGCGCTCTTCGGCTTCCCAGGTTTCCTTTTCCTTGCGGGCACGGTGGTAAGCCAGACCGGTACCAGCCGGGATCAGGCGGCCGACGATGACGTTTTCCTTCAGACCACGCAGGCCGTCCTTCTTGCCCATGATCGCGGCTTCGGTAAGCACGCGGGTGGTTTCCTGGAACGACGCAGCGGAGATGAACGAATCCGTCGACAGCGATGCCTTGGTAATACCGAGCAGCACGTTCTCGTACGTTGCCGGACGCTTGTTCTCGGCAATGACGCGATCGTTTTCGTCCAGCAGTTCCGAACGCTCGACCTGCTCACCCGGGATATAGGACGTATCGCCTGCATCGACAACCTGCACGCGGCGCAGCATCTGGCGGACGATCACTTCAATGTGCTTGTCGTTGATCTTCACGCCCTGCAGACGGTACACGTCCTGCACTTCGTCGACGATATAGCGAGCGAGCGCTTCGATACCCAGGAGGCGCAGGATGTCCTGCGGATCGGCCGGGCCGTCCACGATCATTTCACCCTTGTTCACCACCTGGCCGTCGTGCACCAGCACTTGCTTGTCCTTGGTAATCAGGAACTCGTGCTTGTTGCCGTCCATGTCGGTGATTTCCAGGCGCTGCTTGCCCTTGGTCTCCTTACCGAATGCCACCGTACCGGTGACTTC
This sequence comes from Noviherbaspirillum sp. ST9, assembly GCF_048799745.1. NCBI lineage: Bacteria > Pseudomonadati > Pseudomonadota > Betaproteobacteria > Burkholderiales > Oxalobacteraceae > Noviherbaspirillum > Noviherbaspirillum sp. ST9. The sequence goes on along the minus strand of NZ_JBLWFR010000004.1, from coordinate 450,723 downwards.
CGCCAGCATGCCGGCATCCTTCGGCGAACGTGCTTCGAACAGTTCGGCGACGCGCGGCAGACCACCGGTAATGTCACGGGTCTTCTGCGATTCGGTCGGGATACGTGCAAGCACTTCACCCACGGACACCAGCTGGCCATCCTTCACGGTGATCAGCGCGCCGACCTGGAAGCCGATGGTCACGGCGTGTTCGGTGCCGGCGATCTTCACTTCCTCGCCCTTTTCGTTCAGCAGTTTCACCTGCGGACGAACCACCTTGCTGGAGGAACCGCGACGCTTGGCGTCGATGACCACCAGGGTGGACAGACCGGTCACTTCGTCGATCTGCTTCGCAACGGTCACGCCTTCTTCGACGTTCTCGAACTTCACCGTACCGGAGTACTCGGTGATGATCGGACGGGTCAGCGGATCCCAGGTTGCCAGTGCGGTGCCGGCCTTGATGGTCAGGCCGTCCTTGACCAGCAGGGTCGCGCCGTACGGCACCTTGTGACGCTCGCGCTCACGGCCGTGGTCGTCGGTGATCAGCACTTCGCCGGAACGGGAAATGACGATCTGCTCGCCCTTGCCGTTGGTGACGTAGCGCATGGTCGCGGTGAATCGGACCGTACCGTTCGACTTGGCTTCCACGGACGAGGCAACTGCTGCACGCGATGCCGCACCACCGATGTGGAAGGTACGCATCGTGAGCTGGGTGCCCGGTTCGCCGATCGACTGCGCAGCGACCACACCCACTGCTTCGCCGGCGTTGACCAGCATGCCGCGGCCGAGATCACGGCCGTAGCACTTGGCGCAGAGGCCATAGCGGGTGTCGCAGGTCAGCGGCGTGCGGACCTTCACTTCGTCGATGCCGAGGCGTTCGATTTCTTCGACGGCGTCTTCATCCAGCAGGGTGCCGGCTTCAAACAGGGTTTCCTGGGTTTCCGGATTGACGACATCATTTGCGGAGACGCGGCCAAGGATACGGTCGCGCAGCGCTTCGATGACTTCACCACCTTCGACCAGCGCCTTCATCGACGCGCCGTTGGCGGTGCCGCAATCGTCTTCAATTACGACCAGATCCTGGGTCACGTCGACCAGACGACGCGTCAGGTAACCGGAGTTCGCGGTCTTCAATGCGGTATCGGCCAGACCCTTACGAGCACCGTGCGTCGAGATGAAGTACTGCAGAACGTTCAGGCCTTCGCGGAAGTTCGCGGTAATCGGCGTTTCGATAATGGAGCCGTCCGGCTTCGCCATCAGGCCGCGCATACCGGCGAGCTGGCGAATCTGCGCTGCGGAGCCGCGGGCGCCCGAGTCGGCCATCATGTAAATCGCGTTGAACGATTCCTGGGTGCCCTTGGTGCCGTCGCGCTTGACGACGTCTTCCACCTTGAGCTGCTCCATCATCGCCTTGCCGACTTCGTCGCCGGCCTTGCCCCAGATGTCCACGACCTTGTTGTAGCGTTCGCCTGCGGTGACGAGACCGGACGCGTACTGCTGTTCGATCTGTTTCACTTCGTGTTCGGCCTGCGCAATGATCGTGACCTTCTGCGGCGGCACCAGCATGTCGTCCACGCAGATCGAGATACCGGCGCGGGTTGCGAGACGGAAGCCCGACTGCATCAGCTGGTCGGCAAACACCACAGTGGCGCGCAGACCGCACTTGCGGAAAGACGTGTTAATGAGCTTCGAGATTTCCTTTTTCTTCAGGGCGCGGTTCAGCACGGTGAACGGCAGGCCCTTCGGCAGGATTTCCGACAGGATGGCGCGGCCAACTGTCGTCTCGTAGCGCTTGATCGACTTCACGAATTCGCCGGTCGCCGGATCCTTCGGATACTCGGTGATACGGACCGTGATGCGGGTGGTCAGCTCGACTTCCTTGTTGTCGTACGCGCGGATCACTTCCGACACGTCCGGGAACATCATGCCTTCGCCCTTGCCGTTGATCTTTTCACGGGTGGCGTAGTACAGACCCAGCACGATATCCTGCGACGGCACGATCGACGGTTCGCCGTTCGACGGGAACAGGATGTTGTTGGAGGCCAGCATCAGCGTGCGGGCTTCCATCTGTGCTTCGATCGACAGCGGAACGTGGACAGCCATCTGGTCACCGTCGAAGTCGGCGTTGAACGCCGCGCAAACGAGCGGGTGCAGCTGGATTGCCTTGCCTTCGATCAGGACCGGCTCGAACGCCTGGATGCCGAGACGGTGCAGCGTCGGTGCACGGTTGAGCAGGACCGGATGTTCGCGGATGACTTCTTCCAGAATGTCCCACACCACCGGTTCTTGCATTTCGACCAGCTTCTTCGCGGCCTTGATGGTCGTTGCCAGGCCCATCAGTTCCAGCTTGTTGAAGATGAAGGGCTTGAACAGTTCGAGCGCCATCAGCTTCGGCAGGCCGCACTGGTGCAGCTTGAGCTGCGGACCCACCACGATGACCGAACGGCCGGAGTAGTCGACGCGCTTGCCCAGCAGGTTCTGACGGAAGCGGCCGCCCTTACCCTTGATCATTTCAGCCAGCGACTTCAGCGGACGCTTGTTGGCACCGGTCATGGCCTTGCCGCGGCGGCCGTTGTCGAGCAGAGAGTCGACGGCTTCCTGCAGCATGCGCTTTTCGTTGCGCGTAATGATTTCCGGAGCGCGCAGTTCCATCAGGCGCTTCAGACGGTTGTTACGGTTGATGACGCGGCGATACAGGTCGTTGAGGTCGGAGGTCGCGAAGCGGCCGCCATCCAGCGGCACCAGCGGACGCAGTTCCGGCGGCAGCACGGGCAGCACTTCCATGATCATCCAGTCCGGCTTGATGCCGGAACGCTGGAATGCCTCGAGCACCTTCAGGCGCTTGGCGTACTTCTTGATCTTGGCTTCAGACTTGGAGTCCTTCAGTTCCTGGCGCAGGGTCTCGACGTCGCGGTCGATGTCGATCGAACGCAGCAGTTCGCGGATACCTTCGGCGCCCATGAATGCAACGAAGTCGTCGCCGTACTCTTCGTACTTGGCGGCGTAATCGTCTTCCGACATGATCTGGCACTTCTTCAGGGGGGTCATGCCGGGATCGGTTACGACGTAAGCTTCGAAGTACAGCACGCGCTCGATGTCGCGCAGCGTCATGTCGAGCACCATGCCCAGGCGGGACGGCAGCGACTTCAGGAACCAGATGTGCGCGGTCGGCGAGGCCAGTTCGATGTGGCCCATGCGCTCGCGGCGCACCTTGGCCAGCGTGACTTCAACGCCGCACTTTTCGCAGATGACGCCGCGGTGCTTCAGGCGCTTGTACTTGCCGCACAGGCACTCGTAGTCCTTGATCGGGCCAAAGATCTTGGCGCAGAACAGGCCGTCACGCTCCGGCTTGAAGGTACGGTAGTTGATGGTTTCCGGCTTCTTGACTTCGCCGTAGGACCAGGAACGGATCTTCTCGGGCGATGCGAGGCCAATCTTGATCGCATCGAATTGTTCGCTTTGCTGTACTTGCTTGAATAGATCGAGCAGTGCTTTCATTTCTCTCACTCCAGTGTGGCGTGAATGACGCTTGGCAGCGCGGTGTGAACTTGGTGAATCGCTATTACCCTGTTCGCATCGCCGGGAGAGCCCTTCGCCCTGAGGCGAGAGTTCCGACGATACCGGGAGCGGTCATCGCATCCCCACGTTGCCGAATACTTTTTGCCTGCCGGCGCAGGGCCGGCAGGGCTTTCCTTCCTTAGTCCCTCTCGAGGTCGATATCGATACCCAGCGAGCGGATTTCCTTCACAAGAACGTTGAAGGATTCTGGCATGCCGGCGTCGATCACGTGGTCACCCTTGACCAGGTTCTCGTACACCTTGGTACGGCCGGTGACATCGTCCGACTTGACCGTGAGCATTTCCTGCAGCACGTAAGACGCGCCGTAGGCTTCCAGTGCCCAGACTTCCATTTCGCCGAAGCGCTGGCCGCCGAACTGCGCCTTGCCGCCCAGCGGCTGCTGGGTAACGAGCGAGTACGGGCCGGTAGAACGCGCGTGCATCTTGTCGTCGACCAGGTGGTGCAGCTTGAGCACGTGCATGTAGCCGACGGTGACGGTGCGCTCGAAGGCTTCACCGGTGCGGCCGTCATACATCGTGACCTGGTTCTTCGACGGCGTCATGCCGAGGTTCTTGGCGATGTCGTCCGGATAAGCGAGGTCGAGCATGCGGCGGATTTCGTCTTCATGCGCGCCGTCGAACACCGGAGTCGCGAACGGAACGCCATGCTTCAGGTTGTTCGCCAGTGCCAGGATCTCTTCATCGCTGAAGCTGTCGAGGTCTTCGGACTTGCCGGACTCGTTGTAGATCGTGGTCAGGAACTTGCGCAGTTCAGCGGCCTTCGCCTGCTGCTGCAGCATCTCGCCGATGCGCAGGCCCAGGCCCTTCGAGGCCCAGCCCAGGTGCACTTCGAGAACCTGACCGACGTTCATACGCGACGGAACACCCAGCGGGTTCAGCACGATGTCAGCCGGCGTGCCGTCTGCCATGTACGGCATGTCTTCCACCGGAACGATGCGCGAAACCACACCCTTGTTACCGTGACGGCCTGCCATCTTGTCGCCAGGTTGCAGGCGGCGCTTCACTGCGAGGTAGACCTTGACCATCTTCTGCACGCCCGGCGGCAGTTCGTCGCCCTGGGTCAGCTTCTTGCGCTTCTCTTCGAAGGCGAGGTCGAACTGGTGACGCTTCTCGGCGATGGATTCCTTGATGGCTTCCAGCGCGGCGGCGAGGTCGTCGTCAGCGGGACGGATGTCGAACCAGTGGTACTTGTCCAGGTCGTCCAGGTATTCCTTGGTCAGCGCGGTGCCCTTTGACAGCTTCTTCGGACCGCCGTTGACGACCTTGCCGATCAACATCTTCTCGAGACGCTGGAAGGCGTCGCCTTCCACGATACGCAGCTGGTCGTTCAGGTCGAGGCGATAGCGCTTCAGTTCATCGTCGATGATCTGTTGGGCGCGCTTGTCGCGCGGGATGCCTTCGCGGGTAAAGACTTGCACGTCGATGACGGTACCAACCATGCCGGACGGCACGCGCAGCGAGGTGTCCTTCACGTCGGATGCCTTCTCGCCGAAGATCGCGCGCAGCAGCTTCTCTTCCGGCGTCAGCTGGGTTTCGCCCTTCGGCGTCACCTTGCCGACCAGCACGTCGCCGGCTTCGACTTCCGCACCGATGTACACGATGCCGGATTCGTCGAGGCGGGCCAGCTGGTTTTCTGCGAGGTTCGAGATGTCGCGGGTAATTTCTTCCGCGCCAAGCTTGGTGTCACGGGCAACGACGGACAGTTCTTCGATGTGGATCGAGGTGTAGCGGTCGTCTGCAACCACACGCTCCGAGATCAGGATCGAGTCCTCGAAGTTGTAGCCGTTCCACGGCATGAACGCCACCAGCATGTTCTGGCCGAGCGCGAGTTCGCCGAGATCGGTCGATGCGCCGTCAGCGATCACGTCATGCTTGGCAACACGGTCGCCGACCTTCACGATCGGACGCTGGTTGATGTTGGTGTTCTGGTTGGAACGGGTGTACTTGATCAGGTTGTAAATGTCCACACCGACTTCGCCCGCTGCCGCTTCGTTGTCGTTCACACGAATCACGACACGGCCCGCGTCGACGTAGTCAACCACGCCGCCGCGCAGGGCCTGCACGGTGGTGCCGGAGTCGACAGCCACGGTGCGCTCGATACCGGTACCGACGAATGCTTTTTCCGGACGCAAGCAGGGAACTGCCTGACGTTGCATGTTGGCGCCCATCAATGCGCGGTTCGCGTCATCGTGCTCGAGGAACGGAATCAGCGAGGCTGCGACCGACACCACCTGGCCCGGGGCCACGTCCATGTACTGGACGCGTTCCGGCGACACGAGGATAGTTTCACCGGCCTGACGCGCTGATACCAGTTCATCGGACAGCTTGCCTTCCTTGTCGATGGTCGCGTTCGCCTGGGCGATCACGTAGCGGCCCTCTTCAATGGCGGACAGGTAATCGATCTGGTTGGTCACGCCGCTGTTGTCGACCTTGCGGTACGGTGTCTCGAGGAAGCCGTATTCGTTCAGGCGAGCATACAGCGCCAGCGAGTTGATCAGGCCGATGTTTGGACCTTCCGGCGTTTCAATCGGGCACACGCGGCCGTAGTGGGTCGGGTGCACGTCGCGGACTTCGAAGCCTGCGCGCTCGCGCGTCAGACCGCCCGGGCCAAGTGCCGAGACGCGGCGCTTGTGGGTAATTTCCGACAGCGGGTTGGTCTGGTCCATGAACTGCGACAACTGCGACGAACCGAAGAACTCACGGATGGCAGCCGAGATCGGCTTGGAGTTGATCAGGTCGTGCGGCATCAGGTTGTCAGCTTCCGCCTGGCCGAGACGCTCCTTCACCGCGCGCTCGACGCGGACGAGGCCGGCGCGGAACTGGTTCTCCGCCAGTTCGCCGACACAACGTACGCGGCGATTGCCGAGGTGATCGATATCGTCCACTTCGCCGCGGCCGTTGCGCAGTTCGACCAGGATCTTGATCACGGCGAGGATGTCTTCGTTCGACAGCGTCATCGTGCCGGTCAGTTCATCGCGGCCGATGCGGCGGTTGAACTTCATGCGGCCGACTGCGGACAGGTCGTAACGCTCTTCGCTGTAGAACAGGCCGTTGAACAGCGCCTCGACCGATTCTTCGGTCGGCGGCTCGCCGGGGCGCATCATGCGGTAGATCGCGACGCGTGCGGCCATCTGGTCGACGGTGTCGTCCATGCGCAGGGTTTGCGAAATGTACGCGCCCTGGTCGAGGTCGTTGGTGTACAGCGTCTGGATGTCGGTCACGCCGGCATCGCGCAGGCGTGCCAGGGATTCTTCCGTCAGCTCATCATTGGCGTTGGCAATCACTTCGCCGGTTTCGGCGTCGACGATGTTCTTCGCCAGGACACGGCCGAGCAGATAGTCTTCCGGCACGGAGATGTGCTTGATGCCCGCGCCTTCGATTTCACGCACATGCTTGGCATTGATGCGCTTGTCCTTGGCGACGATGACCTTGCCGGCCTTGTCGGTGATGTCAAAACGCGCAACTTCCCCGCGCAGGCGCTCGGAAACGAACTCCATCTCGCCACCATCCGCACGGAGAGTGAAATTGTCGAACACGAAGAAGTTGGCGAGGATCTGCTCCGGCGTCATGCCGATGGCCTTCAGCAGGATCGTGACTGGCATCTTGCGGCGACGGTCGACGCGGAAGAACAGGATGTCCTTCGGATCGAATTCGAAATCGAGCCAGGAGCCACGATACGGAATGATGCGCGCGGAGAACAGCAGCTTGCCGGACGAATGCGTCTTGCCCCGATCATGTTCGAAGAACACGCCCGGGGAACGATGCAGCTGCGATACGATCACGCGCTCGGTACCGTTGATAACGAACGAACCATTCGCGGTCATGAGCGGAAGTTCGCCCATGTACACTTCCTGCTCCTTCATTTCCTTCACGACGGGCTTGGTCGGCGATTCCTTGTCCAGGATGACCAGGCGCACCTTGGCGCGCAGGGGCGACGCGAACGTCAAGCCACGCTGTTGGCACTCTTTTACGTCAAAGGGCGGATCACCCAACACATACGACAGAAACTCTAGCCGCGCGAAACCGTTGTGGGATACGATGGGGAAAATCGAGGTGAAGGCGGATTGCAAGCCCTCGTTCTTGCGTTGCGACGTTGCTTTATCGGCCTGCAGGAAGCTCGTGTATGACTCGAGCTGGGTCGCCAGCAGGAACGGAACGTTGTGGACGTTAGCGCGCTTCGCGAAGGACTTGCGAATGCGCTTCTTCTCAGTAAATGAGTAGTGCATGGACACTCCGTGAGTGACAGGAAGGATGGAGAATTCAGGACTCGCCGGCGACGTTCATGTCACCCCGTGCAATCTGCGAAACCTCAAGTCTCGGCCCTTCGGACCTAACTAGACTACTTTCTGCGCCGTTTCCCCTGCCTCATATACCCGCATAGGGAAAAAGGCTAACCAAAAATACAAAACGACAAAGGAGCCAAAGCCGAACCCTTCCTTTCGGAAAGGTTCTGAGCTTTGACTCCGGCGATACAGACTCGCCCTGGCAAGCCGAAATTACTTGAGATCGGCCTTGGCGCCAGCTTCTTCCAGCTTCTTCTTGGCAGCTTCTGCATCTGCCTTGGCGATGCCTTCCTTGACCGGCTTCGGTGCACCGTCGACCAGGTCCTTGGCTTCCTTCAGGCCCAGGCCGGTGATTTCGCGGACGGCCTTGATGACGCCAACCTTGTTCGCGCCCACTTCGGACAGAACAACGGTGAACTCGGTCTGCTCTTCAGCAGCCGGAGCAGCGGCGCCGCCACCTGCCGGGCCTGCGACTGCCATTGCAGCTGCGGACACGCCGAACTTTTCTTCAAAAGCCTTGACCAGGTCGTTCAGGTCCATCACGGACATCTGGCCTACTGCTTCAAGGATATCTTCTTTGCTGATTGCCATTTGAAACTCCTAAATTTTGATTCGGTAATTACATCTGATTGGTATAGACGCGAACAGGAACGAGGGCGAATTACGCCGCTTCGGATTCCTTCTTGGCTGCAAGAGCAGCCAGCGCGCGGGCAAAGCCGGAAACCGGAGCCTGCATCACACCCAACAACTGGGAGATGAGGACTTCGCGGCTCGGGATGTTTGCCAATGCAGTCACACCCGCTTTATCAAGCGACTTGCCTGCATAGTTACCTGCCCTGATAACCAGTTTGTCGTTGCCCTTGGAAAAGTCGTGAACGACTTTTGCTGCAGCAACGGCGTCTTCGGAGATCGAATAGATCAACGGACCGGTCATTTCAGAGGCGAGGCTGGCAAACGGCGTACCTTCAACGGCGCGACGTGCAAGCGTGTTTTTCAACACGCGCATGTACACACCTTGGGCACGCGCTTTGGCGCGCAGTTGCGTCAAGGAACCAACCTGGATGCCACGGTATTCGGCCACGACGATGGTCTGCGCAGTTGCTACCTTTGCGGAGACTTCGGCGACGACGGCCTTCTTGTCATTCAGATTGAGACTCAAGATCAACCTCCAAAAGTGATGCTCGACAAAATGTCTTGCATCGTTTCGAACACGGCGTCCGAAGTTCAGGAGTTCAGGCTAGCGAACTAGCTTTGAGACTACAAAACTTGTCGGGTTCACCATCTGCGTTGGGTATCGGCGCTTGCGCTGCCGGTGTTTAACTTCGTGCACTGCCTGCATGCACTCGGCCCAACGGTCTTTGACAATCCAGCCCCTCTTCAAACCTGCCGAAGCGGGACCAGCCCAAAGATGCGCCTCGCGCGGCGTTGCTGCGCGAGGACTTGATTCCTTACATTAAGCCGCCAGGCTTGCCTGATCGACGCGGACGCCAGCGCCCATCGTCGAGGAGATCGCCACCTTGCGCAGGTAGACGCCCTTGCTGGTTGCCGGCTTGGCCTTGTTCAGCGCTTCGATCAGCGCGACCAAGTTGGTCTTCAGATCGGCGTCGCTGAACGACTTGCGACCGATGGTCGCGTGAATGATACCTGCCTTGTCGGTGCGGTACTGAACCTGACCTGCCTTGGCGTTCTTGACTGCGGTCGCAACGTCCGGGGTCACGGTACCGACCTTCGGGTTCGGCATCATGCCACGCGGGCCAAGGATCTGACCGAGCGTACCGACGATACGCATGGTGTCCGGCGAAGCGATAACGATGTCGAACGGCATGTCGCCAGCCTTGATGCGCTCTGCCAGGTCTTCCATGCCAACGATGTCGGCGCCAGCAGCCTTGGCAGCTTCAGCCTTGTCACCGGAAGCGAACACGGCGACGCGAACGGTCTTGCCGGTACCTGCAGGCAGAACGACGGAGCCGCGAACAACCTGGTCCGACTTCTTGGCGTCAACGCCGAGTTGCACTGCGACGTCGATGGATTCGTTGAACTTGGCAGTGGCGCACTCTTTGATCAGGGAAACTGCCTGGTCAAACGGATACTGCTTGGTACGGTCAACTTTTGCCTTGATTTCTTTTGCGCGCTTGGACAGCTTAGCCATTACAGACCCTCCACCGTGATACCCATGGAACGAGCGGAACCGGCGATCGTGCGTACGGCTGCGTCCATGTCAGCTGCCGTGAGATCCGGCATCTTGGTTGTTGCGATTTCTTCCGCTTGCTTGCGGGTGATCTTGCCGACCTTGTCGGTATGCGGCTTGGCCGAACCCTTCTGGATGCCAGCGGCCTTCTTGATCAGGATCGTTGCCGGCGGCGTCTTCATCACGAAAGTGAAAGACTTGTCCGCGAAGGCGGTGATCACGACCGGAATCGGCAGACCCGGCTCGACGCCTTGCGTCTGGGCGTTGAAGGCCTTGCAGAATTCCATGATGTTCAGACCGCGCTGACCCAGCGCCGGGCCGATCGGGGGGGACGGGTTTGCTTTACCAGCCGGCACTTGCAGCTTGATAAAACCGATAATTTTCTTTGCCATGATGGCTCCTACGTTGATTGAGTGTTAGCGCCTGTTCGCCGCCTTCCGGCAACTATTGGGGCTCCTCCAGGTACTGCTTTCCGGGATTCCGCAAGCCATCCGGCGTGCGACGCTCCAAGGGGCGCTTATTGCGAATCTTTTAAAGAACGGCCGGCTTAGACTTTTTCAACCTGGCCAAATTCCAGCTCGACCGGCGTAGCGCGGCCGAAGATGGTGACGGAGACGCGTACGCGCGACTTCTCGTAGTTGACTTCTTCAACGTTGCCGTTGAAGTCAGTGAATGGACCATCCTTGATGCGGACCAGCTCGCCCACTTCGTACAACACCTTGGGACGCGGCTTTTCCACACCCTCCTGCATCTGGTGCAGGATTTTGTCGACTTCGTGCGGCGGAATCGGGGTCGGCTTGTTGGACTTGCCGCCGATAAAGCCGGTGACCTTGCTGGTGTTCTTCACCAGGTGCCAGGTCTCGTCGGTCATTTCCATCTCGACCAGCACATAGCCGGGGAAGAAACGACGCTCGGTGACAGACTTCTGGCCGTTCTTGACCTCGATAACCTCTTCGGTCGGCACCAGGATCTGGCCGAACTTGTCCTGCATGCCGGCGCGCTCGATGCGCTCCGTCAAAGCACGTTGCACGCTCTTCTCCATGCCGGAGTAGGCGTGCACCACATACCAACGCTTGTTGCCGGCCGAGGATTGAGCTGCGACCGGGGCGCCAGCTGCGCCGTCTTGCGTGTTCTCGCTCATTACTTTTTCCAGCCCAGGATCAGGTCGTACAACACAAATTCAAGAAGCTTGTCGGTGCCCCACAGGAAGATCGCCATGACGAGCACAAAACCGAAGACAACAGCGGTGATCTGCATCGCCTCCTTGCGCGTCGGCCATACGACCTTCTTTGCTTCGCGGATGGATTCCTTGGAGAAGCCGAGGAAATCGCGGCCAGGCTGGGAAGTCCATGCGACGGCAATCGCGACAAGCAGACCGGCGACGAGCGCTGCGGCGCGCACGATGGTCGGCTTGTCGGACAAGAAATAAAAACCGACGACCCCCGCAACAACGGCACAAATAGCAAGAGCGACCTTTACCTTGTCGCTCGATGTGTTGACGGTTTCTACCGGTTGGTTAGACATACTTGTTTCTTTCGGTGCCCTGCACCTGAATCAGGTGGCAGGGGCAGAGGGAATCGAACCCCCAACCTTCGGTTTTGGAGACCGACGCTCTGCCAATTGAGCTATACCCCTACGCGAAAACTTCGCTTGAATTGACAACGCTGCGGCGCCGGGAGATCTGCCCGACAGCCGCAGCGCAGCGATTCATGGATTACTCGATGATCTTGGCAACGACGCCGGCGCCGACGGTACGGCCGCCTTCGCGGATTGCGAAGCGCAGACCTTCTTCCATCGCGATCGGGTTGATCAGCTTCACAGTGATCGACACGTTGTCGCCCGGCATGACCATCTCTTTACCTGCCGGCAGTTCGATCGCGCCGGTGACGTCCGTGGTACGGAAGTAGAACTGCGGACGGTAGTTGTTGAAGAACGGGGTGTGACGACCGCCTTCATCCTTCGACAGAACGTAGATCTCGCCGGTGAAGTGGCTGTGCGGCTTGATCGAACCCGGCTTGGCCAGAACCTGGCCACGCTCGACGTCTTCACGCTTGGTACCGCGCAGCAGCACGCCGACGTTGTCGCCAGCTTGACCCTGGTCCAGCAGCTTGCGGAACATTTCCACGCCGGTGCAGGTGGTCTTCTGGGTGTCGCGGATGCCGACGATTTCGATTTCTTCGCCGACCTTGATGATGCCGCGCTCAACGCGACCGGTCACCACGGTGCCGCGGCCGGAGATCGAGAACACGTCTTCCACCGGCATCAGGAAGGTACCGTCGATGGCACGCTCCGGGGTCGGGATGTAGGTGTCCAGCGCTTCGGCCAGCTTCATGATCGCGCCTTCGCCCAGGTCGCCCTTATCGCCTTCCAGCGCCAGCTTGGCCGAACCGCGAACGATCGGCAGATCGTCGCCGGGGAATTCGTACTTGGACAGGAGCTCGCGCACTTCCATTTCGACCAGCTCGAGCAGCTCGGCGTCGTCGACCATGTCGCACTTGTTCAGGAACACGATGATGTACGGCACACCGACCTGACGGGCCAGCAGGATGTGCTCGCGGGTCTGCGGCATCGGGCCGTCAGCAGCGGAGCACACCAGGATCGCGCCGTCCATCTGCGCGGCACCGGTAATCATGTTCTTGACGTAGTCGGCGTGGCCGGGGCAGTCAACGTGGGCGTAGTGGCGGTTGGCGGTTTCGTATTCGACGTGCGCGGTGTTGATGGTAATGCCGCGTGCCTTTTCTTCCGGCGCTGCATCGATTTCATCGTACTTCTTCGCTTCGCCGCCGAACTTGGCCGACAGCACCGTCGCGATTGCCGCGGTCAGCGTGGTCTTGCCATGGTCAACGTGACCGATCGTGCCTACATTCACGTGCGGTTTGGTCCGCTCAAACTTGCCTTTTGCCATTTTCGACTCCTAACGTTTTGATGGGAATGTCCAGGCACGAGCCCGACTGCTTGCCATTTCGAGAAAACTGGTGCCCTTGACGTGGATTGAACACGTGGCCTCTCCCTTACCAAGGGAGTGCTCTACCACTGAGCTACAAGGGCATCTTTGCCGTCCGCACTGAACTGCTGCGTCCAACTAAAACCTGGAGCGGGTGAAGGGAATCGAACCCTCGTCGTAAGCTTGGAAGGCTTCAGCTCTACCATTGAGCTACACCCGCAAGGACCTTCAACCGCAATAATCACCTGCTTAGACACTGGTGGAGGGGGCTGGATTCGAACCAGCGTACTCGTAAGAGGGCAGATTTACAGTCTGCTGCCATTAACCACTCGGCCACCCCTCCGCAGGGAACCTCAAACTATAGTAGAGACCCCCATGGGCTGTCAACCAAAAAATCTGGTTGCGAAGTAATTTTCGCATTTTCCGTCAATAAACCAGGCCCTGGATGTGGCTTTTCCGGCTGTTCAGAATCGGGTTTCCCTCGCCGCGGCAAGGAATTCATCGAGGATTGGTGTGCAGTCGAGCAGTTCCGAACTGCCTCCTCGGTGAAATTCCGGATGCCATTGCAACCCCATCACGAAGCGGGCCTTGCGGTATCGGACTGCCTCGACAATGTTGTCGTTGCCGGAAACGGCTTCGACAACGAGATCGCGGCCGAGGTCCTTTACAGCCTGATGGTGGATGGAATTCACGAGGGCTTCGGGTTTGGCCGGGAAAAGGCCAGCAAGCGCAGATCCCTGCTGAAAATGGATGACGTGGTAATGACTGTCGTACAAATCGCTTACGTGCTGGATCGCGGTCGGCACGTCCGATGCGATGTCCTGGTAAAGCGTACCGCCAAAAGCAACGTTGATCAGCTGGCAGCCCCGGCAAATACCGAGGACTGGCTTGCCGGCTTCAACGAATTCGTGCAGGAGCTCCAACTCATACATGTCACGTGCGCGATCCCCGCTCCACTCCGGGCGGGTCGCCGCCTCTGAGTAAGTCTGCGGGGAAACATCGGCGCCGCCTTGCAGGACGAGGCCGTCCAAGTGTTTGGCGTAGTCGCGCAACCGGATGTTGCTCGGATGGAGAAGCCCGCTGTTGTTGACAGTTGGAATCATGAAGACCATGACATCACGCGACATAACCCATTGCGCAATGGACTCTTCAAGGTATTGCAAGGTTTTGCTGCGCAATCCTTTGGCGCCGGCCTCCGGGTGGAAAATCCGTGCCGAGATGCCGATCTTCAGGGTGCGTTGGGTGAGGCGGTGAAGGATGCGGTCGGACAGAGCGCGCACGCGCGCGCCGATGATCCGTTGCGTCTGCTTCCAAGGCGAATCCTGACGGTGAATACGGCGTGGCCGGTCGAATGCCGGGCTCTGCCCCGTGGCGGCCTCGGAGGAGGCGGGTGATTCGGCTGCTGCTTGTGTGCTGTTCTTTTCTGTCATGGGTTTGAGTGGCAAGACGGGTAACACTCTGACCGTGGTGTTGCACGGCAGGTTCATCGTCTCCCGGACAGGCGATCACACTCTCGGCATGGACAGGATTACAATCAGCGCCTTCAGCTTACGTCAAGGACACGAATGATCACGATCTATCATAACCCGCGCTGCTCAAAGTCGCGCGAGGCGCTGGCGCTTGTGGAAGCCTTTGCCGTCCGCAAGCAGATTCCGGTCAATGTCGTGGAATACTTGACCTCCCCTCCCAGCCTGGCCGAGCTCGAGGCGTTGCAGGTCATGCTGGGATGCGCGCCGTCCGAGATGGTGCGAGGCAATGAAGAAGAGTTTGCTGCGCTCGGCCTGGCGCACGCTGCTGATGCGGATTTGCTGCGGGCGATCGCTGCGCATCCCAAGCTGCTGCAGCGGCCGATTGTCGTATTCGGCAGGCGGGCTGTCATTGGGCGACCGCCAGAGCTGGTTTCCGGCCTGCTTGAGGACTGACCGCCTATTCGGCGCCCGGCGGCTTGATGCCGTATTTTTTCAGGATGCTCTTGTAGAGGTCGGACAGCGGCACCAGTCGGGGGTTGTTGGGATCGAGCCTGCGCGCCGCTTCGATGTAGCCCCTGACCTGATCGCCCAGCTTGCCTTCCCAGCCGACGTTTTCCAGGTATTTGAGGACCGCGACGGCGGCATTGAATACAACCTGGGGATTTTGCGGCAGCTTGTGCACGGCCGCGGTCATGAGTTGCACCGCGCCCTGGTAGTCGCCCTGGCGCGCCTTTTCCGCACCGCTGGACACAAGGTCGACCACGTGTCGCCGGCTTTCCTTGGCGACGGTTTCAGCCAGCTCCTTCTTGCCGGCCTTTTCGAACACACTCATTGCCTTGGCCAGGGCCGCGTCGTCGGAGGCATTGCTCATGACGTCGCGCATGACTTCGGCCGCGCCGTTGTCGAGGGCCTGTGCCAGGCAATTCCTGGCCAGTTCCATCTTCAGGTCATTGGAAATTCCGACGGCGTCGCGGCACGCCGCAACCGCTGCATTGAGTTCCTCTGCTGCCTTTTCATCGTTACCCAACTCCTTCTGGACCAGCGCGGACGACAAGGCGCGGCAGGCAGGTGTCTTTTCCAGGTTGCCGAGCGACTTCTCCATGTCGCGGATTACTGACGAAGCCTGCTGGGTGTCCCCCTTTTTCACGAGGGTCCGCACCAGGCGGACATGGTCTTCCGGATCGCGGAATTCCGAGTATTTGGCCTTGGTGACGACTTTCTGGAAGGACTTCTCCGCTGTTTCGACGTCGCCGGTTTCGAGTGCAACATCGCCTAGCTTGCGCAGGCGGCGCACGGCGTGGGGGGAAATGACGACTGCGCCCGCGAGGACTTCCTTTGCCTGAGGCAATTGGTCCTGCGCCTCATGGGTCTTTGCCAGCCAGTCATAGGCATCCATGTACCTGCTGTTTTCCTCGACCAGCGTCTGCAGCAAGGCCTCGGCCTCGCCGAACTCGCCTTGCATGAAAAGGGTTTTTGCAAGCCCCAGCCGCGCCCAGGCGACGGCCTTGGTCTGCAACAGCTCCTGGTAAATCTTCTCCGCCTCCGCCGCCTCGCCAAGGATGACGTGCAGTTCGGCGCGCAGACGCATGAAGTCGATGGCCCATCTTGGATATTTGCCCTCCCCGATCCTGCAGATGTCGATGGCATCCACCAGGTTGCCATGTTCCATGAGATGGTAGGCGGGCAGGAAGGCCGTGCGCTTTTCGATGGCGCGCGCAATCCGGTCCATCAGTGTATCGGCGGTGAACGGCTTGAGGATGTAGTCGGTCGGGGCCAGTTCCGCCGCGCTGACCACCTTTTCATAGGCGCGCTCGGCGGTGACGATGATGAACACCGTCCACAGCGGAATCAGTTTGTTATGGCGCAGGTCTTCGAGCAGCTGCTGCCCGTCCTGTCCGTCGCCGAGGTCGTATTCGCAGAGGATGAGGTCGTAGGACTTGCCCTTGAGCGGACGGATCGCCGTGCCGGAGCTGACGGCATGGTCAATCTTCGTGATGCCGCACAAGTTGAGCATGTTGTGCATGCTGGCGCGCATTCCCGAGTGCGGCTCGACGATCATTGCGGTCAAACTACGAAGCGAAGTCATTTATTCCGGTTCCGTGCAGCGCCAACCAAGGTATGCGGGCCGGCCTTCCCCGCCCCAAGGATGCCAAAATACCACTGTCGGCGAGAAAAGCAAACTTGTCCGGCGCAACCTTTTCGCCTTTAACGCTCGGGCGAGCGCATCCGGATGGCTGCCAGCACGGCAAGCGCACAGAACAGCGCGACCAGGAAGAAGGTTTCATTGAATGCCTTCAGGCGCGCTTCCGGAAGGGGCTCCCCTGTGCCCTGATAGACCGCCAAGCGCCATTCAAGCACGATGCCCACCAGACTGACGCCGATCGCTCCGCCGAGCTGGCGGAGGAAATTGATCGTGCTGGCGCCCTGCGCAATCATGCCTTGATCCACGCCACGCATGGCGCCAAGGCTGAGTGAAGGCAGGACGAAGCCCAGGCCGATCCGTCCGATGATTGCCCACACCATGAAGGTGACATAACCGGTCGAGGATGAGCCGATGGCGATCAGCCCGAACGACAGGGCCAGCAGGGCAAGGCCGACGGAAACCAGTACGTTCGGCGGAAAAAGGTCGGCCAGCTTGCCGGCGACGATGATGGTCACCGCCAGGACGACGCCAGCGGGAAGCAGGACCAGCCCGGCCTGGGACGGAGCGTAGTGCAGCGCCATCTGCATGTAGACCGGGAGCAGGTAGGTGGACCCGAACAGTCCGGCGCCGTAAATGAAGGCAACGAGTGCACCGGCCGCGAACTGGGGATAGCGGAACAGGCCCATGTTCATCAGTGCGTCCTTTGCACGCAACTGGTAAAAGACGAAGCCCACCAATGCCGCAAGACCGATCGCGATCATCGGCACGGATTGCAGCAATCCGTCATGAAGATGGACGAGGCCATTCAGCAGGCTGGTGATGCCGACGCAGGCCAGCAAGAGGCCGCGCCAGTCGAGGGGTTTCGCCTCCCCCATCAACGTCGAATTCACCGGCAGCAAGCGCTGGACCATGGCAAGCACGATCAGGCAGAACGGCACCACGACGAAAAAGATCGATTGCCAGCCGAAATGCTCGACCAGGAAGCCGCCGACGCTCGGCCCGATTGCCGGGGCGAGGACGACGCCGAAGCCGAAGATGCCCATTGCCTTGCCCTGCTCCTGCTTGTCGAACGAACGGAACACGACGATGGAAGGAATCGGCTGCAGGATTCCGGCAGCGAGGCCCTCGGCCACCCGCATCGAGAGCAGCATCGGGTAATTGATGCTGAGCCCGCCAACGACGCCGCCGAACAGCAGGAGCAGGATTGCGCCCATGTAGGTCCGCCTTAGGCCATAGCGCAGCAGGAACCAGGGCGTGGTAAGCATCGACAGCGTCATTGCCAGCATGAAACCGGCCGACACCCATTGCGCGCGCTCCTGGCCGAGAACGAAATGCTGGCTGAGGTCGGGAACCGCGACATTGACGATGGTGGAGGACATGATCGACGCCATCGTGCCGATCATGACGGTGAGCAGCACCAACCATTTGTAGCGGCTGCCGTAGCGCTGGCGGAGCTGTTCTAGGGTGGGCTGCATCCGGAAACATGAAGGGGGGAAGCCGACAGTATAGGGTGTTGCTCACTCCCCTGCCGGATGCATCCTCAACAGTTCGGACAGGTCAGGCTGACGATCTCGGCGATCACGAACACGGCGGCCGACCAGATGACGGTGGAGCCGAAAGGCAGGCAAAAGACGACGCCGCGAAACTTGAACAGAACGTCGCCGGGCAGCCGGCCGACACGCAGGCGGTCGAACCAGGGCAGCAGCGGGTAGAAGATGAACAGGCCGATGAAGATCACGGCAACCCAGCGGATCACGGCGCGCCTCCGAGTGCAAGGTTCAGAGCAGTTTGCCGACGCCGATGGCGATCATCGACAACAGCAGTGTCGAAGCAAAAGGCAGAAAAATCTGCCGTCCGAAGAGCTTGAATCGCACGTCGCCCGGCATGCGCCCAATGCCGAGCTTTTCCAGCCAGGGCATTGCCGCCGAGAATACGATCAGCGCGAGGAAAATGGTAAGGACCCAACGAATCATGCTGCCTCGCGGAATTCATGAAAAATGTGACAAGTACAAGGCCATCATAGGCGATGGCTGCGGTCGTTGCGCGCGAACCGGCCCGGAAGCTCGGCGTTCTTGCCGACGACCAGCACCTTGAACAGTTCGCCCATCTCGGCCGGGGAAATCAGTTTCTGCATGGCGCTCGCCTGCTTCAGGTAGCGCAGCTGGTCTTCCGGCGAGGTGCGCAGCAGCAGGTCGCCGATGCCCGCGTCGAGCAGGAAGGCCGCTTGTGTGGTGTATCCGAGCAGGTCAAGGCCTCCGTCGATGGCGGCGCGCGCCATGGCCGTGAAATCGACGTGGGCGGTGACGTCCTGCAAGCCCGGCAGGTAGAACGGGTCGGGGTGTGCGTGGTGGCGGTAGTGGCACATCAGCGTCCCCTGCCCGCGCTGGTCGAGGTAATACTCGTGGGCCGGGAAGCCGTAGTCGATGAGGATGGCGGCACCGCCGGCGCTAAGCATCGAAGCGAGCGAATGCATGAATCCGGTCGCGACGGGATGCACTTCGGTCAGGTAACCGTCGGGCAGGCTATCCGCTTCGGAAATCTGCGCGTACAGTTCGGGGCTGCAGGGCCGGTCGACGAAGGTGAAATGTTCGCCCGAAAGCCCGACGCCGCGCTCCATCCATCCGCCTTCCGTTTTGACAACGAGATGCACGGGCATGGCGTCGAGCACTTCGTTGCCAATAACGACACCGGAAAACGAGGCCGGCATGGCATCCAGCCAGGACACTTGCGGGAAGGCGCGCAGGGTTTCTTCCTGGCGTGCGCGCAATTCGCCGGACAAGTCAACGATCTGGTAGGTCTCCACCGGTATGCCGGCGGATGCCAGTTCGGTAAGGATGTCGAATGCCAGCTTGCCGGTACCCGCGCCAAATTCCATGATGCGCGGCGATGTCTGGTCCATCAAATCCGCGGCGACGTGGGCCAATGTGGCACCGAAAAGCGGCGTAATCTCGGGCGCGGTTGTAAAATCTCCGTCTTTACCGAGTTTTGCCGCCCCGCCACTGTAATAGCCCAGCCTGGGCGCATACAGCACCTGCTCCATATACCGGGCGAACGGAATCCAGCCAGAGTGGGCTTCAATGTCACTGGCGATGAGTTTGTGGAGGGCGCGCGACGCGCTCTGCGCGTCCAGGGAGGGTTCAGGCAGGTGAAGTTGCATGCTCGGTATTGTATTGAAATCGGCCCTGCGCTTGTGAACAAATCCGGGCCGCAGGATCTTCGCCCGTGGATGAAATGACAACATCCTCCGGAACCAGAACTCTTCTATGACCACAGGAAACGGCAAAGTTGCACTCGTCACCGGTGCCGCCAGACGCATCGGGCGCAGTATCGCGCTCGCCCTGGCGCAACGCGGGTGGGATGTGGCCGTGCATTACGGCCAATCGGCGGACGAAGCGATGGCCACGGTGCGCGACATCGAGGCGCTCGGCCGGCGGGCGGCTGCATTGCAGTGCGACCTGGCGGATGAACAGGCCGTGAACCGTTTGCTGCACGACGCGTATGCCGCGCTTGGTCCGGTTTCTTGCGTGGTGAATAACGCATCGCTCTTTGAGGGCGATACTGCTGCCGACTTTTCCGTCGCCAGCCTTGACCGGCACATGCATGCCAACCTGGCAGCGCCCGTGATCCTGGCGCGCGCGCTTCATGCTGCCACGGCCGACGGCGACCAGTCGGTCGTCATCAACCTGCTCGACCAGAAACTCTACAACCTGAATCCGGATTTCCTGTCCTATACCTTGTCCAAGGCCGCGCTGCAGACGGCGACTACCGTGCTTGCGCAGGCACTGGCGCCCAAAGTGCGCGTCGTCGGGGTTGCCCCCGGCCTGACGCTCGTTTCGGGCAACCAGACCGAGGAAGGTTTTGCCAAAGCCCACCGGATGACCCCGCTCGGCCGCGCCAGCACGCCGGAAGATGTTGCCAGCGCCGTCTGTTTTGCCGCCGAAAATCAGTCGATGACCGGCACCACTTTGCTGGTCGATGGCGGCCAGCATTTAATCCCCCTGCAACGCGACGTCATGTTCGTTGCGAAATAAAGTAGAAACCATGCTCTCTTCCCTCTCCCACCCCAGCCTGGCCGACTGCCGGCGCCTCTTCCTCCGCAACTACGAGGTGATGATCAATATCGGCGTCCACGAATTCGAAAAGAAAGGTGAACAGCGGGTGCTGGTCAATGTCGATCTCTTCATTCCGCTGTCGGAATCGACCCCGAAGGGAGACCATCTGTACGAAGTCGTGGATTACGACTTCATGCGCGACACCATCGCCAAGCGCATGGCGCAAGGCCACATCCACCTGCAGGAAACGCTCTGCGACGACGTGGCGCGCGCGATGCTGTCACACCCGAAAGTGCGTGCGGTGCGCGTGTCGACCGAGAAGCCCGACGTCTATCCGGATTGCGATTCAGTGGGCGTGGAAGTCATCCACATCAAGCAGTGAACACGGGAAGTGAAATGAACGAAGCAGTACAAAGCGAAGCCGCGACCAGCGCAAAGAAGGCGGAAAAGATCGCCTACGAAAACAACAAGCTGCACAAGCGCCTGTGCCGCCTTGTCGGGCAGGCCATCGGCGACTTCAACATGATCGAAGACGGCGACAAGGTGATGGTGTGCCTGTCGGGCGGCAAGGACAGTTATGGCCTGCTCGACATCCTGCTGACGCTGCGCGAGCGGGCACCGATCCACTTCGATATCGTCGCGGTCAACCTCGACCAGAAGCAGCCGGGCTTTCCCGAAGATGTGCTGCCGGCCTACCTGACCAAGATCGGCGTGCCCTTCCATATCGAGAACCAGGACACCTACAGCATCGTCAAGCGCGTGATCCCCGAGGGCAAGACCACCTGCTCGCTGTGCTCGCGCCTGCGCCGCGGGATTCTCTATCGCGTGGCGGATGAACTCGGCGCCACCAAGATCGCGCTCGGCCACCATCGCGACGACATCCTCGAAACCTTCTTCCTCAACATGTTCTTCGGCGCGAAGCTGAAGGGCATGCCGCCCAAGCTGCAGTCGGACGACGGCAAGCACATCGTGATCCGTCCGCTGGCCTACGTGAAGGAAGCGGACATGGAGCGTTTTGCGGAAGTGCGCGAGTTTCCGATCATTCCCTGCAACCTGTGCGGCAGCCAGGAAAACCTGCAGCGCAAGCAGATCAAGGCGATGCTGCGCGACTGGGAAAAGAAGCATCCGGGACGCGTGGAGAATATCTTCTCCGCACTGTCGACGGTCGCCCCCTCGCACCTGATGGACAGCAAGCTGTTCAACTTCGTCGACCTGAAGGTGACCGGAGAGGCGTCGCCGGACGGCGATATCGCCTTCGATGAAGAACCCTGCGCGCCGCCGTCAAACAACGTGGTGCGCTTCGGCGGCCTCGACGACGACTAACTCTTCGCCGCGAGTTCGTGGCAATCCTCGATCAGTTTCTGCAGGCGCCGTATCGCGTGCGCCTTCTGCTCGGGGGTTGCCACGTTGATGATCGTGGAGATCATCTGAGCCATGCCTTCCGATGATCCATCGAAGAAGGCCTTGTGCTCGGCGTAGGTGAAGTTTTCAAAGCTATGCCGGATGAAGTCGCGGATCATCTTCGACACCACCTCCCTGGCCGGTTTTTCCGCTTGGATCTTGCGGAGCATCTGCAGCAGTTCCTGCTGGCGACGTACGCGCTCCGTCATCCAGATGTCGTTATCCAGCGGCCGCGCGTCCGATGCCTTGCGGATGTGCGCCTCCTGCTCGTCGCTGAAATTACCGAACCAGTATTCGGCCTGTTTCATGACCTTCTTGAACCGTAGCCGTTGACGGTCATCAACATTCCCCCGTAAATACTCCCTACGATACTTCTCGTTGTTGGCTGCCAGCTTCTGTTCGAGGTGAGCGATCTGTCCGGGCTGGATGGACAGGGCGAGATCGGTGAGCTCGGGGATGGATTTTTCGAGGATGGTCGCGGCGCGCTTGCGGATGGCGTCGAAATCCTCCCGGATCTCCGCAGGCTGGGCGGACCCGCGTTGCAAACGCTGCTGCACCTGGCCAAAAAGTTGGGCGTAGTCCCGCAACTGTGTCTTGCGGTGCCAGTCGAAGAGGCGGTCGATATGCGCCCTGACCCAGGGTTTCTGCTCGTCCGCGAAATCGACGTAACCGTCCAGCCACCAGTAAACGAAGGTGTCGCCGTTGGCATAGCCAAGGCGCAAGGCATTGCATCCCGCCAGCAGAAATGCCAGCAGAACCAGGGTCACACGGGCGAAAAAAGCGCGTCGGAGTTGCATGCTAAACTTTTGCAAACTTTACACCTATCATCCATGAATATTGTCATTCTCGCTGCCGGCATGGGAAAGCGCATGCAATCCGCACTGCCGAAGGTCCTGCATCCCCTCGCGGGCAAGCCCCTGCTGTCGCATGTCATCGATACCGCGCGCACTCTTTCCCCGCAACATCTTTGCGTGATCTACGGCCATGGCGGCGACGCCGTGCCGGAAGCCTGCAAGGCGAGCGACCTTTCCTTTGCCAAGCAGGAACCGCAATTGGGCACCGGCCACGCGGTCATGCAGGCGGTTCCCCACCTGTCCGACGACGTACCAACGCTGGTGCTCTACGGGGATGTTCCGCTGACAACGAGGAATTCATTGCAGCAATTGTTGGACAGCGCCGGACAGGATAAGTTGGCGATCCTCACTATCGACCTTGCAGATCCGACCGGATACGGCCGCATCCTGCGCGAAGGTGGCAAGGTCGTCGGTATCGTCGAGCAGAAGGATGCGAGCGAGCAACAGCGCGCAATTCGCGAAATCAACACCGGCATTATGGTTGTGCCGACGGCGAAGCTGAAGAAATGGTTAGCCACGCTGTCGAACGACAACGCGCAGAAAGAGTATTACCTCACCGATATCGTCGCCCGCGCCGTCGCCGATGGCGTCTCCGTCGTGACGGCCCAACCGGCCGCGGCCTGGGAAACGCTCGGCGTCAACAGCAAGGTGCAACTCGCGGAACTGGAGCGCATCCACCAGCGCAACATCGCCAATGCACTGCTCGAACAAGGTGTCACGCTAGCCGATCCGGCGCGCCTTGACGTGCGCGGTTCACTTGCTTGCGGACGCGATGTCAGCATCGACGTCAACTGCGTGTTCGAAGGCAAGGTGGAACTGGAAGACGGTGTGCGCATTGGCGCGAACTGCGTGATCCGCAACGCCCGCATCGGCAAGGGCGCGGACATCAAGCCCTTCTGCCATATCGAGGACGCGGTCATCGGCGCCGAGTCCGCGATCGGACCGTACGCACGCTTGCGCCCAGGTACCGAACTGGGCGAAGACGTCCATATCGGCAATTTCGTGGAAGTGAAGAACAGCAAGGTTGCCGCGCACAGCAAGGCGAATCACCTTGCCTATGTCGGCGACGCCGACGTGGGTTCACGCGTGAACATCGGCGCGGGCACGATCACCTGCAATTACGACGGCGCGAACAAGTTTCGCACCATCATTGAGGATGACGCCTTCATCGGCAGCGACACCCAGCTCGTCGCGCCGGTGCGCGTTGGAAGGGGAGCAACGCTGGGCGCAGGAACGACGCTGACGAAGGATGCGCCGGAGGGCAAGCTGACGGTTTCGCGTGCAAAGCAGTTGACCATCGACAACTGGCAGCGCCCCGTCAAGATCAAGAAGTAACGCGCATCAGACGGCGATGCGCGTCTCGAATTTGCTGCGGTGGATGGAGAAAAAGCTGCGGACGTTGCGTACGTTCGCATGCGACGCAAACAGCCGGTGCGCGAGCGCATGGTATGCCGGCATGTCGGCCACCTGCACGATCAGCACGAAATCCGGACCGGGCGACACACGGTAGCACTGCAGGACTGCCGCTTCGCCGGCCACCAGCGCCTCGAATTCCTGCATTTTTTCTGCCCCCTGGTGATCCAGCGTGATTTCCACGATGGCGGTCAGGGCGGCACCGACCTTCTCCGGCGCCACGATCGCGACCTGGCGCGCAATGATGCCGGCATCAGCAAGACGCTTTACCCGACGCAGGCAGGTCGGCGCAGACGCGTGCACCAGGGCGGCAAGCTCGTTATTTGTCCTCGAAGCGTCTTCCTGAAGCGCATTCAAAATGCGCCGGTCCAGCTCGTCGAGTAGCAAATCTCCACCCTCCATATCAAAATCCTTCATAAAACTGATCTCTGTGAAATTATATTTCACACTTCGCCACCGTTGATGATTTCATTCATTTTGTCTTAAATTTCGCAAACTTTTTTCACACACGTTCTTCTACGATACAACCGTCCTCAACTCAACGCAGGGAGTCTCCATGTGTGGAATCGTCGGCGCGGTCGCGCAGCGCAATATCACCCCCATCCTTCTGGAAGGCCTGAAACGGCTGGAATATCGCGGCTATGATTCCTGCGGCGTCGCCCTGCATGTGGACGGCACGCTCCAGCGTTCGCGCAGCACTTCGCGCGTCGCGGATCTCGAAGCGCAAGTCGACAAGGCGAACCTCGCCGGATTCACCGGCATTGCCCACACCCGCTGGGCCACGCACGGCGCTCCGGCATCCCACAATGCCCATCCCCATTTCTCGCGCGAACGCATCGCCCTGGTCCACAACGGCATCATCGAAAACCACGATGAGCTGCGCGCCGAATTGACGAAGGCAGGCTATGTCTTCGAAAGCCAGACCGACACCGAGGTGATCGCCCACCTGGTCGACCACATGTATACAGGCGACCTGTTCGAAACCGTGCAGCAGGCCGTCAAGCGCCTGCACGGCGCATACGCAATTGCCGTCTTCTGCCGCGACGAGCCGCACCGCGTGGTCGGCGCGCGCCAGGGTTCGCCGCTGATCGTCGGTGTAGGCAAGGGCGAGAATTTCGTCGCTTCCGATGCGATGGCGTTGGCCGGCACGACCGACCAGATCATTTATCTGGAAGAAGGCGACGTGGTGGACCTGCAACTGCAGCGCTACTGGATTGCCGACGTCAACGGCAAGCCGGCCGAGCGTGAAGTGCGCACGGTGCACGCGCACACGGGCGCCGCCGAGCTCGGCCCGTACCGCCACTTCATGCAGAAAGAAATCTTCGAACAGCCGCGCGCCATCGGCGACACGCTGGAAGGCGTCAACAGCATCATGCCGGAGCTGTTCGGCGACAAGGCGTACAACGTCTTCAAGAAGGTCGACTCGGTACTGATCCTCGCCTGTGGCACCAGCTATTACGCCGGCCTGACCGCGAAATACTGGATCGAATCGATCGCCAAGTTGCCGGTCAACGTCGAGATCGCGAGCGAGTACCGCTACCGCGACAGCGTGCCGAATCCGAACGCGCTCGTCGTGACGATCTCGCAGAGCGGCGAAACCGCCGACACCCTGGCCGCGCTCAAGCATGCGCGCGCACTGGACATGGTCAACTCGCTGACCATCTGCAACGTCGCCACCAGCGCCATGGTGCGCGAGTGCATGCTGTCCTACATCACCCGCGCCGGCGTGGAAGTCGGGGTGGCGTCGACGAAGGCATTCACCACGCAGCTGGTCGCCCTCTTCCTGCTGACGCTGACGCTCGCCCAAGTCCGCGGCCGCCTGACCGACGAGCAGGAATCCGCGCACCTGAAGGCGCTGCGCCACCTGCCGCTATCCATCGGCGCGGTACTGGCGCTGGAGCCACAGATCATCGCCTGGGCGGAAGAATTCGCGCGCAAGGAAAACGCCCTCTTCCTCGGCCGCGGCCTGCACTATCCGATCGCACTCGAAGGCGCGCTAAAGCTGAAGGAAATCTCCTACATCCACGCCGAAGCGTATCCCGCCGGCGAACTGAAGCACGGCCCGCTGGCACTGGTGACGAACGAAATGCCGGTGGTGACGGTGGCGCCGAACGACACGCTGATCGAAAAGCTGAAGTCGAACATGCAGGAAGTGCGCGCGCGCGGTGGCCAGCTCTATGTATTCGCCGATGCCGATTCGCGCATTTCGTCGAGCGAGGGTGTGCACGTGATCCGCATGCCGGAACACTACGGCCACCTGTCCCCGATCCTGCACGTCGTACCGCTGCAATTGCTGGCCTACCATACGGCGCTGGCGCGCGGCACCGACGTCGACAAACCGCGCAACCTGGCGAAGTCGGTGACCGTCGAGTAAGTCCGGGCCGGCTCTGTATTCAGGAACGCTGCCGACAAGGGTTCCGGGTTTGCGCCCGGAACCCTTTTTTTCTGCAATACGCGCTCCCCTTGCTGGAACGCGTCGCGGCCGGGGTTGCATCGTCAGGCTGGCATTGATTGGCATCTTGCGCCAGCATGCCGGATCGACGACAGCAGGTCGTCCGCTCCCACCGGCTTGTACAGGAAAGCCGCAGCACCGAGTGCGCGCGCAGTCGCCTCTGCCGCAGGACTCGCCTTGCCCGTCACGAACACCGCCGGCGGCGCCGCGTTTTCTCGCTGCACGACCGCCCGGTACAGCTCGAGGCCCGACATGCCGCCGAGTTCGATATCGAGCAGCAGGCAGCCTGCCGGCGGCAACTCCGCGGCGAGAAGTTCTTCCCCGGATGCGAATTCACGCGTGGCGAACCCGTGCGCCCTCAAGACCCTTCCAAGGGCGCGCCTTACCTGCTCGTCGTCGTCGACCACAATGATCAGAAAGGAAGTAGACATCGCTATCCTGCCGTTTGAAACATGCATGCATGTTAGCCAGGCGTGCGCGGCCCGTCACTTGTACTTGGGTGCATGTTGACGGCACTCGCCATTGCCGCGGGAACACGGTACGATTCCGGCAAATGCGTTCACCTCGAAGGGAGATCATGCGGCTTGTGCACATCTGCAGGCGATTTGTCCTGTCGATAACGATCGCAGGCGCCGGCATGCTCTCCTGGGCTGGTGAGCCGATTCAGCAAAGGCACATCCTCTACCTCTCCGCCGAGGGTGTCGACCATCCCTACTTCAGCGCCGCATACCTTGCCTTCAAGTCCGAACTGGACCAGCTCTTCCCGCAACAAACCGCTGTGTATGTCGAAAACCTCGACCTGGCGAAATTTACCGGCCAACCCTATCGCGCGGCGCTGCAGCAATGGCTCCGCGACAAGTACGCCAATGTCCGCATCGACGCCGTCGTTACCGCCGGCACGCCAGCGCTCAGGTTCGCGGCCGAGAGCCGGCTGTGGCCGGATGTGCCGACCTACTTTTCAAATACCAACGCCATCCTCGTCGCCGCCATGCAGCTGCCGCCCAATTTTGCGGGGCAGACATTTGCTGTCGACTTCGGCGACACCGTTGCCCTTGTCCGCAAGCTCCTGCCCGGCACGCGGCGCATTGTCCTGATCGGCAATGCACCTGCCAACGACGTGTACCGCCCACAGTTCGACAAGGAGCTGGCGGACCATGCGAAGGATTACGCCGTTGAGGATTTGCGTGGCAGGCCGCTGGATGAAGTCCTCGCGGCTGTCGCGCAGTTGAAAGAGGACACGGTCATCTTCCGTATCGGCTTCAACCGCCCGGCCAGCTCGCAACTCCATGATTCCTTCACGATCACCAGGCTCGTGGCCGAGGCGGCCAGCCGTCCCGTGTTCGTCGACTATACCGTGCATATCGGCCTGGGCGCACTCGGCGGCGCTGCCGTCGATCCCGAGCCGCAAGGTCGCAATGCCGCGCGCAAGGTGGCGGAGCTGCTGAACGGCGCCGCCCCGGCAAGCCTGGGGATTACCCGCCTGCAGTTCCCGCCGACCTTCGACTGGCGGCAGATGCAACGCTGGGGCATCCCGGAAGCCAGCCTGCCGGCGGGAAGCAATGTCCGTTTCTATTCTCCGGGCCCCTGGGAACGCTACCGCTGGCAAATCCTGTTGACGGCGGCGGTGATCGCCGCACTCGCATCCCTCGTGGTCGCGCTGCTGGTGGAGCGCCGTCGGCGGGCCGTGGCCGTGGCGGAATCGCGGGACCGCCTTGCCGAGCTGGCCCACCTGAACCGCAATGCAACGGCAATGGTCTACTCCGGCGCGATCGCCCATGAACTGAACCAACCGCTCGCCGCCATCCTCGCCAATGCGCAGGCAGCGCGCATGATGCTCGCCATGCAGCCTCCCGCCCTGGGAGAAATCGGCGAAATTCTGAACGATATCGAACGCGACGATCAGCGAGCCAGCGACCTGATCCGCGGCATGCGCGGCATGCTGAAGAAAGGCGAAGTCAGGCATGAAGTCCTGGACATCGGCGGCGTCGTCGCGCAGGCCGTGCAGTTCCTCCGCTCCGAAGCGGCAGTGCGAAAGACGGAGGTGCGCATGCAGTTGCCGGCGACATCCGCGTACGTGCTTGGCGACCGGATACAGCTGCAGCAGGTGCTGATCAACCTTCTCATCAACAGCATGGACGCGATGGCCGACCAGCCCCCCGCCTCGCGGTCGATCGACGTTGCCGTCACAGCCAACGATGCTGACGCGGTCCGCATCACGGTGACCGACGCCGGCTCCGGCTTTACCTGCGACATGGAACATGTGTTTACGTCGTTTACTACGACGAAGGCGCATGGCACAGGCATGGGTCTCGCCATCACGGCAGCACTCGTGCGTGAGCACGGCGGCAGTATCGCCGCCGCCAACCTGGAGGGCCGCGGTGCGCAGGTCATGGTGACCCTGCCGCAAGCGCCCCTTACCGCCTGACTGCCTGCTCGATTGCGATCAGCAGCACATTGATGTCGACAGGCTTTGCCAGATAGGCAACACACGCCATCTCCGCCGCGGCGCGTTCGGCCGCCGGTGTGCCGGCGCCGGTCATGAAAATCGCCGGCGGCGCCTCGCCCGGCATGGCACGCAACTGGCGGTACAGGTCGATGCCCGTCATGCCGCCGAGGTCGATATCGAGGAGGAGGCAGGCGACCTGCGGGCCGGCGGCGAGATACTCTTCGGCAGACGCGAATTCAAGGGGGGTGTAGCCGTGTGCCCGCAACAGCCGGGCCAGTGCCCGGCGCAGCTGATCATCATCGTCGACAACAGCGATGCGGTAAGCGGGAACATTCATGGATTCTTGTCGTTCTTTGCCTTCATTTCAATGACGGTAGATCAATCCGGACCGGCATGTCGATTGTACTTTGGTACACCCCCATGCCGTGCAAACGGGGTTATGATGAAAGTCCGAACGTTTTCGATCTCCGTGCTTTCATGCAAGAGGCAGTCGTTCACTTCATCGATGACGATGATTCGCTCCGCACGGCGGTCTCCCGGCTGCTCGGCGCGGCGGGCTACACCGTCAGGCAGTACGCCAGCGGTGACGACTTCCTGCGGGAACAGGACCTGGCCGGCGGCTGCATCCTGCTCGACATCGGCATGCCCGGTCTGTCGGGCGTGCAATTGCAGGAACATCTCAACGCCCGCAACAGCATCCTCCCCATCATTTTCATGACCGGCCAGGGCGACATCGCTACCAGTGTACGGACCATCAAGGCCGGCGCGGAAGACTTCCTGTGCAAGCCGGTCGACCAGGCGCAGCTGTGCGCCGCCATCGAGCGCGCCTTCGAACGCTACCGCTCCTCGGCCCGGGACCACTCCGCGCATCAGGCGCTGGCCGCGCGGGTCGCCCGGCTCTCCCCGCGCGAACGCCAGGTGTTCGACCTCGTCATCACCGGCTTGCTCAACAAGCAGATCGCCGACCGCCTCGGCATGACCGAGCGGACGGTGAAGGCCCATCGCGCCGCGATCGTGGAGAAGATGCAGATGCGCTCCGTGGCCGAGCTCGTTGCCGCGGCAAGCGAGCTGCGCCTGCTCGGCTAGCGCCCCATTCATCTCCAAGGAAAAGCGCCCGGGATGCGGAGAATCCATCCCGGGCGAAAAAAAGCTGGCTGAACGTCAGTGACTCAACGCAGGTTCAGAACGCCTCCCAGGCGTCGGCGTCCGGCATGCCTGCCGGGAGTGCCGCTTTCCGGGGAACGACCAACTTGCGAACGTTCGCTGCAGCTTTGGGGGAGGAGACGGATGCCGCCGGTTTCGGTCTGCTTTCTGCCACGACCGGCTTGTTTTCTACCGTAGTCAAGGAAGCGGTGTGCGATCCAGCGATCCGGAACACGCTGACCGCCTTGGAGAGCGTCGATGCCTGGTCGAGCATGCTCTGGGCGGCTGCAGCGGATTCCTCGACCAGCGCGGCGTTCTGCTGGGTCGCCTCGTCGATCTGGGCAATGGCCTGGTTGATCTGGTCGATGCCTTCGCTCTGCTCGCGACTGGCAGCGGAAATCTCGTTGATGATGTCGGCCACCTGCTTCACGGACTGTACGATCTGCTCCATCGTTTCGCCGGTCTGATCCATTAGCGACGAACCCTGGCCCACTTTTTCCACCGCATTGCCGATCAACTGCTTGATTTCCTTGGCCGCCGATGCCGAGCGCTGCGCTAGGCTGCGCACTTCCGTGGCCACCACCGCGAAACCGCGTCCCTGTTCTCCCGCGCGTGCCGCTTCAACAGCGGCGTTCAGCGCCAGGATGTTCGTCTGGAAGGCAATGCCGTCGATAACACTGATGATGTCGACGATGCGGTTCGAGCTTTCGCGGATATCGGCCATGGTACGAACCATTTCCTGAACCACCTCGCCGCCCATGGTCGCGTGTTCGGTCGCGGAACCGGCAAGCTGGTTGGCCTGGCGCGAATTGTCGGCATTCTGCTTGACAGTCGAGGTCAGCTCTTCCATCGATGATGCAGTTTCTTCCAGACTGGCAGCCTGGTCTTCGGTGCGGGCTGACAGGTCATTGTTGCCGACGGCAATCTCGCGGGAGGCGGTATTGATGGAATCCGTGCCTTCGCGCACGCCGGCGACGATGGCCGTCAGGCGCGTTTGCATTTCCGTCAGCGCATTGAGCAGGCGTGCAGTCTCGTCGTTGGCTTCGATATGCACAGAGTGGGTGAGATCGCCGGCGGCAACGGCCTCAGCAATCTCGACCGCATGGTTGATCGGGCGGGTGATGCTGCGGATCAGCCAGACGGCAAGGGCGACGCCGATCAGAAGGCCTGCACCGAGGGTGGCGATCGACAATCCCATGAAGAACTTGTAGCGGGCAACGCTCGTTTCATGTTCAGCCCTGGCAACGTCGAGCTGCAGCTGGATCAGGTCGTTGACCGGCTTGCGAAGAGTGGCGTAGAGCGGCGACATGGTGTTGCGGACGAGCTCCTGCAATCGCGCTGTGTCGTTTGCGCCGAACGCGGCCAGTGCCGGCGTGACGACGCCGCTGTTGAAGTTTTGCATGGCGGTTTCCGCCTGGTTAGCAATCTGCTTTTCGGCCTCCGTCAGTTCAGTGGCCATGTACTCGCGCCACTTCTTGTCGCCCTCGTCCACGGCCTTCTTTACCATGTCGGCGGCATTTGCATATTCAGCCTCGCCTTTGACGAGCGCGGTGGTGATGGTGAGCTGGTTGCGGTTGATGGTGCGGATGACCACGTCGAGCTGACCGACCGGCACCAGGCGATCCGCGTACACGGAGTCGAGGGCCGCGTTGGCGTTGCTGAGCGCGTAGATGCCACCGGCGCCTATCATCGTCATGAGCGTGCAAAGCAGTGCGACGAGAAGGATGAGCCGGCTCTTGATCGTGATGTTCCTGAACATGTTTTTCTCCTGTTTCCCCAAAAGACTTCAGTCGGTGTAGCCAATGTAGTTGCCGCTGCCGCGGGCGTCACTTGTACCTTGGTACAGTGCGTCTCACGCCGCGCGGCGGTTGAATCGTCCGATGCCGATGCCGGACAGGATTTTTTCGATGTCGAGCAGGATCACCATGTCCCCATCGACGGTGCCGATGCCCAGCAATGCATCCGCTGCGATGCCGCCCCCGACTTCAGGCGCCGGCCGGATCTGCTCCGTCGTGAGCGCAACAACATCCTTGACGCTGTCGACCACGATGCCGACCGTGCCCGTGCATCCCTGCAGGTTCAGGATGATGACCACCGTCAGCGCGTCATAGGACGGATCGGGGACACCCAGCCGCACGCGCAGGTCGACAATGGGCACGATGATGCCGCGCAGGTTGACCATGCCTTTCACGTAATTCGGGCTGTTTGCCATCAGCGTGCAGGGTTCATAGCCACGAATTTCCTGCACCGAGAGCAGGTCGAGGCCGTACTCCTCGGCGCCGATGCGAAAGCTCAGGAATTCGCGTGCGGCGGGCGATTCATTTTGCGATGCGTGTTCGATGACGCTCATGTTGATACTCCCTGTAGGTTCATTGATGGACTGCTTTTGCACTGGACACGGCGGCGAGCACCTGTTCGGAGAAATAGGCAAGGAGCGCGGTCGAGCCGGTGCGCAACGATGCCGTCCGCAGCCCGGTGATGAAGACCACCGGCGGCATCCCCTCCCCGGTCAGCCGCTTCCATCCAGGAGGCGCACCGCGCCGCTGCGCATCCTGCAGGGGAATGACGATGCAGGACGCAGCGATGTCCTGCGCCGCGCGCAGATACTCGTCGGTGCTGCAGAAGCCCGCCGGAACATATCCGCGCGAAACAAGGATGTGTTCGACCGGACGGCGAAGCTCGATATCAGGTGAGATGACGGCGATGGTTGGTTCGATGGCTGGCATAGCGCTCTACCGCGATGTAATGGGCGCCAATGTAACGATGCCCGGCCCGCCTGTAACTTGTACCTTGGTGCATGTTGGCAGGCGTTAACCGTCGGGCTGGGGCCGAAAGGGTGGACGTCGTGCGCACTGCACCAAAGTACAAGTGACGCCGGCATTCGCGATGGGTAATCTGGACAACATCAGGGGGAACTGTTGCCGAGGCGCGTGCTTGGGCAACAGGCGAACACTCCATCCAGGGAGAATGCCATGCGCAATGAATGCCGGAGTTTGATCGCCGCGGTCGTCGGCGTGCTGTCCATCCTCGCACCCGTAATCGGCATGCAGCATGTGGCCCGGGAACACAGCACCCAGGAACAGATGAAGCGCGCTGAATCGATCGCAGGCGATGTCCTGCGGCGTAGCGACGAGACCGGCGCGCAGATTGGCGCAGCAATCGCCGAACTGAAGCAGGCCGTCCGGCTCGATCCGTGTTCGGATGACATGATCCACCGCATGGTGCGCATCGACGTCTCCTCGTCGCTGCTGCAGGCCGTCGGCTATGCGTCCGGGGGCCGCATCGTCTGCTCTTCGATCGGCCGGAATGCGGACGGCATGTTGATCGGAAAACCGAAACTTGTGGCTTCAAGGAACATGGAATTGCGCACTGATGTGGAACTGGCGTCATCACCGGGCATCAAGCTCCTTGTCGCCACGCACAAGCCGACCGGCTTTACCGCGCTCGTTCACCGCGACCTGCCGATCGATGTATTTGCCAACGAGCCCTCCATCTCTGTCGGCGTGATCAGCATGTCGGCAGGTGCTTTTCTTCTTGGACGCGGGCCTTTCAGCAAGGACTGGATCAAGCGGCTGGGCAAGCACGACAAGGCCAGCTTCGTCACGGACACCCACCTGGTCTCGATGCGCCGCTCCGCGGAATATGACCTCGCCGCCTATGCCGCGATCCCGCTTTCGGAAATCAATGCCGACTTCGCACGCACCTCTGCCATCCTGCTGCCGTTGGGCGCCATTGCCGGCGGCTTCCTTGCACTCGCCGTGTTTTACGTCGCCCGGCAGCAAATGGCCATGCCGGCCCTCATCAAGGATGGGCTCAAGCGCAACGAGTTCTACCTGGAGTACCAGCCCGTCGTTAATCTGCAGACGGGGCTGTGGGCAGGCGCGGAGGCTCTCATCCGTTGGCGGCGGCCGAATGGTGAAATGATTCGTCCGGATCACTTCATCCCCGTGGCCGAGGAAACCGGACTGATTGAACGCATGACCCGTCGCGTGATCGGGCTCGCACGCAACGATGCCGGCGGCTTTTTCAAACGCCACCGCGACTTTCACATTGCGCTGAATCTTTCGGCCGCCGACATGCATTCGGCGCACACGGTAAAACTGATCCGCGAGCTGGCAAGCGACACCGGTGCAGGCCCCGGCAACCTGGTCGTGGAAGCGACGGAACGCGGGTTCATGCAGGCCGAAACGGCGCGACTGATCGTCGACGAGTTGCGCTCCGACGGCATCCGTGTGGCCATCGATGATTTCGGGACGGGCTACTCGAACCTCTCCTACCTGCAGAACTTCAAGCTGGATTACCTGAAGATCGACAAGGCTTTCATCGACACCATCTGCACCGATGCACCGACGAGCCATGTCGTGCTGCACATCATTGAACTGGCCAAGGACCTGAACATCAAGATGATTGCGGAAGGCGTCGAAACAGAGCAGCAGGCCCGCTTCCTGCGCGAGCACGGCGTGCAGTATGCGCAGGGGTGGTTGTTCGGCAAGCCGATGCCTTTCGACGACCTGGCCAGTGAGGTCAGACGGCAGGCTTTGATCAATGAATCCGCACACCCGGAAAGGGTGATAAGCCTGCATCACGGCAAGAGACATCCCCGCGCAGTATGAATGAACATCGAAGCGCGCGGCGCGACTAATAACGTACCAACGCGAGACCGTGCGCTCTGAATAACTTCGCACGTTTTCCCGTTCATTTCCTCACTTCAAGGTTGCTTTTTCCTGAAGCAATAGCCGGCTAGCCTTGAGGGGTTGCGTTCTTTGGGCAGCGTCGTGCAAGTACATGGGCGTAACCACCGTGACAGCAGGGCTTTCTGACGTTCACATGGGAGATAACAGAAATGTCGATCTTTCAACGGATGCTTGTCGCAACGGACTTCTCCGACCGTGCGGGCCTTGCCGAGGCGCGCGCTGCGCAACTAAGCCGGGAACATCAATCCAGCAGTGCCGAACTTCTGACCGTCAGGGAGCGCGGTGAGCCGGCCGTTCTTGCGCAAGTCATGAACAGCACGGAAGCGTCGGCGACAGCGATGATCACTTCGCAAGCAAAACGGGAGCTTGAACTCAGGGCAGGTTTGCTCAAGGATAATTTCGGCATCGACTTTTCGTGCCACGTCCGCTTTGGTCAAACAGCGCCGGAAATCCTCGCGCACGCGGATGAGATGGATGCCGACCTGCTTGTCATTGGGGCCCATGGCGGCAACTTTTTCTCGGACCTTCTTCTCGGCAATACGGCCGACAAATTAACGCATCTCTGCAGGCGTCCATTGCTCGTTGTGAAGACGCTGCCCCAGCGCGACTATCAGAACGTCCTTGTTCCGGTTGATTTTTCGGATGATTCGCGGCGGGCGGCGGAACTGGCGCTGGCGATTGCGCCGCAGGCGCACGTCACATTCCTTCACGCATTTGATGTGCTGTTTGAGGGACGCATGCAGTATGCGAATGTCGCGCGACACATCATCAACGACTACCGGCTCAAGGCGCAGGAAGACGCGAGGGAACAGATGAACCAGTTCATCGCCGGGCTCGATGCGAGTGACCGGATCATCAACAGGACAATCACGTTCGGGTTTCCCGGCCCGGTCGTGCGCGACCATGCGAAATCAGCCCAACCTGATCTGATCGTATTGGGCAAGCATGGCAAATCGCGCTTTGCTGAGTTGATCCTGGGAAGTGTGACGCGCGACACGATCGACCAGACCGACTGCGATGTGCTGGTTGTGCCGGTGCCGCGGAAGGACTGATGCCCGAACCGGCGCCCGGGCAGTGACGTTCAGATCACCCCTTGTGCCAGCATGGCATCGGCCACCTTCACGAATCCGGCGATGTTTGCGCCATCCACGTAGCTCATCCTGCCGTCGGGACGCTTGCCGTATTCCAGGCAGGAAGCATGGATCCCCTTCATGATTTGCAGCAGTCGGTTGTCGACTTCGTCGCGCGGCCATGACATGCGCATGGCGTTCTGGCTCATCTCCAGTCCGGAGGTGGCAACGCCGCCTGCGTTGCTGGCCTTGCCCGGTGCATACAGCACGCCCGCCGCTTCGAATGCCTTCGCGGCTTCGATCGTCGACGGCATGTTGGCGCCCTCGGCGACACACAGTACGCCGTTCTTGATCAGGGTCGCGGCATCGGCGCCGTCCAGCTCATTCTGCGTCGCGCACGGCAGGGCCACATCAACGGGGACATGCCAGGGGCGCTTGCCGGCTTCAAAGCGCGCACCAGTACGCGCGGCGTAGTCGCTGACGCGTCCGTAGTGATGATTTTTCACATCCATCAGGATGGCGAGTTTTTCAGGCGTGAAGCCGTCTTCGTCGATGATGGTGCCGCTGGAGTCGGACACGGTGACAACCTTGGCGCCGAGCGCCATGGCTTTTTCCACCGCATACTGCGCGACATTGCCCGAGCCCGACACGCTCACGCGCAGGCCGTCAAACGAGCGTCCGCGCGTCCTGAGCATTTCATCCGCGAAGTAGACCGTACCGTAGCCGGTGGCTTCGGGACGAATCAGGGAACCGCCGAAGGCCAGGCCTTTTCCCGTGAATACGCAGTCTGCGCGATTGGAAAGTTTCTTCATCATGCCGGCCATGAAGCCGACTTCGCGGCCGCCAACACCGATATCGCCGGCAGGAACGTCCGTATCCGCGCCAACATGGCGGAACAGCTCGCTGACAAACGCCTGGCAGAAACGCATGACTTCGCCCGGACTCTTGCCCTTCGGATCGAAGTCGGCGCCACCCTTGCCGCCGCCCATCGGCAGTGTGGTGAGTGCATTCTTGAAGGTCTGTTCGAAGGCGAGGAATTTCAGCACCGACAGGTTGACCGACGGATGGAAGCGGATGCCGCCTTTGTACGGCCCGATCGCCATGCTGTGCTGGATGCGGTAGCCACGATTGACCTGGACCTGGCCGTGGTCGTCCACCGATGAGATACGGAACATGACGATGCGCTCGGGCTCGACCAGACGGTCAAGCAAGCCGTGCTCGGCGTACTTGCGGTGGTGATCGATAAAGGGCCACAGGCTTTCCATGACTTCCGTGACGGCCTGCACAAATTCCGGTTGCCCCGGATTGCGATCGGCAACATGTTGCAGGAATTGATGGACCGAGGCGTACTTCATGGGCTCTCCCGACATGGTGAATAGTTCGGAGCATTATCCCAGCGTTCGATCGACGACGTCGGCGGCCTCGTTTCCATTTGCCCTTCCCGCCCGCAGGTCGCGGTAGATTGCTGCCCGGATCAGGAGCATCGATACGACCGGCGCGGTCATGAGGATGAACAGCGTGATGATGACTTCGTGCATCACGAGGCGCGACTGCAGGGCCGTGAAGTAGAGCATGGACGCAAGCAGCAGCCCGCCCGCGCCAAGCGTCATGGTGATGGCAGGGCCGTGAATGCGCTGGTAAAAGCTCGGAAGGCGCATCAGGCCGAGCGCGCCAATCAGGGTAATGCTTCCGCCGACAACCAGCAGCAGGGCGACTGCCACCGCAGCCCAGCCCGGGATCTGTTCCATTCCGTTCATTCGATGATTTCCCCGCGCATCAGGAACTTGGCCAGCGCAATGGTCGAGACAAAGCCAATCAGGGCAATCAGCATCGCCGCTTCGAAATAGACCTGACTGCCGAAGCGAATGCCCAACACCACGGCCAGCAGCATGCCGCACATCCAGAGCGTGTCCAATGCCAGCACGCGGTCGTGCGCAGCCGGGCCGATGAGCAGGCGTACCGCGCAAAACAGCATTGCCAGCATGACGCAGACACCTGCGTATCCGATGGCCATTTGCAGCAGGATTTCCATGCATCCTCCTATTCAAAGATATCGATCAACGGCTTCTCATACTCCGCCTTGATCGTATCGATCCACCACTGCTCGTCGTGCAGGTCGAAGACATGCAGAACGAGTTCGTATTTTTCCGGCTCGATTTCTACCCACACCGTTCCTGGCGTCATGTTGATCAGGCAGGACAGCAAGGCGAGCCCATAGGGATTCCTCAGGTCGAGCGGGATACGGATGAATTGCGAATTCAATCCCGCCGGCCTGGCGAACAGGATGATGCGGCCGACATTGAAGGCGGACCGCACGATTTCCATCCCTGCCACGAACAACAGGCGGCACAGCAGCATGGGCTTTTTAATCCGCGGAAATCCGATCGGATGGAAAAAGGGTCGCGTCAGCATCGGCACGCCGATGGCAAGCAAGGCCCCCAGCAGAAACGTCGCGGGATCCATGCTTTGATGCAGCAACAGCCACAACAGCAGCAGGATGCCCGCGACAAGAGGGGATGGCAGCCAGCGTTTCATGGCGCATCTCCCTTGCCCTGCACACCGGGCACGGCGGGCTCGGACAGTACGCGCTGGATGTACTGCTGCGGCCGGTGCAGATCATCCGCCGTACGGATCAGGTAGGACATGACCGGGCCGGCCTGGACGGTCAGCAGCACACACAGAGCCAGCAGCAGGCATATCGGGGCCACCTCAGTGACAGGCAGGCGCGGCTGCGGGACATTGCCCGCCGCCCAGAAGGTGCGCACGCCGAAACGCATCAGCGCAATGATGGCCGCCAGGCCGGAGAGCACGATCAGCACCATCAACATCCAGGTCGTCGCCGTGACACCGGATGCCGGTGGGTTGAGCAGTGCATGGAACAAGCTGAACTTCGCGACGAAGCCCGAGAGCGGCGGCAATCCGGTAATCATCAACGCGCAGGCGGCGAATGCCAGTCCCAGGAAGGCCAGCGCTGCAGGAATGCCCACGCCGACCGGCTCCGCGGGCGACTCTTCCACGGCGAATGCTTCCATCGTGATCGCCAGCACCGACGCGACGGGCGATCGAATGCGCTCGATCAACTCCAGCAGCAGCATGAAAGCGGACAGCGCGAGGGTCGAGCCAAGCAGGTAATACAGTCCGGCGCTCACCAGCGACGACTGACCGTAGCCGATCACCGCCAGCAAAATTCCGGATGAGACCACCGAGCCGTAACTCGCCAGCCGTGCCGTGACGTCCGTCGCCAGCATGCCAGCCGCACCGAACACGATGGTTGCCATGCCGCCCCAGAGAAAGAGGTCCAGCGCGAACCCGGCGGCCGCTCCGGCATCGCTGGAAAACGCCAATAGCCACAGGCGCAGGATCACATACGGGCCGACCTTGGTCATCAGCACCAGCATCGCCGCCACCGGGGGCGATGCCGCGGAATAGGTGGTCGGCAGCCAGAAGCCGAGCGGCCACATCGCGCTCTTGGCAAGGAAGGCGATCGTCAGGATCACCACGCCGGCTTTCAGCAGCGGTAGCTGGTTCGCACCGGCCTCGGGCAGACGTGCCGCGAGGTCGGCCATGTTCAGGGTGCCGATGCTCGCATAGATGAGCGCCACGCCGATCAGGAACAGCAGCGAAGCCGCAAGGTTGACGGCGATGTACTGTATCCCTGCCCGCAGGCGCGGCACGTTGTAGCCGTGCAGCAGCAGCCCGTAGGACGCGGCCAGCATGACTTCGAAGAAGACGAACAGGTTGAACAGGTCATGCGTCAGGAAGGCACCGTTGATGCCCATCAGCAGGAACTGGAACAAGGAATGGAAGTGCACCCCGATGCGGCTCCAGCGCAACGTCGCATACAGCAAAGCGCAGCCGGCGATGACCGATGTCAGCAGCAGCATCATGGCGGCCAGGCGGTCGGCGACAAGCGCGATGCCGAACGGCGCAACCCAGTTGGCGGCGAGATAAACGCCGATGCCGCGCGGCCAGTGTCCGTTGTCCGCCATGCCGAGCAGCCGGACGGCCGCGGCGAGGAGGCAGATCACGGAAATCATGTTGATCGCGAACTTCAGCCGGTGGCGGCTTTCCCTCAGCGGCACCATCAGCGCGCCGCACAACAACGGCAGCAGCACGGGCACCAGGATCAGGTGCTGGCTCCAGGCGAGGTTCACTGGTCGGGCTCCTCGCCATCGACATGGTCGGTGCCGGTCACGCCACGTGCGCCGATCATCAGGACCAGATACAGCGCCGTCGTGGCAAAGCCGATCACAATCGCCGTCAGCACCAGTGCCTGCGGCAGCGGATCGGCAACCGTCGACGGATCGGGCAAGGCCTTGCCGAGGGTCAGCGGCGGCCGGTCTATCCAAACGCGCCCGACAATGAAGATGAACAGGTTGACCGCATACGACATCAGCAGCAGTCCGGTCAGTACCTGGAAGGTGCGTGGACGCAGGATCAGCCAGATGCCGGATCCGAACACGATGCCGATGGCAAGCGCGACAACGAGTTCCATCAGAGCGTCTCCCTCATGAGTACAGGCGGCGGCGCCGCAAGGACCTCCGCCGGTGTCCGCCGGCTGCGCAATGATTGATGGGCCAGCGCCAGCAGGATCAGCATGGTGGTGCCCACCACGACCATGAACACGCCGAGGTCGAAAAAGAAGGCGCTCGGTACATGTATTTCACCGAGCAGCGGCAAGTCCAGGTGTGCCGTGTGACTGGTCAGGAAGGGGTAGCCGTACAGCCATGCACCCACTCCCGTCACCAGCGCGACGATCAGTCCGTAGGCGATCCAGCGGTGCGGCCGCAGGCCAAGGCGCGATTCGACCCAGTGCGTGCCTCCCAGCATGTACTGCGTAATGACCGCCACTGCGAAGATCAGTCCGGCGACAAAGCCGCCGCCGGGCAGGTTATGCCCGCGCATGAAGAAATAGACCGCCATCATCACCATGAACGGCATCAGGAATCGCAGGTAGACGCCGGGCACCATCAGGTAGCCCTTGTTGGCCTGTTCGGCGGGCGTCTGCCGCACGGCCGGGTCGACATCGTTGACCTGCTGAACAGGAATGGCGATGCTTTCCGCCGCGGGCCGGAAACGGCGCAGCAGCGCATAGACGGTTAATGCCACGATGGAGAGCACGGTAATCTCGCCCATGGTGTCGAAGCCACGGAAATCGACCAGAAGGACATTGACCGCATTGCTGCCTCCGCCGCCGGACAGCGCGTGCAACAGGAAGAAGTCGCCGATGCTGTCCGGTACCGGCTGCGTCAGCATCGCGTAGGTGAGTACCGCCATGCCCGTCCCTCCACCCACCGCCACCGCCATGTCGCGCGATCGTCGCAACCAGACGCTGCGCGGCACGGAGATGTTCAGCTCGTAGGGAGAGATACGCGGCGGCAGCCACCGCAGGCCGAGCAGGATCAGCACCGTTGTCACGGTTTCCACCATCAGTTGTGTCAGCGCCAGATCCGGCGCCGACAACCAGAGGAAGGTCACGCTGGTGACGATGCCGGTGCCGCCGACCAGGATCAGGGCGGCAAGGCGGTGGTACTTCGCCTGCCAGGCTGCCGCCACCGCGCAGGCGCCGCCGATCAGCCACATCGCGGCGAACAGCGGATCGACATCCGGGATCAATGCCGTGCCGAATGCAGGCAGCGGACGCACGAGCAAGAGCGGCAGGACGACCAGCGTCACCATCATCAACAGCAATTGCGGTTGCAGGCGCCGGGTGCCAAACCATTTCATCACCCAGGATGCTGCCGTCCCTACGCGCAGAATCGTCGTCTCGTAGGCCTGGGCGCCGCTGAAGCGTTCCAGCACCGGCGCATCGCTCCTGGTAGCGAGCGCAAAGCGCTGGCGCAGCACGATATAGAACAGGACGCCGCCCACGAGGGCGATGACGCTCTTGAGGAGCGCGATGTTAAAGCCGTGCCATACCTGCAGGCTGAATGCCGGCAAATGCGCGCCCAGCACCGACGCGACCCCCATGCGCAGGAACGGCTCCACAATCGGCCCCGGCGCGACACCGACCAGCACGCATAGCAATACCAGGAGCTCGACCGGAAACCGCATCCAGCGCGGGGGTTCGTGGGGCACCTTCGGCAAGGGCATGACGGGCCGGCCGAAGAATACGCTGATGAATCGCAAGGAGTACGCGACGCTGAACACACCCATGGCGACCGCTGCCACGGACAATGACCAGTCTTCATCTCCGCCGACCAGCGCGGTTTCTGAAAAGAACATTTCCTTGGAAAGGAATCCGTTGAGCAGCGGCACCCCCGCCATTGCTCCGCTGGCGACGATGGCCAGCGTGCCGGTGTACGGCAGGTGGCGGAACAAGCCGCGCAGCAGGCGCATGTCGCGCGTCCCGCTTTCATGGTCGATGATGCCCGCCGCCATGAACAGGGATGATTTGAAGGTGGCGTGATTGAGCGTGTGGAACACTGCGGCGACCATTGCCAATGGCGTGCCGAGTCCCAGCAATACCGTGATCAGACCCAGATGGCTGATCGTCGAGTACGCCAGCAATCCCTTCAGGTCGTGCTGGAAAATGGCGGCGAACGCGCCGATCAGCATGGTGCAGATGCCGGCGCCGGCAATGATCCACACCCATTCCGGGGTGCCGGAGAGAACCGGCCAGAGGCGCATCAGCAGGAATACGCCGGCCTTGACCATGGTGGCCGAATGCAGATAGGCCGACACCGGCGTCGGGGCGGCCATCGCATGCGGCAGCCAGAAATGGAAAGGGAACTGTGCGCTCTTGGTCAGTGCGCCAAGCGCGACGAGCACGAGTATTGCCCGATACCACGGATGCGCGCGCACCACATCCCCTGCAAGCAGCACTGCGTCGAGGTCGTAGCTGCCGGCGACGTGGCCCAGCATCAGTACGCCGCTCAACAGGCACAGCCCGCCGGCCCCCGTCACCATGAAGGCCATGCGTGCGCCCCGGCGTGCATCCGCGCGGTGATGCCAATAACCGATGAGCAGGAACGACGTCACGCTGGTCAGCTCCCAGAATACGACCAGCTGAACCAGATTGCCGGAAAGGACGACGCCCAGCATCGAACCCATGAAGGCGAGCAGGAAGGCGAAGAAGCGCGGCACCGAGTCCTCGGGTGACATGTAGTAACGCGCGTAGAGCGTCACCAGCATGCCGATGAACAGCACCAGCATGACGAACAGCCACACCAGGCCGTCCATGCGAAGCGAGAAGTCCAGCCCGAACATCGGCATCCATGCGATGCGGAAGCGCGCGACTTCGCCCGCGCCGATGCCGGGGTAGAAATACCCTGTGGCCAGCAGACCGAACACGGATACCATCCCGGCGAGCGCTGCTTGCCGGTTGCGCGACTCTGCAGGCAGGAATGCCGCGATGATGCTCGCCGCAAATGGAAACAGGACGAGAGCAGGCAATAATGCGGCCATTAGCGGGCGCCTGCCTGCACGGAAAGCGATTCCGGAGGAAGATGCACGGGCAAAAGGCGGATCGCCAGAAACAGAATGTCTTCAGGTTTCATCATGCCTCCCCGAGGTGAAACGCTGGAACTACCGGGGCGCGCCATCCCGCTCGGGATGCCTCGTCGCCGGCAGGAATCGCGCACGCACTGTCAATGTAATTGTATCGTGCCAACCTCTGCCTTGCGGCATGCCAAAGACAGTCCTTCTGTCGTCTGGGCACTTTGCCGCCGCAGCAACCTGAAGCTAGTGGCGCGTCCGAATGATGTCGATGGGTCCCGGCGCATTCCGCCTGCCGGCACCTCCGGCTCAAGTTTGCGGACGCCCTTCCCACGTCATTCCCGTGAAGGCGGGAATGACGTGGGAAGTGAAATTGAAAAATATAACGGACGGCGCCCGCACGCTTCCGCCGGTGCCAATGCGGAAGCGCGGCAGCAACCAAAGACGCGCGCATCCACGCGAATCCCTATGTCCGTCGACCTGCTGCATGTTGTGCCGGAGCGCGCCGATAGTTCGGGCACGGCACGTGGCTACCTAGCCTTTCCCCATATGCGCGAGGACCTGGTCGCGCAGCTGCGCAGGGCTGAACTGCGTGTAGTCCTTGTTGATCTCCAGCTTCACGACGGATTCCAGTTCCGGCGCCAGCAGCTTGCGCAGCATGCCGAGAAACTGCGGCGACACGACCAGCGTCAATTCCTGGAAGCGGCCTTCCTGGTGGGCCTGCTGGAGAAAACCGGCGATATCGCGCGCGAACAGCTCGGCTTCATGCACGTCCGGCGTAGTCGGCGGTTCGTACAGCTTGTTCGGCACCTGGCCGCCGGTGTTGTGCGCGCTCTTCGTGCCGGCGGTCGGGCCGCGCTTGTCCGACTCGGTGGTCTCTGCCATGCGCTGGCGGCCCGCGTCGTTGATCATGTCGTTGATTTCTTCCAGCTGGTCGGAGGACTGCTCCTGGGAAAAGAACCTTGCCCGGCTGGCATTGGCTGAAACGATCCAAGTGGTGTTCATGTCATCCCCGTTGTTGCCTTGGTAAGCAACTTCGATGCGCATGACGGCAGAATCGTTCCACGATTGCGATGCCGGCATTCCGCGTCAGCGGGTCTTCGCGGAAGA
The DNA here is from genome assembly GCF_048799745.1 of Noviherbaspirillum sp. ST9. Taxonomy (NCBI): domain Bacteria; kingdom Pseudomonadati; phylum Pseudomonadota; class Betaproteobacteria; order Burkholderiales; family Oxalobacteraceae; genus Noviherbaspirillum; species Noviherbaspirillum sp. ST9. The sequence continues at coordinate 406,067 of NZ_JBLWFR010000004.1, read as the reverse complement.
ACGTCCGATCTTCATGACGGCAACTTCGCGCGCCCGCTCGGCGGCGGCCTCCTCGGTAAGGAATTCCGTCTCCACGCACACGCGCTGCTTGGGGAACAGACTCGCGCGGAAGGCCGGGTTGCGCGTCACATCGTAAATGGCAACATGCGCGCCCCAGCCTTTGCCGTAACGCAATGGCTCACCGCTGTATTCGACGAGGTATTCCCCGATGTATTCGGTTGGCATTCTTCCGCATTCAGGACAGGCTGTTGGCCGCAGAGGGCGTGGTTGCTCTAGGATAGCCTTGCTGGCGATCCCTGTCTCGCCCTGCCGCGCTCAAGCCTTGCCCGGACCGGCGTTGGCCCTGATGAAGTCCGCGATCTTGGGACAGACGCGTTCATGCCAGCGTCGTCCGGAGAAGATGCCGTAATGCCCGACGGCGGGTGCGGTGTAGTGTTCCTTCATCGTGTGCGGGATGCCGGTGCACAGGGTATGCGCCGCCCGGGTCTGTCCGCGGCCGGTAATGTCATCCCATTCGCCTTCAATGGTCAGCAGGGCCACGCGCTTGATGTCTTCGGGCCGCACCGCCTTGCCTTCGATTTCCCACTTGCCAGTTGCCAGGCTCGACTCCTGGAATACCGTTTTCACCGTCTCGAGATAGAACTCGGCGGGGATGTCGAGCACGGCGTTGTATTCGTCGTAGAAGCGGCGATGATGCTCGGTCACCTTGTCGGCGCCGTTCCGCGCGAGGTGCTCGTAGAATTCCTGGTAGCTCTTCGCATGGCGTGCCGCGTTCATGGCGACAAAGCTGAAATGCTGCAGGAATCCCGGATAGACGCGCCGGCCCGCGCCGGGGTAGTTGGGCGGGACCTTGTGGATCACGGTGTTCTCGAACCAGTCCAGGTCGCGCTCGGTGGCCAGCTGGTCGACGATGGTCGGCGACTTGCGGGTGTCGATGGGACCGCCCATCATGGTCATGGTGCGCGGCACCAGCGGATCCTTTGCCGTCGACATCAGCGCCACGGCGGCCAGCAGCGGAACGGAGGGCTGGCAGACCGCGATCACATGCAGGTCGGGCCCGAGCTGGCGCATGAAGTCCTGCAGGTAGTAGACGTAGTCGTGCAAATGGAATTCGCCCTTGGACAGGGGCACCAGCCTGGCGTCGATCCAGTCCGTGATGTAGACGTCGTGCTCGGGCAGCAGGGTGATGACCGTGTCGCGCAGCAGCGTGGCATGGTGGCCGGACAGCGGGGCAAGGAGCAGGACCTTGGGCTGGCGTACCTTGGCGGCGCCGAATTCCTTCCTGAAATTGAGCAGGTGGCAGAACGGCTTGTCGGCCACGGTTTCCTTCACGACAGGCACGGCGACGTCGCCGACCATGGTCGAGCCGATCTCGAACCTGGGCTTTTCGTATTCCTTGCCCAGCCGGTAAAGCAGCTCGAATCCCGCTGCCAGGCGCTGGGAGTAAGGCGTGTAGGCAAACGGCGAGGCGGGATTGGTGAGGAAGACGTAAGACAAGTGCGCGGCATTGACGAAGGGCGCCATCCACATCTTGTTGTTTTCGTGAATCTGGTAAAGCATGTGCTGTCCTGTCCACTGGAAGTTGATTCGGGTGCCGAATGGAATTCCGGCCGGAAACAATGCGCAGATGTTGACGGGTTTTACACAAGCGCAACAAGGATCTACATCAAAGAAGCGGCACAAGGAGTCCTGCGCCGCCTTGCGCCAAGGCAGACGCCCCGCTTCCGGGCGTCTTGGCGGGATGCAAATACGCTAGAATTCCGCTTTTGCACTGCAGCATCGACAGGAGGCCGCTTTGGCGTCAGAGCACCACAAGAGCAGTCTTGCCGCCCTCACCCTTGCCGCCATCGGCGTCGTCTATGGCGACATCGGGACCAGTCCGCTGTATACGATGAAGGAAGTCTTCTCGCCGGACCACGGATTACCGCTCAACGAAGGCAATCTGTTCGGCATCACGTCGCTCATCGTCTGGGCGCTGATCCTCATCGTTTCCCTGAAATACGTGACCCTGGTCCTGCGCGCGGACAACCGCAACGAGGGCGGCGTCATGGCGCTGGTCGCACTGGCCCTGTCGTCCGTCGGCACCAAGTCACCCTGGTTCCAGCCGCTGGTGTTTGTCGGCCTGCTCGGCACGGCCATGTTTTTTGGCGACGGCGTGATTACCCCGGCCATCTCGGTCCTGTCCGCCATCGAAGGCCTTGAAGTCGCCACCCCCGCCTTTACGCCCTATGTCGTGCCGCTGACCGTGGTCGTGCTGGTCGCCCTGTACACCTTGCAGAGCAAGGGCACGGGCGGCATCGGGAAATGGTTCGGACCGATCGTGGTGGTGTGGTTCTCGGCGCTGGCGGTGATGGGGATTGTCAACATTGCGGAAAATCCGGCCATCCTCTCCGCGCTCAATCCCGTCCACGCCTTCCGCTTCCTGCTGCAGAACGGCTGGCTGGCGTTCGTGGCGCTGGGCGCGATCGTGCTCGCGGTCACCGGCGCGGAGGCGCTCTATGCCGACATGGGCCACTTCGGCAAGCGCGCGGTGCGCCTGGCCTGGTTCGCGGTCGTATTTCCGGCGCTGATGCTCAATTACCTCGGCCAGGGCGCGCTCCTGATGAGTAATCCCGAAGCCGTGTCGAACCCGTTCTACCAGCAGCTCGGGCCGTGGAGCATCTATCCCCTGGTCGTGCTCTCGACCATGGCAACCGTGATCGCGTCGCAAGCCACCATCTCCGGCACCTTCTCGATCGCCCAACAGGCCATTGCACTCGGCTTCCTGCCGCGCATGCGCGTGATGCACACGTCCGACCGGGAAATGGGCCAGATCTATATCCCGCTCATCAACTGGCTGCAGCTGGCCGTGGTGCTGCTGGCGGTAATCGGCTTCGGCTCCTCGTCCAACCTGGCGTCGGCCTACGGCATCGCGGCGACGACGACGATGCTGATGACCACCATCCTCACCTTCTTCGTGATCCGCTATCGCTGGCGCTACAACCTGTTCCTGTGCTTCGCGGCCACCGGCTTTTTCCTGACCATCGACATCGTGCTGTTCTCCGCCAACACGCTGAAGATCCTGCACGGCGGCTGGTTCCCGCTGGTGCTGGCCGCGATCCTGATGCTGCTCATGCTGACCTGGCGCGACGGCCGCTTCCTCGTCTACGAAAACCTGCGCAGGCACCTGGTGCCGCTGGAAGACTTCCTGCAGTCGCTCTTCATCAGCCCGCCGGCGCGGGTCGAGGGCACGGCCGTGTTCTTCCGCGCCGAGGGCGACGGTGTGCCGCACGCCATGCTGCATAACCTGCTGCACAACAAGGTGCTGCACGAGCGCACGGTGTTCCTGACCGTGTACAACGCCGACATCCCGATGGTGCCGGAAGAAGAGCGGGTCAAGGTGACGCCGCTGGGACACCAGTGCTACCAGGTCAATATCCACTACGGCTTCAAGGACGACCGCGACATCCCGGCCGCGCTCGACCTGTGCAAGGATGCCGGCCTCGACATGGACATGATGAGCACGTCCTACTTTATCGCCCGCCAGACGGTCATCCCCAAGGTCGGCAGCGGCATGGCACTGTGGCGCGAATCGCTGTTCGCTACCATGTCGCGCAACGCGCGCGACGCGGCCGACTACTATCGCGTGCCGACCAACCGTGTCATCGAGCTGGGAACCCAGGTAGAAATTTGAGCAGGAGGTGAAGTTGACGATTGGAAAATATTTCCAAGTCGAAAACACCTAGTATACTTAGGGTTATTCCTGCTCCACGCCTGTGTGTGCCGCAGGTATCGAACCATCGCTTCGTTCGATTCAATCCATGCGCCCACAACACGTCACCGCCTTCCTGTCCTCCCTGCTTGACAGGGAGCGCCCGAAAGCCCTGAAGCTCAAGCTGATTGCGCTGACCGTCGGCCTGTTCGCCGCCTTCCTCTGGGTCATGGCGACGGTCTCGGTGACGGTACTCGAAACGCAGTTCGAGAAAGTGCTGTCGGACCAGCAGTTCGCGGCAACCCGCCAGATCGCGGCACAGATCGAAACCAAGTTGGAAGAACGCGTCGAAAGCCTGGCGAAGGTCGCGGCCGGTGCGCCGGCGGACCTGAGCACTGCGTCGCTCGACGCTTTCCTCGAACGCTTCCCCGCGCTGCACCTGATGTTCTCGGGTGGCATCGCCATCATCGGCATGGACGGACGGGCAATTGCCGACTTTCCGGAGACGCCGGGCCGGCGCGGCACCTACTTCGGCGACCGCGCCTACTTCAGCAAAGTGGTCGAGACCGGCAAGCCGTATATCGACAAGCCGATCATCGGCCGCGTGCTCAAGCGCCCGGTGCTGACGATTTCGGTCCCCATCGTCGACGGCAGCGGCAAGCTGCGTGCGGTCATGACGGGCATCACCGACCTCACCGCGCCGAATTTCCTCGGGATCGTCTCCCGCCCGGAAATGGCCGGCAAGGGTGAAATCTTCGTCCTTTCGCCGCACGACAGGCTGTTGATCGCCGCCACCGACAGCGCACGCGCGATGTCACCCATGCCGGAACGCGGTCGCAATCCGATGCTGGATCGCTTCAATGACGGTTTCGAAGGTTCGGGCATCAGCGTCAGCGCGGCCGGCCTGCCCCATCTCTATTCGGCCAAGCGCGTCGCGCTATCGAACTGGATTGTCATGCTGGCGCTGCCGACCCATGTCGCCTTCGGCCCGCTGGAAACCATGCGCAACTCCCTGTATGTCGCCGCGGCGCTCATGACGCTGGTCGCCATCTTCGCCATGCAATGGCTGGCGCGGCGCATGCTCTCGCCGCTCGACAAGGCGGGCACGGCGATGCGCGCGATGGTGGGCGGGCAGGCCGCGCTGGCGCCGATTCCGGTCGAGCGTAATGACGAGGTCGGACACCTGATCAGCAGCTTCAACCTGCTCGTGGAAGACCGCCACCGGTACGAGCAGGCACTCAAGGACAGCGAATACCGGCTGCGCAAGCTGGTCGAGAGTGCGCCCGACGCGATCATCGTGCAGATGGACGGCCGCTTCTCCTACCTCAACGGTGCCGCCAGGCGGCTGTTTGGCGCGCAATCGCGCAGGCAGTTGCTGGGCATGCCGGTCCTTGAGCGCATCCACGAGGATTTCCGCGAATCCGTCGGGAAGCACATCCGTGACATTCGTTCCGACAAGGTGAGCGTCTCTCCGGAGTACCTGCAATTCCTGCGCATGGACGGCAGGCCGGTGGACGTCGAGGTCTCGGCCGTGCCGTTCCGCTACCAGGACGAGGACGGCGCACTGGTGTTTGCGCGCGACGTGACGGAGCGCAAGCGTGCGGAGCAGAACCAGAAGAAACTCAACCGCGCGCTGCGCATGCTGAGCGACTGCAACATGACGCTCGTGCATGCGGAACGCGAGCAAAACCTCCTCGATGAAATCTGCCGCCTGGTGGTGTTCCGCGGCGGATACCGCATGGCCTGGGTCGGCTACGCGGAGAACGACGAAGCGAAGACGGTGAAGCCCGTGAGCCAGTCCGGTTTCAACGAAGGCTACCTGGAAAGCGTCCGGCTCTCCTGGAGTGGCGATACGGAATACGGCCGCGGCCCTACCGGCACGGCCATCCGCGAATCGCGTGTGCAGATCGTCCAGGATTTCATGAACCATCCGTCCACCGGCCCCTGGCGCGAAGCGGCCAAGGTGCGCGGCTATTTATCCTGCATCGCCCTGCCGCTGATCAGCACCGGACGCACCTTCGGCGCGCTATCGATCTACTCCCCCGATCCGGATTCCTTCGGGCAGGACGAAGTGCGGCTGCTCTACGAGCTGGCAACGGACCTCGCATTCGGCATCGAAACCCTGCGCAGCCGCACGCAACGTGTCGTGGCCGAAGAAAAGCTGGCCTTCCTCGCGCACCACGATCCGCTCACCCACCTGCCCAATCGCGTGCTGCTGCGCGACCGCTTCGACCGCGCCATCGCTGCCTCGGGACGAGAACAGCCGGGCGTGGCGATGATGGTCCTCGACCTGGACAATTTCAAGCAGGTCAATGACGGGCTGGGCCACGAGACGGGCGACAAGCTGTTGCTGGCCATCGTGGAACGCTTGCAGCGCTGCATCGGCGACAGCGACACCATCTGCCGCCAGGGCGGCGACGAATTCGTCATCCTGCTCAATGGCGTGCACGATTCGAGCGTCGCCAGCCGCACGGCACAATCCATCCTGGACGCCGTGGCGGAACCGTTCGAAGCCGGCGCCCACACGGTCAACACCAGTTTCAGCATCGGCATCGGCCTTTATCCGGACGACGGACGCGATTTCGATACCCTGCTCAAGAATGCCAATACGGCGCTTTACCATGCCAAGGACAACGGCCGGGATACTTACCACTTCTTTGCCGCCTCGATGAATGTCAACGCGCTGGCCCGCATGGAGTTGCACGGCAACCTGCGCAAGGCGGTGAAGAACAGCGAATTCGTCCTGCACTACCAGCCCCAGATCGACATTGCGTCAGGCGCCATTGTCGGCGTCGAGGCGCTGGTGCGCTGGCAGCGCGGCGACGAGGGACTGATTCCGCCGGGACGCTTCATTGCGCTGGCGGAGGAGAGCGGCCTGATCGTGCCGATCGGCGAATGGGTGTTGAACGAAGCCTGCCGACAGGTGGTTGCCTGGCAGAAGGCAGGCATGCCGGCCCTGCCGGTGGCGGTCAACCTGTCGGCGCAGCAGTTCAAGCGCGGCGACATCCTCGACACGGTGCAAGCCGCGCTCACGCAATCCGGCCTGCGCCCGGAACTGCTGGAACTCGAACTGACGGAATCACTGCTGCTGCATGACACCGCGACCGTCATGGAGACCTTGCATCAACTCAAGAAGATCGGCGTGCAGTTGTCGATCGACGACTTCGGCACCGGCTACTCCAGCCTCGCGTACCTGAAGCGCCTCGCGGTGGACAAGCTCAAGATCGACCAGTCCTTCGTGCGCGACGTGCCTGGCGCGGCAGAGGGCGCCGCGATCGTCAAGGCCATCATCCAGCTCGGCCACGCCTTGCAGCTGACCGTCATCGCCGAGGGCGTGGAAACGCGTGGCCAGCTCGATTTCCTGCAGGCGCACGGATGCGACCAGGCGCAAGGCTACCTGGTCAGCAGGCCGGTGCCGGCCGACGATCTCGCGGCGTTCGTTGCGGACGATTTCAATGTAATCCGTTGAAGGCGACCGTATCGTCCATGGACGGCATGCGGTTCAAGCGCGACCAGGTTCCGTTGAGCATCAACTCCTCGAATTTCTGCGCCGGCACGGGCGGGCTGAAGATGAACCCCTGGGCACTGGTGCAGTCGCGCGCCTTCAGGTAGGCCAGCTGCTCCGCGGTTTCGACGCCGCCCGCCACCACCCGCACGCCGAGGTTGTGCGCCAGGTTGATGATGGCCGAGGTGATGGCCGAGTCTTCCCGCCGGTGCGGCAGATGCTGCACGAACGCCTTGTCGATCTTGAGCACATCGATCTCGAATTCCTTCAGGTCGATCAGCGCCGTTGCCCCCGTGCCGAAGTTGTCGATGGTCAGGCGTATGCCCTGCGCGCGCAGGTCCGACAGCTGCTCCTTGATCTCGGGATGACGCGCAAGCATGGATTCGGGCACCTCCAGCTCCAGCGAATGGGCGCTGATCCCGGCGTCGCGCAGGATGCCCGGGATCGCCGCGACGAATTTCGGATCGTTGAACTGGCGGGCGGAGCAATTGACCGCCAGCCGCAGGTCGTCCATGCCCTGCGCCTGCCAGCGCCTGAGCTGGTGGGCCGCCTCGCGCAGCGCCCACTCGCCGATTTCGACGATCATCCCGGTCTGCTCGACGATGTCGAGGAATTCGTTCGGCAACACGGTTTCCATCTCCGCCGCATTCCACCGCAATAACGCTTCGACGCTGGAAATCCGCCAGCTTTCCAGGTCCACCTGCGGCTGGTAATACAGTTCGAACTGGTGGTTCTTCAGTGCGCTGCGCAGGGCTGTTTCCCGGTCGCGCTTCCATGCCTGCTCGATGTACAGGTCGGAGGTATAGAACTGGTAGTTGTGGCGGCCCGAGTTCTTGGCGCGGTACAGGGCAAGGTCGGCGCGCTTGAGCAGTTCGACAGAGTTGCGCCCGTCCCTGGGATAGATGCATACGCCGATGCTGGTGCCGCTGATGATTTCCTGCGCATCGAGCTGGTACGGACGGCCCAGCTCCAGCACCAGCTTGCGGGCCAGCGTCTCCGACGCCTCCGGCTGCGACACGTCGGTCTGGATGATGACGAACTCGTCGCCGCCGAGCCGGGCGACGAAATCGGTCTCGCGAATCGAGGAGACGATGCGCAGTGCCACTTCCTTGAGCAGCAGGTCGCCAGTGTGATGGCCGAAGGTATCGTTGACGTGCTTGAAGCGGTCCAGGTCGAGCAACAGCAGCGCCAGCGGCAAGTTGTTGCGATGGGACAGCGCAAGCGACTGATGCAGCTCATTGCTGAAGTTGATCCGGTTGGGCAGCCCGGTCAAGCCGTCGTGGTTGGCAAGGAACCGCGTCTGCTCCTCCGCGAGCCGTTTCTCGGTCTGATCGCGCATGATCTTCACGTAGCCGCGCAGGCTGCCGTCGGTGTTCCACAGCGGCGTCACCACGCCGGTGGCCCAGAAGCGCGTGCCGTCCTGGCGCATGTGCCAGCGGTCGTCTTCCGCCCGTCCCGTCGCCCGTGCTTCCTCCAGCGCGCGCAGTGGCTCGCCGGTGCCGCGGTCCTCGGCGGTGAAGATGTTCGATACCGGCTGCCCGATCGCCTGCTCCGGCGTCATTCCCAGGATGCGCTCGGCGCCGCTGTTCCAGCTGAGGATCACGCCATTGGCATCGAGCATCATGATGGCGTGGTCGGTTGACGCTTCGACGAGCAGCCGGAAATCTTCCTGCGACTGCCGCAGCGCGCGTCGCGTCTCGACTTCATGCGTAATGTCAGTGTTGGTTTCCAGGAAGCGTGCCGGCCGTCCCTCCTGCAGCTCGAGCGCCCATTTGCTGAACACGATGACTTCCCGTCCGTCACGCGTGCGCTGGACCAGTTCGCCTTCCCAGTGATGATGCTTGTGCAGGATGGCGACGATCTCCTCCAGCGGCACCGGAAAGCGTGTCTGCAGCAAGGCATGACAGTTCTGCCCGGTCGCCTCGCTCCGGGAATAGCCGTACAGCTTCTCGGCGCTGAGGTTCCAGTAGGTGATGATGTCGTCCGTCGTGCGCGCAAAGATGGCGTCGCGCGCGAGGTCGAGCAGGCTCGCCTGTTCCTGCAACTGGCTGGCCTGGCTTGCCAGCGCCTCTTCCCGCCGCCGCAATTCGGTAATGTCATGGAACACCGCCACTGCACCGACCAGCACGCCGTGGCTATTGAACAGGGGGCGGGCATTGACGCTGACCCACACGCCGTCCCGGAGATGCTCGTGACGCACCATGGCAACCATGCCGTCCACATGCTCCCCGCGCAGCGCGCGCACGGTGGGGCGTTCATCCGCCGGGTAATGCGTGATGCCGTCCGGCCGCACCAGGTTATAGCTCTGGATAAACGGTCCTTTTTCCGCATCCATCGGGCGCAGGTTTAGCAGCTGCTGGCCTGCGGGGTTGACCATGATGAGGCGCTCCGACAGATCCGCGACGGCGACGGCGCCGGCCATGCTGTTGAGAATGGAGGTCGTGATGTTGACCTGGCGATGCAGTGCATCCTCGAGGCTCTTGCGTTGCGAGATGTCGCGCATCGACGCGAAGAAAACCGTCCTGTCCCCGGTGACGAGCGGTCTGACCGTCAGTTCGACCGGAATCTCGTCGCCGTTCTTGCATCGGGCCGGCATTTCGACGCGCGCATTGATGATCGTGCCGGCGCCCGTCTGCAGGTAGCGCCGCAGGCCGGCGAGATGCTTCAGCCGGAAGCGCTCCGGGATGACCGTCTCGGTAATCGGCTTGCCAATGACCTCGTCCCGCGCCCAGCCGAACGTCTCCTCGGCCTGCTGGCTCCATTCGAGGATGATGCTGTTGCGATCGATCGCAATAAAGGCATCGAGCGCATTGTCGATGATCTGCCGATACAGGTGCTCGGCCTGACTTGCCTCTTGGAACAGTGAATTCATCAATGATCCGGGGATAAACGGTCCCGGATCAGACACCGGAACAAGGACCGGGTTTCTCGCGGAAAGGGTTCAGTCGAAAAAACGCAAGCCGGTTGCATTGGCGACTCACCAAGGGGCGTCCGCTCGGGCACGTTTGATGCATATCAAACAATATTTCGACCCGCGTTCCTACTATGGGAGAAGCGAACACAGGGAGGATGCGATGGACAGGCCCCGATCGACACTGGAACCGTCAGCAAAGGCGGCACGCGGCAAGGCGGAACATCTTCCGCCGCCTTCCTGGGCCGTCACGGACGTGGAACCGCCGGCCACGATCGACCGGCTGATCCACGCGGCCATGGGACGCGTCACCGGAAGCATTTCTCCCGCCAGCCTGGCGCTGGCCTACATCGACTGGGCCCTGCACCTGGCTGAGTCTCCCGGCAAATGGCAGCGCGTCGCCGAGAAAGCCGTGCGCAAGAGCGCGCGCTTCAGCATCTACGCGGCGCGCGCATGCACCGACCGCAATTGCGAGCCGTGTATCAAGCCCTTGCCGCAGGACCGCCGTTTCCGCAGCGAGGGCTGGCAGCACTGGCCCTTCAACCTGATCCACCAGGCCTTCCTGCTCAACCAGCAGTGGTGGCACAACATCACGACAGGCATCGGCGGCGTGTCGCCGCACCACGAGCAGGTCGTGTCTTTCGTCGCGCGCCAGCTGCTCGACATGATGTCGCCGGTCAATTACATCGCGACCAATCCGGAAGTGCTCGATGCGACCGTGCGCGAGAACGGCATGAACCTGCTGCGCGGGGCGATGAACCTCGTCGAGGACTGGGAACGCCACATCGCAGGAAAACCGCCTCTCGGCACCGACGATTTCCAGGTCGGCGTGCAGGTAGCGGTCACGCCAGGCCAGGTCGTCTACCGCAACCGCCTGATCGAACTCATCCAGTACGCACCGGCAACGGAACAGGTACACGCCGAACCCATCCTCATCGTGCCGGCATGGATCATGAAGTACTACATCCTCGACCTCTCGCCGCACAACTCGCTGGTGAAATACCTGGTCAGCCGCGGACACACGGTGTTCATGATTTCCTGGCACAACCCGACGGAGCAGGACCGCGACCTCGACATGGAAGCCTACCTGCGGCTTGGCGTGCTCGAAGCGCTCAACGCGGTGCATGCCATCGTGCCTGATCAGAAAATCAATACGGTCGGCTATTGCCTCGGCGGCACGCTGCTGTCCATGGCCGCGGCGTATCTCGCCCAGGTGGAAGACGAACGCGTCAATTCCATGACGCTGCTGGCGGCGCAAACCGATTTCACCGAAGCCGGCGAACTGACCCTGTTCATCGACGACAGCCAGCTGAACTACCTGGAAGACATCATGTGGAACCAGGGATTCCTGGACAATCGCCAGATGGCCGGCGCGTTCCAGCTGTTGCGCTCGCACGACCTCGTCTGGTCGCTGATCGTGCAGGAATACCTGCTCGGCGGCCGCCAGGCGTACACCGACCTGATGGCATGGAACACCGATGCCACGCGCATGCCCTACCGCATGCACAGCGAGTATTTGCACCGCCTGTTCCTCAAGAACGACCTGTTCGCCGGCCGCTACAAGCTGAACGGGCGGCCGATCTCGCTGGGCGACATCCGCACGCCGATCTTCGCGGTCGCCACCGAGACCGACCACGTCGCGCCATGGAAATCCGTCTACAAGATCAACCTGACCGCCGACCCCGACGTTACCTTCCTTCTGACAAACGGCGGCCATAATGCCGGCATCGTCAGCGAACCCGGTCACAAAGGACGCCATTACCGCGTGGCGCACAGAAAGTCGGGCACGAACTACATGGACCCCGACCACTGGTATGTCTCCAATCCGAGCACGGAAGGATCATGGTGGCCGGAGTGGGAAAACTGGCTGGCGGAGCACGACAGCGGCATGACGGCGCCTCCGCCGATGGGTGCGGCGAAGAAGGGCTATCCCGCGCTCGAGCCGGCGCCCGGGCAGTATGTGCTGGAGCGTTGAAGACGACGGATTCTTTCCATGACATAAATGCGACATGGCTCAACACAGCATGCGATTCGGGATAGAATAGGCGCGACGCTGCACTCACAATAATTACAATCGGGGACAGTCCCGCTGCGCGCAGTGTGCAGCGCAGCATTGGGTATCGCGTCTTCGCCAAGCACTGAGATTTCAAACACGCCCGCTTTCATGCCGACACCATTTCGCACACACGCCCGGTTGCGCCTGGTCTGCATCACTGCAGGGAACCGACCAGGATTCTGATGATGGAAGCTCTGCTCAAGCACCTGGTGGACATTACCTGCCAGCGCGACCACACGCTGCTCGACAGCTCGGTGGTGACGGCGCTGCACGAGCTGGTCGGTGCGCAGCAGGTCCGCGTGCACGAGCTGTTCCGCTACCGTGATGAGCTGTTCGTGCGTCCGCGCGTCTGGATCAAGGATGGCAAAGTGGTATCGGTCGAGGAAAACCTCGCCGCGGAAAGCAACGGCGAATCGCTCAACAAATACCCCGGCCTCGTCGACAGCATCAAGCAGCGCAAGCCCTGTGTCGAAGAAGTCACCGCGTCCGGGGATCGCGTACTCTGGCTGCCCGTCTGGCTGAACGACAAGGTCAGCAGTTGTCTGGAAGTCACCAATCCCACACCATACAACAGCAATACGCTGCACATGATGGAAGGGATCCTCAGCGTCTATCGCAACTACCAGAACATCCTCGACTACAGCGAGCGCGATTCGCTCACCGGCCTGCTCAACCGCAAGACCTTCGACGAAAAATTTTCCCGCCTGCTGTCCACCGTCGTTCCGGAAGGGCACCTGCAAGACCAGGTCGAGCGCCGCCATGCGCACGGCAACGTCGGTCACTGGCTGGCCGTCGTGGATATCGATCATTTCAAGAAGGTCAACGACCAGTTCGGCCACCTGTACGGCGACGAAGTGCTGATCCTGGTCGCGAACCTGCTGCGTTCGTCCTTCCGCGCGCAAGACCGCGTATTCCGTTTCGGCGGCGAAGAATTTGTCGTGCTGCTCCGGTCGACGACACTGGAAGACACACGCAAGATCTTCGAACGCTTCCGCACCAACGTCGAAAGGCATGAATTCCCCCAGGTCGGCCGCGTGACGGTCAGCCTCGGCTTTGCCAGCATTTCCACCGAATCGCCGGTGATGATCCTCGGGCACGCCGACCAGGCGCTGTACTACGCCAAGGCCAACGGCCGCAACCGCGTGTGCTACTACGATGAACTGGTCCAGAGCGGCGAACTGCATTCCGAGGTGTCGAACGACACCGTTGAATTCTTCTAGATTGCGCGCTTCACTGTTGCCATCATCGCCCCGGCCACCATCAGCAAACCGCCGGCAGTACGATTGCTCGTCTTCACAAAGCGTTCGTTCGCCGTAAAGCGCTGCGTCTTGCTGCCCAGCCACGCGTAGATGCTGTAAGCAGCGGCATCGAGCGCCACCGTCGTCACGCCGAAAACCAGCATCTGCATGCCGACCGGCTTGTCCGGGTCGATGAACTGCGGCAGCAGCGCGACAAAGTACAGCAAGGCCTTCGGGTTCGACAGTTCCACCACGATGGCCTGCCAGAAGGCACGCAGGCCCTTGACCGCTTCGCCGGGATCACTAGTCACCGTCAGCGCGCTCGCCTTGCTGCGGATCGCTGAAATCCCCAAGTAGAACAGGTAAGCCACCCCCACCCACTTGATGATCGAGAACAGCGTGCCGCTGGCCACGATGAGCGCCGCCACGCCGGTCGCGGACAGGGCGAAGTAAATCGCATTGGCCACCGCAATCCCCGCAATTGCCCACCACGAACGGCGGAAACCGTTCGAGATACCCTGTGCCACGATCAGCAAGGCTGCCGGGCCGGGGGTGAGGCAGACCACTGCAGTGGTCACCAGGAAGATGAAATAGGTGTCGAGGCTCATGATGTTCTCCGCTTGTTTTTGGCCGTTTATCGGTGAAAACAGTGTATGCGGCATAAAACGCCTTTTGAATGGATAATCCAAGGCAAAATATTCCTTGCACTTTCACTTTCATCAAAATTCAGGGATTTTTCCATGAAAATCGAATTCGACGCGATGGACGCCCGGATCCTGGAGATTCTGCAGGCGGACGCCCGCACGACGCTGGCGGAAATCGGACGCCGTATCCACATGAGCCAGCCTGCGGTGGCCGAACGCGTGCGTCGCATGGAAGCGGCCGGCGTGATCACCGGCTACCACGCGAAGGTGAACCCGGCGGCGCTGGGCTACGGCATCACGGCCTTCATCCGCGTATCCAAGCGCAGCCATGAAACGCCGGTGGAAGTGGTCGCCGCACAGGTGCCGCAAATCGTCGAATGCCATTCGATCACGGGAGACGACTGCAGCATCGTCAAAGTCGTCGCCTCGTCGGTGACCGAGCTGGAAAAGGTCATTGTCGAACTCACGCGTTGCGGCGTGACGTCGACGTCGCTGATCCTGTCTTCCTATATTGAACACAAGGGCATCAAGCCGGTCGGCTAGAATCGATCCCATGGAACTGCGCCAACTCCGCTACTTCGTTGCCATCGTCGACCACGGCTCGCTCTCGCGTGCGGCGCGGGTGCTGCACATTGCCCAGCCGGCATTGACGCAGCAGATCCGCCAGCTGGAAGAGGAACTGGGTGCGCAATTGCTGCACCGCTCGGCGCAGGGTGTCATGTCGACGGATGCGGGGAAGATCTTTTACGAACATGCGCAAGCGATCCTGAAGCAGGTCGGGGATGCGAAGTGGGCGGTTGCGCAATCCAACGACAAGCCCTCGGGCACTGTCGCCCTCGGCGTGCCGCAGAGCGTGTCGAGCGCGCTGGCCCTGCCCTTGCTGACGGCGGTGCGGGAACACTATCCGGAGATTTCGCTGCAGTTGACGGAAGAGCTTTCCGGGAGCCTGATCGAGCAGTTGAAATCCGGACGTATCAATCTCGCCGTGCTGTTCGACGACGGGCAGCTCGGCGCGTTCTCGACCACACCGCTGGTGGAAGAACAGATGATGTTCATCACACGTGCAGATTCGCAGTTTGCACCGAAAGGCAAAACCATCTCACTGGCGAAGGCAACGCAGGCTCCCTTGATCCTTCCCGGCCTGCAGCACGGGGTCCGGCCGAGAATCGAGGGCATCGTGCGCGCAGCGGGGTTAAGCATCCCGCACGTCATTGACATCAACTCCGTGGCGATCCTTCGGTCCGCCATCATGGCAGACCTCGGGGCGACAATCCTGCCGGTTGCGCCTGTGCTGCCCGAGATCAATCTCGGCCAGATGAAGGCGTATGCCATCAGCGGAGCGGACATCTCTCGAACGATCGCGCTCTGCTCCTCCAGAAATATTCCTCTCACCAACGCGGCTGCCGCTGTAAAGCGCCTCGTCCTGCGGACATCCCACGATCTATGTTCCAGAGGTCAATGGCCCGGAGCGTCGACGATCGCTTGAAGGATTCGTCCTCGTCTGTAAGAACACCGCAACATCTTGTTGACCCTTCGCACGCTTGCTGCCACGACTTGTCACATCACTGAACACGTTTCCGCGCGTCATCCCGTCCTTATTGGTGCATTGCGTCAACACTTGTCTTGGGTCAAAACGAATGACCGTAGTCAAGATTTACTAACTGTTACAAAACGCATTTTTCTGCATCGAGAACTCGACGTTTTTTTGACAGGTGGGTAATGCTGGAACGTTTTTCCAAGGCAATAGCACAGTTGTACCGGCTTGCGCGAAGCGCGGAGCCGAACGCGTTCCGTCAGGAGCTGTTGGATCTCGCGCACGGCCTCGTTGAAAGCGACGGCGCAGTGCTCCATGCGTGGTACCTCACAACGGCCGCAGGCAGGCATGACGCGCCCGCGCACGTAGTACAGCGCGTGATCACAACACTTCAGGAAGGCATCGATGCTCAGGGGCAAAGCCTCTCGTCGTCGTACTTTTCTTCGCTGGCGGCACCAGCACTCCTTAACAGTGCCGACGCGGTGATGCAGCACCCTCTTCCCATGGTCCGCGCGCTGCACGCAAATGCAGACGTGCGGAAACTCATGCTTCACGGAGATTGCGACGCAAATGAGAGTACGGCGCGCTGGATGATCCTGTTTCGCTGCGGTGACCGGGACTTCACTTCCTCCGACGCAGCAGTCCTCCAGGCTTACTGGCGGCAAGCCATCCCCGCCCTCGAGATAAACATGCAGTACGCCTTGTGGCGAAACGATCCCCAAGGGGCCGACCGCGCCATTGCATTGGTGAATTCTCTCGGCATCATCGAGATCTCCGACGAGCGGATGAACGATTTGCTGCACCAGGAGTGGCCCCTCCTGCGCGGCTCCACTCTTCCCCGCGCGGCATTGGCGTCGCTGCTTGCGACCGGCAGCTATCACGGCAAATACATCGAGCTCCAGGCCTCGCAGAAGATGGGCTATCTCGTATGTCACGCGCAAAAGGCGCGCGCCGTCACCGTGCTCACGCCCTCGGAAATTTCTGCCGTTCAATGCTTCGCGCGCGGCATGACGCACAGCGCGATCGCATTCCATTTCGGCGTATCGCCTCACACCGTGCGCAACCAGCTCGCCAACGCGTATCGCAAGTTAGGCGTCCACAGCAAGGCAGAACTCATTCGCGTGATCGGCAATATCTGAGCACTCGCTTTTCACGCTCCGTCCTCTTAGATACCCAGTGGAAACCATGGCCCTCGCTGATCTTCCGCAACTTATTCCAGTGAGAACGAACCTGCTCTAGTACAACTGCGCTATTCACGTGGCAATTCGACAACGTTAATCTTTTATCCACTGTCCCAGCTTTTGAAATCCTCGAAAAAATTCAGGGAGGGTTTGGAAAGCAGGCGTCAGTTCTTGCTGTGGTTATCACTAACTTTCGAGGAGCTAACGATGAATGCAATTAAACGTTTTCTGATGGATGAAGAAGGTGCTGTTGCGATCGAATACGCGCTGCTGGCGGCATTGATTGCGATCGTGATCGCTGTCGGCGCCACGCTGCTGGGCAACAACATCTGCGCGATCTTCAACGGCATCGGCACCGCGCTCGGCACGGTACCTCCAGGCGCGTTTGCGCCGGTGGCCTGCTGATCCAGCCCGTCAGTCCATCCGCACTCCGGTGCGGGTGGGCACGGTTGCAATAACTGGCGGCACATAACAAGACGAAGGGAGTGGTCATGATCGGCAACCTGAAGGCGTTTTTCCTTGATGAGGACGGCGCGGCGGCAACCGAGTACGCCATGCTCGCCGCGCTGATCGCCCTGGTCGTCGCCATTGGCGCGGGAAACATGGGCCGTGATATCTGCGCCGTCTTCAACGGCCTCGCTGTCGCCCTCTCGAGCCTGCCTGCGGGCGCCATTGCCCCCATCCCTTGTTGAGCAAAACGGTCGCCCCGCGGCGCCCGAAACAGAAACGATCTTCCGATCATTGAAGCCAGGATCGATCATGATGAATTACCTGACACCGTTCCTAGTAGGATTCGCCGTCCTCACCGTCATGAGCACGCTACTGCTCATTGCGGCAGTCATCGATTACCGCTCGCGCAGGATCCCGAACGCACTTGTGTTTCCCGGCGCGCTCATCGCACTGCTGCTGAATGTCCTTCTCCCTGAAGGCAATGGATTTGCCTCTACCCTGCCCGGAGGCGTCGGCATCGGCCGCGCCCTGCTGGGCATGGGCATCGGCCTCGCCGCGTTCCTGCCCTTCTATCTCGTCCGCGCCATGGGCGCCGGCGATGTCAAGCTCATGGCCATGGCCGGTGCCTTCCTCGGCCCGGCCGGTGCGATAGAAGGCGCACTGTTCGCCTTCGTTGCAGGCGGCGTGATCAGCGTGGCCTACTTGCTGCGCAAGCGCGCGCTGCGCGGCGGGCTGCAGGGCGCATTTGCGCGTTTTGCGCCTGCGCGATTCAAGCCAGCGAATACGGATGCACTGCAAGCGCCGCCCGAACGCAGACTGCCGTTTGCGGCAGCGGTGGCGGCCGGCGTGATTGCCTACGCATTCCTCTCGCTGAATGGTCTCCTGTCCCAAGCGCAAATCCTGCCGTCCTTCCAGGTCTGACGCACTGAATGAGCATGCCCATGAGCACATATACCTGCCCGAATACAGTTCCGGACCTGCCTTCAGCACCGCGCACGCTGGAGGAGACCGGGCTCAGTCTCCTGTTCCTTGCCGAGCATTTCAGCAAGGTCCTCTTCCTGCGCAGCAGGATGACGCTGCGCGAGATCGCAACGCACGTCAAGCTGACACCGACGATTGTCGAGCGCGTGCTGGACTTCATGCGCGACGAACACTTGTGCGAGGTGCTGAGCAGGCCCGACGGCCAGGCTGTGGCCTACCAGCTCACCGGCACGGGCCGCGACCGTGCCTCCGATTACCTGCAACGCTGCCAGTACGCGGGCCCCGCTCCGGTCACACTTGCGGACTATGCCGCAGTGGTCAGGCAACAGTCCATTCACAAGGTGCGCTATACACGTGAGCGCGTGGCCTCCAGCTTCCATGGCATCAACATCGAGGAATCGACCCTCGCGCGCATCGGTGCCGGCATGAACTCGGGCAGGGCGATGATCATCCACGGCCCGGCCGGAAGCGGCAAGACCTACATTGCCGAGCAACTCGTCCGCCTGTTGAGCGACCGCGTAGCAGTCCCCTATGCCATCGTGGTGGACAACGAAGTCATCCAGCTGTTCGACCCCTACGTACACCTTTCCGACGCCGCCGATACCGGGCAGGAGATCCGTCTCGTGCGCCGCAGCGTGGACGAACGCTGGCGCCTCTGCCGCCGCCCGATGGTGATTGCAGGAAGCGAGCTGACACTGCGGGCCCTCGACCTGGAGTTTGATCACGGGACCCGGGTGTACCAGGCGCCTCCGCATCTCAAGGCGAACAACGGCGTGTTCGTCGTGGACGATCTCGGACGCCAGCTCGTCACTCCGCAGGACCTGATGAACCGCTGGATTATTCCGCTCGATCGCCGGCGCGACTACCTGACGCTGCACACGGGATACAAATTCGAAGTGCCATTCGATGTGGTGATCGTCTTCTCTTCCAACAAGGACCCGGCGGAACTCGCGGACGAAGCCTTCCTGCGCAGGCTTGGCTACAAGATCCATATCGGAGAGCTGACAAGGGAACAGTACCGCAGCGTCTTCACGGGGGCATGCGCGGAAATGGGCATTCCCTTCTCCGAAAGCGCATTCGAATATCTCCTGCGGGAACGCCACGCCAGGGAGGGCAGGCCGCTGCTGGCCTGTTATCCCCGCGATCTTCTCGGCCAGATACGCGACCTTGCCCGCTACGAAGGCTGCCCGCCGGAGCTGACGCCCGGCGCCCTTGACTGGGCATGGCACAACTACTTCATCCCGAGCCCGCACGCCGCATCCGCACACGAAGCGGCAGGGCATCCGACAAGTCAACAAGAGGGAGCAGGCGCATGAAAAGCACAAGAGCTCTGGTGATGATCGCCATCTCGATCGTCCTCGCCCTGGCGGCCGTTGTCCTCGCGGCGCGCTGGATTTCGATGCGGGCCAACATGGCCACGACAAAGGTCGCGGTTGCGGCGGCAGATATCAGTGTAGGCGCCCGCGTCGGGCCGGAGATGGTCAAGCTGGTGGACTGGCCTTCCGGCAGCACGCCCAAGGGCAGCTTCACCGACGCCAAGGCGCTGGAAAACCGTGTCACGCGGACCAACCTGCAGTCCGGCGAGCCGATCCTTGAAAGCCGGCTTGCACCGCCCGGCTCGAAGGGCGGCCTGTCGGCAGTCGTGGCGGAAGGAAAGCGCGCCATGACCGTGCGCGTCAACGACGTCGTCGGCGTCGCAGGCTTCGCCCTGCCCGGCAACTACGTGGACATCCTCGTCAGCACCCAGGACGAGTCCAAGAATGGCGGAAACAATTCGAACATTTCCAAGCTCGTGCTGGAGCGCATCCTGGTGCTGGCCATCGCGCAGGAAGCGAACCAGAACGACACCAAGCCGAAGGTCGTCAATGCCGTGACCCTGGAGGTGTCGCCGGAACAGGCCGAACGGCTCGACCTTGCGCGCAGCGTGGGCCAGCTGTCGCTCGTCCTGCGCAACCAGGTCGACTCGACCCCGGCGAAAACAGGGGGCGCGACCAAGCACAGTCTGTTGTATGCGCCCGCCGCGCCGGAGGCCAAGCCGCCCGTGACGAAAGTGAAGATCGTCACGGTCAAGAAGCCCGAGGGCGAGCCTCGCGCGCCGCGCAATGAAAACTGCCAGCTGGTGATGACGCGAACCGGCCGCATCGTGCAGTGCTACGAATAAGAACAGCTACGCGTCAACGAATCAAAGGGGAAACTGATGAACAGGAATAGGACACCTGGCGCCGGCCGCGCAGGCTTGCTCCGCGCGGTAGCGGCAGCGGCTATCGCCGTTGCAGTGCCGACAGCGACGCTCCACGCACAATCAACGCAGGCGACACAGCCTCAGGCAGCGCCGGAGAAGGCGGCGAAGGCAGGGGGGAAAGCCGCCGAAGCACAGCGCAACGTCGCCACCCCGGTCTGCACCGGAGAGTTTGCGCAAAGCACAAGCATGACGATCCCGGAAGGAAAGTCCGGCCAGATCGACCTGCGCCAGTTGCGCCTGCCGTCTCCCGCATTCCTGCGCACCGTCGGCGATCCCGATGTCGTGCAAGTCGAGCCGACAACGTCGCCGTTCGCGCGCGACATGTTCTTCGTGTTCGGTAAGCGCGTCGGCTCCACCAACCTCATGTTCCAGAACAAGGACGGCCGCTGCGGACTGCTCGAAGTTTCCGTAGGCATCGACAACAACGCCGTGCAGGAGCGGATCTCCGCCCTCATGCCGGGCGAGAAAAACATCCGTGTGTCCGCCGCGGCGGATTCGCTCGTGCTGAGCGGCACGGTCAGCGACGCGGTCGCTGCCGAAAAGGCGCTCCTCATTGCCAGCGCCTTCGTGCGCAAGGCCGGCGCCGGCGGTGGGGACACGCAGAGCGGACCGAAAATCAGCGACCGTATCGTCAACATGCTGTCGCTCGCCGCCCCCCAGCAGGTCATGCTGGAAGTGAAGGTTGCGGAGATCTCCAAGACCCTTCTCGACAAGCTCGGTGTCAACCTCGCCGCGATCGCGCACCGCGGCAACTGGACGTCGATCCTGTCCACGAACTTCCTGACCGAAAGCAACGGCCTGGTCAGCTTCGTCAAGGACACCGGCGAGAACGTGCTGATCGATGCCGAAAAGCGCGACGGCCTTGTGAAGATCCTCGCCGAACCGACCGTGATGGCAATCAGCGGCCAGGAAGGCAGCTTCCTTGCGGGCGGCAAGGTGTTCATCCCCGTTGCACAGAACAACGTCAACGGCGTCCTGACAATCACCTTGGAAGAGAAGGAATTCGGCGTCGGGCTCAAGTTCACGCCGACGGTCCTTGATGGCGGACGCATCAACCTGAAAGTGGCACCGGAAGTGTCCGAATTGTCGCGCGAAGGCATCGGCATCACCGCAAGCGGCGTTGCTGGCCGGGCAGTCCTGCCATTGATCACGACACGGCGCGCCTCCACCACGGTCCAGCTCTTCGACGGACAGAGCTTTGCGATCGGCGGCCTGATCAAGAACAACCTCACCCAGAACTTCAAGGCCATGCCCATCCTCGGCGAAATTCCCGTTCTTGGATCCTTGTTCCGGAGCGCCGACTTCCAGACGGACCGCAGCGAACTCGTGTTCGTCGTGACGCCGCGACTGGTCAAGCCGCTGCCGCCGAATTACTCGCTGCCGACGGATCGATTCAATGAGCCTTCACGTTCGGAATTTTTCCTTGGCGGGAAAATGGAAGGCGCCGCTCCACAGGCACCAGCTGCGCCGGCCGCTGTCCCGCCGCGCTCGGACAGCGCTCCGGCAACGTCCCTGCCCCAGGCATCCGGCCCTTCGGGCTTTGAACTGAAATGACGAGGCAATCATGAGAACCTTCCTGTCGCTCATTCTCTGCGCCGCCGCGGCCGGCTGCGCGCCCCTGACCCCTGAACTGGACAAGCACTTCGGCGAAAGCGTGCGCGTGATGAATGCGCAGCAGACGCTGGCGCCGGAGGCGTCTTCCAATACGGCGGTCACCGCAATGGATGGCCGTGCCTCTCATGAAGTCATGACCCGGTACGCCAAGTCGTTTGCAACTCCGACGCCGCAACCGAACGTATTCACGATCGGCGTAGGTAGTGGAAAGTAAGCGTGAAAGAGGCATCATGAACCGGCGTCACCTTCACAAGAGCCGCGGCGCGATCGCCATCACATTCGCGCTGTCGCTCTTCGCCTTGCTCGGATTCCTGTCGATGACAGTGGATCTTGGCCGCACGTACACCATGCGGACCGAATTGCAGAACACGGCGGATGCTGCGGCGCTCGCTGGGGCGCTCGAGCTCAACCAGACCCTGGCCGGCGTGCTGGCGGCTTCCGCGCGTGCGCTGGCGGTCGCGGAAGCGAACGCGGTCAATTACTCGGCTGGCATCACGATTACGCAGGCGAACCTTGCTGTCGGCACTTGCCCGGAAGACGGTTGCATGGTGCCTATCTCGAGCATCACCAGTGACACGCTCGCTGCCGGAAGAACCTTCCTGCGCGTGCAGATCCCCTCGGGGAACATGCCAACGTTTTTCGGGCGCTTCGTCCCGACGGCGGGCGGAGCGGGCTTTGCCAATACCAATACCTTTGGCAGCGCAGTGGCGGGCCGCTTCCTGGCGCAGATCACGCCCCTGGGCGTGTGCGCCGTGGACACCATCCGCGGTGGACGGCGCACGATACCCGGACTTCCGGACGAACTGGTGGAATTCGGATTCCGCCGGGGGGTTTCGTACAACCTGCCACAGCTCAACCCCCTGAGTGGCGCGAGCGGCGACCCCATCTGGATCAACCCTGTGACTGCGCCGCCCGCCGCCTGCAATCCGTCGAGCTCGTCCGCGACCAGCCTGCACCCCTTCGTCTGCTCCGGCACCTCGACCGTTGCGGCAGCGGTGCCCGGCTTTGTCTATGCCAATACCGGCGGCTCCTACGGCCCGATGGAAAAGGCACTGAATTCGCGATTCGACGACTTCCTTGGCGGGAATGCCTGCGACCCGGGCTCTGCGCCGCCGGATATCAACGTCAAGGAATTCCGGGCGCCGCCGCCAACCCCGGGCAGCATCGGACATCCGCGTGAGTGGATGGAGCCCGATCCGGTGCAGCAGACGATTTCGCTGAATCCGACCACATTCAAGCCCCTGACGTCGCCGACCCAATCGCAGTACGGTGCACTGTGGTCATTCAGCCGTGCGGTGCAGGCGACGGGCACGTCGCCAAATGCGACTGCCGGCGCCCCGTTCGATGCGAGCGTCGCGCACTGGAACGCGCTCTATGCCATGAACGCACCGGCGGGCACCTATCCGACCAGTGTTCCCACGCCGCCGTTCCCGAGCAACCCGGAGACCCATCCAGCGCCATACCGCTCGACAGCCGGCAACTTCTTCCAGCCGCCGAATCCATCGCGCCCCGGTGTCATGAACCGTCGCGTGCTCAATGTGGCGATCATCGATTGCTCATCCCTTGTGCCCGGCCCCGGACTGTCCTGCGCAGCGCTTCCCGTCCTGGGCGTCGGCCGGTTCTTCATGCAAAGAAAGGCAGATCTCACCGGCGGCACCAAGCGCATCGACGCTGAGTTCGCTGGATTGTTGACCGAGCTACCTCCACAGGAAATCAGGTTGTACAGATGAACGCAATGCACATTTTCCGGCCCGTTCTAAGGGCGCCCCAATCCGACCAGCGCGGCGCCATCGTCGTCGAGCTGACCTTCGTCACGATCGTGCTGCTTCTCGTCATGGCCGGCGCGTTCGGGTTCGGTCGGACATTCTGGTATGCGGACGCGCTGGCCAAGGCCGCGCGAGACGGCGCTCGGGTGATGTCGGTGTGGCCGGCGGCAACCATTGCGAGCGGCGGCATCACGGCAGCGCAAGACCAGGTGGTGGCGATGGCAAACGCGGCAAACGTCGTCCCGCCGCTGACCACGGCCAATGTCGTCGTGGAATGCATGGATGTTTCCTTCGCGGCGGTGCCGTGCGCTGACGGCGTTGAACCGGAATACGTGCGGGTGACGATCGCGGGATTCTCCGTCGCCGTCGACGCCTGGCTTCCCGTCCTCAACTGGACCGGTGTGCTTGCGCTTGCACCGATCACACTGTCACCGCAGACCTTGATGCGTTACATGCTATGAGGCGCCCAATGAAATCATCGATTCCATGGCGTTTGCTCCGGGGCGCGCAGCGTGGCGCCGCGGCGGTGGAGATGGCCGTCGTTTCCATCCCGTTCTTCCTGATGCTGTTCGGCGCGGTTGAGTTCGGGCGCATGATGTATCTCCTGAACACCGTCCAGGAAGTGACGCGCAGCGCGGCCAGGCAGGCTGTCGTGACCGACTTTTCCAATGCGGCCGCCGTCGCCGCCGTGCGCCGCTCGGCCATGTTCCGGCTCGACGACGGCGTCCTGCCCGGCGCGCCCGAACTGAACACGGCGAACATCAACATCCGCTACCTGAACGGGGCGGGAGCGGATGCATCTCCGATGCCGGTCGACCCCTCCGACAATATTGCAGCCTGCCTCGACGCGACCCGCACTGCCAGTTGCATCCGCTTCGTGGAAGTCTGCCTGAGCACCGGGGCCACCTGCGCCCCTGCCCAATCGGTTGCGTTCACGCCGTTTACCTTTTTTTTCACGGGAAGCGGCTACAGCCGGGCCGACATGACAGGCGTGCTCGTTCCCATGTCCACGGTCCGCATGCCGGCTGAAAGCCTTGGCTTCCAGCCTTCCTGATCCACACCAGCGAGACAGCCATGAACACTCTTCGCATCCAAGTCGTCTCACCGAACAAGAAAACGCTCGCGCACGTCGCCCAGCTGCTGCAAGCGCAACACGGCACGTCAGTAGCGGAACAGGCGCTTGATGACACAGGGAACTTCGACCGGCAGAATCCGCCCGATGTCCTGATTGTCGATGGCACCGGCGCGGGCGACCGGCCGCTGGAAGTCCTCGAGCGCCTCGGCCAAAGGCATCCCCACATGTCCTTCATCCTCCTGTGCGACAGGAATTCGCCCGATTTTCTTCTTCGCGCGATGCGCGCCGGCG
This sequence comes from Noviherbaspirillum sp. ST9, assembly GCF_048799745.1. Taxonomy (NCBI): domain Bacteria; kingdom Pseudomonadati; phylum Pseudomonadota; class Betaproteobacteria; order Burkholderiales; family Oxalobacteraceae; genus Noviherbaspirillum; species Noviherbaspirillum sp. ST9. The sequence goes on along the minus strand of NZ_JBLWFR010000004.1, from coordinate 380,888 downwards.
TGCGCGAAGTCCTTCCCGCCACCGTCAGCCAGGAGGAGCTGGATGCGGCACTGGAACGCATCCGCTTCAAGATGGGCTTTTCGAAGGCGCACAAGGGAAAGGTCATGGCATTCGTGTCCTGCAAGGGCGGCAGTGGTGCGACATTGCTGGCCACCAATCTTGCTTACGCTCTGGCGCAGGACGGCAGCAAGGTCGCACTTTTTGACCTGAACCTGCAATTTGGCGACGCCATGCTGTTCCTCTCCGACCAGAAGCCCCCGGTCTCCCTGTCCGACGTTGCGCGGGACATTGGCCGCCTCGACGCCGCATTTCTCGCATCGAGCATGCTGTCCATTGACGGCAACCTGAGCGCGCTCGCCTCTCCCGACGACCCGGCGAACGCCACGGAGGTCAAGCCGGAGCATATCGACGCGCTCCTTCAACTGGCGCGCGAACACTACGACTTCGTAGTGCTCGACGTGGGCCGCGGCCTCGATGCACGCGCGGTGAAGGCACTAGATCATGCCGACGTCATCTACCCGGTCCTGCAGACCACGATGCCTTACGTCCGTGACGGGAAGCGCCTCCTGGAAGCCTTCACGGCCCTCGGCTACACCGGCGCCAAGGTCCAGCTCGTCCTGAACCGGCATCAGAAGGGAGGGGAGATCGCGCTAGGGGACCTCGAGCGGGCGCTTGGCAGCAAGATTGCGCGCATCGTGCCCAACCACTATGAAGCGACGGCAGCCTCCGTCAACCAGGGCATCCCCATCGTCAAGCTGGCCAGGAACAGCCCGGTCAGCAAGGCGCTGAAGGAGTGGAGCCAGTCCATGACGAGGAAGCCAGAGCAGGCCGACGAAGGCTGGCTGGCACGCATGTTCCGCCGCCCGCAAAAGGCGTAATCCGATTCAACTTCGATAGAGGTGGCAACGATGTCATTAAGAGAGAGACTGGAAGTCAACGGACGCAGCCCCGCCGCGGCGGTCGCACTGGGCGCAACGGCCGACAGGCGCGCCTACCGGGACATCAAGATGCGCGTGCACCAGTTGCTGCTGGATCGTGTCGATCTTGCGGCGATGAACAACATTCCGCGCGAACAGTTGCGGACCGAGCTGGCTGCGCTTGTCGAGGAACTCCTGCAGGCGGAAAGCGTGGTGATCAACGACACCGAGCGCAAGAGCCTGGTGCGGGACATCCAGCACGAGATGCTGGGATTCGGCCCCCTCGAACTGCTGATGGCCGATCCTACCGTGTCCGATATCCTGGTCAATACGGCGCGGCAGGTGTATGTGGAACGCTTCGGACGGCTGGAGCTGACGGACGTGCAGTTCCATGACGATGCCCATCTGATGAAGATCATCGACAAGATCGTGTCGCGCGTCGGGCGCCGGATCGACGAGTCAAGCCCGATGGTGGACGCGCGCCTGCCGGACGGATCGCGGGTCAACGTCATCATCCCGCCCCTGGCAATCGACGGGCCCATCATGTCCGTCCGCCGTTTCGCGGCAAAGCCGCTCACGATCGACGACTTTGTGCGCCTGCAAAGCCTCACGCCGGCGATGGCGCAGGTGCTGCAAGGCCTGGCAAAGGCCAAGACGAACATGATCATTTCCGGCGGCACGGGCGGCGGCAAGACGACGCTGCTCAATATCCTGTCCAGTTACATCAGCCACTCGGAGCGCATTGTGACGATCGAGGATGCCGCCGAGCTTCAGTTGCAGCAGCCCCACGTAGTGCGGCTGGAATCACGCCCGCCGAACATTGAAGGCAAGGGCGAGATCACGCAGCGCGCGCTGGTACGCAACGCGCTGCGGATGCGCCCGGACCGCGTGATCCTGGGCGAAGTCCGGGGCGCCGAAGCCGTGGACATGCTGCAAGCGATGAACACCGGCCACGAAGGCTCGCTGGCGACGATCCACGCCAACACGCCGCGCGATGCGCTGACCAGGCTGGAGAACATGATCGGCATGGCCGGAATGAACCTTCCGTCCAAGGTGGCCCGGCACCAGATCGCTTCCGCCATCTCCGTGATCGTACAGGTGGCCCGCCTGCCCGACGGAAAACGCAAGCTGACCAGCGTCCAGGAAATTACGGGGATGGAGGGCGACGTGATTACGTCGCAGGAAATCTTTGCTTTCCGGCAGACGGGCATCGACGCGAACGGCACGGTGAAGGGCTATTTTTCGGCGACCGGCGTGCGCCCCCGCTTCGCCGAGCGCCTGCGGGTGCATGGCATCGATCTGCCCGAAAGCTTGTTCGATCCGTCCCGTCACTATGAAGTTGCAACCTGAAGAGGTGACCCGTGGATGCATTCTTCGTGATGTTCGCTATCGCCGTGTTTATCGCGGTGATCCTGCTGGTCGAGGGACTCTACAACAGCTGGAACTCCACCCGGGGACCGGAAGCGCGGCGCATTGCGCGGCGCCTGCATGCGGTGACACACGGTGGCGCGAACGCCGAGGCCGAGGTCTCGATCCGCAAGCAGCGGTCGCTGAGCCAGAATGAAGCACTCAACAAGCTGCTTGCCGGCATTCCGCAAGCGTCCCGCCTGGACGACATCCTGCAGCAGGCGGGATCGAAGACCGACGTGGGCCGGTTCCTGGCGATCACGTGCGCTCTCTTTTTAGTCGGCGCGATCGTCATGCTGCTTCTGCCGTTGCCGGCAGTGCTCGCGCTGCCGGCCGGCGCCTTCGCAGCCTCTCTGCCTTTCCTGCTGCTGCTCAGGAAGCGGCGGATCCGGCTCAAGCGGCTCGAGGAGCAGTTGCCCGATGCGCTGGACCTGCTTTGCCGGGCGCTGCGCGCGGGACACGCGCTTCCCGCTGGAATCCAGATGATCGGGGATGAAATGGCCGATCCCATCGCGGTGGAATTCCGGACGGTCTTTGACGAGGTCAACTTCGGCATTTCCATGCAGGAGGCGCTGGCCGGACTCGCGCGCCGCGTCCCCGGCACGGACGTGGGCTACTTTGTCGTGGCCGTGCTGATCCAGCGCGAAACCGGCGGCAACCTGACCGAACTCCTGTCAAACATTGCCTCGATCGTGCGCGACCGGCTGAAGCTGTACGGGCAGGTGCGCGCGCTGTCGGCGGAGGGACGCCTGTCCGCATGGATCCTCGGGCTCCTGCCATTTGTCCTCGCCGGCATCATGCTCATCGTCAACGGCAAGCTCATGCGAACGCTATGGACCGATCCCCTCGGGATCAAGCTGATCGTCGGAGCGCTGGTGCTCATGGCCTTCGGCATTGTCTGGATGCGCAAAGTCATCCGAATCCGGGTGTAACCAAGGGAAGGAAAAGCAATGTCCGGCATTTATCTTGTCTACCTTGTCTTGATCTTCATTGCCGTGTTCGGCGCGGCGATGGCGGTGATGCATTACCTGACCCCCGATCCGGTCAGGCAGCGCGTCGACGCGCTCACCGGTGTCGGCCCGACGTCGCTGTCGCCCGGGGATGACTGGATTGCCCGCGTTGCGAAGATATCCGGCCCGTTGGCAAAGCTGTCGCTGCCTGAGGAAGGATGGGAAAAATCGGCGCTGAGGTTGCGCTTCATGAACGCCGGCATGCGCGACCCGCGTGCCCCGGTCATCTATTTCGGCGCAAAGACCGTGCTGGCCATCTGCTTCCCTACAGTCCTCTGGCTTGCCTTCGCCGCCTATGGAACGGAGCTGGAAACGCTGGTGCTGATGCTGTTCCTGTTGCTCGCCGCGACCTTCGGCTTCTACCTGCCCAATGTCGTGCTTCAACGGATCATCACCTTCCGTCAGCGCGACATCGTTGACCACTTTCCCGATGCGCTGGACTTGCTGACCGTCTGTATCGAAGCCGGGCTTGCGTTGGACGCGGCGGTATCGCGCATTGCGCAGGAGATGAGCAGGTCGGCACCGGCACTGAGCGAGGAGCTTCAGCTCGTCACGCTCGAGTTACGGGCAGGCGGCAGCAAGGAACGCGCACTGCGCAACCTTGCGGTTCGCACCGGGGTCGAGGAGGTGGACGGCCTTGTCGCCATGCTGATCCAGGCCGAACGCTTTGGCACCAGCATCGGCGCCTCGCTGCGCGTGCACGCCGACACGCTGCGCACACGCCGGCGCCAGAAGGCGGAGGAAGCGGCCGCAAAGGTGGCGCTGAAACTGTTGTTCCCCCTGATCTTCTGCGTCTTCCCGGCGATCATGCTGGTGCTTCTCGGGCCGGCGATGATCCAGATCAGGACCGTATTGTTCCCTGCGATGGGACTGTAAAGGAGACTGGCATGAACAAGACCCGCACGACGCTGGCGACGACCTGTCTTGCCGCCGCGCTTTCCGGATGCGTCGCCGCGCCGCCCGCGCAGGAGACATTGAAGGTTTCACCCTTGCTCCAGGTGAGCCATTCCGACAACTCGGCTGCCGGGCTGTACCAGCTCGGCCGCTACTACCAGGCCCAGAACCGGCTTGCGCAGGCGGAGGAGACCTACCGTAAAGCCTTGGCCGCCAAGGCGGACTTTGTCGACGCGCACAGCGCCCTTGGTGCACTCTACGCCGAGCAAGGAAAATACGATGAAGCCATCCAGGAATTCTCGGCGGTCCTGCAGCTCGCGCCGCAAATTGCACAGATCTACAACAATCTCGGCTACACGTATTACCTACAGGGAAAGTACCTGGCGGCGGTGGATGCACTACAACGTGCAAGCACACTCGAACCGGGCAATCCGCGCCCCGTCAATAATCTCGGTGCGGCCTACGAGAAGCTCGGCCGCGCGGACGAGGCGCGACTCGCCTTTGCGCGTGCCCAGGGTTTGCAGCAGGGGAACAATCAGCGCACGGCAGGCGAGGTACGCGTGCCGCCCGCAAATGATGCCGTACCTGGCGACGCCGCCAGACCACGGCGCACTGCTTCGACCGATGTGCAGGAGTTCGTCGGACCGCCAGCCCCGCCGGCGTCTTTCGCGTCCGTGGAAACGCCGGCGCCAGCCACGGCATATCGGCTGGAAGTTGCCAACGGTAACGGTACGCCGGGATTGGCGCGTCGCTTCCGTGACGCGCTTGTTTCCGCCGGTACACCGGCGCCGCGCCTCACCAATCTCAAACCCTACCGGCAAAAGCAGACGGTGATCGAATACCTTCCCGGTTACCGGGAAGCGGCATTGCAGCTGCGTTCGCGCTTCACCATGCCGGTTCCGCTCAATGAACAGCCTGACGCGCGGACGCACGTGCGCGTCGTTCTTGGCCATGACGTGACCTCGACGGCGGCCCTGCACGTTCCGAAACTCGCCCGCTCCGCCGACTGATGGAATGGGTATAAGCTTGGCTTATACCCCTATCCCCATTCCCTATTTGCCTCCCGGCCGGCACAAGCCTAAACTTCCCTTCGTAGCGCATTTGCATGCAAAATCGCTCATGACCGGCACCCCGGTCTTGCAACCTGGCATTACCCCGCCTTACCCGGCGACTCCTGCCAGCTGCTATCTGAAATAACCTTTTGGAGAAGACAAACCATGCCCGACACAGCAGTGGCCACTGCTGGGCAGGCCAACGCCGCGCTAGCCGGCAAGCCCGCCCTCGCGTCCGTCAAACTGGACGACAAATACACTTCCACCACCGGCAAGATCTTTATTTCTGGCATCCAGGCGCTCGTCCGCCTGCCGATGATGCAACGCCAGCGCGACCTCGCGGCCGGATTGCATACCGCCGGATTCATTTCCGGCTATCGCGGCTCCCCGCTGGGCGGCCTTGATGAAAATCTGTGGAAGGCCCAGAAGCTCCTTGAAGAAAACCACATCAAGTTCGTCCCGGGCGTGAACGAAGACCTCGCGGCAACTGCCGTCTGGGGCACGCAGACGGTCGACCTGATTGGCCCGGCGAAGTACGACGGCGTCTTTGCCATGTGGTACGGCAAGGGCCCCGGGGTGGACCGTTGCGGCGACGTCTTCAAGCACATGAACCATGCCGGTACGTCGCAACACGGCGGCGTGCTGCTCGTGGCCGGCGATGACCACGGCGCGTATTCCTCCACGTTGCCGCACCAGTCCGACCACATCTTTGCCGCGTGCATGATCCCGGTGCTCTATCCCTGCAACGTGCAGGAATACCTCGACCTCGGCCTGCATGCCTGGGCGATGTCGCGCTATTCCGGCTGCGCCGTCGGCTTCAAGGCGCTGGCGGATACGGTTGAGTCCACCGCTTCGGTCGATGCCGATCCGTTCCGGCTGGAGATCCAGTATCCGACCGACTTCGTCATGCCGGAAGGCGGCCTCAACACCCGTCTTTCCACCGACACCCTCGGCATCCAGGCGCGCAAGCAGGAAGCGCTGATGCAGGACTACAAGATTTACGCCGCGCTCGCCTACGCCCGCGCCAACAAGCTCAACCACACCACCATCGACAGCCCGAAGGCCAAACTCGGCATCATCGCCTCCGGCAAGTCCTATCTCGATGTGCTGGAAGCAATGGAAGAACTCGGCATCGACGAGAAAATGGCGGCTGACATCGGCATCCGCGTGTTCAAGGTCTCCATGCCCTGGCCACTCGAGCCGGACGGCGTGCGCGAATTCGCACAGGGCCTCGATGAAATCCTCGTGGTCGAAGAGAAGCGCCAGATCGTCGAATACCAGCTCAAGGAACAGCTCTACAACTGGCGCGACGACGTGCGTCCGCGCGTGATCGGCAAGTTCGACGAGAAAGGCGAATGGGTGCATCCGCGCGGCGAATGGCTGCTATCGTCCAAGGCGGATTTCTCGATTGCGCAGATTGCGCGCGTGATTTCGCAGCGCATCGCGCGTTTCCATACCAGCGACCTGATCAAGGCCCGCCTCGCCTTCCTCGAAGCGAAGGACAAGGTGCTGTCGAAGGCCGTCAACACGCCGCCGCGCCCGGCCTATTACTGCTCCGGCTGCCCGCACAACACCTCGACCAAGGTACCGGACGGCAGTCTCGCGCTGGCTGGCATCGGCTGTCATGTGATGGCGACCGCGATCTATCCGGAGCACAACAAGCTGACCACCCACATGGGCGGCGAAGGCGCGCCGTGGATCGGCCAGGCGGCGTTCTCCAAGCTGCCGCATGTGTTCCAGAACCTCGGCGACGGCACCTATTTCCACTCCGGCTATCTCGCGATCCGCGCGGCGGTGGCGGCCAACGTCAACATCACCTACAAGATCCTCTACAACGACGCGGTGGCGATGACCGGCGGCCAGCCGGTGGACGGCATCACTTCGGTGCCGATGATCGCGCAGCAGATGGTGGCCGAAGGCGTGAAACGCATCGCGTTGGTCACGGAAGACCTGAGCCGCTATGAAGACCGCTCTTCGCTGCCGTCCATCGTCACCCTGCACGACCGCAAGGACATGGATGCGGTGCAGCGCGAACTGCGCGGGATCGACGGCGTCACCGTACTGATCTACGACCAGACCTGCGCCGCCGAAAAGCGCCGCCGCCGCAAGAAGAACGAATTCCCCGATCCGAACAAGCGACTCTTCATCAACGACGCTGTCTGCGAAGGCTGCGGCGATTGCGGCGTGCAATCGAACTGCACGTCCATCATGCCCCTGGAAACCGAATTCGGCCGCAAGCGCACCATCGACCAGTCGTCCTGCAACAAGGATTACTCCTGCGTGAAAGGCTTCTGCCCCAGCTTCGTCACCGTCGAAGGCGGCACGCTGAAGAAGTCGAAGACCGGCGTGGCGAAAGAGGATGACTTCGGCCCGTTGCCCGAACCCGCCATTCCCGGCTGCGATGCGCCGTACAACATCCTGCTCAACGGCATCGGCGGCACCGGCGTCATCACGATCGGCGCGCTCATCGGCATGGCAGCCCATCTCGAAGGCAAGGGTGTGTCGGTGCTGGACATGACCGGCATGTCACAGAAAAACGGCTCGGTGACCTCCCACATCCGCATCTCGCAAGTGCCGGGCGTGATCCGTGCGCAGCGCATCGCCACCGGCGAAGCCGACCTCGTGCTTGGCTGCGACATGCTGACCGCCGGTGCGCAGGACGCCATCTCCAAGATGCGTCCCGGCCGTACCCGTGCCGTCGTCAACACCCACCAGCAGCCGACCGGCCATTTCACCAAGCAGCCGGACTGGCAGTTCCCGCTGGAGGAAGTGCAGGCGCTGATCAACGAATCCGTTGCCGACCGCGCCGACTACATCGACGCCACCCGCCTCGCCACCGCGCTGATGGGTGACTCGATCGCGACCAACCTGTTCATGCTCGGCTTTGCTTACCAGAAAGGCGCGCTCCCGGTGTCCGAGGCCGCCCTGCTGCGCGCCATCGAGCTGAACGGCGTGGCGATCGACTCTAACAAGAAGAGCTTCCTCTGGGGCCGCCGCGCCGCGGTGGACCTCGCCCGCGTCGAACGCATTGCCGTCCCCGGCCAGCCGGTCATGCTGCAGATGCCGCAAACCCTGGCTTCGCTGGTCAAGCGCCGCGTGGCCTTCCTGACCGAGTACCAGGACGCGGCCTATGCTGGCCGCTACGAGGCGCTGGTCAACACCGTCCGCGCGGCGGAAAGCAACCTCGGCGCAGGCGACAAGCTCTCGCGTGCCGTAGCAACCGCTTACTTCAAGCTCATGGCCTACAAGGATGAGTACGAAGTGGCCCGCCTGTACACGAACGGCCAGTTTGTCGACAAGCTCAAGCAGCAGTTCGAAGGCGACTTCAGCGTCAAGTTCAACCTCGCCCCGCCGCTGCTGGCGAAAAAGGATGCCAAGGGCCACCTCGTCAAGGCGCAATACGGCTCCTGGATGTGGAAAGCCTTCGGCGTGCTGGCGAAGCTGAAGAAACTGCGTGGCACGAAGCTCGACGTTTTCGGCAACACCGCCGAACGCAAGATGGAGCGGGCGCTGATCGAGGAATACCGCAGCACCATCCTTGGGCTGCTCGACAAGCTCAACAAGGACAACGTCGCGCTGGCGGCCCAGATCGCCGCCCTCCCCGACAAGGTCCGCGGCTTTGGGCATGTGAAGGAGAAGGCGGTCGAGCAGTATCGGGAAGAACGCAAGGTTCTTCTGGAGAAATTCGAGGCATCGCTTCGCGGGATGCCGCACGCAGCCTAATATGATCAAGTGGCTGCGCGGGCGGGCGATTTCCATGTCAGCGGAAGTCCCCCTCCCCCGTCATCCCCGCGAAGGCGGGGATCCATACTGAGCTTGTTCCATTAGCCGGCTTATGGATCCCCGCCTTCGCGGGGATGACGGCCGAAGGCTATTCCGAAGCCGCAGTCATACCCCCAAGAAACACTGTCATCCCGACGACGGCAAACCGATTGACCTTGTGCTAGATTTGACGTTAACGTAAACGTCATTCCCAGCCTAGGCCGCCCCAAAGGCCGCCTTTATATTTACAAAGAGACAAGCCAATGACCGACCTCTCCGTAGCCAAGAAGATCACCGAATACAAACCGGCCAACAAGGTCCGTTTCGTGACCGCGGCCTCGCTGTTCGACGGGCACGACGCCTCGATCAACATCATGCGCCGCATCCTGATGTCCAACGGCGCGGAAGTCATCCACCTCGGCCACAACCGCTCGGTCGACGAGATCGTCACCGCGGCGCTGCAGGAAGACGCGCAAGGCATCGCGGTGTCCAGCTACCAGGGCGGCCACGTCGAGTACTTCAAGTACATGATCGACCTGCTGAAGCAGCGCGGCGGCGCGCACATCAAGGTCTTCGGCGGCGGCGGCGGCGTGATCGTGCCGTCCGAGATCGCCGACCTGCACGCGTATGGCGTGACCCGCATCTTCAGCCCGGAAGACGGCCAGCGCCTCGGCCTCGCCGGCATGATCGTGTCGATGATCGAACAATGCGACGTCGATCTTTCCTCGTATGCGCCGACCGCCGTCGGCACCCTGACCAAGGGCGACATGGTCGAACGCCACCGTCCGCTCGCGCAGCTCATCACCGCGCTCGAGAACGGCAAGGTCGACGCCAAGCTCAAGGCCGAACTGCACAAGGCCGCCGACACCATCAAGACGCCAGTCCTCGGCATCACCGGCACCGGCGGTGCGGGCAAGTCCTCGCTGACCGACGAACTGATCCGCCGGATCCGCCTCGACCAGGACGACGCGCTCAACATCGCCGTCGTGTCCATCGATCCGTCGCGCCGCAAGTCCGGCGGCGCGCTGCTTGGCGACCGCATCCGCATGAACGCGATCAATCCATGGAACGGCCAGGCGCGCGTGTTCATGCGCTCGCTCGCCACGCGTGAAGCCGGCTCGGAAATCTCGCAAGCGCTGCCCGACGTCATCGCCGCCTGCAAGGTCGCCGGTTTTGATCTCGTCATTGTCGAAACCTCCGGCATCGGCCAGGGCGACGCCGCGATCGTTCCGCACGTGGACGTCTCCATGTACGTGATGACGCCGGAATTCGGCGCCGCTTCGCAGCTCGAGAAGATCGACATGCTCGACTTCGCCGACTTCGTCGCGATCAACAAGTTCGACCGCAAGGGCGCGCAGGATGCGTTGCGCGATGTCGCGAAGCAGTACCAGCGCAACCGCGAACTGTTCATGAAGAAGCCGGATGAAATGCCCGTCTACGGCACGCAGGCTTCACGCTTCAATGACGACGGCGTCACCGCGCTCTACCAGGGCCTGCTGCCCAAGCTGACCGAACTCGGCCTGAAGGCCAAGCCGGGCAAGCTGGCGCCGGTCGACGTCCGCTTCTCCTCCGGCAAGAACGCCATCGTGCCGCCGGCACGCACCCGTTATCTGGCCGAAATCGCCGACTCCGTACGCGGCTATCACAAGAACACGGCCAAGCAAGTCAAGCTCGCCCGCGAGCGCCAGCAACTGCAGGAAGCGAAGCGCATGGCCGCCGCCTGCAGCAAGACCGCGGACCTCGACGACCTGATCACCGAACGCGACAACGCGATGGACCCGAGCGCGAAGAAGCTGCTCGCGATGTGGCCCGACATGAAAGCCGCCTATTCCGGCGAAGACTACGTGGTCAAGATCCGCGACAAGGAAATTCGCACCCGCCTCGTGCAGAAAACCCTGTCCGGCACCACCATCCGCAAGGTGCAGCTGCCGAAGTTCGAAGACCACGGTGAAATCCTGCGCTTCCTGATGGCCGAGAACGTGCCCGGCTCCTTCCCGTACACCGCCGGCGTGTTCGCCTTCAAGCGCGAGAACGAAGACCCGACCCGCATGTTCGCCGGCGAAGGCGACGCCTTCCGCACCAACCGCCGCTTCAAGCTGGTGTCCGAAGGCATGGACGCCAAGCGCCTGTCCACCGCGTTCGACTCCGTCACGCTGTACGGCGCCGACCCGGCACCGCGTCCCGACATCTACGGCAAGATCGGCAACTCCGGCGTGTCGATCGCGACGCTGGACGACATGAAGGTGCTGTACGACGGCTTCGACCTGTGCAACCCGGCCACCTCCGTCTCGATGACCATCAACGGCCCGGCGCCGACCATCCTCGCGATGTTCATGAACACCGCGATCGACCAGCAGATGACCAAGTTCCGCGCTGACAACAAGCGCGAGCCGACGGACGACGAAGCCGCCAAGATCAAGGAATGGGTGCTGGAAAACGTGCGCGGCACCGTGCAGGCCGACATCCTGAAGGAAGACCAGGGCCAGAACACCTGCATCTTCTCGACCGAGTTCTCGCTCAAGGTGATGGGCGACATCCAGGAATACTTCGTGCACAACCGCGTGCGCAACTTCTACTCGGTGTCGATCTCCGGCTACCACATCGCCGAAGCCGGCGCGAACCCGATCTCGCAGCTCGCCTTCACGCTGTCGAACGGCTTCACCTTCGTCGAAGCCTACCTCGCGCGCGGCATGCACATCGATGATTTCGCGCCCAACCTGTCGTTCTTCTTCTCCAACGGCATGGACCCGGAATACACCGTGCTCGGCCGCGTCGCCCGCCGCATCTGGGCGGTCGCGATGCGCGACAAGTACGGCGCCAACGAGCGCAGCCAGAAGCTGAAGTACCACATCCAGACTTCGGGCCGTTCGCTGCACGCACAAGAGATCGACTTCAACGACATCCGCACCACGCTGCAGGCGCTGATTGCGATTTACGACAACTGCAACTCGCTGCACACCAACGCCTACGATGAAGCGATCACCACGCCGACCGACGAATCGGTGCGCCGTGCGCTCGCCATCCAGCTCATCATCAACCGTGAATGGGGCCTGGCGAAGAACGAGAATCCGAACCAGGGTTCCTTCATCATGGACGAGCTGACCGACCTGGTCGAGGAAGCGGTACTGCAGGAATTCGAGCGCATCGCCGAACGCGGCGGCGTGCTGGGTGCGATGGAAACCGGCTACCAGCGCGGCAAGATCCAGGAAGAGTCGATGTACTACGAGCAGCTCAAGCACGACGGCACGCTGCCCATCATCGGCGTCAATACCTTCCGCAATCCGAAGGGCGAAGCCATTCCGCAGACACTGGAACTGGCGCGATCAACCGACGACGAGAAGCAGTCGCAGCTGAAGCGCCTCGGCGAATTCCAGACACGCAACGCGGCCCAGGCACCGGCCATGCTGGCACGCCTGCAGCAAGCCGTGATCAGGAACGAGAACGTGTTTGCCGTGCTGATGGATGCGGTGCGCGTCTGCTCGCTGGGCCAGATCAGCAACGCACTGTTTGAAGTCGGCGGCCAGTATCGCCGCAACATGTAAGAAGCTGTAACGCGTTTAATACACATCAACCATTCGCACTGCGATGCCCCTCAAGACATCGCAGTGCGCAATGCGTCTCTGCCTCCCCACCTGAATTTTCCGACAGCGCATTTTCTTGTCAGTTTCCCTCTGTAGGAATGCGTTACGGCATTACCCAAACCTATGAGATTTCCACTCATCAATAGGAAAAATCTGAAAATTTGTATCGATTGACTGACACGTTTTTTCATCCGTCGTCCGATATTGTTAAAGGTTCCGCATATTGATAATTGTTCTCGACAAGATTGATGCACCGATTCACCCGCCGCGATTCGCAGAATCAATTCATAGAGGAGCAAGACAATATGTTGATCACCAACAAAATCTCCGAGACCGCCTTTGCGCAGACGAACCCCGCGGCCCATCAGGGGGGAGGCCTGCCCGGACGCCATGCGAAGCTCTGGTCGAGCCTCACCGAAGTCGCCAAGCTGCTCGGCATCCCCGCTTTCGTGAAGGAAGGCGACACGCAGTTCCAGCACGTGCAGTACAAGGCCGGCCAGCGCATCTACACCATCGGCCAGCCCTTCGACACGCTGTATGTCGTGTACTCCGGCTTCCTCAAGTCCGTGATGATCGATGATGCCGGCCACGAACAGGTCGTCGCCTTTCCGATGAAGGGCGACCTGCTCGGCGTCGACGCCATCCATGACGGCATCCACCAGACCGAAGCAGTGGCCCTGTCGGCCTGCGAAGTCATCCTGATTCCGTTCAAGACCCTGACCATGCTTGGCCGTACCCAGCCCGACCTCGAAATCGCGCTCTACGGCGTCATGGGACGCGAACTGGCGCGCGAACAGTCCCTGATCAGCGCCCTTGGTTCGCTCGGCGCGGAAGCCCGCGTCGCCCGTTTCCTCGCCTTCATGTCCAGCCGCTTCGAAGAGATGGGTTATTCCGGCAAGCAATTCAACCTGCGCATGACCCGCGAAGAAATCGGCAACTACCTCGGCCTCACGCTGGAAACGATCAGCCGCACCTTGTCCGCCTTCGCTACGGCCGGACTGATCTCGGTCGAGCTGCGCAACGTGATCCTGCACGATGTCGCTGCGCTGCGCTCACTGCGCCGCCTGCCTGCGCGCACCCGCCGCAAGGTGCCGGCCGTCGCCGCCAACGAGGAAGTCCGCGTCGCCGCCTGACACGCCCCTCCTGTCCCTGTCCGCGTTCCATCATTTCGGACAGGGACACTCCATCGCCGCCCGCGAGTCTGAGATAATCCCGTCGCCGCATCGCACGCGGCGACATTCCCCATCCACTCAGGCGGCACCATGACCCAACTCGAACACACCCCGGCCCTCGTCTCCTGGAGCGGCGGCAAGGACTCCTGCCTCGCCATGTGGCGCGCGCGCCAATCGGGCATGCAGATCCGCCGCCTGATTACCGCAATGGATGAGAGCGGCGAAAGCTCCCGCTCGCACGGTGTGCCACCGGAACTGATCCAGGCGCAGGCCGATGCGCTCGGCGCCGAGCTGCGCTTTTACAAGACGTCCTGGGGCAATTACGAAGAGCGTTTCATTGCCACGCTCCAAGACGCGCATGCGGCTGGAATCCGCCATGCGGTCTTCGGCGACATCGACCTTGTCCCGCACCGGGAATGGGAAGAGGAGGTGTGTGCCAAGGCGGATATCACGCCCGTGCTCCCGCTATGGGACGAACCGCGCCGCAAGCTGGTGGATGAATTCCTTGCGCTGGGTTTCAAGGCGGTGGTGGTGTGCGTGAATGGGAAATATCTGGGACAGGAGTTCGTCGGACGGGAATTTGACGAAGCTTTTCTGGCCGATCTGCCCGCGAGCGTCGATGCATGTGGCGAGAATGGCGAGTTCCACACCTTCGTGTATGACGGGCCGGCGTTTTCGCGTCCCGTGGGCTTTACGCGAGACAGGGTGCTGGAATATCGTGCGCCGGAGAAGTTTGGTGCAGCGACCTACTTTTTCCAAAAGTTAGCTACCTGGAACTGACCGCGACATTGCAACATTGGTACGCATCCTTCGAGGAAGCAATAAGGCCACTCTTAAATTAATGCTGCAACTCCGTCAATCACGACGGATAGAGAAGCACTAACACCTCCCTTTAGCCAAATTGTAAGGATCGGACGTGTCTACGAAATCGGGCGTGAGGCTATCTAAGCTCGCTTCCGGGAATTTAGAGCGAGCATGAGAAGACCGAGGAAAAAAAGGACGAGACTAACGGGCTCCGAAAGGTACTGTTCATTGACAACGATATTATCGATAAGAAATTCCGCATTTGAGCCACCACTTCCTACCGCCGAAAATACAACTGACGTTAGATTCGTAAACGAGCTGGGAAGAAAAAATGTGGTTAGCGCATTACCGTTCAGTATCAACTGCTGTTCAACCGTGCCGCCTCCTTGAATTTGGCCCAAAACATTGATCGCGATCGTTGTTGCGTAACCCAGTTCCGGCTGATCACGATTCGCAGCTTGAAAGGCGCTTAGCCAAAACGTATCGCCACCATTTTGCCTCATCGTCAAAATGCTCAAGGCGTTCGCATTTAGGAGCGCCTTAGAGTAGTTGGCTGCAACGACGTATGGATTGCAAATAAATAGACCCGGGTCATCTGGGTTTCCCGTAAAGTAGAAAGCTGTGCTCACGAGACCACCGTCGCCGTAGGATTCGCAATTCCCGCCCACTTGATCTTCGAAATCAATCGTTGATGAGTGTGCATATGTGTAACAAATTAGGAAGAAAAAACCGCACAAGAAGTTTTTCATAGCTGCCTCGAGGGGTTGAGTGAGCGAGTAGATAAAGTTACGCCTAAGCAAAGAATAAGCCACCGAATATATTCAATGAGTTATCTACTAATGGTTGGCGAAAATGTAAAATTCGTCGACATGAATCGATGCGAAGACAACTACTTTTGTTTGTCCGTTTGATTTCTGGGGCCGCCCCAAGCGAGCTGCTTTGAAGAACGCTATCGCACCACTCCTTCCGCATCATCGAAGCATTGTCGTGAGAATTTAATCGAATAGTTATTGCATCAAAACGTCGATGCCACGAATGTTTCGTCCTCGATCCTGACTTAGCATGCTGTCGACGTCAATGGACGATGTTCATCGGATTCGCCGTTAAGAAAGCGGTTTTCTTAATGAAACTAGCCCGCGTAACGGCTAAACCACCGTCTCATAGTGAGCCGACCGCCCATCAAATCGCGCAAGAACCCCCCGCGCCTTTGGCGGCACGACAGCGGTTTCGTAGTCATCTCCTGCAAACGCCTTAACGGCGTCGATCGATTCGAACCACATGATGGTCATGAATTCCACTTCATTGCCCAAGTCGCGGCGGCAAAGGGAAATGCCCAGGTAGCCGGGGACGTTGCGTGCGGCGATGCCGGGGAAGATCTCGGTGAGCAGGAGTTGTTCGTACACCGGGGCGTTTTCACGTGTGGTCCAGCCGCGCCAGATTCTTGTGATCATGCTTTGTCTCCTGATGGTTCAGATGCGAGACAGTGTCAGCGGATCCGGCTGGCCGCCGAAATGAATGCGCAGGCATTCGTCAAACACCTCGCCCGGCGACGCCTGCGCGAACAAGGTCATGGACGAGCGGAATTTCATGTCGTCCGGGTAGCCGAAAATTTCTTCCACCGTATTCCCCGTGATGCCAGCGACGATGCGGCTGCATTCCCGCAGGCGCGCGCCAAGGACGGGATGGGCGAGGTAGGCTTCGGCTTCGTCGAGGGAGGAAATCTCGTAGCGCTGCGCCATCGCGCTGTGCCCGAGCCCGTGGATCTGCGGAAAAATAAACCACATCCAGTGGCTGCGTTTGCGTCCGGCGCGCAGTTCTTCCAGTACCGCTCCATAAACAGGTTGCTGTGCGTCGACGAATCGCTGGAGGTCGTAGGGGTCGTCCATCGTCAGCTCGACAGTCTTCCCTGGCCAAGTACGCGCATCAAGGCATCCTTTCCGTGCAGTTTCAACTGGCGCTCGAGCTGTTCGAGCGCCGTATGTTCGGTCCCGGCCGGTCCGCTCGTGATGCGTTTGCCGGAAGAGCGTTCCGTCACGGCCCAGCCGCCGCGTTTGTCGTACAACCAGGCGTGCAGGATGAACTGCAGCTCTTCAAAGCCGGGGACGACCAGTTCTTCGCCCAGCAATTCCTGGGGCTGGCCGAACTCGTTCTGGATGAGAAACTTTTCCATGTTGGCCCCTGTGTGTGCTTGAACGATCATACGTCGGCTTTGCCCTCAGGGGAACCGGTCCCGGCATCGCTCTGCTACATTGTGTCCATGGAAAACGGTCTGCACATGCAAGGAAAGACGGACACCCGCTGGGAATTCTGGATCGATCGCGGCGGCACCTTCACCGATATCGTCGCGCGGCGGCCTGACGGCCGTCTCGTCGCGCACAAGCTGTTGTCGGAGAACCCGGAACAGTACCGGGATGCGGCGTTGGCCGGCATCCGGCAACTGCTTGGCTTGGCGCCCGGCGATCCCATTCCCGCAGCCCAGGTGACAGCGGTCAAGATGGGTACGACGGTGGCGACCAATGCGCTGCTGGAGCGCAAGGGCGACCCGACTGCCCTGCTGATCACGAAGGGATTCCGCGACGCACTGCGCATTGCTTATCAGAACCGCCCTCGCCTGTTCGACCGCCATATCGTGCTGCCGGAGCTGCTGTACCGGGAAGTGGTGGAAGTCGAGGAGCGCATCGGTGCGCATGGCGAGGTCGTGCTGCCGCTCGATGAAGGCAAGGTGCGGCGCGACCTGCAGGCGCTGTACGACAGAGGATTGCGTGCGGTGGCGGTCGTGCTGATGCACGCCTACCGCTATCCGCAGCATGAAGAGGCAATCGGGCAAATCGCGCTTGAGGTCGGGTTCACGCAGGTTTCCATTTCCAGCAAGGTTAGCCCGTTGATGAAGCTGGTGTCGCGGGGAGACACGACGGTGGTGGATGCCTACCTTTCTCCCATCCTGCGCCGTTACGTGGACCAGGTGGCAAGCGAGATGTCTGGCGTGCGGCTGCTGTTCATGCAATCGAACGGGGGCCTGACGGATGCGCACCGGTTCCAGGGCAAGGATTCGATCCTGTCGGGACCGGCAGGCGGAATCGTCGGCATGGTGCGGACGGCGAATGCGGCCGGGTTCGACAAGGTCATCGGCTTCGACATGGGCGGTACGTCGACGGACGTGTCGCACTATGCGGGCGAATTCGAGCGGGAATTCGAGACGCAGGTGGCAGGCGTGCGCATGCGCGCGCCGATGATGAGCATTCATACGGTGGCCGCGGGCGGCGGCTCCATCCTGCACTTCGACGGCACTCGCTACCGTGTCGGACCGGACAGCGCCGGCGCGAATCCCGGTCCGGCGAGCTATCGGCGCGGCGGGCCACTGACAGTGACCGACTGCAACGTCATGCTGGGGAAGATCCAGCCGCATTATTTTCCGACGGTGTTCGGCAAGGATGCCGACCAGAGGCTGGACCGTGACACCGTTGTGCAAAAATTCAGCGACCTTGCGGATGCCATCCTTCGCGCGACCGGGAACCGGCGCACACCGGAGGAAGTCGCGGAAGGTTTCATCGAGATCGCGGTGGGCAACATGGCCAATGCGATCAAGTTCATTTCCGTACAGCGCGGTCATGACGTGACCGGCTACACCTTGTCGACCTTCGGCGGCGCGGGCGGACAACATGCCTGCCTGGTCGCCGATGCGCTCGGCATGACGCGCGTGTTCGCCCATCCGCTTGCCGGGGTGCTGTCGGCGTACGGGATGGGACTGGCCGACCAGACGGCGATGCGGGAAAAGGCGCTGGAGATGGTTCTTGCACCGACGGCCATGAAGCCGATTGAGGAAGCGCTGCGGCAGCTTGGAAGCGAAGCGTGCGCGGACCTGCAGTCGCAAGGCATCGACGCGGCGGGCATTCATCTGTTGGAGCGCGTTCATTTGCGTTACGAGGGAACCGATTCTGCCATCGTCGTCCCTTTCGCCGATATGGCGCACATGCAAGCCTCGTTCGAGGCCGCCTACCGGCAGCGCTACGCCTTTCTCATGCACGGCAAGAACCTGGTGGCGGAGGCGGTATCGGTCGAAGCAGTCGGCGCCGCACTGCAGGGAGCGGAACAGCCCGAGCCGTTCCCGCCGCGCCTGGAGCCGTTGCGTGCGACGGAAATCGTGGCCGTGTTTTCGGGGGGCAGGTGGCACGAGGCACCGCTCTATGTGCGCGAAGACATGCGTCCGGGCGACCAGGTTTCCGGACCGGCCATCATCGCCGAGAAGAATGCCACCAATGTTGTGGAACCGGGTTGGCGCGCCGAGCTCACCGCGCAGGGCCATCTCGTGATGCTGAGGGTGGAAGCGCGTTCGCAGCGGAAGGCGGCAGGCACGGCGGCAGATCCGGTCATGCTGGAGGTGTTCAACAATCACTTCATGTCGATCGCGGAGCAGATGGGATTGCGGCTGCAGAACACCGCCGTCTCGGTGAACATCAAGGAACGCCTCGATTTTTCCTGCGCGCTGTTCGACGCCTCGGGCAACCTGATCGCGAACGCGCCGCATATCCCGGTGCACCTGGGCTCGATGGGCGAAAGCATCAAGACCGTGATTCGCGAGAACACCGCCACCATGCGGCCCGGCGACGTCTACATGCTGAATGATCCCTACCACGGCGGCACTCACCTGCCGGACGTCACGGTGATCACGCCTGTCTTCGATGCAGAGGGCGCGACGGTGCTCTTCTATGTTGCATCCCGCGGTCACCACGCCGATATCGGCGGCATGACACCGGGCTCGATGCCGGCGGACAGCACGGTGGTCGAGGAAGAAGGCGTGCTGGTCAACAATTTCCAGCTCGTGAAGGGTGGTCGCTTCCTGGAAGAGGAAACGATTGCCCTGCTCTCCTCGGGCAAATACCCGGCCCGGAATATCCGGCAGAACCTCGCCGACCTGCAGGCGCAGACCGCGGCCAACCAGAAGGGCGTCGAGGAATTGCACCGGATGGTCGGGCATTTCGGACTCGACGTCGTGCAGGCGTACATGCGGCATGTGCAGGACAATGCCGAGGAGTCGGTGCGGCGCGTCATCACGTCATTGAAGGACGGCAGGTACACCTACCGGCTCGACAATGGCGCGGTCATCGAGGCGGCGATCCGCGTCAATCGCGATGAGCGCAGCGCGGAGATCGATTTCAGTGGCACCTCGCCGCAACTGCCGAACAATTTCAATGCCCCCTCCTCGGTCTGCATGGCGGCGGTGCTGTACGTATTCCGCACGCTGGTCGATGATGATATTCCCTTGAATGCGGGCTGCTTGAAGCCGCTGCGCGTGATCATCCCCGAAGGATCGATGCTGAATCCGCGCTATCCGGCGGCCGTCGTGTCAGGCAATGTGGAGACATCGAGCTGCGTGACGAATGCGCTGTACGGTGCACTCGGCGTCATGGCCGGTGCGCCCGGCACGATGAACAACTTCACGTTCGGCAATGCTCGCTATCAGTACTATGAAACCATTTCGGGCGGATCAGGCGCGGGCCCCGGCTTCGATGGGACCGCGGTCGTGCAGACGCATATGACCAACTCGCGGCTGACCGATCCTGAGGTACTGGAGTGGCGCTTCCCGGTGCGGCTGGAGAGCTACGAGATCCGGCACGGTTCCGGCGGGGTCGGGAAGTGGAAAGGCGGCGATGGCGGCGTGCGCAAAGTCCGCTTTCTGGAGAAGATGACCGCTTCCATCCTGTCGAACAACCGCATCGTTCCGCCTTTCGGCGCTGCAGGGGGCGGCGACGGGAAGTGCGGCAGGAATTATGTGGTGCGTGCGGACGGCCGCGTGGAAGAACTGGGTTTTGTGGCGAGGACCGAGATGGAACCCGGCGATGTGTTCGTCATCGAGACGCCGGGTGGCGGAGGATACGGCTAATGGAATCGGCGCAGGCCGTCGAGGTCGAGGATGGTGACACCGCCGTATTCGGCCTTGACCAGTCCGGCCTCTTCCAGTGCCTTCAGTGAACCATTGACCCGCTGGCGGGATGCGTTGCACAGGTAGCCCAACTCCTCCTGCGAAATCTTCAGCTGCGGACTGATGCCCGGATTAAGATGCGGATTGAACAGCGCTGCGAGGCATCGTGCAAGACGCGCCGTCGTGTCCAGCATGCGGTCGTATTCGACCAGCGAAATGAACATGCCGAGACGCTCGTTCAGCAGTGTCATCACGAAGCGATTGAAGCCGATGCTGTTGTCGAGCAGCCAGTGGAAAGTGTTACGCGGCATCAGCGCGAGGCGCGTGTCGCGCAGGGCGATGACGTCGTACTGGCGCGGCGTGTCCTTCAGCAGCGAGCCCTCCCCAAACCACGCGCCGCCAAGCACGCCGGTGAAGGTGATGATCTTGCCCTCGAGGGACACACTGCTCATCTTGAGCAGGCCGTCGATGGCACCGACCCAGTATTCGACGGCCTCGCCCTTGCGGCATGCATAGCCGCCGGCCGGCACGAAGCGTTCCGTCACGTCGGCTTCGACGCGCGCCATCTGTTCCGCGGTAAGCGACGCGGCCCAGGCGGTGCTGCGGAGCGTCTGGACGAGGGTTGGCGGTGTCGATGTCATTGATGTCGGGAAGCCGGCTGAGGTCGGCAACGATCATAACCGTTTGCGCTTTCGGCTGCCACCACGCACACCGGATCGAATGCTGGGATAATAAGCCGGCCGCTGCCGCTACCCGGGCTGCGGCGCTTCCTCGCATCCTACCGGGTGCTGACCTTTCAATCCGAACGATATGAATCCTGGCATCCTGTACGCCGCCTCGGCTTATGCGCTGTGGGGTGTGTTCCCGCTGTACTTCAAATCGCTGCAGGAAATCCCGCCAATGGAGATCCTGCTGCATCGCATGGTGTGGTCGCTCGTCTTCGTGGCGGTAGTGCTTGCGGTGCGCAGGCAATGGGCGTGGCTCGGCGCCGTGGTGCGGCAGCCGAAGGTCCTCGCCGGGTTCGCGGCGAGCGCCGTGCTCCTGTCGTCCAACTGGTTCATCTATATCTGGGCGGTCAATAACGGCCACGTGGTCGAGTCGAGCCTGGGTTACTTCATCAATCCGCTGTTCAATGTGCTGCTGGGGATGCTGATCCTGCGTGAGCGGCTGCGTCCGGTGCAGTGGGTCGCGGTTGGCATTGCCGCGTTCGGCGTGGCATGGCTGACATGGCACGGTGGCACGCTCCCGTGGATCGCGCTGCTGCTGGCGACGACCTTTGCGCTGTACGGATTGCTGCGCAAGACGGCGGCGCTGGGTGCGCTGGAAGGACTGGCACTGGAAACACTGCTGCTGTTTCCGCTGGCGTGCGGCTATCTCGTCTTGCTGTCCGTGCAGGGGCAGAACCATTTCGCGACGGCGTCGACCAGCGCGCAGTTGCTGCTCGCCGCAGCCGGCCCGATTACCGCTATCCCGCTGCTGCTGTTCGCTTCCGGCGCGCGGCGCATTCCCTTGTCGCTGCTCGGCCTGCTGCAGTACATCGGGCCGACGCTGCAGTTGCTGCTGGGCGTCTGGCTGTACCACGAGCCGTTTGGCGGCACACGGCTTGCCGGATTCGCGCTGATCTGGAGCGCACTAGCGGTCTACACGGCGGAAGGCTTGTGGCAAACCTGGAAGGCAAAACAGGGCGCATAAAAAAAGCCGGTCTTGCGACCGGCTTAGCCCTGTTGCTGCAGTACTGCGGGATCAGAAGCGGTAGCCGAGGCCCACGCCGACCAGCAGCGGGTCAACCTTGACTTCGCTGACCTTCGCGCCGCCAACCATCACGTCGCTGCGGATCTGCACTTTCTTCACATCCAGGTTGATCGACCAGTTCTTGTCGAGCTTGAAGTCCACGCCGGCTTGCAGCGCAAAGCCGAAGCTGTTGTTGTCGAGGTCGCCAGCGCCGTTCAGGAGCTTGACGCTGCCGATGCGGGTGTAGTTGACGCCTGCACCGACGTACGGGCTGAACTGCGCGCCCGGGGTGAAGTGGTATTGCAGGGTCAGGGTCGGCGGCAGGTGCTTGAAGGTGCCGATGTTGGTGCCGGACAGGTAGACCTTGTGCTTTTGCGGATAGGTCAGGATCAGTTCGGCGGCCAGGTTCGGCGTCAGGAAGTAGGTGATGTCGACTTCCGGGATCGTCTTGTTGCTGACGGTGATCTGGTCAGCCGGGCCGACGCCGCCGACCGGATCGGACTTGTCCGCCGGGTTGATGTTCACCGCGCGGGCGCGGATCTGCCAAGGGCTCTGCTGAGCCATTGCCTGGGAGGCGACACCGGCGCCGAGGGCTGCGAGGGCAAGGATTGCTACGGTCTTTTTCATCTTTTATTCCCCTATGATGTGTGTGGTTAATTGCCGTGGGGGACTTTATGCCTGCAGTGCATCAAAAACGTTGACCTAGATCAATAAATAACCACAGGAGTGGTAGGGGTTATTTTGGGTCATTTGGATTGGCGACCTTTTGTGATAGCGGCGCGCGCTCCTCCGGCCAACCTGCGGGCGGCGCGATCGGGTATCCTTGCACTCTCCCTTTTTTCAGCACCCATTCACTCGGATTTTCCATGGCTCAATACGTCTACACCATGAACCGCGTGGGCAAGATCGTCCCGCCCAAGCGCCAGATTCTCAAAGACATTTCGCTGTCCTTCTTCCCCGGCGCCAAGATCGGCGTGCTCGGCCTGAACGGCTCGGGCAAGTCGACCCTGCTCAAGATCATGGCCGGCATCGACAAGGACATCGAAGGCGAAGCCGTTCCGATGCCGGGCCTGAACATCGGCTATCTGCCGCAGGAGCCGCAACTCGATCCGGAGCAGACCGTGCGCGAGGCCGTTGAATCGGCGCTGGGCGAAGTGTTTGAGGCACAGGCCAAGCTCGACGCCGTATACGCGGCATATGCGGACGAGAATGCGGACTTCGACGCCTTGGCCGCAGAGCAGGCGCGCCTGGAAGCGATCATTGCTGCGTCCGATGGCAATACCCTCAACCAGCAGCTCGAAATGGCCGCTGACGCATTGCGCCTGCCGCCGTGGGAAGCCAAGATTGGCGTGCTGTCCGGCGGTGAAAAGCGCCGCGTCGCGCTGTGCAAGCTGCTGCTGTCCAAGCCCGACATGCTGCTGCTCGATGAACCGACCAACCACCTCGACGCCGAGTCCGTCGAATGGCTGGAGCAGTTCCTGCAGCGCTTCCCTGGCACCGTCGTGGGCATCACCCACGACCGCTACTTCCTGGACAACGCCGCCGAGTGGATTCTTGAACTGGACCGCGGCCACGGCATCCCGTGGAAGGGGAATTACAGCTCGTGGCTGGAACAGAAGGAAGCGCGCCTGAAGCAGGAAGAAGCCAGCGAATCCGCGCGCCAGAAGACCATCCAGAAGGAACTGGAATGGGTGCGCCAGAACCCGAAGGGCCGCCAGGCCAAGAGCAAGGCGCGTCTTGCCCGCTTCAACGAGCTGTCCGAGCACGAATACCAGAAGCGCAACGAGACGCAGGAAATCTTCATCCCGGTCGCCGAGCGCCTGGGCAATGAAGTGATCGAATTCAAGAACGTGTCCAAGTCCTTCGGCGACCGTCTGCTGATCGACGACCTCAGCTTCAAGATCCCGGCCGGCGCGATCGTCGGCATCATCGGCCCGAACGGCGCCGGTAAATCGACGCTGTTCAAGATGATCGCGGGCAAGGAACAGCCGGACAGCGGCGAAGTGGTGGTCGGACCGACCGTGAAGCTGTCGCTGGTCGACCAGTCGCGCGAAGATTTGGGCAACAAGAAGACCGTGTTTGAAGACGTCTCCAACGGCGCCGACATCCTGACCGTCGGCCGCTTCGAGATGCCGTCGCGCGCCTACCTCGGCCGCTTCAACTTCAAGGGCGGCGACCAGCAGAAGGTCGTCGGCAACCTGTCCGGCGGCGAACGCGGCCGCCTGCACCTGGCCAAGACCCTGCTCATGGGCGGCAACGTCCTGCTGCTGGACGAACCGTCGAACGACCTCGACGTGGAAACCCTGCGCGCACTGGAAGACGCGCTGCTGGAATTCGCGGGCAGCGTGATGGTGATCTCCCACGACCGCTGGTTCCTCGACCGTATCGCGACGCACATCCTGGCCTTCGAAGGCGACTCCAAGGTCGTGTTCTTCGACGGGAACTACCAGGAATACGAAGCGGACAAGGTCAAGCGCCTCGGTGAAGAAGGCGCGAAGCCGAAGCGGATCCGCTACAAGCCGGTTACGCGGTAAGCAGACAAAAAAGGGCGCATTTCGATGCGCCCTTTTTTTCTGGCAGGCCCCACGCGTGCCACGCGATGTTGGCTTGGCTGCGCGAGAAGGTGTTGGGCCGCAATGGCAATGGAGTGCGGCATCTTTGGCGCGCGGCATTGTCCAATCATGCATGCCGCTGACACTGCTTTTCCCGCCCGGCCCGCTTTACGCACGTTATCGCGCGGTGGAGGATGCGCTCGATTTCACGCGCAGCATGCACGAGCGCCAGGCGGCTTTGCGCGCGGCGCATCCCGCCCACTATGACCCTGACGTGCACGCGATCGTGCTCGCCTTTAACCTGCGTGTCATCGGGCGGAAGATGGATGCGCTCGTCACCGCCTTCCGCTCCGAAATCCGCGTCGGGCATCGCGGCGGCGTATCGGAGGAAACCGTCGAGCTGCAGTCGGCGCTGCAGCACTACAACGCGGCCGTGGCGACGCGCGATGCCTGGGACAATCCTGTCGATGCTTCGGTCAATGTGCTCGACCTGGCGTTCGACTGCCTCGCGTCGGTCGAGCGCGACATCCAGGCATTCGAGGAACAGAACTGATTACTGCACGGCCCCTTGGTCGCGCAGCCATTCGACCAGCTTCTGCAGGCCTTCCTGGTTGATCGAGATGGTGCTCGACACGAGCATGCCATCGCCTGGCGTTTCTTCCTTGATCTGCACGTCGATCATGGAATCGTTGCCGGGGTGGAGGTTGACGACCAGCTTTTCGACGCCTGCCGCGGTCGTGTTCTGGATGATCGCCTGTCCCGAGGGCGAAGCGTTGAAGGTCGTCTGCATGATGTGTTCCGAAAAGTGGCGATTCTTACAGGCTAGCCGCCCTTCGCGAAATTGCGAGTCATGCCGGAAACTTCATGCTTTCCGTTTCGGGATCATCAGGAAAAAATGCGCCTTGAAGCCGAACACGCGCTTGTGGCCGACATCATGCTCCGGCTTTCCCGGGAGCAGGCTGGCGAAGCGGTAGAGCGCTGGCGCGTCGACCGGGTTGAGCATGCCGACGGAAGCCCATTTCCCCTTGCCGAACCACTTCAGCAGGCGACGCCACGTGCCATCAGGCAGCAGATGAAGCAAGGGCAGGCGCGACTTGAATTCGATGGGATGACGGCGGTTGGCAGTCGTGAGGAAAACGCCCTTCCGCGCCACGCGATACAGCTCGGCCACCAGGGCGTACTGGCGCTCGGTGCCGCCGCTGTGCTCGATGACTTCATTGCAAAACACCCAGTCGAAGGCGCCGTCGGCATAGGGCAGGCGCGTGTCAGGCGCCTTCCTCGACACGGCCGGCGGTTCCATTTCGCAGACCGTGATGCGCATCCTGTCGGGCAGATCGCTCCATGCGGAGAGATAGTCGCTGTTGTCGAACAGCGTGGTCGGTTTCATGTACAGGTTGAGCACGGTCCCGTCCGGCGCTTCCTGCCTGAATGCCGTGAAGGCATCAAACAGTTTTCGGCGCTGCGACGTCAGGATCCGTTCGATCCCTCCGCGCGCCGGAAGGCTGCTGTAATCCGGGTTGGCTGCGTGCTTCAACATTCTCCCTCCATGACATGGCTTTTCCGGCAATCTCCGCCGCCGGAATATCGGGATCATTATTGATTGCGCATGGCGCCGGCCGATTGTGGAAACACAAGGAAGATGCCGGGCGGATGTTGAACATTTACCCAGAGGAACATTGTCGCAAGGAAGCTGTCTATCCTCGCGACAATGTTCTGGAGAAATGAAATGCTCAATATCCGCGTCGGTGACACCGTGGCCTTCAAGCGCAGCGTTGCGCAGAAATGCAGCTCCGAAGAAGTCGGCAAGTTTCGCGGTGTCGTGACCGGAATTGCCGGCGACTGGCTGTTCATGGAAGAGGCAACGGGACGCACCCGCGTCATGCCTATTGCCAGCATGTGCCGCGTCGCCGCCAACGGCGTCATCCTCGAACTGGTGTAACTTTCCGCGCCGCCTTTGAGACGCCTCAATGGTTAGTGCACCGCACCATTTACCGCTGGAGAATTGCGGGACGCCGCCCTATAGTGAACCAGGTCCAGGGAGGAGTCACACGGCACTTTCATTGGAGGAAAATCATGAAGAAGATCCTGATTCTCTTGATCGTCATGCTCACGGCCGGGTGCGCCGGCATGGGCGGCATGCATAGTTCGGGTTATTCGAGCGGCTCCGGCGGCAGCGGCGCCGGCATGGATAACACGTATCGCCCCAACTTCAACCCTGCCTTCGAGCGCATGGACAGTTCGTTCCAGCCCTATTTCGGAGGTTAGGACAATCAACAAGCCGCGCGGCATGCCAGGGGAATCATGCGTGCGCGCCTCGGGCGGGAAGCATGGCGCTTCCCGCCCTTCCATGAGGGTCAGGAAGGTTTGACCCTATGGCTTTCTTCATAGCGCATGAACAGGCGTTCCAGCGCCCAGAAGGCGAAACCGGATACGAGGAAACCCGAGATGAAGGCATTGGCGGTTGCCGCTGCACTGTCGGCATAGCCCCATGCCCAAGGTGAAATCATCAGTCCCGCCCCAAGGACGGCATTGCCCCATTCTTCCATCTGGTTGGGCAGGAAGAAGTCCTCGCCCGAGAGCAGGATCACCGCCACACCCACCGCAACCGAACACCATGCAGCAGCTTGCGGAAGCACCAAGGCCCACGGCGCGATGCACAACCAAATGCCGACCGCCATTTCCAGTCTGTCCTGCCAACGATTGATGCTGTCCATGATTGCCTCCTTTCTGGAGTACGGTGTGTTTTCAGTATAGGACGGCACAATTCGCTTGCAAGAATGCAAATATTTGGCGGAGCACGCCGCCGCGAGAAATCGGCGCCTTCGGATTCAGACCATGAGGTCGATCTGCTGCACGGTGCCCGCGCCGCCATTCTCCGTGAGATAAACGCCCGAACTGCGCACGACGCCGAGGTCCTGGTTGGCACCGTCCTTGAGTTCGAACGGCGTCTCGGCCCTGCCGAGGTAGACCGCTCCCACGCCATAGGACTTTGCGGTGTTCAGCGTGCCGCCGCCCTTATCGTCCTGCATCCACACGCGAAGCTGCTCAAAGATCGGATCGTTGTCGTCGATCCAGCCGTTGCCGTCGCTATCGAATTGCGCCAGTTCCGCGAAGCCGTCGCCGCTGGCCGGGCCGAACAATTCCTTGCCCGAGTCGATCTTGCCGTTGCCGTTGCGGTCCAGCGCGAGATACCCGCGATTCCCGTCAAGCAGGGGGACCTGTTCCTTCTTGCCGTCCCCATCCAGGTCAAAGCTGAAGCGGCGGTTCTGCAATTGCGCGGCCGAGCCGTCGAAGTTGATGACAAGCGGATCCTTGCGCACGGCATCGCCGGCACGCAGGGAAACCGACGATTCCTCACGATAGCTGCGGAACATCTCGAGGTCGAGGGTCAGGCTGATCTCCTTGCCGTCGGCGGTGCGCACGAGGGCCTCCGCATGGAACGTGGTGTGCTCCGTTTCCTCGCGCACTTCATGCCGGTCATAGGCAATGCCGAAGCCGGCGCGCTGCGGCGGCTCCGGCTGCGCCGCGGCCGGGGGCGGCTCGGTGGCCACGTCCTCCGCGGAGACGGTCCTTACCTTGACGCCGGTCATCATTTCGACGACAAGCTTGATGAAGTAATAGACAGGATCGTTCTCCGCATTCTCGATCGCGTCCGACACTGCCTGCGCTTCCGAGGGAGCAGGCGGGGCGGGGGGTGGCGCCGCGGCTGCCGCCATGCGGGCGGCGGCGGAAATGGCCACCACGGATGGCGCATTCTCACCCGACTCGCCGGCGGGCGGCTCGTCGCCGACCCATGCCCGCAGGGTTTCCCGCACCTCGGCGCGCTGGTTGGCGCGGTGCGAGGCATTGAACTGGATAGTGGATGCGTCGATTTTCATGGCAAGCCCCGGCAATACGACCTATTTGTTGTATCGACAGGCAGGCCGGGAACTTGATGACGATCAAGTCAAAGTCTTTCTATGCACTGCAGCGACTTGATAGTCCCATGGATATGGGATGGCGCCGACCGCGTCAGGAGCGTGTAATGGTCGTTGACCATGAGTTACCGCACAACAACTTTTTCCAGCCAGTATGCAAGCGCGCAGCCGCCCGAATTTCGATGACATGAGACTGCAGGTCGGTACCCGGCTGCAACTGATCCTTGCGCGTCCTGGCAAGCCCGCCTACTTCTCCTCGCTGATCGGCTACGTCAGCGGCGAATACCTGCTCGTCAAGCTCCCTGTCGAACACGGCCTGACCGTCCCCCTGAAGGAGGGCGAGCGCGTGACGGTGCGCGTGTTTTCCGGCGTGTCGGTCTACACCTTCGCCTGCGACATCGAATCGATGCTGCTGTCGCCGCGCTATTACATGCACCTGAGCTTTCCGCAGGAGATCACTGCCACGCCCCTGCGAAGCGCCGCGCGCGTGAAGGTGAACCTGCCGGTCGAAGTGCGCAGCCCGCCCTCGGAACACGGCTCCCCGGTCGATGCCATGCTGTCGGACCTGAGCATTACCGGCGCCTTCATTTCCGCGCAGACGGTGCTCGGCGCTCCCGGGGACCGGATTTCCGTTTCCTTCACGTTTCGCGTGCAGCCGACCAACCAGCAGGTGGAGATCCGCACCGACGCCACCATTTGCAGCAGCCGCTCGCTGGACATGAACGGCAAACGCCCCGCGTCCCAACATGGCGTCGGGATTCACTTCGACCGCATCAGCGAGAACGAACAGTTCATGTTGCAGCATTATCTTTACGAAGCGGAAAATGCCGTAACACCCTGACACGCTTTTGTTGCCGCGCTGCGACTTGCCCGGTCAAATTTCCTGAGCGCATGTTTTCCATGGGCAATTCACGCATACAATCATGCGCACACGTCCCTTATCGAGGACGGTGCAAGTGACTATGGAACAGTTGTTAAGCGTGCTGTACGGCGTATCGGGAATCGCGGCGTCGGCACTGTATATCCCGCAAATCATCCGCTACCACCGCGACCCGTCGGCGCGCGCGTCCATTTCGCTGCTGTCCTGGGGCGGATGGATCGTCATCGCCGCCATCACGATTGCCTATGCCCTGTGCGTGGTGAAAAGTACGCTGATCGCGGCTGTTGCCGGCCTCAACGTGCTGGCCCAGATTACCGTTCTCTCCTACGGCCTGCGCTCTCGGTTTCGCTCCGGCAGGCTGCCGCCGGCCGCCCTGGCCCGATAACACAGCCTTTTCGCACCACGACGGTGCGCGTCACGCCGCCAAACAACAAGACCGCGGTTGCTCCGCCAAGGACGCAATAACAGTCCTATAATCGCGTCAGTAGCACTTTCCAAAGCGCAACCTTTACGCACTTATGCACTGGCCAGAAGGATCCTCCTCGTTCCGCGATGCGCGTGTACACGCGGCCCGGCGGTTGTTGCTCGCCGCCGCGCTCGCCTGGTCAATCGCGCCTGCTGCCGCAGCCCTGCCCGAGGTGCGTATCGGCGTGGGCCTGAGCAAGCCGCCCTACATCCTGGACAACGGTGATGGCGGCATCGAGTACGAGATCGCCGAAAAGGCCCTCGACGCGAGCGGCTACCGCATGGTCGCACAACGCCTGCCCCCGGCGCGTGCACTGGCAATGATGCGCGCCGGCCTGCTCGACGGCATGCTGACGGTGGACGAAGGCATCGGCGGCAACGGATTCTTTTCCGACACCTACATGCACTATCAAAACGTCGCGACGACCTTGGCCAGCCGCGCCATTCGCCTGCGCGACATCAGCGACCTGGAACAGTATTCGGTCGCCGCCTTCCAGAATGCCAGCCTCATCCTTGGTCCCGAGTTCAGGGCGGCCGTCGAGCGCCACCGCGATTACAAGGAGCATCCACAGCAGATCACGCAGAACCGTCTGCTGTACACCGGGCGCGTGGACGTGGTTGTCGGCGACCGCCTTGTATTCCGCTACCTGAACCGCCAGGTCGAAGCCTCGATCAATAGCAACCAGCCGCTGGTGCATCACATGATTTTCAAGCCGAGCGCACGCAAGGCCGTATTCCGCGACGTCGAACTGCGCGAAGCGTTCAATGCGGGCCTGAAGAAAATCAGGAAGAATGGCACCTACTCCGCCATCTACAAGAAATACAACGAAGTCGAACCCTGACCAGCGACAGGACCTTGCATTGAACAAACGCGAATTCCTTTCCGGCGCGGCACTTGGCGCCGCCGCCCTTGCCGGCCCGGCACATGCCGCGCCCCGCACGATTTCCTCCCCCGCCCTCCTGACCGTCACCGGCGCCATCGGGCGCGGCAACCGCGGTCCGCTTGACCCGGCCCTGGACCAGATGATGAAAAAGCAAGGCATCCGGTTCGACAAGGCGCATGCCTTCGACTTTGCGTCACTCGTGTCATTGCCTGCGGTGACGATCCGCCCCACGCTCGAATATGACGGCAAGATCCACGCTCTGCGGGGACCGCTGCTGACGGACGTGCTGGCCGCGGCCGGCGTGCGCAAGGCGCAGGCAGAGCTGGTGATGCGTGCGATAGATGGTTACGCCCCAACCGCTACTATGTCTGACATCCTCAAGTACCGCTTCATTATCGCGACGCATCTGGATGGCAAGCCCATGCCGGTGGGCGGCCTTGGGCCTCTATGGGCGCTGTACGACGCCGACCGTTTTCCGGACATGGCGGCAAAGCCGGTCAACGAGCGTTTCGGCAATTGTCCGTGGGGGCTTTACCATATCGACGTGCATTGACGAAAGACCTGATCCGGATTGCGTTGAAAGCGCCGGGGGAACTGTTATAGTTGGCCCCTGTTTCCCTTCCTTGAACTCCTTTCGCGCATGAACCCGCCGCCCGTACGAGCCGCCAAGCGCCGCGCGCCCACCCCGGCCGGCATTGTGCTCCTGTACGCGCTGTTTGCCGCGATGTGGATCGCGGCATCGGACCGGGTGCTGGGCTTCCTGTTCCGCGATCCCGAGCAATTCGAACGCATCAGCACGCTCAAGGGCATGTTCTTCATTGCCGTCACGAGCCTGCTCCTGTACCTGCTGATCAAGCGCTGGCAAGGGTCGCTCGAGCAAGCGCTCACCACCTCCACGCACTACCGCGAACGGCTGGAACGCGTGCTGCGCGGCTCGACCGATGGCTGGTGGGACTGGGACCTGGAATCGGGGCACGCGTTCTATTCCGAACGGTGCTGGGAAATGCTCGGCTACCAGCCCGGCGAGATGCCCTCCGATACCAGGCTCTGGCGCAATCTTATGCATCCGGACGACGTTGCCGCCGCGACCGGCAGTTTCGATGACGCGATCGCGCACGCGGCGCAGGGCTTTTCCCTGGAGGTCCGGCTGCGCCACAAGGCGGGACACTATGTGCCTGTCCTGTCGCGGTACATGGTCCAGCGCAACGCCGACGGCGCCGCGGTCATTGTTTCCGGCACCAACACCGATCTCACCGAGCGCAAGCGCGCCGAAGAACGCCTGCGCCAGGCCGCCGCGGTCTTTGAAACGACGCATGAAGGCGTAGTCGTTACCGACGGCGGCAAACGCATCGTCATGGTCAACAATGCCTTTACCGCGATCACCGGCTACACCGAGGAGGACGTCCGCGGACGACGGCCCGACCTCTTGC
Organism: Noviherbaspirillum sp. ST9; assembly: GCF_048799745.1. Lineage (NCBI taxonomy): Bacteria > Pseudomonadati > Pseudomonadota > Betaproteobacteria > Burkholderiales > Oxalobacteraceae > Noviherbaspirillum > Noviherbaspirillum sp. ST9. The sequence goes on along the minus strand of NZ_JBLWFR010000004.1, from coordinate 348,510 downwards.
GATCCGGGCGGCATTCGAGGGACTTTTACCGGGAAATGTGGGCCAGCATGGCGTCGGCGGGACACTGGCAGGGCGAAATCTGGGACCGGCGCAAAAACGGCGAGGTCTACCCGCAGATCTTGAGCATCAGCGAAGTGCGGAATGATGCCGGCGACGTCCAGAATTACGTCGGCGTCTTCGCCGACATTTCCCGGCTGAAGGCATCGGAGACGCAACTCGACTTCCTTGCCCATCACGATCCGCTGACCCACCTGCCGAACCGCATGCTCCTGCTGTCCCACCTGGAACATGGCGTGCGCGCGGCACAGCGCGACGGCACGCGCGTCGCGCTCCTGGTGCTCGACCTCGACCGTTTCAAGGACATCAACGACAGCCTCGGCCACAGTGCCGGCGATGCCTTGCTCAAGCTGGTCGCCGAGCGCCTGAGCGCGCGCCTGCGCGGCATGGATACCGTGGCCCGGTTGGGCGGCGACGAATTCGCCGTCATGCTGCCCCACATCGCGGAGCCGGATGATGCCGCGCTGGTCGCCAATGAAATCATCACCGCGCTGGGCCAGCCCTGGCTGCTGCCCAACGGCGTCGAGGTGCGCAGCAGCGCCAGTATCGGCATCAGCGTGTTCCCGGACCATGGCACGGCGACGCAGGACCTGCTGCAGCATGCGGATGCGGCGCTGTATCGTGCGAAGCAGGAAGGCCGCGGCTGCTTCCGCTATTTCACGCACAACCTCACCTATGCCGCGCGGGAGCGCATCGACCTGGAAGCAAAACTGCACCGTGCCGTCGCGCAGGATGAACTGCGGGTCTTCTTCCAGCCGCAGGTCGACATTGCCAGCGGACGCATCCTCGGCGCCGAGGCCCTCGTGCGCTGGCTCGATCCGCAGGAAGGCCTGGTCCCGCCGTCACGCTTCATCCCGGTCGCGGAAAGCACCGGCCTGATCGCCGACATCGGAGAGTGGGTGTTGCGCCATACCTGCATGCAGGGGAAGAAATGGATCGATGCCGGGCTGCCGCCGCTGACGCTCGCCGTCAATATCTCGCCGCGGCAATTCCTGCGCGGGGACATCGGCAACACGGTGGCGCGCATTCTCAAGGAAACCGGTTTTCCGCCGACCTGCCTCGAGCTGGAGCTGACGGAGAGCGCGCTGATGGAGCGCGAGGCGGACGCGGTCGAGCTGCTGAACCATTTGCGCGCCATCGGCGTGCGGCTGGCTATCGATGACTTCGGGACCGGTTATTCGTCCCTCACCTACCTGAAGCGCTTCCCGCTCGACGTGCTCAAGATCGACAAGGGTTTCATCGACGGCATTCCCCACCGCAAGGACGACAGCGCCATTGCATCGGCCATCGTGGCCATGGGCCATACGATGGGATTCAGGGTACTGGCGGAAGGCGTGGAGAATGACGGCCAGCTGGCGTTCCTGCACAGCGCGGGCTGCGACATGTACCAGGGCTACCTGCGCAGCCGGGCGGTGCCGGCCGATGCGTTCGAAAAACTGCTGACGGCCGCATTCGCTAACTAATCACTTGCTGCGCATGCTCGGCTGGTACAGCTGGAAATTGCCGCGGCCCATTTCCTTTGCGCGGTACATGGCGGAATCCGCCGCGATGAGCAAGGACTCGGCATCGTTGCCGTCCGCGGGAAACATGCTGATGCCGATGCTCGGGGTGATCTGCAGTTCATGCCCGCCGGCGCTGTAGGGGCGTGCCAATGCAGCCAGCAGGCGCTGCGCGGTTTCGCAGGCGGCGGTCGCGGACTGCATCTCGGGCAGCACGACGACAAACTCATCCCCGCCGACGCGCGACACGGTATCGACCGCCCGCAACAGCGAGCGCAGGCGCGCGGCAACGGCCTGCAGCAGCAGATCGCCAATGCGGTGGCCGAGGCGGTCGTTGACCTGCTTGAAGCGGTCGAGGTCGATGAACTGGATCGCCACCTGGTGCACATTGCGCCGCGCCATTTCCATCGCCTGCTCCAGCCGGTCCTCCAGCAAGCGCCTGTTCGGCAGGCCGGTCAACGCGTCATGGTTCGCCAGATAGCGGATCTGCTGCTCGGCCATCTTGCGCTCCTGGATCTCGGCCTGCAGGCGGGCGTTGGCCATTTCCAGCTCGGCGGTGCGCTCCTGGACGCGCTGTTCGAGCTCGTCGCGCGCCTTCAGCAGCGCTTCCTGCGCGCTCTTGCGCTCGGTGATGTCTTCCGTGATGTAGATCGTGCCCTTGCTGTAGTCATTCGGGTCGATCGCCTTGGCGAGCACGCGGCACCAGAAGGTGCTGCCGTCGCGCCGCTTCATCACGAGCTCCAGGTCCAGTCGCTGCCCGCTGCCAAGGACGGGACGTGCCTGGCGCGTCAGCTCATCGTAGGCTTCCTTCGAGGGATACAGGATTTCGGTCGAGAGCTGGTGCAGTTCTTCGCTGGACCAACCGAACATTTCGGAAAAGCGCCGGTTGCAGTGCAGGAAGCGCCGCTTGCGGGTAAAGGTGATGCCCAGCGAGGCATTGTCGAGGATCGCCTGGTATTCCAGCAGCGTCTGGCGTAGCTCGCTATCGCTCCCCGCCTCGGGACATGGCTGATTGCTGGCGGAAAGAATAAGGCCTCCTGGTGCGCGACGAAACTGCGGTGACAATGCCTGTCCCCTTTGCGACGGGACAGACGGATTCGGTAGTAATACGTAGGAATACCCGTATCGTACTCTTACTTGGCTGAAATAGCGTTGTCAATTCGACCAGTCCGTCTGCCGGAGACCCGGAACGCTTGACGCACGTCATTGGGATGCCCGTGAGCACCCCAATACACTAACGCGGTTCCCTCCCGCCCTCATTCTCATGACCTCCCCCGAAACCGGCCGCGGCAAGCATGGCCGCCGCCCGCGCATGCTGCTCAACAAGCTGCTCCCCTGGATGGTGCTCGCGCTGTCGCTGGCCGTGACCGCGGATCTCTGGCGCAACCAGCAGCGCAACGCCGAGCGCGTGCTGCAGAACGACTTCGACTTCCATGTGCATGAAGCCCTCGGCCTGATCGAGGAGCGCATCGGCGACTACGAGAACATCCTGCGCGGGACTGCCGTATTGTTCTACGCGTCCAAGGATGTCGACGGTGATGAATTCAACGCCTACGTGCAACGGCTGGAGCTTGCGCGAACCCACCCCGGCATCCGGGAGATGGTCTTCGTCAGCGCCGTCCCGCGCGCCGACAAGAAGCCCTTCCTTGCGCGCATGCGCAAGGAAGTCCGTTCCGGTTTCACGATCACGCCGGAGACCGATCATCCGCTCCTCGCCCCCGTGACCTACCGTGTTCCACTCGAGGGTGAGCCGGAGAATACGACCGGACTTGATCTCCTCAGCATACCCTCGCATCAAGCAGCGCTCGAGCATGCGTCCGAGTACCGCAGCATCGCAATTTCCACCGCCTTTCCCCTGCCGGCCAGCCCGTCACGGCCGCAAGGAATGGGTGTGGCGATGTACGTCCCGGTGTACCGTTTCGACCCTGTCGAAAATCGCGACGTCCACCTCGGCTGGATCGGTGCGCCGATCCGGGTCGACAGCCTCATGTCGGCGGTGACCACGGAAATCGGCGTGGAACTCGATGTGGAAATCCGCGACGGCGCCTTGATCTCCGCGTCGGCGAATATGCGCGACAAGAACGGCTGGCCCATGCAGATCGACAAGGGAGAGGGCCGGTATCGCACGCGTACCCGCATGCAGGTGGCGAACCGCGAATGGGAAGTGACCGTGCAATCCCTGCCCGCCTTCGAGGCACGTCTCGACAGGAGCGGCGCCGTGCAGGCCTGGTTTGGCGCCGGCGTCAGCATCCTCCTCATGATCATCACCTGGCAGCTTGCCGGCAGCCGAGACCGGGCGCTTAAGGCGGCACGCGAAATGAACCAGGAGCTGATCGAGCGCGAGCGGCGCTACCGCCAGATGTTCGAAGACAGCGCCTCGATCGCCTTCCTGCTCGATCCCTCCAACGGCCGCATCGTGGACGCCAATGTCGCTGCCGCCGCATTCTGGGGGTATCCCGTGACCGCGCTGCGCCGGATGACGATCGACGAGATCGACACCGCACCACAGGACGGAATCCACGCGCTGATGCAGCAGGTGACCGCCGGCACCGTATCGCGCTTTGAGTGCCGTCACAAACTCGCAAGCGGCGACATGCGCGAGGTCGAGCTTTACGCCGGCACGCTCGACTACAAACAGCGGGTCCTGATCTACGCCATCCTGCACGACATCACCGGGCGCAAGCAGGCAGAGCTCGCATTGCGCAGCAGCGAAGAGCGCTTCCGGCTGATCGCAGAAAACACCGGCGATGTGATCTGGATGATGGATGCCGACACGCTCAACTTCACCTATATCAGTCCTTCGATCCAGCGACAGCGCGGCTACACAGCGGAGGAAATCGTCGCCTTGCACAGCCATGTCGGGCGCCGCCCGCAACCGGCGGCCACGGGCGCCATGCCGAAAATGGGCCACCGCCTGCACGAGCGCATCCGCCGTTTCATGAACGGTGATGAATCGCAGCGGCGCGAAATCAAGGAGATCGACCAGCAGCACAAGGATGGCCGCATGATCCCGGTGGAGATCGAGTCCACCCTGCTGTGCGACGCGGACAATATTCCACGTTCACTGATCGGCGTATCGCGTGACATTTCCGCAAGGCGTCAGGCGCAGGAAGAGCAGAAGCGCTTCGTGGCCATGGTGTCGCATGAATTCCGCACGCCGCTGGCAACGATCGACGGCGCCGTGCAACGCTTGCTGTCCACCTCTGGCCATGCCGACGACGCCACGCGCAAGCGCCTGGTCAAGATCGAAAAATCGGTGGACCGCCTGACGGCCCTGCTCGACGACTACCTGACACAGGAGCGCTTCGACACCGCGGGACAGGGATTGCACCTGAGCCAGGCGTCACCGCGGTCGATGCTGCAGGATTGCGCCGATTCCGCGCGCGCACTGACGGCGGACCACATCATCACGGTCGATGCGACGGAACTGCCCGACACCATCACCTGCGATGCCGACCGCCTGCGACTGACCTTGCGCATCCTCGCCGACAACGCCGTCAAGTACACCCCGCCCGACACCCGGATCACGCTCATGGGACGCAATGCGCCGCAGGGGGGCATCGAATTGCAGGTGGCCGACAACGGACGCGGGATCGACGACGAGGAATTGCCGCACATCTTCGACAAGTTCTTCCGCGGCCGCTCGGCGGCACGGGAGGCGGGTTCCGGCCTGGGCCTGCACCTGGCGCGCGCGGTGGTGGAAATGCACGGCGGAACGCTGGTCGCGCGCAACCGTGTGGAAGGCGGCGCGCAGTTTACGCTCTGGCTTCCCGCCCAGGTCGAACGCACCAGTATCGGTCCTGTGAGAATTGGATAGTTTTCACCCCCCTTCGATTTCCTACAATCAACGACATGAATAAACCGTCTCATTGACGCACACCGATTCCGCACACCATGGCTTCCATTGTCATTGTTGAAGACAACCTGTCGTACGCAGAAGACGTCGCCGACTATCTCACCGAGAACGGCCACGACGTCAGAATCAGCGGCACCGCTGAATCGATGTGGACGACGCTCAGCCAGGCCAGCGCCGAGGTGATCCTGCTCGACCTGGGCCTGCCCGACGATTCCGGGTTCAATATCATCCCGCGCCTGCGCGAGCTGTATCCGGAATCCGGCGTCCTGGTCCTGACCGCGCGTGTCATGCTGGACAGCCGCATCCTCGGGCTCCACCTGGGCGCGGACAATTACCTGACCAAACCGATCAAGTTTCCCGAACTGGCCGCCCATATCGAAGCCCTGTCGCGCCGCGTCCGCACGCGCGCAAAGGAGTCGGCGCAGCCTGCCTGGTCGTTGAACAAGAGCGAGCGCCAGTTGCTGATGGCGGGCGCAAGCGCCATCGATCTGACGGAGAAGGAATTCAAGCTGCTGCACATGCTTGCGCTCACCACACAGCCGATTCCGCGCGATTCGCTGATGATCGGCCTGGGCGGCGACCAGTACGAAGACACCAAGAAGATGGACATGCTGGTCTACCGCCTGCGCAAGAAGGTCAAGCTGGCCGTCGGCGCCGAACTTCCCTTGCGCAGCGCCTATGGCGAAGGCTACAGCCTGTCCGTTGCCATCAACCTTCTGTAAAGCATCCAGCATGTCCCGCGCACTATCCGCAGTAAAGAGCATTGACCGGCTGCACCCGCACATTCTGTATCCGGCAGCGATCGGTCTCCTTGGAGGCGCCGGCATCCTGGCTGTCGGCGGAATGAGCTGGACGGCCAGTGTTCTTGGCGTCTCACTCGCCGCTGCCGGCGCTGCCGCCGCATTCCGTCTCAACGTCCGCCATCACGCCTTCCGCGATGCCGTCGCCAACTATCTCCACTCGCAGCGGCACTTCAGCGAGCAGGTCGTTCCCGTCTGGACCGGACATATCGAGACCTCGCGCGAACAAATGGAAACCGCGATTTCCGAACTGAGCGAAGACTTCGGCCGGATCGTTGACCAGCTCGACAATACGGTGCATTCCGCCAGCATGGCGACAGGCTCCATTGACGACCGCGAGAACGGCCTGATGGCCGTCTTCGACCACAGCGAGAAGCGCCTGGGCGAGGTCGTCTCCTCACAGCGCATGGCGATGCACAGCATGACGACCATGCTTGAAAAGGTGCAGGGCCTGGATCAGTTCATCGTCGAGCTGCAGGACATGGCGACGGAGGTGGCCAAGATCGCGGCACAGTCCAACCTGCTCGCGCTCAATGCCGCGATTGAAGCGGCGCGCGCCGGCGAAATGGGGCGCGGCTTCGCGGTGGTGGCCAAGGAATTCCGCATGCTGTCCAACCAGTCCGGCGAGACAGGCAGGCATATCGCCGAGAAGGTCGGCGTCATCAGCGCCGCCATCCTCGCGACCTGCAAGGCGGCCGAAGAGTCCGTGCGGCAGGAAGACGGCGCGATGCTGGAATCCGAGCAGACGATCAGCGCCGTGCTGGACGAGTTCCGCACGATCACCGATGCCTTGCAGGAGTCGAGCCGGCTGTTGAAGGACGAGAGCATCGGCATCAAGGATGAAATCGGCCAGGCACTGGTGCAGCTGCAATTCCAGGACCGCGTCAACCAGATCCTGACGCAGGTGAAGACGAATATCGCGCACCTGCCGGACCATCTCGCGCAAAACAGCGATCGTTTCTGCGACGGCGGCGACCTGGTACCGCTCGACCCCGCGCCGCTCCTGCTCGAAATGAAGAAGAACTACGTGATGTCGGACCAGCGGGCGGTCCATCGCGGCGACAAGGTTGTGGCCCGCGACGAGAGCGACATTACATTTTTCTAGAGAGGCCATATGACCAAGACCATCATGATCGTGGACGACTCCGCTTCAATGCGGCAGGTGGTGGGCATCGCGCTCAAGGGCGAAGGCTACACCGTGATCGAAGGCCGCGACGGCAAGGATGCGCTGTCAAAGCTGACCGGACAGAAAGTGCACCTCATCATCAGCGACGTCAACATGCCGGTGATGGATGGCATCACCTTCCTGAAGGAAGTGAAGCAGTTGCCGAACTACAAGTTCACGCCGATCCTCATGCTGACGACGGAATCGGAAGAATCGAAAAAACGTGAAGGACAGGCGGCCGGCGCGCGTGCCTGGATGGTCAAGCCGTTCAAGTCGGAACAATTGCTGAGCGCCGTCCAGAAGCTCTGCCTTCCCTGACAACACCCCTAATCGGAGATTTCCATGGATTCTGCTGACCAGCGGAAGGGCGCCTTGTTGCGCCTTGAAGGCGAAATGAGCATCTACAAGGCCGCGGAACTGAAGCAGACGCTGCTCGCCGCCGTCCCTGCAGCGGGCACGCTGGAGGCCGACCTGTCCGGTGTGACCGAGATGGATACTGCCGGCCTGCAGTTGCTGATGCTGGTGAAAAAGACCGCGCAGGAGCGTGGCGTCGACCTGAAGCTGGTCAACCACAGCCCGGCGGTCGTGGACGTCTTCGAGCTGCTGAACCTCGGCACCTTCTTCGGCGACCCGCTCGTCATCCCGCCCCGCTCCGCCAACCCCAATCCTTCCGCGAGATAACGCAATGAATCTTGACCAGGCACTGCAAACCTTCATCGCCGAAAGCAAGGAACTGCTGGAGGACATGGAGAACGCGCTGCTCGCCATCGAGCAGACGGAAGACCGCAGCGAAAACGTGAATGCGATCTTCCGCGCGGCGCACACCATCAAGGGTTCCTCCGGCCTGTTCGGACTGGACCACATCGTTTCCTTCACGCACGTGGTCGAAAGCGTGCTCGACCAGGTTCGCGGCGGCAAGCTGGCGATCAGCGACGCGCTGGTATCGCTGCTGCTCGCCTGCGGCGACCATATCGGCGCGCTGGTCAACACCGTGGCCGCCGGCCAGATGGAGGCCGACGACAGGAACACCGAGCGCGGTGTGCCGCTGATTGAGAAATTGCGCACCTATCTTGCAGCCACACCGGCGGCGCCTGCCAAGGCCGCCGCGCTCGTTCCGGAGGAACCGGCGCAGGTCGAGCGCGTCGACAGCGATACAGTGGAGTCGGATCACTGGCACATCTCGCTGCGCTTCGGACGCGACGTGCTGAGAAACGGCATGGATCCGCTGAATTTCATCCGCTACCTCGGCACGCTGGGCAGCATCGTCGGCATCGCGACCCTGCCCGATGCGATTCCGGATGCGGACGCGATGGATCCCGAAAGCTGCTACCTCGGCTATGAAATCGCCTTCCGCAGCGACGCCGACAAGGCCACCATCGAGAACGTCTTCGATTTCGTGCGCGACGACTGCAGGCTCCGCATCCTGCCGCCGAAGAGCCGGATATCCGATTACGTCCGCATGCTGCGCGAGATTCCGGAACAATCCGTGCGCATCGGCGAACTGCTCATGCGATGCGGCACGATCACGGCCCAGGAACTGGACGCGGCACTGAACACCCAGGTCGGCGCGGAGGCGGCGCAACCGATCGGCCAGATCCTGATCGAGCAGCGCGCCGTGCAGCCGGAAGTGGTGGAAGCCGCGCTGACCAAACAGAAACAGATGCGCGATACGCATGCCCAGGAGAGCAAGTCGATCCGCGTCGATGCCGACAAGCTCGACCAGCTGATCAACCTGGTCGGCGAGCTGATCATCGCGGGCGCGGGCGCCAACCTGATCGCCCGTCGCGCCCACGCAACCGAGCTGACCGAAAGCATGTCCAAGGTCGCCAGCCTGGTCGAAAGCGTGCGCGACAGCGCGCTGCAGCTGCGCATGGTCAAGATTGGCGCGACCTTCAACCGCTTCCAGCGCGTCGTGCACGACGTGGCGCGGGAGCTGGGCAAGGACATCGCGCTCGAGGTTGCAGGCGAGGACACCGAACTCGACAAGACCGTGGTGGAAAAGATCGGCGATCCGTTGACCCACCTGGTGCGCAATGCGATGGACCATGGCATCGAACCTGCCGAAGTACGCGCCGCGCACGGCAAGCCTGCGCGCGGCACCGTCCGTCTGGATGCCTGCCACGATTCGGGCAGCATCGTGATTTCCGTCAGCGACGACGGCGGCGGCCTCAAGCGTGACAAGATTCTCGCGAAGGCGATCGAGCGCGGACTGGTCGAGCCGGGCCATCACCTGGCGGATGAAGAGGTCTACAAGCTCATTTTCGAACCCGGCTTTTCGACCGCCGACCAGATCAGCAATCTTTCCGGCCGCGGCGTCGGCCTCGATGTAGTCAAGCGCAACATCACCGCACTGCGGGGAACCGTCACCATCCACTCGGAAGAAGGTGTCGGTACATCGGTCATGGTCCGTCTTCCGCTGACCCTGGCCATCATCGACGGCTTCCTCGTCGAAGTGGGCAAGTCGGTGTTCGCGATCCCGCTCGACATGATCGAAGAATGCGTCGCCTATTCCGCCGAGCCGGGGCATGACTACACCAACCTGCGTGGACAGGTCCTCCCGTTCATCCGGCTGCGCGAGCTGTTCGAGGTGGAGGGCGAGCCCCAACGGCGGGAAAACATCGTCGTGCTCAAGCATGCCGGGCAAAAGGCGGGACTGGTGGTAGACCGGCTCCTCGGCGAGTTCCAGACGGTCATCAAACCGCTCGGCAAGATGTTCAGTCAGGTGAAGTGCATCAGCGGCTCCACCATCCTCGGCAGCGGCGAAGTCGCACTGATCCTCGATGTCCCCGCACTGGTCCAGCACGCCACACGCGTTCCGGTCCATTCCAACAAGGTCAACACGGGCGTCCCTGCCCTCGCATAACGAATAACCCTACACAGGAGAAGCAGCATGTTCAACAACATCAAGATTTCGGTCAGGCTGATCGTCAGCTTCCTGCTGATCGTCTCGTTCAGCGTGGTCGTCGGCGTCATCGGCATCATCAATTCTGGCAAGATCAATGACAAGGCGGATGACATGTATGCGCAAGACTTGATCGGTCTGTCGCATATCAAGGAAGCCAACATCAACCTGATCTACGTCGGGCGCGCGCGTTCGAACTATCTTCTTGCGACGTCGCAGGAAGAACGCCAGCGCCATCTCGCGTCCATCAACAAGAGCAGCGCAGCGGTGAAGGATTACCTGGACAAGGCGAAACCCCTCTTCGTTACTGCAAAGGCCAAGCAAATCTTCGCCGAAGTCGACAAGAACTGGGGCGATTACCAAAGGGATATGCAACAGGCCATGACGCTTGCCGCAAGTGAAAAGCTGAACCAGCAAAGCGACGCGCTCACGAATGCATTGGCCAAGGTCCGCGACCAAGCCAATGAGCTGGACGATCAGCTCAGCGTGCTGACCCAATTGAAGGAAGAGCGCGCCAAGGCGGCTGCCGACGAGACCACGGAGCTGTATCACACGAGTCGCAACCAGATGATCACGGCCATCGCCGTGGCCGCCATCCTCGGCCTCGGCCTCGGCTTCCTGATCAGCCGCAGCGTCACCGTTCCGCTGAACCAGGCCAAGGATGCGGCTACCCGTCTGGCAGAAGGCGACCTGACGGTGAAAATCAATTCCACCGCCAAGGACGAAACCGGTCAGATGCTGCAGGCCATGCAGGCGATGATCACCAAGCTGTCGCAGGTGGTCGGCGACGTCAATAGCGGCGCGCAGGCACTGGCCAGCGCGGCGGAAGAAGTCAGCGCAACGTCGCAATCGCTGTCCCAGGCATCAAGCGAGCAGGCCGCCAGCGTGGAAGAAACCAGCGCGTCCATCGAACAGATGACGTCCTCGATCGCCCAGAACACCGAGAACGCCAAGGTCACCGACGCCATGGCCAGCAAGGCCGCGCTGGAAGCGGCGGAAGGCGGCGAATCGGTCAATGCCACCGTGGCGGCCATGCAGCAGATCGCGAAGAAGATCAGCATCATCGACGACATCGCGTACCAGACCAACCTGCTGGCGCTGAATGCCGCGATTGAAGCGGCGCGTGCCGGCGAGCACGGCAAGGGATTCGCGGTCGTGGCCGCCGAAGTCCGCAAGCTGGCGGAACGCAGCCAGGTCGCCGCGCAGGAAATCGGCGAAGTTGCCAGCAGCAGCGTGGAGCTCGCGGAGAAAGCCGGCAAGCTGCTGGCGGAAATGGTGCCGAGCATCAAGAAGACCTCCGACCTGGTGCAGGAAATCTCCGCGGCATCGTCCGAGCAGTCTTCCGGCGTCGGCCAGATCAATTCCGCTGTCGGACAGTTGAGCCAGACCACGCAGCAGAACGCGTCCAGTTCGGAAGAACTCGCCGCGACCGCGGAGGAAATGAGCAGCCAGGCCGAGCAATTGCAGCGCACGATGTCCTTCTTCAAGCTGGAAGGCGCGTCGGTCATGCGTGCGGTGCAGGGCGGCAAGCCGCGTACTCAATCGCGCGGCAAAACGGCAGCTGAACCGACAGGTGGTTACCGCGTGGCGGGCAACCTGGCGCTCGCAGCCGCCGGGGATGTCGACGAGTCGCAGTTCACCAAGTTCTGACGGGGGCCGCGATGAGTGCAGTCGTCCAATCCAGGAGTGCGCCTGCGGCGCTGCAGGTCGCAGCGGAGCAGAAGCAGTACCTCACCTTCATGCTCGGCGGCGAGATGTTCGCCATCGGCATCCTCGGCATCAAGGAAATCATCGAGTACGCCGGGCTGACCGAGGTACCGATGATGCCGGAATGCATACGCGGCGTGATCAATCTGCGCGGCGCGGTGGTGCCGGTGCTGGATCTGTCGGTGCGCTTCGGAAAACCGTCCACGGCGGTGACCAAGCGCACCTGCATCGTGATCGTGGAAGTCGAGTCCGACGACGGCCGCCAGGATATGGGCATCGTCGTCGATGCGGTCAACGCCGTGCTCGAGATCCCCGCGTCCGAAATCGAACCGCCGCCGACCTTTGGCGCCAAGATCCGTACCGATTTCATCGAGGGCATGGGCAAGGTCCAGGGCAAGTTTGTCATCCTGCTGAACGTGGACCAGGTGTTGTCGAACGAAGAAATCGGCGCGCTCGCCCAGGTGCATGATGCGGCCGCCATGCTGCCGGAACATTAACCTGCTGCAAGAGGTGGAAGCGATGTTCGAAGCCGCAACCCTCACGGACAAGGAATTCTCGCAATTCCAGCATTTCATCTATGAGGCGGCAGGCATTACCCTGCCGTCGACAAAGAAGCCCCTCGTCAGCGGCCGGCTCGCCAAGCGGCTGAAGGCCCGGGGCCTCGGCAGTTACGGCGATTACTTTGCGCTGCTGTCCAGCGGGAAGGCGGCCGATGAGGTGCAGACCGCGATCGATCTCCTGACCACCAATGAAACCTACTTCTTCCGGGAGATGCAGCACTTCGACCTGCTGCGCGAGCTGGCGCGGCAGGCGCGCGGGAGAAGCGAGGAGTTCCGCGTGTGGAGTGCCGCCAGCTCCACCGGGGAAGAAGCATTCAGTGTCGCCATGGTGCTCGCCGACACACTCGGCATGGGCGCATGGTCGGTGCTGGGCACCGACATCAGCACGCGCGTGTTGCAGGCGGCCGAGCATGCGCACTATCCGATGGACCGCGCAAGGCACGTGCCGCCCGACTACCTGAAGCGTTTCTGCCTGCGCGGCGTCGGCCCGCAGGAAGGCACGCTCCTGATCAACCGCAGCTTGCGCCCGCGCGTGCAATTCCGTCATGCCAACCTGAATGCGGCGCTTCCCGACCTGGGGCGTTTCGACGTCGTGTTCCTGCGCAATGTGATGATCTACTTCAACGACGACACCAAGCGCCAGGTGGTGGCGCGCGTGGCGTCGGCGCTGCGGCCGGGCGGACACTTTTTCATCGGTCATTCGGAAAGCCTGAACGGCATCAACGCCGGGCTGGCGATGACGGCGCCGTCGATCTACCGGAAGCCCTGACCATGTTTTCTGCCAATGCCAGGGAGATCTTCCTTCGTCCGGGCGATGTCGCGGGCGGCGATGCCCGTCATGTTTTCCGGACGACGCTCGGCTCCTGCGTATCGATCACGCTCTGGCATCCGGACCGGCGCGCCGGCGCCATGTCGCACTTCCTCCTGCCGAGTCGCGGCAAGGCGGGGCACCGAGACCTCGACGGCCGCTACGCAGACGAGGCCGTACCGCTGATGTTGCGCGAACTGGTGCGCCTCGGCGTCGATCCCGCCGAATGCCACGCCAAGATCTTCGGCGGTGGCCGGATGTTCCCTGCAGGGCCGCTCAGGAGCGGGCCGGTGGGCGAACGCAACGGCGAGATCGCGCGGCAGCTGCTGGCGGCTCGCGGTATACGCACGGTGGCGGAAGACCTGTTCGGGCACGGCCACCGTGAGCTGGTGTTCGAGGTGGCGACCGGCGACGTCTGGGCGCGCCAGGTGCCGCCCGGCGACACGGACAGAAGGAGGCCACGATGAAGCGCATCAAGGTGATGGTCGTCGACGACTCGGCCGTCGTGCGTCAGGTTCTTGCCGGACTGCTGGAAGCCGACCCGGGCATCGAGGTGCTCTGCGCGGTGGCCGATCCCCTGCTGGCAATGACGCGCATGAAGACGCAATGGCCGGACGTCATCGTGCTCGACGTGGAAATGCCGCGCATGGACGGCATCACCTTCCTGCGCAAGATCATGGCCGAGCGGCCGACGCCGGTGGTCATCTGCTCGACCCTGGCGGAAAAGGGCGCGAAGACGTCAATGGAAGCGCTCGCCGCCGGTGCGGTCGCCGTCATCACCAAACCCAGGCTCGGCATCAAGCAATTCCTCAATGACAGCTGCGACGACCTCGTGGCGACCGTGAAGACTGCCGCGCTCGCCAATGTGACGCGGCTTGCGGTGCGCGAAAAGAACACCGCCGACGCCGTGCTGCCTCCCCTGGAAGGCCGAAGCGCCATGACCCAGACCACCGAACGCGTCGTGGCCATCGGCACGTCGACCGGCGGCACGCAGGCGCTGGAAGTGGTACTGACGTCGCTGCCCCGTGTCTGCCCCGGCATCGTCATCGTGCAGCACATGCCGGAAAAGTTCACCGCCGAATTCGCCGCCCGTCTCGACAGCATCTGCAAGATCAACGTGAAGGAAGCGCAGAACAACGACCGTGTGGTCCCCGGCCTGGCGCTGATCGCACCGGGCGGCAAGCACTTGCTGCTGCGGCGGCGCGGCGCGCAGTATTTTGCGGAAGTGGTGGACGGCCCGCTGGTGAACCGTCACCGGCCGTCGGTCGACGTGCTGTTCCGTTCCGTCGCCAAATCGGCGGGAGCGAATGCCCTTGGGGTCATCATGACCGGGATGGGCGACGACGGCGCCGCCGGCCTGCTGGAGATGCGCAATGCCGGCGCGCGAACCGTCGCGCAGGATGAGGAAAGCTGCGTCGTCTACGGCATGCCGAAAGAGGCGGTGCAGCGCGGCGCCGTGGAGAAGACGGTGGCGCTGAATGCCATCGCGCGCGAGATCCAGGCGCAGTATTCCGTCATCGGCTGACTTACCAGACTGTGTACACCTGCCCCGTCTGCAGACCGTCCACGCTCTTCACATAGGCCTGCGCCACGCGACTCGCGGGCACTGTTTCAAAGCCGTGGAAGTAGGGGCCGTAGCTTTCCAGCGATTCCGTCAGGATGGTCGGGCTCACCACGTTGATGCGCAGGCCGCGCGGCAGTTCGATGGCGGCGCCGCGCACGAAGCCCTCGACGGCAGAATTGACCGCGGCGGCATTCGCACCGTAGCGGATCGGTTCCTTGCCGACGATGCCGGACGTCAGCGTGATCGAGCCGCCATCGTTCAGGTATTTCTGCGCGACCAGCGCGACATTGACCTGCCCCATCAGCTTGTGCTGCAGGCCGATGTTGAACTGTTCCGGCGTCATGTCGGACAACAATCCGAAGTGCACGTGCCCAGCTGCCACGACCACGGCATCCGCCTTGCCGGCCTTGTCGAAGAGTTTCTCGATGCTGGCGATATCGGCAATGTCGGCCTGGTACTGGCCGCTGTTCCTGCCGACGCACAAGACCTCGTGGCGGGCGGAAAGCTGTTCCGCGACTGCGCTGCCGATGGTGCCGGATGCGCCGATGACGATGACTTTCATGATGATCTCCTTCCAAGTGAGCAGCGCGCCATGCGCCAGCCGATGGAGCGATTATTGTTGCGAACCTGGAATGGATAAATGCGCTAGCATGAACAACATTACTAACCTTCAGTTAGCAATCAATGGACAAGCTGCGCAGCATGGAAGTCTTTGTCGCGGTGGTCGATGCGGGCAGCTTCACCGCCGCGGCCGAGGCGTTCGACATCTCGCCCGTCATGGTGGGCAAGCACATCCGGATGCTCGAGGAGCGCATCGGCGCGCGGCTGCTCACGCGCACCACGCGGCGGCAGAGCCTGACCGAGATTGGCCGCCAGTATGCAGAGCGGTGCCGCCAGATCCTGGCCGATATCCACGCGGCGGAGTCGGGGGCGGAAGCCATGCGCGCTACCCCGCGCGGCACGCTCAAGCTGAGCGCCCCGGTCTCCTTCGGCACCCACCGCATGGCGGCGGCGCTGGCGGATTACCTTGCGCTGTATCCCGAGGTCAGCGCCGACCTCAACCTCAACGACCGCGTAATCGACCTGGTGGAAGAAGGCTATGACGCCGCCGTGCGCATCGGCACGCTGGATGATTCCAGCCTCGTTGCGCGGCCGCTTGCGCCCTACCGCATGATGATCTGCGCGTCGCCCGGCTATCTCGCGCGTGCCGGCACGCCTCGCACGCCGGCCGACCTCGCGGCGCACCAGTGCCTGGATTTCATGCACTGGAACAAGCGCTTGCGCTGGCGGTTGAGTGACCCGCACGCTGAGGCGCCGGAGGTGCCAGCCAGTCGTTTCCGCTCGAACAACGGGCAGGCCTTGCGGATGGCGGCGCTGCGCGGGCATGGCATTGTGATGCAGACGGAAATCCTCCTGGCGGAGGACGTGGATGCGGGGCGGCTGGTGTCGCTGCTGGAGGATTATGTGCCGGCGCCACGGCCGATGCACCTCGTCTACCCGCGCGATCGGCAGGCGACGCCCAAGCTGACGACCTTTGTCGACTTCATGCTGGAACGATTCGGCGCATAAAAAAACCGGCATAGAAATGCCGGCTTGCGAGTTTGCGGTCTGAGGAGTGGGACGAACCGCAATGGATAGTTATTCGAACTTGCCCTTCGCGAGGAAATTCATCAGCTTGTCGACCTCGCCGCGCTCCGGCTGCTGCTGGTGGCTGTTGATGAATTTCTGGTAGGCGTTGGGATCGGTCTTGCTCAGTTCCGCGAATTCGGTCGCCGTCATCGGCTTTTGCGCAGGCCTGGCGGTCATCGCGCTGACGGACTTGACCGGGTCCTGCGCCGCCCCGGCCATGCCGATTGCCTGCATGATCTCCGGCGTGCGCACGCCAACGGCGCAGATGCCGATGAGAAGCATGACCAGTAGCGATTTCACGTTGTTCTCCTGCCTGTGGGAAAGGTTTTTGTGGTTGCGAGAAAGGTAACACAGGGTCAAAACGCGATACATACCATGAACATGTGAAACTGCCGGACAGGCTACACTTGCCTGCCAGGCGGACTCGATGGAGGAAGATGCATGAAGATTGCAGTAGTTGGATTCGGCGCGATCGGAGGATTGCTGGGTGCGCGGCTTGCGGCAGCGGGTTGCGATGTGAGCGCGGTCGCACGCGGCGCTACTCTCGCCGCGCTGGATACGCGCGGCGCCCGTGTGGTGGAAGGCGGGAAGGAAAGCAGTGTTCCCCTGCGCGCATCGGCGGACCCGGCTTCGCTCGGCGTGCAGGACGTGGTCATCGTCGCCGTCAAGGCAACCGGCCTCTCCGATGTGGCGCGCCGCATCGCGCCCTTGATCGGTCCGCGCACCGTCGTGCTGACGGCAATGAACGGCGTGCCGTGGTGGTTCTTCTCCAGCCCCGGCCTTCCCTACGCGGGTACGCGCCTCCCCTGCCTCGATCCCGACGGCGACATCGAACGCGCGATCCCGAGCGCCCAGGTCATCGGCTGCGTCGTGCACCTGTCCGCCTCCTGCCCGGAACCGGGCATGGTGC
The DNA here is from genome assembly GCF_048799745.1 of Noviherbaspirillum sp. ST9. Lineage (NCBI taxonomy): Bacteria > Pseudomonadati > Pseudomonadota > Betaproteobacteria > Burkholderiales > Oxalobacteraceae > Noviherbaspirillum > Noviherbaspirillum sp. ST9. The sequence goes on along the minus strand of NZ_JBLWFR010000004.1, from coordinate 331,053 downwards.
GTCTCGGCTTCGGCAATCGGCTGATTATCGGCGAGCCCGGCGGCGGCATGTCGGCGCGCGTGGAGATGCTCGCGTCCGTGCTTGCCAAGGCCGGCTTTGAGGTGGAAGCAAGCAAGGATATCCGCAGCGACATCTGGTACAAGCTGTGGGGCAACATGACGATGAACCCGGTGTCGGCGCTGACCGGCGCCACCTGCGACCGCATCCTCGACGACCCGCTGGTGCACCGCTTCTGCCTGTCGGCGATGGCGGAGGCCGCCGCCATCGGCGCGAAGATTGGCTGCCCGATCGCCCAGAGCGGCGAAGACCGGATGGAAGTCACGCGCAAACTGGGCGCCTTCAAGACCTCCATGTTGCAGGATGCGGAAGCGGGCAAGGCGCTGGAGATCGATGCGCTGGTGACCTCAGTCCATGAAATCGGGAAGCTGGTCGGCGTGCCGACGCCGAACGTCGATGCCCTGCTCGGCCTGGTACGTCTCTTCGGCCAATCGCGCGCGCTGTACTAAAAACACTGCATGAACGTGCCGTTGCTCTGGCAGGGACGGCCGCCCTTGTCGAGGTAGGTGCCGCCCGTGCCGCCGTTGTAGCGCGTGCCGCCGCTCCAGCATCCGCCGGCATCGCAACCGGTGACGGGTGCCGGGCTTGCGGGAACGGCGGTTTGCGGCACTGCAGGCATGGGCACGCTTGGGATTGGCGGGGGCGGTGTGACCGGACGGTCGGCGAGCGCAGGCACTGCGCGGCGCGTCATCGGTTTCGCCTGCTTCGCTTCCTGCTCTTTTTTCTCGACGACGTCCGTGCTCGCGCACGCCGCAAGCGGAAGCGCGACCAGCAACAACGACACGAGACGAATAGCGGCCATGATGTCCTCCTTGGACAACGGCAATGACGACTCTATCCCCGTCCGGCAAATTCCTTGCGCAGGAAATCCGGCACCTTCGCCGCGCTCAGGGCGTTGACGCGGGCCAGCAGGGACGGATCGATACTACCGGCCCCATAGGTGCGGTCGAGGTGGCTGGCGGCATGGATCAGGACTTCGGCGCTCACTTCCGCATCCGCCTCCGCCCGGTGGGCGCTTCCCTTGAAGCGGATGCCGAGGGAAGACGACAGCGGAGAAAGCTTGTAGCTGGGCAAACCGGGAAACAGGCGGCGCGACAGTTTCAGCGAGCACACCGTCTGCTCGTGTCCTGTCGCCAGGCCCAGGTCGGCGGCTTCCGCCTTCAGGAACTTTTCATCGAAACTGGCGTTGTGCGCGGACAGCGTATCGCGCCCGATGAAGCGCAGCAGTTCCGGCACCACCTTCGACACGCAGGGCGCGCTGTCGACCATCTGCTGGGTGATGCCGGTGAGGCTGGTGATGAAGGCCGGGATCTCCACGCCGCAATTCACGAGCGACACGAAACGGTCGACGATGCGCGCCCCCTCGATGCGCAAGGCCGCCACTTCCGTGATGCGCGCGCCCATGCCGGGGCTGAGTCCGGTGGTTTCGAAGTCGAGCATGACGATGGGGCGCAGGTACATGGTGCGTGGGGAAGAGGTGGGAAGGGGCAGATTCTACGGCAAGCGACCCGCAATTGCGTGGTCTAATGGACAACGCCCGCGGCCAACGTCAGCTCCGTCCCCTCCTTGTGCAGGGCGACGCCGTTGCGTCCCTTCTCCTTCGCCGCATAGAGCGCGGCATCCGCCGCCGCAATCAGCGCGGCAGGCTGCTGGTTCCCCGTCGGATGCATCGCGGCAACACCAAAACTCGCGGTGACGCCGGAGGAAACACGCGAGGTGGCATGCGGGATCTGCAGGTCCACGATGGCGACGCGCATGCGTTCGGCAAGGAGGGCGGCATCGACTTCCGATGTGGCGGGCAGCAGCGCAACGAATTCCTCGCCGCCGAAACGCGCGACCAGGTCGGCGGGCCGCTGCGGAATGCCACGCATGCTGCGAGCGATCTGCTGCAGGCAGGCGTCCCCGGCCTGGTGGCCGTAATGGTCGTTGTAATTCTTGAAGCAATCGACGTCGACCATGATGAGCGCGAGCGGCGTGCCGTCGCGACGCGCCCTGCCCCATTCGATGTCCAGCCTGCGGTCGAACTCGCGGCGGTTGGCGATCTGCGTCAGCGCATCCTCGGCGGACAGCCTGGCAAGCAGTTCCACGGCATGGCTGAGTTCCTGGTTGCGTTCGTGTTCGCGCAGGCGCGCGAACCAGGCGCGGCGCTGGTCCTGGTCCATGCGGAAGTTCGCGATCAGGCTGATGGCGACGGCGGCGAAGCAGAACAGCCAGTTATTGAACCGCACTTCCGGCGGGATGCTATGGATGGTGCCAAGCGCCAGCCCGTAAATGACCGTCATCGCGACCGAGGTCACGAGCGCGCTGCGAAAACGCAGGCTGACCACGATATTGCCGAACAGGACGATGAGCGTGACGCCGGTCTGGTAGTGCGCGGCATTGGGATGCGTGCTGAGCCCGGCGATCCACGGCAGGCTGACACCGGCAACGATGAGCGTGGCCGAGAGGATGGCCTCGCGCCATGCCGCGTGCCGGATGCGATAGACGAAGAAGGTGCAGAACAGCAGGAGCGGCACGACGACGAGGAAACGGATCGCCCATGCCTTCGCATAGGCATCCGGGATCATCACCCGGTCGCTGATGGCAAAGGCACTGTAGAGCAGCACCGCGGCGAGCCCGGTCTTGCGCATGCGGCGTTCGCGCATGCGTTCCATTTCGATCTGGAATTCAGCTTCGACCTCATCGGGAAACCGACGGCGTCGGCCCCAGAAAGTATGTTCAAGTTCTGTTTGGGGCGCGGAAGGTGTCTCGTTGATTTTGTTATCCATGAGGTAAGCGGCACCGGGGAAGTCCGACGTTTCAGCTTAACGTGCTCGCCATGCCCCGTCCAGTGCATGCATCAAGTCAAAACGGCTTCACGTAACGGGCGACGACCAGCGTCTCGGCCGATGCGTCAGCAAGGTTGTTGGAATTGCGGCGCACCATCAGTGTCATGCCAAAGGTCGCGCCGGCGCCGGCAGGCATCTGGTAATTCAGCTGGGCGCGCATTTCGCGGCCCACCGGAACCATCGAAAATACCAGGCGCTCGCGCGACGCGCCGTTTCCGCCCGATCGCGGCAGCATGTCCACCGCAAACCTGCCCGAATAGCTGCGCATCGGCTGCGATAGCGAAACACTGAGCCGGTCACCGCGCCTGACACGGTCGGCGGCAACCAGTGCGAAAGAGAAGGTGTTGGTGCGCGCCCGGGCGATGTCGTTCGCCAGGCTGTCGCTGCTGCGTGCGCCCGGCGTGATTCCATATGCAGCCTGCCCGGCGATGGCCATCTTGGGCGAGATCTGATAGGCGCCGGATACCTGCAGCGCGGTGGACGACGGCCAGGAGCCGGCATAGGCTGGCGATTCCCGTATCGGCAACACGGACACCGACAGCGCGGCGTTGCCGAAGGAACGTGAGACTTCAACCACGCCGGGGGAAGGCGCCAACATGGATTCCAGTGAAAGATACGGATTGGCGAGCAAGGCATCCTGTGGCGGCAACAGGCCGAGGACGGATGTGGAATGCCCCGATTCGGATTCGAAGGAAACGGCGATGTCGCCGGCTTCGGCCGCTCCAGGTAAATCTTCCCCGTGCGCCGGCGCGGCGAACGCCGCCAGCACAGCCAGTGCAAACGCACCGGAGGGGAATGGATGATCAGCCAACATATATCGCCTTTCTCCGACAGGTCCGACGGAAAAAGGGCGGCACTGCGCCCGCGGCGGCCCCGCTGACTTGCTGCGCCCGCAGTGAAGTCCGGAAGCTTTGCGTCACCGCCTCTCGGCGGTTTTGCCCTTACGTCATATTTCCATTTTGCATCGCGAATCGGGAAATGCAAATGAAAACGCAGCAGAATGCCTGGCGTAAAGTCGCCGGCCCACAACAAGCTGTCAGGGTGACAAGCAAGCCGCCGGAAAAAGTAGAAAAAAGGAAAGACGGATTGCCAATTTCATTCGCGGAGACGTTGCACGCGCGCGCCGTCCGGCGCGTGCTCTTCCAGCCACTCGCGCCAGACCGCAAGGAGCACGGCAACGATCACCGGGCCGACAAACATGCCGACCAGGCCGAATGCCCCCAGGCCGCCGAGCACGCCGAACAGCACCAGCAGGAAGGGAATCTGCGCGGCGCTGCTGATCACCAGCGGGCGGATCAGGTTGTCCACCCAGCTCACCACCAGCGCGCCCCACAAGAGCAGCCCGATGCCGGCCAGCGTCTCGCCCGTCATCAGCAGCCACAGCCCGAGCGAACCCCAGATGACGGGCGCGCCGAAGGGGATGAGCGCGACCAGCGCCGTAAACGCGCCCAGTAGCGCCGGTGCATGGATGCCCGCGCCCCAATAGCCAAGACCGGCGAGCGTGCCCTGCGCGAGTGCCGTCAGCACCAGTCCATACAGCACCGCCTTGGTGGTGGCGCCGATGGCTTCCAGGTAACCCTCGGCGCGCGCACCGACGAACCGGCGCAGCACACGTCGCACCTGACCGAGCAGGTTCTCGCCATCCCGGTAGACAAACAGCACCGTCAGTACGGCCAGCCCCATCTTGGCGGCATTGCGGCCGACGCCGCCGACCAGCTCAGCGACCTGTCCGAACCAGTTCTGCGCCAGTTGCAGCGCTTCCGTGCGCAAGGCAGCGGGATCACCCGCGATGCGGTCGAGGATCTGCTGCAGCCGCTCGCCGATCCAGGGAATGTCCTTGACGATGGAGGGCAGGCGTTGCGGGCCCTCGTTGATGTAACCCGACACGGCCTGGTAGGCCAGCACGAATTCATTCTGCAGCAGGCCGATCAGGCCGAGCAGCGGCAGGACGAATGCCGCGGTCAGGAGCAGCGTCATCAGCAGCGCACTCGACGTCGCCGCACCGCGCAATCCCCTGCGCAGGCGGGCATAGATCGGCCAGGTGGCATAGGCGAGAATCAGCGCCCATACCACCGGCACGATGAACCAGCGCAAGGTCATGTAGGAAAGGACGAACAGTCCGCCCAGCAGCAGCCAGAGCAGGATCGCGCGCGTCCCGGCGGTGGATTCGCGAAGAGTCATGGTGAGGTCGTGTTCATCGGTCGAGCATCCTCATTGTGCTTCCTCCGCGGGCAGGCAGGCGCGAGGAAGATCAATCGAAGTCGAACAGTTCGCCGAGGAATCCTTTCTTCTTGCGATGGTGATAGTCGCCCTTGTGGCGATCATCCTTGTAACGATCATGCGTCGCATAGGTGCGCTCGTCGCGTTGCGGCCCGGCGGACTGGCGGCCGAAGCCTTCCGGGACCGGTGGAACGACGTCGGGCGCGGAACGTTCGATGATCTTGTCCAGTTCGCCGCGGTCGAGCCACACGCCGCGGCATTGCGGGCAGTAATCGATCTCGATGCCTTGCCGCTCGGACATGACGAGTTGCACATTGCTGCAGACGGGACATTGCATGCTTATCTCCTGTTCAAAAAATGCACCGGGCTGCATCGCAGGATGCAGCCCGGCATGGTGTTGACAGACATCAGTGGGTCATGCGCCGCAGTACGGTTCGCCCCACCCGGTCGACAGCACGGTTGATCGCGATGTACATGTCGGCCTCGGTATCCTCCGTCACGATGTCCGGCGCGCCGGCAAGCGTGATGTGGACGCTGCACTTCTTGTCGACACCGCCACGCGGTCCGTTCACATCGGCCAGGCGCACCGACACGTGCTGGACACGATCCGCCGCGTGCTTGAGAGCGAAGCGCAGGCGGCGCTCGGCGTGCTCGGCAAGTGCTTCGGTCAGCGGGAATCCCTGGGCATGGACATCGACTTTCATGACAACCTCCTGAATGTTCTTGGTTTCGGGCCGGTGCTGCATTGCTGCCGGCCTGAGTTCAATATAGTCCTTGCGTTGACGGTTTAAAATTCGAATATTGTGTTAATTCAATTCGGAAAAATCGAACAGTCATGAGCGCCATCAACTACAAGCACCTGCACTACTTCTGGGTTGTCGCGAAGTGCGGCGGCATCGGCCGCGCCAGCGAACAGCTGCACCTGACGCCGCAAACCATCAGCGGACAGATCACGCTGCTGGAAGAGTCGCTCGGCACGTCGCTGTTCGACCGCGTGGGCCGGCGCATCGAACTCAACGAGACGGGACGGATGGTGTTCAGCTACGCCGACGAGATCTTTTCGCTGGGCGAGGAACTGGAGGACATGCTGCACCATCGGCCCGGCGACCGGCCGCTGCAGTTCAGCGTCGGCGTGGTCGACTCGGTGCAGAAATCCATCGCTTACATGCTGCTGGAACCGGCGCTCAAGCTACCCGAGACGCTGCGCATGGTGTGCCGCGAAGGCAAGCTGTCGACCTTGCTGGCGGGCCTGGCGATCCAGAGTTTCGACATCGTGATCGCCGACGGCCCGATGCCGGCCAACAGCAACGTGCGCGGTTACAGTCACCTGCTGGGCGAATGCGGCATCACCTTTTTCGCCGCCCAGTCGCTCGCACGTCAGGTCAAGAAAGGTTTTCCGCAAAGCCTCGATGGCGCCCCCTTCCTGCTGCCGGGCGAGGATGCCGCCGTCCGTCCGCGCCTGCTGAAGTGGTTCGACCGCGAACGCGTCCGCCCGCGTATCGCCGGCGAGTTCGACGATGGCGCGCTGCTCAAGGAATTCGGCGAAGCCGGGACAGGCGTCTTCTGCATGCCGTCCGTGGTCGCTGCGCAGATCAAGCGGCAGTACGGGGTGGTGGAAGTCGGGCGTACCACGGAGGTGATGGAACAGTTCTATGCCATCTCGGTGGAACGTCGTCTTTCGCATCCGGCGGTGGTGGCTATCAGTTCAGCCGCACGCAAGCGCAGTGTTGCGAGTCACTGAAAAGGCCGGTGCATGGTATTTGAGGTATAACAAGAGCCACGACAGTGAAACATGGAAACTTGGTTACAATCGCCGCTTAAACAAAAAGCGCTTATGGGCGCGAATAAAGTAACCAGGGACTATTAATGATCAGGGATTGGCTTCGGGATCGACTTGAGCTGACGCGCGGCGAGGCCAACGGAAATGTGCTGCCGATGGAAGGTCTCCGCGGCTTCGCTGTATTCCTGGTCTTCGCGGTCCACTACGTCACACTGATCGAACCCTGGATGGGCGCCAAGACGCCGCTTTTCAGCGTTGCGCGTGCCTTTCATGCCATCGGAAACACGGGCGTTGATCTGTTCTTCGTGCTCAGCGGGTACCTGATATACGGTTCGTTGATGTCAAAGGACCAGTCTTTCTTGCCGTACGCTTACCGCAGGATCCAACGAATCTATCCGGTCTTCACCGCCGTCTTCTGCGCCTATGTCATCTTGTCGTTTGCCCGTCCTGGCGAGAGCAAGATTCCGAACGAAAGCTGGGATGCACTGATATACCTCACGCAGAATTTCCTTTTGTTGCCAGGGCTTTTCCCAATTGAGCCACTTATCACCGTCGCATGGTCGCTTAGTTACGAGATGCTTTATTACCTGGCGCTACCGTTTCTGATCTGGTTTCTTGCTCTACGCAAGAAATCTCTTGCATGGCGTGTCGCCTTTTTCCTGGCGCTCACATTAGTTCTGGTTACGACATGTGCAGTATTTGGCGGGCCGGTCAGGCTCATCATGTTCATTGCCGGAATTCTGCTCGCTGAGGTCATGCGCCATCAACTGATCAAGTCTCCTGGAAGCGTCGTTGCGTCTGCGGCCTTGTTGACCGGCCTGCTCTCGGCCCTCTCCCCTGTGCAGGGTGCCTTTGGCATCGCGTTAAAGGCGGCATGTCTTTATGTGGCGTTTTTCGTGGTCTGTCACGCTTGTTTTGCGCGGCCGCTAGGCCCCTTGGGACGAACGTTCAGCCTGACGGGCCTGCGATGGCTCGGAAATATGAGCTATTCCTACTATCTGGTGCATGGAGTGAGTCTGCAAAGCGCATGTATCGTTCTCGAGAAATTTGTCCCGCCTCAGGACCGCGGCACATTCTTCTTTCTGGCTTTGATGCCAGTTATGTTTGCGTGGACTCTCATTCCGTCGGCAGTCATGTTCATGCTTGTTGAAAGGCCATTCTCTCTGACTCCAAAGAAAAGCGCCCCCATCGATTCACGCGGAACGAGAAACATGCCGCCCCGGCTGATCCGAGGCATTGAAGGCGGCGGCGATGGAAGATCCGACTGAGAGTCTGAAACAGCGGAGGAGCTTTTTTGTCATGGGCTCCACACAACTTGAAATAAGCGACGAGGACACGATGGATTTGACGGCGTACCGGAACAACGAGCAGGAAAAGACCCGAATTGCAGACTTGATGCGAATGGTTCCGGAAACAGTGAAGTCCGTCATTGACATTGGTGCGCGTGACGGGTTCCTGTCCAAGGAGCTGACAAACTACTGTCCCTCGGTGACGGCTCTGGATCTGGAGATGCCGGTCATCGACCACCCGAACGTGAGATGCCTGAAGGGCGATGCAACTGCATTGCAATTTCCCGACGCGAGCTTCGATCTCGTGTTTTGCTCCGAAGTACTTGAACATATTCCAAGTCCGGCGCTGGAACAGGCGTGTAGCGAACTGGGCCGGATTGCCGATCAATACGTATTGATCGGCGTCCCGTACATGCAAGACATCCGACATGGCCGAACTACATGTTACTCGTGCGGGAAAACGAACCCTCCGTGGGCGCACGTCAACAGCTTCGACGAAACGCGTCTCAAGCTGCTTTTCCCGGACTTTGAAGTGGTCCGGATCAATTTCGTAGGCAAGGGCGAGCCGGGGACCAACAACCTATCCGCTTATCTGCTGAACCTAGCCGGAAATCCATTCGGAACATATATTCAGGAAGAGCCTTGCGTTCACTGCGGCATGAGACTCAAGCCGCCTCCGTCACGAAATCTTACGCAAAAAGTTCTGACAAGAGTCGCCTACACGGTGCGAAGAGCACAAATCCCATTCACGCCTGCCCGGGGAAACTGGATTCACGTCCTCTTTAGGAAAAGGGGCGTCAATCCTGAAAAAGAAAAACACGCTCCCGCGACGTGCGGCCTGAGCGCCAAGCTCGGCCTGCATCCCTCTCGATCAGACGCATAGGGTTCCTCGAATCCTGTCCACTCTAGCACCGGAGCTCCAGCGATTGACACAGGATAAGGAAACCCGCGCCCACACTTTGCAAGCGCCTGCTAACAAGAGTAACTTTCACTTAACAATCCAGATAACAACGGAGACACGCACTCAAGTGCTGCACAAGCGGATTGAGGATGTGAGACTGAGGTTTGCAGCGTGCTCCAGCTGTCCCCGCGGGAAGCAATTCCCGCGTCATTACGCCGGCGGTATGCGAATCCTGCCCGGCCGTCATTGACGTCCCTGCTCATTTTCCCGGCTGCGCGCCCAGCCCCCGCGCGCGGTAAAGCGGTTTGCGCCACAAGCGCATGCCGTTCCGTTCCCGCCATACCGGGCTACGGAAAAAATCAGACAGCTACACGCAAAGAAAAAAAGGAAAAATGATGAAAGCGTTTGCACAACTCCGGGTCGCCACCCGGCTGACGATCGCCATGGCGGCGATCCTGTTCATATCCTTCCTCGCGACCGGCACGGCCATCTGGCGACTGTCCGAGGTCGCCGCAGATACCCGCGCCATGATGCAGGAGCCGCTTGCCAAGGAACGGTACATCGCCGACTGGTACAGCGTTATCCATACAGCCGTCCGGCGCACCGCGGCGATTGCCAAAAGCAGTGACGCGTCGCTGGGCGCATTCTTCGCGGAGGAAGCGGCTGCCTCCACGCGTTTCGCATCCGAGATGCAGGGCAAGGTGGAAGGCTTGCTGTCGTCGGACAAGGAAAAGCAGCTGTTCGGCGACATCGGTGAAAAGCGCAAGGCTTATATCGCTGCGCGCGACGGCGTTGTCAAACTGAAGTCCGAAGGCAAGGCCGATGATGCCAACCGCCTGCTCGACAGCAATTTCATGCCCGCGGCGAAGGCCTATCAGGAAGCGGTTCAGAAGCTGCTCGACAACCAGCGCCAGCACATCGATGAAACCGCGGCCCACATCGAAGCCACCTATCGCTCCGGCCGCACGATGCTGATCGGGATGGCAGCGTTTTCACTGTTGGTCGGCATCCTTTGCGCCTGGGTCCTGACGCGCAGCATCGTCGGACAGCTCGGCGGCGAGCCCATGTATGCGGCCGAGATTGCCAACAGCATCGCCGGCGGAGACCTCAGCGTGCAGGTCAAGGTTGCACCCGGCGACACGTCCAGCCTGCTGCGCGCGATGAAGGACATGCGCGACAAGCTGGCGGACATCGTCGGTCACGTGCGCCACGGGACGGAGACGATCGCCACGGCATCGGCGCAGATCGCCGCGGGCACCATGGACCTGTCCTCACGCACGGAGGAGGAAGCCAGCTCACTGGAAGAAACCGCGTCGTCGATGGAAGAACTGACCTCGACGGTCAAGCAGAACGCCAGCCATGCCCACGATGCGAACGCACTGGCAGCATCGGCGTCGCAGGTCGCCCAGCGCGGCGGCGAAGTGGTGGACCAGGTGGTGCAGACGATGGAATCGATCCACTCCTCGGCGCGCAAGATTGTCGACATCATCGGCGTGATCGACGGCATCGCCTTCCAGACCAACATCCTGGCGCTGAATGCCGCCGTCGAAGCGGCGCGCGCGGGCGAACAAGGCAGGGGCTTCGCGGTGGTCGCATCCGAGGTGCGCAGCCTGGCACAGCGCAGCGCGTCGGCAGCGCGCGAAATCAAGGCGCTGATTGACGACTCGGTCGACAAGGTGGAAGCCGGCAGCGCGCTCGTCGGGCAGGCTGGCGCCACGATGGAAGAGATCGTCACCAGCGTGGAAAAGGTCACCGCGATCATGACCGAAATCACCACTGCGACGCAGGAACAGAGTTCCGGCATCGAACAGGTGAACCTGGCGATCGCCCAGATGGATCGCGTGACGCAGCAGAACGCCTCGCTGGTGGAAGAAACCGCGTCGGCTTCGGAAGCACTCCGGGACCAGGCGGCCCTGCTCGCCGAGGCCGTCAATGCCTTCCGTCTCGACTCCGCGCCGGCCGCACCGGTGACGCAAGCCAAGGTCATTCCCATGCCCCCCGCCGTACCGGTACTGCAGCCAGCCCCGCGCGAGTTGAAGAAGCTGGCATAAGGGCGCACGCACGGGAAAATTGATCTGGAACAAGGAAATCCTTTCCCGACTGCATCACCCTGACATCAGCGTGGGTAAGCGCGGATAATTTTTGCATGCCCGGCAATCCTGCCGGGCACCGCGCGCTCCCGGCGATCAGTGCGGAACGCGACGCAACCCTTTCGATGTCAAACACGCATGCTACCTGCCTATATTTCCCATCCGGATTGCAGCAAGCACGAAATGGGAGCCCTGCACCCTGAATGCCCGGAGCGCCTCGCCGCGATCCGTGACCATTTGCTCATCAAAGGGCTGCTGGAGTTCATGCAACCCCACGACGCGCCGCTCGCGACCGACGAACAGCTCGGACGCGCCCATGCCATGCATCATGTGCGAGAGATGGCGGCGAAGATCCCCGATCCGGATTCAGGCTATGCACAAGTGGATCCGGATACCTGGATGAACGCGCATACCTACCAGGCAGCGCTTCGCTCGGCGGGGGCGGCCGTGCTTGCCACCGACCTCGTGGTGCGTGGCGACGCGTCGGTCGCCTTCTGCAACGTGCGCCCGCCGGGACACCATGCGGAACACGACGCGGCGGGCGGATTCTGCTTTTTCAACAATGTGGCGGTCGGCATTCGCCATGCGCTGGACGTGCACGGCCTGGAGCGCGTGGCGCTGGTCGACTTCGATGTCCATCATGGCAATGGCAGCGAAGACATCCTGTGCGGCGATTCACGCGTGCTGATGTGCTCGACCTACGAAACCAACCTCTATCCTTTCTGCGGCGATGAACCGCGCGGCACCAACATGGTCAACATCGGGTTGTCGCCGCGTTCCGGCGGCGACGCCTTCCGGGAAGCGGTAGACTGGGGATGGATACCGGCGCTGGACGCCTTCCGCCCGCAGATGATCTTCATCTCCGCCGGCTTCGATGCGCACCGCGAAGACGACATGGGCAACCTCGGCCTGGTCGAGGCCGATTATGAATGGGTCACGCGCCGAATCATGGACGTGGCAAATCGGCATTGCAAAGGACGCGTCGTGTCCTGCCTCGAGGGCGGCTATGTGCTCTCGCCCCTGGCCCGCAGCGTGGCCGCGCACGTGAAGGTATTGATCGGCGCGGATTGAATCAAATAGACGGCTGGACGGCATTCGTGCACAGACGCGGAGCCGGCCTGCTGTGACATATGCAGTTAAACATTAGACGATTAGCATGGACAGGCATTATCTGAATCCCCTTTTCTCGCCGCGCTCGGTGGTAGTCTTCGCCGGCAACGAGAACGATCCCGCATCCCAGGTCAGCTACGGCCGGCAGATCGCGGAACAACTGCGCAACGGCGGCTATACCGGCCCGGTGCGCTTCCTCGACATCGGCATGACCGGCACGCTGAGCGAACTGGCCGAGGCAAAGTTCGACCTCGCGATCATCGCGCTGCCGCATGACCAGCTCACCGCCGCGCTCGAAGTTGCGGCACGCATCGAAAGCAAGGCGGCGCTCATCGTGTCGAGCGGCGTGGATGCGAAGCTGGCGGCGCAGCTGCATGCAGTGGCCCGCCAGCACGGCATCTACCTGCTCGGTCCCAATTGCATGGGTTTCCAGCGCCCGAAACTGTCGCTCAACGCGAGCGCGCTCGGTCCGATCGCGCAGTCCGGCGGGCTGGCGCTCGTCTCGCAATCGGGCGCCGTTTCCTCGTCCATCCTCGACTGGGCGGTCAAGAACGGTGTCGGCTTTTCTGCCGTGGTCGCGCTTGGCCCCAATACCTCGGTCGATATCTCGCAGGTGCTCGATTTCCTGGCCGACGACCGCAGTACGCAAAGCATCGTCGTCTACCTTGAAGGCATCCGCAATGCGCGGCGCTTCATGAGCTCGCTGCGTGCGGCTGCGAACGCCAAGCCGGTGTTCGTGCTGAAGGCGGGACGCAAGCCCGCCGGCTCCACCGCGGCACTGACGCACTCCGGCGCCATCGTCGGCAGCGACGACGTGTTCGACGCTGCCCTGCAGCGCGCGGGCGCGGTGCGCGTACGCACCTTCGTGCAACTCTTCACTGCGGCCAAGGGCCTGTCCGCCCGCAATCTCCCCGTCGGCAAACGCCTGGCCGTCATCAGCAATGGCGGCGGTCCCGGCGTGCTGGCCGCAGACTGGGCCGACGAGCTGGGACTGGAAATGGTGGCGCTGGAGCCTGATGCGGCTGCCGCGCTCGCCCCGGAACTGTCTCCGCTGGCCAGCCTGCAATCCGTCATCGACCTCGGCGAAGAAGCCGAGCCGGGCCACTACCGCGCCGCCATCAAGGCCTGTGCGAAAGCCCACAACGTCGACGGCGTCCTCGTGATCCTGTCGCCCAAGCCGGAACTCGACACGGCCGCCGTCGCGCAGGCGCTCGCCGACATCCATCCCGATGTCGGCAAGCCGCTGCTTACGTGCTGGATGGGTGACGAGCGCGCCGCCGCCGCGCGCCAGATCCTGTCGCGCGCGACGATTCCGACCTATCGCACGCCGGAAGCCGCGGTCGATGCCTTCCACAACATCGCCTCGTTCCACCAGAACCAGCAGCTGCTGCACCAGACCCCGCCGCCGCTGTCGCCGCAACTGGCCAACCCCGACCTGGAAGGCGCGCGCATCCTGGTCGAAAGCGTACTGACCGAAAGGCGCAAGGTGCTGACCGAGATGGAATCGAAGGCCCTGCTGTCGGCCTTCCACATCCCGGTTACCAAGACCATCCTCGCGCGCTCCGCAAGCGAAGCGATTCTCGTGGCCAACCAGCTCGGCTATCCGGTTGCGCTGAAGATCGATTCGCCGGACATCACGCACAAGTCGGACGTGCACGGCGTGGCGCTGAACCTGCAAAACGCCGCCGCGGTACGCGACACCTGGCAGGACATGATGGCCACCGTGGCGCGCCTGCGTCCGGATGCGCGCATCAACGGCGTGACGATCCAGAACATGTCCGGCAAGCCGCAGGGCCGCGAGCTGTACATCGGCGTGACGTCCGACGAACCCTTCGGCCCGGTGATTTCCTTTGGTGCCGGCGGCACGATGATCGAACTGATCGCCGACCGCGCGATCGAATTGCCGCCGCTGAACCAGTTCCTCGCGCAACGCCTCATCGACCGCGCGCGTTGCGTGGAAACGCTGGGCAACTGGCGTGGCGCCACGCCCGCGCACCGCGAATCGCTGGAGCAGATCCTGCTGCGCGTCTCGGAAATGGTGTGCGCGCTGCCGCAGCTCAAGCAGATGGACATCAATCCGGTAATCGTCGACGCCAACGGCTCGCTGGTGGTGGACGCGCGTATCGTGATCGACCATGCGCCGCATGGCGCGGACAACTTCCCGCACCTGGCGATCCTGCCCTACCCGTCGGAACGCGAGCAGGAATGGCCGATGCGCGGCGGCGGCCACTATGCCGTGCGCCCGATCCGTCCTGGCGATGCGCAGATGCTGCAGGATTTCGTGCGCCGCATGTCGCCGGAAAGCCGCTATTTCCGTTTCGTCTCGACCATGCGCGAGTTGTCGGTGAAGATGCTGGCGAAGTTCACGCTCATCGACTACGACCGCGAAATGGCGCTGGTGGCGATGTACCGCGAACGCACGCCGACGGAAGACGGCGGCTTCACCGAGACCGAACGCATCATCGGCGTGTCGCGCTATGTCACCAATCCGGACCAGAACACCTGCGAGTTCTCGCTGGCCATCGCCGACGAGTTCAACGGCCAGGGACTGGGTTCGCGCATGATGCTGTCCATCATGGACGTGGCGCGCAGCAAGGGCCTGTCGCAGATCGAAGGCCTGGTGCTGACGAACAATGCGCCGATGCTCAAGCTGATGCGCAGCCTGGAGTTTGACGTGCGGAAGTACGAGGAGGATCCGGATTTCCGCCTGTGCGTACGCTCGCTGCAGTAACTACACCTCTGCCTCGACTTCGCTGACCGCCCTGTTGCGCCCCATTGCCTTGGCCGCGTACAGGGCGGCATCCGCGCGGCGCATCAGGTCCTGCAGCGATTCGAACCCGCGCACGGACGACACGCCGATACTGATCGTGTAAGCCGGAACGGCAGGCTTCGCCCTGCCCTTTTCCGTTGCCGATTGCGCGACGATGGCGCGCATGCGCTCCGCCACGCCGGCCGCCGCGTCGCGGGACGTTTCCGGCAGCAACACGGCAAATTCTTCCCCGCCCACTCGCGCAAAGAAATCGACCGCCCGCACCACGGTGGCGGCGCGCTTGACGAGGTCGATCAGCACCAGGTCGCCTACCGCGTGGCCGTACGTGTCATTGATTTTCTTAAAATGGTCGACGTCCAGGAGCAGCAGGGACAATTGGCGTCCCATCCTGCGTGTCCGCAGCAGCTCGCGATCCGCATGCTCGAAGAAGGCACGGCGCGTCCAGGCTCCGGTCAGGAAGTCGCGGTTGGCCACCAGCTCCGCCCTGGCCAGCATGGTGTCGTGCACCAGCATCACGGCGCCGAACGTCAGCACGGGAAGGATGAAGGTCCCGGCGGAAACAAACAGCAGGTTCAAGGGCGACGGCTGCAGCAATGAGGATACTTCGCCGGTATTGAGCAGATAGATCGCGCTGCGAATACCGTGTCCCACGGTGATCACGGCAGCCATGGCGACGGTAAACAGCGACGGGTAATGGGACCGCCAGTCGCTGCGTCCAAAGACGATCGTCGTCGCAATCGCCAGGCAGGTCGTCCCCTGGAAAACAGCGATCACGACGGTGCGCATCGGGTAGGAATCGACGCTGTAATGGAAGAGCGCAATCGCTGCGACGACCAGCAGGACGCCAGCGCCGAGCACCACCGGCATCGCACTTTTGCCGTAATAGCGGCGAAATCCTGCCAGCATCGCCGCCGATGCCGCAGCGTACACGCCGTTCGCCACCTCGTAGGCAATCAACGGCATCAGTTCGCGGCCGAATGCATACAGCACGAGTGCGACGCAGCCGAACGCATTCGCCAGGCACCATTCGCGGATGCCGGGAATGCCGCTGCGCAGGAGCGAGATCAGGACCAGGAGCATCAGGACGCAGAACAGCGCGCCGACGATCAGGATGTTGAAGGTGCTGGACATGGAGGGCGGCGCCAGGGCCGTCGTGGATGCGGACGCCACAGTATAAGGCCCGTGCCTGGCGACCGCTTGATGAGAATCGCGGTTGACCGGACGCAAGATGCAATAATGTGCCGAGTCCATTCTCTGCTCGCATTGAACGCATGACCTCACGCACCACCGCGCGCACCGCTCCGGCAGACGGCCCTTTCCGCCTGCGGATGACCGGCGCGTTGACGGTATCGCTGGTGGTGCATGCCGCTATCATTTCCCTGCAGTTCGGCGCTCCCGGCGTCGGGCTGCCTGCGCTGGAGCTACCATGGCGAGAGCGCCGCGCACAGGCAGTCGACTTGCAGGTGGCGCTGGCGCCGCCGTCGAGCGCAGCCGAGGCGGCTTCGCCTGCGCCGCCACCGAATGCGGCAAGCGCACCGGCCACCGGACTCCGGTTGGTGCCTTTGCCGCCCGCGCCCACGCCAAAGGCCAGGACAAAGCCCGGTACGGCCAAGCCTGCCGCGTCCCGCCCGGCGCGCCCCCGCATCAAGCGCGAAACGCCTGTCATCGCACTCAACAACGCGCGCGATAGCCGCTTCAACATGCCTCCGCCGGCAACGGACGAGATCACACCGCTGCCGGAACCCAAAGCCGCATTACCCGAACCTGCCGCATCCGTCTCCGAAGAGGAGTTGGCATCGCGCGAACGTGAGCACGCTGCGCTGCGCCAGGCCGAGGAAGAAAAGGCCTTGCACGCCCGCGAAGCGGAAGCGCTGGCCGCGCGGCAACAGCAGGAAGAGGCGGAGGCTGCGCGCCGGCAGGAAGAAGAAGCTCGCGCACGCGTCCTCGCCCAGGAAGCGCAACGCGTAGAGGAGGCGAAACGGCGCGAGGAGGCGGAACGTGCCGCGCTTGCCCTGGAAGAACAGCGCAAGGCGGAAGAGGCAAGCCGGCAGGCCGCCGCGCTCGCCCTGCAGCATCAACGTGAGGAAGCGGCGCGGCGCGCCATGGAACTCGAAGAGAAGCAGCGCGCGGAAGCGGTACGACTGCAGGAAGAACGCCTGCGGCGCGAAGCCGCCGAGTTGCAAGCCCGGAAACAGGCAGAAGCGGCTGAAGCGGCGCGTGCACGTCAGGCCGAGGAACTGGCGGCAAGGAAAAAGGCGGAGATCGAAGCGGCAAGCGCATCCCGGCGTGAACGCGCCCCCGAGCTCGCCCTCGGAGACAGCCCCGCTCCCGGATCACGCATCGATGCGCTGCCGCGCGACGTCGGCGGGGGCCTGGCCGGACGCGCGCTGGAGCAGGCGAGAAGGGGCGACATCCTGCGCAATGACGCGCCCGTCCGTCAGCCCGAGAATGCCGCGGACCAACCGCGCCGGCGCTCTTTCCTCGGCGGCAAGGATGTCGATGTCGGCGTGATGATGTACGTCGAGAGCTGGCGCCTGAAGATCGAACGCAACGGCAGCATCATGTATCCGCGCGCGGCGGTCGACAAAGCCCAGGGCGATCCGGTGGTGACGGTTGCCGTGCGCAGCGACGGCAGCGTGGAGAACGTTGTCATCCACCGCTCCAGCGGCCGGTCCGAGCTGGATGAGGCCGTGCACAGGATTGTGCGGATGAACGCGCGCTACAGCGCTTTTCCGCCGGAGCTGGCGCGGCGCTTTGATGTGATCGAGATCCGGAAGGTGTGGAACTTCGACGATCGACTGCGCATTCTCGACGAAGTCCGCTGACTCAGACCGATTGCACGATCGTCAGCAGGTGCTGGCGCGCAATGTCGAACTCGCGCCGCAAGCTGTCGAGCAGCGCTTCCCCGCCTTCCAGCGTGCCTTCCCTGCCCAGGCGCTCCAGCTCCATGCAATGCTTGCGCATGCGATGCGCGCCAAGGTTTTCAATGCTGGACAGGAAGCGGTGTGCCGCGGACAGCAGGTCTTCGGCGCGGCCGGCGGCGAGCGCGTCGTCAATGTTCTGCAGGTGCTTGGGTGAGTCGTTGATGAACAGCTGGATGATGTCCGACGCCAGCGTCGGGTTGTTTTCATCCTGCAGTTCAAGCAGCTGGTCGATGCGGCGGCGGTCGATGATCGGCGACGCATCCTCCACGTCGTTGCGGCCGGAACCCGCGACGTCGATCAGCACGCTGCGCAGGTCCTCCAGCTCCACCGGCTTGGACACGTAGGAATCCATGCCGGCAGACAGGCACTTCTCGCGGTCGCCCGGCATCGCGTTGGCCGTCATGGCAATCACGCGGGGTCCGGAGGCGCCGTAGCGGGCGCGCAGGCGGCGCGTCGCTTCCAGGCCATCCATCTCCGGCATCTGCACATCCATCAGCACGACATCGTAGTTCTGACGCTCCAGCGCATCGAGCACTTCGGCGCCGTTGGCCACGACGTCGGCGCGATAGCCGAGATGGGCGAGCAGCTGCTGCACGACTTTCTGGTTGACCGTGTTGTCCTCGGCGACGAGGATCTTCAGCGGATGCGTTTCGGCCAGCTTGCCGTTGCTCGTGCGCGGCCGCGCCTGCTGCGCGTGCACCGGTTCGATCCGCATCGCATGCAGCAGCGAGTCGAACAGCGCCGTCGGCTTGATCGGCTTGTTCAGGTAGGCGGCAAACTTCACCAGCGCCAGCGTCGCATCGCGCGGACGGTTGGCGACCGAGGTGAGCATGATCAGCGGCAGCGCGTATTCATCGCGGTACTTGCGGATTTCCAGCGCGAGGCCAAGTCCGTCCATTTCCGGCATGCTCATGTCGAGGATCCCGACATCGAAGGCATGCCCGTGGCGCACGAGGTCGAGCGCCTCGATGGCAGAGGCCGCCGCGGACGGCACCATGCCCCACAGCAGCGACTGCTTGACCAGGATGCGGCGGTTGGTGCTGTTGTCGTCGACGATGAGCACACGCCGGCCGGCGAGCGAGGAAGAGCGCTCCTGGAGGAAGCTGTGCGCCAGCTGCGAGCCGGAGGCTTCCACCGTGATGGTGAAATGGAAGGTCGACCCGACGCCCACTTCGCTCTCCAGCCACATGCGGCCGCCCATGACTTCCGCCAGCCGCTTGCTGATGGCGAGGCCCAGGCCGGTGCCACCGTATTTGCGCGTAGTCGACGCGTCGACCTGCGTGAATACCTGGAACAACTCCGCCTGACGGTCTTCCGGAATGCCGATGCCGGTATCCTTCACCGAGAAGGTGATTTCATAAAGGCTGTCTTCGCCGGCACGTGCCGACACCGACACCACCACCTCGCCGCGGTGGGTGAACTTGATGGAATTCGACAGCAGGTTCACCAGGATCTGGCGCAGCCGCGTGACGTCGCCGACGAGCTGCGCGGGAACACTGTCGTCGATGAAGTAGGCCAGGTTGATGTTCTTTTCCGCCGCGTTGGACGACAGCAGGTCGAGCGATTCCTCGACACAGCGGCGCAGGTCGAAAGGCTGGCGTTCGATGTCGAGCTTGCCGACCTCGATCTTCGAATAGTCGAGGATGTCGTTGATGATCGTGAGCAGCACTTCGCTGCTGGCGCGGATCGTCTGCGCGTAGTCGCGCTGTTCTTCGTCGATGCGCGTGTTGAGCAGCAGGCTGGTCATGCCGATCACCGCGTTAAGCGGCGTGCGGATCTCATGGCTCATGTTGGCCAGGAACATGCTCTTGGCCTGCATGGCCGCCTCGGCGCGTTCCTTGGCGACTTCCAGTTCGCGCTCGTAGGCCTTGCGCGCGGAAATGTCGCGGAGGATGACGGTATGAATGGTGGTGCCGCCGACCGCGAGCTTGGAAATGGATGCTTCGGCGGGGAATTCGGTGCCGTCGCGCCGCATGGCGAAGATCGCGCGGCGTTCAGCCATCTTGCGCGCCTCCAGGCCGGAGCGGTCGAATTCCGCGATGTGCTTGTGGTGCCCTTCGTGATAGCGCGGCGGCAACAGCTTGTTCAGCTCCTTGCCGAGGATCTCTTCCGCTTTCCAGCCGAACACGCGTTCGGCGCCCTGATTGAACAGGATGATCTTCTGGTCGTCGTCGACCGAAATGATCGCGTCATCGGCGATGCTGAGGATGCCGTTGAGCTGGGCGACAGTAAGGCTGGAATTCGGGTTCATGAGTGCGGCGCGCCTTTCTCGAAGGCCAATGCATCATCGTAAACGTTTTTGCTGAAATCGGGGTGGCAAGCCAGTAACGTTCGTTGCTTGACATTTCCATTCCACATGCATTGAACGGCCTGGTTTTTGCATAAGGTATGGATTGCAACGTGCCGCCGCCGGCACCTCTGGAGATCGACACATGCATTCCGCCACTTCCCGCCCAATGCAAACCGCGCGCGAACCGAGGAATACCCCTTCAGTAGTTGTGGTCTATCCCTGCAGGACGGACGTCTGCAACCATGAAATTGCGACGCAGGATGTGCTGGCGAAGAGGATCGCGGACATACGCGGCGATGCGTATGGAGGAATATTCAATCCGGCAGCGCAGTATGACCGACCTTTGTATTTTGTACCAAACGACACGCTGGTGCGCGCCGAACTGCCCGACGCCTTGCAGATCGGCAGCGAGGAGGATTTGTTCGGCGGCGTCGTGCCCCATGCCTTTGTAGCAACAAAGACGATCACGCACGCCCTTCCGTCTTCCGCAAGCCGCAGCCCTCAAGGCTGGTCCGACGACTTCTGCCAGCGCGTCCACGACGTGGTTCTTCCCGGATATTCGGCGTTCTCGCGCCGTGATGCCCTCACTGCCGGCAAGCAGTTGCTGGAACGGGGTCCGGTGCGAATGAAGAAGCCGAGCGGGATTGGCGGCATGGGGCAAACCGTTGTACCGGACCTCCGGCAACTCGAGGAGGAACTCGAACGCCTGGACACAAAGGAACTGGAGCGCATCGGACTCGTGCTGGAGCGTAACCTGGTGGGGCCGGAAACACGCAGCGTCGGGCAGGTGCGCGTTGGCAATTTCCTGGCGACCTATTGCGGCACGCAACGGCTTACCCCGGATAACCGGGGCGCGGAAGTGTACGGCGGCTCGGACCTGATCGTCGTGCGCGGCGATTTCGATGAACTGCTGCAACTCCCCCTCGGCCAGCACGTGCATATCGCCATTGCCCAGGCGCGCACCTACCATGCGGCGGCCATCGCCTGCTATCCGGGAATGTTTGCGTCCAGATGCAACTATGACATCGCGCAAGGTGTCGATGAAGAAGGACGCTGGTATTCGGGTGTGCTGGAACAGTCCTGGCGCATCGGCGGTGCCAGCGGCGCGGAGGTCGCCGCACTGGAAGCCTTCCGGGACGATCCCTCGTTGTCGGTCGTACGCGCATCGACGACCGAGATCTACGGCGACAATCCATCCCTGCCCCCTGGTGCGGCAGTGTATTTCCAGGGCAACGACGACAGGGTTGGGCCGCTGACGAAATACGCAAGACTGGAGGACTATGGCAACACGTGAGGACACGTTACGCATCGCCGTCGATGGCGGCAATATCGCCGGCACCCTGGTCACACCGGACACGAAACTGCCCGGCGTCTTGTTCGTGCACGGATGGGGCGGAAGCCAGGAGCAATACCTTGCCCGCGCGCGGGAAGTGGCGGCCCTTGGCTGCGTGTGCCTGACATTCGACCTGCGCGGCCATGCGGGCACGCTGCCGCAGCATGAAACAGTCACGCGCGAGAACAACCTGCACGATGTCCTCGCCGCCTATGACATCCTCGCGGGGCACCGCGCGGTCGACCCCTCATCGATCGCGATCGTGGGCAGCAGCTACGGCGGCTACCTCGGGGCCATCCTGACGTCGATGCGCCCGGTCCGCTGGCTTGCGCTGCGCGTGCCGGCGCTGTACATGGACAATGGATGGGGACTGCCGAAGCGCCAGCTGCACAAGGAACAGGATCTCGCGTCCTACCGCCGCAGCCTGGTGCAACCGGAGGACAACCGCGCCCTGCGCGCTTGCTCGGAATTCAAGGGAGACGTGCTGCTGGTGGAATCGGAGCACGATGCAACGATCCCGCATGAGGTCATCTGCAGCTACCGGGACGCCTGCGTCAAGTCGCGCTCGCTGACCTACCGGGTCATCGACGGCGCCGACCATGGCTTGTCCGAGGAGCGCTGGCAGCGGTCCTATACCTCGCTGCTGGTCAGCTGGATGACGGAGATGGTGCTCGGCGCACGTCAGGGAAGCAATGCGTCACAAACGGCGACCATGCCGGGCAGTACGATGCCCGAGGCGCCGCCGACACCAGCCTGATGCCGGCGGCAGCCGAGGTTTACGGCGAAGCCGGATCGTCCGGGTCGGGATCGGCCGGACGCATTTTCTGCATGTCTTCCCGGCTGACGCGGTGAGGACGATGCGGATCTTCCCGCGGCTCGTCTTCCGGCAGGATGTGCTGGTCGCCGGACTGCTTCTGTTGCTGTTGGAAGCGGTCGGCCGCCTGCTGACTGTTGCGGTTAGGACTGGTGCTTCTCATCGCGGACTCCTTCAAACGCCAATGCATGGATCGTTTAGAGGCCGCGAGGATAGACGAGTTCAGCCGCCGTCCTGCCGGTTCAACTTATCCTGTTCGATTTCCACGCGGAGAATATTGAATCCGCCGTCGTAATAGCCTCGGCTTTCGGCGACTTCCCGCGCCTCGCGCGTGCTGAGGAAGTGCCAGGCGAGCGCCTGGTCGTCGGTCAGGGATACGTCGTCCGCGAACGGGTAGAGATAGCCGTCGGGCGTCTTGACAACATAGGCGTGCATGCGTCCTCCTCTTGCGCTTCTGGCAGTGTTCCCGCCGGCACAAGATGCCGGCGGACTTACTGCTTCAGTGTAGTCCAGCCCGCGCAAGGATGCTGGCGCGGCAATCAGGGCATGACTTCCACGTACTCGTACACCTCGCAATTGGCGATCGCGTCGCGCAGCCCGAGCGGCGCGCGGGCAAACCAGCCGCGCGGGTCGCGGCGCTCGATTTCTTCGCCCAGGAACTTGAGCAGCGCGCAGACGGGTTCCACCACATTGCGGCGGTAGGCCTCATCCTTTCTGACATACGCGACATGCAGATTTTTCATGCAGTTGCCGCGGCAGAAGGCATAAGCGTCGCAGGACTGGCACGGCATGTCGGGATGCGGTTGCAGGGGGCTACGGGCAAGCCAGTTTTCGGTCACGCTGCCATGCTGCATGCCGGAATCGTCGGTCATGTCGGGGCAGGGGAAAATCGAACCGTCCGGCAGCACATTGAGGATGTGCGTCGACGCGCGGCATTGCGCATGTCCGGAACATTGCTCGATGGCGCGGGAGGGCAGCACCTTGTTGCGCACGATGCCCATGAGCGGGATGAAGGGATACAAGGTGTCGTTGCTGGCAAAAAAGCGGTCGACCAGTTGCGTGAGCACACGCTTCTTCTTCTCCATGGCTTGCGCCGAATACGCGCCGTCGCTTTGCACGAACTGCCAGTACACATAGTCGAAGGATTGCAGCAGTTCGTCCAGTTCCTCGAAGCTGGTGTCTTCGCTGCCCCAGGTCACGCGCGCCGTGAGCGACCCGCCCAGCTTTCCGCGAATGCCTTCGACGCGGTTGATCACCCGGCGGTACACGCCCTTGCCGCGAAACCCGTCGGTAATTTTTTCCCCGCCGTCCACCGACACCAGCACGTTCGACAGCTTTGCCAGCAGGGTGTCCGGCAGGCGGTGCAGCAGCGTGCCGTTGGTCTGGAGCTGGAAGCGGAAATGCGGATAGCGCTGCATGACCTGCTCCATGAATTCGACGTTGAGCGTCGGCTCGCCACCGTAGAACGTGACGTACTTCTCGTGCCGGTCGAGGTGGGTGCGGATGAACTTGTCGAGTTCTTCCAGCGAATAGCTGGGTTTGCCTTGGGAATTGACCACCGAACTCTCGGAACAGTAGGTGCATTTGAGATTGCAGCGCAACGTGGTAAAGAGGTTCAGTTCGACGCGGTTGCCGATGATGGGATGAAGGGCCGGCAAAAGGGAAAGCGGAGAAACGATATCGTTCATGTTGTTATTGCGATGGGGTGATGCGCGAAATGCGCGGAAAAAAGCAGGTCTCGCCGCCCGGTCGGGGCGGTTACGCGAGGAAGATCAGTTTCATCAGTGCAGGCTCATGAACTTGAGCGGATCGACGCGCCACCGGTCGGGCGATTCATGACTCATGATCCTGTCGCCGCCGCCCATGCCGAACGGCCGAGAGAGATCGACCTGCTC
This sequence comes from Noviherbaspirillum sp. ST9, assembly GCF_048799745.1. Taxonomy (NCBI): domain Bacteria; kingdom Pseudomonadati; phylum Pseudomonadota; class Betaproteobacteria; order Burkholderiales; family Oxalobacteraceae; genus Noviherbaspirillum; species Noviherbaspirillum sp. ST9. Next base: position 306,752 of record NZ_JBLWFR010000004.1, on the reverse strand, counting down.
CGGCCGGATGTAGGTGTTCGAGCGGGTACTGAAAAAGACATTCACCTTGGGTTTGAGCAGGTCGGTTTCGTGCGGCTCGACCACTACGCCGAGGCGGCCGGACTGCAGCCGGACCAGCGTGCCGACCGGGTAGATGCCGACGCAGTGCATGAAGGCTTGCACGGTCTGCGGATTGAATTCGTTCTTGCTCCACTCGAAGATCTTGCGCAAGGCATCGGCGGCGGGGATCGCCTTGTGGTAGCAGCGGTCGGACGTCAGCGCGTCGTACACGTCGACCAGCGAGGCCATCTGCGCCAGCATGCTGATGCTTTCGCCGGGCAGCCGCTTGGTGTAGCCGCTACCGTCCATGCGCTCGTGATGGTGCAGCGTGATGTCGAGCGGAATCTCGCCGACCGATCCGGAGCGCAACAGGATGTCGTAGCCGTCCTGCGGGTGGCGCTTGACGATGGCGTATTCCTCTTCCGTGAGCTTTCCCGGCTTGTTGAGGATCTCGTCGGGCACCAGCGCCTTGCCGATATCGTGCAGCAATCCGCCGAGCCCCGCCTGGTGCATGGTTTCCGCATCCATGCCGGCGGAGCGGCAGAAGGCGACCACCAGCGTGCACACGGTGACGGAATGCAGGAAGGTGTAATCATCCTTGCTCTTGATGCGCAACAGGCCGACCAGGGCGCCGGGATTGCGAAGGATGGATTCGGTGATCTCCTGCACCACCGGCTCGACCTGGTCGAGTTCCACCGCGCGGCCGAGACGTACGTCGCGCATCGCATCGCGCACGATACGGTGGGCGCGATGCTTCACCTGCGCGGCACGGTGGAGTTCTTCACCCACGGAAATGCGCAGCCGGTTTGTGGAAGGTTCGCTGGCCAGGGATTGCAGTTCGGCTTCGATCACCGCCTGCGCCTGCTCCGCGGTCGGAGCATCGGTCACATCAAGCCCGCGTTCGGTATCGATATAGATTTCGCGCAAGCCCGCACCCGCGATCTTCTCCAGCAGGCCCTCGGACGAGACGAGTACCCGGTTGGTCAGGAAGGGATGGTTGATCCACGAGCAATTGAAATCGTGGACGAACATGCCGACCTTGAGCTGACCCACTGGGATTTTTTTGATCATGGTTGCGAACGGAACGCGCGGAAGGCTAATGATGCCGCAAAGCAAATTCCTGGGCCTTGATCTAATGCAAGCAAGTCGGACTTGCTGTTTGAAATACTGTTTCCCCTGCGCAAACTACGTACGGCTTACGTTCGGTTTCCATCTGCGCCGAGGACGAGGGAGACAGTCTTGGATGGGGTGGGCATGGTAACAAGAATGCGCGGAGGAACAGTCCCATGTTACCCGCCCCTTGATGTTCCGGAAAGTGCGGCCCTTATCGTGCCGGGAGCCAAGCTTCGAATACCGTCTCGCCACCCCCCGCGGCGACATCGACGTCGCCGCCATGGACGCGCAGGATCTCGCGTGCAATGAACAATTCCAGGCCAAGGTCGGCGGGAGGATTGCCGTCGGGGTTGGCGCCGGCAATGGCAAGCTGCGCGATGGGATCGAACATCGTGCGCATCGTGTCGGGTGACATGCCCTGTCCCTTGCATGTCACGCGGAAGACAATGCGTTCATTCGACGCGGACGCATGCAGGAGGATGGGCATGCCGCGCGCGCCGTTGCGCGAGGCGCTGTCGAGCAGGTTGCGCAAGGCCTGGCGCAGCCGCGCGATGTCGGCAATACCGTCGAGGCAGCTCGTTTGCTCGAACCGGAATTCGCAGCGGGGATGCTCCGCGCGGATATCTTCCAGCGCCTCATGGCAGGCAGCAACGAGATCGACCGGCTTCCTTGCGACCGCCATCTTCTTGCCCAGGCGCGAGCGGGCGAAGTCGAGCACGTCGCGAATCATGCCTTCCATTGTTCCGGCACAGCGGCTCACCCGGGCTACCGCCTCGCGCTTGCGATCGGACGGTGCATCGTCGCGCCCAAGATACTGGCATGCCATATGGATGGCGCTCAATGGTGTGCGCAGGTCATGGCCAAGCATGCCGAGGAGCAGGGAGCGCGTGCGTTCCACCTGCAACGCGTATTGCGCGATTGCCTCGCCGACGGCGAAGTCGAGCGCATCATGGAATCGCCTCCAGTCTTCCACGGCGTGCCCGTCGGCCGGGTTCCACACGGCGGGAACGACGACGCGCAGCAAGCGCAGTGCTTCACCGACTTGCTGGACATCGAAGTCCGGACGCGTGCGCAGGGCGGTCCTCACGGTGACCGCTGCGGAGGAATCGGACTGGCGGGCATTGGCCTCGATGTCCGCCGCAATGGCCATGAGGATTTGCTTCGCCTGGCCCTCGAACGGCAATACCGTCGGAAGGGCCGCGCGTTTCCACTCGGCGATGATCCGGTCGATATTGTCGACGATGAAGGTTGGCAGTCTCGGCATGTCCCGGCAAGGATGACCATGGGAAAAGCAGCGGCCATTGTAACGCCGTTTCCGGCCGTGCATGACGGTCGTTACGCCCTGCAACACCCGCGAATTCAACATTGATTGCCCGCGCTCAAAACAGTAACAGCGACGCACTGCAACATACGCCAATGACCTTACGGCAAAGAGGACAATGTCTGCAAATTCGATGACCTGGATCAATACCGCCTGCGCCGTCGCACTGGCTTCCCTGTGCAGTACCGCGCCTGTGCTTGCGTTCACCTTCGATGACGTCGCGTCAAAGGCGCGACGACTCGCCGCGGCCGCCTATGTGAAGCCGGAAAAGAATGTCTCCAAGGCGCTGGCGAACCTCGACTATGACCAGTACCGGGATATCCGCTTCGATCCGTCACGGTCCTGGTGGCGCAATGCGAAGCTGCCGTTCGAACTCGCCTTTTTCCACCAGGGGCGCAATTTCGATACGCCGGTCAGGGTGCACGAGATCGTGGGCAAGAACGTGCAAGAGATCCGCTTCGACCCGAAGTCCTTCCATTACGGCGCGAACGAGTTGCAGCCCAGGGATCTGGCCGGCCTGGGCTTTGCCGGCTTCCGCGTGCACTATCCGGTGAACACGACGAAGTACAAGGATGAAGTGCTGGTCTTCCTCGGCGCGAGCTATTTCCGTGCGGTGGGCAAGGGACAGTTGTACGGGCTCTCGGCGCGCGGGCTGGCAATCGATACGGCACTCAATTCAGGCGAGGAATTCCCGCAGTTCACGGAGTTCTGGGTGGAACGCCCCTCCCCCGCGGCCAAGGAGCTGACCATCTATGCCCTGCTCAATTCGCCGCGTGTCGCAGGCGCCTACCGCTTCACGCTGAAGCCTGGCGTCGATACCGCCGTGGATGTGAAGGCGCAACTCTATCTGCGCGAAAACGTGTCGAAGCTGGGCATCGCGCCACTCACCAGCATGTATTTCTTCGGCGAGAACCAGCGCGCTCAAGTCGAGGATTACCGTCCGGAAGTGCATGATTCCGACGGTTTGGCGATCCAGTCGGGAACCGGCGAGTGGATCTGGCGTCCATTGTTGAACCCCAGGCGTTTGCTGATGACCTCGTATGCGCTGAGCAATCCGGCGGGATTCGGATTGATGCAGCGGGATCGCCAGTTCAACAGTTACGAAGACCTCGAAGCGCGTTATGAAATGCGCCCCAGCGCCTGGGTCGAGCCGAAGGGGCAGTGGGGTGCCGGGCGGGTGGAGCTGATTCAGATTCCGACGCCGGACGAAACCAACGACAACGTCGTTGCCTTCTGGGTACCCGACAACCCGCCGCGCCCCGGCGTGCCTTTCGATATCGAATACCGGTTGCTGTGGCAGAAGGATGCGGAAAAGCGTCCGCCCTCGTCGTGGACGGTGCAGACGCGCCGCGGCCATGGCTGGGTGAAAAAGCCGGATGACAGCATTGCGCTGTCGGTCGATTTCGAAGGTCCGGCGCTGAAGAAGCTTGCGGCCGGCGACAAGGTCGACGCGGTGGTCAGCGCCGACGCCAACGGGAAGATCATGGAGACAAACACCATCCGCAACGATGCAACGGGCGGATGGCGCATGACTGTCCGGCTGCGCCGCACCGACGAAAAGAAACCGGTGGAGTTGCGCGGGTACCTCAACAGCAACAACAACGCCTTATCAGAAACGTGGAGCTATATCCTTCCCCCGGAGTAAGAGAACGATCGCCATCCGACGCACCGGCCGGCGATTACCTTGACCGGCTGCCGCTGAACGACGCGCAACGCCGCGACATCGAACTGCGCATGCCATCCCAGGCGCCGATGACCGGCCTGCACCATGCCCTTGCCGGCAGGCTTGCCGACCGCGACAACCCGGCCTTCGGCTCCATCACGCGAAGGCTGCAACTCGCATTCGATCGCCGCAGCACCGAAGCACAGCCCGCAGGCAACGTCCGTCGTCTCGATATCGAGCGGCGCAGGCATGTGCGCATGCAATTCACACCGCCCCTCCACCGTGCGCCGATGGCGCCGCATCCCTGGGGCGAACTCAATCCTATCCTGCGCTGGTCGGAATCGCGCATGCGTCGGCGCAACGAGTGGCAGGATCGGCGCGAAGACCATGCGGACCGAAAACCCTGGCCGGCGGACATGCCGCTGCCTGAGCCGGACGACAGCATCGACGGGCCCGATCCGCGTGGCCACTGGCGTTATCTTGGCAACGTTCGCCGCATCATCCTGCTCGCGCTGATGCTGTCGCAGACGGCAGTCGCCACCTGGTTCATGGGCAAGGTGCTGCCTTACCAGGGAACGGCCAAACTGGAAATGCTCGTGCTCGCACTGTTCGCCATCCTGTTCTGCTGGGTCTCGGCGGGATTCTGGACGGCGATGGCGGGATATCTCGTCTTGCTCCGTGGGAGGGACCGGTATGGCATCGCGGGCAAGGTGGATGATGCCGTTCCCATTCCTGAACAAGCGCGCACCGCGATCGTCATGCCGATCTGCAATGAAGACGTGCCGCGTGTCATGGCGGGCTTGCGCGCCACATATGAGTCATTGGCGCGCAGCGGCGAACTCGCGCACTTCGACTTCTTCGTGCTCAGTGACAGCAGCGACAGCGACGTGCGCGCGGCCGAGCTCTCGGCGTGGGCCTCGCTGTGCCGCGCGGTCGATGGCTTCGGCCGCATCTTCTACCGTCACCGCAAGCGCCGCGTGAAGCGCAAGAGCGGCAACATCGACGACTTTTGCCGGCGCTGGGGAAAGAACTACCGCTACATGATCGTGCTCGACGCCGACAGCGTGATGAGCGGTGCCTGCATCGCGCGACTGGTGCGCCTGATGGAAGCCAACCCTGGCGCCGGTATCATCCAGACCGCGCCGGTGGCGGCCGGACGTGACACCCTTTACGCACGCATCCAGCAATTCGCGACACGCGCCTACGGCCCGCTGTTCACTGCCGGCCTGCACTACTGGCAACTCGGCGAATCGCATTACTGGGGCCATAACGCCATCATCCGCGTCGCGCCCTTCATGCGTCATTGCGCGCTTGCTCCCCTGCCCGGCCGCGGTTCGCTGGCCGGTGAAATCCTGTCGCACGATTTCGTCGAGGCGGCACTGATGCGGCGCGCGGGCTGGTCGGTGTGGATTGCCTACGACCTGGAAGGCAGCTATGAAGAAATGCCGCCCAATCTCCTGGACGAACTCAAGCGCGATCGTCGCTGGTGTCACGGCAACCTCATGAACTTCCGCCTGTTCACGGCGCGCGGCATGCATCCCGTCCATCGCGCCGTCTTCGTCACCGGTGTCATGGCCTATCTATCGGCGCCGCTGTGGTGCCTCTTCCTCGCACTGTCGACAGGCATGCTGGCAATGCATGCGCTGACCGAGCCGCAATACTTCACCGAACCGCGCCAGTTGTTTCCCATCTGGCCGCAATGGCATCCGGACAAGGCGATCGCGCTGTTCTCCGCGACGGCGACATTGCTGTTCCTGCCCAAGCTGCTGAGCGTATTGCTGATCTGGGCGCACGGGGCCCAGCAGTTCGGCGGCAAGTTGCGCGTACTGGGCAGCATGTTGCTGGAGGTGCTGTTTTCGATGCTGCTCGCCCCGGTGCGCATGCTGTTCCATACCTGGTTTGTCGCCGCGGCCTTCCTTGGCTGGGAAATCCACTGGAAGTCGCCGCCGCGTGGCGATTCCGAAACCGGCTGGCGCGAAGCGCTGGCCAAGCATGGATGGCATATGGCGCTCGGCGTGTTGTGGGCGGCTGGGGTGTATCTGCTGAATCCATCCTTCCTGCCCTGGCTGCTGCCGATTGCCGGCGGGCTGGCATTGTCGGGGCCGATTTCCGTGTTGTCGAGCCGGGTGTCGCTTGGCCGGCGCTTGCGAAAGGCGAAGTTGTTTGCGATACCGGAAGAACTGGCGCCCCCGCTGGAGCTGAAGGCGACCGCGGACCATCACGCGGCCGCGGACTCCCCTGCGGATTTTTCAGGGGCCACGGTGGATCCGGTGCTCAATGCGCTCGCCTGCGCGGCCGGCCGGCCTCGCGTCCGCGCGGAGGCATCGATCACGGTGACGCCGGCGCTGGTGCGCGGCGGTCCGGCGATCCTCAGCCATGCGCAGAAGAATGCGCTGCTCGACGACCCCTATTCCTTGTCGCAATTGCATCTGCAAGTCTGGTCGTCCTCCAGATTGCCGCAGCGATGGGTCAGTGATGATGATGCATGCCGGGCAAATGCAGCGGATGGTGCAGGTCCTTGAAGCTCTTGTCGTGCTCGATCAGGTGGATCACGGCCTTGACGATCGCGACCATGACGGCACGTTCGCGGTTCGGATGGTCGGCGAAGTAAACGATCACCGGCCCCGCCTTGACCGAACTGCAGCGCGATTCGCCCGCCTCCTTGTGGAAGCTCAGCGGAATGCCGTACTGGGTCAGCAGCGCTCCGCAGGCGTGCCAGTCACGCGTCCATTGCGGCACGGGTTCCGTGTTGATCCAGAGCGTGCCCGCGCTCTCGCAATACTCCTCCACTTCATGTCCGAGCAGCTGCGCCAGGTGGCGCTCCTTGGCCACACAGCTGCGGAAATACTCTTCATCGCTCATGCGCATGGAATTTCCCCTCGGCAACCTACCGTTCCGGATATGATTCAGAATAGCACCGGGCTGCGCTACGACAACCCGGCTTGAGCTTTCCTTTATGACAACGATCCCGGATAATCTGTTCCCACCATGAACACGCTTTCTGCCGATCTCGTCGAAGACCGCATCTACGTGCTGCGCACGCGCTGGGAGCGCTATGTCGCCGAAGGCCGGTTCGAGCAGTTCATCGAGTTCGCGGTCGCGGTCAACAGCCTGACCGAATACTTCAGCCGTCTGCGGCTGCCCGGCCTGGTGCGCTTGTGCGAGGGTCTCGAGAACGCGGCACTGGCCAAGCTGGGCGACGAAGAAACCCATCCGGTCCCGCAACAGGACATCCAGTCACTGCAGCGCCAGGTCGACACCCTGCTCGGCGCGGTGGCAAGCTCGCGTCCTTCCGCCGCCGGCCGGCGCGCGGACGAGCCGCCTTCCACGACGGATATCGACTGGATCAAACCGAGGGCTATCTGGATGGTGGCCGCGCCGGAGAAGCGCGAGATGGCCGACGCCCTGGCGCGGCAGCTCAAATTTTTCGGATTCAAGATGTTTGCGCTCGACTGGGACGCATTGCGGCTTCCGGAGGACATGCCGCTGGCGGTCCTGTTCATTCCCGCTTCCGACGAACCGGGCGACGTGCAGTTCGACTGCATAGCGGCAATCCGCAAGTCCTGCCCTGCGAGCCAACTGTTTTATCTCGGCGTGCAGTCCGCAATCGAGCCTATCGTCGAGCTCATGCGCGCCGGCATCGATGTCACCATTCCCGCCGAAGACCAGCCTGCCATGGTGCTCAACTGCGTGCTCGACCTCGTGCAGAGCAACGAGCAGGAACAGTACCGCGTGCTGGTGGTCGAGGATTCCCGCGTGGCGGTGGCACTCATCCAGCGCACCCTTGCGCAGCACGACATCGACTGTCACGCAATCAACGATCCGGCCCGGCTGCTCGAGGCGCTCGAATCGTACAAGCCCGACCTCGTCCTCATGGACATGCACATGCCGCGCTTCAATGGCGTGGAAGCGACGCGGGTGCTGCGGCAGATGGCCGCGTACAACGCGCTGCCCATCGTCTACTTGTCCGGCGAATCCGATGTCGGCATGCAGGTGGAAGCCCTGCGTCTCGGCGGCGACCAGTTCCTGGTGAAACCGTTCAACCCGGTGTTGCTGGCGGCGGTGGTCAAGACGCGCATCGAACGCTTCCGCGAAACGCGGCGCTCGACACGCCTCGACGGCCTGACCGGACTGTTGAACCACACTTCGGCCAAATCGCGCCTGCAGTCGATGGTTCGCGAGACGGAAACGCAGGGCGCGCTCACCGTGGCAATGATCGACATCGACCATTTCAAATCGATCAATGACACGTACGGCCATCCGGTCGGCGACCAGGTGATCCGCGGCCTGGCATGGCTGCTCAAGGGGCGCCTGCGCTCGGTGGACCTGATTGGGCGCTACGGCGGGGAAGAATTCATCATCGCGCTACCGGGGGTGGATCTGGCGCGAGCCGTTCCCGTGATCGACCGTATCCGCCGTGATTTCTCCGCGCTGCCCCATGCGCACCCGCAAGGTGCGTTGTACGCCACCTTCAGCGCCGGCGTGGCCGCCTTCCCGAGCATCCACCATACTGCCCCTGGACTGACCGAGGCAGCAGACCAGGCGCTGCTGCAGGCGAAACGTCTCGGGCGCAATCGCGTCGAGTCGGCGGACTAGGCGGCAGCAAGGCGCCAGAGCGAGGTGACTTCCGCCGCGCGTGCAGCATGCAGCGGATCCGTCACGTCGGCCGCCTTCGGATGCCGCGGTCGCGCATCCAGCTTCCCGATCACCTTCAATCCAGCCTTGTCGATCCAGGCCTGCAGTTCGTCGCGCGTGCGCAGCCCGAGATGTTCGGCAAAGTCAGAAAGAATCAGCCACCCCTCGCCACCGTGGGCAAGGTGCGCCGCCAGTCCGTCGAGAAATCCGCGCAGCATGCGGCTGTCGGGGTCGTAGACCGCGTATTCGATCGGTGAACTCGGCCTTGCCGGTACCCACGGCGGATTGCAGACGACCAGTGGCGCGCGGCCTTCGGGGAATAAATCTGCCGTAATCAGTTCGACCTGCGGCGACAGGCCAAGCCGGTCGATATTTTCCCGTGCACAGGCCAGGGCACGGGGATCCTGATCGGTAGCGACGACGCGCCTGATGCCCCTTTTCGCGAGCACGGCGGAAAGCACTCCCGTACCAACGCCAATGTCGAATGCCAACGCTGTCGACGGCAGTGGAGCCTGCGCCACCAGGTCCACATACTCCCCGCGCACGGGTGAGAACACGCCGTACCAGGGATGGATCTTCGCGCCGAGGGCGGGAATGTCGACGCCCTTCTTGCGCCATTCGTGCGCGCCAACCAATCCCTGCAACTCGCGCAGCGATGCCACGTACGGCTCCGGAGCCGGGCCGTAGGCTTCGTCGCATGCATCGCGCACATCGGGCGCGCGCCGCAGTGGAACAACATGGCCGGCGTCGAAAGGCAGCAGCAGCATGCCGAGGATGCGCGCGCGCTGCGCCTGCGCCTTGCGGTGAAGATGGAAAGCCTCGGCGGGTGTGGCCGGAGCGGCCTTGCCGGTTTTCGGCTTGCGGTCGGTGCGCCGTGCCAGCGCCTGCAGCAGCTGCCGGGCATTCTGGAAATCGCCGCGCCACAACAACGCGGTGCCTTCGCATGCCATGCGATAGGCGGTATCGGCGTTCGTCCGGTCGTCGGCGATGGCAACGCGCTTGGGCGGCGGAACGGCGGCTTCGGAGCGCCAGCGAGCGGAGCGTTCCTGACCTGCCTCGGTCCAGTGGATGACAGGGTATGCGCTCATCGTAGGGAAGTGGTTGGATGCAAGAAAGCGGTCGCGCCTGCTGCACGACCGGGGATGGCGCATTCTATCTCAGGCAGCCTGCGATACCGTCCGGTCGCCTTCCGCCAGGCGTACATTCTTGGGCGTCATCGGCTTGCCGCATTCCGAACACTGTTGGCCTGGCCGGGACAGTTTTCCGCACTCCGTATGCAGCAGCCGGACCGGCGGCGCATCGTCGCGCGGCAGCCACTCGTCCCCCCATCGCATCAGTTCGAGCACCACGGGAAACAGCGCGACACCGGCTGGCGACAGCTCGTACTTGAAGCGCACCGGGCGCTCCTGGTACGGGCTTTTGGCCACGAGACCACCCTCCACCAGCTTGGCGAGACGGTTGGTCAGGATATTGGTCGCCGCGCCGGTCTGCTTCTGCAGCTCATCGAAACGATGTGCGCCGCGGAACAGTGCGCGCAGCACGAGCAGCACCCATTCGTCACCAATCAGCTTGACGGACCGGACGATCGGGCAGGTCAGCGGGGCACCGCACTTTTCGGGTTTATCGGGCTTGTCCATAATTTTCATTGTACTCACTTGCAAAATAAAAGTCACTGGCTTATGATGAGTTCGTAGCTTGCATTTTGCAAGTCACTATCTTCTTCGGGTAGCGACTTGCGAATTGGCAGCTTTCAGGACGCGGCACTGGTTTTGCCGCCTTTAATTTCCTTGGAGAACACAAATGAACGCCAAACTGTCCAGCATCGCCATTGCCCTTATCGCCACCACCGCCAGCGCATTTGCGGCTGACCCCGTGCTTACGCGTGCCCAAGTACGCGCCGAAGTCGAACAAGCCTACGCCCGCGGCGAACTGAATCGTCAGAACGAGTTCGTGGAGTACACCAACGTTCCGGCGACGGCGCCGCGCGCCCAGGTTCGCGTCGAACTCGACCGTGCTTACACCCAGGGCCAGTCCGTGACGCAGCAAGCGGAATTTGTCGAGCACAACGCCCCGACGGGCGGAAAATCCCGCGCCGAGGCGCGCGCCGAACTGGAACAAGCCTATGTGCACGGACAGGTCGGCAACCAGTCCGAATTCGTCGAGCACACCAATATTGCGACCAGCAAGGCGCGTGACGAGGCCATCCGTGCTGCGAAGTCGGTGCGCGCCGGTACGTCTTCCGGCAGCTGATCCGCCATGCGGCTGTCCGTTGCCGCCTGAAGTCTGTCTCACCCATACCAGCCCAGTATGGGTTTGGCCCGCCCCTTCGCGCGGGCCTTTTTTCGCGCTCCATTCCCGACCACGACGCTTTGCTCCGCGTTCCATGCATTTCGTCGCATTCCCGTGGCGAAGCGCTGGCGCCGGAATTATCGTGAAGCCATCTTGACAAGGAGATGCGAAATGAAAGAAACCACGAAACAAAGCGGCACCAAGGGCTTCACCTTTCCGATGATCCTTATCCTGGCCGGACTGCTCATGTTCCTGACAAGAAACGGGCTGGTCGACCGCCAGCTGGTCCTGCAGCTGCTGCCGCTGATACCGGTTGCCATTGGCGGATCGCTGTTGGTCTCGCGCCTGCGCCGCAAGGCTGGCTAGGACCGGACATGGATACCGAGGTCGTCCTCTTCCTGCGCGATGAGGTTGCTGACGCGGCGCTTCAGGAGGCGCTCGCCGAGGCGTTCGGTGTTGCCCCGGATACCGCAGACAAGCCGCTCGTCGTCCGGTATGTCCAGGGCTTTGCCATCGGCGTCAGCCTTCCGTGCGAGGAAGGCTTGCATGCGGAAAAGGCTGCGGCCTTGCTATCGACGCGCCTGGACACGGCTGTCCTGCTCGAATCATGCGCTGGCACGCAATGGATTCTCTTCGCGCCAGGCGAGCGTGGTCCGCTTGATGTACAGGTGGTGGAATTGCGGCACGGACTGGACGTCCTCATGCCCTTGGTGGTGACGGCGGCGTCGCCTGGCGCGATTCACGCGTAAGCGCTATCGCCTCTGTCCGAAATATCGACCGCCGTTTTCCTGGTGCCGCCGCTCGGCGATCGCCCACAGCTTGCTGCCGCGCGTGTTACGGTCGTCGAACGCGCGCCTTTTTTCGGCAGCGCTCGCCTCATCCTCTTCCAGCGCTTCGGCAATATCCCGCTTCAGCGCCTCCCGGAACGCTCCCGAAGACAGGCACTTCGCATCCTTGCCCACCACGATCGTCATGGCATTGCCGCTGCGCGTGAAGCCGCACTCGGCGAACGCGATTGAAGGCAAAAGCATCAGGACGGCAAGGAGATGTCTAGGCATTGGCATTCCAAAAAAGGCAAGGCATGCCAAGGCGTGAAGCTTGACTTCGCTTCAGAAGGCGGCCCCGCTACCATGAGGGACGGTGTCCCTGTTAGGCCGGAAGCTTTGCGTCCCGGCCTTTCGACCGGTTTGCCCTGCGTGGATTGATACAGGAAGTATAGCAGCAAGCCGGATTTTTGTATCCGTACGGAAACTTTTTTGAAATTCGGGTGAATTTCCGCACGCCCTGCGCCATCCGGCGATTTTGTTTACCATTGAAAAGCACGAGTGTTCGAATTTCTCAATCAACCAAGAAATCCCATGACGACCCATCCCTTCGACCAGGCGCTTGCCCTGGAGGCGGAAAGCGACGACCTGTACCGCGGCACAACTTCCGAGCATTACTGGAACATGATCTCGCCGTTTGGCGGCACCACGGTCGCGACCCTGCTGCAAGCGATTCTGTCGCACCCGCGCAGGTTGGGCGACCCGCTGGCAATGACCGTCAACTTTGCGGGGCCGCTGCAGAAAGGGACATTCCGGATACGCGTGCATCCGGTACGAACCGGCCGCTCGACGCAGCACTGGCAGATGGACATTCGCCAGGGCGAAGATGCGGAACCGGCGATTACCGGCACCGCCGTGTTTGCGGTACGGCGCGATGCCTGGTCCGACACCGAATCGACGATGCCGGACGTGGCCGCACCGGAAGAGCGCGCGCGCTATGCATCACCGGCCAACGTGCCCTTCCTCCAGATGTACGACGTGCGCTATGTCGACCGCGATCCGCTTTCCGGAGGCCGCGAAAGCGACACGCAATGCTGGATCAGCGACGTGCCGCCGCGCGCGCTGGATTTCCCCTCGATTGCCGCGCATTGCGACACCTTCATTCCCCGCCTGTTCGTACGCAAGGGCGGTCCCACACCGATCTCGACCGTGACGCTGACGATCAACTTCCACGCGGACAGCGCCGCATTGCGGAAGGTGGAAGGCCACCATACCTTTGCAATGGCAAAAGCGAATGCCTTCAACGGCGGATATTACGACCAGGAGGGAAAGGTCTGGTCCAGGAATGGCATCCTGCTGGCGACCACGCATCAAATGGTGTGGTACCGGGACCAGTCGCTATGAGCCTTAGCGCTTGGGCGCTTGGCCGTAATACATTTCCGCTTGCTGCACGGGCATCGGCAGTCCCTGCGGCCGCGGCCGGCGAGCGACCGCGCGCGTGATCGGCGGGGAGTTTGCCTCCATGGTCTTGACGGATGCGACGAGACCTTCACGGAAGGCATTGCGGAACTCTTCCGACTTGAAGCATTTGTTGTCGGACTTCTTGCTCACGACAATCATCATTTCACTGCTATTGGTGGCGAAACCGCATTCAGCCCGACCGATTGCGGGGATGAGGAGGAGGACGGCGATGGCGTACTTCAACATGACTGGGCGTTTTGCAAACAGGGCACGCCGCGATGCTGCGAGACTCCGCTTCAGGAGGCGGCTCCGCTACCATGAGAGTTTCTCTTTTAGGCCGGAAGCTTTGCGTCCCGGTCTTTCGACCGGTTTGCCCTGTGTGGGTTATTGTGTGAACGAGTATAGCAACGGAACACGCGACGTGCAGGGGCGCCGCTCTCCTCGCCTCGCGTTTCCTTGACCCGAATCAGGGAGTCACGAATCAGTCCTTCAGCAGACGCTGTACGGCGCTCCAGTCGGACACCAGCTTCTTCAGCCGATACAACCTCTGCCGGTATCTGCCCTCCGCGCCAGGCGAGCAATCGACCCCTTCGAATGCGCGCGCGATGCGATCGATCTCGGCGCGGTCGTCATCGTTTCCGACGAGGATCAGGCGGCGCCTTCCGCGCGCATAATCCGCGCGAACATCGATCAGCAGGCAATGTCCGCGATCCGCGGCCGCAAGATCGATCAGCAGCGCCTCGGGCAACGACAAGCCGAAATAGGCGGCAAGCGCGATACGCGCATTCACGACCAGCGGCACCTTGAACGCGTGCGGTGCGAGCTGCCGTTGCACTTCCAGTGCCCAGGGTGACGGCGAAGGACGCGACGCCAGCTTCTCGAGGCGCGTGGCTGCCTCGCCGCATCCCTGCGCAGCCGCCTTGTGCAGCCAGTAGAGGGCGAGCACGTCCCGGCTCTCATCGCCCTTTCGCGTCCGCCAGACGAGCATGCCGAGTTCGCGCTGCGCGACGTGGTAACCGGCGGATGCCGCCTTGCACAGATAGGCATGCGATTGCGACAGGCTGCGCTGCGAAAACTCTGCCTTCTGATAAATCCTCGAAATCGCGTACCAGGCCTTCTCGACGCCCTGGTCCGCGGCAAGGGTCAGCCAGCGAATCGCCTCCTTGTAGTTTGCAATGCCATCGATCGTGTCATTGCGCTTGCCATCGATATCCATGCGTGCAAGCAGCAGGCCCAGCGACAACTGCGAGTCCCTGTCGCCGGCGGACGCGGCACGTTCCAGAAAGCGTATTGCCTCGCGCTTGTCGCCGTCGGCGCTCAAGATCAGTGCGTGCGCCGTGCGCGCAAGCAGGCGCACTTCTTCGGCGGACAGTACTGGAGGCGTATGTGGAAATTGTGGCGTCGTATTCACGGTCAGCTGCTGCGTTGCATGAGCTCACGCGCGAGAGGGAGAGACCAGCGCAGGAACGCGGAATAATCGGCAACCGCCCAGGCACGCTCCGCGAGCGCATATCGCGCGGCAAGGATGCCGGCATCCGCTGCGCTCGCAGCCCATTCGAGTGGCGATGCCGAAACCTTGCGCGCACCGCGTGCGGCAGGATCAACCGCGAGTTCCTTGGCGCCGGCATGCTGTGCAAGCAGCCATTGTGCGTCGGGCATGTTCGCCTGCGCCGCGGCATGCAAGCCGCGCATCGCCTTGTCATGCCATGCGCTACGCAATGCCGGGTCGTCCATCACCAGCCTCGCCAGTGTCAGCCCGGCCTCCACGACGCCCGCATCGAATGCCTTGTCGTACCAAGGCAGCACCGCACTGGCAGACGCGATATTGCGCACCGTCTCGTAAGGAATATGTTCGCCGATCAGGCGCCATGCGTCCGCAACATCACGTCGTGCTGCGCGGTCAAGCCAATGCAGTGCGGACATGGGATTGCGGGGCAGGCCGTTGCCACCGAACAGATAGTGTCTGCCGAGCGTCAGTTGCGCCGCGGCGTCGCCGGCACGAGCCGCGCGGATCACCGGCAATAAGTCACGTGTAGCCATGCTTGCTCTCGGTTGAATGGTGAGGCGGCGCATGGTGCGCGCCGTTTCAAGGAGTAGCTAGCGTAGCGATTTGGCAACTTTCTCTGTATTCGTACTTTCACGTAGCTCGCTGGCGCGCGAATTACACCGGGATTTTCTCTTGCCACTCCGATTGCTTGATGGAGAAAACAAAATTTGCGACACGTCGCAATTCACCCACACGCACGTTGTGAAAAGGCGACGTAAATACCGACTGTCATCGGCGTTTTGACTATTGCGCGGAAATCAACTTACCACGCCTATGGATTGGTGCACCGCGCTGCCTCTATCGTTCGATCCATCCGCGCAAGTGGATACG
Source organism: Noviherbaspirillum sp. ST9 (assembly GCF_048799745.1). NCBI lineage: Bacteria > Pseudomonadati > Pseudomonadota > Betaproteobacteria > Burkholderiales > Oxalobacteraceae > Noviherbaspirillum > Noviherbaspirillum sp. ST9. The sequence continues at coordinate 291,090 of NZ_JBLWFR010000004.1, read as the reverse complement.
CACACTGGCTTTCCCCTCTCAACTCAAGGACTCAAGAATGAAGAAATCGCTACTCGCGCTCGCCGTGATCGGCAGCTTTGCCGGAGCCGCTTCGGCCCAGACCAACGTGAGCATCTACGGTGTGGTTGACGCCGGTATCGTGTTGGAAAAAGGCGGTGCCGCCGGTTCTGTTTCCAAACTGACGAGCGGTGTTGCTTCCGCGTCGCGCATCGGCTTCCGCGGTACCGAAGACCTGGGTGGCGGTCTGTCCGCGAACTTCGTGCTGGAGAACGGTTTCAATGAAGACACCGGCGCACTGACCGGTGGTCTGCTGTTCGGCCGCCAGGCATATGTCGGCCTGAAGGGCGAATTCGGCGCGACCAACTTCGGCCGCCAGTACACCCCGCATTACCTGGTTTCCGCTGCTGCCGATCCCTTCGGCAACGGCATGGCCGGCCGCTTCACCAACCTGATGGCAAACTCCGGCACCCGCATGGACAACACCGTCAAGTACACCTCCCCGACCATGGGCGGTTTCTCGGGTGAATTGGCATACGGCTTTGGTGAAGTCGCCGGCAACAATTCCGCCAGCCGCGCAATCGGCGCCTCGCTGAACTACGGCGCGGGCCCGCTGAAAGTCGGCCTGGGCTACCACAGGCTGAACAATGCGACGGCAACCGACAACGCACGCAACACGGTCATCGGCGGCACGTACGATTTCGGCGTCGCCAAGGCCCACCTCGCCTACGGCAAGAACAAGGGCACTGGCACGGTCGACAACAACGACCTGCTGGTCGGCGCTACCGTTCCGTTCGGCCCGCACAAAGTGCTGGCGTCGTTCATCCGCAAGGATGACGACTCCGCGCTGAACCGCGACGCGAACCAGTGGGCGCTGGGCTACACCTACGCACTGTCCAAGCGTACCGACTTCTACACCGCCTACGCGCGCATCAACAACAAGCGTGGCGCGACCTTCACCGTCGGTAACAACACCGAAGCTGGTTCCGGAAACAAGGCGTTCAACCTCGGTGTTCGCCACACGTTCTGATGAAGGCCTGCCTGTTCCCGCTGTCTGAGCGCAGGGGGAACGGCAACAAGCATTGAATCTGTGTCGCTGCATACCTCCGGCAGCGGCGCATTTAGTCCCAAGGTGTTGTCTCTACCATATCGCAAGATATGGCTTTGCCCGCGCGCTGCAGCGGGCTTTTTTTCGTCTGTAGAATTGCCGCGTTTTGTTGGACGACCTTATCCCAGGTTAAGGACATCCCGTGCTGCTTTGATTAGCATGGGCCGCGCAGTGTCATCGACAACTTCAGGAGGTGCGCAGTGCAGCATTATTACGTCAACAAGCTGGCCAATCCGAACGGCGAACATGAGGTGCACGTCCCGCGCTGCGCCCATCTGCCCGAAGGCGATAACGGGATCCATTTGGGAACCTACATGCGGTGCGGCGACGCCGTCGAAGCCGCGAAGGCGCACTTCGACAAGGTGACCGGATGCAGGGTGTGCTGCGCATCCGGCCATACCGGCTGATTTTCTTCCTTCCGATCTAACCGAATCGCATATCCGCGACGAAGGGATTGTTTCTCCTTTCGTCGCCGAAAGTCGATGCCGGACCATGTCCGGGTACGAAGGTGACGTCGTCACCAAGCGGCCAGAGCTTGTTGCGGATGGAGTCGATCAGGGTGTCGTAATCGCCGCGGGGGAAATCCGTGCGGCCAATCGATCCCTGGAACAGCACATCGCCCACCAGGGCGAGACGGACACCGCGGTGGAAGAACACCACGTGCCCGGGCGTATGCCCAGGGCAGTGCAGCACTTCCAGCGTCTGCGCGCCGAACGTCACTGTCTCGCCGTCATCGAGCCAGCGGTCAGGCTCGAATGCGTCGGCATGCGGAAAGCCGACCCTGCGGCACGACTCGGCCAGCTGGTCGATCCAGAACTTATCCTCGATGTGCGGGCCTTCGATCGGCACGCCGAACTCCTTGCGTATGACATCGGCCGCCGCGCAGTGGTCCATATGGCCATGGGTGAGGATGACCTTTTCAAGCGTGACATCCAGTTGTTTGAGCGCGTCGCGCAGGCGCGGCACGTCGCCGCCGGGGTCGACCAGCGCCGCACGTCTCGTTTGCTCACAGACCAGGATGCTGCAGTTCTGCTGATAGGGGGTGACGGGGACGATGGCGCATTTCATGGCAGGAAAATCGGTAGGGGAAAGACCGAAAGTATGCCACGCTCACTCGCGGAAACGCCGGATTGCTGCGTCGACCATGCCTTCCGGACTGCCCATGCCGGCACGCTCGCTGCGCAGGAAGCCCGCATCGTTACCCGATTCCGCAGCGTGCCGGATGTGCTCCAGCGCGGGCAGGCCGCCAAGCGATACCGCGTACGGCTCGATCCGATGCAAGGTGGCCAGGACGTCGTCGCGAATGGTCATCGTTTCGTGGCTTTGCGGATGCACCATGGTGCCGTCGAGGCCAAAGCGGCACGCCTGGAAGCGGTTGTAGTTGTACACGAGGTAATCGTCCTCGGCAGGCGGCGGCTCCGCCCCTTCCATGAGGTAGGCAGACAGTGCCTGCAGGTAGCCGGCCAGCGCCGCGGCACGGTCCACCGTGAGCGGCGTATCGCACACGCGCAGCTCGATGGTGCCGAATTCAGGCTTTGGCCGGATATCCCAATAGAAGTCCTTCATGCTCTTGACGATGCCGGTGCCTTCCATGCGCGTGAAATAGTCGCGCTCGAAATCCTCCCAGCGCAGCAGGAAAGGCGCCCGCCCACTCAGCGGGAAGGCAAAGACCGAATTCAGCCGGGCCGAATTGAACAAGGTGTCGCTACCCTGCACATACGGCGACGACGCCGACAGCGCGATGAAATGCGGGATATAGCGGTTCAGCGCATGCAACAACAGCAAGGCGTCGTCGCCCGACGGGCACCCGATGTGAATATGCTGGCCGAAGATGGTGAACTGCTTCGCCAGGTATCCGTAAAGACTGGAGACCTGCTTGAAGCGCGGCTTGGAAAATATCTTGCGCTCAGTCCAGCGCTGAAAGGGATGCGTGCCGCCGCCGCATACGCCGACGTTCAGCATGTCGCCCGCCTCCACCAGGCTGTCTCGAATGCTGTGCAGTTGCGCCAGCAATCCGGCGTAGCCCGAATGTACGGTGGTCGATATCTCGATCATGCTCTCCGTGATCTCGGGCACGACGTTGCCCGGGAAACGCTTACGCTCCAGCAGATGCAGCATGTCCGGGCTCGCATCCACGAGGTCGAAATCGCTGAGGCTGACGAGCTGCAGTTCGAGCTCGACGCCGAGTGTCAGCGGCTGCGATGACTTGAAAGATTCCAGCGACATCAGGCCTCCTTTTCCGGCGTTTCACCGGCAAGTTTCAGCGCCCACTGGGTCAGAAGCGGACCGGCAATGGCAAGGAACAGCGTCGCGGCGGCCAGCGGTGCGAGATGGTCCAACAGGTCGATGCCCATGGCGTGCGTGCGTACCAACATGGCGAGCACCAGTACCGACATCGGGGACAGCGACAGCGCGGACAGCAGTCCCTTGCGCCAACTTGTGCCGCTGGCGCGTGCGAACAGGGTCACGCCGACCAGTTTCGCGACGAGACGTACGCCCACGATGGCGGCCGCGGTTCCGATACCCGCGGCGATACGCGGCCAGGCCAGGGTTGCACCAATGAATACGAAAAGCAGCACGGTGAGCATGTCGCCGAGTGCGCCAAAATTACGCTGCGCCTGTCCCAGGGTCACCCGTCGATGGCGCGTGACGAAGCCAAAGGTCAGTGCGGCCAGCACCGGTGACATCTTGAGTGCCTGCGCCAACGCGCACAGCAGGATCACTGCGACAGCGAAAGCCACGGTCGCATCGCCGCCGAGAGTGCCCATCTTGCGCAGCAGCCCGGGTACGGTGACACCGAACAGCACGCCCATCGATCCCGAGACGAGCAGCAGGACGATGCTGTTAGAGACCGCCCCCAACAGGCTGCCGGAATGCTGGAACGTCCACAGTCCGACAATGATGTTGAAGACGAATACTGCCAGGACGCAGTTCAGCGCCGAAAGGTGCAGCGCGCGTTCGGTGACCTGCCCGGCGCTGCGCTGCTCATTGACCACGCGCAGGATCTCGGCGGGAGAACTTGCCATGGCAAGCGATGCCAGCAGCATCCCGGGCAACGGCGCCATGCCGGCGAGTTCGGCGACGGCAAACACGGCGGCAAATGTGGCGCCGGCTTCCACTATCCCGCTCGCGGCGATCCATGGGTTGGTGCGCAGCCAGCGGAGGTTGATCCGGTAGCCGAATTCAAACAGGATGAGGCCGAAGGCGATATTGGCGAACAGCATGGCGGCGCTTTCGCCGGGCATGGGCAGGAGGCCAGCCTGCGTATGGGACAGCAGGAAGCCGGTCAGTGCGTAAATGGTGATGCGGGGCAGCCCCGCGACTCGATGTGCCAACTCGCCCAGAACCCAGGCCACCGCAATTGAAAATGGCCAGACGAGGTCGGCGATGCCTGTCAGGAAATCCGGCATGCATGCTCCTATGGTTTGTGGCAAATCCCGCGCGGAATTTTTTTTACTATTAGAGTGGCGCGGAAAAAAAACGGCCCGTGCGGGATTAGCCAGACGGGCCGAATAGGGAAATCAGATTGACTCAGTCTCGGCTACGAAAGCGCGACGCTCGGTCTGTTCGCGGCTGAGATACGTCATCTTGCACCACAACACTTAGGGGAAACTTAAGATTCGGAGAAATCCCGCTTATCAGGCTGTCATCGCCTCCGGCGCATCGACGGTAGTGCCCTTGGACAGCGGGAAGCAGACAGTGACCGCCAGGCCGCCGAGTTCCGCCTGGCCCAGTTCCACGGAAGCGTCATGGCGTTCTGCAATCGCCTTGACGATCGCCAGCCCAAGGCCGCTGCCGCTCGGGCTGGTGCCGGGGACGCGGTAAAAGCGGTCAAAGATGCGGTCGCGGTTTTCCTCGGGAATGCCTGATCCCGAGTCCTGGATGGTCAGGCGTGCGGTCGTGCCGTCGGCCACGAGATCGATGCGCACGTGGCCGTGCTCGGGGGAATAGCGGACGGCGTTGTCGAGCAGGTTGCGCACCAGGATGCGCAGGCCTTCGGCATCGCCCTTGATCTCGGAATGGGTGTAGGCCCCGTATTCCAACTGGATGTGCCGCGCCAACGCAATCGGCGCGACATCGCCTGCCGCCTGTTCAATGCAGGCAGTCAGCGGGATCAGGGTCATTTCCGCAGGCTCGGACAAGGGATCCTGACGCGCCAGTGCCAGCAATTGCTCGACGAGGCGCGATGCACGGTCGACGCCGCCCTGCAGCCTGCCCACCGCCTGCACGCGCGCCAGTTCATCCTTGGCGCGGGCCAGGGTCTGCACCTGCAACTTCAACGCGGTCAGCGGCGAACGCAATTCATGCGCGGCGTCGGCGACGAAGCGCTGCTGCGCATGCAGTGCCTGGGCCATGCGCACGAGCAGCGAATTCAGTTCGGCTACCAGCAGCGACACCTCTTTCGGCACGCCCCTCGCATCAACCGGGTCGAGCGAATCGGCATTGCGCGTGGCAAGGTCCCGGCCAATGCGGTTGAGCGGTGACAGCGCGGCGCTGACCACCCACCAGGCGGCGGCGAACAGCAGCAGCGACACGGGAATGGATGGCCACAGCGAATGGATGGCGAGGGAGATCGCGCGGTCGCGCCGCGTATCGACCTTCTGCGCGACCTGGATCACGCGCGTGCCGTTCTGCACGTTGTAGATACGCCATTCGCCGTTGTCGAGGTTGACATTCGAATAGCCGAGCTCGCCGCGCTCCGGCAGGTTGCGATAGGTGCGCGACTGGTAGACGCGCACGCCGTCGTCAGTCCAGATCTGGATCACGAAGTCAAAGCCGGCCATGTCGCCGCCGCTGGAGGACTTGTACCACGAGGGCTGCTGGTAGGCGCTGTCTTGCAGCGCCAGTGCGATCTGTTCCATGTGATAGTCGAACAGGTCGTTCGCTTCCTGCATGGCGGCGCGGAAGGAGGCGGCGAATTGCACCGCGGTCGCAACCAGGATGGCGGCGCCGAGCAGGATCAGCAGTCGGATGCGAAGGGAGCGCATCAGGTTTTCTCTACCATGTAGCCAAGTCCGCGCACGTTCACGATGAATTGCGTCCCGAGTTTTTTGCGCAAACCGTGGATATAGACCTCGACCGCGTTGCTTTCCACGTCGCCGGTCCAGCCGTAGAGTCGCTCTTCCAGCTGGGCGCGCGAGAGGATCGCGCCGGGGCGCGTGACGAGCGCCTCCAGCACCGCCCATTCGCGCGACGACAGCATCACCTGCTTGTCGGCAGCGAGCACCTGGCGCGTGGCGATGTTGACGATCACGTCGCCGCGTCGGTAGACGGGCTCGGCGCCGCCCTTGGCGCGGCGGATGAGGGCGTTCAGGCGCGCGATGAGTTCTTCCAGGTCGAAGGGCTTGATGAGGTAATCGTCGGCGCCGCTGTTCAAACCCTGCACGCGTTCGGCGACGGTGTCACGCGCGGTGATGACCATGACCGGCAGGCGGTCTCCGCGCGCGCGCAGGTTGCGCAGCACGTCGATGCCGTCGATGCGCGGCAACCCCAGGTCGAGAAGCATCGCTTCATAGGCATGCGCGGCAAGCGCCTTCTCGGCATCGCGGCCATCCTTCACCCAATCGGTGGACAGGCCCTCGCCTTCCAGCGCGATCTGGATGTTTTCGCCGATCATGATGTCGTCTTCTACGAGCAGTACCTTCATTGGGAACGGGGTAAGGAATTGCGGGATTCCCCGATTGTAGAGGGGCGCGCGCCCGTGCGGCAATCCTTGCAGAAATATCCTCGAAAACAAAAGGCCCGCATCTTTCGATGCGGGCCCTGCTCTCGTCTCCTTGACTCTTCCCTGGCGGGAAGAATGTCACTACCGCTCAGCGTCCGCCGAAACGGCCGTAACGGTCACGCCGTTCGCGCTCAGCGCGCTGGCGGTCCGTCATGCGGCTGCGGAAAAGGCGAATCATGGCATCGCCGTTGCGCGGCTTGTCGCTGGCGCTGGTGGATTGGCTTGCGGGTGAAATCGATTTATCGGTCATGCTCTACTCCTCCGGTTGACAGCAGTCGTGACATGAAACGTGGCATGACTGCAGTTGACGGGAGGAATATTCCCACACAAAACTTAGGCCAACCTTAAGATGGCCCGCGATGTTCAGAGATGTTGAGAAATATCCTGCGGTCCTCTCATGAATATGTGAGGCATCGACGCCGTTCTTGCGATTCCTCAACACCGCGGCACAAAAATTGACGGCAGGAAAGCCATTTCCGGCCATCGGTCAACTTTACATGGCGGTGGGCTCGGATTTTGGAATTTCTATAATGCGAAACGGCGGCCTGTCCGCATACGTGCGCTGCAACAGCGGCTTGGCGACGTTGTAGACGGGTATGTTATTCGCCGTCTTCCCCTCCGGACAGCCCCGATGTGCGTGGCCGTGCAGCACGGCATTGACGGGATAACGGAGCAAGGGATCCTCCAGCCGGCTCGATCCAAGGAAGGGAAAGATCTCGACAGGTTCGCCCTGCACCGTCGCCGCAATGGGCGAGTAATGCAGCAACGCGATACGCTGTGTCGTGCGCAGCTTCGCCAAGGCTGCCTCCAGCTTCAGCGCTTCCTGGATGGCTTCGTTGACGAACTGCTTGATCGCCACCTCCCCCCAGGGGCCGAGCGAACCGCGTCCGAAGCCGCCGCAAAACCCCTTGGCGCCCGCGATGCCCACGCCGTGGATTTCGCACGGCTCGCCATCGAGCACGCGCACGCCTGCCTCGGCGAGAATGCGGCGCACCTGATCCTGCTGCCCCGATTCGTAGTCATGATTGCCAAGCACGGCGACGATGGGAATGCGCGCGACGGAGAGATCCTCGGCGAGGACTTTCGCTTCTTCCGGCAGCCCATAGTCGGTGAGGTCGCCGCACAGCAGCAGCGCGTCCGCCGACTCCGCTGCCTGCGAAAAGAAATTGCGCAGGCTTCCCGCCGATTCTTTCTTGCAATGTATGTCGCCTACCGCTGCAAACCGAATAGTTTCCTGTGAGACCACCGCGCGCTCCTTTCAGGCAAATTGTTCCTTCTCGCTCATCGATACCTGTAAAGACCGTGACTTCGTGGCATAAGTTTTGCTGATTCTTGGTGTCATCATTGTGTGGATTGGGAACCATCATGGATGCCGCCATTTCGATCCTGCGCGCCGCTGAAAATCCCGAGCCGGAAACCAAGGCGTTCTATCGCCAGGTCCTCGACATACTCAACGATTCAGGCGTGCCCTTCCTCGTCGGCGGAGCGTATGCGTTCAACCGCTATACGGGCATCAACCGCCACACGCGCGATCTTGATATCTTCATCCGCCGCGCGGACTTCGACAAAATCTCTGATGCGTTACGCATGCAGGGACACGCGACCGAACTGACCTTTCCGCACTGGCTTGGCAAGGTCCGCTTTGGTGACGTCTACATCGACCTGATCTTCAGTTCGGGCAATGGCATCGCGGAGGTGGACGACCTGTGGTTCGATTACGCGGTCGACGCCAACGTGCACGGCGTGGACGTGAAGATCTGCCCGGCCGAGGAGATGATCTGGTCCAAGGCCTTCATCATGGAGCGCGAGCGTTTCGACGGCGCCGACATCATCCATCTGCTCAATGCCTGCGGCGACAAGCTCGACTGGGCGCGCCTGCTTCGCCGCTTCGGATCGCACTGGCGCGTGTTGATGAGCCACCTTGTGCTGTTTGGCTTTGCATATCCATCGGCGCGCCATGTTGTGCCGCCGCCGGTGATGACGGAACTGATCGACCGCTTGCGGAACGAAACCGTCTCGCCCTCGCCGGAGCACAGCATCTGCCTCGGCACGCTGCTGTCGCGCGAGCAGTACCTCAAGGATATCGAGCAGGAAGGCTTGCAGGATGGCCGCATCACGCCCTTGGGCAACATGACGCCGGAAGACACGGCGATCTGGACGGAGGCGATCCAGGAACACCACAAGCCGCACTGAGCGGCGCTATGTGATTGAAACGCGTTTGCGTCAACTTTGCGTCGTCACGCCTGCGAAGCGAACTGGTCGAACGCCGCGAGCGCATTGGCGGAGTACATCAGCGAGGGGCCCCCGCCCATGTACACCGCCATGGCTAGCGTTTCTTCAAGTTCCGCCTTCGTCGCGCCGAGCTTCACGAGCGCCTGCGCGTGGAAGCCGATGCAGCCGTCGCAGCGTGCCGCCACGCCGAGCGCCATGGCGATCAATTCCTTGGTCTTCTTGTCGAGCGCACCATCGCTCGTGGCCGCACGCGCCATGTCGTTGAAGGCCGTCATCAGTCCCTGCTGGTCCTTGCGCAGGACAGCGAGGTGGGACGATATGGTTTTGGTCAGTTCGGCGTAATCGACCGTCGCGCTGCTCATGTCATTTCTCCGTGAGTGGTGGGACGTGTCGATGCTAGGCGAAGCATCCGTGCTTGTCTGTAACCACGGTTACAGAGCGATCAGTGCGCAGGACGGCCGCTTTCCTTCCGCGGAAAACTGCGGTCCCTGGCAAAGCTTCCTTCCTCGAAGCTGACTTCCAGGTCTTCCGCCGTACCGGCGCCGCCCTGCCTGGTGAATAGCGCGACCGCGTAGTCCTTCAGCGCCGCCTCCCGTTCCTCGTCGTTCAGTTCCCGCCACGGTCTTCCGCGATGCTGGGCGATCACTTCCTCGACGGAAAATTCGACGGATGTTTCCACGCCGTCTCCGCGGATCCACGCCTTGATGCCGTCCATGGTCTACCCTCCTTGTCAGGTTCCGGAGACGACAGGCAAGCGAGAAATATGCCGAGGGCGTGCTCTCAGCGTTCCCAGTGCACGCGCAGCAAGCGGTCCGTTTCGCCGAAGTGGAATTTCAGGTTGCCCTGGAACGTGCTGCGCAGGATCTCGCCGATCGAGCGGGCGAGGCGCGCGTCGTTGGTATTGATCAGCAGATGGCTGCCGTCGGCACGCACGGAGACGATCCGCTTTCCCGGATGCGCCACACCTTCTTGTTGTTCAAATCGGCGCACAAGGTCGATGATTTCGTCATGATGCTCCGTCGCGAAGACGCCCGCGATGGAGACGCAGGCTTCGGGCTGCGCGTCGCCGGTGACGCGGCGCCGATCAGGGTGGACGGTTGATAATGGCAAGCGCCTCGATCTCATCGTTTCTCCCTGACGGCCATCGCCCGTCGTTCAGTGCATGTGCCGCACACGCAGCTGGGGAGGCTGCGGCCGCCGGCGCGGTAGTGTGGGGGAACCGGTCCGATGCTGCGGCTCCCGAGCGGTCGAATCCGACAGGCAGGAGGCGGCGATCTGGAACCATGCCTCCGTCGATAGCAGTTGGCGGGCGGCAGGAAAAAGCTCGTCTTCTTCGAAGGACAGCCGGGCCGTCATCTGCCGGCAGTAGAGTTCGATCGCATTGACGAGCGCGATGACATCGGCGCAGCTGCCGGCGACGGCACGCTCCATCTGGCTGCACACATGCAGAAGGATGCGCATGGCGTCGTTGCACAACGCGTCGATTCGATCCAGCAGTCCGGCGACCTCGGATGGCGCCTGGCGCAGGGCCGGGATCACGTACAGCTCCACCTTCCGCTGCTGGCAATACTTGTCGACCTTCATCACTTTGTGCAGGACGCGTTCGAGCCATACCCGGTCAACGCCGTCGGCGCATAACCAGGATGCATTGTGCAGGTACTGTTCCAGCTTGCCGAGGATGCGGCGCGTGTTTTGCTGCTCGCTGGACAGGACCACCATGGAATAAGTGGTGGTCAGCATGTTCGGATTCCCTATGGATGCAAATCGTTCGTCAGGACTTGCCGAAAGCGGCAAATCAAAGAGCATCGCAGGGTACAACAAGGGCATTGCCAAAGCACCAACGCCGCTTGACCCGGGTCAACGAAATCGAAGGCGAGGCTGGACTATTTGAAAAAGGTGTTTCGCTGTGGAAAACGTTTGATTCCGGTCAACGAATCGGCGGGGGAAATGAAGGGGAAATGCAGGTACCGCAACGCGCCGTACCTGCAGCGGGGATAGGCTAGACCAAGCCTAGGATACGGCCAATCTCGGCGATGTAACGACTGTCTTGCAGGACTTCGCTTTCGACGCGCGCCGTCATGTCCTGCAGGGTGCCACGCACCGTGTGCAGTTTTTCCTTGACGAGCACGTGTTCACCGTCCCCTGCGGCGAGGAGTTGTTTCAGATGATCGATTTCCTGGCGCAGAGCTTGCACGTCGGGACGGTCGGCGGGCGCGCCGGCGAGTTCCTGCTCCATGGCTGCCACCAGGTTGCGAACCCGGTCGAGGCTGAAATTGTCATTCGTGGTCATGGCTGCTGGTCCTTGATGAGATGGATCACGCATTCATTGTAGCCCCGGCGGGGATTTCCGGTAACCACCATTTTCTTTCCGCCTCGCTTCTTTGCATCCGCAGAGAATGGACTATGTTGATAGGTGAAAGGAGTCTTCGATGAAATCAGTACATCCATCCTCGCCCTCTTTCCAGCCGGGACGGCACCTGGAAGTCCTGGACGAGCCTGTGCACGATGCGCAGCGCGATGCTGAAAGAATCGCATCGCCGGCGGTGTGCACGGAATGCGGCGCCGTGTACGGCGACGGTCACTGGAGCTGGACGTCGCCGCCGTCGCATGCGCTGCAGATGCGCTGTCCGGCGTGCCGGCGCATTGCCGAAGGACGTCCTGCGGCGCATGTCACCATCTCCGGGCAGTTCGCCCAGGAGCATGCGGACGAGGTGATGCAGCTCGTGCGGGACGTGGAACATAGGGAAAAGACGGCGCATGCGCTGCGCAGGATCATGGCGATCGAGCCGAGTGGCGATGAGATCGAGGTTTCGACGACCGATGTGCGGCTGGCGCACGACATCTGCAATGCGTTGCAGGATGCGTATGACGGGAAGCTGAACGTGGATTACGACGAGGGGGAAAGGTTGTTGCGGGTGAAGTGGGTGACGTGAAGCGCGTTCGCCCGGCCGGCACCCGGGCACTTTTTTCAATTGTCTGCATTCTTTTCCCCGTCATTCCCGCAAAGGCGGGAATCCATAGGCAGGTCGTCGGAACAAACTCAGCATGGATCCCCGCCTGCGCGGGGATGACGGGTTACGTTTGGTGATAAATCGTCCGTCGTCACTCGCCTGCGGAGAGGAGAGCGGACGACAATTTACTTCAACGCATCCGTCGACTTCACCTGCTGCCTCAACGCAAACTTCTGGATCTTTCCCGTCGACGTCTTCGGCAGTTCGCAGAACATCACCGTACGCGGCACCTTGAAGCCGGCGAGATGCTGCTTGCAGTGGGCGATAATTTCTTCCGCCTTCACATCCGCCCCCGGCTTCACTTCCACGAAGGCGCAGGGCGTCTCGCCCCATTTCGCATCGGGCTTAGCCACCACGGCGGCGGCCATGATCGCGGGATGGCGATACAGCACGTCCTCGACCTCGATGCTGGAAATGTTCTCGCCGCCGGAGATGATGATGTCCTTGCTGCGGTCCTTGATCTTCACATAGCCGTCAGGATTCATCACGGCCAGGTCGCCGGTGTGGAACCAGCCGCCTGCAAAGGCTTCTTTCGTGGCCTTGTCGTTCTTCAGGTAGCCCTTCATCGTGATGTTCCCGCGGAACATGATCTCGCCCATCGTTTCGCCATCCGCCGGCACCGGCTGCATGGTGTCCGGGTCCATCACCGTGATGCCCTGCTGCAGGTGATAGCGCACGCCCTGGCGTGCGTTGAGGCTCGCGCGTTCGCCGATGTCCATGTCGTTCCAGGACTCATGCTTCACGCAGACCGACGCGGGACCATAGACTTCAGTCAGGCCGTAGACGTGGGTGATGTCGAAGCCCATTTTCTCCATGCCTTCGATCATCGACGCCGGCGGCGCGGCGCCCGCGACCATGGCCTTTACGTTGTGGTTGATGCCGGCCTTCAGTTCCTGCGGTGCGGCCAGCAGCAGGCTGTGCACGATGGGCGCGCCGCAGTAGTGCGTGACCTTGTGCTCGCGGATCAGGTTGAGGATGGTCGGTGCATCGACGCGGCGCAGGCAGACGTTGACGCCGGCGCGCGCAGCGACCGTCCACGGGAAGCACCAGCCGTTGCAGTGGAACATGGGCAGCGTCCAGAGATAGACCGGATGCTTGGGCAAGTCCCATTCGAGGATGTTGGAGACCGCATTGAGCAGCGCGCCGCGATGGTGGTAGACCACACCCTTGGGATTGCCCGTCGTGCCGGAGGTGTAGTTCAGGCAGATGGCCTGCCATTCGTCGGCGGGGAGCTGCCAGTCGTAGCTGGCATCGCCGCCGGCGACAAAGGATTCGTATTCGATGGTGCCGATGCGGTCGCCGGCGCCGGTGTATTCCGCGTCGTCGACGTCGATCACCAGGGGCTTGCGGCTGGAGAGCGCCAGTGCTTTTTCCATCACGCCGGAGAACTCGCGGTCGACGATGACCACCTTGGCCTCGCCATGGTCGAGCATGAAGGCGATCGACTCGGGATCGAGGCGGGTGTTGAGGGAGTTGAGCACGCCGCCCGTCATCGGCACGCCGAAATGCGCTTCCACCATGGGCGGCGTATTGGGCAGCATGACGGCGACGGTATCGCCCAGTCCCACGCCCGCCTTCGACAGGGCAGAGGCAAGCTGCTTGCAGCGCGCGTATGTCGTCGCCCAATTGCGGCGGATATTGCCGTGGACGATCGCGAGGCGCTCGGGATACACGGCCGCTGCGCGTTCAATGAAGGACAGCGGCGACAAAGAGGTGTAGTTGGCTGCGTTGCGTTCGAGACCGCTGTCATACATGTGAGGCATGGCTTTCTTCTCCAGGTTGAACTGCATCAGGTTGCCGAAGCATACCGATGTTCTTTTGCCAAGACCATACCGTAAAGTTACGACATCCCTGCCAGTCGGTTTCTGTCGGGCAAATGCGGCGGGAAGATGACGCGCCTTTGCCGCGTCATAAAAGGCCCAGCAGACCGTCGATCACATTGCGGGTGATCTGGTCCACGCGTGTATCCTTTCCGAGAACCTGGGCCCAATCGGTCGTACCGGCGGTGAAGACGGTTCCACCGCGGTTGAAGAGTCCCATCGTCGCCGCATGAATGCCCTCGCCAGCCTTGTGCATTTCGCGCGGAGGCCGTTCCTGCCAGCGTTCGCCAAGCGGGCTGGCGGCGAGCAGGCGGAAGCCTGGCGGCGTACCGCAACGCCCGGCATCCGGCGACAAGGTGGCGATTCCCGTTACGGCATCGAATGCGGAGAGCGGCGCGCCATCGCATTCATAGCCCACCAGCGGGGGCGACGTGTCGTTTCCGAAGGGCTCGCCATTGCGCAGGCCCGTTCCCTCGAATACCCAATGACGGGCATCCTGCACCAGGTATCCGGCCGTCTCGCGCGGCCCGTCCCACCATCCACCGCCGTGCCGATAGCTGACGCCGGCCAGGGCATCTTCCGGCCTTCCCGCGCCAGTTTGCGGCCACCAGTGGTCGAGCGCGCCCTTTGGACCGCCCTGGTGGCAGACGATCGCGGTATCGTCGTCCACCACGTGGATGCGCCACCAGCAGAGGTTGGCGCCGAAGAAGGCCGCGTTGCCACCGCGCGATATGTATGCCTCCATGCGGTCGCGCGTCGCTTCGCTCCAGTACTCGTCGTGACCGACGCTGAGCACCAGGCGGTAATTGTTCAGCAGGTCTGCATCGTTGTGGATATCGACATCGGTGCAGAACTCCGGTGCGTGGCCTTCGCGCAGCAGCCACCGGATGAAGCGCGCGTCCCAGTGCGCGAAGGTCTGGCGTGGCGAACTCGGGTCGTAGTGGTCGAGCGCGCCCCAGGTGTCGCCGCCGATGCCGCCGCCCGGACGTCGCAGCGAGACGCGCGCGCCCGGCGGGTTTTGTGAAAAGGTCTGCGTGTCATAAAAGCAGCCGCCGCCGGTGCAGTTGTAGGCGTGGTAGGTGGCAAGCGGGATTTTGTAGAGGAGCTTGCCGCGGCCTGTACCGCGGACGACGAACAGGGCGGCCGCACTGGTCATGGCGAGATTCAGTGGCGCAGCATCGGGCTCCTGCAAGTGGGCGATGTAGACAGCGGAGGGCCAGTCGTGCGGGATGTCGAAGGTGTATGACGGCCAGTGCCAGTCGTCGGCGGCGCCGCGAGGTGCGGCGTATTGGCCTTCGAGCAGGCCGGTTTCGTGCATGGGGATGAAGCCGTCGGCCCAGCGGTGGAAGGTGATCCGGAAACGCGGCGCGTCGGTGGAGATGTGCAGCAGGAGCTGGCCGCCGGCGGCGACGCTTGCGTGGTGGGGATAGCCGCGGATCATGGTAGGCGGGCAGAAGGCGTTGAATACCTGCACACCCCCACCCCGTCATTCCCGCGAAGGCGGGAATCCATGCAGAGTTCACTCTGCAGACTCACTATGGATGACCGTCCCTCGACACTGCGGCCTGCAGCCTTGTTTTCCCGCCTTCGCGGGAATGACGGGGATAGTTGGGGTGTGTGATCGACGGCTGGGTCCCGCATTCTTACGACACCGCCTCCGGCTCCACCTTCTTCCGGATCAGGAACGGCGGCATCGCCAGCGCATGCATCGGCGTACGACGGAACGACTCCAGCGCCTGCTCGGGCGTCTCGACTATCGGCTCCTCCTTGCGGTTGTATGAGGTGTTGAGCAGCACCGGCACACCCGTCCGTGCCTCAAAAGCCTGCAGCAACGCCCTCAGCAAGGGATCGTCCTTTTCACTGACTGTCTGCAACCGCGCCGTGCAATCGACGTGCGTCACCGCGGGAATGATCTCCGCCGCCTGCTTGCGCACCGGCGCGGCGAACTGCATGAAGGGCGAAGGCCGTCGGATATCAAAAAATTCTTCCGCGCGCTCCAGCAGCACAATCGGCGCCAGCGGACGGAACCACTCGCGCTCCTTCACTTTGGCATTGATCCAGTCCCGGACAAAGCCGTGCCGTGGATCGCCAATAATGCTGCGATGCCCCAGCGCGCGCGGACCGAATTCGCTCCTTCCCTGGTAGAGCGCAACGACCTTGGTCGCGCACAGCAGGTCGACCACGTGGCCTACCAGCGCCTCCTGATCGTCGATACGCTCCACAATCAGGTCGTCCGCGCCACGTACCGCCGCTTCGATATCCGCCTTGCGCGGCTCGGGGCCGAGGTAATCGCTTTCCCAGCGCCATTCGCATCGCTGCCCGGCCAGTTCGGTCAGGCCGTAGATGGCGCAGCCGAGCGACGTACCGGCATCGCTGGGCGCGGGCGGGATGAAGACGCGTCGGAATGGCGTCTCGCTCAGCAGGCGGTCATTCGTGGAACAGTTCAGTCCGGTGCCGCCCGCGAAGCACAGGTTCTCCGCACCGGTCTCGCGATGCAGCCAGTGGGCCACCTCCAGCACCGCTTCCTCGAACGCGCGCTGGCCGGCGGCGGCGAGGTTGGCGATATCGGCAAAGCGCGCGGTATCGCCGCTCTGGTAGCGGAAGCGCCCGCGCTCGCGCAGGATTTCGAACCAGCGCGCCGGAATCGAGACCTGCGGTCCGTTCACTTCCAGCCGTGGCAGGCCGAGCGCATCGGGATTGCCGTGCGGCGCCATGCCCATCACCTTGCCTTCGTTGCCTTCGCCGGGGAAGATCGCCTGCGTGAGCAGGAAGTAGAACATGCCGAGGCCAACCAGGCGCTGCTCGTTGCGGTCCCAAAGCTGCTTGCCGATGCATTCGACGCGCTGCCGGTCGGCGCGGTAGAAGGACGAGACTTCGCGCCAGTCTCCCAGCACCGTGCCCGCCCCGCTCCACTGCTCGGTGAATTCCGACGCCTGGCTGCCCTGCCCGTCGATGATCATCACCGCCGCGTCGTCGAAGGGCGACGGGTGGAACACGCTGTACACATGCGAGAGATGGTGCGAGATGCGCGCCCGCTTGCAATCGGGCGACAGGCGGATGATTTCCTTCAATTCCTGCTCATAGGCATCGAGGTTGTCGATCTCGGCGTCCGAGGAGTAGCACTCGACGAGGACATCGATCCTGCCATCCAGCGCGGCGAGCTGCGGCATGTAGACATGGCGAAAGTCGTCCACCTTGCCCCAGTGGTGCTTTTGCCGCGTCAGGCGCTCCTTCTGGATGGCAAAGACCAGACGCGAACCTTCCATCAGGCAGAGGCTGGCGTCCTGTGTCCGGTTCACGCCCAGTATCCTCGGTGCATTGCTCATTCTTGGTCTCCTTTGTTCGCGGGTTGCGTGAAAACATGGGAATTTGGAGAACCGGGGAAGGGGGTTAGTTCTTGGACAATGACAGAATTTCCTGCGCTGGCCTCGCGGTTTCAGAAAGGAATACCATTTCCTTGCGGAACCAATGCAGAAACCCTTGGTCTACCGCCAATGCAATGAATTGCATACTTTCGACAACATGGGTGATGACATGAAGTGGTTTTATGAATGGCGGCTGAAACGGGTTCGGGCGGAAATTTCGGCTCTCGAGAATGCCACGAAGATACGATTGCAGGATGACTATACCGGCCACTCCCGGCTGCGGGTCCTGCAAAAGGTCGAGGCCAACCTGCAGAAGCGGTTGGGCAAGTATCCCGAGCCAGCACCAAGGAAAGAACTGGCCGAGGCACCGGGCGATCTCAAGCAGACAACCTGACGCAGGCCGCACAATCGCGTGAACGGGGCAGGTACATTGTGCCTGCCCTTTTTTTCATCACACCAGCACAAACAAACAAACCGACATGACACTGCATTCGTTGAAATCCCTGTTCCTGCTGGCTGCCGCCACCGCCGCTTTCGCCTTCGCCGCCGATGCGCCCGCGCAGGAAGCGCCGGACGCGCTGGTCAAGCGCATCACCGCGGAGGTGATGGACACCGCGAAGAACGACAAGGAGATCAAGGCCGGCAACCGCAAGCGCATCCTGCAGGTGGTCGAGGACAAGATCCTGCCGCACGTGGACCTGGAGCGCACCGTGTCCATGGCGGTCGGGCGGCACTGGCGCGAGGCGACGCCGCAGCAGCGCCGGCAGCTGACCGAAGAATTCCGCACCATGCTGATCCGCACCTATGCCGGCGCACTGTCGCTGGTCGGCGACCAGAAGCTCGTGTACATGCCTTTGCGCGCAGCGCCCGACGATACGGACGTCACGGTGCGGTTCGAGGTCAGGCAATTGCGCGGACGCGACCCGGTGCAGGTGAGCTACCGCCTGTACAAAGCGACGGACGGCTGGAAAGTGTATGACGTGAACGTGCTCGGCGTATGGCTGGTCGAGACCTACAAGAGCAGCTTCAGCAACGAGATTGCGAGGGACGGCATCGACGGACTGATCCGCACGCTGTCGGACAGAAACAGGGAGCTCGCGGCGCGCGCCACCGGATAACGCCCTGCCGTTCGCATGGCGGGCGGAACCTCGTGCAAGGTGCCGCCTCTATAATCTGGCGCATGGTCGCACGCCTGTTGCGCGCCGGAAGACATTGCCACGCGAAATCATCCGCATGCATACACGTCGCAGCCCACTCATCCTGCCACGGCCGCTCCAGGAACGACTGGAGGCCGCTGTCCAGGCATTTGTCAGCGCAGACAAGCGCTTTGACGCGGACTTTGCCGCACCGTGCGGCGAGCATGCGTTCATCGCCCCCGACTCCGTTTCCTGGCAGGTCTTCAAGAATCCGCTGTCGCTGTTTGTCGGCGGTGTCGCCGCCGTCATCCTGGAGCTGGCCGAACCCCGCGTCCGTGCCGGCGTCTGGGGGCAATCGACGTTCCGCGACGATCCCTTGCAGCGCATCCGTCGCACCGGCCTGTCGGCCATGATGACGGTGTACGGCGCACGCAGCCACACCGAAAAAATGATCTCCCGCGTCACCGCCATGCATGCACGCGTGCGCGGCACGACAGAAGACGGACGGCCCTACCGCGCCGATGATCCCGAATTGTTGATCTGGGTGCATGCAACGGCGCGCTTCGGTTTCCTTGAAGCGTATGCGGCATGGGTGCATCCGCTGGACAAAATCGCGCGCAGCCGCTACCACCACGAGGGGATCGAGACCGCTCGCCTGTACGGCGCCCACGGCGCGCCCGCCACGCAGGAAGAACAGGAGCTGCTCTTCATGACCATGCGCGACCGCCTTGAATCCTCCAGCGTGATCTTCGAATTCCTCGACATCGTGCGCAGCGTCAAGCTGTTGCCGCATTCCATGGGCGGCATCCAGGAACTGCTGGTGAAGGCAGCCATCGACATCCTGCCGGAATGGGTGCGCGAACGGCTGGAATTGGGTGAGGCATGGGACCTGCGGCCGTGGCAGCGCCTCGCCGTGCAACGGGCAGGCGCGGCGATCGACCGCATCCCGTTGCGCTCGGCGCCGGCGGCCCAGGCCTGCCGCCGGCTCGGCCTGCCGGAAGATTATCTTTACCTGGCGCGGTGAGCCTTGCCGCCTTCCGCCTGCGCAATCCGAACTTTCCGCGCGATAACCGCCGTCTACGCTGGTTGGAGATGAACGGGTCTTGCGGGCCCTCGTCATTCTACGGCACGTTTCATGCCAAAATGGACAGATGACAACCATCCTCGTTCTTGCCCTCGACGGCATGATGGACTCCTGCCTCGCCATCACGCTCGACACGATTCGCGCCGCCCAGTCGATCCAATCGCGCGGCGGAAAAGGCAGGTCAGTGCGCCTGCTTGTCGCCGGCCACCGGAAAACCGTTCGCGGCAGCGGCGGCATGCGGCTCGATGTGGACATGACGTTTGCCGAGGTCATGGCAGGCGCGGTGCGCCCCGAGTGGATTGTCATCCCCGGCCTCGGCCTGACTTCGGAGGAAGACATTGCCGCACGCTTCGCACAGAAGGATGCGCTGGCGGCGATTGAGCTGGTAAAGCAGGCTCCCCACGGGACGCAGCTCGGCGCGGCCTGCTCGGCGGTATTCCTGCTCGCGCAGGCCGGCCTCCTGGCGGGGCGGCATGCAACGATGACATGGTGGCTGGCCGCGGTCTTCCGTACGCGCTTTCCCGATGTGCGGCTGGACGAGACCAGGATGCTGGTGCGCGACGGCCCCTGCCTGACCGCCGGTTCCGCCTATGCGCAGCTCGACCTGACGCTGGCCCTGGTGGCCGACACCATGGGCACTTCGGTCGCGCACTTGTGCTCGCGCTATCTGCTGATCGACCAACGGCCCTCGCAGGCGCGCTACATGGTCCAGTCGCACACGCAGCATATCGACCCGACGGTGGTCGCGGCGGAGCGCTGGATCGATGCCAACCTGTCCAATCCGATCAGCATCACGCAACTCGCCGCCGCGCTGGCCGTGTCGCCGAAGACGCTATCGCGCCGGATTGATGCGGCGATGGGCGTGTCACCGGTCAAGTTCATCCAGCGGCGCAGGCTGCTGCATGCGTCGCACCTGATCGAGACGACGAACAAGTCGATTGAAGCGATTGCCGCGGAAGTGGGTTACCAGGATGCGACGGCGTTGAGGAAGCTGGTGAAGAGAGAGTTCGGGATGACGCCGGCGGCGTTGCGCGGGTAGGGAGCGGAAGGCCAAGGTCCGGCCGCCCATGCCCCAAATTCCTGTCGTTCCCGCGAAGGCGGGAACGACGGGTCATTGCAAGGGATAGATTCTCGCTTCTGTCAAAAGACTTTCTCGAACCAACTTAGAGCGAATCAATATACCCAAGCACGTCGTCAGCCCGCCCCTCGTTGACGAGCTGCGCCGGCGACTTCCCACCCAATTCCGCCAGCGGCTTTTCCATCCACGCGCTTGCGGCGTCATCGCTCCCCGCAATATCCCGCATCCGGTGCATCACCGAGTAATACGCCTGCGCTTTGCGCGATTGCGCCTCGAACCGGGACTTGAGCGCTTCGAGTCCCTGCGGTGAAAGTTGTCCGTCTTTAGTCATGATGATTTGCCTGGTGTGCCGGTGGTAGATGTCCTGCGGCCGATTCTACTCTGCGGTTGGAAAAATTGGCCGCCGGACTTACAATCCGACCTTCCCCCCTGCACGATCCGGCACGTCCCGCCTTATGCACATCGATTCCCTCCGCCAGCGCCTGCGCGCACTTGGCGCTCTTCCAATCCACGAACAGCGCGTGCTGCGCGACTGGGTACAGGTGCGTCCGTGGGACCAGGGGCGGCGCCGGCCGAAGGATTTCCTGCCGCAGACCCTGCGCCTGGCATTGCCCGACATCGTGGCAGAGCTGCGCGGCATCGCACGCCTGCTGTCCTCGCATCCTGTGGCGGACGATCCGGGCTCGGCGCGACTGCTGGTCGGTTTGCATGACGGCCAGACGGTGGAAAGTGTGCTGTTGCCGCGCGGCGGTCTGTGCGTATCCAGCCAGGTCGGCTGCGCCGTGGGTTGCCAGTTCTGCATGACCGGACGTGACGGGCTACTGCGCCAGCTGACCAGTGGCGAGATCGTCGCACAGGTCGCGCTGGCCCGCAGCCAGCGCGCGGTGAAAAAGGTCGTCTTCATGGGCATGGGCGAACCGGCACACAACCTCAACAATGTGATGGAAGCCATCGAGCTGCTCGGCACCGAAGGCAACATCGGCCACAAGAGCCTGGTGTTCTCGACGGTGGGCGATCCGCGCGTGTTCGAACGCCTGCCCCAGGGGCCGGTCAAGCCGGCGCTCGCCCTGTCGCTGCACACCACCAAGGCGGACCTGCGCGAGAAGCTGTTGCCGCGCGCGCCGCGCCTGACGCCAAAGGAACTGGTGGAACTCGGCGAGGAATACGGCCGCACCACCGCCTACCCCGTGCAGTACCAGTGGACGCTGCTCGACGGCATCAACGACGGCGAGGACGAGATCGAAGGCATCGTCGCGCTGTTCAAGGGCAAGTATGGCGTGCTCAACATCATTCCCTACAACAGCGTCCCCGACCTGGCCTTCCGCCGGCCCGAAACCGAGCGCTGCCGGGAGATGATCCGCATCCTGCACCGGCGTGGCGTGCTGGCCAAGCTGCGCGACTCCGCGGCGCAGGAAGTGGATGGCGGCTGCGGGCAGCTCCGGGCGCGCGCATTGGCGGCGGAACAGCGCAGCATCCCGATTCAGCCTGCCTGACCGTTTCCGTCCGGCTTCTGTTCCTGGTCGTCCGACTTTTTCCCAGCCGCCTCGTCGACCGGTGTTTTCAGCTGGTCACCGTGCTTCTTGATTTCCTCTTCGGCAGGCTCCGCCACCTGCTTGCGCTTGTCGTCCGTGTCCATGGTCAACTCCTTTGCATGCCTGTTCATGAGGCAGGTGCAACGGGAATTGGTTCGCTTGGACTTGCAAGCCTTGCCTGGGTGCGAGTGCAGACGGACCTTTGGAAGTATCCTCTCTCCGCCTCCGCGGGGACGACGGGGAAGAGGGACGGTGGCATCAACCGCCAGGCCCGCACTCGGCTGTCCGCTGGAACAGGTCTGCCGGGTCAAGCAACTGGCTCCGCAGGTCATTCCACCGCGCTGGCAACGCGCCGCGTGCAACACGTACGATAAGAACTTTCCGCACATCATGCGCGGTACGAAAAGTCGAACGCAATGAAACGCATAGCCAACAAGACAAGGACTGGCATCGCGGCCGCCGCGTTGCTTGCCGCCGGTTGCGGCGGTGGCGGCGGCGAGAACGGGCCGGCGACGACGCTTGCATCGAGCATCACGAATCCTTCACCGGCATGGACTATCGACGCGCCATTCGAGAACGAAGCCGGCAAGGCGGAATATCCTTCCGTCGCGATTGCCGCCAGCGGCGACACCATCACCGTTTTTGCGCAACGCACCGGTACGCGTCTCGCTGTCTTCGCCGTGCATGGCAATGTCAACAGTGCGGAAGTCCGCAACCCTCGGATGATCGACCGCCCCGAGACGAGCGCTCAACCGTCATTGCGATCTGGCGGAAAATTCGTCACGGCCACGCAAGTGGCGATAAATACCGCCACAGGCGATGCGATTGCCGTATGGAGCGCGACGGCCGGTTCGGCATCGCAGGTTTGGGCGGCGCGCTATGCCCGCGCCTCGGACACCTGGCTTGCGCCCGTCCGCCTCGACTCTGCTGCCACCGGCGCGTCCTATCCCGTACTCGCGATGAACGCGCAAGGCAGCGCGATCGCGGCGTGGAGCGAAGGCAGCAGCATCAGCGCGGCATATTTCACCGGCGGAACGTGGCGCAATCCTGCGCGGCTGTCGACGGGCGAGGCAAGCGCGCCGCAGGCGGCCATCGATGCCGTGGGCAATGCGCATGTGGCCTGGGTGGAAAAGGACACGTCCGGCGCCGACAATATCGTCGTGTCGCGCCTGACCGGCTCGGGCGCACCGTCGGCGCCGCGTGTGATCGACGTCATGTCGGCGCCGGCCAGCGCGCCATCGGTGGCGGTCGCGCCGAACGGCAGTGCCCTTGCCGCATGGCTGCAGGACGACGGTGTCTACGCCAGCCGCTTCACGGATGGAACATGGTCGGCGCCGCTGTCCGTCGATCACCTGCCGGGAAGAAGCAACGCTCCCTTTGCCGCGCTGAACGACAGTGGAGGATTCGTTGCCTGGGAACAGGAAACCCAGGACGCCGCAAGCGCGAGTGCGTATGCGGTCAGGCTGAATGGCGCCGGCAACTGGAGCACGCCGGTCAACGTCTACAATCGCGGCGGCTTCATGCCGGTCGTGCGATTGCGCGACAACGGCGACGCGATGATGGTGTGGCTCGCCGCGCACACGCAGTTTGCCACCTGGTCGGCCTCGACCGGCGCATGGAGCAGCGTTGTCAATCTTGCGCCGTACAACTGCGGCAGCGGACATGCGCTCGCCATGGATGCCGCGAGCGGCAAAGCCGTGGCGGCCTGGATTCCCAGCAACTGCTCGCGCAACAACGACCTGTACGGGGCGTTTTATCGCTAGAGGGTGTTATGAACTAGGGAAGGGGGCGCGTTCGGTCGAGAAGGGATGCAGTGCTAGGCGCGGCGCGCCGCTCAGACTGGACGTCTGGGCAAGCGTCGCAACAACGCAATGCGTCCCTTCTCGACCGAACCCTCCGGGCAGCCCCGATAACCGGCCGCCTGCCGTGTTGCGGCTCCTTGCCGTAGCACTGCTACGACGCGTCCCCGCGCCTTGCATTCGGCCGGTTCTCGGGACTGCGCGCCCCCTTCCCTAGTTCATAACACCCTCTAGTGCGCTTGCTTTCCATGCGTTGCGTGCGGCATGTAGCTTTCATCGTCCGGCTTGCGGATCGCGAATAGCCAGAGGAAGTAGGCGATCATCGCGAACAGCACCAGAAACACGGCGACGGTAAACAGGCCGATATCCGATGTGAACAGCATTTTCCAGGCTTGCATGATGAACTCCGCAAAGTGGATCGCATGCAATGTAATGCAACGCGCGTGCCACGCTGCAAGCCTGTCGCAAGTCCTTCATCCTGCTGGCGTTTTCTCCGCCCATCCTCCTGCTCTCCTCAATTTTGTCACTGCCCGACTGCCAGCGCTGGCAGTCATGGCGGAGCCGGACGTGTATATTCAGGGGTCAAAAGACATTGCGGAGCAACGATGGACAGCAGCAACGAGGACATGCGCGACGAACCCGCGGCGCGCCCCTGGATTCACCTGAAGACGACCTACGATGTCGAAGCCTGGATCGACAACTACAACCGTGACCTGCAGCGCACGATCGAGAAGCAGAACGCTTCCGGCTACGGCATCTGCTTCATGCTGGAGGCGGGCGGGGATATCTACATGCACACCACGCCGGAAGGCGAAATCCTGCTCGACGTGACGCCCGAAGCCGAATGGGTTGCGCCCCTGATCACCGCCGCGACCCGTGTGCCGGCCCCGGCATCGCAGGTCTGGGCCCTGCCGGGCGAAACGCTGACCCAGTTCGTCATGGGATTGAGCCCGCTTGTCGGATCGACAAGGATCGTCGTGGAGCATGACTACCGCGTGAGGAAGCGGCTATACTGATTCTCGAGGTGGCGGTTCAAAACTACAACAACGGGGGGCCGGGTTCAGATGCCGCGTGTCGC
The DNA here is from genome assembly GCF_048799745.1 of Noviherbaspirillum sp. ST9. Lineage (NCBI taxonomy): Bacteria > Pseudomonadati > Pseudomonadota > Betaproteobacteria > Burkholderiales > Oxalobacteraceae > Noviherbaspirillum > Noviherbaspirillum sp. ST9. The sequence continues at coordinate 266,125 of NZ_JBLWFR010000004.1, read as the reverse complement.
GACGTTTCGACAGTCCATTGCCGCACAGCTGGTTCTTCTCGTCGCCGTTGTGGCCGCCCCCTTTGTCGCCTTGCAGTTCTACAACGCCTACGACGAAGCCGAGACCGCACGCGCTGAAGCGCTCGATCAATCCGCTCTCGCCGCGCAAACCGTGCTCGGCCGCATCGAGCAGCAGGTGCGCACCATCGATTCCCTCCTGCTCACCCTCGCATCCACCATGCCGCTGGATGCCCGACGCATCGACGAGGGCAATGCACGCCTGCGGCGCATCAAGGCCGGCCTGCCGGATTACATCGGCAGCATTTCCCTGATCGAACCCGACGGCACCATGCTGTACTCGGCGGAATCCGAACCGCCGGCCTACGGCACAATCAACGTGGCCGACCGCAGCTACTTCAAGGATGCCACGTCGGGCGACGCCCTCGCCGTGGGCAAGCCGATCGTGTCCCGCACGTCCGGCAAGTGGATCGCCGTCTTCGCGCGCGCCATCCGCGACGATCCGCGGGGGCCGGTGCGCGGCGTGGCCAGCATGTCAATCCAGCTGGAGCGGTTCCAGGACGACTTCACCCGGGTTCCCCTTCCGCGCGGCACGCTCATTTCGGTCATCGACAACAACGGCGTGGTCGTGGCGCGTTCCATCCAGCCGGAACGCTGGATCGGCAAGGACCTCTCCGGGGCGCCGGAAGTGCGCCGGGCCCTGCAGGAACGGAGCGGCACGCGCGAAATGGTCACCACGGACCGTGTGGCGCGCATGTCCGCCATCGTCTCGTCGGAGCGCCTGCCCTGGGTGGTGCTGGTCGGCATTCCCTCCGATGTCGCGCTGGCGGCAAGCCGCGCCCATCTGCATTCGGCCGTCATGCTCACCGCGATCATCGCCGTGCTGACGATCGGCATCGCGGCCTGGCTGTCGCGGGGGATTGCCGCGCCGCTGCGTCGCCTTGCGTCCGACGCGACCAGGCTGGCCGGCGGCGCGCTCGGCCACCGCTCCACGGTGCGCGCCAAGGGCGAGGTTGGTGCGCTCGCAGCGAGTTTCAACGCCATGGCGCAAGAGCTGGAGCAGCGCAACGAGATCCTGCGCGCGACATTCGAGCAGGCCGCCGTCGGCCTGGCGCGCGTCCGTCCGGACGGCAGCCTGCTGCAGGTGAACCAGCGGCTGTGCGACATGCTCGCCATGGACCCTGACACCCTGCTTGCCCGTCCCATGCGGCAACTCTCTTGTCCGGAAGACGCCGACAAGGACGTCGAACTCGCCGCACAGCTGCTGGCAGGATCCATCGCCACCTACGCCGTGGAGAAGCGCCTGCTGCAAGCCGATGGCGAGTGCATGTGGGCCAACCTGACGGTGTCGATGGTGAGGACCGGCGGCCAGCCGGATTACCAGCTGTTCGTCATTGAAAACATCGACGAGCGCAAGAAGAGCGAAGCCCTGGTCGCCGGACAGAAGCAGGTGCTGGAGATGATCGCACGCGGTGCGGAACTGCCGGACACCCTCGATACCCTGCTGCGCGTGATCGAAGCCCAGGCACCCGGCATGCTCTGCTCGGTCCTGCTGCTCGATAGCGACGGTGCCCACCTGCGCCACGGCGCCGGTCCGAGCCTGCCCGAGGCATACCGGGACGCCATCGATGGCGAGCCCATCGGGGAGCGTGCCGGCTCCTGCGGCACCGCGGCCTGGCGCATGCAGGCGGTGTACGTCGAGGACATCGCCTGCGATCCCCTGTGGGAACGTTACCGCGACGTCGCACTCCAGCACGGCCTGCGCGCCTGCTGGTCGACGCCGATCTTTGACGCGGCCAAGCGGCTGCTTGGCACCTTTGCCATCTATTACCGCATCCCGGGTTTGCCCGACCGGCGCCAGCAGGGGCTGATCGACGTGGCGACGCAGACGGCGGCGATCGCGATTGCGCGCACGACGGCGGAAAGGGCGCTGCGCAGCGAACGCGCACTGCTTGAGCAGGTCACCGGCTGCAGTCCGATCGGCATTTTCGCCATGCGCATGGATGGCAGCTTCAGCCTCATCAACCCGGCCGCGCTCGACATCGTCGGCGAGACGCGCGAGCGCATCATGCAGCGTGCCTACAACTCGCCGGAGTGGAAGATCGACGACGCGGATGGCCGCCCGGTTGCCCCGGAGCGCTTCCCGTTCGCCATGGTGAAGACGACCGGCAAGCCGGTGGCCGATTGCGAGTATTCGATGCTGCGGCCCGACGGGCGGCGCGTGCAGCTTTCCGTGAACGCCGCACCGCTGCGCGATGAACAGGGCAGGATGGAAGGCGTCGTGTTCGCCATGCAGGACATCACCGAGCGCCGGCGCGTGCTGAAAACGCTGCGCGCCTCGGAGGAAAAGTTCGCCATCGCCTTCCGCTCCAGTCCGGATGCCATCCTCATCACCTGCTTCGAGGATGGCCGCGTGGTCGACATCAACGACGCCGGCCAGCGTCTGGCCGGATACAGCCGCGACGAACTGGTGGGCCGCCCGGTGGAGGAATTCCACTTCTACGACGATCCGGAAGACCGCGCTCGCTATCTGGCGGCAATGAAGACGCACGGGCGCATTGCCGGGATGGAAGCCAACTTCCGCAACCGGCAGCGCGAGCAGCGCATCGGCCTGATGGCGGGTGAAATGATCGAACTGGAAGGCAGGCCGCACGTGCTGAGCGTGATCCGCGACATCACCGAGCAGAAACGCGCCGAAGCGGAAATCCTCAAGCTCAATGCCGAGCTGGAGCAGCGCGTACTGGAGCGTACCGCCCAGCTCGCCGCCGCCAACAAGGAGCTGGAAGCCTTCTCCTACTCCGTCTCCCACGATTTGAAGGCGCCCTTGCGCGGGATCGACGGCTACAGCCAGTTGCTGGAGGAAGGCGCATCGGCGCAACTGGATGATGAAGGCCGCCTGTTCCTGCGCAACATTCGCGCAGGCGTGGCGCAGATGAACGCGCTGATCGCCGACCTGCTCGCCTACGCCCGCATGGAACGCCGCAACCTGGACAGCGCGACGCTCGACCTGCGCGCCTGCACCGAGGCTGTGCTGCAGTCCTACCGGAGCGCGCCCCAGAACGCCAATATCGCGCTACATTGCGCACTGCCGCCGCTCACCGTGCGCGGCGACCGCGACGGCCTCGCCATCATCCTGCGCAACCTGCTCGACAATGCCATCAAGTTCAGCCGCCACGTTGCGGCGCCGCAGGTCGAGATCGGCGCGCGCGAGGACGGCGCCAGGGTTATCCTGTGGGTTCGCGACAACGGCATCGGATTCGACATGAAATTCCACGAGCGCATTTTCGATATTTTCAGCCGTCTGCACCGTCCCGAGGATTACCCGGGCACCGGCGTGGGACTGGCGCTGGTGCGCAAGGCGGCGCAACGCATGGGTGGCAGGGTCTGGGCGGAGAGTTCGCCCGGGCAAGGCGCCACCTTCTACCTGGAGCTGATGCATGGCTAGTACGACGCCCTTCCCCCGTCCCGTCCTGCTGGTGGAGGACAACCCTGTCGACCTCGACCTGACGCTGCGCGCTTTCGCACGGCACGCCCTGCTCAATCCGATCGAAGTCGCGCGCGACGGCGAAGAGGCGCTGGCGTGGATTCCGCGCTGGGAAGCCGGCGAAACCCTGCCGCTCCTAATCCTGCTCGACCTCAAGCTGCCGCGCGTCGACGGCCTTGATGTGCTCGCGCGGTGGAAGGAACATGCCGTGAGCCGCGCCATTCCCGTCGTCGTGCTCAGTTCTTCCGCGGAGGACCGCGACATCCAGACCGCATACCAGTTGGGCGCCAACTCCTACATCGTCAAGCCGGTCGCCTTCGACCGCTTCCTCGAAGTGGCCGCGCAGATCGAGCTGTACTGGTGCGCGCTGAACGAACCGCCGCAGTAAGGGAGAGAGTGATGCTCGCCGACCTGCCGAAGAGAATCCTCTATCTCGAAGACAATGCGATGGATGCCGACCTCGTGCGCCGGGGGCTGGCGCGCCAGGCGCCGGACATGGGGGTGGACGTCGTTTCCAGCGTGAGTGCGGCACGGGCGAAGCTGGAAGGACCGCAGCCCCCTTACGATCTCATCCTGTCCGACCTGAACCTGCCCGACGGCACCGGCCTGGAGCTGCTGTCCTACGTTCGCGAGCGCAACCTGCCGCTGGCGGTCGTGATCCTCACCGGTTCCGGCGACCAGGAAGCGGCGATCGCGGCGCTCAAGGCCGGCGCCGACGACTATGTGGTCAAGCGGGCCGATTACGGGATCCGGCTGATCCATACCCTGGCAGCGGCGCTCGCGCGCTTCCGCTCCGAGCTGGCCGGAAAGACGCGCCTACTGCGCGTGCTGTATGCGGAACACAGCCAGTTCGACATCGACCTGACGCGGCGCCACTTCGCTCGCCACGCACCGCAAGTGCGCCTGTCTGTTGTGACCGGCGGCGCGGAAGTGCTGGATGCGCTACCGCCGGAGCTCGCCGGCGACCCGCCGTTCGATGTCGTGCTCCTGGATTACCAGCTCTCCGGCGTCAATGCGCTCGAAGTCGCCAAGGTACTGCGCGACGAACGCGGCTACGACGTTCCGGTGGTCCTGGTGACCGGACAGGGCAGCGAGGATGTCGTCGCCGAAGCGCTGCGCCTGGGCGTGGCAGACTACCTCATGAAACACGAAGGCTATCTCGTCGAGCTGCCCGCCATCCTCGAGCACGCCTACCGGCAGGTGCAACTCGCGCGCGAGCAGGCCAAGCTGCGCACGACCTCGGAGCGCCTGCGGCACCTGCTGGCGGCCAATCCGACGATCCTTTACTCCCTGAAGGTGGACGGCGACCGGATCACGCCGGTGTGGATGAGCGAGAACATGACGCGTCTGTTCGGCTACACGCAGGAAGAATGCCTGAAGCCCGGCTGGTGGATCGCCGGCCTGCATCCGGACGACCGAGAGCGCGTATTCGCGGAGCACCGCCGCCTGTACACCGAGCACAGCGTCACGCACGAATACCGCTTCCGCGACAAATCGGGCGCGATGCGCTGGGTGCGCGACGACACCCGCCTGCTGCTGGATGCATCGGGCATGCCCTGCGAGGTCGTCGGCAGCTGGAGCGACGTCACCGCCAGCCACGAGGCCGGCGAACGCCAGCGCCTGCAGGCGGCGGCGCTCACCAGCAGCCGCGACGCGGTAATGATTACCGACCTCGGCGCCCGCATCCTCTCGGTCAATCCCGCCTTCACCGAAATCACCGGCTACACCGAAGCGGAGGCCACCGGCCGCCCGGCCAGCCTGTTGCAATCGGGACGGCAAGACCGTGGGTACTATGATGCAATGTGGAACAGCCTGCGTGAAGGTGGACAGTGGCAGGGTGAAATATGGAATCGCCGCAAGAACGGAGAAATCTATCCGCAGTGGCTGACGATCAACACAGTGCGCGACGACGGCGGCACGCCGACGCATTATGTCGCGGTCGGAACGGACCTGACGCAGCTTCGGCGAAGCGAGGAACAACGCGAGCATCTCGCGAACTACGATCCGCTCACCGGCCTGCCCAACCGCGCGCTGCTGCGCTCCCTGCTGCAGCACGCGCTGGAAAAGGCGCAGCACCAGGGTGGGCAGGTGGCGGTGCTGTTCCTCAACCTCGACAAGTTCAAGACCATCAACGACAGCCTCGGACACGGGTCCGGCGATTCCGTGCTGCTCGGCGTGACCGGCAGGCTCAACCGCCGGCTCGGCGGGCGGCACTTCCTCGGGCGCCTGAGCGCGGACGAGTTCGTCATTGTGATGGAAGAAGTGCGCGATCCCGGCGATGCGGAAGCGCTCGCCGTCGACCTCCTGGTCACGCTTGATGCGCCCTTCCTGCTGGAAGGCGCCTCGGAAGTCTATGCCCGCACCAGCATCGGCATCAGCCTGTACCCGCAGGACGCCACGTCCGCGCACGACCTGCTGCACCGCGCCGACGCCGCGGTACACCGTGCCAAGGAAAGCGGCGGCAACCAGATTGCCTTCTACACCAGCGACCTCAGCAAGCGCGCGCTGGCGCAACTGGAAATCGACGCCGGCCTGCGCCGCGCCCTGTCGCAGCAAGAATTCGTCCTCCACTACCAGCCCAAGGCGAACCTCGAAACCGGGCGCATCACCGGTGCGGAAGCCTTGCTGCGCTGGATACGTCCGGGCCATGGCCTGGTGCCGCCCAACGAGTTCATTCCGCTGGCGGAAAAGAATGGACACATCATTCCCATCGGCGCCTGGGTGATCGACGAGGCCTGCCGCCAGATCCGCGCCTGGAACGATGCCGGCCTGAGCGGCGCGAACGTCGCCGTGAATGTATCGGCCCGCCAGTTCCACGGAGAAGACCTGGAGCGGGTCGTGGCCGAGGCCCTGGAACGGCATGGCGTCCCCGCGTGGCACCTGACGCTGGAGCTGACCGAGAGCATGCTCATCGACCGCCCCGACCAGACCATCGAGCGCCTGCAGCGCCTCAAGCAGATCGGCCTGCAACTGTCGCTTGACGACTTCGGCACGGGCTACTCCAGCCTGGCCTACCTCAGCCGCTTCCCGCTCGACCAGATCAAGATCGATCGCTCCTTCGTCGTCGATCTTGTCACCAACACGACCTCGGCAGCGATCGCCAACTCCGTCATCGACCTCGCCCACCGCATGCAGCTCAAGGTCATCGCGGAAGGCGTGGAGACGCGGGAACAACTGGACTACCTGCGCAAGAACGCGTGTGACGAGATGCAGGGGTTTTACCTCGGCAAGCCGGTGCCCGCCGAGGAGTTCGGGCGAATGCTTCGGGAAGGCCGGAGGTTGGGGTGAGGCGGGAAAAAGCGCGCGTTCGAGGGCGGGTGACGACGGTCGATTTTATTCAGCAAGCAACCCCGTCGTTCCCGCGCAGGCCGGAATGACGGGGAAAAAATGCGAAAAATAATGTGAGGGCGCCCGCCTTCAGTCGCATGCTGCAACAAGGCGGAACACCGCAGCGATGAACCCTGCCTTTATCGCGCCAGCGGATTCGGCGTCGGCTCCGCCACCTTCGTCAACAGGTTGCGGTCGGTGTGGTGGAACGGTTCTTCCTTCCCGCGGATCATCATCACCGTGTCCTCGTCATAGGCCCAGGTGCCGTCGGCATTGATCGTCACCTTGATGCGGTACTCGACGGTATGGAAGGCATGGTCGAGGAAGGGATTCGAGCGGATGCCGAAATGTTCGGATTCGTGCCTGGCCACCAGCTCGAAGCCGGTCGCGTCGGCGCTTGCCGTGCCCGATGCCATCGCAATCTGCCCGCGCGGAATGGCGAGCGTCTGGATGATGGTCCCGGTGGCCGGCTCCCACAGCCAGTAGCCGACCTGGTCGTGGTAGGTCTTTACCTGGTCCGGCTTGGTAACGTGGGTGTGGTAGCGCAGGCCGTAGAACAGCTGCGGGCCGTTGGTGACAGGATCGATTGGCTGCAGCTCGATGCGCTCGACGAACGCCTGCTTGCGCGGGCCGTCGGCCTTCGGCTTCACGTCCAGTCCGCGCGTGCCCTCCCAGACCCCGGCCATGCCGCGCAGTGGGCCAAGGTTGGCAAGGGTATTGACGTCGAGATCGGAAGGTTCGGTGTAGATATCGGTTGGGAAATCGCTCATGGAATCATCGGTGAGGTTGTTGCTGATATGCATTCCGGTGATTGTAGAGAGAATTCCCTCACGATGCTCATGCCTTAATCAGCAGCGACATGGTCGAGCGAAAACAGTTGCGGGCAGGCCGTCGTGAATTTTGCGGCGCCGATGCCGGTATCGCGGCAAAGCTGGAGGCGGCTCATCGTTGCCTCGACCAGGTCTTCGCGGCGTGCTTCCAGGTCCACGAGCGTCGTCCGCGCGGACGCGCGAATGATGCGCGCTTCGTTGCCCATGCTGCCGGAGATGCAGCTGTCGACAGCGCGTCGCACGCGACGGACCTCGGGCATGTACGGGCTGTACGCGTTGAGCGACTTCCTTGTCGCGCAGTCGAGCTGCGATCCGAATTCCGCCGCGGGCGTGTGGGACGCGGCGGTGGTTGCATTGACGGTGACGAGCAGGAATGCGACGGCGATACAGCGTTTCATGATTCTCCCGGAACGAATGACACCCGATTGCGCAGTCTCCTCGTGGTTGGCGCTGCGTTGTCAGGCGGAAGTGATTAGACGCTTTTTTTGTGCGCTGCGGTATCCCATGAATTTGGGGGAATGCGCGAGGCGCGACGGATTTCTTGATTGCGGTCAGGCGGGCCCGCGCACCAGCGTGGGTGCGTCGAGGAACGGCCGGGCGTCGATGGGCAGGTCGATCATGAAGGTCGTGCCACGCTCCGCGGCGCTATCGAAGGCGACGCTGCCGCCGTGGCTCTCCGCCACCGCGCGCACAAAGGGCAGCCCCAGCCCCCACCCCGGCTTGCCGCCCTCCTCCGCCGACGCGGATCGGCGAAACATCTGAAACACCAGTTCCGCCTGCCCGGGTGGAATCGGCTCTCCCTCGTTATGCACCGTCGCGATCATCCGCTCCTGCTTGGCCGCCACATGCACGCTGACGGGCGTTCCGGGGACGCGGTACTTCACCGCGTTTCCGACCAGGTTCTCAAGCGCACGCTTGAGCGCCTGCCGGTCCCAGGTGCCGGCAGTTGCCACGCCCGTGAGCACAATGCCACCCTCTCGCTGCCCCAGCTGATCGACAACTTCACGCGCGAGTGCCAGCATGTCGAACGCCTCCAGGTGAAGCCGCATGCGTGCACCGGCCTGGAACACGACGGTATCGAGCAAGTCGTTGATCATGCCGTCCATGCGCGCAAGATTGTCCGAAATGCTTGCAGCGATTTCGCGTGTCTTCGGCTCGCTGCTCGACAGGGCAATCAGGTCGGCGGCGATGCTCGCGCTGGCCAGCGGATTGCGCAGGTCATGCGTCAGGCCGGCGACGAATCGCTCGCGCAGCGCCGCCTGCGCCAGGGCAAAGGCATTGGCCGACTCGCGTATCGCGTCGTCAATGCAGACGTTGATGATGGCGGACTCGTTGCTGTCGAGCCGCACGCCGTCGCGCTGCAGGACATCGAAAATCGCCCAGCGCAGGATCTGGTATTCCGCGATCACTGCCTGCGCATCGTAGTTCGTCAGCCGGGCGCGCTCGCCGCCGTGCTCGGAAGCGACCGTGTTGCCCTCGGTGGCGGTGGCGCGCGGGAAATCCGGAGAAATCGCTTGCGCGATATCTTCGTAGAGTCCGGGAAAGGTATCGATCAGGATAGGATGAGGGAGATTCCTGGACTCCTTGACGGTTGCCTGAACCCGCTGCCCCCACTCACGCAACACCTCGTCACGCAGCGCCATCATGCGCATCGCGTGTGGAGAAAGCTGGCCAGGTTTTCCCGGCGCGGCAGGCGGGGTGGTCACGGTTGGTTGCCCTGGGTCAGACCGAACGGTCGGTATGCCGTGATGACCGGGCGGCGCGCGGCAAGTTCACGCACGCGGCGTGGAATCAATCTCCGTGCCACGTGTCCTATTGCCATGGACCATCAGGACATCACTCCCGAAGACCTTGAGCGTTTTGCCGCCGAGATGGCAAAGGCGATTCCCGACCTGGATTGCCCGGACTGCTGCGAGCAGGGCTGGAAGTACCACTACGTGGAAATGAGCGCGTCGCTTTACCGCGATCAATGGGAATGGCATTGCCTGCTCAATGCCATCATGCGCTACCGCCGCGCGAAGAAAGCCTGAGTCATCCCAGCGCAGGGAACCTATCCACAGCGCGTTGTCAAACGGACTACAGTGCATCCCGGAAGCAATCGCGTTGCGTGCGGGGAATCTGTATGGAGACGGCATATCATGAAGTATCGTCGAGTATCGCTCGGGCTTGAGCTCGGATCGGCCGCGGTCGAAGCACGGCTGACTGAAATTGCCCTGCTGATGCGCAAATCATTTCCCGACTGCTACTGGGCACGCCGCGCCAGGATGGGTGACGACGGCATGAACGAGATGCACATCCTCATCAATGGCAAGGACGAACCGGTATGCTTCACCGACCGGGAGCTGATCAGTTATTCCGGCTTGCGGCGTCGTACGGCCATCGACCATCGCATGCGGAACGTCCTGGCGCGCTTGCTTGAACACTAGATCGGGGACTTGGCAGACTTTCCGGTCGCACAATTTCGGCAGACGCAGGCCTGGTGGCGCTGCGCTTCGGGAATGCGTGCCAGCACCGAAGGATCAATGGCCGTCGTCGTGCACCAGCACGGCGTGTCGAAGCTGCCGCTTGCCGCCGGTGCGCATCCGTTGGGGCCGCCGCACAGTGGGCAGGTGTTATTCGGTTTGGGATCGAGCGAGCCCATTACAGCTTCGCATCCGTTTTCAATTGCCGGACGGCCGCCACCATGGCAATGAAGGCCTTCGTGCACGGCGTGCCGCTGCCGAGCATCGCCTTGGCCTGTTCGTATTCGCCGAGGTTGATCTGGCGCGCCACTTTTTCCACTTCCGCATGAAAGGCGGCGTGCGCATCGACGCAGGGCTGGAAGCTCTTCACGAACGGAAAGCGGCGTTCGCCCTCACCGTGCAGCCAGTTGCCCAGCATGCAACCGTCGGTCTTGCCGGCGGCTTTCGGGTCAAGCTCGTGGTGTTCTGCAATTGCGTTGAGGAGTTTCTGACGGATCTCTCCGTCCTTGGCCAGTGCTTCTTCCAGATTCATGGCGTTTCCCTGTTGTGTCGCTTTCCGGAAAAGCATCATAGCAGGGGCATTCCGTCCTGTTAAGACCAGCATTCAATGCAACCATGTCCCCCGCCCCGGCGGTGCGTCGTGGAGCGAGTCCAGTTGCGCGCGCGCCTCCCGGTGCCCCTGCGCCGCCGCGCGGCCCACCAGGTCGAAGCCCTTGCCGAGGTCGCACGGCACACCCAGGCCCGCACAGTACTTCATGCCGAGCAGGTACTGCGCGTCCGCGTCGCCCCGTTCCGCGCAGCGCGAGAACCAGTGCGCCGCCAGCGTATCGTCCTGCGCCACGCCTTCACCGCTGTGGTAGGCGCGCGCGAGATTGAACTGCGCATTGGCATGCCCCTGCTCCGCCGCCGGACGATACCATTCGGCTGCTTCACGGAAGTCTTGCGCGACGCCCCGCCCTTCCGAATGCATCACCGCCAGGTTGTACTGCGACGCCGCGTATCCCTGCAGGGCGGCCCGCCGGTACCAGCGCGCGGCGCAGGCCGCGTCGACGCCGACCGCGATGCCGCGCTCGTGCATGACGCCGAGGTTGTGCTGTGCGGGTGCATATCCCAGCGCGGCGGACTTGCGGAACCAGAGCAGCGCGTCCGCCTGGGTGTGCAGGCTTTCCAGCGCCCGCACACCGAGTCGGAACTGCGCCACGGCATGTCCCTGCTCCGCCGCTTTCCTGTACCACTGGGCTGCCTGGTGCGTGTCTTTCTCCACGCCCTCGCCCTTCGCGACGCGCTCGCCAAGGAAAAACTGCGCGCCGGCCAGGCCCAGGTCCGCCGCCTGCCGCGCGCAGGCGATGGACTGCGCGAGGTCCTGCGGGACGTCCTGGCCAGCGTGATAGAGCCAGGCAAGATTGGACAGGGCGGCCCCATGGCCCTGCTCCGCCGCCTTGCGCCACCAGTGCAGCGCCTGCGCCCAGTCCCTGTCCTCGCCATCCGCGCCGAAATGCATGCAGCCCAGATCGAACTGCGCCTGGGCGTCGCCCGCCTCCGCCTGCTTGCGGCACTGCGCCATGGGCGAATCGCGCAGCAGCGACATCTCGGCGCCTTCGACCTGCAACGCGCAGGTGCAGCCGCATCGCTCCAGCGCATCGACATATTTCTGCGCCGTCTCGCGCGACACGCCGGACTTCACCACGGGCCTTGGCAGCGACAGCAGGCGGCGCACCTCCGCTTCGGTGCGCTTGAAGAGCGGCGCGAGCAGCTCTGCCGCACGCTGCTGCGTGAATCCCTCGCGGATGCCCGTGATCGCCACGCGCACGAGTTCCGTCGTGCCGTCGCGCCCGTAGCGCGCTCCGCCAAGCGGAGGGCGAAACACCCTGGCCTTCGGTCCGTCGAAGACGACGAGTCCGAGCGCGTTGGCGGATTCCACGACGGCGCACATGTTCTCCTCGATGCGGCCGAGGACCGCGGCCGAGCAGCCGGCATCGATATCGCCAACGGCGGGAACGCGTGCAGCGAGCCTCTCGGCGAGAAGAAGAAAAACCGGATCGGGCGGGAGGCAGGATTCGTCGTCGCGGCGTTCGAGCACGGTGTGGAGATACGCCCAGGCGCTGCCGTCATCATCGGGGACCGGCGATTTGAGAATGCAGACGCGATCGTTCATGCGGCTCCTTCTTTTGTTCTTGTTTGCAGGATGACAATCGCATCTTAACCGGCGCGCAATGCACCTGAGCAGCATGTGCCGTCGCACACTGCTGACGGCTGGATATTCCTTGACCGGGGTCACCTTCGCTATCGCATAAAAACAACGCTCGCCGCATGAAAACGGCACGGCTTGCGGAGGCAACTGATCCCGGACAAACGTCCTTCAGCACCGTTCAGGTCAACTGAAACCGGATCCAACGCGGACTTGTCTTCAACGAATTTTTCGAAGGGTGCTCACATGAAAAAGTCCTTTCTCTCACTCCTCGTTACCGGCGCGCTCGGCGCCATGGCGGGAACAGCAAGCGCGCAGACCAACCTCACTCTCTACGGCATCGTCGACGCGGGCATCGTGTATGACAAGAACGTCACCGCCGGCGACAAGACATGGCGACTGGAAAGCGGCCAGCACTCCAGCTCGCGCATTGGCTTCCGCGGCACCGAGAGCCTTGGCGGCGGCCTGTCGGCCAGCTTCACGCTCGAGAACGGTTTCAACATCGATACCGGAACGCTGGGCCAGGGCAACCGCTTCTTCGGCCGCCAGGCATGGGTCGGGCTGAACGGCGGGTTCGGCGCGGTGAAACTGGGGCGCCAGCAAACCCCGATCTACAACGCGCTGCTGGCCGTCGATCCGTTCGCCATCAACCTCGCCGGCAATGCGCAGCGCATGTTCGGCACCGGGCTGTACTTCACCGATCCCTTCCTGCGCACGGACAACACGATCAGCTATGCCACGCCGGACTTCGCGGGCTTTACCGGTACGCTGGGCTACGGCTTCGGCGAGGTCGCGGGCGACCGCTCAGCGCAGCGCCAGCTTGTCGCGGGCGTCAGCTATGTGAACGGACCGATGAACGTGCAGTTCGCCTATCACGACGCCAACACCTTCACGCTGCCCGGCACCGTGGCCGCGCTCGGCACGGGCGTGGCGGACCTGCAGACGGCGTTCATCGGCGGCACTTTTGACTTCGGCATCGCCAAGGCGCATCTGGCGTTTGCAAATACCGAGGCGGACCAGGCAGGCACCTCACGCGACAGCCGCAGCTGGCTGGTGGGCGGATCGGCGCGGATCGGGTCGGGGACCGTGCTGGCCTCGTTCATCCGCAACGATGTGCGCGACATCGCCGCGGGCGAGAGCGACCAGATTGCACTCGGCTACATCCAGCCGCTCTCCAAGCGGACGAACATTTACACGTCGATCAGTCATACGAAGAACGATGCGGGTGTCCGCTTGAATGCGTTCGCCAACGGTGAGGACAGCCGACAGTTCAACGTCGGCGTGCGACATCAGTTCTGATTGGAACTTAGCGTCGCGCAGCGGCGCGTATCGCCTTGACGTGCGCCCTGACCGCATCGAGCAGTGCCTTGAGTGCAGGGTCGGCGATGGGCATCATGGCGCGCACGGTATGCGTCGCCGTTCCGTCATCGATGGTGAGGACGTCGCACTGGTAGTCGGCCGCTCCTGCCCTCGGCTGACCGACTTCGGACGGCAGCTCGAAGAAGCGCGCGTCCTCGGCCAGGGCCTGCAGGCGCGCCGCATCCTCTTCGCCCAGTGCCGCCGGATCGATGACGACCGGCTTCGCCAGGCCGGGGAAGAATCCGACCCCGTGGGAGTCCGATTGGAAGATGATCTGGCGAAGCGGTTCCATATCCCTACAGGTCAGAAGCCAGCAAGCCGATGCCGACCGCGTCCCAGCCCGCATACACCGCGCGCTGTTCGGTACTGCCGGCGCCGTAGCGGCGGCCGGCGATATCGGCAGTGACACGCGCGAAGCGGACAAAGCCGGTGTTCGGCCTTACCCGCGGGTCGCACATGGCGTCGTACCAGATGCGGCCGGCTTTCTCCCATGCATGTCCGCCAAGCGCGGTCGCGACACGGTAAAAGGCATGGTTGGGAATGCCGGAGTTGATATGCACACCGCCGTTATCCGAAAAGGTATTCACATAATCGTCCATGTGTTTGGGTTGCGGGTCCTTGCCGATCACCGGGTCATCGAATGCGGAGCCCGGATCCTTCATCGAGCGCAGGGCCACCCCGTTGACGTTGCCGGTAAACAGCCCGTCGCCGATCAGCCAGCTCGCATCCCTGGCCGATTCCCTGCCCGCATACTGGCGCACCATGGATCCGAACACATCGGCGAGCGATTCGTTCAGCGCGCCAGGCTGGTTGAGGTATTGCAGCCCCGCCTCGTCCTCGATTACCCCGTGGGCCAGTTCATGGCCGATGATATCGAGTGAGATGGTGAAACGGTTGAACAGTTCGCCGTCGCCATCGCCGAACACCATCTGCATGGAATTCCAGAATGCGTTGTTGTAATCGTCGCCGAAATGCACGGTCGCGTCCAGCCGCATGCCGGCATCGTCGATCGAGTTGCGGCCGAATACATCCGCAAAGAAATTGAAGGTCGCCCCCAACCCATCATAGGCCTCGTTCGCGGCATCGTCGCCCGCGACTTCCGGCCCGCCTTCGGCGCGCACGACGTCGCCCGGCAGGTTCTGCTGGTTCCTGGCATGGTAAATCGTACGGACCGGCTTCAGTTCGGCCAGCGGCACGGGAGCGTGCTGCGTTGCGCTGGACGGCACCTGCTGTGCAATGCGCATGGCGCGGAAGGTGTTGTCCGCGGACTTCGTGCGCAGGGCGGCGGCACGCTGCTTCTGGGTGCCATTGTTGGCGATGCCATCCAGGACATAGGGCGGCAGGATGCAGAGAATCGGATTGTGCGCGGGGTTGTGGCGACACATGGTGAACCTCCTTGGAGACGGTCTGGCTGGGCAGGCATGCCTGATGGTCACATCAGCGCATACCCTCTGTGAGAACCGAGAGTCGACATGCCTCGTTACCCGCTCGTTCAAGCACGACAATTACAAGCGGTCACAGGCTGAACAGCGTCGCCCTCCTTGTTCAGGGGGCGTATTCTCAGCCTCGATTTTTCAGCCGATATGAGGTTGATCAAGCGCGATCGCACAAAACAAAACGCCCCCCATATTCATGGGAGGCGTTGTGGCATGAATGCACCCTGAACGTCAGAAGCGCATCACCATCCCCTGCGCCATCAGCCACATGGCCGTCGATGTGATGGCGGCGATGAAAGCCACCAGCGGTAACAACCGCCAACTGCGCACACCGCTTGCTGCGTCGAGCTGGCCGCGCGCGCGATGGCGCACGATCTGCACCGCGAGCCAGAAGCCGAGCACCATCAGTCCGGCCTGCAGCGTGAACACGGCGAACTCCGGCAGGATCGGATCCATCATCATGTCGTGCTTGGCCGACGCCGACAATGCAGCCAGTCCCGTACCCAGCGGATTGGTGAACAACTGCACCAGGTTGGCGCTCTCGCGCGAGAGGTGGTCGAGGTTGTGCGCGAGGTGGTAGACGAAGGCCAGCGGCAGCGTGACGAACGCGAACGACACGAACAGCGTCTTGAACGGCGTGCGGCGTCCGTTGCCCAGCCACGCGAGACCGATCGCGGCGGCATAGGCCACCACCACCGCGCCGCAGACGCCGAGCATCGCCACGGTGAAGCTGATCAGCGGTTTGCCGGTTTCGCCGATCAGGCCGGCCAGCATGCCCACCCATTCACCCCAGAATTCCATCATGGTCAGGCCGTGGAAGATAGTGATGCCGAGCAGCGCCAGCATGAACCATGCGCCGTCCCATTGCGGACGCGCCTGCGACTGGTCCTTCGCCTCGCTGCCGAGCGGACGCAGGCGCCAGGTCACGTTCTGCTTCGGACAGCTCAGCATGCAGCTGCCGCAAGAGAGGCAGTTCGTGTTCTGGCTGAAGCGGCCGACCACGAGATGCGTCGGGCAGGGCTCGATGTCCTTCGAACCGTTGTAGCACTCGAGCGTCTTGCAGGTGTCGCAGGTCGATTGCTCGACGGGACGCACCGACACCGGCGCCAGGCGCGAGTAGTAACCGAGCGTGCGGCCCACCGGGCAGGCATAACGGCAGAACGCCTTGCGCTCGTACAGCAGCATGAAGATGACCGACAGTACCAGCATGATGATCGCCATCAGCGCCGTCGCGAGCGGCCAGCCGGTCACGCCGATGCCGGTCTCCAGCCAGGTCAGGCCCATGAACATGAACAGCGCCGGCCACACGTTCTGCAGGTAACGCGGCACCTTGCGGTTGCGGCCGGGATGCGGATCGCGTCGGCGCCACAAGCGCCAGCGCACCAGCCAGTTGGCCAGCGTGTTCCAGGGGCAGATCGCGCACCATGCGGTGCCGAGGAAGAGCACCGACACCACCACCAGCGGCCACCACAGGTTCCATACCAGCGCGGTGGCGAGGTTGTGTTCGGCGAAGGTGGTGCCGAAGAGGCCAGCCACGACCACCATCAGGAAGACCCCGACCGACACGACCTTCATCGACAGCAGAGGATACGGGCTGCGGTTCAGGAAGCGCACGATGCCGCCGACCAGCGGCGCGGCCGCGAGGTTGATGCTCTTGGGAGAAGACTCGGCCGGGAAGCGGGCGAACAGCGCCCACAGGGTGATGGCGAACATGACAATCCCCGCGGGAATCCGCCACTCCTCGGGCAGGCCGGGGTGAAGCATTTCCATGGGCTCGTCCGGATACACCTCCTCCTCAGCGGCAGCGGCCGGTACGGGTTCCGGCGCGACGGCGCCGTCGTCGACCTGCACGGGCGCGGCGGGCGCGGGCGCCGCCTTCTGCGTCTTTGCGGGGACCGGGGCCAGCCCATGTTCGGTGTGGGCGAGCGCTGAACCGCTCCAGCCCTGCGCGAGCAAAAGCATCGCGGCAAAAATGATGTGTTTCATGATTGGCAGTAGGATCTCGCGGCCCTTGATATGCCGCTCGTCAAGGATTATCGCGAGGCAAAATCGCCGCTGCCGTACTCTAGATCAAATAATGCCGAGAATCACTTGCCGCTTCGATAGGTTTTGTCCGACATCAGGAAAAAGCGGCATGAAACAACGTCAATGCCGGTTTCAATCGTGCAAACAACTGTCCGCAATCGCGCTATCTGATCCAAGCAGGGAAGAACCCTAGTGCCTGCTGTACCGCGCCGTCATGCGCCGGCACCACCACGAGTTCCGCGTCGCGCTCGACCAGCGCGCGCACCTGATCCACCGTGCGCTGCGTCTGGCCGGCATCCTTGTCAACCTGGATACGCGCCGGCCAGAACTTCGGCCGCCCCTCCTTCACCGCGCCGGCATTCCACACCACATCGCCCACGAAGAAATAGCGCTTTCCCGAATCCACCTTCACGAACATGCCGATCGAGCCCGGCGTGTGTCCGAACATCGGCACGAGCACGACCTTGCCGTCATCGAACAGGTCGGCGCTGTGCGAGAAGCCCTCGTAAGGAACGGGCTTGAACGCCAGTGTCTTCCACTGGATGGATTGCGCCCCGACCTGCGACGGCCAGGCGCCGCCGAGCGCGGAAGCCGGCTGGCGGATCACTGCCATTTCCTGCTCCGGGACCCATACCTCGGCCTCCGGGAAATCCGCCACGCCGCTCGCGTGGTCCCAGTGGCTGTGGCTCAGGAAGACGCGCCGGACGGGCGCTACGCCCGCCTTGTCCAGCTGCGTGCGCGCAGGCGCGACGGGATCCTCGTAGCGGAAGAACGGACGGTTCCAGAGCGGCATGTCCTGGCGGTACTGGTCGGCGATATTGCTGCCCAGGCCGGTGTCGAACAGGAAGGTGTCCTCGCCGTGCTTGACCAGCACCGCGGAGAAAATCGTTTCCACCTCCTTGCCGAGATCGCCGCCGGCAAAGACCAACGCCTCGCGCACGCGCAGGCTGCCGGTCTTGACGATGGAGAAGCCGACGGTGGGCGGCGCATTGTCGGCGTGCGCGACGGCCATGATGACGGACAGCAGGATCGCGGCGAACAGTCGGGACATGGGGTGGGTTCCTTTGTAAGTGGCAGATGTGGCGGGGCGTAATGGTGTGGGTTAGGAGTGAGGAGATTGTCAAGCCATCCTCCCGCATTCAACCGCCCTCTTATTCCCCCACTCTAGCGCCACCCAAGGAATAGGCATAATATTTTATAAATATGCCCATTCAATAATTTACCTATATGTTCGACCTCCGCGCCCTCAAATACTTCGTCGCCGCCTACGAGGAAGGCTCCATCACCGGCGCGGCCAAGCGCTGCTACATCGCGCAGCCCTCGATCAGCACCGCCATCCAGAACCTCGAAGCCACGCTGGGCGCGGTCCTGTTCGAGCGCGCCCGCCACGGTCTCACGCCGACCGCCGACGGCGACAAGCTCTACCCGAGGGCCAAGGACCTGCTCGCAGAATCGAACGCCCTCCTGCAAAGCTTCACCCGCCCGCCGCAACGCGAACTCCGCCTGCAGCTCGCCTGTGACATGCCGGTGCGGCGTGCCGGTCCGCTGATCGACCTGCTCTACCAGCGCATACCGGGCATGCAGCTCAGGCTCGTGCAGGAAGGCGAAGCCTTCGACCTGAAGCTGGCGTCCGAGCAGCACAAGCGCGCGGACGAATGGATGCTGACGCTTTGGGAGGAAGACTACGTGGCGCTCATCCCCGGCAACCATCCGCTGCGATTCAAGGCGCAACTCGAGCCGTCCGACCTGCACGGCGCGCCGTTCATCGCACGGCCCGAATGTCCCTTGAGCCGCCTCTTCGCGCAAGCATTGGCACGCCAGCGCATCCAGCCGGATATCCGTGCTTCGGTCGTGCGGGAAGAAGCCGTGCCCGCGCTGGTCGACATGGGCATTGGCATCGCGCTCCTGCCGGAATCGCATTGCGAGGGACTCCTGCATGCGGTGGTCAGGCCGATCCGGCATGGCAGCGCGCTGAAGCGCAAGGTGGGGCTGGCCTGTCGCGCGGATGACCAGGAGATGACGCGCTTCATCCGGCAGTCGAAGCAGGCGCTGCTGCAGGCCTATGCCACGCAACGCTTGCGGCAAGCAGCCTAGAAGCGAATCTTTCCGGTCAGGATCTGCCAGTACATCACCCAGTCTCCTGCGAGGCTGTAGAGAGGATATTAGAAGGTTGCCGGCCGGTTCTTCTCGAAGAAGAAATGCCCGACCCAGGCAAAGCCGTAGCCGAGCACCGGCATCAGCCACAATCCTGCCCAGTTCTGCGTGGCCAGTACCCATGCCAGCGACGCCAGGACCAGCGTGCTGCCGACGAAATGGAGCCGGCGGCACGTCTGGTTGGCGTGTTCCCCCAGGTAGAAGGGATAGAACTCCCGGAACGTGGCAAACCGCGCGCCGTCCAGCGAGGCATTGGTTTTCATGTCGTCTCCTTGATTGTTGTCGGGCGGCATGGAATGCCGCGCCTTGTCCTTATCAAAGTACACCAAATTGCGGGGTATTGCTCCGCCTGCGGGCAGCGCAAAAAAGATGCGCGCATGATGACGGATGATGTCGATTCGCGCCGCGCCCGATCGTCGTGGAAGTGATGGTGCCTCGCGCACCATCCCTGACGACATTTCTTGCATTGCCCACAGACAAGAGGAGAGTTCCATGCAAGTCCAGCCCTACCTGTTCTTCAACGGACGCGCCGAAGAGGCGTTCGCGTTCTATGCCCGCGCGCTTGGCGCCGAGGTCATTGACCTGATGCGCTTCAAGGACTCGCCCGACCCGCCGCCGCCCGGCGCCGTCCCGCCCAATTCCGAAGACAAGGTCATGCATGCCACCCTGCGCATCGGCGCGTCGACCGTCATGGCCTCGGACGGCGGCTGCTCCGGCCACACCAGCTTCCAGGGTTTCTCGCTCTCGCTGGATTTTCCCGACGAACAGAGCGCGCGCAAGGCCTTCGATGCGCTGGCGGAAGGCGGCACCGTACAGATGCCGATCGGCAAGACCTTTTTCTCGCCCTGCTTCGGCATGGTCGCCGACAAGTTCGGCATGGGATGGATGGTCATCGTGCTTCCGTGACGCACGGGGCAAACGCGCGCACAATCACCCGTTCACGGGCGCCTGCCTTGCAGGTGTGAAGGTCCGCATCACTCGCCAGCGTATGGTCGGAAGCATCGCCCGACACAGTGGTGCGGACATAGCAGCCGGCGTAACGTCCGGCCGCCCGTCAGGGCAACGGATTCCTGATCCAGTTGCCAATGATGCTGACCGCTTCCTCCTCCATCCCGATGAAGCCGTGCCAATGCATCGCCTCGCACGGATCGCCGGCGGGATTGCCGCCGCCATCCACCATCACCGCCTTCTTGACCGGCGCGTTCGTCAGCCCGTCCACGATGTGCCGCACCTCATGCGGCAGGGTGACGCGGCAGGCATCCTTCGCATGATGCAGGACCAGCACCGGCACGCCGATCGCCGCCAGGTTCTGCGTTGGCACCGCGCCAACCTTGCTGTAGCTGACCACGCTGGATGTGAGCACGATGCCCGTGATGCCAGCGTCCTTGATGTTGATCGCCGCGGCAGTCGCGGAAATCGTGCCGCGGCTGGTACCCACGAGCCAGACCGGTGCGGGACTCAGGGTCTTGAGATGCGCCAGCACTGCCCGGATGTCGGCCACATGGTTGTCGCTGATCCGGTCCGGGTAATCGAGTTCAGGCTTGTCGCTGGGTCGGCCGAAGATGGCGACGTTGAAGCCGTTGGCGCGAAAGTGCTGCGCGCTGCGGACGAGGAAGTTGCCGCTGCTTGCCCGGCCATCGACCACCTTGCCGAAGCCGCCATCGCCGCCCGGGAAAAGGAGGACGGTGGCGCTGGGGTTGTCGGCAGGATCCCAGAAGAGGGTCGTCCTGACGTCGGGACGCGTGGGGATTTTCTTGAGGACGCCGTCGGCGGATGCCGCGAGCGGGAGTGCTGCCAGCACAATTGCTGCGATCCAGGGTATCAGCTTATCGTTCATGGTGCGTGAGGGTTGTCCTGCCCGTCTGAAATGTGCGGTTCAAGGGACTGTAGCACTCTCCACCACGCGCTCCAACTCTCCCACCGGCATCGGCTTCCCGAACAAATACCCCTGGAACAGATCGCACCGATGCTCCCGCAGGAACACATGCTGCGCATCCTTCTCCACGCCTTCCGCCACCACTTCCATGTCCATCGAGCGGCTCATGTCGATGATGGTCCGCACGATCGATGCATCGCCTTCGTCCGCCTCGATGCCCTTGATGAAAGACTGGTCGATCTTGATCTGGTCGATGGGCAGGCGCTTCATGAAGATCATTGACGCGTAGGCGGTGCCGAAGTCGTCGATCGCGAAACGGATGCCGCGCTGGTGCAGTGCCGTCATCTTGGCGACGGCATCGGCGACGTTGTCGAGCACCACGCCTTCGGTCAGCTCGAACTTGAGACGTTCGGGGTTGGCGCCACTGGCCTCCAGCACTGATTCCACGTTGCGTACGAACTCCGGATGCCGGAACTGGCGGGCGCTGATGTTGACGCTGACGACGAGGTGTTCCATGCCGGGCACGCGCGACCAGGCGGCGACCTGCGCGCACGCGTGCTCCAGCACCCATTGGCCGACCTGCAGGACGAGGTCGGTCTCTTCGGCGACCGGAAGGAAGCGGGCGGGCGGGACGGTGCCGTGGCCGGGCATGTCCCAGCGAAGAAGGGCTTCGACACCGGTGATCTTGCGCGCGCCGTTGATCAGCGGCTGATAGTAGAGGGCGAAACCGTCGCCGGCGAGGGCATTGCGCAGTCCGGTTTCGATTCCCGCCTTCTCGGTCAGCTCGGCCTGCATGTCTGCGTCGTACATGCGCATGGTATTGCGGCCGGCATCCTTGGCGCGGTAGAGGGCAACGTCGGCATGCTTCAGCAGGATCTCGACCGGCTCGGCATGGCCGAGGAAGCCGCAGATGCCAATGCTGGGGGTGTTGTGGTAGCCGCTTCCGGGGATGCCGCGCAGCGCGTACGGCCGGTCGAGCGCGTCGATGATTTTGGCGGCGACGGTCTCCGCCTGCGCGGCGGCAGCCGATTCGTCGGGACTGAGGTCTTCTAGCAGGATGACGAATTCATCGCCGCCCTGTCGCGCCACGGTGTCGCGTTCGCGCACACACCCCTTGAGGCGTTCGGCGACCTGGACCAGGAGCTGGTCGCCGACATCGTGTCCCCAGCTGTCATTGAGGGTTTTGAAGTGGTCGAGATCGAGCAGCATGATGGCGCCGCGGGTCCTGTTGCGGGCGCTGACAGCGAGCGCGTGCGCGGCGCGATCCATGAGCAGGCGGCGGTTCGGCAGGCCGGTGAGCGCGTCGTAGAAGGCGAGGTCGCGGATTTGCGCTTCCGCCTTCTTGCGCTGGGTGATGTCGGAAAAGGCGGCGACGTAGTGCGTCGTCCTGCCGCCGTTGTCCTTGACGGCGGAGATGACCAGCCACTCGGGATAGATCTCGCCGTCCTTGCGGCGGTTCCATATCTCGCCCTGCCACGTGCCGGTGTCGACGATGTCGCGCCACATCACACGATAGAAGTCGGCGTCCTGCCTGCCCGAGTGCAGGATGCCGGGGTTCTTTCCGATGGCTTCGTCAGTGCTGTAGCCGGTTACCTGCTCGAAGGCGCGGTTGACGCGCAGGATGGTGCCTTTCGCGTCGGTGACGATCATGCCCTCCTGCAGCTCGAACGCGGCGGCGGCGATACGCAATTGTTCGTCGGCCTTCCTGCGTTCGGTGACATCGGTGATGAAGCCATGCCAAAGGGTGGCGCCATCCTCCAGGCGCTCCGGCCGCGCGCTGCCGTAGTGCCAGCGCATCCCGTCGTCGAGCATCACGCGGTATTCCTGTTGCCAGGGTTTGAGCGTGCGCGCCGAGTCCTCGATGTTTCCGGTAACGGCAACCAGGTCGTCCGCGTGGATCCGCGACAGCAGTTCGCTCGCATCCTCGCGCACCTGTTCCGGCGTGACGCCGTACATCTCGACAACGGCGTCGTTGACGAAGGGGATGGCAATGCGGCCGTCGGGCGAAACGCGGATCTGGCAGATCAGACCGGGAACCTGCCGCGACAGTTTGGCGAGCAGGCTGTGGCTTTGCTGCAGAGCCTTTTCGATGCGCTTGCGTGCGGAGATGTCCTGCTTGATGCCGACGAAATGGCTGATGCGGCCGCTACCGTCCTTGACGGGCGCGATGACCAGTTCCTCGTCGTAGAGCGTGCCGTCGCTGCGCCGGTTGAGCAGCTCGCCGCGCCATGCCTGGCCGGAGAGGATGGTGCGCCAGAGATCTTCGTAATAGTCGTCCTCCGAGCCGTCCTGTGCCGTAAGCTCGGATGGGCGGCGGCCGATGACCTGCTCCCTGCGGTAGCCGGTGAGGGTTTCGAATCCGCTGTTCACCCATTTGATCGCGGCACTGGTATCCGTGATGAGGACGCCGGCGCCGACCGCTTCCAGGGCGGCCACCTGCAGGCGGCTGCGTGCTTCGCTCTGTTCCAGCGCCGCCGCGGCTCGCACCTGCCGCCGAAGTCCGGCGGCGATGAGGAGGGCGAAGAAGCCGAGCAAGGCAGTGGCCAGCACGCCGCCGATGAGGAAATTGCGGCGCTCGGCATGGTAAGACGCAAGCAGGCTGTCGACACCTTCGCCGATCACGACCACCAGTCCGAAGTCATCCAGCTTGCGCCAGGTGTAGATGCGCTCAATGTCGTCCGTCTTGCCGTGCGCCTGGAAGTTGCCGGTTTCCTGGGCCGTTGAAAAGAACGGACGGTCCGCGAGGGATGTGCCGACGGCGGCTAGCCCGTCCGGCGAACGCGAAAGGATCTCGCCGCTGGAGCGGACAAGGGTGACCGTGCCGTCCCAGCCGAGGTTGATGGAATCGTAAAAGCGGGAGAAGTATTCCGGCGCGACCGACATCACGATCACGCCGAGAAAACGGTTGGCCTTGTCGCGGATCGGACGGGTGAACTGGATGCTCCAGCGTCCGGAGACGCGGCCGAGCGTGGGGCGGCTGATGAACAATTGATCGGCGCCGCTTGCCTGGTGGACCTGGAAATGTTCGCGATCATTGAGGAACACGGGCTTGGCCTCCGGATCGAGGCTGCTGTAGACGAGTTGTCCGTCGCCCTTGATGACGGCGACCTGGAAGCTGACGTCACGCACGAAGTAGTTCTGCTGGCGCTGGACGGCATCGTGGAATTCGCTCGGATCGCGGCGCCATTGTTCGCGCAGGGCGATGAGGGAGAGGTCGATGCCGCGCAGCGAAGCGGTCACCTGCTCGGCGAAGGCGCGCGCGAGATTGGCGCGGTCGCGCTCGGCGGCCCTGAGCAATTCCTCGCGCGCGCTGTTGAGCTGGACATGGATGGCGCCCCAGAGTGCGGCGAGGATGAGAACGAAGAACAGCGACAGCTGGATGGCGAGCCGGCTCATGCGCGGCGGCTTCGCCACCGGAGGCGCGGTTGATGTCTCCAGGCCCGTGTTCGCGGGCAGCGCGTGTATGGTCGAGGCGGCCATCATCGGCCGCCCGGCAAAAAGAATATTGCTGACCGGCGTCGTTCAACCGACACCCACATTCCAGCAGCGAGATTTGAATTACCCACGGCAGCCCGTCCTTGCACCAACCGGTCTTCCCTGGCAAGGACTTCCGGCAATGTTGTTGTTACAACAATACTAGGAGCCGAGCGCGGAAAATTGATTGATTTAGCTCAAGTTTGTCCGTGTGCGATGAGCGCGCCGGTTGTGCGGTCCAATGCCATATGCCTGGCCTATCTGTCCTTGCGCACCAGCTTCGCCTGATCGATCCTGTTCGCAGGCTCGGCCTGCCAGACAACCCGGTCATCCACCGCGTAGAGCCAGCACTTCACGTTCTTGCAGAATGAGAGGCTCGCCTGCATGGCATCGGCTTTCCCCGCACTGACTGCCCAACCGCCCTTCTCCGTGATGACGAAAGCCTTGGGCGACGGATCGGCAAGGTATTTTTCGTAGCGGGCCCGGGCTTTCTCGCTGCCCGGCAGCGCTGCGACATCATTGATGTCGGCATAGCCGCTTGCCTGCGGCACTTCGAACAGATGCCCGAGGAAGCGCTCCTCGTGCGTGAGCCGCAAAGGTTCGTTCAACTGCGCCGAGATGAAGTCGAACATCAGCCGGTGCGCCTTTTCACGCGCGGCGGGGTTCCCTCCCACCGTGGCGGTGCCGCTCCGGGTCCCGGCCACATTCGTTTTCGTGTACGGTGGCGTCATTCCGTCAAATCCATGGTGGCTGTCCGGAAAGACGTGCATCTCGAAGACGGCATCCTTTTGCGCGCGCATCACCTTCTCGCGCAGCTGGATGCAGGCCCGGGCCGGCGTCCAGTCGTCGCTTTCCCCGATCATCAGCAGCAGGGGAGCAACGAGTTCGTAGTTCCACATCTTGAGGAAGCCTGAGCAGCCGGGATAGAGGGCAACGACGGCCTTGGGTTTGATGGCCTGTTCCTTGACCGCCTTCTCCGTGCGATCGAGCACGCTGAGCGCCGTCTGTCCGCCATGCGAACGGCCGACCACCACGATGCGCGCGCTGTCCACACCCGGCTGCTGCGCGAGCCAGCGCAGCGCGGCGAAGACGTCGTCGCGCCGGTTCTCTTCAGAGACGGTGCGGCGGTCTCGCGGGATCTCACAGATCGATCGCAATCCGCGTGACGTGAAACTGTCGAGCGCAAGCAGATGCATGCGCTCCGCGTTGAAGTAGCTCGCATCCCGGAAGTAGCCGGGGTTCAGTTTCTGCTGATCGTCCACTGCCCCGCCGCATCCGTGCAGGACAACGACAGCCGGGCGGGGCTCGGCAGAGGCGGCAGGAAACCAGTAGCCGTTCAGTTCAAGTTGATAGTCAAGGCTGGGAATGGAAACGCGGTCCATGCACTGGGCAGCACTGCCGAATGCAGTGAGACATACCAGGAGCGCGGAACGAAGGAGCACGCGTGTGGACATGTGGCGGTATCCGGGGTCAAGGATGACAAGTGTCGGTGGATTGTCACGTGAGGAAACGCGTGCGTCAATTGCCCTCGACCGGCACCGCCACATGTCCTCAGTCGTTCGACAGCGCGCGAAGGAAAGACGGGTCGTCAAACAGCTTTCCCGCCAATGCCCTGTAGAGTCGCTCGAATTCTCCGGCGGCCAACGGTACGGCGACGACGCCGACGAAAGGCGAGTCCCAGGCCGTTGCCCCGGATGCTACAGGCGCCAGTAATCCTATGAACATGGGAACGTCAACATGCCCTCCTTCGATCACCGTCAGAAGCTGTAGCTCGCGCCAAAGCGCAGCACCGGGTAGGCCTTGAAATCGTCCGCTTCGTCATTGAGCCGGATGTTTTCCGCAGCCACGTCGGCGGCGAGTTGCGCGCAGAGCGGTGCAGGCGCGGTGCAGCCGACATTGGACAACGAGGTGCGCGGCGAGCCCTGGATCATGACGCCGAGGTCGGTCGAGAATTTCCAGCCCTTTTCCTTCGCAAGTGCGTTACCCCAGCCAATTCCGAGGTAAGGCGCGATATTCCGGAAATCGATCCTGCCATCCAGTGTGCCGGCGGCAGCGGCCGGGTAGGTGCGGCCGTTCAGCGTGTACGTCCCTGCCGCGGTCGGGCGCCCCACAGCGTCGATCTTGTTGCCGTTGAAAACGATACCGCCGGTGAAGCGGAAGCCCGTTCCCTGCGGGAAGTAATCGAGCAAGGCGTCGAAGGTGCGCAGCTTGAGCTTGAAGTCGTAATCGAGGTCGGAAGTGCTGCCGTCGTAGTTGTACCGCAGCGCGTTGACGCCGAAACGCGCATTGAGATTCGGCATGACCGGAACGCTGACATGCGCGCCCAGTCCGGTGGTCCCGAGCGATCCGGTAACGCCGACCTGCGCATGCGCGGCGACGGAGGAAAGGCCCGCGACGAGGCAGGCCAGGGCAATCTTCTTGTTCATGTTGGCTCCTGTTGATGTCCGTGTGGGTTCGCCACATGGAATCTTTGTCACGTTTCATCACGCTTGGTTCACGACGCGCAGCGTGGATCGTGTTCCCTGCATGAAACCCGAAAACCCATTATTCTCGTGCGCGCCTGCTCGCCAACTGGACGAACAGCGCCATACCGATAACTCATCAAGGAGAACACCATGCGCCTGGTTCTGGCCGCCCTACTGACCATGACCGCCGGATTGAATGCCGCACACGCCGCGACGCAGCAGCAATGCGAAGCCCTGCTCAAGCCCGTCGAGGAAAAAGTCGCCGGCTTTCAAAAGATGCGTGGCGACAAACCGACGCCGCAGGACTGCGCGCGCTCGTCGGAACTCATCAAGCTCTACACGAGTTACCAGAAGCAGGCCGACGGCATGAATTGCGCATTCGCCTATGTGGGCGGCCAGAAAATCGGCGGCGCGTCGGAGCGCGCCGACCTGCTCGCCGATATCAAGCAGGCGCATAACGAGAAGTGCCGCTGAAACCCGAACGCGGCATTCCGTGATCACCCCGGGAGTGCGCCTCGATCAGAAACGATGGCGCACCCCCAGTTGCACCGCCCTCGCGTCCTGCCCGCCGCGCGTGGTGAAGCCACCGCTGTAGCCCGCGCCTCCCAATGCGTACTGTGCGTTCGCGTCGTTGTTGGCGAGCGCGAAAAACAGGTACACATCGGTCCGCTTCGAGAAGTTATGGTCATAGCCGAGCGAGACCAGGGTCACGTCGCTGTCGGGGAACAGGTCGTTCCTGGTATGGGCCACAGCGCCCATCAGACGTCCTGCGCCAATCGTGTAGTGCATGCCGAGCGACGCGCTGTCCGCATCCAGCCGTGCGTTCGTGTTGATGGTCCCCACCACCGTCGGCACCAGTGCCGCACCGGCGGCGCCAAGCGCGGTAGTGATGGTCGGCGTGAGTGCAAAGCCGATGCCGGGATTGTCGTTCTTCATCGTCATGTAGCCGGCAAAGAATTTCATCTTGCCGAAGGTGTACGAGCCACCGACGACAGCCGTGCGCAGCGAACGCGCGCCGAACGGATCGTCCTCGCGGTTGTAGCCGATGCCGACGTTGAAGTCATTCGCCTGGTACTTCACATTTCCGCCGACGAAGCGGTTGGACACGCCGAGGGAACCGGAGCCGCGGTCCTCGGGGCTGTACATCAATGACGCGCCAAGACCGTTTGGCAGTTGCATCCGATACTGGATCGCATTGCTCGAACGGATCGCCACACCGGGCGTGTACAGCGCGCTGGTTCCGGTCGTGATGCTGCCCCAGCCGCCCACCGAACCGGTTTCGAAGGTATCGGCCATCGCGCCGATTTCGTAGGCAGGGGTGTACTGGCGACCGAGCAGGATGGCGCCGACAGGCGTAATCAGGCCCACCATCGCCGTGCGATCGAACAAGGCGCCGCCGGCGTTGACCACGGCCGGATTCTGGCCGAGCGCCGTCGCCAGCGCGAGCGAGCTTGCCGCCGGAAGCGGCGCGCCCTGCAGCAGCGCGAAATCGGGATTGCGTCCGAGGTAGCCGTTGCGCAGTTCGCCCGTATCCAGCTCGAAGCGCGACTCCAGCGTGAAGGTCGCCTTGAACCCGCCGCCCAGGTCTTCCGTCCCCTTGAAACCGATACGCGATCCATCGGCCATGCCGCTGGCGAGGTTGGTTTGCGTGCCGTTGCCGAAGCGCGATGCCTGGATGCCGGCGTCGACAATGCCGTAGAGAGAGATGCTGGATTGCGCGAGAGCGGGCACGGCGCCGAAGAGTCCGAGCACGGCGGCGAGAGTCTTGATCTTCATGTTGCCTCCATAGATTGTTTTTCTTCGCAGGAAGCAGCGCCGGTGCGAATCATGCGCTGCTTCTCAGTGAATATCACTTCACTGGGGAGCAAGCTTGGGGAGTGTCAAAGGATGGGGTGACAGATGGTTGTGGTGTGGGGAATTCGCGACGGGGTGACGGTGTGGCGCCAATGATGTGCGCGTGGTCTTGCAAGTCTTGTTACTGGCCGAACACGGTCCACGGCAAGATGCATCCCATGGACAAGACCTTTTGCGTTTACATGCTCGCCAGCGAGCGATACGGCACCTTGTATTTGGGCGTCACTTCCAACCTGATCAAGCGCGTTTGGGAACATCGGGAAGGGGTGGTGGATGGTTTTACCAAGGAGCACGGCGTCAAGCATCTGGTCTGGTATGAGATGCACGCCGATGCCATCGCTGCGATCACGCGCGAGAAGCAAATCAAGAAGTGGAATCGGGAGTGGAAGATCAATCTGATTCAACGAGAGAATCCGCAGTGGCGGGACTTGTATGACGCGTTCACTGCTTGATCTTCGCGTCCATGCGCTACGGTACGTATATCAGTTTGCGATACATCGGCGCTTAAATGCGGGCACCGCCGATTCCATCAACGATGTCCTCTCCCCGTCGTCCTCGCGAAGGCGGGGACCCATAGTGAGTCGGTTGGAACGCCTGGCTTATGGGTTCCCGCCTTCGCGGGAACGACGGGCTACTTGATGAGGCAAATCGACCATAGCCACCCGCCTTCCGACTCGAGTTGCAAAGATGCGGGCAGAGATTAGCGCCTTCGCGGCAATGACGGTGAACGAGAATTACAAGATGAACGTGATGTAGTGGCGGGACTTGTATGACGCGTTCACTGCTTGATCTTCTGGTTGGTTGCGCATGCGTTTCAACATGCATTTGACGGCGGGTAAATGCGCTCGATTCAACTAGAAAAATATCCCGTCATTCCCGCGCAGGCGGGAATCCATAGTGAGTCCACTTTATGACCCGGCTTATGGATTCCCGCCTTCGCGGCAATGACGGGGAGAGGGCATTACATGATGAACGTGATGACCCCGCTTGCGAGGTGACGAAGACGAGCTGCCACCCTATCACTTCTGCTGCAGCACCCACTGCACCAGCGTCCTGGCTTCCTTCTCATTGACACCGGTGTTCGCCGGCATCGGCATGCCGCCCCACGCGCCCGTGCTGCCCTTCAGCACCTTCTGCACGAGCGCATCCTCGGCGCCCTTCTGGCTGCCGTACTTGGCCGCGACATCCTTGAATGCGGGCCCGACCACTTTCTTGTCGATGGCGTGGCATGCCATGCAGTTCTTGGCCGTGGCAAGTTTGACATCGGCGAATGCGCTGGTGGAAACGATGCTGCCGGCGGCGAGAGCGATACAAAGGTAACGGTTCATATTCTTTCCCTGGAAAATCAATGTTGGAGTGGACGGCACGGGCAAGCCTGCCTCCCGGCCAGGCGGCATTGTCGCGGCCCCGTTTCCGCATTTCCTTAATTTATGTTCAGAAAATCGCGACTGTGCCTTATCCTTACTGGCGTAGAGACTATTTCTCAACCGCCCAGTCAAGAGAGTGCGCGCATGAACCAGCCGCAAGCCGCAAAAGAACGCCTCCTCGCCCAGGCCCGCCACGACTACCAGCCTGCCCTCGTCGCGGTCGATACGGACGCCATCGCGCGGCTGCCGGTGCGCGCCGACCGGTTCAGCCATGCGACCACGGGGCTGTCGGCAAAACCCGCCGGGAAAACGCATGAAGGCGCGGCGGCCTACAGCATCGTGCTCAACAGTTTGAACTTCATGTTCTGGACGCCCACGCCGGAAGGGATGGTGCGTTACCACTGGAACGGCGCGGGCGGTGCGGACGGCCTGACCGCCGCGCTTGACCAGGTGTGGGGCGAAACAGCCACGCCGGACCGCCTGCGCGAACAGCTGGGCGCCTCCGCGGAACAAACAGTCATCCATGCCTTCGGCGACATTCCGCTGGCACGGCGCCGCGCCCATTTCCTGCGCGAAGTCCTGCAGGGCGATCAACTGGAAAAGGCCGCTGCCGAACTCGTCGCCGCAGGAAATACGGGCCGCCTCACCTCTGACGATGCGGAACGTCTGGCAAAACGGTTCCCGGTTGCCTACGGCCAGGACGCCTACCTGATGCGCGCGCAACTGGCGGTCATGTGGTACGCGGGGTATCTCATCGACCAAGGCACCGGCATCGACTGTGACGTCATCGTCGCCGCCAATTACCAGATGCCGCGGGTCATGCGCTCCATCAAGGCCCTGCGCTATGCCCCGGAGCTGGCCGCGAAGATCGACCGCCACACGCTCATCCTGCGCCACAGTCCCGAGGAGCGCGCGATCCGGGCGGCCACGGTGCTCTGCACGCAAGCAATGGCCCAGCACCTCGGCGTGTCGGAGCATGCGATGGTCAATGTGCTGTGGCAGAACCGGCTGGCCTGCGGCGCGATTCCGCATCACCTGACCATTACGACCGATTATTGAGGGTGCCGATCAAGACGCCCCGGTCACAAGGGGCCACACTGCCTGTGCAAAGTCCTTGATCGCCGGATAAGCCCACGAGAAATTCTCCCGAACCGTCTTGAGGAGAGTGGCGCCCTCTTCCACATTGCCGGGATTGCTGAGCGCGCGTTCTTTCAGCGCCGTCATCCGTGCGAGCGCCGCGTCGACGTCGGCATGCGTTTTCCCGAGCGACTCGGCCAGCGCGCGCAACGCCTGCTCCGTCGATCGGAACCGATGCTCGACTTCTTCCTGCGTGACGGTGACGGTACCGCTCACGCACGCTGCATTCCCCTGCGACACGGCGCCGAAGGCCCCTGTCCCGCCCGAGACGTTGATGTTCATCTTGTTTGTCATGTCTTCGCGCCTCCGCCGACGGCCATGCCGGACACCTTGTTCATCGCGCCCTGCACCACCGAGCCGAACGATGTCTGTCCGCCGCTGACATTGATGCTGAGGATGTTCGCTTTCTGCTGCTTGAGGTCACTGGTATCGATGCCGAACGAATCCAGCACCTCGACCAGCGTTTCGAAGGCCACGAACTGCAGCTCGCGCGTGCGGTTGACGATGTCGATCTCATTGAAGAAGCCGGGATAGACCGTCATCACTTTCTTCAAAGGGTCATACTGCCGCTGCACGATCGCGTAAAGGATGAAGGGCAGCATCACCGGCGACAGTGCAAGAAACCAGAAGGTCTTGTTCGGATCGCGAATGCCGCTCACCAGCAGCCACCAGCGCACGCCCTGGATATCGGCGCTGCGTGTGAAGCCGCACATGATGCTGAACCCGGCGTGGCGCGTTGTCTCCTTCGCGCTGCTGACGAGAAAAGTCCGCGCCTCCGGTGCGGGAAGATCGCGGTCGACGTCCTTCAAGGTGATTTCCTGGAAGGCGGAGTAGCCCAGCTTGCCGCGCAAGGCTGCACCGAGCGCATCGCGAAATGACTCGTTCACCGCCTCCTTCGAATGGAAGACATGGTGGAAGCTTCCCCACTGGAAGCCCAGCGCATCCGTGGCGCCCGATTGTGCGAACTCGATGGTGTTGCCGGTGCGTCGCGACTCGGCCCGGGCGATCAGCCGCCAGGCGATGAGCATGCACGCGCCTGCATACAGCAGGAGCAGCACGGCAGCGCCCGGCATGCCGGCGAACAGCACGCCGAACAGGTAGAGATACACGATCCCGCCAAGCAACGCATTCCACGGTTTGAATCGCATGTTTCCTCCAGGCTGTACTGCGACGCAGAAGCGGTACCGGCATGCGTGTTGCCGGGGCTGGTGTGACAGGTGGGGGAGAGTGTAGGGACTGCCCGTGTAAATGACAGTTACTGGCTTGCAGCCGTTTGTCCTTGGTCAAACCTCAAGGAAAGTCACGAATGGCCGCTCGCGTCGCGGGTGAAATGCAAAGCAATCGCCCGGCCTCACCGACGCGTGGTGAGGCCGGGCGATCAATTA
Source organism: Noviherbaspirillum sp. ST9 (assembly GCF_048799745.1). Lineage (NCBI taxonomy): Bacteria > Pseudomonadati > Pseudomonadota > Betaproteobacteria > Burkholderiales > Oxalobacteraceae > Noviherbaspirillum > Noviherbaspirillum sp. ST9. The sequence goes on along the minus strand of NZ_JBLWFR010000004.1, from coordinate 233,305 downwards.
GGCGGAAGCTATTCAGCCACCGAAATAGATATCCTTCGGCGAATTGGGCTCATAGGTCTTGCGATGCTGGATCAGTTCCTCCCGTACCTCGTCGCGGGATTTTCCCGTATAGCGCGAACCGGAAACGCCCATCACGCCGCTGCCTCCGCTGCTGGTCATGGTTGACGGCGCCCGTGCCGGCTCCAATTCGGCGCGCACTTCAGCGCGCGATTTGAGGGACTTGAAATCGCGGAAGAAATCTTCTCCATCCCGCATGCCGACTTCGGCAACGGCAACGCCGGATACGGCCAGTACGGAGATTGCTGTTATTCGGGAGATGCATCGCGTGGTTTTCATATTGACCTCCGATCAAGCAAACAATCGACGACACGCTGGCACGATGCAGCGTGCGCCGCCTCGCTCCTTGCAGTCGTCCGTTTGCGCAGGCCACTGCGAGTGCGTTCAGTGAATGCGGTTCAGCCAGCCGGCGACCGACGGGATGGGGGGTGAGGGCTGACTCAGGTCAGCGGCAGGGGGAGGCGAGGCAGGTCTTGCGTGATTGGCGCAATCCAGTCCGCCGGGTTGGCGGACTCGATCTGTCCCGTGCTTCGGGAGCCACCGAGATGATGCGCATAGCATGGGTGCCAACCACTATATGTCGCGTCATCCGTGACTTCAAGGAAAATCGTCGAGCCGCTGAAGGCCGGTCATCAGCGAGGTTTCAGCGGCTCGTTCGCGTGCGTGGCTGCGGTGCCTTTCGCGTCGATTCGCGAAGCAGAAGCGGGTTCGCGAACGCGTGCCTTGTCATCACGCAAGACCTGGATCGACGCCTCGACCAATCCGCAGCAGCGCTTCAACCGCCGAAATAAAGATCGCTCGGCGAGCTGGAATCATGGGTCTTGCGATACTGGATCAGTTCGTCCCGCACCTCCTGGCGTGTCTTGCCCGTATAGCGGGAACCCGGCATGCCGCGCACGCCGCTGGCGCTATCGTAGCTATCGGCGCTGATGCGGTCGCTATTCAGGCTCGATTGGCCGCGTGCCGCGTCCAGCTCCGCCCGCACTTCCGCACGTGATTTGGTGGACTTGAAATCGCGGAAGAAATCGCTCCCATCACTCATTCCTACGTCTGCAACAGCGATGCCGGAGACGGCCAGTACCGAAAGTGCAGTGATTCGGGAAATGCATCGCGTGGTTTTCATGTTGACCTCCGATCAAGCAGACAATTGACGGCACGCTTCTGGCGCCGTCTCGATTCGTGCAGCGACCGGTTCGCGCAGGCCGCTGCAAGAGCGCTTCGGTGAATGCGGATACTGTCAGCCGGCGACCAGCAGGCTGTAGGAGGAGGCTGACTCAGGTCAGCGGCAGGGGGAGGCGAGGCAGGTCTTGCGTGATTGGCGCAATTCAATTCAAGCCGCCGCTTCGGCGAACACAAACTGTCCCGTGCTTCAGGAGCCACCGAGAAGAAGCGCATAACGTGGGTGCCAACCCACTATATGACGCGGCATTCGCCACTTCAAGGAAGAATGAAGCGCGCTTGAATCCTGCTCATCAATGGAAGCGGCCCGGCGATTCTGCCGGGGGATTGGGCTGCGTGCCCGGCGCGCTGTGCGCGTCGCTTCCCGACGCAAACGACGCATCACGGTCCTGCGGCTTGTCGTAACGGAAGACCTGGATCGACTCCTCGACAAGGCCGCGCAGGTGCCGCGGCGTGGACCGGTACCAATGCACGAGGAACTCGCGAAAATCCGCTCCCTTCGGCGGATCGCCGGCATTGAGATAAGCCACCGCGCGCCAGTCGCTGTTCTGCTCCATCAAGGGCAGGAACAGGCTAGCGACGAGCTCGTTTTCCTTGCGCATGTACGGACTGGAAACGAGTTGCGGCGCCGCCCTGCTGAACCACTGTTCGAAGGACACCCCGGCCGGCAGCTTGCGATGCCGGTCCGACAGCGCGCGCCGTGTAAAGGCCTGGATCGTCGGCGCATATCCGCGCGATTCCGGCAGAGGCGGTGCAGCGTTCCAGGTGAGCGAGAAGTGCTTGAGCATGTACAGCGACACCGTCTCGCACAGCATCTCCTCGAACCACTGGTGCCGCCGGTGTTCCGGTTTGGCGTTTTGTTCGTAGCTGGCAAGGATATGCACCAGCTCGTGCGAAAACTCGTACACGTACTCGGCCCAGTTCTGGTCCTTCGCGGACAGCATGACCTGGTATTCATTGCCCGGCCCCTTCTGGAACAGCACGGCCGGTCCGCCGGAGGCATGGGATACCACGATGGGATGCAGCCGCCGGTTCGGAAAATGCTGGAGCATTTCATCGGCAATTGCGTTGAGCAGCATCTCGATCTGCCAAGGCGATGCGTCGCCCCATGCACCATCGACCACGCGGATCAGGCTTTCCTCCTGCAGGCGCGCCTTCTTTTGCGGTGGCAACTTGGTCTCGGCGGCTTTCACCCCCTGCATGTTCATCAGCGCCAGGAAAACCGATGTGAAGATCGCGGCCCGCTTCATTTGATCATCTCCTTGGCTTACGCCGTTTCCCGCTCGAATTGCATAATTGAATATAGACCCCGGCGAGGCGGATCAGAAGCAATTTCGCTTGGCGGCGTGCATGGTAGAGTCGCATATTCCCGCTGCCGTCGCGTTAATGGCGGGACGCAACTTTTGACGGCTTCAGCGGCTCTATGGATCGTGTGGTGCTTCGACCCGCGAACATTGCCGGCACGCATGGATATCACTTACCTCATACAAACCTACGGATACCTGGCGGTCGCGCTGGGAAGCTTCCTCGAAGGGGAAGCAATCCTGCTCGCCGGTAGCCTGGCGGCGTGGCATGGGCATCTGTCGCTGCCGATCGTATGGATAATTGCCGTCATCGCAAGTTTCCTGGGGAATCTGCCGTATTTCTTTGCAGGACGGCGATTCGGGGCGGTGGCGATGCGGAGGGTTCCTGCGCTGCGTGCGCGGAGGAGACGGCTGGAGCGGCTGCTGCAGCGGCATCATCTGCTGATTGTGCCGGCGCTGCGTTTTCTTTATGGCCTGCGGATTGTGGGACTGGTCACGCTTGGCGCGGGACGGATGCCGGTGTGGCGGTACATGCTGCTGGATCTGGCTGGGGCGATTGTGTGGGCGGCGTGTGTTTGTGCGGCGGGGTATGGTGCGGGTGGGTTGTTCCGGCGTGTGGTTGAGGCGGGGGCAACGACGGGGCAGTTGGCGGTGGTTGCGGGAGTGCTGGGGGCGACGTTGTTGTGGTTGGTGCGGAGGCGTGTCGTGGCAGCCAAGCGGGGGCGTGATGGGCGGTGAACATGTTACGTACAGCTCACAACGGAAACGTGAAAACGGGACCAAATCTTTCATGCACATGCGACATTGCAAGACTTGACCCCGCTCTCTCGGAGAGGGAAGCAGGTCGGGCTTTGCACAATATCCTGGACAACAACTGAATCACAGATAGTGCGACAAGGGTGCGCATGGCGCACCCTGCTCCCATCAGGCCTTGCCCAACGCCTGCTCCAGATCCGCAATCAGATCATCCACATGCTCGATACCAACAGACAGCCGCAGCATATCCTCCGACACCCCCGCCCTCTTCAACTCCTCCGGATTCAACTGCCGATGCGTCGTCGAAGCCGGATGCGTCGCCAATGACTTCGCATCGCCAATATTTACCAGGCGCGTAAACAACTGCAGCGCATCCAGCACACGCGCCCCCGCTGCGCGCGGGTCCGCCTTGTCCACGGTCTTGAGGCCAAACGACAGAATGCCCGACGCGCAGCCATCCATGTACTTCTTCACCAGCGGGAAGTCCGGATGGTTTTCCAGTCCGGCGTAGTTGACCCACGCGACCTTGGAGTGGCTTTCGAGGAAGTGCGCGATGCGCTTGGCGTTGTCGCAGATGCGGTCCATGCGCAGTGCGAGGGTTTCGATGCCTTGCAGGATGAGGAAGGCGTTCATCGGGGCGATGGCGGCGCCCATGTTGCGCAGGGGGACGACGCGGGCGCGGCCGATGTAGGCGGCGGGGCCGAGGGCTTCGGTGTAGACGACGCCGTGGTAGGAGACGTCGGGTTCGTTCAGGCGCTTGAAGCGGTCCTTGTGCTGCGCCCAGGGGAACTTGCCGCTGTCGACGATGGCGCCGCCGACGCTGTTGCCGTGGCCGCCGAGGTATTTGGTCAGCGAGTGGACGACGATGTCGGCGCCGTGCTCGAACGGGCGGCACAGGTAGGGGCTGGGAACGGTGTTGTCGACGATGAGCGGGATGCCGTGGGCGTGGGCGATGTCGGCCAGCTTGGCGAAGTCGGTGACGTTGCCAAGCGGGTTACCGATGGATTCGCAGAAGATGGCCTTGGTGCGGCTGTCGATCAGCGGGGCGAAGTCTTGCGGCTTGCGCGGGTCGGCGAAGCGGACTTCGATGCCGAGCTGCGGGAAGGTGTGGGCGAACAGGTTGTAGGTGCCGCCGTAGAGCGTGCTGGCGGAGACGATGTTGTCGCCGCTTTCGGCAATCGTCTGGATCGCGTAGGTGATGGCGGCCATGCCGGAGGCGACGGCGAGCGCGCCTACGCCGCCTTCGAGTGCGGCGATGCGCTTTTCCAGCACGTCCTGCGTCGGGTTCATGATGCGGGTGTAGATGTTGCCGGCGACCTTGAGGTCGAACAGGTCGGCACCGTGCTGGGCGTTGTCGAAGGAGTAGGCGACGGTCTGGTAGACCGGGACCGCGACGGCCTTGGTGGTCGGGTCGGGGGTGTAGCCTGCATGGACTGCCAGAGTTTCGAGTTTCATTCTTGTTTCCTCATGGTTGGTCTGATCGGTGACGGGCGGCACGGGCCTATGCTTGTGCGTGTCATGCGCGAGGGCATAACGCCGTCGAGGATTTTAACTGCGGGATTTGGCAAACGGCTGTCCCGTGCCGAGGTTTTTTCCTGGTCGTCTTATCTGGAGTCAACCGGTTGCCGCGCTTTCGGAACCTGTGTCCGGTGGGATAAGATGACGCGGACTTCCACGCACTCCCGGTCCGCATGAACAACCAGTCCGAATCGAACGGCCGCCTGCCGCCCGCGCCCATCCTGGCTGCGCGCGGGCCGGTATCAGATCCCGCCAGATCCAACATGCTTGCGCAGCGCGTGGATGCGCGCATGCTGGTGTTCATGCGGTGCGTGCTGGCGTTCTCGGCATTCCTTGTCGTGAACGTCGACCCGGCCGAACCCAGGCACCTGGTGGAACTGTCCCTGATTTCGCTGGCCGTGTATTGCGTGTACAGCGTCGTCCTGACGATGTCGGCCATGCGGGAGGGGTGGCCTCAACCGAGCCGGAAACAGCACTGGGTGGATCTGTTTTTTTATGTCTACCTGGCAGCGGTGACGGACGGGACGAACAGTATTTTCTTCAACTTCTTCCTGTTTTCCATCCTGGCCGCGGCGTTCACCCGCGGGTTTCGCGAAGGCCTCAGGGTGTCGCTGGCGACACTGCTTGCCTTTTTGCTACTGGGCCTGGTCATGGCCCAGGCGGACAGCGACTTCGAGCTGAACAGGACGCTGCTGCGCACGGTGTACCTGTTTGTGTTCGGTTACATGATTTCGTACTGGGGCGGTTATGAGAACCTGCTCAAGAAGCGATTGACGCTGCTGAGCGAGATCAATAATGCGTGGAATCCGCGCTTCGGCGTGGACCACGCGATCGGGTCCAACCTCGATCGCCTCCTCCAGTTTTACAAGGCTGAATCCTGCGTACTGCTGCTCAGGCATTCGACGCGTGAACAGGGCAACGTGATGTATCGCCGCCTGCGCGACGTGCCCGCGGTGTCCGAAGCGCCGCTCCCGATGCCGGACAAGGCAAGCGAGCCGATGCTGCGCCTGCCGCCGACGCTGGGCGCGTTCTTCCACACCCGTACCAGCGGTTTCCTGCTCGGCTGGCGCGGCTATGCGGCATGGGACCTGGTGTCGAAACAGCGCTCCCGCGACCATCTGGCCGATTGCCAGGCGCTGGCCAACCTGCTGGACACGAACACCTTCGTCACCGTGCCTTACGTCCAGCGCGACGGCACGAGCGGCAGGCTGTTCTTGTCCGGGGCGCGGCGCGGTTTCGATTATTCCGACATCACTTTCCTTACCCAGACAAGCGCCGCGCTGGCGACCGTCGTCGAGAATATCTCGCTGATGGACGAGCTGATCACGCGCGCCTCGGAACAGGAGCGCGAAAAGATCTCGCGCGACTTGCACGACTCCACGGTGCAGCCGTACATCGGACTGAAGCTGGCGCTGGACGCGCTGCTGCGCGAGGCCGGACAGGACAATCGCATTTCCAAACGCCTGTCGGAACTGGTCGACATGGCGGGGATGACCATTCGCGACTTGCGCGCCTACGCGGCGGTGACGGGGAAACCGTCCATGCCGGGCGACTTCCTGCTGGACGCAATTCGGACGAAGGCGGAGCGCCTGAAGCGCTTCTATGGCATCGAGGTCAAGCTCGATACCGTCATGTCCCATCAGCTGGACGGCAAGATCGCGGCCGAGGTGTTCCATATCGTTTCCGAAGGCATGAGCAACATCCTGCGCCACACCACGGCCAAGCAGGCCTATGTCCACATGGTTTGCGAAGGAAAGCTGCTGACCATCGACATCGGCAACGAGGCGAAGGACATGCCGGCCGCATTCATGCCGCGCTCGATCCGCGAGCGGGCGGAAGCGTCGGGCGGCAGTACCTTGGTTGAGCGCGACGCCGACGGGTATACTGTGGTTCGCATTGTCATCCCCCTCTGAGAGTGTCCTCCGCATGAATGCCTCCGTCGCACAGCCGATCCGCGTTTTTCTGATCGATGATCACGCCAGCGTGTTGTGGGGTCTGGAACGCTTGATCCAGAGCGGCAAGCCGCAACTGGAAGCGGTCGGCAGCGCCACCGGGCTGGCCAAGGCGCTGCAGACGCTGGGGCAGGCGGCGCCCGACGTCATTCTGCTGGACATGGACCTGGGCCAGGAATCAGGACTGGATGCCATTCCGACGCTGCTGGCCCACTCGTCCGCAAAAATCCTGATCCTCACCGGCATGCGCGACAAGGCCATGCATGACAAGGCGGTACTCGCCGGCGCGCGCGGCGTGGTGGAGAAAGAAGCGCCGGCGGAAGCCATCCTGCTGGCGATTGCCAAGGTGCATGCGGGCGAGATCTGGCTGGACCGCGCGGCAACGGGACGGATCTTTGCGGCGCTGGCCCACCAGAACGTTCCGCGTACCCCGGACCCCGAACAGCAGAAGATCGCGGGCCTCACGGAACGCGAGCGCGAAATCGTCGCGATGACGGCGCGCAACGCCGGCGCGTCCGCCAAGGACATCGCGCAATCCCTCCATATCAGCGACAGCACGCTGCGCAACCACCTGACCTCCATCTATAGCAAGCTGGGCGTCGCCAACCGGCTCGAACTGTTCGCCTACGCACACCGCCACGGCCTGGACGGAAGTTCGGCATAGGACATTTGTCCTATATCGGACAGGCAAAACCTCCTGCATCGAACCCAATTCTCCTGTTACGTCCGTCCCCCTCACAAAGGGAGCCGGCACTCATGTGCCCTGCGGCAAGCCGCCTTACCATTGCTCCATCAACGTAAATCTTGACCTGAAACAAGAGCGCCTATTGACTTTCCCGAGTTCGGGAGAAAAACGGCGCCACCGGTCAACAGTGGACAACACGCAAAACAAGGGGAATTAACATGGCAGCCAGCACAACCGTCAAAGTCGCAACCCTCACCGGCGCAGCGAAGGATGACAACCTGACCGCGGCAACGACCGGACTGACCGAAGACAACCTGTCCGCGAAGCTCAATGTGCTTGCGAACGATCCGGGCGCGGCCAAGCTCTACTCGCTCACTCAAAACACCTCCGGCTACGCATCGACCGCGCAATTCCCGGTCGTCACCAGCGTCACGCTCGCCAGCGGCGCAAAGATCACGATGAATGCCGACGGCACGGTGGGCTATGACGCCAGCGCACTGCAGTCCACGCTGCAAGCTTATGCGGCAGGCGAAACCTTCACCGACACCTTCGTCTACACCGTGCGCATGGCCAACGGTGCACTGAGCACCGCCAAGGTGACGGTTGCCATCGCCGGCGCCAACGACGCTCCGACGCTCGCCGGCGTCACGCCGGTATCGATCCTCGATACGGCAGCAGACGACACGCCGGCAGCAGTGACGGGCGCGCTGGCCGGTGCCGACATGGACCACGGCGCTGTCCTGACCTACGGCTTTGCCGATGGCGTCGACTATACCGTCATCGATGGCAAGCTGGTCAGCACGAATGCCTACGGCACGCTCACGCTGGATGCGCAGACCGGCAACTACAGCTTCGTCGCCGATGCGGACAAGATCGATGCTTTGGGCGCAGGCGCTTTTGCTGATGCAAGCTTCGCGGTCAAGGTATCTGACGAGCACGGCGCATCCGCCGCACCGGTGACCTTGCGCTTCGACCTGGTTGGCGCCAATGACACCGCGGCGATCAGCGGCACCAATGGCGGCGATGTCAGTGAAGACGCGACACTCGTGGCGGGCGACACGCTGGCCGTCGCCGACCTCGATGCCGGCGAGGCTGCATTCGCCGCCCCTGTTGGCCTTGAAGGTCAATTCGGCACCTTCACGTTCGATGCCGCGACCGGCGCATGGACTTATACGCTGAATAACGATGACGCGGATGTGCAGGCATTGGGTGCAGGCAAGGTCGAGTTCGACGAGCTGACCGTGACCTCCCTCGATGGAACGGATTCCGAAATCATTCGTGTGAACGTCGCCGGGACCAACGACATTGCCACATTCGGTGGCGATACCACCGGCAGCGTTGCGGAGGATGGCATTGGCACCGCCAGCGGCACCCTGAGCACGTCGGATACGGATGCCGGCGAAACCGGCTTCGGCAGCGTCGGCAATCTCGAAGGCACCTACGGCACCTTCACCTTCGACGCGACCAACGGCGCATGGACCTACAACCTGCGCAATGGCGACGCCAACGTGCAGGCGCTGACCGGCGCGGACACCAAGTTCGATGAACTGGTGATCACGTCGCTGGATGGATCGGCCTACGAGACGATTCGCGTGAGCATCGCCGGTGCGGATGAACCGGTGACCATCACGCTGCCGCCGGTGCAGGCGCCCGCGCAGGAACCGGTGTCGACCGTCGTGGCCTACAAGGTTAATCATGGTCAGACCGACGTGAACGGCAAGCAGATCATCCTGAACTTCGACGCCGACGATCAACTGACCTATGCGAACAACTATATTTTCAAGGGCATCACGCTGGTCGATACCGACAATGACGGCATCAAGGATTCCAGCCAGGCGGCGTTCGATTTCAAGCACGGCAAAGAAATCGATCCTGTGACGGTCGTGCTGGTCGGTTACGCCGACCTCACCACCGCCCAGATTCTCGGCGCATAACGTCACGCTCTCCCAAGTAAAAAGCCTGCAAGCATTGCTTGCAGGCTTTTTTCATTGCGGCCGGGTGTGGCTCATCCAACCTTCGGCAAGCGCTCCAGCGCTGCCTTGATCTCTTCTTCCGGATAGGCGAAGTCCTGCAGCTTGCCGCTGAAGTAGCTGTCGTACGCGCCCATGTCGAAGTGGCCGTGGCCGGAGAGATTGATGAAGAGGGTCTTGGCTTCGCCGCTTTCCTTGCAGCGCAGTGCCTCGTCGATGGCGGCGGCGATGGCGTGGCTGGATTCCGGGGCGGGGATGATGCCTTCGGTACGCGCGAAGCGCACGCCCGCTGCGAAGGTGGAAAGCTGCGGGACGGCGACGGCTTCGAGCAGTTTCTCGTGGTAGAGCTGGGACACCAGCGCGGAGTCGCCGTGGTAGCGCAGGCCGCCCGCGTGGATGCCGGGGGGCATGAAGTCGTGGCCGAGGGTGTACATCAGGGTCATCGGCGTCAGCTTGGCGGTGTCGCCGTAGTCGTAGGCGTAGTGGCCGCGCGTGAGCGTCGGGCAGGACGTGGGCTCGACGGCGACCAGGCGCACGTTCTTGCCGGCGGCCTTGTCGGCGAAGAAGGGGAAGGCGACGCCGCCGAAGTTGGATCCGCCGCCGCAGGGGGCGAAGATCATGTCGGGGTAGTCGTTGGCGAGGTCGAACTGTTTCTTCGCTTCGAGGCCGATCACGGTCTGGTGCAGCAGCACGTGGTTGAGCACGGAGCCGAGCGCGTAGTTGGTGTCGGCGCGGGAGGCGGCTTCTTCCACGGCTTCGGAAATCGCGAGGCCGAGCGAGCCCTGGTTGTCGGGGTTTTCTTCGAGGGCGCGGCGGCCGACCTGCGTCATGTCGGACGGGCTGGCGAAGACTTCGGCGCCCCAGGTCTGCATCATGGAGCGGCGGTAGGGTTTCTGGTGGTAGCTGACCTTGACCATGTAGACGCGCACGTCGAGGCCGAACATTTGTCCCGCCAGTGCCATCGAGCTGCCCCACTGGCCGGCGCCGGTTTCGGTGGCAATGCGCTTGATGCCTGCTTCGGCGTTGTAGTAGGCCTGCGCGACGGAGGTGTTGACCTTGTGCGAGCCGGCGGGCGAGACGCCTTCGAACTTGTAATAGATCCTGCAGGGCGTGCCGAGCGAGGCTTCGAGGCGGCGCGCGCGGAACAGCGGGGTGGGACGCCAGAGCTGGTAGATCTCGCGCACCTTTTCCGGGATGGCGATCCAGCGTTCGGCGGAGACTTCCTGCTCGATCAGCGACATCGGGAAGATGGCCGACAGCGCATCGGGCGAAAGCGGCTTGCCGTCGGGGCCGAGCGGCGGCGCCGGACGGTTGGGCATGTCGGCGACGACGTTGTACCAATGGGTGGGGATGTCGGATTCGGGAAGCAGGAACTTGGTTTGCGACATGGATGGGTCCTCGGGCTGTTGTTTTTCGTACGTCTCCTTGGCCTGCAAGCCGGCGGTTTCATCGCCGCTGCCCGCGATGGCCAACCGATGATTAGAACGCCGCGGCAAAAAGTGTGTATGCCATGACCATGGGATTTTTCCATTTTCTTGATCCAGGATAAGTTTTTACCCTGCCCAGCCGGCGACATGTCGCTACATTGAACGCGAAACCGCGCTTCAGCAGCGTGGAAAGAATTTCTATCCAACATTCCCGATGTGGACTACTCTTAGTCACATGGGCCTGGAATAAATCCTTCGCGGTCGGCCGGCCCTGACCAGGAGACGTTGCATACAAAAAGACCGCAACATGAACGACCAGTCCATTCCTTTTGACCATACCGACGCGCGCAGCGCGAACGGCGACTTCCACTTCCTCGCCTATCCGTCGCACATCCTTGTCTGGACCTGCGACGCGACCGGCGCGTGCGACTTCGTGAGCCCCTCCTGGCTCGAATTCACCGGACGCGACATGCCGCATGAAATGGGCTGGCGCTGGCACGACCGGGTGCATCCGGAGGACAGGGGCACGGTGGCGCGGGGGCTGGAAGAGGCCATCGCGGGACGCCAGCCGTTTCGCCTGCTGTACCGCTACCAGCGCGCCGACGGCGCCTACCGCTGGTTCGTGAACCAGGGCATGGTGAGGCTGGACGCGTCGGGGGAACTGGCCGGCTATGTGGGCCAATGCTTCGACGTGACGGCGTACCAGGAGGGCGAAGCCGAACTGGAACATTCCGCGCAGCGCATGATCACGCTGCTGCGCCAGACGCGGCTGATCGCGGTGGTGCTGGATACCGAGGGCCGGGTGATGTATTCCAATGGCAGCGTGTGCCGGCTGCTGAGCGTATCCGGTTCCGAGCTGATGAACTGCCGGCTGTTCGAACGCTACCTCGCTCCCGGCGGACGCGCGCTGCTGGACAGGATCTATCCCGACGGCGGCAGGCACGCGGTATTTGCGGCGGAGTTCGAAGCCGAGATGTGCGCTTCGGACGGCGGCTCACGGCATGTGCTGTGGCATGCGATCGTGCTGCACGAGTATTCCGGCAAGGTGCGCGGCACCATCCTCATCGGTGACGACCTCACCGAAGCGCGGCGCATGGAACAGCAGCTGTCATTGACGGCGAGCGTCTTCGAATCGACCAGCCAGGCGATCGTCGTAACCGATGCCGAGGCGCGCATCATTTCGGTGAACCAGGCGTTTTCCGACCTGACCGGCTATTCGAGGGATGAGGCGATCGGGCAGAATCCGCGCCTGCTCAAGTCGGGCCGGCACGACCACGCTTTCTACGAGCAGATGTGGAAGACCATCCGGGAAACCGGCCACTGGCGCGGCGACGTGTGGGACCGCCGCAAGGATGGGAGCGTCTATCCGAAGTTCCTGTCCATCTGCGCCATCCGCAATGACGGCGGCGAAGTCACCAATTACGCGGGCATCTTCTACGAGATCTCGGAGCGCAAGGCAGTGGAGGAAAGGCTGGACTTCCTGGCGCACTACGATACGCTGACCGGCCTGCCCAACCGCTGCCTGCTGCTGGACCGGCTGAAGTTGTCGGTGCAGCGCGCGCTGCGTGAAGGCACCAAGGTGGGGCTGCTCTACCTGGATCTGGATCACTTCAAGGAAATCAACGACACCTTCGGGCATGCGGCCGGCGACGACGTGCTGAAGGCCGCGGCGTTACGCATGCAGGGATGCGTACGCGCGGCCGATACCGTTGCCCGTCTCGGCGGCGACGAGTTTGTGGTCATGCTGCCGGACATCAAGAAGCTGGCGGCGGCCGAACAGGTGGCGAAGAAGATCCAGGTTTCGCTCTCGCAACCCTACAATGTCGACGGACACGAAACGCTGGCGCTGCCCAGCGTCGGAATCAGTATCTTTCCCGACGACCACCACGACGAAGAAGTCCTGCTCAAGCAGGCCGATGCCGCGATGTATGAAGCCAAGCAGCTCCGCAGCGGCGCCTACCGTTTCTACCGCGACATCGGGGACACCAGGTAGTTTGCGGCTATCGCCTTTCTACCGGCAGGCCCGCCTTCTCCCAGGCAATCATGCCGCCCTGTACGTTGTACACCACCTTGAATCCTTGCTGCGCGAGCATCTCGGCCGCGGCGCTGGAGCGTTGTCCAGAGCGGCAGATCAGGACGATGGGCTTGTTCTCGAAGGTGCGGAATTCGTTGGCACGCGACGCGAGCTGGCCCAGCGGGACGAGCAGGCTGCCCGGCGCGTGGACTTCGGCGTATTCGTGCGGTTCCCGAACATCCAGGATGGGTGCGCCCTGCCTGAACAGGGCCTGGGCTTGCTGGGGATCAACCTGGTTGATCTGGGCGAAGGCGAGCGCGCAGAACGCGGTCAGCGCGAAAGTGATGAGTGTTCTGAATAGGGCCATATGCATGTGTTCTTTTTCGTGATCAGCAAGGCTTTGACATGAGATCTGGCGGCAGATTCCGGCCGTCGTCCACCTCAATGCAAGCAGCCCAGTCTATTGACTGCCCCGTTCTTTTTTCTTGACCCACGTCAAAAATTTCCTACTGTGATCTCTAGCGCTTGCCGTCGCACGCCAACAACAGGGTCCGGCGGCATTTTTGATGTCCATCAAATGCCCAAGCGAATGCGCTGCAGCCTGTCGGTGTGTGGACAACTTTTGTTACAGAGTAGTGTCGGTGAATACAGTACGCGGCAACCAGACCGTTTACTCGGACGGGGTGGACGCCGGCAAAGAGTGATAACGATAAGGAGACCAAGAATGGAGCTCTTGCGGAAGGTCGTCGTCCTGCTAACCCTGTCCTTCGGCCTGTCGCTGCCGGCATTGGCGGCTGATCCGCCGAAGGACCTCGTCCTGAAGAACGATGCCCGATGTACTACCTGCCATGACGAGGCCGATGCGCCGGAACTGCTCGCCATCGGCAAGACACGGCACGGCGTGACGGCAGATGGCCGCACCCCGTCCTGCACCAACTGCCACGGCGAGAGCAAGGCGCACGTCGAACACAAGGGCAAGGACAAGCCGCCCAAGCCGGACGTGAGCTTCAACCGCGGCACCAAGAACGCACCGGAACAGCGCAACGGCGCCTGCCTCGAATGCCACCAGGGCGGCAACCGCATGCACTGGGCGAGCAGTTCGCACGCGGGCAACGATGTGACGTGCTCGACCTGCCACAAGATCCACAACCAGCATGACAAGTCGCGCAGCAAGGCGGAACAGACCGAGGTCTGCTTCAGCTGCCACAAGTCGCAGCGCGCCGATGCCCACAAGGCTTCGCACCATGCAACGCTGGAAGGCAAGGTCGCGTGCTCGAGCTGTCATAACCCGCACGGCTCGACCGGTCCGCGGATGCTGGTCAAGAACACGATCAACGAGACCTGCTACATGTGCCACACCGAGAAGCGCGGCCCCTTCCTGTGGGAGCATCCACCGGCGGCGGACAACTGCATGAACTGCCATACGCCGCACGGCAGCAACCATCCCGCATTGCTCAAGACACGCCAGCCCTACCTGTGCCAGCAGTGCCACGACTTCACACAGCATCCGGGCAATCCGTACAGCGGCCGGGGCCTGCCGGCGTCGGCGGGCGGCACGGCGCCGGCGCAGCAACTGCTGCTGCGCGCCTGCGCCAACTGCCATACCCAGGTGCATGGTTCGAATCACCCGTCGGGCGTCCGCCAGACTCGTTGATGGAAGGAGAATGACATGAGGAGCAGCTTTCACCTTGCCCGCAGCGTCATCGCCGCGTCCATTGCGGGAATCGGCGCGACGGCGTGGGCACAGGATGCGGACGACGAGGTACGGCGCCTGACCACGCCGGACAGCGAGGTCGAGATCGGCGTGGGCTATGTGTCCGACAGCAGCCGCAAGTTCGGCGACTACACCGGCCTGCATCGCCAGGGTCTGCACATCATCGGCAACATCGACCTGGTACGGCGGGACAAGGAGACCGGGCAATTCGTCGAGCTGTCCGGCAGCAATCTCGGACTGAAGTCGCGCAACCTGCGCGTCGAGGGTGGCGTGCAGGGAAATTACGGTTTGCGGCTGGAATACGACGAGATCCCGCATTTCTGGTCGGAGCATTACGAGACGCCATTCGCCAATCCCGGCAGCACCGATCTCGTCCTGCCGCCCGGCTGGGTGCGCGGCGCGACGACCGCGGCCATGCCGGCACTGATCACATCCATGCGGCCCTTCGAGCTGGAGAGCCGGCGCAAGTCGCTGACGGTGGGTGCCAGCAAGGTGCTGCCTGCAGGCTGGGATGTGGATGTGCGGGTCAAGCGCGAGAAGCGTGACGGCAACCGCCTAATCGGCGCGGTGATCGGCAACAGCGGCGGCAACCCGCGCGCGGCGATCGTGCCGGAGCCGATCGACTACACCACCGACGAGCTGGAGGCGACCGCGCGCTATGCGACGAAGCGCATGCAATTGCAGTTCGGTTATTACGGCTCGTTCTTCAGCAACCAGAACCTCGGGCTGGCGTGGCAGAACCCGTTCGCCAGCACCGTGTGGACCGGCACCACGCCGGGCGTGACCACCTTCAACCAGGGGCAGCTCGCCCTGCCGCCGGATAACCAGGCGCACCAGATCAGCGCCTCGGCCGGATTCAACTTCACGCCGCAGACGCGCTTGTCGGGCAGCCTGAGCTTCGGGCGGATGCGGCAGGACGATACCTTCCTGCCGTACACCATCAATCCCGCACTGGCCGCGACCGTCACCACACCGCTGCCACGCACCTCGCTCGACGGCCGTGTGAACACCGTGCATGCCGACCTGAAGCTGACCACGAAGCTGATGCCGAAGCTGAACCTGATGACGATGTACCGCTACGACGAGCGCGACAACAAGACGCCGCAGTCGCAGTACTGGTATATCGGCGGCGATTCGCTGGGTCAGGCGGCGGGCGGCCTCAGCCGCATACGGACCAACCTTCCGGTGTCGTCGAAGAAGCAGCAGATCGAAGCGGAACTCGATTACCACTGGACGCCGGACACCAAGCTCAAGCTCGGCTACGACTACGAGTGGGCGAAGATGTCGCTGGAGGCGATCCAGGAAGAGAAGGAGCACACCGTCAAGGCAGAGGCGCACCATCACTTCAACGAGATGGTCTCGGGTGGGGTCGGCTATTCCTTCTCGGATCGGCGGACCGACAACTACAACATGTCGCGCCCCTTCCTCAACAGTTTCACGCCGGCGTATGTGTCCACCCTGGCGCCGCAGTTCTGGTGGGACAACGTGCCGACGCAGATCCGCTTCTTCCAGGCGCCGCGCAAGCGCGACAAGATCCGGGCCTTCGCCAATGTGACGCCGCACGAGCGCGTGGACCTGCAGTTCGGGGTGGACTTCCATTACGACGATTACCACAAGTCCCTGTACGGCCTGCAGGATGCCAAGGGCTGGCAGGCGAACTTCGATGCCAGCGTGCGGCCGACGGACGCGGTGACGGCGCACGTCTTCACCTCCTACGAGACCTACGGCACGAACCAGCGATCCATTGCGCTCGGCGCCTCGCAGGCCAACGTGACCAACCGCGCGCTCGAGTGGGGCGCGACCATCGAGGACAGGACGGTGACGTTCGGTACCGGTGTGCGCTACAAACCGCGGCGCAACTACGAGGTCGGCGCGGACCTGACGCATGCGCGTTCGCGCGGGCGCACCGGCGTGGTCACCGAGCCTGGCATCGCCGCCGCGCAGCAGGCCTTGCCGCTGCCGGAGCTGACCACGAAGCTGGGGCGCCTCGACCTGTTCGGCAAGTACCAGCTGCGGCCGGACATGGCGATCAAGTTCAGCTACATCTATGAACGGTACCGCGCCAACGACTGGCAGTTTGAACAAGTACTGCCGAACACGCTGGCCAACGTGATCGGCACCAACCAGGTCGTGCCGCGCTACAACGTGCACTTCCTGGGCGTATCCATGGCCTATCAGTTCTAACCGGAGAGACAATGAAATCGACTTTGCTTGCAGGCCTGCTGACGGCCTTCCTCGCCACTCCCGCCTTTGCCGCCATGAGCGAATCGGATGTCGAGCCTTTCCTGAAGAAGGAAGGCTGCTTCAAGTGCCACGCCATCGACAAGACCAAGAAGGGTCCTTCGTACAAGAAGATCGCGTCGAAGTACAAGGGCAAGCCGGACGGCGAGGAAAAGATCCTCAAGAACCTGACGACGTCGCCAATGGTGAAACTGGAAGACGGCACCGAGGAAGAGCACAAGGAAATCAGCCTGAAGGACAAGGGGGATCTGAAGACGGTGACGAACTGGATCTTGTCGCGGTAGGTTAAGCGTCTCGTTTCGCGGCCCCCGCATTCGCACGCTGGATCAGGCCGCATTGCCACATCCTTCCTCTCCCCGTCATTCCCGCGAAGGCGGGAATCCATAGCGAGTTTGCCATATGACCATGCTTATGGATTCCCGCCTTCGCGGGAATGACGGGATGCTTTTTGAAGGCAATCGACAGTAGTCACCCGCCCGCCTGCGCATGACAGAGCAACGCCGACATGCGTAGATCACTGAAGAGGAAACCTTTGTCTTCATTCGTCGCCCCGACACGACGAATTCCCCATTGAAG
This sequence comes from Noviherbaspirillum sp. ST9, assembly GCF_048799745.1. Classification (NCBI taxonomy): domain Bacteria; kingdom Pseudomonadati; phylum Pseudomonadota; class Betaproteobacteria; order Burkholderiales; family Oxalobacteraceae; genus Noviherbaspirillum; species Noviherbaspirillum sp. ST9. The sequence goes on along the minus strand of NZ_JBLWFR010000004.1, from coordinate 215,912 downwards.
CCAGTCGATGCACCTATAATTTCTTGATTGCATCGCCCGCTTCACTTCATGGACAACTTCCCCTCCCTGTTCGCCAGTTGCGCCGTCGCGCTTGGCGGCAGCATCCTCATCGGCATCGAACGTGAACGCCACAAGGGCTCCGGCCCCTCGCGCGGACTTGCCGGCGTGCGCACCTTCGCGCTGGCCGGTTTCGGCGGCGTCATCGCCAGCCACGCAGGCCAACCCGCAGTGACGGCGGCGGGCGCGCTGTTCATCGTGCTGCTTGGCGCCATCGCCTATTACCGCGACCTCGGCGACGATCCGGGCATCACCACCGAGGTGGCGCTCTTTGTCACCTACCTGCTCGGCATCGTGGCGGCGACGAATGCGCAGTTGTCCTCGGCGGGTTTTGTCGTCGTGGCCTGCCTGCTCGCGGGGAAGACGCGCCTGCATCACTTTGCGACCAAGACGCTGACCAGCGTGGAACTGCGCGACGGCCTGCTGCTTGCGGCAGCGGCGCTGGTGGTGTATCCGCTCATTCCCAACCGCACCATTTCCTTCCTCGCGAACGCCAATCCCAATCACCTGTGGCGGCTGATCGTGCTGCTGATGACGCTGCAGGCAGTCGGCTACGTCGCCTTGCGCGTGATGGGGCCGCGCTACGGGCTCGCCATTGCGGGACTGGCCTCGGGTGTCGTGTCGAGCAGTTCCACGATGGGTGCGATGGGCGCGCGCTCGAAGTCGGAGCCGCAATACGCGGCCTCGTATGCGGCGGCGGCACTGTGTTCCAATTTATCGTCGATGGCTTTGCTCATCGCGGTCGGCATCGCGATCGATGCGACGGCGGTCAGTGCGAGCTGGCCGGTGATCGCGGGCGTGATGGTCGGCAGCGGACTTGCCGCCGTCATTGCCATCGCCTTGCAGCCTGCGGTGAATGCGGAAAAAGTCTCCTCGCAGAATGTGTTCAGCGTGCGTCAGGCAGTGGGCTTCGCGGCATTGCTGACGGCGCTGACGGCAATCGTTTCGCTGGCGACGAAAACCTTCGGATCGGCGGCGGCCGAAGTCGGCGCCGCGATTGCAGCGACGGTGGACATGCAGGCGGCGGGCGCCGTGCTGTTCTCGCTCTTTGCCGGCGGCTCCGTGGACGCGCACGCGCTGAACCGTGGCCTTGCCATTGCCATCACCACCAATGCAATCAGCAAGATGGCCATCGCAAGCGCAGCGGGCAACCGCGCTTATGCGGCACGCACGAGCGCGGGACTGGCGTTGGCAATCGTCGTGGTGTGGATTGCGGCGCTCATTCCCCTCGGTGACTGATTACCAGGTGTAGACCGGTGCGAACCCGCCGCCGGGCGTGCGGAAGTTGGTGGTCTGGCCCTGGTACAGCCGCGCGGCGAGGCTTTGCACCTTGCCGTCGTAGGCATACGCGCGCACGTCGAATTTCAGCAGCGGGGTTTCCGCATCATCCTGCACGATGCGCTCGCCGGGCGCGACCAGCGCCTGCGCCACGTAGTCCCCGGCGAGGATGTCCTGCCACACCCGCTTCGTGATCTTGTCCCCGCGATAGGCCGCGCGTCCGCCGAATCCCGCCGTCGGCTTGAAGAACAGCCGGCGGCGTGCCTCCCACAGGCGTTCGGCATTTTCCGCGCGCACGATTTCTGTCTGCGGGATGGTGGCGAGGAGGACGTCGCGGATCTCGCCAGGTACACCCAGCCTGTCGAGCTCCGCCCGTGAAGACAGCAAGGCAAGGTTGCGCTTGTCCGCGTACAGCGCATGCGCCTGCGGATGCGGGGTGAGCAGGATCGCGCCTGCGAGGTAGGCTTCGCGAATCGCGTCCGTGGACGCGAGCATGAAGTCCGTGAGGCGGTTGTAGACCAGGTCGATAAGCAGGCCGTCCTTCCACAGGGCGCCGTCATGAAACCGCAGCTCGGACGGATCGGCAATCACCGCGTGCACGCCATTCCGTTCGAACATCCTCTGAAACAGGAGGAATTCCGGATACAGATACTGTGCCTGCGGGTCCTCGTCCACGATGGCGACCGTGCGCAGAGGTCGCGGCGCGCGCCATACCGCCCATTCGCTGCGGAACATGTCCATGATCCGCTGTTCCATGCCTCCCCCTCCACTTACCGCCGGGAAGAGTTCCGCGACGGCCGGGCAGCAGGCGCGCTGTGCGCGGGCAAGCGCGGCATTGAGCATGGCGCCGCCGGCATTGGTGTTGATCTCGATGAGCGAGATGCCGTGCTCGCCGACGTGGAAGTCGTAGCCGAAGAACACGCTCCGCGCACCGCCGGGCGAGTGGCGCGCGATCGGCAGTGCATCGGCGAGGACGGTGTCGCGATAGGCGGGCATGGCAACGACGTGTTCGACCGCGGCGACCACGGCCGCGATCTGCGCTTCCTGTGCCTGCGTGACGTAGACCGGCTGCGCGGCGAAGACGTGCGGACAGCGTTCGGCGACGAGCGCGTACATGCCTTCGCTGCCCAGCTCCGCTTCCAGCGCATGGCGCAGCGCGTTTCGCTCGAGGCTGATGCAGGCACAGGACTTGTTGAGGTCGCCGGCTGTGACGAGGGGTTGATCGGCAAGCATGGTGTTCTCCTTCATGTCATCCAATGGCGGGCAGCCCGCTGCAGGCCGTTGGGCTACCTGCTCGGCGGCGCCGCATCCACTTTCACGCGCCGCGCTTGTCGTGGCCTTCATCCTTAAATCCCTAGCATTATGGTTATTTCAGATTGAAAAAAAACGGGTGCATTCCCTGCGCCCGTCTGCCTTATTTCGCTACAAACACCGGCAGCGTCGTTCCGCCGCAGCAGTTGTGCTTGACGAACTGCAGCACCTCATTGAGCGCCATGTAATTGGCCCGGCAACGCACCATCCGCCCTTCCTTTTCTTGTGTCACCAGGTCGGCTGCCACCAATTCGCGCAGATGGAAGGCCACGGTCGAGGCCGGCCGGTCGAGCGCGGACTGCAATTCGCCGATCGTCATGCCGCCGGGCCCGGCCTGCACAAGGATCTGGAATAGTTCGAGGCGGTTTTCATGGCCGAGGCTGGCAAGGCGTTTTGCGGAAGTAGCGAGGTCCATGGAAAAACTATAGAACTACGAATATGGTTATGTCAAGCTGTTTGTTTTATATTTCCAGTATTGTAGAATTGTCGAATCAAGAAACAAGGACGCCACATGGAAACCAGACAGGCTATTACTGCACTCGGCGCGCTTGCCCAGGAATCGCGCCTCGCCGTCTTCCGGCTGCTGGTGCGCACCGGGCCGCAAGGCATGGCCGCAAGCAAGATCGCGGAACAGATCGGCATTGCACCGTCATCCCTCTCCTTCCATCTGAAAGAACTGAGCATTGCCGGCCTCGTGAGCACGCGCCAGGAAGGCCGCTTCGTGATTTATGCCGCCAACTTCGACGCCATGAACGACCTGGTCGGCTTCCTGACCGATAACTGCTGCGGCGGCAATCCCTGCTCGCCGGCGAGCGCGTGCCAGCCTGAAGCACTGAAGGCTTGAACCCATCCACGACACAAGGAGAAACCATGTCCACCATCCAGATCTACGATCCGGCACTGTGCTGCAGCAGCGGTGTGTGCGGCGTCGATGTCGACCAGCAGCTGGTCACCCTCGCGGCCGACCTGAAGTGGCTGGAACAGCAAGGCGGCAAGGTCGAACGCTTCAACCTCGCGCAGCAGCCGATGGCCTTCGCCGAGAACGCCATCGTGAAGGGCTTCCTCGAGCGCTCCGGCCAGGAAGGCCTTCCGCTCATCCTCGTCAATGGCGAAGTGGCGCTGGCGGGTCGCTATCCGCGCCGCGCGGAGCTGGCGCGCTGGGCCGGCGTGAGCCAGTTCACCGTTGCCGCCGCGTCCGCGCCCAGCTGCGCGCCCGGCTCCGGCTGCTGCTGAACGGACGCCATCATGCGCTTCCTCGACCAGGCTCCGCCCTTCCTCTTCTTTACCGGCAAGGGAGGTGTCGGCAAGACTTCCCTCGCCTGCGCGTCGGCGGTGCGCTTTGCCGATGAGGGCAAGCGCGTGCTGCTCGTCAGCACCGATCCGGCATCAAATGTCGGGCAGGTATTCGGCATGGCCATCGGCGACCGCATCAAGGCAGTCGACGCGGTGCCGCGCCTGCATGCGCTGGAGATCGATCCGCAGGCGGCGGCCCAACGTTACCGCGACCGCATCGTCGGTCCCGTGCGCGGTCTGCTACCCGAGGCGGTGGTGAAAGGCATCGAGGAGCAACTGTCCGGCGCCTGTACCACCGAGATTGCGGCCTTCGACGAATTCACCGCGCTGCTGACCGACGGCGCGCTGCTGGAGGAATACGACGTCGTCATCTTCGACACCGCGCCGACCGGCCACACGATCCGCCTGCTGCAACTGCCCGGCGCCTGGAGCAGCTTCCTCGAAGAGGGCAAGGGCGACGCGTCCTGCCTCGGCCCGCTGGCCGGACTGGAGAAGCAGCGCACGCAATACAAGGCCGCGGTCGATGCGTTGGCCGATGCGTCGCACACCCGCCTCGTGCTCGTCGCACGCGCCCAGGTTTCCGCGCTGCGCGAAGTGGCGCGCACCCATGAAGAACTCGCCGCCATCGGCCTCACGCAACAGCATCTCGTGATCAATGCCGTGCTGCCCGAAAGCGAGGCAGCGTCCGATCCGCTCGCGGCGGCGATCGTCGCGCGCGAACAGGCGGCGCTGGCTTCCATGCCGGAAGTGCTCGCCGCGCTGCCGACGGACTGCATTGCACTCAAGCCGGTCAACCTGGTCGGCCTGCCGGCGTTGCGCATGATGTTCAGCGACGCCTCTCCGATCGCCGATGCGACGCCTGCCACCCTGCCCGACGCGCCCGACCTCGCCTCGCTGGTGGATGAGATGGCGCGCGACGAACACGGACTCATCATGGTCATGGGCAAGGGCGGCGTGGGCAAGACGACGCTGGCCGCCGCCATTGCCGTCGAACTCGCCCGACGCAATTTCCCGGTCCACCTGACCACATCCGATCCGGCAGCGCATCTCGCAGACACGCTCGACGGCTCGCTGGAACACCTCACTGTCAGCCGCATCGACCCGCACGCGGAAACGGAGCGCTATCGCCGGCATGTGCTGGACACCAAGGGCAAGGACCTTGACGCGCAGGGACGCGCGCTGCTCGAGGAAGACCTGCGCTCCCCCTGCACCGAAGAAATCGCGGTGTTCCAGGCTTTCTCGCGCATCATTCGCGAGGCGGGCAGGAAGTTCGTGGTGATGGACACGGCGCCCACCGGCCATACCCTGCTCCTGCTCGATGCCACCGGCGCCTACCATCGCGAAATCGCGCGGCAGTTCTGTGACAAGGGCATGCACTTCACCACGCCGATGATGCAGCTGCAGGATGAGAAACAGACCAAGGTGATGATTGCCGCGCTGGCCGAAACGACGCCGGTGCTGGAAGCCGCCGGCCTGCAGGACGACCTGCGCCGCGCGGGCATCGAACCGTGGGCGTGGATCATCAACAGCAGCCTTGCGTTCGCCCGTCCTGCGTCACCTCTGCTGCAGCAGCGCGCGGCAAATGAATTGGCACAGATCGACGCGGTCGCGACTCGCCATGCGCACCGCTGGGCCGTTGTTCCCTTGCAGGCACAGGAGCCGGTCGGCATCGAACGCCTGTCCCGGCTCGCGGCGCATCGCCCCCCATCCACACCCGCCTGAGGGCGACCAGAAAGGAAAACCATGTTTGCCATCCGCACTCCCCGTCCCGACGACCTGCCCGCGCTCACCCGTCTGCTCGATAGCTGCAGCCTGCCCACCTCCGACCTGACGGAAGAACATCTCGGGCATTTCATCATCCTCGGGCAGGCAGGCCGGGTAGCGGGCTGCATCGGCATGGAGGTATCCGGACAGGATGCGCTGCTGCGCTCGCTCGCCGTCGATCCCATGATGCGCGGCGAAGGCTACGGCAACCGCCTGCTCCAGCTGATGGAGGATCGCGCACGCGACGAAGGCGTGCAGCACCTGTACCTGCTGACCACCTCGGCGGCCGACTTCTTCGAGCACCAGGGTTACGTGCGCACCGACCGTGCAAGCGCCCCCGAATCCATTCGCAGCACCGCGCAATTCGCCGGGGTGTGCCCGTCGAGCGCGACCTGCCTGTACAAATCACTCGATTGATTTGCAGGAAATGACATGAGCGACAAGACCTACAACGTGCTGTTCCTCTGCACCGGCAACTCGGCGCGCAGCATCATGGCCGAAGCACTGGTCACGACCATGGGCAAGGGGCGCTTCCGCGGCTTCTCCGCAGGCAGTCACCCGGGCGGTAAGGTGAACCCCTTCGCCATCGAGCAGGTGAAGGCAACCGGCTATCCGGTCGATAATCTGCGCAGCAAGAGCTGGGACGAGTTTGCCGGAGCGGAAGCGCCGCAGATGGATTTCATCGTCACCGTATGCGACAACGCCGCCGGCGAAGTCTGCCCGGTGTGGCCGGGCCGTCCGGTGTCGGCGCACTGGGGCTTCGAAGATCCCGCCGCGGTGGAAGGCACGGACGAAGAAAAGCGTGCTGCCTTCAGCAAGATCTTCAAGCAGATCATGGTCCGCATGAATACCTTCGTGAACCTGCCGGTCGACATGCTCGACAAGAACGCGATCCGCAAGGAAATGCAGAAGATTGGAGAAACGCCGGTATGACGCGCGCGCGGCGCCTTGTGGCCGAAGGCTTGGGGACCGCCATGCTGCTGGCGGTCGTGATCGGTTCGGGGATCATGGGCGAGCGCCTCTCGGAGGGGAATACCGCGATTGCCCTGCTCGCCAATGCAATCGCGACCGGCGCGGGGCTGGTCGCGCTGATCCTGATGTTCGGCACGATCTCGGGCGCGCATTTCAACCCGGCAGTGACGCTGTCGGAAGCCTGGCAGAAGAACCTGCCGGCGTCGGATGTGCTGCCCTACATCGTGGTGCAGGTCATCGGCGCATTTTGCGGCGTGGCAGCCGCACACCTGATGTTCGGCGAGCCGGTGTTCTTTGCTTCGGAACACGTGAGAACCGGCGCGGCGCAGTGGTGGAGCGAGTTTGTCGCGACCTTCGGCCTGCTGGGCGTGATCATCAGCTGCTCGCGCAGCCGGCCTTCCGTGACGCCGTTCGCAGTGGCGCTCTACATCACGGCAGCCTACTGGTTCACATCGTCGACATCGTTCGCGAATCCGGCCGTGACGCTGGCACGGGCGGCGAGCGATACCTTCGCCGGCATCCATCCCGCGGATGTACCTGGCTTCATCCTGGCGCAATTGCTCGGCATGCTGGCTGCAACCGGTCTCTTCTGCTGGCTCCATCCGGCGGCACCGAAAGAGGCCACGGTGGCGGGTACCGTTGCGCCCAGCCAGTTTGCGCAGCCCGGATCCGACTAGGCGGAGCGCGCCATCCGGCGCCGCTCCGCTTTTTCATGCGACATTCAATGCATGGTGGGCTGCAGGTCCAGCACCTCCTCGACACGATCGAACGGCAGCGATGCCGCGCGATTGACGTCTTCCACCGCTTCCCTGCTGGGTGCCTCGAACAGGCAGGTGCATCGCTGGTCAGCCGGATAGAAGTTGCTCCGGATATAGGTGACCTCGGTTCCCTGTTGCGACGCGGCTTCGCTCGCCTGGATCGCCGCCTGCTGCGCGGCGGCGAGCTGCTCCATCGTGATGCCCTGCAGGTTGCGCTGGACTGCGTAAGTTGTCATGTTCGTCTCCGATTTCGTCAATTCCCTTTCTCCCCGGTTCTCATGCTTGTTCACGCGTGCGGGCGTGGATTGATCTCACTCAATGCCGATGCGCAGTTGCCCACAATTGCTGTGACCAACTCTGTGGACAACCGGGGATAAGCTTCCCTATGTCCATGATTTGCAAGGAAATAGTTGCGTTGATGAAAATCAAAGCAGGCAAACCGGACTTGCCCGGCGCAGCGAATTGCGGCTATCGTGGGCGCACTTTCACTACCGGTTTCCACGATGCTCATCTTTCTCGGTTTCGACGGCGTCATGCATCCCGCATCCGGCGACCGCGTGCTGTTCGCCCATCGCGACGCCTTCGAGGCGCTCTTGCGGGAGCACGCCCATGTCGAGGTCGTCATCACGTCTTCCTGGCGCGAAGTCTTCGACCTGGACACGCTGCGCGAAGACAATTTTTCGCGCGACATCCAGTCGCGCATCGTCGATGTCACGCCGCTGATCCCGGGCGCGATGCGCTGGCAGGAGATCCAGTCTTACCTGGACGAAACGCGCTACGCCGGTCCGTATGTCGTCGTCGATGACGATGCGTCGGAGTTTCCCCAGGGCTGGGCGCCGCTGTTGCTATGCGAACCGGCCGTCGGGCTGGATGCGGCAAAGCGGGATGCGCTGGCAGCACGCCTCGCGAACTGAATTCAGCCGACGCTTGTTCCGAGCGCTTTTTCGAACTGATTGCGGACGACCCGATAGCATTCGCAGCAGGCATCCTCGATCGCCTCCCGATCGAGGATCGTGATGACGCCCCGCCGATACGTCAGCAGGCCGGCCTGCTGGAAGCTGCGCGCAATCAGGGTAATGCTCGGGCGATGCACACCAAGCATGTCGGCCAGGAATTCCTGCGTCAGCTGGAATGTGTTGCCTTTCACCCGGTCGTGGCTGACAAGGATCCATCGCGCGAAGCGCTCTTCCGTCGAATGCAGGCGGTTGCACGCGACCGACTGCGATACCTGGCTGAGATAGGCCTGCATGAAGCGGTACAGCAAGCGGCGGAATTCCTTTGCCTTGCCCATCAGCTCGTTGAGTTTCTCCGCCGGCATGCGCAGGCTGTCGCCGGGGATCTGGCAGATCGTGGTTTCGGTGGCCAGCGTGCTTCCTGTCAACAGATCGACGGTTGACATGCCTTCGAAGCCGACGGTGCCGACCTCGACGGCGGCGCCATCTTCCATGACGGCCAGAACGGAATGGCCGCCCGATAACGGAAAGTACGCCCAACGGATCTCCTTGCCGCGTTCATACAGGACGGTCTTCGCGGGCGTGGGAAAGTATTCGAGATGCGGCCGCAGCATCTGGTATTCCTCCTCGGGCAGGCGCGAGAGAAGGAGATTGGCGCACTCAGCGGCTCTGGCTGGAACGTACATGACATGTCTCCTCGGTGGGATCTGTAGTGGATCTGCCGGGTCACTACAGCACAAGCGCGCGCAACAGCGGATGATCGCGCTCAGACTTTTGGTCTATGTATACATCTGTACCGACCGGATCGTGCCGCTTTGACAGAATCCCGCCATTCGAGCGGAAGGCCACGGTGGCGGAGCCGCCACCTTCGATCAGGAGCAGCATGCGCTTGTCCGCTTTCATCCTCGACAACCTGGAGCCGATCCTGCAGGAGTGGGAAGATTTTGCGCGCAGCATCCAGCCGCCGCACCGCTCCATGGACGTCGCGGAACTGCGTGACCATGCAAAGGAAATGCTGGAAGAGATCGCCGCCGAGCTCGACGCCGGGCAGGCACAGCCGGCGACGGGCGAACGGGCGTCCGAGATCCATGCGGTTACCCGCCTGCAGTCCGGATTCAATATCGATCAGCTGGTCTCCGAATACCGTGCGCTGCGCGCCAGCGTGTTGCGCCTGTGGGCGCAGCGGGAAAAAACGGCGTCCTGGTTCGAGGTCGAAGACATGAGCCGCTTCAACGATGTCCTCGACCGCGCGCTGGCGGAATCCGTAGCGTGCTATTCGGCCACGGTGCGGCGCTCCGAAGACATTTTCCTGGGTGTGGTCGGGCATGACCTGCGCACGCCGCTGCAGTACCTCAGCATGGGCGCGGAATTCCTGATGCGCTCGGAGAAGTCCGACCCACAACTCATCCAGCTCGGCTCGCGCATGTTCGACAGCGCCGCGCGCATGGGGCAGATCCTCGACAACCTGCTCGACTTCACCCGCAGCCGCACCGGCGGCGGCATACAGATCAATCCGCGTCCCGCCGACCTCGCAGGCATCAGCGAGCAGGTGGCGGACGAGTTCCGCTTTTCCCATCCGGATCGCACGATCGCGACCGAAGTCATCGGCGATGTTGCGGGGCGATGGGATGTGCCGCGCATCGGGCAGGTCTACCAGAACCTGATCGGCAACGCGCTCCAGCACGGCGCGAAGGATTCCGGCGTCACCGTGCGCACCTCGGGCGGCGCGGACGGTGTGGAAATCGCGGTGCACAACCATGGCAAGGCGATTCCGGAATCCGCATTTGCCGGCCTTTTCGACCCGCTGCACCGCTACGCCAATGCGTCGACCGAGGAGGCTGACCGCACGCACCTCGGCCTCGGGCTCTACATCGTGCGCGAAATCGTCCACGCGCATGGCGGGTCGGTCGCGGTCCGTTCGACCGCCGGCGACGGGACAACCTTCCTCGTGCGCCTGCCGAACAAGCCGGCCGCCTGAACAATGTATATCCGCAGCAACACTGCCGGACACATTTTATTTCCACATGGTAATATTTTAAGGTGAACACCCAAATTCATGGCGCCATCCCGGAGCCGGTTTCACCTCGTTACTACATGGAGACAGCCTTGAAGAAACTCATTCAATCAGCACTGTTCGCGGCCGCATTCATCGCTTCTTCCAGCGCCCTCGCCGCCGAACTGGGCACCGCCGAAGAAGCCACCGCAATGGTCAAGAAGGCCGCCGCCTTCCTGAAGGCCAACGGCAAGGACAAGACCCTGGCGGAAGTCTCGAACCCGAAGGGCCAGTTCGTCGACCGCGACCTCTACATTTCCGTCTATGACATGAACGGCAACGTGCTGGCGCACGGCACCAACCCGAAGCTCATCGGCAAGGACGTGTCCGCGCTGAAGGACGCCGACGGCAAGGAATTCATCAAGGAAATCCTGAGCAAGGCCAAGTCGTCCGGCAAGGGCAACGCCGACTACAAGTGGCCGAACCCGGTCTCGAAGGAGATCCAGCCGAAGACCGTGTATTTCGAGAAGGCGGACGACATGGTCTTCTCCAGCGGTTACTACAAGAAGTAAGGTCTTGCCTGCGTGGAGCGTCCGCTCCACGCGCCTGAAGGGATTTTCGCTGTGACGGAATTTCGTCGCCTCTTCGTATCCGCGCAGAGGTGTAGTGATTTTGAAACAGGAACCGTGATGAAAATCCCTGCCCTGGTGGCGGTCGTGGTCGCCGCCATGCTCGGCGGGCTCGCCCTCATCTTTACCGTGATGCAATCCCGCAGTCCAGAAATCGAGCCGATTTCCATTCCCGATTCCCGTTTCTGGGAACAGAAATGCGCATAATTGGCTGTCGGTGCATGTCTTACGCCCTTAAAGCGGGCGAGAATGCGGTGACTGGCACTTGGCATGTTCATTGCTGCGAGGCAGCAAGGCTGGCAGTACTGCCAGTCCGAACTTGTCAACTTTCAGCCAGACGACGGCCATGCCAACCACAACCAAGGCATTAAACAAAATACATATCATCGCGATGGCCCGGCATGCCGGGCTGGCGTTCCAGGACGCCGACGCGATTTTCCTCAACGACCTGGCGGGCGAAAAGGAAGTGCTCGCGTTCGCACGCTTGATTGAACGCGCCAGCCAGCCGCAGGCGGACGACGGCAAGACGAAGGATTAAGGTGACAACGGCGGGTCAGGCGAAACCATTCCGCCCGCCTTCGCCTGGACGTAAAATCTTCTTGCGCCACCCCTTGTGGCGAAGGACTCTCTTTCTCTCTCCGCATTTCCCTTCCAAGGACGTTCCATGCCAGGACAACCGCCCGTGAACCGCCTGAACATTGCCGCGCTCATCTATGGCGACGGCATCGATCCCGCTCCCGTCCTCGCAGATGTTGTCGCGGAGTTGCGCAAGCGCGATGTTGCACTGGCAGGCGTCATCCAGCACGGCGACAGCTCCTGCGCGATGACTCTGGAACTCCTGTCCTCCGGCGAGCGCGTGTCCATTTCACAGGACCTCGGCAGCGGATCCCGCGGCTGCCGGCTTGATTCGACTGCGCTAGCCGGCACCGCGTCCCGCGTACGGCAGGCGATCGATGCGTCTCCGGCCCTCGCGGTGTTCAACAAGTTCGGGTCGCAGGAAGCGGCGGGCAAGGGTTTGAGCGACGAGATGGCGGCGGCCGCGACGGCGGGGCTGCCGGTGCTGACGGCGGTGCGGGATAGCCTGCTTGAACAGTGGGCCGAGTTTACCGGCGGGGAATATGCGCGGCTTGACTGCTCGACGCAGGCAGCATTGGCCTGGTGGGATGGGTTGAATCCGGACTAGCAGGTCGTGCAGTCGCGCTCCAACGCATTCTGCGTGCGGGCACCTTTCGCTCAACCTCCCGAACTCCCGACCCCGTCATTTCCGCGCAGGCGGGAATGACGAAGACGCGTTTACGAGAGATTCACCTCATCCACGCGCATTCGAGCATATATTGAACGTCCCCCGTCCCAACCTGCCGGTCAACGGGCGCGCCCATCTCGTTTACGCAACGCGCGGCGGCACCGTATGCAGCTTCACCCAAGGGTGCGGCGTGAACGACGCCAGGAATACATCGAAGTCCGCAGGCGACACAGGTGGCGACAGGAAGTAGCCCTGCACCGAGTCGCATTCCATCGATCTGAGCAATGCCATCTGCTCCGCCGTTTCCGCCCCTTCCGCGATGACCGACAAGTGCATCGTCTTCGCCAGCGCGATCACGGCCTGGGCGATCGCCATGTCATCCGGATCGTGGGTGATGTCGCGAATGAAGGCGCGGTCGATCTTTAGCACGCTCACCGGCAAACGCTTCAACTGGCTCAATGAGGAATAGCCGGTGCCGAAATCGTCGATGGCAAATCGCACGCCGAGCGTGCAGAGCCGCTGCATGGTGGCGACGGCCTGGTCGGGGTCGTCCATGATGGCGCTTTCGGTGATCTCCAGTTCCAGCGCCGTCGGCGGCAGTCCGGTCCGCTGCAGCACCGCTTCGATCCGTTCACGCAGGCTGCGCTGCCGGAGCTGCACCGCCGACAGGTTGACCGACACGCAGAGGTCATGTCCCTCGCGACGCCATGCCTGCGCCTGCGCGCAGGCGGTGTGCAGCACCCATTCGCCGATATGCTCGATCTCGCCGGTCTCTTCCGCAACCGGAATGAAGCGGTCCGGCCCGATGCGGCCGATGCCCGGATGGTTCCAGCGCACCAGCGCTTCCATGCCGTAGATGCGGCCTGACCGGAAATCCATCTTGGGCTGGTATTCGAGGAAAAGCTCGCCGCGCTCGGCGACGCGCCGCAGGCTGTTTTCGATATCCCAGCGGCTGGCGACCTGGATGGCGAGGCCTTCGCCGAAGAACTGGCAGCGGTTCTTGCCGCAGGCCTTGGCGTGGTACATCGCCACATCGGCATTCCGGAACAGCGTATCGATGCTGTCGGTATCGGTCGGATACACGCTGATGCCGATGCTCGCGGTGACGTACAGTTCCTTCTCTTCGATGATGAAGGGTTCGCGCACCGCCTCGAGCAGCTTTTCCGCGACGGTTTCCGCATCCGCGTTGCCATCGATATCGCCGAGCACGACGGCGAACTCGTCGCCACCCAGGCGGGCAAGGGTATCGCTGGCGCGCAGGCCGAGACAGAGACGGCGCGCAACGGCCTTGAGCAGTGCATCGCCGATATGGTGGCCCAGCGTGTCGTTGACGGCCTTGAAGCGGTCAATGTCGAGATACAGCAGCGCGACGCGCTTGCCGGCGCGCGACGACCACGCCACCGTCTGGTCGAGGCGCTCGCGCAGCAGGCGGCGGTTGGCCAGCTCGGTCAGCGGGTCGTACAGTGCAAGCTGGCGGATCGTCGCTTCGGCAAACTTGCGGTCGCTGATGTCTTCAATGACGGCCACATAGTGCGTGACCGCCCCCATCTTGTCGACGATCGGTGAAATCGTTTCGAGGCACCAGTACACCTCGCCGGATTTCTTGCGGTTCTTGAATTCGCCGCGCCATTCCTTGCCCTGCGCGAGCGATTTCCACATGTCGTCATACAGGGCCGGATCCGTTTCGCCCGACTTCAGCAGGCGCGGATTCTTCCCCAGGACCTCGCCGGGTGCGTATCCGTTGATCTCGCAGAACTTGTTGTTGGTGTATTCGATCTCGCCCTGTGCATTGGTGATGACCACGCCGCTCGCGCTTTGCTCGACCGCCTGCTTGAACTTGTTCAATACGGCCTGGTGGCTGCGCACCGCCTCTTCATGCTGCCGGCTGCGGCGAGAAATGAAACCAATGGCACCGATGCCAAGCAGCCAGGCGCTGCCGTGCGTGCTCGCGAGCCAGAAGCGGGTTTCATTGGCAATCGCTTCGTACTGCCCTAGCGGAATCGCGATGTCCGTCGCGCCGCGCAACTCGCCAATCGCGATGCCGGTCCAGGCGTGGCACTTCATGCAGCCCTCTTCCATCATCATGGGCTGGATGCGGCGCAGGTAGGGGCGGCCGTCGATGGACGTCACCTCGCTGTAGTCGTCGCCCGTCTGCTTGATGATGGACAGCGCCTTCTTTTCCCATTCGTCGGGCGCATTAATGGGATTGAGGTACTGCTCGCCGGTGATGCGCGCGAGCGTGCCGTACAGTTCGGTCTGCGCATTCTTGATCTCGCGCAGCATGGTAGCCGGGTTGTAGAGCGTGAGCATGCCGCCGCCGGGCATGATGACGTCGCGGTCCGGAATGTCGGCCAGATAAGGATTGGGCCGGGTGCGCTCGGTCACGCGGACGTAGATCCCGCCCTGGCTTGTGGCCCACCGACGGAATGCAAGATCGCGCTTGAGGTTGGACTTGGCTTCCACTTCGGCCAGCTGCAGCGCCTGTCGGTCAGCCTGGACGATGCCCCAGCCAAGCGAAGCAACGACGGCCGCCGACCAGAGGACGGCTGCGAGCACGGTCATGCTGACGATGGGGGATCGGGTACGCAAGAGGGCGCTCCATTACGTAGTCGATGGAAATCGCGGCCTCCGCACTGCCGGGGTTCTGCGGGCGCTGACAACCTGAGGTATGGCAGGTGATTAGGTGTTTGCCTTACAAAATATACAGAACAATCTGTCGGAAATCATTACGTTTCTGCATGCTGTCACCGTAGCGAGACGCAGCCGCGCTGAAAGCGTTACCGCTTCGTCAATGGTCCTTGTCAGATCTGCCATTCCGGCGCGTCGTCGCCGGCGGCGTGCATGGCAAGCAGTGCGCAAAATGCATGCGCTTCGACCGGCTTGCTGAACAGATAACCCTGCATGCCGTGACAGCCATGCTGCACGAGGAACTGCTGCTGCTCCTTCGTTTCCACGCCTTCGGCCACCACTTGCAGGCGCAGGCTGTGGCCCAGTGCAATGACCGCGCGCGTGATCGCCGTGCCGCCATCGTCGTGCCCGATATCGCGCGTGAAGGACTGGTCGATCTTCAGCGTATCGATGGGGAAGCGCTTGAGCTGCGACAGGCTGGAATAGCCGGTGCCGAAATCATCGATGGAGAAGCGCACGCCGAGTTCGCGCAGTTCCTTCATCACGCTGACCACGTGGTCCGGCCGGTTCATGATGACGCTCTCGGTAATCTCCAGTTCGAGCTGGTGCGCGGGCAAGCCGGTCTCCTGCAGCACCGCCCTTACCTGGGCGGCGAAACCGTCATGGTCGAACTGCTTTGCGGAGACGTTCACCGCAACGACCAGTCCGCTGTCGCCGGCGGCGTTCCATTCCCGCGCCTGCCTGCACGCTTCGCGCAGGATCCAGTTGCCGATGTCGATGATCTGCCCGGTCTCTTCCGCGATGGGAATGAACTTCGCGGGCGAGACAAGTCCGAGGTCGGGGTGCCGCCAGCGTGCGAGCGCCTCCATGCCCTTGATGCGCCCGCTCGCGAGGTCGAGCTGCGGCTGGTAGAACACCTGGAACTCGTTGCGCGCCAGCGCCTGGCGGAGGCTGCTCTCGATGAGCAGGCGTTCGGTCGCTGACTTGTTCATCTCTTCACGGAAGAACTGGTAGCGTCCGCCGATCGCTTCCTTGGCGTGATGCAGCGCGACGTCCGCATTCTTGAGCAGGACATCGAGCGCCCTGCCGTCGCCGGGGAAAATGCTGATGCCGATGCGCGCGCCCGCGCTCACTTCATGGCCTTCAAGGTCGAAGGGCTGCGACAACGCGCCGAGCAGGCGTTCCGCCATGTCGGCCGCGTCTTGCACGTCGTGGATGTCTTCGACGATCACCGCGAATTCGTCGCCGATATGGCGCGACAGGGTGTCCGATGCGCGGATCAGCGGTTGCCAGCGCGCCTTCAGGCGCAGCAGCAACAAGTCGCCGATGCGATGGCCGAGGGAATCGTTGACGTGCGCCAGGCGATCAAGGTCGATGAGCAGCACCGCGATGCGGCTTCGGCGTCGCTCTGCCGTGTAGATCGCCTGCTGCAAACGGTCACGCAGCAGCGCGCGGTTGGGCAGGCCGGTGAGCGCATCGAAGAACGACAGCTGCTCGATGCGGTCCTGTGCGACCTTGTACTGCGAGATGTCGGAAAAGATACCGATGTAATTGGCCACCGCACCGCCGTCATCGAGGACACGCTTGATCGACAGATGCTCGGCGTACAGTTCGCCGGACTTGCGCCGGTTCCAGATTTCCCCGCTCCAGCAGCCTGTGCTGTCGATCTCGCGCCACATCGCCGCATAGAAGGCGGCGTCCTGCCGGCCGGAGCTCAGCACCTTGTGCGTCTTGCCGACGACCTCGCTCTCGTCATAGCCGGTGATCGCGCAGAACGCGGCATTGACCTTGACGATGCGCCGCTGCGCGTCCGTCACTGCGATGCCCATCGTCGTATGGTTGAACACGGTGTCGGAAAGCTGCAACTTCTTCTCGGCGAGCTTGTGCGCGGTGATATCGGTATAGGTCGTGACGAATCCGGCCAGCTTGCCGCCGATATGCATCGGCCTCCCGCAAACGAGATGGACCTTGCCGTTGCTCCTGCGTCGCTCGAATTCGTGCGGCCTGAACTCCAGCGCGAGCGCATGGAAGCGCGCCACGTGCTCCTCGGGATCGCCCGGGCCGTATTCGCCGCGGACGGCGGGAATGCGGACCAGATCGTCGAAATAGGCCCCTTCGGCGAGCACGTCCGGCGGGAAGTTCAGGACGTCCGCCATGACCGCGTTCCAGTGGCGCAGGTGCAGGGTCTCGTCAAAGACGCTGATCCCTTGCGGCATGTGTTGCAGGATGGCCTTGAGATAGGCGCTCTCCCGTTCCAGCGCCTCGGTCACGGTGCGCTCTCGCGTGACGTCGAGGTAGATGTGGACGAATCCGCCCTGCGGCGCGCGCGCGGTACGTTTTTCGACAATCCTGCCGTCCAGGTGCAACTCGGGCGCATCGTCGACCCCGGCATGCGCAAGGATGCAACGCGCCTGTTCATTCAGCAGCACCGGGCTGCGATCGGCATCGGTGAGTGCGATGCCGCAGGGTACATGGTCCAGGACGGACTGCAGCAGGTCGTGTTTTTCCTGCAGGGCATCCGCCAGTTGCTTGCGCTCGGTGATGTCGACCATGACGCCGCCCAGCGCGACGGGCACGCCGTTCTCGACGCTGACCGTCACCGCGTCCTTCAACCACACCGCACGCCCATCGGCCGCGATCATCCGGTATTCAAAATCGTGGTTCAGGCCGGCACGGGTTTGCGATCCGCAAAATTCCACCACGCGCGCGCGGTCGTCGGGATGCACCCGGCTTTCCCAGAAGCCCGGCTCGCGCCACGCGGCGAGCGGATATCCCAGGATGCGCTCGGCAGCGGGGCTGACATAGGTGAAGACCAGCGTGGCCGGGTCGGCCTCCCACACGATGCCGTCTATCCTGTTCAGGAGGTCGCGAAATCCTCCGCGGGGGAGGCCGCCTTCTTCGTCACTGTCCCGCCCGGCGCGTGCGTGCATGGTTTACCCCAGCCGGACCATGCGCGCCCTTGACGACGGCAGTGCCTTGCGCGCCGCGGGTTGCGGCAGGGATGGGCGCTTCGCATGCGGCGCGAAAGCGAGAACGGCGGCGCTGGCCCGCGGCTGCCCGGCCGCGGCGTCGACGCGGAAGATGCTGACGGCTTCGTGCAGCAGGTGCGCCTGCTCCTTCAGGCTTTCCGATGCGGATGCTGCCTCTTCCACCAATGCCGCGTTCTGCTGCGTCACTTCGTCCATCTGGCCGATGGCCTGGTTGACCTGGTGGATGCCGGCGCTCTGTTCCTGGCTGGCGACGGCGATTTCGCCGATCAGTTCCGCTACCTGGCGCACGGAGACGACGACCTTCTCCATCGCTTCGCCGGCCTGCTGCACGAGCGCGCCGCCTTCCTCCACCTGGGCGACGGACTCGCCGATCAATGTCTTGATTTCCTTCGCGGCGCTGGCCGAGCGCTGCGCGAGCGTGCGCACTTCCGTGGCGACCACGGCGAAGCCGCGGCCCTGCTCGCCGGCGCGCGCGGCTTCCACTGCGGCATTCAGCGCCAGGATGTTGGTCTGGAAGGCGATGCCGTCGATGATGCTGACGATGTCGGCGATCTTGCCGGAGCTGCCCTTGATCGATTCCATCGTGTCGACCACTTGCGACACGACCTGTCCGCCGTCGCTTGCCAGTTGCGATGCGGAGATGGCCAGCGTGTTCGCCTGTTGCGCGTTCTCCGCATTCTGGCGCACGGTCGACGTCAGTTCTTCCATCGATGCGGCGGTCTCTTCCAGCGAGCTTGCCTGTTCTTCGGTGCGAGCCGAGAGGTCGAGGTTGCCGGCGGCGATCTCGCCGGACGCGGTCACGATGGAGTCGGTCCCGGTGCGCACCTGGCCGACGATGCCGGCGATGCTGTCGCGCATGCTCTTGATGGAATACAGCAGGCTGGTCTGGTCATGGGCCTTCAGCTCGACCGGCACCGTGAGGTCGCCGGCGGCAATGCGGCGTGTGACTTCAGCGGTATAGGCAGGCTCCGCGCCGAGCTGGCGCAGCAGGCTGCGGCCGATCATCGCGCAGATGACGAGCAATATGCCGGCGAGTGCGGCGGCGCCGAGCGTGAATTCGACCACGCGGGACAGGATGGTGCTCTCGACCGTGTCGATATAGACGCCTGAGCCGACGATCCAGCCCCATGGTGCAAAGCCCTTCACGAAGGACACCTTGGGCACCGGCTCGGCGCTGCCCGGCTTCGGCCAGCGGTAATTGACGAAGCCGCTGCCGTCGGCGCGGACGGTCGCGGTGAACTCGACAAACAACGCCTTGCCGTCGGTGTCCTTCTGGTCGGACAGGTTCTTGCCGTCGAGTTCCGGCTTGATCGGATGCATCACCATCTGCGGCTGCATGTCGTTGATCCAGAAGTATTCGGACGTGTTGTAGCGCAGTTCCTTCACGGTCTTGAGGGCGGCGGCCTTAGCCTCCTCCTCGGGCATGGCGCCCTTTGCGGCCAGGCCGTGGTAATAGGCAACGACGCCATGCGCTGTTTCCACCGCCTGGCGGACGCTGTCCTGGCGTTCCTTCAGCACGAGCTTGCGCTCGCTGACGAGAAACAGCACCGTGAGCACCACGATGCCGAGAATGGCGCAGGCGGTCAGCACACGCAGCTTTTTGGAAATGGTCCAGGATTGGAGGAACGCGGGATTCAACACGGGTACACCTACTGTTAAAGCACGCAGGCCAGGGGCTGGCACTGCGGATGACGAATGCCGACTACCAGGAAATCGGAAGCCGGACGGATGATGGGGATGGCGGCGCTTGCGCCTCAGGGGACCTGGTCGGAGTGCCTGTCCCTGTATTCGGCGGACGGATGGACGAACCAGCGTCCTTCAATGAGTTCAGGCGCGGGGCGGATATGTCCCTGCTCGATCCAGCAGCGCAAGGCATAGGGCGACGGCGCAAGGTCGCCGAACTGGACCCTCGCCCATTGTGTTGCCGGGATGCGTGTTAATTTGGTTGCCATGCTTTCTCCAGGATGAACCGACACCTGCACCTGACTGTCAGCTTTTTTGCAACCGGACAGGACAGCGCGCTTATTGCCGCACGGCAATTATCATACCTGCGAAAGTCCACGCGTCAAATGTGGATATCCCTCATTAAGTTGGACATGTTTGCGGCAAACAACACTCCCGGGAGCGGGAATTTCCCGGAAGTGACAACGGGAAGGTCGGGTTTGTCCTACGAGCGGATGACGTTGGGATAATGGCCGAAAAATATAACCCGTCATTCCCGCTCACGCCGCACCAACGGCCATCCGCATCCCCGGTTCAACCTCGGCAAGCCAGGCGGTCAGTTCACGTTCCGGCACCGGGCGGCAGAAATGGTACCCCTGACCTGCATAACACCCTTGCAGCCGCAGGTAGGCGAGCTGTTCCGGCGTCTCGATGCCTTCCGCGACGACCTGCAGATGCAGGTTCCTGCCCAGACCGATAATCGTCTCGCACACCACGCGTCCGTTGGCGCTGTGGTCCGCCTGCATGACGAAGGAACGGTCGATCTTCAACGTATCGATCGGCAGGCGGCTGAGATACGACAGGCTGGAATACCCGGTCCCGAAATCATCCACCGCAATCCTGACGCCCGCCGCGCGCAGGCTTTGCATGATCTCGATCGCTTCGTCGGGATCGTTCATCAGTGCGGACTCGGTCAGTTCGACTTCGAGCACGGATCCCGGCAGGCCGTAGCGATCCAGCAGCTTGCGGATGCGGTCGGACAAGGCAAGTCCGCGGAACTGAAGCGCGGATACGTTGACCGCGATGCTTTGCACGCCGCTCCCGCTCGTGCGCCAGACGCACAGCTGCCGGCATGCTTCCTCCAGCACCCAGTCGCCAAGCGGCTCGATGAGCCCGGTTTCTTCCGCCAGCGGAATGAACTCCACCGGAGGAACAAGGCCGCGCTCCGGATGCCGCCAGCGCACCAGCGCCTCCGCGCCGACGGGCGAGCCGGTGCGCAGGCAGATCTTCGGCTGGTAATGCAGCTCCAGCTCGTTCTTTTCCAGCGCGCGCCGCAGGTCCATTTCCAGGTGCAGCCGCTTCTTCGCCCTGTCGGTCATCGAGGCGCTGAAGAAGCGATAGGTATTCTTGCCGGCGGCCTTGGCCTCGTACATGGCGGTGTCCGCATTCTTCAGCAAGGCCGCGGCGTCGAGGCCGTCGGCGGGATAGAGGGCCGCACCGACCGATGCCTCCACCTGCAGGGTGATGCCGCCGAGCTGTGTCGGCTCGGCGATGCTGGCGACGATACGGGTGGCGATCACGGCCACGTCTTCCGGCGTGCCGGGATTCTCCAGCAGGACGACGAACTCGTCACCGCCGAGGCGGGCGACAGTGTCGGTCTCACGCGCGGCTTCGCGCAGGCGGACGCCGACGATCTGCAGCAGCTTGTCGCCCTGGTCGTGGCCGAAGGTGTCGTTGATGTTCTTGAAGCGGTCGAGGTCGAGTATCAATACCGCGACGCTCTTCTGCGAACGTTCGGCAAAGGTGATTGCGTGACTGATACGGTCGTTGAGGAGGGCGCGGTTGGCGAGGCCGGTCAGCGAGTCGTAGAACGCGAGGTATTCGATACGCTGGTCCTTGCGCCATTGATCGGTGATGTCGTTGAACACCGCGACATACCGCACGATGCCATCTTCGCCGAGCAGCTTGCGGATGGTCTGCGATTCAAGGAAGACTTCGCCGCATTTGCGGCGGTTCCAGATCTGGCCCTTCCATTGTCCGGCGGATTCGATCGTGTTCCACATCTCCCGGTAGAACGCCTGGTCGTGACGGTTTGACTTCAGCATCCTCGGCGTCTGCCCGACCGCTTCGTCGCTGCGGTAACCGGTGATCGCGGTGAATGCGGGATTGACGGAAACGATGGTGCCTTTGGCATCGGTGATGACGATGCCCTCGATCGCATTGTGGAAGACGCTCGCGGCCAGCTCCTGCTGGGCGGCGGCCGCCTTCAGGTAGGCATCCTTGCGCTCCATGCGGCCGGCGATGTAGCAGAACAGCGCGCACTGGCTCATCCCGGTAATCAGGTGGATGATCAGCGAGCGCGGTTCGAGGCAGGAGAACAGGATCACCGGTACGCGGGCATCCTGCAGGGTATAGAAGCCGAGATGGTGCGACACGAAGAATGCGCCCGCCAGTACGACCGGCCAGCGTGCACGGTAATACAGCAGGAGCGAGGTGAGGATGAACGAAATGACATGGAAGTCGCCCGACCCGCCGCCGAAGTGCACGAACAGCGCGGAAAAGACGATGGCCGCCGCGGCATTGTAGATGCCGCCGATTGGTTGTGCTTTCCAGCGGCGACTGATCAGGAGGGAGCCCAGGGCAACGCTCGCCGCGAGTGCCGTGGCCATGATCCAGCCGCCTGCGGGAACAGCGGGTGCGTGACCGTTCGCGCACGCCAGCGGCGACGCCCCCCATCCCGGCGTCAGCCACGCCACCAGGCCGACGATAGGAGTCAGTCCGACAAGCAAAATGGCGAAGATTTTGTCTGCGTGTGCTCGGGAGTGGAGTACGGGCAGGCTGATCAAATTACGCATCGGCTATTCGGACGTTGCGGGATGCCTGATCAGAACTCTTCCCATCCGTCCGCGGCGGCCGTGGACACCGCGGGAGTGCGGCGGACCGGCGCCGGCACGCTGCGCAACGGCGGTGCTGCCTTTTTCACGGCGGGCAGTGCCGGCTCCTTGCGCTGCACCAGCGCCGGGGCGGACTGCGTCACATCGATCTTGAACACCTGCACCGCCTCGGCCAGCTCTTCCGCCTGCTTGTGCATCGATTCGGCGGAGGCCGCGGCCTCTTCCACCAGCGCGGCATTCTGCTGCGTCACCTGGTCCATCTGCGCGATAGCCTTGTTGACGTGGTCGATGCCGTTGTTCTGCTCCTGGCTCGCCATGGAAATCTCGCCGATCAGGTCCGCCACGCGTTTGACGCTGGTGACGACGTCCTGCATGGTCGCGCCTGCCTGGTCGACGAGCGCGGTCCCGGCATGCACCTTGTCCACCGAGTCGCCGATGAGCGCCTTGATTTCCTTTGCGGCAGCGGCGGAACGCTGGGCAAGCGTACGCACCTCGGCGGCCACCACGGCAAAACCCCTGCCCTGTTCGCCGGCGCGCGCGGCCTCGACGGCGGCATTCAGCGCAAGGATATTGGTCTGGAACGCGATGCCGTCGATCACACCGATGATGTCGACAATCTTGCTGGACGAAGCGTTGATGGCCGCCATGGTCTCCACCACTTCGGCCACCACGGCGCCGCCCTTGCCTGCCACTTCCGACGCCGACAGCGCCATCTCGTTGGCCTGGCGCGCGTTGTCGGCATTCTGTTTCACGGTGGAGGTGAGCTGGTCCATCGACGATGCCGTCTCTTCCAGCGAGGCGGCCTGCTGCTCGGTGCGCGACGACAGGTCGAGATTGCCCGCGGCCATTTCATTCGTGGCGGCCGTGATGGAATCGGTGCCGACGCGCACCTTGGTCACGATGCCCAGCAGGCTTTCCTGCATGGTCTTCATCGCGTAGAGCAGGCTCGTGGTGTCCTTGGGTTTCACCTTGACCGGCTGCGACAGGTCGCCCGCGGCGATCCTGCGCGCCACCTCGGCCGCATCCTCGGGGTCGCCGCCGATGGCGCGGTTCAGGCTGAAGGCGACGAAGAGGACAGCGCCGTTGAGGAAAATGCCGACCACGGCCAGCGCCACGAAGGCGGTCCAGAAATCGCGGACGGTCGCGTCGGACAGGTCATCGAGGTAAACGCCGGTGACGAAAGCCCAGTCCCAAGGCTTGTATGCCAGGACATAAGAGCCCTTGGCGAAGACTTCCGACTGGTTCGGGTGTCCCGGCTTGGGCCACACGTACTCCACCCATCCCTCGCCCGGCCCCCTGGCGATGGCCGCCATGTCCTTGAAGAGCTGGTTGCCCTTGGCATCCTTGAAGTCCATGAGTTCCTTGCCGTCCATCTCCGGTTTCATCGGATGCATGACCATCTTCGCGTCCGACGAGATGATGGTGAGGTAGCCGTCGGCACCGAAGCGCATCGCCTTGACCCGCGCCATCGCCTGCGTCTTCGCTTCGTCGACGGGCAGGGTGCCCGCAGCCGCCATGTCCGCGTATTCCTTCACGACGGACAAGCCGAGTTGGGTGGCGGACTTGAGCGACATCTTCCTGTCGTCCAGGCGGCGCTGGCTGTTGTGATAAATGTCGGTGAGGGTGACGGCCCAGAGGCTGATCCAGCAGATGACGAGCGGGGCGAAGAGTTTGGTGCGGAAGGAGAGCTTCATGTTCTTTTAATGAGTAGATTTCGATAAGCGACACATCGCAGCGGGGATGAGGCTGCGGTGTGCAGAACAGGTGCGAATTGCAAACAGGGAGGAAGCGTACCCCGGTGAGCTTTCGAAAAACTTACTCTAGATCAACTTTTTTTACCGAAGCGAGGCGAGTCCGCAACACGACATGCGACTTGCATTACGCAGGGGTGACAGACAAATTCCGGTGCGGTTGCGCGTCAGTGATACACGCGTTGCGGCTGGGTCCGCCGGAACCATTGCTCGAACTGGCCTGCGTCCATCGGCTTGCCGAACAGGTAACCCTGTCCCATGTCGCAGTCGCGTTCCCGCAACAGTTCGAGCGCCTCTTCCGACTCGATGCCTTCCGCCACGACTTCGACACCGAGCTTCTTTCCCATGCCGATGACCGTCTCGGTGATGACGAGCGAGCGCTTGTCGGTCTGGATATGGCGGACAAAGGACTGGTCGACCTTGAGCTTGTCGATGGGCAGCTGCGACAGGTGGCTCAGGCTGGAGTACCCGGTGCCGAAGTCGTCGAGCGATATGCGCAGGCCGAGGCGCTTGAGCTCCTCCAGGGTTTCGGTCGTCCGCTGGATTTCGCGCATCACCATGCTCTCGGTCACTTCCAGCTCGACATAGGCGGGCGCGATGCCCGAGCGCTCGATGGCCTCCGCCACGCGCTTTTCGAAATCATGCGCGCGGAACTGGATCGGCGACACGTTGATCGCGACGCGCAAGGGCGGCAGGCCGGCCTCCAGCCAGCGCACGTGCTGCCTGCACGCTTCCTGCAACACCCACGCGCCGAGCTGGTTGATGAGTCCGCAGGCCTCGGCCGCCGCGATGAATTCGCCCGGCATCACGACATCCGCGCCTTTCTGCCGCCAGCGGATGAGGGCTTCGGCGCCGATGGCCTGCATGGTGCGCGTCTCGATGATGGGCTGGTAATACAGCTCGAATTCGCTCTCGTTGAAGCTCTGGCGCAGCCGCTGTTCGAGGGCGAACGCGCGCTTGCTGCCCACATCGATTTCCAGGTTGAAGAACTGGTAGGTGTTTCGGCCGTTCGCCTTGGCGTGGTACATCGCCGCGTCCGCGTGGCGCAGCAGCGTATCGATGTTTTCCCCATCATCGGGATACAGGCTGATGCCGATCGAGGGTGAGGTGCGCAGCTCCAGCTCATTGATGTGGTACGGCTCGCGCAGCCTCGCCAGCAGGTGCTGCGCCGACTGGTGGACATGGTGGTCCGACTCCATGTTGGCAAGGATGGCGACAAATTCGTCGCCGCCGATGCGGCCCACCAGATCGCTGCCGCGAATACCGCGCGTGATCCGGCGAGCGACCTCCTGCAGCATCCTGTCGCCGGTCTCATGGCCGTAGGTATCGTTGATCGGCTTGAAGCGGTCGAGGTCAAAAAACAGCACGGCCAGTTTCGTGCCGGAACGCTTCGCCCCGGCGAGCAGCCGTGCGCCGAACTCGTACACGAGCGCGCGGTTCGGCAGGTCGGTGAGAGGGTCGTGCTGCGCGGCGTGGAGCGCACGCAGCTCGGCCTCCTTCTGCTCGGTGATGTCGAGCGAAAACGTGCACAGGCCGAAGGGCTCCAGCGAATTGATGTAGCTGACGGGGAAGCGCACGGTCGCATAGGTGCGGGCCGTCCCATCCTTCAACCGGATCTGCTCCTCGTCGCGCACCGCGCCGTTGATGCGCATCGCCTCCTGGTCGCGTTGCCACATCCGCTTGGCAACATCGGGCGGCAGAAGGTCGAACACGCCTTTGCCGATCAGCTTCTCGGGCGGCATGCCCATTGCCTCCGCCAGGCTCTGGTTGGCAATGATGATGCGGCCGGAGAGGTCGCGGATGGACACCTGCAGCGGCGAGTATTCCAGGATGCTTTTCAACTGCGACCGCTCCAGCAGCAGCTCGTTCTCGATCTGCTTGCGCTTGGTAATGTCGGTCACGAAACTGACCGCCATCCGCCCGGCCGGCGTTTCGCACATATTGATGCTGGCCTCGATCGGAAAGATCGAGCCGTCCCTGCGCCTGGCCGTCAGCTCCATGCCCTGCCCCATCGGCCGCTGGCGTGGATGGTTGAAATAGTCGGTACGCTGGTTGGCATGCCTGTCCCACAACTGTTCCGGCAACAGGACTTCCAGCGGCTGCCCGACCAGCTCGTCCCGGGAATAACCGAACATCTTCTCCGCCGCCTTGTTCACGAGGCGGATGCTGCCGCCCTTGTTGATGCCGACGACGGCCTGCGCCGTCGATTCGAGCAAGGCCTTCGCGGTCTGCTCGCTTTCCTCCATCGACTTCAGCAAGGCATGTTCCCGCGTGCGGTCGTAGGTAATCTTGGAGAAGCCACGCAGCTTGCCGTTGGGATCGTAGGTCGCGGTCAGCGCAACGTCCGCCCAGAATTGTTCGCCGCTCTTGCGGACGCGCCACGCCTCCGTCCGCGCCGAGCCTTTTCCTGCCGCTTCCGCCAGGAATCGCTCCGGCACGCCCGCGGCGCGTTCCTCTTCGGTATAGAAAATGGAGAAATGCTTTCCCAGCATTTCGTCCTCGGTGTATCCCTTGATGCGCTGGGCGCCCTCGTTCCAGCTTTCGATGACACCCGTGGGGCTGAGGAAGAATACGGCGACATCGTGCGTGCCCTGCACCAGCAGGCGAAACCGTTCCTCGCTCTCGCGCAGTGCGCGACGCGACTTTTCCAGCACCGCGCCAAAGCCGATCGTGGCCAGCGCCATCAAGGCGAACAGGGCAAATTGCACATGGTCAGCCGGGTCGTCCAGATACAGGGTGCCCGGCGCACCGGTGAAGAAATAGGCAGCCGACGCCATACTGAGGACAGTCGCGACAAACGCCGACAAGACGCCGCCGAACAAGGCGCAGAACAGCACCGGCAAGGTGAACAGCAGCAGCGGCGCCTTTGCGCCCAAATAGGGTGCCAGCAGATATCGCACAAGCGTGGTGATGGCAACCGCGATGATGGCGAGCACGGTCGGCGGGACACGCGCGGTGAGACGGGTCAGGGTGGGCATGGAAAGGGGCCGGCCGCAACGGTGGGAATACCGATTGGAGGTTAAACGTAAAAAATGGTTTCCGCGTTGAAGCTATTGCTGTTGCCAGGTCAATCCTTCCTACCGGAAACCGTTCTTGTTGCTGCGGCCGCGACGCCTATGACTGTGAATCCTGCGGCGCAGACGAAAAGAGATCCCAGGCGGAAATGAACAGCGCCGCGATCACCGGACCGATGACGAAACCGTTGAGTCCGAAAAGCGACATGCCGCCCAACGTCGAGATGAGCACGACGTAATCCGGCATCTGCGTATCCTTCCCGACCAGGATCGGGCGCAGCACGTTATCGACCAGGCCGATCACGAGGATGCCGAATACGATCAAGGTCACGCCTTGCCAGATGGCACCGGTCACAAGAAAGTAAATCGCCACCGGCGCCCAGATCAGACCGGCGCCCACGGCCGGAAGCAAGGAAAGAAACGCCATCACCACGCCCCACACCAGCGGACTCGGAATGCCGAGAAACCAGAACATGACGCCGCCCAGCGCCCCCTGCACGGCGGCGACAACGATGTTGCCCTTGACCGTCGCCCGGATCACGGTGGTGAACTTGCCGAACAGGTTGCGCTTGTGCTCGGCGCTGAGCGGAATGGCCTGCCGGATCGTCCGCGACAGGCTGCGCCCGTCGCGCAGCAGGAAGAACAGCAGGTACAGCATGATGCCGAAGCTGATGATGAACTCGAAGGTATTCTGGCCGATGGTCAGCGCCTGCGTGGCGATGCGCTGGCCGCCCTCCGATGCTGCGCTCGACAGCTTTTCCTGCAACGCAAACAGGTTGCCCACATCGAAACGGTTGAGCAGGTTGACCATCCACGTCGGGAGGGCATCGAGGATCTGCTGGAAATAGGCGCCGAAGTCCAGCTTTCCCGACCGGATTTCCTGATACACCCCCGTTCCTTCCTGCACCAGCGCGGCAGTAATCAGCGCGAGCGGAAAAATCACGATCACCAGCGACAGCAACAAGGTCATGAGCGCCGCCAGGTTGTGTCTGCCGGGCATCGACTGAAGCATCCTGCGGTGGAAGGGTTCGAACAGGATGGCCAGGACGACGCCCCAGAACACAGCGCCATAGAACGGCCAGAGTATCCATGCAAAGGCGAGGGAGACAACCAGCAACAGGGTCAGAAAGACTTTTTGGTGCAGCGCGTTGTGATCCATCGGTTCCTCCTTGGGAGGCACCTTGCACCAATTGTGCCTGCCGTGGGTTGCGAGCTGTCATACCGGCACGCAATAGCTTCCAGGAAAGGTCTTGCCAGCCCAGTGTTTCGTGCTAAATTCATGCCGCAAAAATCAGATAGCCGGAAGCACCATGAACCTCGCAAGGATGATGACCGACAAGGTCTTTTTCGAAGACAGGCACGGGTCGCGCAGCGGCCCGTACAAGACGAAGTTCGGTGCCGACAGGATCACTGTCTTCCAGGACGAACTGCATGTCGCAGAAGGCGATCGCGTCATCCAGCCGCTGCCGGACGGCAGCGAACATGTGTATATTGCCGGCCCGGTGACCCGCACCGAGGCGCGCCGGAATATCCCTGCGCACTTCAGCATTGCGCTCGCTGGCGAAGCTGCGACGGTATCGGCCGCGCCGCGGGAAGACGAAGCGCACGTAGCGGCTGCACTCCAGCGCCTGGCCGACGGCATCGAACATTCGCGCTTGCCGGGCGAACAGAAGGACGAAGCCAGACGCATCCTGCGCATGCTGGCCGAACATCCAGTCATCGCCGCGCTCGCCGGGACGGACAAAGGATCGTAGCCTGGAATCCGGGATCTCTCAGCACACCCTGCGTTGGCCCCGGATTCCGTTTCACTCCATCCAGGCGACCTGTCGCTGTTCAGTTGCGTGTCGCACGGCGGTCCCGGCAACCGTACGATTGCGCCCATTCGCCTTGGCCTCATACAACAGCGCGTCCGCGCGTTGTATCCCCTGGTCGATCGACTCTCCGGGCGTCAGCTCGACCAGTCCGGCGGAGAAGGTGACGCCGAATGCCGTCTCCCCGATGCCGAAGACCAGCGACTGCACCCGCTGCCGATAGCGTTCAACGGCGTCCCGCGCGCCGTCGAGCGACGTGCCCGGGAGATACAGCAGGAATTCCTCGCCGCCCCAGCGGGCCAGCACGTCATTGTTCCGCAGCGCCACGCGGCTGGCTTCCGCGAACCGCTTCAGCACCTCATCGCCGGCGGCGTGGCCGTGCATGTCATTGATCTTCTTGAACCAGTCGATATCGAGCAGTGCCAGGCAAGCCGGCGGCCCCTCCGTCTTGCGGAGGTCTTCCTCCTGGTGCAGCAGTTGACCCATGTAGCGCCGATTGGGCAGCGAGGTCAGCTCGTCCCGCGTCGCCAGCACCTGGATATGCTCCAGCGCTTTCGTCAGCTCGGCCTTCTGCGCCTTCAGGGATTCGCGCAACTCGCTCAGGCGGCCGGTCAGCGTCGCCACCACCAGCAGCATGGAACCGCTCAGCACGAAATGAATGATCTCCGTTTTCGCATCGAACACATCCGGCGCGGCAAAGCGCATGGCCACCATGGTCGCGCCCAGCAGGCTGATGGCGAAGATGCTCAGCGAATGCGTTTTTTTTGCCTCCAGCGTAAAGGCGCAGAACACGAGGATAACGGTCAGGATGACCAGGGAGGCGCCGCGCAACGGGCCCATGACGGAGTAACCCGCCACCGTGCACAGGATGGCGAACCGTCCCTGGTAGACCGATAGCTGCGAGGGCGTGAGCTTGAGGCGCTCGCACTGGCGAATCAGGAGGTAGAAAAAGGCATGTCCCGTAAAGGCGATCACCGTCAGGGCAATGACCGGCACGGCCCGCGCCACGCCCGACAGGACTTCCACCCACAGGATGGACAGCGACAGCAGGTAAAGGAGCACCGTCGCACCCCAATACGTCACCAGCCGGCGCATCCTGGCGTCGTCGCCGGCGAAGCGGTTCAACACAAGGCGGCCGATCCTCATGCATCGTCTCCGTTGCTTTATTTTTATGAACTCGCCTGAGGCGATTGGGCTGGGCCGGTGCGCCACGCACAGGCCATTAACCAATAGTTACTATACAGCAATATTAAAGGAGAATTCGCGGGATCGGGGCCGTGCACGTTGATCGCGCGCAAGCCTCATGCACTGTTCGGGTGCGTGCACAGGACTGCAACCGACGACTCCAGCCCCTTGGCGATCGAGATCCGGTCTTTTCCCGCGCGCTTGGCTTCGTACAGCGCGTCGTCGGCGCGCGCAATCAGGCTCATGGACGACTCGCGGCCATCCGATACCGTCGCTACGCCGATGCTGACGGTATAAGCCGGCACGCCCCAAGCGGAAGGTTTGCTTGTCGCCAGCCGCAGGCGGTTGGCAATGACACAGGCCTGCTCGACCGAGGTGTCGGGCAGGAGGACGACAAATTCCTCGCCGCCGTAACGGCCAAACAGGTCGGCGCGACGCAACTCGCCCAGCGCCTTCTGCGCGTAATCCACGATCACCTGGTCGCCGGCGATATGGCCGAGCCTGTCGTTGATGTCCTTGAAATCGTCGATGTCGATCATCAGCAGCGAGGTGAACCGCCCGCGCGGCGCGCCCTGGAGTTCGCGCTCCAGCAGGTCAAGGAAGGCGCTGCGGCGCCGCGCGCCTGTCATGTCGTCATGCGAGGCGGCGTGTTCGAGCATCGCCCGCAGCCGCTGATTCACCATGAGGATGAACCCGACGCCCAGCGCGACCACCGAAAACGAAAACGTCCCCATGTAGATGTGCTGCAGGATCGAGACGTCCTTGAAGGCGTCGTTGTTGACCGGCTGAAGCAGCGCGGCCATGAACCGGACAAGGGATACCCCGCCGGTAAACAGGAAGACCGCACCGGTAAACCATTCGGCGAAGTGCTGTGTCGTCAGGCGGAAGACCATCAGGGCGCACAGGCCGAACAGCGTCGCGTTGGCCGCCGTGATGAGGAGCAGGCGGAGCCGGTAATCGTCCTCGATGAAGGTCGGCCAGAACAGTCCGAACGACAACACGGTCAGGAACAGGGGAAGGACGCGATGGTGGCGCGGCAGCCCCCCGAACTCGCGCGTGCCGGCGTACATCAGCATGATGCCGCCGACCAGCAGGATGTTCGCCAGGTAGCTGGTGAACACGACCGGCACGCTTCCCCTGAGCGCGAACAGGACGGCAGCCGCCGTCATGAGGAAGTACGCCCTCGCCCACTCTTTCAAGCCCTTGATCTCCGTGGGGAAGCTGCGCTGCAGGACAGCGAAGACGAACGCGCAGAGGAAGCCGAGGGCCGCCGAGATGATGATGAACGAGCGAGGGTCGAATCCCAACATGGTGATCGCTTTCGTGAAGCACGCCCTGGCTTGCAGTCGGTAACCGGAAGTAGGGTATTGGGTGGGGGCAGGACGCAGCCAGCGAGTCCCGCAGCAAACATTGCATGGTCGCAGCGTGACCGGCGCTGCGCAATCCCATGGAAATGGTAGGGGAAATGACGACAATCACATGGCGGAAGGCAGCTAGATGGGCGCTTTTACCGCATTTGTCGGTGGATCTTACACATGCTGTCGAAAAACTTTACAGCTGCGTCGCGCCGTCATTGTATATATTTCCCAACATATTGTTTTTAATAGCCTTTTACTTTCGGGCGCGTAACTTGCTACATGGTTACAAGAAGTACCAACTAGCGCTAACCTTCTTTCAGGGGAAATAAATACATGACAACATTCAAAACGCTTTTGTCTGCCTTCGGCGCCGCGGCCCTCGTGTTTGCAGGCAGCGCAGCGCAAGCCGCTGTCATCACGGATTTCATTGACCCGGCGCCCGACGTCAACGTCACCTCGGCGTTGCCCTACTCCTTTACCCATGACATTACGGATGGCCTCGACGGCTTTGTCGTCGGTTTCGACACGATCAACAGCGCGACCCTGACGATCAGGCTGATTGACAACGTGAGCAAGGACAAGCCGAACAACGAGACATTTACCTTCAATATCGGGAGCAACGGCGCCTCGCAAGTGTTCAATGGCTCCAATGTCCCGAACGGCAATACGCCCACGCCGTACGACATTACCCTGGTCGCTTCCCTGCCTGACCTGATCCTGGACGGAAAGCTGTCCGTCATGCTCAAGGCCCTCACCGGCGATTACATTTTCACCGACGCGACACTGTCGGCTGACATCACGCGCGGCGTCACGCAGCAATCTCCGGCGACCCAGGTTCCCGAGCCTGCAACGGCGTTGCTCATGGCGATCGGCCTGGCCGGTTTCGGATGGCGCCGCAAGAGCAAGCGCACGGCCTGAGCGAAATGCACGCATGAAAGAGCCCCGACCGTTCGGGGCTCTTTTTTTTGGAACAGCCGGCTCGGATAGACGCGGCCCCTCGCGCGTCAATCCTTCCCCACCACCTTGTCCACCACGCCGCACGCGATGCGCGCGCCTGCATCGCCTGTCGCCAGCGTCGTCGCGTCAGGGGCGGCCGCATACCGGGTCGGGATGTTCGCGTAGTTGTCCGGTCCGGCATGGACGATGACCGCGCTGCCGTCCGCATCGAACAGATCGGCGACCGAGAAGCGATCGGTATTGAACCGCGCGGTCGCCGTGCCGTCGGCATTGACCAGCAGGACGGGGAAATCGCCGCTGTGGTCCCTGTGGGTGTGCGCATCCTGATCGAAGTGCCCGCCGGCCGAGGTGAACGGTGGAACGCATTCGCCCACCGCATGGACATGGAACCCGTGGAAGCCCGGCGGAAGGTCATGCACCTGCGCCTGGACGGACACCGTCCCGCTGCCTTCCTGCGTGAGCCTCACCTTGCCCACCGGGTTGCCAGTTGTGTTGTACAGCTTCACGTCGGCGCTGAGCTTCTGCGCCGCTGCAGGCGCAGCGAGGACAGCAAGCGAGGCCATCAGGCTCAATGCCGTACCCAGACGGGCCGGGACGTTTTGACGAACATTCGCTGCAATAGGATTGCGCTTCATGGGGATTCTCCTCTTCTGGGGTTGCCGTTCGGTAGGAACCGGTCATCCGGAGTGGCGATGTGCCGGCGGGACGGAGAAGGGGTGCTCGCCAGCATGCAAAACAGACGGCACCCGGAAAAGCTCGCTCGATCTTAATGAAGCCGCATCCCCGCCCGCTTGATAAAGATCACTGAATGACAGCAGCCGCGGGATGTTGCCATGGCAAGATCTAGCCATGCGACCTGCTACCATCCAGAGGCAGTCAGGCCCGCGTAATTCCGGAACGCCCCGGCAACATTCACAAGAAAATCAGGAGGAGAACCATGCCGCTCGTGTCCATCACTGCCCAGGGCAAGAAGTCACGGGAGTTCAAGCAACGCGCCTTCGCCGCGGTTCACGGCGCGCTCGTCTCCATCGGCGTTAGCAAGGATGACCGCTTCCTGCGCTTCATTGAACTCGATGAATCGTCTTTTGACTATCACCCGACCTTCCCTGACGCAGCCTCGCCCCGGACGTCGGATTTCATGCTGATCGAAATCCTCCTCGGCGCAGGGCGGAGTGTCAGGATCAAGCGGCAGCTGGTTGAGGGGATTGCACAGAGACTGCGCGAGCACGGCTTCGATCCCGAGCACGCGATGGTGTGCATCCAGGATGTCCCGTGGGAGAACTGGTCGCCGGCGGGAGGACGGTTGCCGCACGCTTAGCGTCGACAGATTGGGCGGACCGGCCAACACAATCTTTCACGAACTGAACCACGCCCAGATGGCGGATGCGTTCGGCGACGCGAATGCGATCGCGAAGCTGAAGGAATATCTGCCTCCGACGATGGGGGTTTTGCCGACCCTGTGATCGTTAATAAGCGATCAATCCCAGTGGAGCGTCGGCTGGACGCTTCCCAACTCTGTGCGCTTGTGTTTATCAAGAATGGGAAGCGGTTCTTCCGAGCAAGGCAAGGACCTATTTGCCTGCACACTGCTCGCCGGGCGTGCGCACCGCCCCCGTCGCGCGCCAGCCGGTGCGGGTTGGCCGCATAGTGCACGGAAACAAGGCAATGCGGTGACACTTCGTGCAGAACTGCCTGTCCATACCGGCCTTTACCGCGCCACAGGCCCAACCACCGATTGGCAGGCTTCTTGCATTCCCATGGGCATACGGCGCGTGATGGACTACAGGACTACGGCGCGCTTCGGGATCGTCATGGAGGAAGCCATCATGAGCACATTCAACGACAACATCCGTCGCCAACTCGGTTTCGGCTTGATCTCCCGGAACGCGCTGGAACCGTGCCCGGCGACGATCCCGCGACCGCATGCCGGCACACCTGCGCAGGTAACCGACCGCATGGAGTCGGTCGCCGCGGCGACGCTTGCCGCTCGCATGATTGTTCCCGGCGGCCGCTAAGCCGGTGCGCAAGAGGCGCCCATATCTTTGCAACATGCGTTAGCGGGCGGGTGACTCCGGTCGATTGCCTTCAAAAGGTAGCCCGAACGCACTACCCGCCCGCTAACGCATATTGCAAAGAACAATACAGTCAGAATAATTTCTTCCATTTGCTTAGCCCCGCACGCCGGGATTCCAGCCCTGCCTGCTTCACGCTGAATCCACCGGACCTCCTTGCCCGCGCCGATCCTCAGTGCGCCCCGTGCGGGCCGACCCTCAATGCATCGTTGCACTATGCTGGCTGCGGGTTGCGACGTCCGCACGCGCGGCATGTGCAATGTAGGCGACATCTTCCTCGGCGATATGGCCGATGATGAGGTCATTCAGGACATACGAAGCAACCATTGAAAAATCCGTCTCGCCGTGGGCCACCCTGTCGAACAAGGCTTCCCCTTTTTCGCACAACCTGCGGTGATCGTTTCGATGGACTTCGAGGTCCGGGTAACTGCGGTCCCGCAATACACCCTCTTCATACTGGTAGTGCCGCGCGGCGTCGTCCAAAAGCTTGCGCGTCAGATGAAGTACGGTCTTCCCATCATTGGCCGTGCACCGCTCCAGGAGTTGCGCCGAGAGTTCAATCAATCCACGGTGCTGCGCGTCCAGGACGGGTTCG
The DNA here is from genome assembly GCF_048799745.1 of Noviherbaspirillum sp. ST9. Lineage (NCBI taxonomy): Bacteria > Pseudomonadati > Pseudomonadota > Betaproteobacteria > Burkholderiales > Oxalobacteraceae > Noviherbaspirillum > Noviherbaspirillum sp. ST9. Next base: position 180,744 of record NZ_JBLWFR010000004.1, on the reverse strand, counting down.
CCGGTAGAGAAAGCCGGATTCCACTTCAAGGTCAGCGGGCTGAACTTGAATGCGTCGGCCCCTTCTTGCTCGATGCGATTGCGTCCGCCCGCTTTCGCGCGGTAGAGCGCGTGATCGGCCCGCGCCAGCCAGGTGGTCAGCTCCTCGCCCGTCCGCCGGTTTGCAACCCCCACGCTGATGGTGATTGCCTGCGGTACCGGAAATGTCGCGCCTTCAATCACGCACCGGAGGTTTTCCGCCACTTGCGCCGCCACCTCGTGTGGCGCGCGAATGACCACCAGGAATTCCTCGCCGCCCCATCGGCACAGCAAGTCGGTGGAACGAATGCAGGTGCGCGCCAGGGACGCGAGATGGCGAAGAACGTCATCCCCGGTGAGATGGCCATACTTGTCGTTGACGGCCTTGAAGTGATCCACGTCGATCATCAGCATGGACAGCTCGTCCTTGAATCGGTCCGCTTCCCGCGCACGTCGTTCTGTCTCGGCTTCGAAATAGGCGCGATTCCAGAGTCCCGTCAGCTTGTCGGTTCTCGATGCGCGTTCGGCGATTGCACGCTCTTGTTCCAGCTCCTGCTCGACCCGCATGTGGGTCAAGACCGGCAGGCAAAACGCGATGCCGGCGACGACGCCAAGATCAAGCAGCATGAACAGGCGGAACGTGGGATCGTCATAGAGATGCAACATCGGCGAGGCATTCAGCGCGAAGGTGGCGCGGACAACGCCGAGTGTCACCGACGCGAAAAACAGCAGCGCAAGGAAGCGATGGGTCGCGCGATCCGTTTTCGGCTGAAAGTACAGCAATGCAGCCACGCAGGCCCCATGCGAGATGCACCGGAACAGGTTGACCACCACCACCCTGGCGTTGATGTTCGGATCCACGAAGGTATAGAACGCGAGGACGGCGACACATGCCGCGCAGAGAAGATGCAAGGGCCCGTTCAATCGAAAGGAATACGCGCGCCCGCTGAAGCGAAGTATGCCGTCAAAGAGCAACGCCATTCCCGTCATCAGGAGATAGTTCGCCGCCAAAATGCTAACCGCGTCGGGAGCGATGCCGCGCAGGCTGAGCAGGACATAACCGATGGCCAGGCTGGCAAGCGCGCTGGTCCAGTTGCCAAAGCCCGGATACGTGCGACGCGTGAAGAAAAAGAACGTCAGGAACACGGATAGCGAAACGAGCTGAACGGTCGTAGCAAGGGCGAGCGTTTGGGTATGAAGCATTGCAGACAGGATCAGTGACCAAGCCGGTCAGTATTTCAAAGTCACACCCATCTGCCAATGCCGGATATCACGGAGCCGGTTGTCCGACGAGCAAATGCGACAGAGTCTGGCGGGATTTGCGGCACTTGTAAGCGCGACACCTACATGCACAGCGGGAGCAGGCGCAACGCGAACTTGCCATGCGCCTTCCGATACGCATGCAGCACGGAAAGGCCATCACCAGAAGATCGGGTTTCTTCATGGCGCTGGTGCAGTTGATCGTAGCCCAGGCGCTGAAGCCAGAGAGCCGATTGCCGGATCGTTATGAACCTATGGTGGATTCCTTACTCGTAAGGGAGCAGCGCGCCGCAAAAACAACGCTCGCTGTTCTCATCGACACCCGTACTTGAAACTCATCATGGAAATGGAAAGCATATTGGCGGCCCTGCCCCAGGCATCGTTGGCCGATGAAATCGTTGCCACCCTCGCTGCGGTCGTGTCCAATGCATCGGCACCCGATTCCGCAACCAGGGCACTCGAAAAGAGCCGGCAGGATTCCCTCACGCCCGAGCAGCGTGCCACTGGGGCCGCACTTCAGGCCTATGGTGTGCAGTGCGCAGCGGACGTGCTCACGCCGGGCCTCGAACCGCAGGCAAGGGAGCGCGCCGAGGAGCTGCGCAGGAATCTGGAAGCAGCGTCCGGGCAGGACGCACTCGCGTTGCTCGCGGCGCAGCCGGATATCGGCGCCGAATTCAAGTCAAGGATGTGCCATGCCGTCGCCACCAAATGCGCCGAGCTGGTGGCTGCAGAGATCGAACGCGCAAAGAAGGGACCGATCACCATCCTGAACGAGGACGATGCAAAGGTCTTCGAGGCCCGGCACGCGGAGCACCAGAACCAGCGCGCACGCGCCGCCACCGATTTCCTCCGTTCGCTTCCGGAGCGCTTCCCGTCATTCGGGGCCGCGCTTTTTGCGGAGATCCGGGAGGAAGTCGAACGTCAGGTCGAGGAGACGCACAAGCGGCCCGATATTCACAAGGCGGTTGCTGCCATGTTTGACGATGCGATTGCAGCCATGCCGCCCGACACACGTCATCACGTCGGGCGTCACGACCACCATCCGCACGCGCCAGGAAAAGAGCTGTCGTGAGGACGGGTGCGCCCAAATGAAAACGGCGGGAGGTCCCGCCGTTTCCGATACATCCGTCTTGCTTGCACGGTGCGTCTTATTTCCTGAAGGCGTCCCTGACCTTGTCAGTCGCCCTGTCGACAGCATTGGTCACATCGCCGGCTGTCTTCTGCGTCTTGCCTTCCACCTGCTTTTCCGTGCCCTCGGCTTCGTGACGGTCGTCGCCGACCATCTCGCCAAATTTGCGTTGCACCTTGCCGGCCGCATCCTTGACGCCGCCTTCGACTTGATTGCGATTCATAACGTCTCCTTTCGTGCAGAAAGTATTGATGACACATGTTGGATTGCAATCGCGCGGCGCAGTTCCGAATCCTTTGCCTCGCAACATCCTTTCAACGGGTCACTTAGTTCTCGCCTGCAAGCAGCCTCCTGGCGGTGGCCATCCCCTCGACGATCGTCTTGAACGCTGCACGACGACGCGCTTCGTCCGGGACGCGCAGTACATACGCGGGGTGGTACAAGGGAATGATCCAGCGCTCCGCACTTCGCAAGGGCGTGCCGAGCACCTCCTGCAGGCGCAGGCGGGCGCCGGGCATGAGCGCGTTCAATGCCGTCACGCCGAGCGCAAGCACGACTGTCGGTGCGACTTCCGCCAGCTCTGCCTCCAGCCAGTCCCTGCACGCCAGCATTTCCAGCTGTCCCGGTGACTTGTGCATGCGGCGCTTGCCGCGCAGTTCCCAGCCAAAATGCTTCACCGCATTGGTCAGGTACACGGCGTCGCGCTTGAGTAACGCGGCGGAAAAGGCATCATTTAGCAGTTGTCCCGCCGGTCCGATGAAGGGTTCGCCCGCCAGGTCTTCGTGATCCCCCGGCTGTTCGCCGACGACCATGATGCGCGCATCCCTCGGGCCCTTTCCCGCCACCGCCTGCGTGGCACGCTCCCAGCGTGGACAGCGGCGGCATTGGTCGAGGGTGCCCGGCAATGCACGCTGCGGCCTCGCGCGTTCATGGCTGACGGGGATGACCGCACCCTCGCGACTGACGAGCGCCGTCGCTTGTCCGATTCGTCGCGCACCGGTGGACGCGTTCGCCACCATCTCGGGCACCACGCGCGCTTCGGGAAGATGTTTCCAGAAGCGCGATGGAATATGTCCGTGCATCACGTCCGTGTTCAGGCGCGCCGGGTTGAAGATGCTGCGGTAGTAGGTCAGCCACAAGGCTTCCCCGGCATCCTGCAGGCCGTGCTGCGCGTTGGGCACGGCGGGGCCGGGATGCAACTCGGCGCCGTCCCAGAACAGGGAGGCGTCCGGCGTGGCGATCAGCCAGCTGTTGCTTCCCATGCGATCGGCGAAATGCCTGCCGATGGCCGGCAGCACATCGTGCGCCGGCTCGTACCACGCAACGAAGCGCGGGCCGTCGTCGTGCGGACGCTCGCGGAACCGGAGGTAGGCACGCATGTCATGCTCCTCGCGACGCACCGCTTTCGCCATCGCATGCAAACGGCTGCCATCGCGATCGGCGGCGGACGCCACCTCCTTCTCGCCGTGGCTCCAGCGCCACAAGACGCGATAGAGGAAATGCCAGCGCTCCCTGTCGCGGAAGCATGCCGCCTGTTCGAGCAAGGCGGAGAGTTCGCGCGAGATGCGCAATGCCTGTTCCGGCTCTGCCGTTCCCTCTATTTCGTCCGGGTCGGCGGGAAACAGATCATCGCCCTGCCCCCATTGCACGTCGTCGGGTGCGACACCTGCGGCAATGAGCTGACGCGCCGCCGTGCGCCAAGCCTCGAACGAATCGACTGCGATACGACGCGTCATGCCGGCCACAAGTCCATCTGCTGCGGCTTGTCCGCCAGCGCGCGCCGCAGCACGGGCGAGGACACGCTGTCCTGCGGCGGCCTGTAGTCCGTCGTCACCACGAAGGGCGCGAGCTTCTTCATGCTGCAACGCAGGCGCACGAGGTCTTCGTAGCGCACCCGCCGGTGCCGCCGTAAATCCGCGATGCGCTTCGCATTGCGCAGGCCAATGCCGGGGACGCGCGCAATCATGTCCGGCTCGGCGCGGTTTAGGTCCATCGGAAAATATTCGCGATGCGCAAGCGCCCACGCCAGCTTGGGATCGATGTCGAGCGCGAGGTCGCCCGCGGCGGGCAACAGTTCCTGCGCCTGGAAGCCATAACCGCGCAGCAGGAAATCGGCCTGGTACAGGCGGTGCTCGCGCAACAGCGGCGGCGGCTGCATCGGCACACTGCCGGGGCTGTGCGGAATCGGGCTGAAGGCGGAGTAGTACACGCGGCGCAGGCGGTAGCTGCCGTACAGTGTCTCCGCCGTCGACAGGATCGTGCGGTCATCGGTGGCATCGGCGCCGACGATCATCTGCGTGCTCTGCCCCGCCGGCGCAAAGCGTTCCGCGCGGGGTTCCTCCTTCTTCTCATCCAGCCGCCGCCGGATCGTGCCCATCGCCAGCTTGATCGTCTGCACGTTCTTTTCCGGCGCCAGCTTCGCGATCCCCGCCTCTGTCGGCAACTCGATGTTCACGCTCAGGCGGTCCGCATAACGGCCTGCGGCGGCGATGAGCGCAGGATCGGCATCGGGGATGGTTTTCAGGTGGATGTAGCCGCGAAACTGTTTCTCTTCCCGCAGGCGCCGCGCGACTTGGACGAGCTGTTCCATTGTGTAGTCCGCCGAGCGGATTACGCCGGAGCTGAGGAACAAGCCGTCGATATAGTTGCGAAGATAGAAATCGGTCGTCAGCTTGACGACTTCGTCGACGGAAAACCGCGCGCGTGGCACGTTGGAGCTGCGCCGGTTGATGCAGTACTGGCAATCGTAGATGCAGACGTTGGTGAGAAGAATTTTAAGGAGGGAAACGCAGCGCCCATCCGGCGTATAGCTGTGGCAAATCCCCATCCCCGTCGTCGCCCCGATGCCCTGGCGGCCTGCCGAGGATCGCTTGGGCGCGCCGCTGCTGGCACAGGAGGCATCGTATTTTGCCGCGTCGGCAAGTATTTCCAGTTTGTCTTGCAGTTCCACTTCCAAGGCTCACTACTGCATTTACATACAGTAGTGTACGCGCCTGGAGCGAGGCGGACAAGGCGAGGTGCGAGATGCCCGGCCTCGCAGTTATACATTGCAGACTGGCTTGCCACGTATAACTTTTTCCACCGCCATTTCGTGTCCGCGATTGCATGATCATTCAACCGCTGAGCCCGCGCAAAACCGCCTGGTTCCTGTCACCCATACTGGACCCGATTCTCGACATCGGCACACCAAACGGACGAAATCAATCAGCGTTTGATAGAGCGAATCGAATTACCCACGTCACGGTGTTATCACCATCAACCTACCTTAAGGGGAATAGCATGAGTATCTTTGGCACCATACTTTCCAAACTCGGCTTCGGTGACGCTAAAAAGGAAGAGCCCGTTACTGAATCCACGCCGCAGCCAGGAGCGACCGCCGTGCAGCAACCCGAGGTTGCACCCGCGCCAGCAGCGGCATCGACCAGCACGGTCGATGTCGTCGCCAAGCTGGAGCAAATGTCCCGTTCGCATAGCGAGAAGCTCAACTGGAAGACGTCCATTGTCGATTTGCTGAAACTGCTCGGACTGGACAGCAGCCTTGCAGCGCGCAAGGAACTGGCCACCGAGCTCGGCTGCCCTGCCGACAAGATGTCGGATTCGGCCCAGATGAACATGTGGCTGCACAAGGCCGTGATCAAGAAGCTGGCGGATAACGGAGGGAATATTCCAGCGGATATGCTGGATTAGTTCTGAAAACTGGCGTCAGGTCTTGTGATAGCACATCTGATGGATCGCAAGACCACGATATCGCCGTTACGACCAGCTCTTAGAAAAGGCTGTCTTAGACATTTTTGATGCTGTTTTCACGCTGCCAGGCAATGTCTTCGCGATTTCCTCACCCTCAGCAACTATTTGTTGAAGAATGTTTGGGAAAAATTCCGCGTCAGCCGTTGATACACGCATCTTCACGAAAGTCCCCAAAACTTGGGTTTGAGCCGTTTCCTGTCGAGTCCCGTCATAGGAAATTCTTCGGCCAGAACTAATGATTTGAAATGCACCAAACCTTCTGCCGAGTTCTGATACAACGTACAAACCGAAACCTGAATTTGCCCATTCGGAATCTCCTGTAACGGAGAAGCTCGAGACACCGGGCATTAAGCACGCTTCAATGGCTTTTTCCGGAGTCGAGTAAAGGCCGGTTTTTGCTAAGGAGTTATAGACACCTATTCCCTCATCTGCAATCGCTATTTCGGCGTCACCATTCACCCACCGTTGTGCCGTTACTGTGCATTCCGCGACGTTGCCGTGCTCGAAAGAGTTTCGGATTACTTCTCTAATTGCATAGGCCAACATCATTGCGGGCCCAACGTTTCTTTCACCCGGGAATATAACGGTGGCGAGACGGTCCGCCTTAATGTCAATTTCCTCTTGCATCACGTGGCCTTTCCACATGATTTGATCGCGACGGATTTTTGTGAAAGGCAAGTAATTGGAATTCCCTGCGGCTTCGCCGACCTCCTTGCCTGTAGGAATACCACAAAACCGAAAAAAGCCGAGATGCTTTAGATATCCAACCACCCCGAACGGGTTATCGATGCCCAAGTACTGAGTCACCAGCCCATTCCTATGCCGCGTATATATAAATTGCTTTAACCCGTGCGCAAGCACTAGGCTCGAAAACGGATCAACAAATCCAAGAGGGTTAAAGTCAATTGAAATTTCTGGATAAGCTGAAAGAATTAGAAGTCGAGAAGCAAAATCTGATGCAGTACCGTTATCAAACTTTGCAGGACATGTAAGTTGCATCTCACATCCATTTTTTGTTTTATTTTTGCCTCTCCCACCAAGCGCCTCGGACTCCTCGTGACCTAGGATCAAACTTTCACTTTGTGTCGGCGGTTGGCGAGACGCCGTGAATGCACTACGGGCCGGCAAATAACTTTGCTTATTGCCGGTCCCGCTTTATTGCACGCCTTAGCCACAAGCCCCAATCGCCCCACAAGCCGTACAAAACTCACACCCATCCTTCTTGATGACCGTGGTATTGCCACACTCGCGGCACAGCTTGCCGTGAATCGTCGGCGCCGGCTTGGCCGAATGCGCGGCCGGCTCATCCGTCACCACACCCATCGCCTTCACCGGCATCCCCTCTTCCGTAAGAATGCCCAGCATCGCATAGCGATGAATCACCAGCTGCGCAATGTACGCAACGGTCGACGGATAGCTGGCCTGCTTCTCGCTACCCGGCACACGCGCCAGGAAGTCACCACGCGGTTCCGCATAGTTCAGCAGCTTGCGCAGCTTCATGCCGATCCACGCGGGGTCGACCACGCGCATGTCGTGCGACAGCAGCTTGCACAGGCCGTCGAGGGTGTGCGGGTGGCCGCCGGTCAGCCACATGCTGTACGGACGGCGGGTGCCGTCGGGCATCTGGAGTTCCTTCAGCATGAGGACGAAGTCGTCTTCGGTGGACGGGTTGCGCACGTCTGCCACCCATGCCAGCGTGCCGTCGGTGCCGGTCTTGGGCTCGTGCGGGGCGAACAGGGCGTCGAGCACCGGGGTCGGGTCGTTGTCCTGCTTGTCGAGGGCGCGGAGCTGGTTGTAGCGGAATTCGACGAGCTTGGCGAACGCGGCGGTTGCGCTCGGGACTTGCACGATCTGGCCGGTCGGCGGCATCGGCATGTCGAAGGCGTCGCCGTAGGCGCTGCCCAGCAGCGCGAGGCGGCGGCGCAGCCAGCCGCGGTCGTTGGCGCGCATGTCGGTGGAGAGCGTCTTGGCGATGGCGTCGAGGCCGCGCGGGGGCTGGCCGCCGAGGACCCAGACTTCGAAGGGCACGCCGTCCTTGTCGCTGACCGCGACGGCGAATTCGCCTTGCGGGGTGTCGATGATTTCACTGATCCATGCGGAGGCTCCTGCCTGCAGACGCGGGCGGGACGGCCAGCGCAGCGAGGCCATCGGGGGCGCCATCGCGAGGTCTTTCAGCACGAGGCGCTTGTCCTGTTCGGTCAGTTGCATCGGTTGCGGGTTGGTGTTGGTGCCTGCGACCGAGAGCACCGCGCCGAGCACGCCGTTGGGGCGGTAGGTGGTGATGCCCTTGAGGCCCTGGCGCCAGGCTTCCATGTAGAGGTCCTTGAATTCCTCGTACGGGTAGTCTTCCGGCACGTTCACCGTCTTGGAGATCGCGGCGTCGATGTAGGGGGCGACGGCGGCGACCATCAGCATGTGGTTGATGGCGGAGATTTCCAGCGCGGAGACGAAGGCTTCCGGCAGGTTGTTGGTGTCGTTGCCGAGCGCACGGTAGACGCGGTAGGCGTGGTCTTCCACCGTGTAGTCCTTCTTGGTGCCGTCGGGCATGCGCTTGGTGCGGTTGTAGAACCAGGAGAATGCCGGTTCGATACCGTTGGAGGCGTTGTCCGCGAAGGCGAGCGAGATGGTGCCGGTCGGGGCGATCGAGGTCAGGTGCGAGTTGCGGATGCCATGCTTGGCGATCTTGGCTTTCAGTCCTTCCGGCAGGCGGGAGGCGAAGCCGGCGCTCAAGTATTTATCTGCATCGAACAGCGGGAAGGCGCCGCGCTCTTGCGCGAGTTCGACAGAGCTCTCGTACGCTGCGTCGCGCATGACGCGCGAGATGTTAGCGGCCAGCATGCGGCCTTCTTCGGTGTCGTAGCGCACGCCAAGCATGATGAGCGCATCGCCGAGGCCGGTGAAGCCGAGGCCGAGGCGGCGCTTGGCGTCGGCTTCGCGTGCCTGTTCCGGCAGCGGCCACTTGGTGGCGATCAGGACGTTGTCGAGCATGCGCACGCCGAGCTTGGTGACCTTGGCGAGCAGGTCGAAGTCGAACTTGGCATCGGCGGAGAACGGCTTCTCGACGTAGGCGGTGAGGTTGAGCGAGCCGAGGCAGCAGCAGCCGTAGTCCGGCAGCGGCTGTTCACCGCAGGGGTTGGTCGCCTCGATGTATTCGGCGTAGGAAAGGTTGTTTTCCTGGTTGATGCGGTCGAGGTAGAGCACGCCGGGTTCGGCGGCGTTGTAGGTGCTCTGCATGATCAGGTCCCAGATCAGGCGGGCTTGCACCTTCTTGTACACCCACTTGCCGTCTTCGCGCAGGTAGGCGCCCTTGGACTTGAGGTCGGCGTTCGGCTCGACCTTGTGCGCGAGCTCGAACTCGCCGTCGATCTCAACGGCCTTCATGAAGGCGTCGGTGACGCCGACGGAGACGTTGAAGTTGTTGAGCTGTCCCTTTTCCTGCTTGACGGTGATGAAGTCGACGATGTCCGGGTGCTCGACGTTGAGCACGGCCATCTGTGCACCGCGGCGTGCGCCGGCTGATTCGACGGTTTCGCAGGAGCGGTCGAAGACCTTCATGTAGGAGATCGGGCCGGAGGCGGAGCTGCCGGTGCCCTTGACCATCGCGCCCTTGGGACGGATGGCGGAGAAGTTGTAGCCGACGCCACCGCCGCGACGCATGGTTTCCGCTGCTTGTGCGAGCGCGGTGTAGATGCCGGGCTTGCCTGCGACGTCTTCGGTGATGGAGTCGCCGACCGGCTGCACGAAGCAGTTGATCAGCGTGGTCTGCAGGCCGGTGCCCGCGGCGCTCGATACGCGGCCGGCGGGGATGAAACCGTTCTGCATCGCCCAGAGGAATTCTTCTGCGTATTTCTTACGCGTCTTGGGCGGTTCGATCTCGGCAAGCGCCTTGGATACGCGGGTGATGACCTGCTCGATCGAGGTCTCGTCGCCTTTTGCGTACTTTTCGATCAACACTTCGGTGGAGATGTCTTGCGGCTCCGCGAGTGCAGCAGCGCTGACGATCGCGGCGCTTTCCAGTTTATGCATGTATAGACTCCCTAATGGCCTTGTGGCTGTCTGTCTGAATGAGTGGTTACGGTGGTGAATTCGGTGCGGGGCCGCGATTATACGGCGACTTGCGGGGATGCTGCTCGGGCCAAGACGGAAATGAGAGACGAAAGCAAGGATGCATTCATGGTGTGGCTCGTGGTCTTGGATTGAAGGGGCAGCGGGCGGCTCGGCCGCCGGGAAAAACAGACCCGGAGGCGGGTGGCCATCGAGGATTCTAGCGATCCGCAAAACTCTCGCACCTTGACCCAGATCAAGTATTTCCGGGTCGAAATGATATGTGGCTAACCACCGGGAAAAGGGGGTTAATTGCGGGGTTCTTGTGTTGGATTTTGGTTGGGGGCGGGTGGGGTGTCGGAAGGTGTAAATGGGGTGAAGCGGGTGGGTGTTGCGGCTTTTTGCACTGACTTATTTCCCCCGTCATTCCCGCGCAGGCGGGAATGACGGGTGTGGTGAAGAGGGGGAGGACTGCCGTCGGCGCCCGCACGCCTCGTCACGCGGATCGCGAGCTCAGTCCTTCTTCCAGCGATTATGTCCAACAAACTCTTCCCACGTCAGCAAGCCATCCTTGTCCTTGTCGTAGCGATCGAAGTGCTCCGCCACGTACGGCAGCGTCGCGGCCGCCTCTTCCTTGGAGATCCGCTCGTCCTTGTTGGCGTCGGCGGTATTGAACTTGTCCTGCGCCTGCTTGTGCGCGAGGCGGGCCATGTCGCCTTTGCGGCCGTCCTGGTCGAGCTTGGGGACGACGGTTTGCGCTTGCGCGAGGCCGAATGCGGCGAGGAGGACGAACAGGAGGGAGAGGGATTTCATGGCGGTTTCCTTGGATCAACCGCCATATCCTAGCGGGCATTGCCGCCGTCCCCAAGCATCTGGATCAAACCGGCAAAAAAAAACCCGCTGCCTTGCGGTAGCGGGTTAAATCCAATTCTAGGAGAGTTGGAGGAGACAGGAGTAACTATAGTCCTCCACCAAGCGAGCGTCTGCTTTATTGTCGTGATAACCGTTATACACAGTTGTTATATCAGGAGAAACATTGCTCGACGCCAGAATGGAAAAGCCCGCTCGGCGATTGACCGAGCGGGCTTTATTTGTCTCCTGCCTCATCCTGAGATGGATTTTTTTTGCGAGGTGAATCTTACACCGAAGCATCGGGGATTGGTCAATTTGCAGGCACGTGCCGTTGCATCCAGACAGTTGACAGACAACAAAAAAGCCCGCTCGAGGGCGGGCTTTCCGTTTTGAATACAAGAGTAGATTCCTGGAGCCCTTACCTATCTGGAAAGTGGTCCAGTAGTGAATCTGCTCTTGTATTCGCACGCTGTTGTGTGCGCATGGGGAGACTATAGGCGTTTACCGCGCACGGCGCAACTCAACAATCCTCAAAAAAGGGGCATGTTTTCAACGCTGTATTGCGTTTTGCCGAAGTCGTTTGTGAAGTGACAATCGCGCGTGCGGGAAGATGAAAACCTGGCAAGGATTTCCTTGTCCAACGAGCATGTCCGTCACCGGGAGCCGCCATGCCGACCTTCGTCCAGCACAATAACGTCAACATCGTGACGCTGTACCGCGACGATGAGATCGCGGTGCACTGCCAGCCGGGCGATGTGGTGCTCAAGCAGGAGGGAGACCACTGGATGACCTATGAAGTGCGCGCCAACAACCAGGTCGCCGCAGCCGGCTTTCCGTGCGAAAGCTATGACAAGGCGATGGAAGCGGCAAAGTCCGTCGCCGACAATCCCGACCGCCTGAAATGACACGCGGAATTCTCCAAATCGGGAATAAAACACAGTTTTTCCATTTGCGAATTGACTTGGGATAGGGAATTTCAACGTCATCGCACCTTGCCGTTCGGCATTGCAATTGCCTCCCACATAATCCTATTTGCGTAGAAAGGTTATAGATCAGGCCTGCCCGGCTCAACAATGAGCCGCGCCCTGCTGCGTCGCGCGTGCGACAGGCCAGGCCGCAATGCGAAGCAAAGAGAATCCGATGCACTTCCTGCCCGCCTGGCGCCTCGCCGCGTTGTCCCTGCTTGCCGCCCTGCTGACGGGCTGCGCGAGCAATGTCATTCGCGGTCACTTCGATTACGACGCGCGCCCCAAGAACGCGCGCCCCGACTTGGTATGGCCGCAACCGCCCGACCCGCCGCGCTACCGCTACGTCGGCGAACTGGTGGGCGAACGCAATTTCACGCGAACCGACAAGACCGAGACGACGCTCGTCTCCGCGATGAATTGGATTGTCGGCCTGTTCGAAACTGAAGAGGTGTTGACCCTGCAGCGGCCGCAGCACGGCACGACCGACGACAAGGGGCGCATCTATGTCGTCGACGCGGGCCGCAACGCCGTCGTCGTCTTCGATCCGAATCCACCCGCGGACGGCAAGTCGAACAAGGAAGGCGGCCAGCTGATGGTGTGGAAGGTGCTGCAGCCGGACATGGCGATCGGGTCGCCGATCGCCGTCGAGCAGGTATGGGATGGACACATCGCCGTCTCGGACGCGATGCTCGGCGCCGTCTTCCGCGTCAACAGCGCGGGCGAGCCGGTCAGCGTCCTGGGCGTCGGCCAGTTGAAGCGCCCGACGGGACTTGCCTTCGACAAGAAGCGCGGCCTGCTGTACGTCGCGGACACCGTTGAGAACGACATCAAGGTATATGACGGCACGGGCCAGCTGGTGAACACCTTCGGCGGCGCCGGCGAGCGCGAGGGCAGCCTCAACGGCCCGACGCTCATGAGCTTCGACGACAAGTACCTGTATGTCACCGACACGCTGAACAGCCGCGTGCAGGTGTACGACTCGGAAGGCAACCACCTGCGCAGCTTCGGCGAGCGCGGCACCACGGTCGGCAACATGGTGCGGCCGAAAGGCGTGGCGGTGGGCGACGACATCGTCTATGTCGTCGAATCCCTTCACGGCCATCTGCTGGCCTTCAACCAGAAAGCGCAACTGCTGCTCGCGATCAACGGCAGCGGCATGAAGGACGATCGCTTCACGCTGCCTTCCGGCGTCTGGACGGACAGCAAGGGAAGAGTTTATGTCGCGGACATGTACAACAACCGCGTCGTGGTGTTCCAGTTCCTCGGCAACAAGACCGAGTAGAGCGGACCCGTACTGCTTTTACAATCCGCCCGGCATTGCGCCGGGCAACGAAACGAGGTGCAATCGATGAAACCGTGGCTCGTGCTTCTCAACGATTTTTGCCATGACCTGTTTACCGGCACGTGGATCGGCAGCTTCATCGCGCTGGTCTTCCTGCGTACGCGCGCCGGCGACGCCGTCCTGCTGGCCGACCTGTCGCAACTGTTTACCCGCGTCTGCATCGGCTCGGTGGTCGCGCTGGCATTGTGCGGCATGAGCCGCCGCATCCTGCGCAACAGGCTGGGCAACGCAGCGCTTGCCGGCATGCAATACAGGCTGGTGCAGCTGCGCCATGCGCTGCTTGGCACCTCGATGCTGGGCGGCACCGGGTTGGTCATCGCGTGGGCGGTGTAAACATGACGGCCCCCTCCGACATCGACAAGACAGAGCGGGAGCAGCTCGCCGGCCGCGTCCGCGCCATGTTCGCCGCAGGCGTCGACGGCGATCCCGCCCCCTTCGACCAGCTCGCGCTCGACACGTTTGCCTACCAGTACAAGAACAACCTGCCCTACCGTGCGTATTGCAACGCACTCGGCAAAGGCCCGGGCAACGTCGCGCGCTGGCAGGACATCCCCGCCTTCCCGACCGACAGCTTCAAGACCGAGCTGGTCACCTCCTTCCCCTTCGATGAAGCGGTGATGGCCAACCTCACCAGCGGTACCACCGCCATCGTGCGCGGACAGATCTTCCGCGACGAGATCGGCCGCGAACTGGTGCTGGACGCCAACCGCATCATGACCGGCGCCTACCTGTTCCCGGACTTCGCCAAGGGCGAACGCTGCCGCGTGCTGATCCTGGCGCCGAGCCCGGAGATGGCGCCCTCGATGGGCATGGCGGTCGGCATGGACGAGACGCGCCGCCTGTTCGGCACGCCGGACAGCCGCTTCCTGCTTTCGCACAGTGGCATCGACGTCGGCGCACTGGTGCAGGCGCTGACCGAATCGGAAACCAGCGGCGTGCCGGTGGCGATGATCGGCTCGACGTCGGCCTTCGTGTTTTTCTTCAATGCCTGCAAGAAGCGCGGCGTGTCCTTCCACCTGCCCGCAGGCAGCCGCATCGGTGACGGCGGCGGTTATCGCGGGCGCTTCGGTGAAGTGACGCAGGAGGATTACCTGCGCCTCGCCTATGAAGTGCTGGGCATCCCGGCGACCCATTGCGTGAACGTGCTGGGCATGGCGGAAAGCTCGACCGGTTATTTCGACAACACGCTGCGGCGTACGGTCAAGGGATTGCCGGCGGCCAGTCGCATGCGGCAGAACCCGCCGTGGACGCGCACCATGGCGGTCAGCCTCGACACGCTCGCGCCGCTGCAGCCAGGTGAAGTGGGCCTGCTGCGGCACTACGACGTGGCGAACCTGCCAACGGTGCTGGCGGTGCAGACCGATAACCTCGGATTCTGCGACGAGCAGGGCAACTTCCAGATCGTGGGTCGCGCACAGCGCGATGCGAGCGGGAGAGTGTCGGCAATGCCGAGCGAGCGCACGGTCGGGCCGATGGGTGACAAGCGGATCTTCCGCTTCCTCGAGGCCTATGTGAATTTCTCGATCCGCTTCAAGTCCGGACTGCTCAAGCCGCGCACGCCGATGGTGCCACCGGCGTGTCCGTGCGGCGAGCTGGCGGATTCGGCGATTGAAGAGACGACGGAAGAGGTGTTGGAAAGCTCGCTTGGTGCACGTTGATGCACGCGAACGACTGACTACCTCTCCATCAATCGCTGCCGGGCTCCTTCCCCCTTCCAGGGGGAAGGTTGGGATGGGGGTAGTGAGGCTGAGCACACGACTGCGATTGTGCACGCTCACTACCCCCACCCTAGCCCTCCCCCTGCAAGGGGGAGGGAACCAGGCAGCGGTAGACGATACAAGGATTGAATACAAATGAGCCTCATCGAACAACCCATCAGCTTCGTGCGCAAGTCGCCGGAGCGCAAGCAGGCCCCGAAAAAGGTCAAGCGCGTCGCGCTGGTGACCGCCCCCTACCATTCCGGCGTGGTCGAATCCGCCGGCACCTGGCTGAACCTCGGCTTCGTCTACGTTGCCGGCGCATTGCGCGCGGCAGGCTATGAAGTCGATTACTACGACGCCATGGCGCTGTGGCACGACCAGGACCAGATCCGCAAGCGTCTGGAAGATTTCAAGCCGGATGCGGTGGCGTCTTCCGCCTTCACCGCAGCCGTGTTCGCCGCCATCGGCGTGCTGCGCCTGGCGAAGACGATCAATCCCGAGACCGTCACGCTGATCGGCAATGTCCACGCGACCTTCTGCTATGACGAAATGCTGCAGGCGGACCATGACGTCATCGACTTCGTCGTGCGCGGCGAAGGCGAGCACACGCTGGTCAAGCTGCTCGACTGCCTGAACGCCGGCGACGATCCGGCCAAGGTGAACGGCCTGGCCTTCTGGCGCGACGGCGGCGTGGTGACCACGCAGGCCGCGCCCATGATCTGCGACCTCGACGCGCTGCCCACCGCGTGGGATCTCGTCGAATGGCCGATCTACAAGTACCGCGCGAAGAACGATGCGCGGCTCGCGATTGTCTCTTCGTCGCGCGGGTGCACGCAGAACTGCTCGTTCTGCTCGCAGAAGCTGTTCTGGCAGCGCGGCTGGCGCACGCGCAGTCCGGAACACTTCGTGGCCGAGCTGGAAATGCTGCACCAGAAATACGGCGTGAAGGTAGCGATGCTGGCCGACGAAACGCCGACCATGGACCGCGCGCGCTGGGAAAAGATCCTCGACCTGATGATCGAGCGCAAGCCGGGCGTGAAGCTGCTGATGGAAACGCGCGTGGTGGACATCGTGCGCGACGAAGACATCATGGACAAGTACCGCCTCGCAGGCGTGGAGCACATCTACGTCGGCGTGGAAGCGGGCGACCAGGCGACGCTCAACCTGTTCCGCAAGGGCACCAAGGTCGCGCAGTCGCGCAAGGCGATCGACCTGATCAACCAGGCCGACATCGTGTCGGAAACCTCCTTCGTGCTCGGCATGCCGACGGATACGAAAGAGTCCATCGCCAACACAGTGGAGCTGGCCAAGATGTACAACCCGGACATGGCCTTCTTCCTCGCCATCGCGCCGTGGCCGTATGCGGACCTGTATCCGGAGCTGAAGGATTACGTCGTCACGCGCGACTACAGCAAGTACAACCTGGTGCAGCCGGTGCTCAAGCCGACCAACATGACCGTCGAGGAAGTGGAGAAGGAACTGGCGATGGCATCGAAGAAGTTCTTCATGCACAAGTTCGAGAACATCGAGAAGCTCACGCCGTGGAAGCAGGAATTCATGCTGTCGGTGTTCGACATCCTGATGAACCACTCCTACCTGTCGCACCAGATGAAGGACATGGCCACGCAGAGCAAGAAGATGCCTGAGTCGGTCAAGAACATGATCAAGAACGTGAAGGCCGCCAAGCGCGCATTGTCGAACGAGCCGATCGCGCCGCTGCCGTAAGAAAACCAAGCGGGATCCCGAAGAAAAACAAAAGGGGGATGGAAGTAGTGAGAGCACCTTTTCAATGGAATGCCAGTGTACTGGCCCGGCTGGGTTCACTGCCGCGAAAGGCCCGTGCATTGCTCGGGCTGGCGACGCTCGCCGCGACGCTGGGCGCCGTGACCGCGATCGCGCAGACGACGCCGCCGCTTACCGGCATCGCGGCGACCGCGCACAATCTGTCCAAGACCGGCAAGGCCGATCGCAACGTCAAAGCCGAGTCGGAAACCCAGGTCTGCGTGTTCTGCCACACGCCGCACAATGCCAGCACCACCATTGCCGGGCCACTGTGGAACCGCAGCTCTTCGGCAGGCTCCTACACCCGCTATACGTCCGCTTCGATGGATGCCGACAGCATCGCCAATGGTTTCAGCGCTGATCCCGGCGGCAGCTCGGTGCTCTGCCTTTCCTGCCATGACGGTATGGTGGCAATTGGTAGCGTACTGAATCTGAAAGGCAAGGCAGTCACCATTTCCATGACCGACAAGAATGGCGCTGCGCTAACCTACATGCCGGACGGCGACGGACAGCTCAGCGGTTTCACGCGCAATCTTCAACAAGATCTCAGCAACGACCATCCGATATCCGTCACCTATGACGACGCGCTCGCCGCTGCCGACGGTGAAATGACGCGTCTGACGACAACGGATCCCAAGCAGCGCGATCTGGCCGGCAACAACATTATCGGCATTCGTAGCAGTACCTACAAACCGCTGCTGCCGTTGGAGGCAACCGGCTCCAGCGGCGCCGGCCAGGTGCAATGCGCAACCTGCCACGACCCGCACCTGGAAGCACAGAAATTCCTCCGCACGAACCGGTTCCAGGTGGAGGAAGCAGGGAACCGTGCCTTCGACAAGGACAAGGATCAGATCTGCCTGGCCTGCCATCCCAAGCTGGGCAATTCCTGGGCGGAATCGGCGCATGCGAAGAAGGTCGTCGCTGACGAGTATTACATTGATACCGCAGCGTCGCGCCGTGGCTTCCCCGGCACGCCGCAAGTCTGGCAGGTCGGTTGCCTGAACTGCCATGACACGCATACTGCACAGGGTTCGCGCCGCCTGCTGCGGGAGGGCGTCAATGCGACGCCGTCAAACAATGCGGCGGACAGTTTCCGCAAGCTGAGCGCAGCAGTGGCCGCCTCGGCGCTCGATACCGTCTCCGCGGTCGAAAACACCTGCTACCAGTGTCATACCGGCCTGGGGACGAAGATCATCGGGTCGAACGCCACGAGCATCGTGCCGAACATCGAGTACGAGTTCAACAGCCGCAGCTACCGCATGCCGATCAAGACCGAGGAGCAGACCGGCGGCACGACCACCGAAAACCACAACATCCGCAATGCGAATTTTGTGGAATGCCGGAAAAATCTAGGCGGCACGGCGGAAGATGAACCGACGACAACGAGCCACCTGACGGCAGCGCAGAAAACCGCCTGCAACGGCACGGTTGGCAGCAAGGACAAGCGCCATGTCGAATGCACTGACTGCCACAACCCGCATCGCGTACGCCGCAGCCCATTTTTCTACGGCACGTCATCGGATACCGGCGACGGCCTCGAGCGCACGCACAAGGTCGCCGGCACGACCGCCAACAAGGGTGCCGACGGTAACGTGGCATCCGGTGTCTTGCGCGGCACCTGGGGTGTCGAGCCGGTGTACACCACGGCGCTCGGCAATACCTGGCCGCAAAAGCCTGACCGCTACGAGGTCAAGTACGGCGACCCGACCTCATCGACCTTCACGCGAAGCCAGCCCTACCTGACGCGCGAATACCAACTGTGCTTCAAGTGCCATTCTGACTACTCGAACCCGACCGCGGCGGTGGACTTCCCGTCGCTGGGCAATACGGGCGGCGGCACGGCTTCGGGCACCAACGGCGTGCAGCGATATACCAACGTGGCGGCCGAGTTCGGATCGGTGAAGTTCAACACGGCCAATCCGGATATCCCCGGAACCACGACGGACCAAGGTGAAACCACCAATGCCGGCAAGGCTTGCGGCGATCCCGCCGGTACCGGTTCTGACTGCGCACCGACGCCGTCGCCGCCCGGCGGCACCAACAACCACCGCTCGTGGCATCCGGTGATGTATCCGACCGGGCGTGACAAGGATGAGCGCGGGAGCGCGAGCTGGTCGAACATCAAGGCGCCGTTCTCCACCAACGTCGGTCGCCAGACGATGTACTGCTCCGACTGCCACGGGGACCCCGGCGCATGGGCGGTGACCACCGGCAAGGCCGCCGGCGTCGTGCAGGGCCCGCATGGGTCCAACAAGCCGTTCCTGCTCAAGGGCGATTGGAGCCTGCCCCTTGCGACCGGTCCGGGCAGTTATACGGGCCAATCGCCGTCCAGCCCGGGCGTGTGCGGCAACTGCCACCAGCCGACCAGTTCCGTGAGCGGATTCGCCGGCGCGACCGAGGCGAGCCATGGCTGGAGCGGCAAGGATGGCGTCCCCTGCACCTACTGCCATGTCGCCGTGCCACACGGGTGGAAAAACAAGGCCTTCCTGGTCAACACCGCCTGCGTGGGCCCGGAAAGCGGAATTACGCAGACGTATACCAACGGCTGCGCGAGCATGGGCGGACAGGTCAACGCCCCGCCGTATTACCGCAATGCGCTGCTGCGCATCAATGCGTGGCGTGTCAGCGGCGCCTGGGCCGAAACCGCCTGCGGCGACGGCACAGGCAAGACCTGGATGACGGAAACCTGCCAGGAGGGATGGTGAGATTGCGGACGGCACCTTCCGAGCCGGCATCGCTGGCGCACGCTGCGCTGTCGCGCTTCGGATGGCGCCGTATCGTGAAAGAAATCGCCGCGCCGAAATGGACGGTGGTGTTCTTCCTGCTGATGGCAGCAGGTGCATTATGGGTCGCGGAAGGCGGCGGCAATCCGACCATGGCGACCGTTCCGCCGCTATCGCTGCTCGTGCTGAACCTGCTGGCGGCGATCGTATCGACGCCACGCTTTCGCACCGACCTGCCGCTGCTGGTGTTCCATCTCGCGCTACTGGCTTTCGTGGTGCTGCTGGTTGCCGCCCGTCTGACCTATCTGGACGCGACCACGACACTGGACCAGGATGCGAGTTTCACCGGCAAGCTCCACCGCGAACGGAGCGGCCCGCTGCACCGCGGCGAACTGTCTGCGCTGCGCTTTCGCAATGAGGGTTTGATCGCCTTGCCAGCGGACGGCGAACACCGCATTCACAACATGGTGCGATGGTGGGATGCGTCCGGCGCAAGCCAGGCCGCCGATATTGGACAAGACCGCCCGCTGCTGCTCAACGGCTACCGCATCTATCCGACGCGGCGCGGCTTCGCGCCCAAGTTCATGTGGCAATCGGCACAAGGAAGCATGGAATTCGGCTCGGTGCATCTCGACTACGTCGGATCGGACGGCTATGCGAGCTCTGCCGCCTGGCAGTTGCCGGGCGGACCGGAGGCCTGGATCATGCTCGACATGGAATCGATCAAGCGCAGCGAGGGGACGAAACGCGTGGTACCTGGCGCGGAACGTGCGACCTATCCGCTGCTCGTGCGGGTGGAGGACAAGCGCGTGGTATTGCACCCGGGCGAATCCATCGAGCTCGCCGACGGTCGCCTGACGTATGCACAGCTCGACACCTGGGTCGGCTACCGCATCAGCTATGACCCGACCATGCCCTGGCTGATTGCCACGGTGGTTGCGGCGGTGGGCAGCATGTGCTGGTTCTACTGGCTGCGCATGCGCCCCTCCCGGAATCGTGAGGAACAGGAATGAAACATTATTTCTGGCTGATCCTGTGCGCGGCTTCCGCCGTGCAGGCTGCGCCGGCCAACTGGCAAGAGCCGGCTACGGGCATGGCTTTCGTCAGTGTTGCGAAAGGCTGCTTCCAGATGGGTACGGAGCAACATGTGCCGCTCAAGCCCAACGTGTTCTGGGAACGTATCCGGCATGACGCTCCCCTCTCCGAAGACGAGGGTCCGCGCCATGAGGTCTGTGTCGATGCCTTCTGGATGGGCAAGCTGGAAGTGCGCACGGGCGAATGGCAGAAGGTCATGGATGGCGAACCGCCGGCCAACCCCGGGCTGCCTGTGGCCTCGGTCACGCTGACGCAAGCGCGCGAATTCGCCGAGCGCCTGACGAAGCTGTCCGAAGGCAAGGAGCGCTTTCGGCTCCCCACGGAGGCAGAGTGGGAATATGCCTGTCGTGCCGGCGCCAAATCCGAAGAGCTGGCCATTGGCGGCGAGCTCGCCGGGCAGGCTTGGTACGGGGTACGCGGCTCCTACCGTCCGCAGCCGAGCGAGACCGGCAAGCTGGCTGCGAACGCTTTCGGCCTGCATGACATGCTTGGCAATGTCTGGGAATGGACCGAAGACAGCTACCTGCCGGACGGCTATGCGCGCCATGCCTTGTACAACCCGAAGGTATCCGCCGCAACGCCGCAACAGGTGATCCGTGGCGGCGCCTTCCGCACCGAGCCGCGCCAGATGCGTTGCGCCATGCGCAGCCACTACGACGCGGCCCAGCACCTCGATTCGATCGGTTTCCGCCTGGTGCGTGAAGCGTCCGCGGACAAAACGGCAAAGACGAAAAAACCATGAACATCAAAACCTGCTTCTCCGCTCTCCTCTCCGCGCTCCTGATGCTGGCGGCTGGCACATCGTCCGCCGCGTCCGACCTGCCGCGCGAAGTCATCGTCAATGGGGTCGAATTCGTGCACGTGCCGGGCGGCTGGTTCTGGTATCCGGTCGAGGGCGCCCAGCGCGAGGGCGCCGTGTTCGTGCCGAACAACAAGTGGTACCGCGACGTGAAGGTATGGCAGGACGGGTTCTACATCGGCAAGTTCGAGGCGCGCGCGCGCGACTTCCAGCGCTTCATGAATGCAGGCAAGCCGCAGCACGCTGTCCAGTACACCACGGCCAAGGGCAATGACGAGGGTTGCGCCGTCCGCCTCGACGGAAACGGCTACTTCCTCACGCGGCCGCAGGAAGACCTGCCTGTGTC
This sequence comes from Noviherbaspirillum sp. ST9, assembly GCF_048799745.1. Lineage (NCBI taxonomy): Bacteria > Pseudomonadati > Pseudomonadota > Betaproteobacteria > Burkholderiales > Oxalobacteraceae > Noviherbaspirillum > Noviherbaspirillum sp. ST9. The sequence continues at coordinate 158,940 of NZ_JBLWFR010000004.1, read as the reverse complement.
GCACATGTCGTGGGATCTGAGCGTGGAGTTTGCACGCTTCATGGGCTTCCGCCTGCCCACCGAAGCCGAATGGGTGAAGGCCGCGCGCGGTGAGGACAAGCGCGTCTGGCCGTGGGGCAATGAGCATCCTGACGATACTTTCGCCGGCTACAACCGCATGCCGGACTGCCACTTGGTGCCGGTCGATTCCTTCCACAATGGCCGCTCACCCTACGGCGCCTACAACATGGCGGGCAACGTCTATGAATGGGTGGCCGACTGGTACAACGAACAGTTCGATGCTGCCCTCAAGGACGGTGACCGCAATCCGAAGCTGGCGGACAAGAGCAGCCTGAATCCGCCCGAGAAACTGCTCAAGGGCGGCCGCTGGGCATCCGACGCAGGCGGCATCAGCATCTACGAACGCCTGACAAATCCGGCGGACGGCGGCTTCACTTGCTTCGGCCTGCGCTTTGCTGTCGACGAGAGCACGGTGCGTGAACATCTGGCGAAAGGTACGGCGACCGTCGTCGCTCAGTAAGCCGTTTCGATGAGCACATCCACCGTCACTTCCCCCGCACCGCGCCGACGCGACTACCGCCTGCGCGCGCTGCTTGCGCTCGCGGGCATTGTCGTCGCGATTGGTGCCGTGGTCACCTTGCTCCCCGGACGCGGCATTACCACGGCTCCCAAGGAAAACCGGGAACGGTCGGGTTTAAGCGAACTGAAGGATTCCGTGTTGTCCGGCCTGACCGAGGAAGTTGCCGAGACCGAACCCCCAGTCAGTCCGCAGCGCGACCCAGAGGCTTACCGCAAGTGGGAACACGACAAAGAAGCAAAGGAATACCTGCGCAAGGCCGCCGCGTCCATCGGTGCCAAGCGATACGATGAAGCGATTGCCATCATGAACAGCGGCCTCGAGGTGCTGAAGGGCCGTCCAGAATCGTACGTCGTGATCGGCAATGCATTGATCGGAAAGAAGGACTACGTTGCAGCGCGCGATTTCATGAATGCGGCCATCGAGCGCGATCCGAAATTCGCGGATGCCTATTTCGGCTATGCGGTGGCCTCAGAGGAATTGGGCGAACTCGACAGCGCGCTGGGCGCGATGCGTTCCTATCTGCATACTGAGAAAAATTCCGACCCCTACCGCCTGAAGGTGGCGCAGGCACGCGCCGCCATCTGGGAATGGGAAGCAAAGCTAGGGCGCGGCGAATGGGGACCGACCAAGGGTATCCCGCCCGGCTTCACCGCCGCCGAACTCAAGCGTGACGGCAAGGGCGTCGGGACGAAAATGCCGATCCCGGGCACCGAAGGCCCGGACGGACTGATGAAATACGAAATCAAGTCGGGAGAACGGCTCCCGATCTTCAAGCCATGACCACATCCCTGCTGCAAATCGAACTCGTTACTTTCTGGAGCTCCCTGGTGGGCTATTCCTTTGCCACCGGCATCGCGATGTGGGCGCTGGTCTTCCGCAAACGACCGGAGCGCACCATGCTGGCACTGATGACCGTTGCAGTGCTGTTGCACACTGTCGCTCTGGGCGCGCGCTGGATGCGCATTGATCATATGCCGGTCGGAAATATGTTCGAGATGCTGTCCGCCAACGTATGGGGCTTGATGGTGGCAGTCGTCGTCGGCTACTCCGTGCTGCCGCGCGTGCGTGCCTTCGCCGCCGTCGTCCTGCCCGTGGTGATCATGGTGATGGCCTGGGCGCTGCTGGAACCGGTCGAGGATTCCTCGCTGCCGCCAACGTATGACACAGTCTGGCTGTTCGTCCACATCGCCTTCCTGAAAGTCTTCCTCGGTGCGGCCTTTGTCGCGCTGGGTATCGCGGGCATCCTGCTCCTGCGCTGGGCAGACGTCGGTACCTCGCGACTGGCGTCCCTTCCCCCGGACCGGTCGCTCGATGAAACGGCGTGGCGGTGCATGGCGATGGCGCTGATCTTCCACACGCTGGGCTTGCTGGCCGGCGCGATCTGGGCGCAGGACGCGTGGGGTGCCTACTGGTCCTGGGACCCGCTCGAAGTCTGGTCGCTGGTTACCTGGCTCGCCATCGGCCTCATGCTGCATGTGCGTGCGTCCTACCGCCCCGCGCCGGTCATCAATGCCGCGCTGATTGTCGGCACATTCGCGATCGCATTCTTTACCTTCTTCGGTATCCCCTTCGTGTCGGAAGCAATGCACAAAGGCATGGTGTGAACGACTCCGCCTTATCCCCGCAGATCTCGCGCAGGGCGATTTTCCTGCTGTGGATCGTCGTTGCGCTGTACGCGGCGATGGCAGTGTGGGATTTCCGGCAGGGCTACGTTGATGCTGCCAATGGCGGGCAGCCGCTGTACACGGATTACACGCCCACCTACGCCGCGTCGCTGCTCGCGCGCGACCTGCCCGTGGAGTTCCTGTACCTCCAGCGCACAATGAAGGAAGCGGGACGGCGGGCGGCGCTGAGCGTCTACAGCGACATCACGGACAAGCAGGCGCGTTCCATCGGCTGGGCGCCGTGGATGTACCCGCCCACATTCATTCCACTGGTGATCCCGCTCGCGTGGTTCTCGTACTGGATCTCCTACCTGTTGTGGATCGGCGTCACGGCGCTGCCCTATCTTGCCGCCATGCGGATGATCCTTCCCACGCGCATCGCATTGCCATTCGCACTTGCCGTGCCGCCTGCCTACTTCAACCTCCTGTACGGCCAGACCGGGTTCCTGTCAGGAGGACTGATTGCCGGCGGCCTTGCCTGCATTCGTTCCCGGCCTGCGCTCGCGGGCGTGCTGATCGGACTGGCAAGCGTGAAGCCCCACCTCGGCGTGCTGATTCCGATTGCGCTTGCCGCAGGTGGACACTGGCGCGTGTTTCTGTCGGCAAGCGTGACCGTCATCGCCACCATCATCGCCAGCATGCTGGCGTTTGGCCTGGAACCCTGGCTCGCCTTTATCGGCACACTGCTGTTCCATCTCGACGGTTTCGGCGCGGGTGCTTACAGCGGACGTGCAATGACGACCGTGCTGTCCTTCCTGCGCATGTCCGGCGGCGCCAGTGACAAGATGTGGATTGCGCAGAACCTGATGGGCGTGGCCATGGCCAGTCTCGTCGGATGGGTATGGTGGCGCGGCCGACGCCGGCCCGACACGCTGGGCCTGCAATCCGCAGTCCTGCTGCTGGCCACCCCGCTGGCGATTCCCATGGCCTACCTCTACGACCTGGTCATCATCGTGCCCGCTGCGGCGTGGATCTGGCGCGACGTCGATCAACGCGGCGCCGGACGATGGGAACTGCCGGTACTGTTTGGAACGCTGGCCGGGACCGGCCTAGTCCTGCACGTGGCGGACCTGATCAAGGTGCAGATGGGACCGATGCTGATCGCGGTGCTGCTGATGCTGGCAGTCGACCGCTTTGTCCGCGCGCTTGCCGAGGAAGTGCAAAATGCCCGCGACGCGTGCGGCACCGCCGCCGAGGTACCAGCGCCAGCCATGGCGCAAGTGGCGGGCAATGAAGGACGGGCGTAGGTAGAACTGGCGATATAACTGCCTCTGCAGGCGATCGAGTTCCGCGAAACTCAGTTCGCCAAGCGGGTGGCCGTGAGCGCCATAGTGGTAGTCCGGCTTCGGGCTCTGCTGCAGGTTGAGCGATTCCCACCACGGCACGTCCGGATACGGCTGGTACAACTGCACCTGCAGATAATCCGCAGGCAGCCGCATGGCGAGCGCGCGTGTCGCTTCGGCGTCGGCCTGCGTTTCGCCAGGCAGGCCGAACATGAACAACGCGACCGATCCGATGCCCTCCGCGTGCAAGCTGGCGAACGAACTTTCCACCGCCTCCATCCACACATCGCCGTCCGTTGTTTTGCCCAGCTTTTCGATCAGTCGCGGCGCACCGGTATCGACACCGATCTTCAACAGGACGGCACCGCTATCACGGGCCGCAAGGATACGCTCCTCGTCCAGTTCGTCGGGTCGCGCATTGGCCATCCAAGGCAACGTGATGCCGCGCCGCTGCATCCCATTGGCAAGCTGCATGAAACGTTTGCGATGCACGAAGAGCGAATCGTCCTCGAAAGCGATCGCCTGCGCGCCTGCATCGGCGCAACGTGCTACTTCATCGAGCACGGAATCCAGCGAGCGTGCCCGCAAGGGGCGGCCCACGCTCTTGCGTACGATCGCCGAGCAATGCAGGCAGGGCCTGGGGCACCCCCAGGCGGTCAGTATGTAGGCCCAGCGGTCGGCCACTACGCCGCGCAGGGGAAAGGGGAAAGGATAGGCCGTGCTCTCGGTAGTCGAAAATCGCGGCGCGGGCAGCGAGTCGGGATCGACGACCTGCTCGACCGGCCCGCGTCCGTTCGCCGGCCAGCGCATTTGCAGGATGGCGAGGGAAGTGCCGCGTTCGATATCCGCCACCAGTTGCGGCACTGCCTGTTCCGGTTCGCCGGGAATCGCGAGGTCGAAAGCCTCAAGCCACCCCGGCTGTGGACAGCGGGCGACATGCAAGACCTGCTGGCCGACGGCGATCGTGGTGACACCGGCGTGGCGTAGGATGCGCGCCACCGCAATTGACTCCTCGAGACACCAGGTGACGGCGCGAATCACTGCGATACGGGGCTTCAGTGCCAGCGCGGCACCGGCAAATGCCTGCACATCGAAAGGCGTCAGCCAGCCGTCGAGCAAGGGGACGGTTCTGCCCGATGCTACCTCGATGGCGGCCTGCGCATAGTTGAGGTCGAGCGCGGGATGGAGGTGACGCGGATGCGTCGTGTGCCGGCGCGCGGCGCGATCGATGCGCAACAGGACGACTGGCGTCGTCACCGCTGCTCCTGCACGCTTGCAGCAATGCCGCGCAGGCGATCAATGACCCAGTCGAGCCGCGCTTCAGTCATGCCATCGTACAAGGGCAGAAGAACGGCCTGCCGGTAGACCTCCGCGGACCGCGGGCAGCCTTCATGGCCGAGCATGCGCGCCGTATCATCCATCACCTCGCCGAAGATGCCGACATCCAATCCCTGCGCAAGCGCGCGCTTGCGGAATTGGTTCAGGTCCCCGCGAAAGCGCGCGACGAAGTTGTAGAACACGGGAGCGCCACAGTGCGTTCTCTGCTGCGCTTCGAAGCCGGGCGGCAGCGCGCGGGCAAGCTTTTCCCAGAGGGGTTCCAGCCTTGCCTGCCGCGCCGCGATGCCCTTCAGCCGGCGCCGGCCCATGCGTGCCTGCATGCCGCTGAACGCAACCTTCGGCCGCACGCGGTTGTTGGCCTGGCGGTAGAACTGCTCGAATCGCCCGGCGCGGTCGCCGCCGAACATGAGCCGCGCGGCGACCGCGTACAGCGGCGAGCGCACCATCATTTCCTCGACCCACTTGAGCAGCATTTTTTTCATCGCTGGCCATTCGCGCCGCGGCCGTCCTTCCAGTGCGCTACGCACCTTCGCCGCCAGCGCGTCGTCGCGCGTCGTCATGACGCCGCCGCCGAAGGCGGACAGCGCCTTGTTCGCTTCGAGGCTGAACAAGGCCGCGACGCCGAAACTGCCGACCGGCCTGCCGTCGACGGTCGCGCCCGGCGCATGCGCGCAATCCTCGATCACCGGCAAGCCCAGCCCGCACAGGCCCGCAATGTCGCAGGGCACGCCAAGCAGGTGTAGCGCGAGGATGGCGCGGGTGCGCGGGGTGATCGCCTTGCGCACGGACTCGACGGTCATGTTGTAGGTAGCGGGATCGATATCGGCGGGCACCAGCACGAGTCCGCGTTCCGACAGCAGCGGCAGGAGTTCGCCGAGCGTGTAGGCAGGAATCACAATCTCGTCGCCGGCCTTGAGTCCCAGTCCGTCGATGATCAGGCACAGCGCGTCGCGTCCGCTGGCGACGGCAACTGCGTGGGGTACGCCGATGGCCTGCGCGAATTCGCGTTCGAATGCCGACACTTCGGCAGCCGCCGCGGCGGGGGAGGTGAACGGCGCGCGCAGCCAGTCGGCGAGATCGGCCATGTCCAGCGTCAGGCGGCGGCGCGGGATCATGCGGCACCTCCCTGCATGCGGACGACGGCACGCAGCGGCACCACCCTGGATACGTCGAGCACGGATTCGACGGCATCGATCACGGACGACACGGAGATCTCGCGCATGCAGCGGTTGTCGGCGCAAAGGGTCTTGCGCTGGTTGGTGACGTTGACGCAGGGTGAGCAAGGCAATCCGGCGCTCAACACCGTGGCGCGTCCAAGCGGCCGGTAGAGTGCGGGAGTCTCCGGTCCGAACATCACCACCACGGGCAGGTCGACCACCGAGGCGAAATGCGCCGGACCGGAGTCGTTGCTCAACAGTGCCGTCGCTTGCGCGTAGAGCGCCGGCAATTCGGCAAGACGCAAGCGGCCGGCCGCATCGGCGCAACGCGGGTCGGAAACGGCAGTGGCGATTGCGCCTGTGGTGGCGATATCGTCCGGCCCGCCAATGAGCAGGATGTCCAGGTCGGCATGCCGCTCCAGCATGCGGCTCACGAAGGAAATGAAGTGCGGCACCGGCCACCGGCGCTGGGGCAGGAATTCGCTGGCGTTGGGATTGACCAGCAACAGGCGGCGCCGTCCATGCTGCGGCAGCAAAGCGGACAGCAGCTTGCGTGCCGCGGCCGATTCCTCCGCGCGCACGGCGCGTCGAGGAGCGGACGGCAAGGCACGGTCCTGCAATGACGGCTTGCCGAGCAGCGCTTCCGTGAGGGAAAGGTAGTTCAACGCGATATGCTTCGCGGCGTCGTACGATGCCTTGTGCGAATACAGGTCGCCGCGGTAGAGCGCGAGGCCGCCCTGCATTGCATGAAAACCGGCACGCCGGTGCACCCCCGACATCGCGCAGAGCGCGGCCGATAATCCCGAGAACAGTTCGAAATCGACGATGGTATCGATGCGGTGACGGCGCAGCCAGACGCGCCAGCGTCCGACATCGCGCAGCAGTGCGACGGGGTTGCTGACGTTGAACGCGAAGATCCTGTCCTCGGGGACGGTCCCCGCGACCGCGAGTGCGGGCTTGTTATGCGCGAAGGTGACGAAGAAGGCGTCTTCGCCCTGCCCCCCGGCGACGGCGCGCACCGCGGGATCGGCGAGCACCATGCTCCCGCCTTCCGTCAGGAGGATGAACGCGGTGCGCTGCGGACGCCCCTGCGCCTGATCCGTCCGGAAGACCCGTTTCATGCGCCGCAGGCCACTCAACGCAAAACACAGGGGCACACCAATCCAGCGGTCCAGCCATCTCATCAGGTCAGGGTGAATCAAGAACACCTCGAAACGTTAAACATTCGACATGCACGCCCGCGTGCTGCTTGACCGGCGCTATGAAAAGACTTCACGGCGCTCGTCAAACCACGGCTTTCTTGGCACAATGCCCGAAGATCGGAACTGCCATGCTGAATCAAAACGGAAGGACTGCGAAACTCCCCGACGGACCCATCGTGATCACGGGGGGCGCCGGCATGATCGGCAGCATGGTGGCCTGGCATCTGAATGATGCGTGCGACAGAGATGATCTCATTATTGTCGACCACCTCCAACACTCCGACCAGTGGCAGAACCTCTGCCGCCGGCGTTACTCCGATTACCTTGATCGGGATCAATTATTCCCGTGGCTGCAATCCGGCGTGAAGCCGGGCGCCGTGATCCACATGGGCGCCATCAGTGCGACGACGGAACGCGACGTCAACCTGCTGATGCAGTACAACTTCAAGTACAGCCAGGCGTTGTGGCAGTGGTGCGCGCGCAATGAAGTCCCCTTCCTGTACGCGAGCTCGGCGGCGACCTACGGCGACGGCGCGCATGGCTACGATGACAATGTCTTCGATCCGCTTCGACCGCTCAACGAGTACGGCTACTCGAAACACCTGTTCGACCTGTGGGTGCTGCGCCAGGTCGCGCAGCGCGTCACGCCGCCGCACTGGTGCGGATTCAAGTTCTTCAACGTCTACGGTCCGAACGAGTACCACAAGCAGGACATGGCCAGCATGACCTGGCACTGCTTCCGGCAGATCCGCGATACCGGAAAGATCCGCCTCTTCCGCAGCGCCCGCGCCGACTACGCCGACGGCATGCAACTGCGCGATTTCATCTATGTGAAGGATGCGGTCGACGTTGTCGCCCATTTCCTGGCGCACCGCCACACGTCCGGCATTTTCAATGTCGGCACGGGGAAGGCGCGCACCTTTCGCGATCTCGCGCTGGCAGTGACGCATTGCCAGGAACGCGATCCCGCGATCGAGTGGATCGACATGCCGGCCGGCCTCCATGGCCGGTACCAGTACTTTACGCAGGCATCCCTCGCCAAGCTGCGCGACGCGGGCTATACGGCGCCCTTCCGCAGCCTGGAGGACGGCGTCGCCGATTACGTGCGCCATTACCTGACGCATCCCGATCCCTATTGCTGATACCCAAACGATGACGCTGCACACGCGATTCCTGGAATTGCAGGCCCGCCTCGACGCCGAAGTGCTCGGCCAGAAGCACCTCACGGCGCGCCTGCTGATGGCGCTGCTCGCCGACGGCCACCTGCTCCTCGAAGGGCCGCCGGGGCTGGCGAAAACCCGGGCGATCAAGGTCCTCGCCGCCTTGATCGACGGCAGCTTCCACCGCCTGCAATTCACGCCCGACCTGCTGCCGGCCGACCTCACCGGCACCGAGGTATTCCGCCCGCAGGACGGCAGCTTCCATTTCGAGCGCGGGCCGCTGTTCCATGAATTCGTCCTTGCCGACGAAATCAACCGTGCGCCCGCGAAAGTGCAGTCGGCGCTGCTGGAGGCGATGGCGGAACGCCAGGTCACCATCGGCCGCCAGACCTATGCGCTGCCGCCGTTTTTCATGGTGATGGCGACGCAGAACCCGATCGAGCAGGAAGGCACCTACCCGCTGCCGGAAGCGCAGCTCGACCGCTTCCTGATGCAGGTCCAGGTGGACTATCCCGACGCTGGCATGGAACGGGACATCCTGGCGCTGGCACGCAAGGAAGCGCGCCACGGCGGCAAGGTGTCCATCGAGCCGGTCGCGACGCGCGAGCAGGTGTTTGAGGCGCGCCTCGCGGTGCTCGACCTGCATCTTGCCGGGGAACTGGAAGACTACATCGTGCGCATCGCCGAAGCGACGCGCCATCCGGAGAGCGTCGATCCCGCGCTTTCGGGCACAGTGCGCTACGGCGCCAGTCCGCGCGGCACGATCGCGCTGGAACGCTGCGCGCGTGCCCGGGCATGGCTGGCCGGCCGCGACTACGTGTCGCCGGAAGACATCCAGCGCATCGCGCCGGACGTGCTGCGGCATCGCGTCCTGCTGGGCTACGAGGCGCAGGCAGGCGGCATGACGGTGGACAGGCTTGTGGCAACGCTCCTGCAAAAAGTGCGGGTGCCATGAGCGGCGAGAAGGCCGGACCGGACGGCTCGTTCGCTTCGCTGGCGGAGCTCGTCGCCTTGCGAACGCGCGTGCATGCGCGGCGCGGCCTGCCTTTCGCTCGCGCTGCGGGCAATCCCGGGGGGCGCGTCCCCGGCCGTCTCGGCAGAGGCATGGAGTTCGCCGAATCGCGCCCTTACCGCGCGGGAGATGATGTGCGCAGCGTCGACTGGCGCCAGACGGCGCGGCGCGGCGCCCCGTTTACGAAGCTGTTCCGCGAGGAACATGAACGCCCGGTGCACCTGCTGGTGGATCTCGGCGCGAGCATGCGTTTCGGTACGCGCGTCGCGTTCAAGTCGGTGGTCGCGGCACGGACCGCCGCCCTGCTCGCCTGGCAAGCGGCGGCGGACGGGGAGCGCGTCGGGGGCATCGTGTGCGGCTGCGGCCGACGCGAGGTGCGTCCGCAGGCCCGGCAACATGGCGCGCTCGCGTTGCTGCGGCAGCTTGCCGAGGTATCGGCCCTGGCGCCCGACACCGCATCGCTGCTTGCCTCCGCCCTGGCCGCCGTCACGCACATCGTCCGTCCCGGCGGCATTGCCATCCTGGTCAGCGATTTCCATGCGCTCGACGACATGCTGGCACATTCCATTGCTGCCCTGTCCTTGCGGATCGATGTCGGACTGGTGCACGTGGTCGACCCGTTTGAATCGTCGCCGCCGCCGGGCGTATACCGGGTGAGCAATGGCGAACGCAGCACGACGCTCGACCTGGAGAGCGACGCCGGCCGCGCCGCCTATCTTGCCCCGTTTGCAGCACGCAACGCCCTGCTGGACAAGCTGGCGCGGCATCCGCATGTCCGCCTGGTGACGCTTGCCACGCATGAAGACCCGGCACGTGCGCTGTGCTTGTTGTCCGGCACGCCATGAATCCGAACGCCCTCGACACCCTGCGGGATATCCATCTTCCCGCTGCCACCCCCTGGTGGGCCATGACGGAAGTGTGGATCGCGGCCGCGTGTGCCGCCGTCGCCGCGTCCTGGATGATCTACCGCGGCATACGCACTCGGCGCCTGCGACATGCGCTGCGCGAACTGTCCTCGCTCGAGGCGGCGCATGCCCGCGACGGAAACGCGGTGCGCCTGGCCGGCGGCCTGTCGCAACTGCTGCGCCGCCACGCTGCCGCCTGTTTTCCCGAGGCCGGCGTGGAGGGGCTGAGCGGCGGCGACTGGCTCGCCTTCCTCGATGCGCATGGCGGCGGCAACGCCTTTACGCAGGGGACGGGCGCAGTCCTGGAAAGTCTTCCCTACCGCGCTTCCGGCACAACCGATGCGCAGGCACTGATTGCCCTGGTGCGCCAATGGCTGCGGGAGAATCCGCGATGAGCTTCGCCTGGCCGTGGTTGTTCCTTGCGCTGCCGCTGCCCTGGGCGCTGCGCCTGCTGCTTCCGCCTCCGGAAGGGGGGCCGGCACTGCGGATTCCCCGGCTGCCCGATACGGTTGCACAGGGTCCGCGCGCCAGGACGCAGGGCTGGCTTGCCGTCCTCGCCTGGCTGCTGCTGGTGACGGCCGCCGCGCGGCCACAGATGCCGGGTGACCTCCTCCCTGTGCGTGGCGGTTCAGGGATGATCATCGCTTTCGACGTGTCGAGCAGCATGTCGGTTATCGACCTGAAACAGGGCGACAAGGCGGTCGAGCGCTTGCATGCGGCACGCGCGCTCGCCGGGGACTTCCTCGCGCGCCGGCAGGGCGACCGGGCGGGTCTGGTCGTCTTCGGCGCGCAGGCTTACCTGCACACGCCGCTGACCCACGACTTGCACGCCGTGCGCGCCGCGCTCGCCAGCGTCCAGGCCGGGCTGGCGGGACGGGAAACGGCGCTGGGCGACGCCATTGCCTTGTCCGTCAAATACCTGAAGGAGCTGCCCGAAAACGCGCGGGTGCTTGTCCTGCTGACCGATGGCGCCAATACCGCGGGCACACTGGCGCCGGGACGCGCGGCATGGCTGGCGCGGCGGGAAGGGGTGCGCATCCATGCCGTTGGCGTCGGCTCCGGCGAAGGCCTGCAGGAAACAGTGTTGAAGGACATGACCGTCCAGACCGGCGGCAGCTACGTCCGCGCCACCGACAGCCGGGCCATCGCCGCCTTCTTCGACGGCGTGCAACGCGCCGAGCCCGCCGCGCGGGAAAGTGAAGCGCGCGCCCTCAGCGAGTTGTACGCCTGGCCGCTCGCCCTTGCCTGCCTGCTGGCCGCCGGTCTTGCGTGGCATCACCGTCGCGAGGCCATGGCATGACGCTGCTGGCCCACGTCGCCTTCGCCCGGCCGGCATGGCTGCTCGCGCTGCTGCCGCTGGCGTTCGCGCTGTGGCACGTGCACCGCTCGCCTGCCGGCATGCGCCGCTGGAAGCACGCGGTCGATGACCATCTTTTGCCGCATGTCCTGACCGGGGGATCGGACAAGCGCGGCGGCACGGCGGCGCTCGCGCTGGCCTGGCTGCTCGCGGTGCTGGCGCTCGCCGGACCGCAACTGCACGACGCCGATGGACAGCATGCAGCGCGCCGCGACAGCACGCGCGTGCTGGTGGTCGACCTGTCACCGGGCGCCGCGGCGCACCTGGAAAGCGTCAAGCTGAAACTGCATGCGCTGCTCAACCTGCCGCACGGCGGCGATACGGCAATGCTGGTCTACGCGGACGAACCGTATCTGGTCGTCCCGCCGACAGCCGACGCGGCCGTGGTTGCCCGTTTCGTCCCGGAGCTCGCCGTCGATGCGATGCCGGTTGCCGGAAACCGGCCGGAGCGCGCGTTGCGCATGGCAAGCGCCCTGCTCGCACGCAGCGGTGCGGGAACACGCGACATCATCTGGCTCACCCATAGCGACTGGCGCAACGTCCCGACGGCAGCGGAACTTGCCGGCATCCGTCTTTCCGTCCTGCATGCCGACGGCGCAGATCTCCCGATACTGCGGAAAACAGCGACGGGCACTGGTGGCATACTGCTCGCCATGCGCGCCGACCACACCGACCTGACTACGCTTTCCGCCACCCTGACCGCGAGCAACCGCGGCGTGGGCGTGGCTGGCGTGACCGAACTCGGCCCGTGGCTGCTGCTGCCCCTGCTGCCATTGGCCGCACTGCGCTTCCGGCGCGGCCTGCTTGCCGCGTTGCCGCTGGTGTTGTGCGCAGCCATCCTGCCGCCATCCTCCGAAGCAGCGAGCCTCGCCGACGGTGACGCGAAGCGCCTGTTCGATGCGGGCCGGTACGCGGAGGCAGCCGTCCGGTTCAGCGATGCCCGCTGGAAGGCCGTGGCGCATTACCGCGCCGGTCAATACGATGAGGCGGCACGCCTGCTTGAAGGGCAGGAGGATCACGGTTCGCTGTACAACCGCGCGAATGCGCTGGCCAAGGCAGGACGCCTGCGCGAAGCGCTGGACGGTTACGAGGCGGCACTCCGGCTCAGTTCAAACGATGCCGACACCCTGCACAACCGCGATCTCGTGCGCAGCCTGCTGAACACCTCGAAAAGCGGCGGCAAGGGCGGCGGCTCGGGTGGCGGAACCACCGGCCCCTCCGAGAGCGACGCCAACCGTGCTGCCGAACAATGGCTGCGCGGTGTGCCGGACGATCCGGGCAGCCTGTTGCGGCGCAAGCTGCAGGCGGAGCACCAGCGCCGCCAGGCAGGTCATACGGAGCGGCCATGGTGAGACGCCTGCTCGCCATCCTCCTGCTCGCGGCCGTCCTCCCCGCCTGGGCGGCGCAGGACCTGCTGCTCGAAGCCGAGCTCGACATGCAGGAAGTGCACGTCCATGCACAAGCGGTCTACCGCCTGCGCTTCCTGCACGCCGTCGATGTGCGCGATGTGCAGCTGGTCGGTCCGCAGGCGCGTTTGGCCGATCTCCATCTCATCGGCGAAGACAAGATCTTCGAAACGGAACGCAATGGCCGCCGCTACCGCGCGCACGAACGCAAATACGCGGTCTTTCCCTTCGCCAGCGGAACGCTGGAGCTGGCCGGCGCGTATGCCACCGGCCGCATGCCCGCCGCGACGGCCTCCCTGCCCGAAGGCTGGCGGCCGCTGCGGATGGACGCGCCGCCGCGCACGCTGACCGTGCTGCCGGTCGACATCCAGGCCGACGGCGCCCCCTGGCTGCCGGCCCATGCACTATCCCTGACCGAACAATGGACGACCGTGGAAAACGGCGTGCACCGGCGCACCGTGCGCATCGAGGCCGCCGGCGTGCAAGCGGCACAACTGCCGGAGCTGGATATCAAGGTCGAAGGCATGGGCGTGCTCCCCGGTCCGCCACGCCTGCAGAACCATTTCCAGGGCGAGCGCAACATCGCGGTGCGCGAGCAGACCTTTGTCCTCATGCCGGCAAAAAGCGGTCTGTTCACCGTGCCGCCGCTGCAACTGCGCTGGTGGAATGTCGATACCGACAGCGAGCGGACAGCGGGCCTGCCCGGGCGCACGCTCGTGGTCGGTGAATCCGCGCCGCCGACGCAACCGGCAAACAGCGCCACCCTGACACAGACGGCACTGGGACACCTGAGCGCGATCGTCGCGGCGAGTCTGGCCACCGCGCTGCTGTTCGCGGCACTGCGCAGCCGGCGTCTCCGGATGGCATGGCGGCTGCGAAAGGCGTGCCGGTCGGAAGACGCGCGCGCGGTGCGCGACGGACTCCTGGAATGGGCGGCCGCCACGCTGCCCGATCCGCCGCGCAATCTCGGCGCGCTCGCCGAACGCATGCAGGACAGCGGCACACGCGACGCCGTGCTGGCACTCGATCGCAGCCTGTACGGCCCGCAGGCCGGCGCCTGGGATCGCGGCATGCTGGCGGCGCTGGTTTCCCGCGTCAAGCGCGATGCGCGGCGCAATCGGACATAACACTCGCATTCACCACGACAAGCGACTATGAATACTTTAAAAAAACTCGCCCGAACCCTGTTCTGCGCCATCACAGTGGCCTCTCTTGCATCCTGCGCCCATTTCAGCAATCCGTACGGAACGCAGCATCCGCTCGCAGGCAAGATCTGGGACGTCGCCAACAACCGCTTCGTCGAGCCCGACGAGGTGATCGGCCGGGCGACCGAGTCCAAATTTGTCCTGCTGGGCGAAATCCACGACAACGAAGAGCACCATCGCATCCAGGCCATGATCCTCGACGCGGTGGTCAAGAGCGGACGCAAGCCGGCGCTGGTCATGGAACAGTTCGACGTCGACCAGCAGAAGCTGGTGAACGGCATCGTGCAAGGCAACGGCTCGCGCATGGACAAACTGCGCGACTTGTCGAAGCTGATGCGCCAGGGCTGGAACTGGCCGCTCTACCAGCGCCTGGTGTCGTCCGCGCTGCAACAGAAGCTGCCGCTGGTAGCCGCCAACCTGTCGCGCGAAGCGGTGCGCGAAGTCGCGCGCAATGGCTACGAGGTGCTCGGCACGGGAGAAGAATCGCGGCTGGCGCTCGACACTACCTGGACGCCCGAGCGCGACCGCCAGCTGGCGCAGGAGATCGCCGCCGGCCACTGCGGCAAGGTCGCCGACCACATGGTGCAGATCATCACCAAATCGCAGCGCGTCCGTGACGCCGTCATGGCGGACAAGATGCTGATGGCCCGCCGCAGCGGCGTGGTCGGGATCGTTGGACGCGGCCATGCGCGCGAAGACCTCGGCGTGCCGCTTTATCTCGCCGCGCGCGCGCCGGAAGAAAGCGTGCTGTCGGTCGGCATGGTCGAAGTGTATGAACCGGTGGATCCCAATGCGTATGCGCACAGCGCCGTCGGCGCCCACCACGACTACCTGTGGTTCACCCCGCGTCCGGCGCGTAACAGCAATCCCTGCGACAGCATTCCGGCGCCGAAGGCGGAGAGTTAACTTCGTCGCGACACCAGCGCCACGCCGACGCAGGTGACGACAATGCCGGCAATGCTGAGCCAGGTCGGCACGACCGAGAACATGGCCCATTCGAGGAAGACCGCAACGATGGGTGTGAGGAACATCAGGCTGGTCACCTTGGCCGCGTGGCCGCGCCGCATCAGCAAATGCAGCGCATTGACCGCAAGGATCGACGCGAAGATCACGAGAAACACGATGGCGACTGCCATCTGCCAGCTCCACCGCACCTGGAATCCTTCCACGACCCACGCCGCCGGCGCCAGCACGCACAGCGACAGCACGAATTGAATGAAGGACGAGCTGCGCAGGTCGGCCGAGCGGCAGAAAGCGCGCTGGTAAAGCGTCCCGGTCGTCATGGCGGCGAGCGAGATTGCGGCTGCGGTGAGGCTTGCCAGCGTGACGGCCTTCACATCCACCTTGTGCCACACCACTAGCGCGACGCCGGCAAGCCCGAGTACAACGCCGGCCCATTGCGCGGACACGAGGCGCTCGCCCATCATGCGGTGCGCGAAGATGGCCGTGAACAAGGGCTGGGTTGCCAGCAGAAGTGCGGTGATGCCGGCCGACATGCCGAGATACTGCGCGTAGTGACTGCCGCCCAGCGTGAGCGCATGCATCAGCAACCCGGCCACACAGATATGAAAGAGTTCACGCCCGCTCGACGGCCATGACGGGCGCACGATCAGCAACCACGGAACAAGGCACAGCACACCGAAGACATAGCGCAAGGCAAGGAAGGTGAACGGCGGCGCATACTGCATCCCCACCTTGCTGGCGAGATAGCCCGATCCCCAGACGAGCACGAAGAACCATGCGAGCATCGCATCGGTGCGGTTGTCGTTCTGGGGTGCGTGTGGCGTCATCGGAATGTGCGCAATCGGATGCGACCGAGTGTACCGGCAATTGCACGCGCGCGCCGGACCTCGGCAAAGGCGGGGCCGAACTGCAATAATTGCCGTTCACGTACAACGGACATCGCCCATGCCATTCACACACATTCCCTGGAGAGGCGGCAGCGCCGAGATCGACTATCAATGGATCGGCGTGGAACATTCTTCTCATCCCATCGTCGTTTTCCTGCACGAGGGCCTCGGATCGATTTCGATGTGGCGCGATTTTCCGCAGCGTTTCTGCGAAGCGCACGGCTTGCGCGGACTGGTGTTTTCCCGCGTCGGCTACGGCCAGTCCACGCCGCGCCCGCTCGACGCGCACTTGCAGCCGGACTATTTGCATGAACAGGCATGGCAAGCCCTGCCCGCCCTGCTGTCTGTTCTCGACGTGGAGAAACCCTGGCTGTTCGGCCACAGCGACGGCGGTTCCATCGCGCTCCTGTATGCCGCGCGCTTCCCGGAACGGGTCAGCGGCGCGGTCGTGATGGCGCCGCACATTTTCGTGGAAGACATCACCATCGAAGGCATCCGCAAGGCAAAGGAGGCCTTCACGCAGACCGACCTGAAAGCGCGCCTGGCCCGCCATCACAAGGATCCGGAGTCGGTCTTCCGCGGCTGGAACGACGCCTGGCTGGCCCCGGCCTTCCGCTCGTGGAACATCGAAGCGGAGCTGCCAAAGATCCATTGCCCGGTGCTGGCGATCCAGGGCGAAGGCGACGAATACGGGACGCTGGAGCAGATCCATGGCATTGCGCGGCAAGCGCCGAACGCCACTTCCCTGCCGATCGCCGATTGCGGGCATTCTCCGCATCGCGACCAGCCGGAAGCGGTCAGCCGCGCGGCCGGGGAATTCATCAAGGGGAATGCAGCTTACTTGCCGCGCAGGTAGACGTTGTCGTCGAAGGTCAGCACCCATTCCGGCCGGTAGACCGTGAACATGGTGAGCAGGAAGCCGGTCAGGAAAGACTCGCCCCAGGACAGCAGGAGCATGTAGGCAAGGATGTCGTCGGGGACGGGCACCGTCGTCATCATTGCGTAGTACACGCCGAACGACAGCATGTTGAGGAGGGCAAGCATCGCCATCGTGCCGAAGAAACCATTCCCGAGCAGGTAGACGAACATGTGCCGTGGCAGGAAGCGCTCGGTCGCGCGCATCAGCGCCTCGCCGCAGTACGCCGGCACAATGGCGAGCAGGAGGAGGTTCAGGCCAAGGTTCGTCCACACCCCGTTGAACGCGAGCGTGTACATGACAACGGAAAGGGCGGCGCCCGTCATCGCCAGCCTGCGGCCGAACATCAGCACGAAAATGGGCAGGCCGGCCATGTGAAGAGCGGCGCCGCCTGAAAGCGGCACGCTGAAACGCCAGATCATTGGCAGCAGGATGATGGCGCAGCACCAGGCAGAGAACGCGCCGGGGGCAGCCAGCCGTGGCCAGTCTGCCATCCGGACATTGCGATACAGGGTGGCGAAGGCGCCTATCGCAGCAACGAGCGCGACGGCATACGGAAGAGTTTCGTTGAAGATACCCATCGCTTCAGTATAGAAAGTGATTTCCGGATTGCCAGTGTTCCGTTCGAGAACACTATCATGGATGCGAGAAGCATGCCGGGGACGGGGCGCGGTGTTTCCGCTTGGGGAGAGTGAGATTATCCGCGCGGGGCGGCGATCGATGCTGCCTTCCTTACGCATCCGTGCAAGTTCTACACGGATGCGTGAAGGCCGGGACTTGCGGAGAGGATCAGCCCTTCTTCAGGCACTCGCTCATGAACTTCTTGCGCTCGTCGCCCTTCTTGTCCTTGGCTTCGGCGTTGCAGGTCTTCATCTTCTCCTGCTGCGCCTTCTGGGCTTCACTGACCTTCGGCTTGTTGCTCAGGCACTCCTTCATGAAGGCCTTGCGCTCATCGCCTTTCTTGTCGGCGGCTTCCTTGTTGCAGGTCGCCATCTTGTTCTGCTGTTCGGTGGCGGCATGGACGTTGGTGAAGGCAAAGGGAACGGCGAGCATCAGGGCGGCTGCTAGTTTTTTCATGTTTTCTCCTTGTTGGCCAGGGTGTTGTCGTGTGTTGCCTTCTTCATTACATCACAATTCCAACGCCCATATGTGAAGAAAAAGCGGCGCGGCGGACTTCACAAGATGTAAGGAAACATTTCCACCAGGAACTTGAAAGATTGCGAATCGGTCGTAAGGCGGGATCCTCATCGCTTGGGCTCGTCATTGCTCAATTGCCTATACGACTATCATGAACAGAAACAGCAAGCGCACAATCACACCGATGCTTACAACGGCAATTATCAGCTGCGTCCTCGCGGCATGCGGAGGCCAAACGGGCGAACAGGCGCAGAACGGCTTGACGGCGGGTGAAGGGACTGCATCGCAGTCAGGCGCCACGCTGGCCCCGCCAAGCGCCAACGACACCCAGAACGACCTCGGCCGCAAGATCAAGGTTGAGCCTGCTCCTGCTCCTGCTCCTGCTCCTGCTCCTGCTCCGGCGCCGGCGCCGGCGCCGAGCACCGGCACCGTTCGCGCAGTCGGTCCCGGACAGACCTACGCCACGCCGTGCAAGGCATTCGCCGCCGCCGTCAATGGCGATACGATCGAAATCGATGGCTCCGTCACCTACAGCGGGGACGTCTGCGGCATCTACCGCGACAACCTCACCATCCGCGGCGTGAACGGCCGCGCGAAGATCAATGCGAATGGCGTGAATGCGCTCGGCAAAGGAACATGGGTGGTGGCAGGCACGGGCACCGTGATCGAGAACGTCGAAATGTTCGGTGCAAAGGTGCCGGACCAGAATGGGGCCGCAATCCGGCTGGACGGCAAACACCTGACCCTGCGCAAAAGCTACCTGCACGACAACGAGAACGGGATTCTCACGTCGAACGACGGCGTGTCGAACATCGTTATCGAAAACAGCGAATTCGGCAATAACGGCTACGGTGACGGCTATTCGCACAACCTCTATGTGGGACACGTTGCCAGCCTGGTCTTCCGCGGCAATTATTCGCACGACGCGAAGACCGGCCACAACCTCAAGTCGCGCGCGGAAACCAACACGATTGTCTACAACCGCTTCTCGAGCAACGGCACGGGGCAGCCGAGCTATGAAATCGACCTGCCCAATGCAGGAACAGCCTATGTGGTCGGCAACGTCATCCAGCAGCCCTCCGCAAACCAGAACCCCGGCATGCTGACCTTCGGCGTGGAAGGCGCGACCAACCTCAAGCGGGAACTCTACGTGGTGAACAACACCTTCCTGAATGACGACAGCGTGCGTGGCACCTTTATTGTCGTTGGGAGCGGCGTGACTACCCCGATACTCATGCAGAATAATATTTTTGCCGGCGTCGGGACCGTGACGAATCAGGCCGGGGCGATCAATACCACTAATTACCGGTCGCTCGCCCCGGCATTTGCCGACCGGTCGACATATGATCTGCGTCCCGCTGCCGGGTCTCCGATGATTGACGGCGGTTCGATCCCGGGTACGGCGAGCTCGGGTGTTTCGCTTGTGCCGGCGTTCCAGTACAAGCATGTAGCGCAGTCCACATCGCGCCCGGCGCTTGGGCAGATGGATATCGGCGCGTACGAGTACGGCGCGCCGTGATAGAGGCAGAACGGTAGGAACGGGCAGGCGGGTGACTGCGGTTGACCGCCTTCAACAAGCAACCCGTCATTCCCGCGCAGGCGGGAATGACGTGCAAAGAGCAGCGGGTTAGCTCACATCAAAAAAATCCTGCGCCCTGGCCTAGTCAAAATACTTCACCAGCTTGTCCAACTCCTGCGCCGTCTTCTCCAACCGCTGCGACGCCGCCCAAGCCCCCTGCACCTCTCCGCGATTCTCGACAATCAGCATCGCCACCTGATTCATCTGCCCCACCGTATCACCAAGCGAAAACGCCTCGATGCGCACGGCAGCCGCGAGTTCCTGCGCCATCTTCGCCATCTCGCCGCCATCGCCGGCAACACCGCCGACCTGCTCTGACATCAGCATCATCCGCTCTGCCTCATCGGCCAACCTTCCCAGCCCTTCCGCCGACAGGGATGCCGCATCCACCGTCTGGTACACGCGATCATGCTGCTCCTCGGAGTGCTCCGCCAGGTTCATCATCGTGGTGTTCAAGCGCTGGCACTGCTCGCGGATCGATCCGGACGACACGCGGATCTCGTCCATCATCACCTTCAGGTGCAACTGCATGATGGCCACGCCGGTCATCACGCGTCCGGGCTCGCCAAAGCCCGAGGTATCGGCTTCACCGGACAGATTTCCCTCAGCGATGCGCTCGAGCGCGACGACGGCGGACTGCAGCGGGACGACGGTGGCGCGGAAGAAGTAGATGCCGGCGAACAGCACGATCAGGCAACCGGCGGTAATGCCGACGATGGCGACGACGATGATCAGCTGGTTGCGATCCGCCACCGCCCGGAAATTGGCTTCGGCCTTGGTCGACAGGAATTCGAGCAGCGCGGCGGCCTGCCGGTTGGCGTCGTCGTACAAGGGATTGACCCGCTCGCTCATCGCCGTTCCGGCCGCTGCAAAATCGCCTTTCTCCAAGGCGGCGCGGGCGGGCATCAGGCCGGATTCAACGTAGCGGTTGCGTGCCTGCCAGTAGCCCTCGGCCAGCGTGCGCTCGCGCTCGCCATGCGGCAGCTTGATGTAGTCGCGCCACAGCGCATCGATCTCGCGCTTGTTCCTTTCCAGCGCGGCCATGTAGCCCCGCACGCGCTCGCCGGTCGCCTCTTCCCTCAGCGACAGCGCCACTTGCGCCCGGTTGTCCGCCATCAGGAAATTAATGCGCCCGATCGCCTGCACCGGCGCCATCTCTTCATGGTAGAGGCCGCTCATAGCCTTGCTCGACAGGGTCAGGCCGGTGATGCCGAGGATGCCGCCGGCAATCATCATGAGGGTGACGAACACGATGCCCAGCGCCGCACCGTTGCGCACCGTCATGAACCGCCGCCAGCTGGCGCCGCTCTGGCGCGGGACCTGCCCGGTACGGGCGGCTTCCGCATACAGCGCTTCCGCCTTCGCAATATCGTCGCGCGAGGCTGCCGTGCGGACCGACATGTAACCAATGGTCTCGCCGTTCTTGCGCACCGGGACGACGTGCGCGTCGACCCAGTAGTGGTCGCCGTCCTTGCAGCGGTTCTTCACCACGCCACGCCACGGCAGCCCCTTCTTGAGCGTTTCCCACATGTCTTCGAAGACGATGGGCGGCACGTCCGGATGACGGACGATGTTGTGGCTGCTGCCGAGAAGTTCGTCGCGCGTAAATCCGCTCTGCGCGACGAAGTTGTCGTTGGCGAAGGTGATGATGCCCTTCGTGTCCGTGCGCGATACCAGCCGTATGCCTTCCTGGACGGTTTTTTCCTGGCCGGTAACGGGAAAGTTCTTTTTCATGACACGCCTCGCGTCGTAAAAGTCTGCATAGCTATTTCATCCACAGGCGCTTGATCGTCACCGCCGCCGAGCGGCATTCAGTGAAGGGGACCATGCCCATGATTTCGTAATTCGGGTTCGCCGCTTCGCGCCGGATCGGCTCCAGCATCGGCATGCCACGCTGGTCGTACACGGTGTACACCACGGCGTCGGCCGGCTTGTGGGTGCAGTGCTTGATGACCGCGATCTCGCCGCTCTTGAGCTTGACGATGGAGCCCGGCGGGAAAATGCCGATCTCGCGGATCATGGCCTGGATCAGGCTGCCGTCCAGGCTCACGTCCTTCTGCAGGTAAATGTCGCGCAGCGCGTTCTGCGACGAGTATTCCTTCGCACGATACGGCCGCGGCTTGGTCATCGCGCTGTAGGTATCGGCGATCGCCAGGATGCGTCCGGCGGGTGCGACGCCCTCGGATTGCAGCTTGCGCGGATACCCCTTGCCGTCCAGCCGTTCGTGGTGCTGCTCGACGGCATCCAGCCAGGTAGCGTCGTCGACGCCCGCGCTGCGCAGCAGCGTGGCGCCGGCCATCGGATGCTCGGACACGGCGCGCTTGAGCGAATCCGACAGGGCGCCGTTGGCCTGGTCGAGTTCCGCCTGCACATGGAACAGGCCGATGTCGCGTGTCAGTGCGGCGCAGACGACCGGCAAACGGGCTTCCTCCTCCAGTCCGGCGCGGCGTGCCGTCACTTCGGCCAGCACGGCGCCCATGACTTGGTGGACGATGAGGTAGGGATTGGCGTGGTCGAGATGCGGCGCGGCCAGGGAACTGTCGATGTCCGCCTTGCACAGTGCCTGGATGCGTGCGGCCAGTTGCCGGACGCGCACGCCCAGGTCGATCTGGTCCGGCGTCTTCACGGCCGTGGCGAAGGTGTGCTTGAGGTTGAGGATCAGGCTGCCGATCTGGTCGAATACCGGCATGGCCTCGCCCTGTGCCCGCAGGGGCGGCGTCGAACGTGGCGGCGCGGCCGCGCGTTCCGTCGACACCGGGCCGTCGGTACCCATCAAGGCCTTGCGCAGGATGATGCGGTCGACCTGTTCCTGCATGGTGATCACGATTCCCTTGCGCAGCAGCAGGCGGCCTTCCTGGTCATAAACCGAGAAAGCCAGCGGTTCGCCGAGCTTGATGTCGGCAGGGGTGATCTGGCGCTGCGAGGGGAACATGGGTGGCGAACAATGACCGGTCCGCGTTCCATGATAAGACAAGCGCCGTTGTCAATCAGCAACGGTTTTGTGCTTAAACTTGCTTTGGAGCATGGATTTGCGATTTAGGCAGGGTTCAGACCTGCTCGACCACGGAACAAAGGCCGGTGTCGTCCCTCCGGTAGCCCATGCGGGCGCGCGCAAAGCACTCGTCCTGGGGGGCGATGTCCATGCGCTCGTTCACCGGAAGGACCGACCATCCGCGGCGGCCTGCGGCAGCAGGCGTGCTCACGTCATAGCAGACGAGAACCGGCTTGCCCAAGTGGTCGTGTCCGAATGCATGCGGCTCCACCCTGCGCTCTCCACGGTCGCACCGGATGGCGAGGACGCGCCGGTCACGAATGGCGGAGACGATAAGCTTGCTCATGGCGATGGATATCAGGATGGCAAAATCTTGCAATCCCATCATCGTTTCCCCTTGGATGCAAGCCATGGATATGGGAAAAATGACAATTTCTGGTGAAACCGGGTACAAACGGGCGAAATTCGTCGCAAATCCGCATCCCTGCTGGCTTTCCGATCATCAACATCTATCCATAAGGAAATGTTTTGATGCTAATATGGCCAGAAATATTTGCTGACGTTCTCGGTTTTGGGAGGTTCAAGCATCATGGCATATCGCGTATTCAGTACGGCCCGGATTCATCCTTTCTGCCATGTCGGCGCGCGAGCGCCGTCGCTCGCCTGACCTCGCCCGGGAATGCATTCCCTCGCTGAGCGCACGATTCTCGACCGCATGGCCGGCGTGCGCATGCCAGCCATGCCGCAAGTCCTGTTGCAGCTCATGGAGATGTGCCGGGACGACAATGCCGGCATTCCCGCGCTCGCCGCGCTGATCTCGCGCGACGCCGGCATGACAAGCCGCATCCTCACCGTCGCCGGCAGTTCCGCCTTCCGCCGCGCGCGTGTCGCGCCCAGCCTTGAACAGGCCCTGATGACCATCGGCCTCAACATGGTCAAGACCCTGCTCATCAGCGAAGCGGTATTCCAGATCTTCGGCGGCTTCTCGCTGCGCAAGACGGTCGACCTCCGCCATTTCTGGATACATTCCCTGAGCGCCGCGATCACCTCCAAAGAGATCGCCAAACGCATTGGCTATCCGCGGCTCGAAGAAGCCTATCTCGCCGGCCTGCTGCACGACGTCGGCCGTCTGGCGCTGCTATCGGCGGAGCCTGAACAATACGCGCCGCATTTCCACGCCCCGGATGACGCCGCGCTGTGCGCCCGCGAAAAGGAACTCCTGCTGTTGACGCACGCGGATGCAGGCGGCTGGATCGCGCAACAGTGGCGCCTCGACTCCTTCATTGCCGACAGCATTCGCTATCACCACGAGCCGGAAACGCGCCTGCATCACACGCATCCACTGATCCGCACCGTCAACCTCGCGAACCAGCTGACGCCCGGCCTGCGCACCGATACCACCAGCGTCATGGCCGCCGCGCATTTGTGCGGCCTTGGCACGGACGATGTGGAGCAGCTTTGCAAGACCGCCGGGGAAGAAATCCGGAAGATTGCCGAATACCTTGGCGTCGACATGGCGACGGTCGGCGAAGCATGGACACCGCCTGCCCCGACGCCGGAAGACGACGCACGCGAAAAACTTGCCGTCCATGTCAGCGACCTCGTGTTCGGCGCCAGCCTGGAAGGCTGCTTCGATACAAGCGAAGACGATGACCCCCTGGCGGCCATTGCCCGCGCGGCATGCATGCTGTTCGGTCTCGACAACGCGGTCGTGCTGATGCATGACCAGGCCAAGGACACACTGAACGGGCATGTCGGCGCCGAGCCCGGCGACGCCGCGATGGCATTGAGCATTCCACTGCAGGCGGAAGGCGCGCTGTCCACCGCATTCACGTCCCGCAAGGTCACGTACTTGCGCCATGACGGCCCGGCGCCCACTGTCTTCGAAGAGCAGTTGCTGCGCATCCTGGAGGGGGAATGCCTGGTCGCCATTCCCCTTGCCGATGGTGTCGCATGCAAGGGTGTCCTGGTGGCGTCTGCTGATGAAGGCCGGTTGCACGCCCTGCGCGCACGCGAAGCCATGCTGATGGCATTCGGCACGCAAGCGGGCAAATCCCTGCGCGCATCCGGAAACGCACCGTCTTCCGGGGACGACGACCAGGGCACTGTATTCCGCTCGCTGGCCCATGAAGTCAACACGCCCTTGTCGATCATCCGCAACTATCTCAGCGTGCTCGACCGCAAGGTGTCGAAGAAGGAATCCATCGCGAGCGAAATCGCGATCATCCATGAAGAAATCGACCGCGTCACCGCACTGATCAACGACGTCGCCGATCCCCGCGCCCCGCAACCGGAAGGGCACGCCGACCTGGGTGCGGCCATCCGCGACGTGGTGGCCCTGCTGCGCGAAGCCGAATTCGTCCCGCCGACGGTCAACATCGCCCTGCAGGCGCTGGACACGGCGGCGCTGGAAGTGCCGGTCGACAAGGGCGTGCTCAAGCAGATCTTCCTCAACCTGGTCAAGAATGCGGTCGAGGCCCTGCCCGGCGGCGGCCAGATCGATATCGTCTGCAAGGGATTCACCCGGCAGGAGAACAAGCTGTATCTCGCCGTCGCCGTGAATGACAACGGCCCCGGCCTGCCCGCCGACGTCCTCGCCCGGCTCTACACGCCGGTCAGGTCGACCAAGGGCGGCAATCATCGCGGACTCGGCCTGAGCATCGTGCATGGCCTGGTCAAGAAGCTGGGCGGACAGATGTACTGCCACAGCGGCAAGAATGGCACTACCTTCGAACTGCTGTTCCCGTACTCGGCGCCCGCAGGGTCGAGCCCACCCTAGCGCGGACCACCTATCGTGCAGACCAACATGGCCCTTCTCTCGACACGCGATTCCGCCGCAATGGCGACGGTACTAGCCAAGGCGAACCTGACTGCCGCGGAGAAACGGCCGCGCCCGAAGATCGTACTGGTCGACGACGACGCACGGATGGTGCGCAGCATCCATGACCTGCTCGCGGACCAGGATTACGACCTGACGATGATCGTGTCGCCGCGCGAAGCCATTGAACATCTTTCCGCCCACCGTGCCGACCTTGTGCTGCTCGACCTGCGCATGCCGGAGCTCGACGGCCACCAGGTGATGGACATCATCACGGCACGCAACTTCGACGTCGGCGTTGTCGTTATCAGCGGCGAGCGCGACATCGACGCCGCCATCGGCGCGGTCAAGCGCGGTGTGTATGGTTACCTGCGCAAGCCATTCCATCCGGAAGACCTGTTGACGACAGTAGCGCAGGCGCTGCACCGGAAAACACTCGAGGCGGAAAAGCGCGAGATCCAGTACCAGCTCGAATGTTCGGAGCGCCTGTACCGCTACCTGGTCGACACGCTGCCGGACATCATCTACACCATCGATACCGAAGGCCGCTTCACGTATATCAACGACCGCGCGGAACAGTTGCTCGGCTATACGCGCGAAGAACTGGTCGGCAAGCACTACTCCACCATCGTGCACGAGGATGACCTCGAACGCGCCCGCTACGTGTTCCAGGAACGCCGCGTCGGCGACCGTGCCTCGCGCAACGTGGAGCTGCGGCTGAAATCGCGCAATGCGCTGATGGAGGAACGCTATTTCGACAACACGCTGCTGACCATCTCCTTCAATGCGACAGCCCTCTACTCGGTGAGCGAGGACAAGAACCGGCGCGAACTGTTCGGCACCTATGGCGTCGCTCGCGACATCACCGAACTGAAGCGGGCCGAACAGCGCATTTCCTACCAGGCGTTCTACGACGTCCTCACGGACCTGCCGAACCGCGTGTTGTTCAAGGACCGTCTCGACCTCGCGATCATCCACGCCAGGCGCAACAGCACCAAGATCGCAGTGATGTTCGTCGACCTTGACGGCTTCAAACCCATCAACGACACGCTCGGTCATCTGAAGGGCGACCAGCTGCTGCGCGAAGTGGCGCAACGCCTGCGCCTGAACCTGCGGCGCGGCGACACGCTGGCGCGCGTGGGCGGTGACGAGTTCACCGTCCTGCTTCCCGACCTGCGCAATCCGAAGGATGCGGCGGCGATTGCGCGCAAGTTCCTCTGGTCCCTGAAGCAGCCCTTTCAGCTGGACAACCAGCTCGTGCACATCTCGGCCAGCATCGGCATCGCGGTCTATCCGGACGACGGCACGACCATGGAAGATCTGGTGCGCCATGCCGACATCGCGATGTACCAGATGAAGACGGAGGGCAAGAACAACTTCCGCTTCTACGACGTTTCGATGGAGATCGCGGCCAACCAGAAAGTCGTGCTGGCCCAGTCCCTGCGACAAGCCATCGACCGCAACGAACTGGAGATGTATTACCAGCCGCAGGTCGATGCGGGCAGTGGATGCATCGTCGGCGCCGAAGCATTGATGCGCTGGAACCATCCCGAGCGCGGCACGCTGTCGGCGGGCGAGTTCCTCCCGTTTGCGGAAGAGAACGGCCTGATGCTGACGCTGACCGACTGGATGATCCGCGCGGTATGCAACCAGTTGCGCGTCTGGAACGATACCGGGCTCGGTGTCGAACGCGTGTCGATCAACCTGTCGCCGCAATGCCTCGACCGCGGCGACATCGCGCGCAAGCTGCTGCGCTGGGTGGCCGGCGCAGGCATTTCACCCGCGCAGCTGGAAATCGAAATCACCGAAAGCGTCTGCATCCGCAATCCGCAACAGGCACTCAGCCAATTGCACAAGATGGCGAACGCGGGCATAGGAATCGCGGTGGATGATTTCGGCACAGGCTATTCGTCGCTCGCCTATCTGCAACAATTCCCGGTCAAGACACTCAAGATCGACCGCTCCTTCGTCAAGGATATCCAGCACCAGAACGGACATTACCCGGTGGTGCTGGCCGTGATTTCAATTGCGGCCAGCATCGGCGTCAATGTAATTGCCGAAGGCGTGGAAACGGAAGGGCAATCCCTCTATCTGGCCAACGCCGGCTGCACCACCATGCAGGGGCATCTTTTCTACAAGCCCTTGCCCGCCGCGCAGTTCTACGAGCAGTTCCAGCAAGTCCGGCTGCGCCGGGCATCCAACGATGCAACATGGGCGCCGTGAACGGTTCCTAAACGCTGCCTATTAGCGTTCGGTTGAGGTTTCGCAAGGGCGATTCCTAGCAATCCCTTAGGTTTTCCGGAAACGCATGCGCGTCTGCGCATGTCCAACCCAGGCGACTTTGAAACCAGGAGAATTGCGTTGACACCGAACCTCACCTCAGCACGCCAGGCCATCCAGGCAGAACTCTCCCACGCCCGGCAAGGCGCCGCCTTTTATTCAGCACGCGTTGAAGCGCTGGAAACCGCGTTAACCCAGCTGGAAAGCGTGGAGTCCGATGACATGGCGCTCCTCGACACGGAAGAGGGCACCACGGCGAAAAGAACCGGCACGAAAAAACAGGCCGGAAAGCGCGGACGCCCCGCGCGCAAGGAAGCCTCGAGCCCCTCGACACGCACGAGAAAAGGCAAGAAGGCCGCCGCCAGGGGCGACCAGGGCGAACTCCCGACCACCGGCATCGACTTCTGGCTGGAACTGGTGACTGACGAACCGAAATCCGCCGTCGACATCGCCAACGCCGCAGCCACCTACCTTGGGTTGAGGGAAGACCAGAAGACCCAGATCCAGAAGCTCAAGCAGCGTGTCGCCCCCGCACTGGCCACCCTCGTGTCGAGCCAGAAGATCGAGCACGCCGGCACCGGGCGGCAACGCCGTTACTTCCGCGGCAATGCGCGCCAGGGCGCGGAATAAGCGCGGTACGGCTACCTCATCGCTTCCGATCCGATGCGCCCCGTCAACGCGGCGCATCGCCTCCTCCGCACCTCCCGCTTTTCGGGAGGTCGCCCCACATTTCCGACTGTCGGTTTTTTTTACACTTTTAGTTCAGTGCATCAAGTAGCTTGCGCCAAACTGTTGTTTTGTAACGGTTGGTAACAAGTGGCTCGCTTCTTGCTTCGAGGCATGTTTCCGCGGGGAACTTGGAAACGTTGCAGCCCAAGCATTTCCCTCTAGACTGAATGCAACACTGCCCGACCGCCATTTCCCTCGGATTGAGCGTCATCCCGGGTTCTTGCAGGTCCGGTTTTCGACATGCGTCCATTTGACCTCCTGATCGTGCCTGCCGAGATCTTCCCGCCCGAACACGGGCCAGCCGATACCGCCACACTGCCTTCCGCAGCGAAGGCCGCCCCTGCGCGCGAAGCCAGTACCGGCAGAGACATCGACATCGAAGAGATCCTGCGCGCCAGTCCCGTCTTCGGCATGCTCGATGCGGCCGTGCTGGACGATCTCGTGCAGTTTCTCGAGATCCAGCACGTGCACGGCGGGAGCATGGTGATCCGCGAAGGCGACCCCTCCGAGTTCATGATCATCGTGCTCAGCGGCCGGTTGCGCGTCTCGCGCCGCGGGCCATCCGGCGACCTGCTCCTGTACAACGAAATTTGCCCCGGCGACAGCGTCGGCGAGACCGGCCTGATCCTGAAACAGAAACGTACCGCCGATGTCACCGCGGTGCGCGACACCACCATCGCCGTCCTCAGCCGCGCCAGTTTCGAAGCCCTGCTGCACCGCCAACCGATCGAGCTGAACCGCGTGTTTGCGCAAGCCATCTTCAACCACCTGCGGCACACGCCCCAGTCGGTGGAGCGCAAGGTCGCGCAGACGTTTGCCGTCATTCCCCTGCATCCCGAAGCCGGCGCCGGAGAAGTCGCCGCCGGCCTGGCCAAGGCGTTTTCCCGAACCGGCCGCGCGCGCCACCTGAGCTGCACCGCACTGCGTGAGGTCACCGGTACGAACGGCGGCAGCCGCGCGGCAGGCGAAATGCTGAATCAGCTCGAGAAGCAGGTCGATTACCTCATCTTTGAAGCCGAGTCCGTCAGTTCAGCACTGACCCAGCATGCATTCCGCCAGGCCGACCAGCTCATCTTCGTCGCCTCGCCCAAGGAGACGCCGGACGTGCGCGAAGTGGAGAAGCTGCTTGCCCGCGAGCCGGGTTTCTCGATGAAGCGCCAACACCTTGCGCTGCTCCACCCGGCATCGGCACTGACGCCGGCGGATACCGAGCCGTGGCTGCGCGGCCGCACGCTGGAGCGTGTCTATCCGCTGCGGCGCGGGCACGATGCCGACTTCAGGCACCTGGCGCGGTTCCTGACCGGCAACGCGGTCGGTGTGGTGCTCGGCGGTGGCGGCGCACGCGGTTTCGCGCATATCGGCGTGCTGCGCGCGCTGGAAGAGTCCGGAATCCCGATCGATCTCCTTGGCGGCAACAGCATGGGCGCGCTGATCGGCGCGCAATACGCCTGCAACGTGCCGCTCGATGACATCCTCGAACGCACCAAGCAGTTCGCGCTCGGCGGCGAACATCCGACCCTGCCGCTCGTCTCGCTTCTGGCCGGTCGCCGCATCGAGCGCGACCTGCAGCGCATGTTCGAGGGCATGAAGATGACCGCGCTCTGGCGTCCCTATTTCGCCGCCGCCTGCAATCTCACGCGCGGCTGCACCACCGTGCAGGAAAACGGCCCGTTGTGGCGCGCGGTCCTTGCCAGCAACTCGCCGGCGGGCCTGCTGCCGCCCGTGGTGCACGACGGCCAGTTGCTGGTCGACGGCGCCATCCTCGACAACGTGCCGGTCGATGCGATGCGCATGCGCCTCGGCACCCCGCTCGAAAAGCGGCGCGGCAACGGCACCATCATTGCCATCGACGTGGACGTGCGCGACGACCTCGGCGTCGACCCTGCCCTGCCGCGCTTGTCCCCGCTGCATTCGATCAAACGCTATTTTTCGCGTTCCGCCCCGTCGGTTCCGGGCATCGGCGACATCCTTTACCGGGCCAGCCACATCGGCAGCCTGCACCAGCGCGACCGCACCATGGCGCTGGCAGATCATTATCTTGAACCGCCTGTGTCGGGGTTCGCCTTGATGGATTACCGCCGCGCCGAGGAAATCGCGGACACCGGTTATCGCTATGCCAGGGAACAGATCGAGAAATGGGATCGAGCGATCACTTCACCGCGTTAGCGAGCCTGACGCTCCCCCTGTCTTCCAGCCAGCGCGAAGTGTGGCTGGACCAGCGTGCGTGGCCCGGCAGCGCGCACCTTAACATCGGCGGCGGCGCCTTCCTGCGCGGCCGCCTCGACCTGCCGCTGTTCCGTGAAGCGCTGGCGCTGCTCGTCGCCGAGAACGATGCCTTGCGCCTGGCGCCGCTCCCCGACGGCACGCAGCGTCTGCTGGACGCCGTTCTTCCGCGCCTGGAAGTGATCGACATGGCGGGCGCGAGCGATCCGCGGGAAGCGATGCGCGCGTGGTGGCAGGAATGGATACGTGTGCCCTTCGCGCTGGATGGCACGCCGCCGTGGCGCTTTGCGCTGCTGCGTGCGAACGAGGAGTTCCACGGACTGACCATCCAGTTCCACCACCTGATCATGGATGGCTGGGGCACGACGCAGGTGATGCGGCGCTGGAGTGACATCTACAATGCGTTGCTGCGGCAGGAAGAGATCCCGCCCGCGGAGAGCCAGCCGTATGCGCAGTTCGTGCAGGAGTCCCTGGAGTACGAAGGATCGGCATCCTTCGAGAGCGATGCCGCTTTCTGGAACGCCCAGTTTCCCGAGCTGCCGCCGCCGCTGTTCGAACGTCCTTATGCCAATCCACTTTCGCGCCAGCTTCCTGCCGCGCAACTCGCCGTGCGCGCGATTTCCCGCGACGACTACAACCGGATCTGTATCTTCTCGGCGAGCCGGGGCGTCAGCCCGTTCTGCCTGTTCCTCGCCGCCCTCGCCGTCTATTTCACCCGTACGACGAATCGCGAAGAGATCGTGATCGGCATTCCCAGCCTGAACCGGCTCGGCCGCCGCTACAAAGCGACGCCGGGCATGTTCGTCGGTGTCAGCCCGCTGCGCCTGCGGGTGCGCCCCGGCATGACCGTGTCGGAACTACTGGCGGCCGCCAGCACCGCGGTGCGCAGCGCATTGCGGCATCCGCGCTATCCGCTGAGCATGCTGGGACGCTCGCTGGAACTGATCCGCCACAATCGCGACGGTCTGTTCGACGTCATCCTTTCTTTTGAACGGCAGGACTACGACCTGTCCTTCGGCGATGCGCAACTGATCGATTCGCGCCAGCTGTTTTCCGGCACGGCACGTTATCCGCTCGGCATGACGGTCTGCGAATTCCATCCCGAACAGGATGTGGAACTGGTCCTCGAAGGCAGCAGGGCCTGCTTCACGCAAGGCGAAATCCCGCTGCTGGCGCACCGCCTCGCTACCCTCATCGACCGCATGATGGACGATCCCTTGCTGACGCTCGGCGACCTCGACCTTCTTCCGGCAGAGGAAAAACGCGCCGTGCTCGACGGCGTGCATGAACAGGTCGCCTGCCATGACGAGACGCTGCCCTTCATCTGCCTGTTCGAACGTCAGGTCGCCCTCGATCCCCAGGCGATTGCCCTGGTCTGGCCCGGCGGCAGCATGGATTACGGCACACTCAACCGCCGCGCCAACCAGCTTGCCCATGAGCTTGAAGCGCTGGGCGCGGGGCGAGATTCCGTCGTCGCCTTCGCCATCGACCGCTCGGCGGCGATGATGATCGCGCTGCTAGCGATCGCCAAGACCGGCGCTGCCTTCCTGCCGCTCGATGTCCACAGCCCTGCCGCCCGCCTCGCGGGCATCCTGGAAGAAAGCGCCGCGCTGGCGTTGCTGGTCGCGCCGTCGAGCCCGGCGGAATTACGGCAACTGCATCCACATCTGTTAACGGTCGACGAGAAAGAGCATGACATCCACGTGATGGAGCGCCGCCTGCCGGCATGCCCCGCGCCCGGCGACCTCGCCTATGTGCTGTACACCTCGGGATCGACTGGCAAGCCAAAGGGCGTGATGATCGAGCATGCGACGTTGTCGCGCCGGCTCGCGTGGCTCACGCGCACCTACGCTGTGGAGCGTCATGACCGTTCCGCCCAGGCCACGCAGCTCACCTTCGATCCGGCGTTGATCGAGGCCCTGTTGCCGCTGGTGTGCGGCGCAAGCGTCGCTCTTCCGCCGCCAGGCCGCCTGCTGCCGGAATCGCTTGCAGCCTTCGCCGTCGAACACGGCGTTACCATCATGGCCTTCGTCCCGGCCACGCTGAGCCGCTTCCTCGACGGCGCCAGCAACCGCACGGGCTTGAAACTGCGCGTGGCCTGCTGCGGCGGTGAAGTGCTGCCGCCCGAGCTGGCCAACCGTTACCTGCGCATGACGGGCGCCCGTCTGTACAACGTCTATGGACCGACTGAAGCCGCCATCTTCGCGACCGCCTGGGAATGCAAGTTCCAGTCCGCGCAGACCGCGCTCCCGGTCGGACGGCCGATCGACAACACCCGTATTTACGTGCTGGATGCACAGTTGCGCACCGTGCCCTTCGGCGTGGCGGGTGAAATCTACATCGGCGGCGACGCCATCGCGCGCGGCTATCTCGGCGCGCCGGAAGCGACCCGCGAAGCCTTCCTGCCCGATCCTTACCGTCCCGGTCATCGCATGTACCGCACCGGCGATCGCGGATGGCTGGGTGACGACGGACACCTGCGTTTCGTGGGACGCGTCGACAGGCAGATCAAGCTGCGCGGCTACCGGATTGAGCTGGGCGAAATCGAATCGGCGCTGCTGGCGGTCAACGGCGTGCGTCAGGCGGCCGTCAACCTCGTCGAGCAGCACGGCAAGGCGATGATCCTGGGCTGGGTGTCGACGACCGGTGAAATTGACACCGACACCTTGCAACGCATGCTGCGCGCGCGCCTGCCCGACTACATGGTGCCGAGCCGCCTCTCCATCCTGCCCGACCTGCCTCTCGGCGCCACCGGAAAAATCGATTACGCGGCATTGCCGGTGGGCGACAGCCTCACGGCAGCATCGGTCGCGCGTCCGCCCCGCAACGCCATCGAGTCAACACTGCTCGCCATCTGGGAAGACGTCCTCAAGCAACGGGATCTGAACGTGCGGGACAATTTCTTCGAAGCCGGAGGCGACTCGCTTGCGGCGATCCAGATCGCGATGGACGTGGAGATGCAGCTCGGTGTCAATGTCTCGCTGCAGATGATTGCGGAGCATCCGACGATCGAAACGCTCGCGCAGGCCCTCGAACAGGAAGCCCACGCACCGCGGACCATGATTTCACTTGGACCGCGGCGCGGCGGCGTGCCGATCTACCTTGCCGCATCGGGCCACGGCGACCTGTTGCGTTTCCAGAACCTGGCCAATGCACTGGGCAATGCATACGAAGTCCACATGTTGCAACCACCCGATGACAGCGGCGAGCATTCCATCGACCGTCTCGCCGAATTGTATGCTGACCGGATCGAAGCGCGCGGCGAGGGTCCGCGCTATATTGCGGGCTTCTCGGTCGGAGGCATCGCGGCCCTGGAAACATCGCGCGTACTGCAACAGCGCGGCGTGGACGTGCACGGCCTGTTCCTGATCGATACGATTTATCCCGGCTTCGTGCTGCGCCGGACCATTCCCTGGCGCACGCTCGGCTGGCTGACGCGGCAGTTGCGCATGCATGACCTGAGCATGAATGGACGACGGCTCGGCGCGATGTTCAAGGATGCCGGGCTCGTCACGCAGGTCCGCGCATTGGGCGACTACCGCCCGACGGGCTTTGACGGCCCTGCCCATCTCATCATTTCCTCCGGACTCGCGAGCTGGGACCGCTGGCTGTTCCGGGCGTGGCGCTCCCTGATGGCGGGACGCCTGCTGGAGTTCCAGGTGCGCGGCCTGCACGGTTCGATATTCGAGCCCGACAATGTCGACGATCTCGCCGCCGCGATTGCCTCCCGGCTTGAGGGATTGGCGTGAACGACAACGATGCCGGCCTCGCAGGCCAGCACGATCTTGCCGCGCTGCACCGACGGCTGATGGCATTGGCGGCGCTGCTGGCGATGCTGATCTTCCTCGCCATCGCATGGAAGTGGACGCCGCTGCGTGAGTGGCTGGACATCGAGCGCGTCGTCGATGCCATGCAGGCCAGCGGACGCCGCTTCGGCCTGCTGGCCGCAATCGCCGCCTTCGCCGCCGCTTGCATCGCCGTCGTTCCGCTGACTTTCCTGACACTCGTGACGATCGTTGCTTTCGGGCCGGTGGACGGCTTGATGTGCACCCTGGCGGGTGCAAGCATCGGCGGCGCCGCGAGCTACTGGATGGGACGCATGCTGGGACGCGAAGTCGTCGAGCGCCTCGCGGGTGAACGGGTCAACATCCTCAGCCGCCGCCTCGCGGGACGCGGCCTGATCGCGGTAGCTGCCGTGCGCCTGGTGCCGGTCGCGCCATTCGCGGTGGTCAACCTCATCGCGGGCGCTTCGCATATCAACTTCCGGGACTTCATCATCGGGAACGCGCTGGGAATGACGCCAGGCGCGCTCGCCATGGTGCTGTTCCTCGACCAGATCATCCTGGCGCTGAAGACGCCGGGAACGGGCTCGATGGCACTGCTCGCGCTGACGTTGGCACTGATCGGTGCCGGCGGCTGGGGACTGCGCAGGTGGATGCGGCACACCGGCGAATGAGATGCCTTATTTGTTCCGCGGCGAGATGAACGCCTTGTGGAACAGGTGACGCGCAAGCAGGAGCGGCGGCATCCGCAACCAGTTCGCGCGTACATAAAGCATTTCCTTCGCCGTTCCCGTCAAGGCGTCGGTGCAGCTGGCATGGTTCGGCACCAGGGCGCGCGTGAACAACTGGTCCATCAGCGCCAGCATGGCCCTGTCCGGGTGTCCGGCTTCCGCCGCGTCCATCACGTCATCCGGTATGGGTGTGTCCAACAGCTGGCGCGTGTAGCGTAGCGCATAGAAGAGCGGCCGCGAAAGCTGCAGCTGGATGGCGCGCGGCACCAGACCGGGCCAGAACGACGGCGACTGGCTGAAATGCGTGATCAGCCGGTGCAGGTCGACCAAGTCGCGCAGGCCATTGTCGAACTCGCCGTCATTGAACAAGTGAACGGCGCTGTGCAGCAGCATGTCGTGCGGCGCGAGCACGGTCAGGCTCCGTGTTCCGTCCACCGGAAGCGCTGCCGCCAGCAACAGTGCGGAATCGGGATGCACCGGCGCGGTCTTCGGCACGATGGCGTGATGCACATCGATCACCGTCTCCCGCTTCACATGCTGCATCGGCGGCAGCTCATGCATCCAGGTGCGGTAGTAGCGCTGGTCATAGGCGTCGGTGTGGAGGCTCACCCAACCGTGCAGCATGAGTGACGCCTCGACCGCGCCGAGATGCGCTTCCGGCACCAGGATATCGATATCGTTGAAGATGCGGCCGCGCCCCGCCGGCAGTTGCGCGAAGACGTACGCGGCCCCCTTCAGCAGCATCACAGGGATGCCGAGTCCGTCGAGCGCCTTGACGATGTGGCCGACTTCCCAGCGTACCGCCTGCGTGTGCCGTTCCGCGCCTATTCGTGCCCATTCGAGATGTTCCCGCGGCTGGGGCGGCACGCTGTCGAGCAGGTCATTCTCGTCGAGCATCACCTGCAGGCTGGACAGGAGGTTGCAGCGCCGCGCCTGGCGAATCAGCAAGTCCCAGTCGGCAAGCTTCAGTGCCTTGATGGAATGTGGCTGTCGAAAGGCTTGCAGGACGAGCGGTTCGGCGATCATGCGGCACGCGCCTCCGATTCGAGCGATGCAAAAGCAGCGACCGCGTCATCGAGTCTGCTGTAGGCGAACTCGAAGCACAGCGATGTATCGATCACGCCCGCCAGCGTTTCAAATCCGCGCGCACCCAAGGCATTGAAATTGAATGCGTTCTCGGCGACGCGCAACAGTGCCCGCGAGCGCGGCAGCTCCACCATCTCCAACGACGCGTCCGGCCGGTACTGCGGAAAAATCACCCATCCGGGACGCGCCTTTTCGTTCACACGCCGCACGCTGTCGGCCGTCGGCTTCATGTGCGCGACCGAACCTTTCGTCGTATCCATGACGACCGGGCTGAAGACCGAACCCGGCACATAGGATTTGATGATGTCGATCGACGCATTCTTCAGGCTTACTGGCCGCGGCAGGGGCAGGATCTTTCCGTCGTCGATGCCGATCAGCGTCAGCTCATCCGACAGCAGGCGCCACCCGCGATTGACGAGCGCCGCGCACAAGGTGCTTTTTCCGGAGCCGGGCGGCGCCGGCAGCACCGCGGCCCGTCCGCCGCGCTCGATGACGGCGGCATGGATGATCAGGTAACGATAGACGTGGGCCGAGACACACCAGTTGAGTCCCCATTCAAACATGGGAAACGCCTGCTCCAGCGGCAGGGGTTTGAACGGCGTCTTGCCGTCAAAGCGGAACAACACTTGCGGCTTGTACCAGCGGCGAAGGTTGGCCGGCCGCTCCAGGCTGACATGGAAATCAGCGAAGTCCTCGTCCGCCAGCGGATAGTCCGCATACAGCATGCCGATGCCCTCGGCGACCTGACGGATCGCGCTGCGCACATGCGTGACGAAGGCCCCCGTGCGGAGGTAAACCCCGGGCCCTTCCATGCGGAGCCGTAACTCCGTCGGAGATAAGGAAGATAAATTCAAGGTCAGGCGCGCTCGACGAGGGCAAGCGCATGCATATCGGACACGGTCATCTCGATTTCGTGCAGCAAATCGTCGCTTGGCTCACATTGCCATTCGCTGGCAAAACGTTGCACCAAAGATAGCACATCGGAAGGCGCCTGTTGCAGGGCCTGGAGGAGATGTCCGGCACGGCTATCCAGAACATGGATATCGCCGGACAGCGCGTTGTACACGACGAACTCGCCATCCCAGAATCTGAGCTGGAGGGCATTGTCGTCAATGATGCGCCATTGCATGATGGATGAGGAAAAACGACTGCGAACATTCCTGCGGCCCGGCGGGCCGGGCAGGATCAATAGGCAAAGGTCTGCTGGATATAGTCGACGCACTGTTCCGCGGTCCACTTCACACCGGCAGTCGGCGTGAAATATCCAACGGTGCGAACTTCGGTCCACATCGCCTGCAGTCTGGCCGTATCAAGGAAGGGACTCCAGCCGGCCCGGAAATTCAGGTACGCCGCGACCAGGTGCATGCCGAAGTTGTATTTGTCGAAATCCTGCGGATCAAGGAGTGCGAGCATCGTCACCGTGAAATACGGCGATCCCGCGGGTACCGTAAACACGCTCTTGAACTTTGCGGTCGTCCGGTTGGGAATGGGCCAGTCGTGATTCTTCCAGTAACCGGGCGAGCGGCCGGCACACGCGCTGGGCGGTTTTTGGTTACTGAGGTTGCCGGACAAGAACCCGGAGGGACTCTTGCACACCGTGCCGAGAACCGGTTTGCTGGTCAGCGTCGCAATAATGCCGGTCGCCGCGATCCCCGACCGACCAAAACGCCGACGGCCAGGATTTTCCAGTCCCTGCTGCGAGGCACCGGAAACATTCTTTTCGTCAATATTGTCGTCTTGCCGACCGTTGGGGGTCATGTAAGGCTCCACAGCACGTTGGTTTCTCATGGCTCGAGGACAGCTCGGCCATTACCTTCCTTAGCAAAAGCCATTCCAAGCCCACATTCGCCCAAAATAAGGCATATGAATCAAGGTGTTGCTGACAACAATCAAGAAAATTCAGCACAGGGCAAAATAATTGAAGCCCATATGTAAAATTTTTCGACAGTACTCCGGACAACCGGGCCGATTACCGCGCGAAGAAGACTCGACAGAAATCAGCAGAAATTTCATTATAGTCTTCACAATCATGCTGCTGAACACTATTTGAGATTTCATGAGCATCCATCGCCTCGCTCCTGTCTGCCTGTCGCTCGTCATCGCGACATTTGTCGCACCCGCTGCTGCGACCGACCTTCCTGACACCATCGCCCGAGTCAAACCGTCGATCGTCGGCATTGCGACGTTAAAGAAAACGCGCACGCCTCCCATCCACTTCATCGGCACCGGCTTCGTCGTCGGGGACGGTCTCACCGTGATCACCAACGCCCATGTGGTGAAACAGGTCGGCGTCGAAGATACGAGCGAACTGCTCGGCGTGCTGACTGGCACCAACCAGGCTGCGGACATGCGCTCCGCCACCGTCGTCAGCACCGATCCGGACCGTGACCTCGCGCTGCTGCGTATCGCAGGGTCGCCACTCCCCGCAATGAAGATCGGCAATTCGGAGTTGGTAAGGGAAGGGCACTCCCTGATATTCACCGGCTTTCCGCTCGGGATGGTACTTGGATTCCACCATGTCACCCACCGCGCGCTCGTGGCATCGATCACCCCGGTAGCAGACCCGGCGCCTGCCTCGCAAACGCTGAATGCAAAGATGATCGCGCAACTGCGCAACACGCCCTATCTGGTATTCCAGCTCGATGCGACCGCCTACCCGGGAAGCAGCGGAAGCCCCCTCTACGATCCCGAGACGGGTCACGTTCTTGGTGTGATTAACAAGGTCGCCGTGAAAGGGACAAAGGAAGCCATCCTGACCCAGCCCAGCGGCATTACCTATGCCATTCCGGGCCGGTACGTCCAGGAGCTGATGGACAAGCGCCCACCGCCCCGTCCGTGAGAGTCAGAAGAAGCTTTCCGGAATAATGAGTACGTCGCCCGGCCGCACCGGCGTATTGGCGGAGATGTCGCCCTTCTTGATCAGATCGTCGAGGCGGACAGCGATCTTTTGCTGCTGACCGTCCACCGTACGGACGATGCTTGCGCGATTGCCCGCGGCAAATTCAGCCAGTCCTCCGACCGCAATCAGCACATCCATCACCGACATCCCCTGACGGTAAGGCAGGGCTTGCGGCTTTGCGGCCTGCCCGATGACGCGGACCTGTTCGGAATACGGACCGACGAAACCAGTCACGATGACGGTCACGACAGGCTGCTGCAAGAATTTGCCAAGAACTTGCTCGATGTCGCGCGCCAGCTGCGTCGTCGTCTTGCCGCTCGCCGGCAAGTCTTCGACAAGAGGCGTGCTGATTTTGCCGTCAGGGCGCACAGGTACGACTTGCGACACTTCGGGATTGCGCCAGACGTTGATGCTGATGGTGTCGCCGGGGCCGATCAGGTATTCATGCTTGATGTCGGCGCCGGTCGGTGCAGCGGCAACCCCGCCGTCCGTGGCACAGGCGGTCAGTGCAAATGCGGCGCATACCATGGCCAGACGTCCGGCCACCTTCATGCTTTCGGTAAACATCTTGTTCACGTTGCCCCCTTTTTTTGGTGTCGCCGCCCGCGGGCGGATTGATATTTCGTTTCGAAAACAGCCTGCCCGGACAGATGCCTGTGTCCTGCGTGGACAAATAGTTACGGCGTGCGTCCTGTTGCAAGACAAAACAATATCTATGAGCACTATCTTCAGCCATTTGCTTATTGTCAAGCATACGCCATGATTACCACAGGTTCCGAAACCTTGCTAAATTATAATGACTGCAATCAATAATAGGTATAATCACTTGACGGTTGGACACGTAGATTGGGTTCGTCAAGTCCGCATAAGTACGAGGGAGGCTTTACAGCATGGAGCAGCTGGTAACCCAATTAATTTCCGCCGCGAAAGGCATCTGGAAATACCGCTGGTATTCGATGGTGGTTTCCTGGGCCGTTGTCCTGATCGGCTTCTTCATCGTCTACACGCTCCCCAATAACTACCAGGCCTCTGCACGCGTATTCGTCGATACCCAATCGATCCTGAAGCCGTTGCTCTCCGGCATGACCACGATTCCCGACGTCGAGCAGCAAGTCTCGATCATGAGCAAGACACTGCTCAGCCGTCCAAACGTGGAACGTGTCATGCGGATGGTCGACCTGGATATCAATGCGAAGTCGAACCAGGACAAGGAAGCCTACGTTAACGAACTGATGTCGCAAATCAAGATCACCGGCACCGCCAGTCACGACATCTATTCCATCACCTATGCCAACGCCGAGCCGAAGCTTGCCAAAAGCGTTGTCGAATCGCTGCTCACGATCTTCATCGAGGGGAGTTTCGGCGACAAGAAGCAGGATTCGGCCAATGCTGTCCGCTTCATCGACGAACAGATCAAGCAATATGAAGAGAAGCTGGTCAGCGCCGAAAACGCGATCAAGGATTTCAAGCTGAAGAACAGTTCGCTGGTCGCACGGGGGGACGGCGACTTTGGTGGCAAGCTGGCGCAAGCGGAAGAAATGCTCAACCAGGCGCGGCTGGAACTCCTCGAAGCAGAGCAGGCGCGCAATTCCATCAAGAAAGAAATCGCGGGCGAAGAGCCCATCCTGGAAGGCGACAATACCCGGACGGCGACCGCGACGGTCAACCCGGAGCTCGATGCCCGCATCGAAGCGCTGAACAAGACCCTCGATAACTACCGCCTCCAGTTCACTGAACAGCATCCCGACATCATTGCGACGAAACGCCTGATCGCCCAGCTCGAAGAGCGCAAGATCCAGGAAGCCAAGGCACGCGCATCGAGCACGACGATCGGCAGGAATTACAGTCCGGTCCTCCAGCAGCTCAAGGTTGCCCTGTCCGATGCGGAAGCGCGCGTTGCCTCCATGCGTGCGCGCGCCGAAGAGTACAGTGCGCGGGTCGCGCGCCTGCGTTCCATGAGCACCGCGGTGCCGGAGATGGAAGCGCAGTTCGCGCAGCTCAACCGTGACTATCAGATCAACAAGGCCAATTACGAAAAACTGATCGCCAGCCGCGATGCGGCAAAGTTGTCCGGCGATCTCAGCGCGACCACCGAGATGATGACCTTCCGCATCATCGACCCGCCGACGGTACCGCTGAAGCCGACCGGCCCCAACCGTCCGCGCCTGTTCGGCATCGTGTTCGCCGGCGCCCTCATTGCCGGCCTTGCCGTCGGTTTCCTCCTGACCCAGATCCGCCCGACTTTTGTCAGTCTCGCCCACCTGCGTGAAGTCACCGGGCTGCCAGTCCTTGGCAGCGTATCCATGAACTGGACCGAGGCGGAAAAACGGCGCCACAAGAAGAGCCTGTACGCCCTGACGGCGTCGTTCGCCGGCATGCTGCTGTTGTCGGGGGGCGCATTCGGCCTGCTGCTTCTCAAGTCGTAGCGCAACCGGCCGCTCCGGAACAGCAGTTGGGAAACGAGAACGGATTGACTATATGTTGCAGTGGCCGCGCCGACGAGCGGGCTGATTAATTTCTCCAGGAGGCAGTGTGGGAATCATCGAAAAGGCGGCAGGGAAACTGGCTCAAGCGGGTTCCACGCGCACGACGCAGCCGCCAGCCGTCAAGGCTGAAGTCAAGCCGGCCGCAGAGGCCGAAGTGCCGCAAACCGCTCTCGTCGATTCCAAGGCACATTCCAAGAAGATCGAACTGAACCTCGCAAAACTGCAGGAGCGCGGCATGATCACGCCGGACGGTCCGCGTACCGGTGTAGCGGAAGAATTCCGGGCGATCAAGCGCAGCCTGATTACCAATGTCCTTGAACAGAAAGCCGACTCGTCGCGGCCGAACAACCTGATCATGGTGACGAGCGCGCTGCCTGGCGAAGGCAAGACGTTCTGCTCGATCAACCTCGCGATCAGCATTGCGATGGAGTTCGACCACACGGTGCTGCTCATCGACGCCGACGTCGCACGACCCTCGGTCCCGCGGCAGCTTGGCATCGATGTGGACGCCGGCCTGATGGATGTCCTGCTCGAACGTGATCTCGACGTCGCGGATGTCATGCTGAAGACCAATATCGAGCGGCTGAGCATCCTGCCTTCCGGCACCCGGCATCGCCATTCCACCGAACTGCTGGCCAGCAAGGCGATGAACCAGTTCCTGCACGAGATCGCGCATCGTTACAACGACCGTATCGTGATCTTCGATTCGCCGCCGCTGCTGTTGACCACCGAGTCGCGGGCGCTGGCGACCCGCATGGGACAGATCGTGATGGTCGTCGAGGGAGAAAAGACGACCCAGTACTCGCTCAAGAATGCGCTGCGCCAAATTGAAACGTGCCCGAACATCAATCTGATCTATAACAAGGCGAAAGCGTTCCGGGGCTTGGACAACTATGGCTATTACTACAATTAAGACCAGGTCGAGCAACCGATCCGGAAAGCCTTGCCTGCCCTTCGCATTCACAGTCGCAGCGGCGGCAATCCTGGTCGCTCCGGTTGCCGGCGCCGCCGACTGGAAAGTCGTGCCGACGCTGACCATGCGGGGGACCTACTCCGATAATATCCGCCTGGCGCCGCGCGGCCTGGAAGAAAGCGATTTCGTCACCGAGATCTCACCCGGCCTCAGCATCACCGGCAATGGGCCGAACCTGAAATTCAAGGCGGCCTACGCTTTTCAGCACCTGAACTACGCGAACGACAACAAGGGCGACAGCAGTTTCCACAAGCTGGACGCCGCCGCGCAAGTCCACCTGATCAAGGACCTGCTGTCGATTGACGGCTCCGCGGCGATCAACCAGCAAGACATCGACCTGTTCGGACCCAGCACGATCACCAGCGGGATTCACACTGTCAATCCAAACCGGACGACGGTAAGGACGGCGACAATCAGCCCCTATCTCCACCATCATTGGCGCGGCATCGCAGCAGGCGAATTGCGTTACACGAAGACCCAGGTCAGCACGACCTCGCAGACGCTGTCGGATAGCGATATCGACGCCGTGACGTTGAGCGTGACCAGTGATCCGTTATCCAGAACGCTCGCATGGGGACTGCGTCATGACGCACGCCGGACGGCACGCGCCAATACCAATTCCATCGACTCGAAGATCTCGACCGCGGATGCCCGCTACATGCTCACGCCGCAGTTCTATCTGACCGCCTCCGGCGGATACGAGGACTTCGACTACCTCGTGGCGCCGGGCGCGGAAGATCCCAAAGGCACGTTCTACTCCGGTGGATTCTCCTGGAACCCGACGACAAGGACCAACCTCGCCCTGAGCGTCGGCAAGCACTTCTACGGTACGACCTATACCCTGCAATCCAGCGTCCGCAGCCGCTATACCTTGTGGCGTGTGACCTACGATGAAAGCGTCACGAACACGCCTGAACAGATCGCACTGAATTCCACCGGAAGCACGGCCGACTTCCTGGACCAGCTGTTCCAGTCCAGCATTCCGGATCCGGCACTGCGCCAGCAGATGGTGGAACGTTTCATCGCGGCGAACGGCCTCCCCACTTCGCTCACTCGCACGATCAATTACCTGACCACCCAGTTCTACCTGCAGAAGGCGCTACGCGCATCTGTCGCCGTCACGGGCGCCAAGAATTCTGTTCTCTTCACGGTCTCGAACGTGATGCGGTCCCCCCAATCGGTGGACACCGTGTCGATCACCGCGGCGGACACGCGCCAGTTGGGCAGCTCGGTACTCTGGAACTGGCGCTTCTCCGGACGCACGAGCGCAAACTTCGGTGCCGACCATATCAGGAAGAAACTCCAGACGACCAACGCGCAGGAACGCATGACGACGTACCGCGTCGGTCTCGCACATCAGTTCCATTCAAAACTGA
This sequence comes from Noviherbaspirillum sp. ST9, assembly GCF_048799745.1. Lineage (NCBI taxonomy): Bacteria > Pseudomonadati > Pseudomonadota > Betaproteobacteria > Burkholderiales > Oxalobacteraceae > Noviherbaspirillum > Noviherbaspirillum sp. ST9. The sequence goes on along the minus strand of NZ_JBLWFR010000004.1, from coordinate 114,814 downwards.
CCGGGGTGGTCGAACTGAAGCATGCCGAGACAGCTTCGGATACGGGCCTCAGCAACTATCAGGAAAACGCGATTTCCGCATTTGTTTCGATGCAATTCTAGTGGAGCCCGTTGTCAGATGTACGAATCCTATTACGGCCTCGCGGCCAAGCCGTTCCAGCTGAAACCGGACCCGCGGTTCTTCTTCGGCAGCCGGAATCACAAACGCGCGATGGCCTATCTCCAGTACGGCCTGTCGCAGGGTGAAGGTTTCATCGTGATTACTGGTGAAGTCGGGGCCGGCAAGACGACGCTGGTGCGCAACATGTTCCAGGAACTCGATTCCGAGAAAATCGTTGCCGCGCAAATCGTCAACACCCACCTGTCCTCGGAAGACACGCTGAAAATGGTCGCGTCGGCCTTCGGCATCCCGCTCGAGGACGCGAGCAAGGGCGTGCTGCTGACCCGCATCGAGAAATTCCTACGCTCGATCGACGAGCAGGGCAAGCGCGCGCTGCTGGTGGTCGATGAGGCACAGAACCTCAATTCGCAGACCATCGAAGAATTGCGGATGCTGTCGAACTTCCAGACCAACGACAACTGCTTGCTGCAGACCTTCCTCCTCGGCCAGCCGGAATTCCGGAAGACACTGATGAGCCCCGACATGCTGCAGTTGCGGCAGCGTGTGATCGCAACTTACCACCTTGGTCCGATGGACGCGGACGAGACGCGCACCTACATCGAACACCGGCTGCATACCGCGGGCTGGGCCAACGATCCGCAATTGCAGGACGATGCCTTTGCTGCCATTCACGAGTACACCGGCGGCATCCCGCGCAAGATCAACACCCTGTGCGACCGCCTGTTCCTGATGGGCTATCTCGAAGAACTCCATGCGTTCGACAGGAGCCATGTCGAATCCGTCATCAAGGATATCCAGCAGGAATTCGATCAGTCCTCCATCGTCAGCATTCCCGAAGCGGCACCTGCGCCCATCCTGGCACCGGTCTTCGATCCGAACACGCAGAGCCTGGAATACATGAACGAGCGCCTTGCACGCATCGAGCGCGCCATCCAGTCGATGATCGACGCCCTGACCAAATTACTGTTTTCTTCAAAGATCAAAGTTCCGGAAGAGCCCAATCCATGACCACCAACACAGCCCAGCGGAGCATTCTCTGCGTCGTCGGCGCCCGTCCCAATTTCATGAAAATGGCGCCGATCATCACGGCGCTCAATGGATTGCGTTCCAAGCCTGCCGTTCGCCTGCTTCACACGGGCCAGCACTACGATGTGGCGATGAACCACCAGTATTTCGAGGCGCTCGGCATTCCTTCACCGGACATCAATCTTGAAGTCGGCTCGGGCAGCCAGGCCGTGCAAACCGCCGACATCATGCGCAAGTTCGAGCCGGTGCTGGACGAATACCGGCCTTCTGCCGTCCTCGTTGTGGGCGACGTCAACTCGACGATTGCCTGTGCGCTGGTCGCCACCAAGAAGGGTGTGCCGGTAATTCACGTCGAGGCCGGCCTGCGCAGTTTCGACCGCGCGATGCCGGAAGAGATCAACCGTGTCCTGACCGACCAGATTTCCGACCTTCTCTTTACAACGGAAGAAAGCGGAAAGGAAAATCTGCTCCGCGAAGGGATTGCCGGCGAACGCATCCACTTTGTCGGCAACGTGATGATCGACACGCTGCGCAACAATTTGTCGCGCGCGGTTCCGGTCTCGAAAATCGTGCAGGATGCCGGTCGCCCGGACTTCATGGAAGGTCACACGCATCATGCGCTGCTTACCCTGCATCGCCCTTCCAACGTCGACGATCCGGCCGTGCTCCGCCCGCTGCTCGAAACCGCCGTACGCGTGAGCGAGCGCCTGCCGCTCATCTTCCCGGTCCATCCTCGTACGCGCGCCGTGATCGAGAAATCCGGGCTGCGCGACCTGCTCGAGACGCCGCGCATCCTGATGCTGCCGCCGATGGGTTACCTCGAAATGCTCGGACTGATGCAAGGCGCGCGCGTCGTGCTGACCGACTCCGGCGGCGTGCAGGAAGAGACGACCGCGCTGGGCGTCCCCTGCATCACGCTGCGCAACAATACCGAGCGTCCGATCACGGTGCACGAAGGGACGAACACCATCGCCGGCACCGATCCCGAAACCATCCTGCAGGTGTTCGACGACATCATGCGTTCGGGCGGCAAGTCGGGACGGATTCCGGAGTACTGGGACGGCAAGGCAGCAGTCCGCATTGCCGACACCATCGAGAAATGGATGGCCAACGATTTTCAGTGCTGAAATCGACTTTCGCCGGCAGACGAGCATGACTTCGAGAACGATCCATAACGCGATGACCATCGACGTGGAAGATTACTTCCAGGTGTCGGCATTCGCGCCACATATTCCGAGAGAAAGCTGGCCCGCGCTGCCGTGCAGGGTTGAAGCCAATATCGACCGCATCCTCGGCTTGCTCGATGCGCAGGGAATCAAGGCGACCTTCTTCACGCTCGGCTGGATTGCAGAACGTTATCCAACAATGGTGCGACAGATCGTCGACCAGGGACACGAGCTGGCAAGCCATGGATACGGACACGAACGTGCCTCGGACCTGACCGAACAGCAGTTCCGCAACGACATCGGCAGCAGCAAGCGCATCCTGGAAGACATCAGCGGGCACGCAGTCAAGGGCTATCGTGCGCCGAGCTTTTCCATCGGCACGAACAACCTCTGGGCGCTGGATGTCCTGCATAGCGAGGGTTATCGCTACAGCTCGAGCATCTACCCGGTCAGGCACGATCACTACGGCATGCCGGACGCGCCACGTTTTGCCTTTTATCCAAAGAGCGAAGACGGCCTGCTGGAACTGCCGATCACGACGGTGCGCCTCATGAACCGCAACCTGCCCGCTGGCGGCGGCGGGTATTTCCGTTTTTTCCCCTACGCCTTGTCGCGCTGGCTCATGCAGCAGGTCAACGAACGCGACGGCCAGCCGGCCATCTTCTATTTCCATCCATGGGAAATCGATACCGGCCAGCCGCGGCAACAGAACATCGGTATGAAGACGCGCTTCCGGCATTACGTCAACCTGCACCGCATGGAGTCCCGGCTGCAGGCGCTCACGCGCGACTTCAAGTGGGGTCGCATGGATCACATCTTCCTGACGAAACAATGAATTCGATTATCGAAGCTGCGGCAGAGCGCCGACATGCCCCGGCCGCCCCGGCAGCAGTGACGCCTGTGGTCAAACTGATGGGGCCGGGAGAAACGGCCCGCTGGGATGCGTTCGTGCAGGCATGCCCGGAAGCGACCTTTTTCCATCGCGCCGGCTGGCAATCCGTGATCGAGCGCGCCTTCGGGCACAAGACCTGGTTCATGTATGCCGAAGCGAACGGGGAGATCGAAGGCGTGGTGTGCCTTGCCGAGGTCAAAAGCCGCCTGTTCGGTCACTCGCTCAGTTCCCTGCCCTTCTGCGTTTACGGCGGCGTTGCAGCCAATACCGACGCAGCCCGCGAGGCGCTGGACAAGGCTGCGCAGGAGCTCGCGCGTACCTTGAACGTCGGACAGCTTGAATACCGCAACCTGCAACCCCGCCACGCTGACTGGCCGAGCAAGTCGCTCTACGTCACCTTCCGCAAGGAGATCCTGCCCGACGTCGAGCAGAACATGCTCGCCATTCCCAAGAAGCAGCGTGCCATGGTCCGCAAGGGCATCAAGGCCGGCCTGCAGAGCGAGATCGACACCGATGTCGAGCGCTTCTTCAAGGCCTATTCCACCAGCGTGCACCGCCTGGGCACACCCGTTTTTTCGAAGCGCTATTTCAGCATCCTGATGGAGACCTTCGGCAAGGACTGCGAAATCCAGACCATCACGAAAGAAGGCCGGATCATCAGCAGCGTGTTGAGCTTCTACTTCCGCGACGAAGTGCTGCCCTACTACGGCGGCGGCATGACGGAAGCGCGCGACGTGGCGGGCAACGATTTCATGTACTGGGAACTGATGCGCCGGGCGTGCGAGAAGGGGTACAAGGTATTCGACTTCGGCCGCAGCAAGGTGGGCACCGGGGCCTTCGACTTCAAGAAAAACTGGGGTTTCGTGCCGCAGCCGCTGCACTATGAATACCAGCTTGTGCGCTCGACGGCGGTGCCGGACAACAATCCGCTGAGCCCGAAGTTCCAGTTGTTCATCAAGATCTGGCAACGCATGCCGCTGCCCCTGGCCAATGCACTGGGGCCCCATATCGTCAAGAGCCTGGGGTAATCGCGTGGAACACCTCCTCTACCTGGTACACCGCATTCCCTATCCGCCCAACAAGGGCGACAAGATCCGTTCGTACCATCTGTTGCGTTACCTGGCAGACCGCTATCACGTGCATCTCGGCACCTTCATCGACGATGCGAATGACTGGCAATACGTGGACACGGTGAAGCAACTGTGCGCGAGCACGCATTTCGCGGCGCTCGATCCGCTGAAGTCGCGCGTGCGCAGCCTCGGCGCACTGGCTTCGAACGGTGTCCTGAGCGTGGACTATTACCGCAATGCAGGTTTGCGGGACTGGGTATCGCGGACGATACGCGACCAGGGGATCGGTCGCGTGCTGGTATTTTCCTCGCCCATGGCGCAGTACGTGATGGATTACCCGAAGGCGCGGCGCGTGATCGATTTCGTGGATATCGACTCGGACAAATGGCGGCAGTACGCGGAGAAAAAGCGTTGGCCGATGAGCTGGCTGTACGGCCATGAGGCGAGACAGCTGCTCGCCTATGAGCGCCACGTGGCGCAACGATTCGACGCGTCATTGTTCGTCTCCCAGCCGGAGGCGGACATGTTCAGGAAGCTGGCGCCCGAAAGCAGTACCCGCATCGGCTATTTCAGCAACGGTGTGGACACGGAATATTTCGCGCCTTCCGCCGGGTACGTCAATCCCTACACCGATGGCAAGCCGGCGATCGTCTTCACCGGCGCGATGGATTACTGGCCGAACGTCGATGCGGTGCAGTGGTTTGCGGATGAAATTTTCCCGTCGGTCGTACGTGCGCATGCGGACGCGCAGTTCTACATCGTAGGTGCACGACCGTCGGCGCAAGTGCAGGCGCTCGCTTCCCGGCCCGGTGTGCATGTGACCGGGACGGTGCCGGACGTCCGCCCGTATATTGCCCACGCCAGCGTCGCGGTCGCACCGCTGCGCATTGCGCGCGGGATTCAGAACAAGGTACTGGAAGCAATGGCCATGGCACGTCCCGTGGTGGTGTCTCCGCAGGCGCTCGAAGGCATCGCGGCTGAACCCGGTCGCGATATCGTGCTCGCGAAGGATCCGGCGCAATATGTCTCCGCGGTCAATGCGCTGTTGTCCGCGTCCGATACCGCGATCGGGACTGCCGCACGCAAGAAGGTCGTCGACCTGTATGGATGGGCCAGCAACCTGGCGCGGGTCGACGCGCTGCTTGAAGCGGAAGCGGCGGCCGCATGAGCCTGCTGAACGGACCCAACATGTTCGCGCCGGCGGCCAGCCGCGACGCGACGGTCACTTGGGGAATTGCCGCCGTCATCGCTGTCCTGGCGCCGTTTCTCATCTATTTCGCCACGGCGCGCTCAATCGTTGCGACGTGGAACAGTTCGGAGACGTTCGCCCACGGCTATATCATCCTGCCAATCTCACTCTGGCTGATCTGGCGGCGACGGCATCAATTGCCCCTTGGCGCCGTAAAACCGTGGTGGCCGGGCCTGCTGCTGCTGGCCGGTTGCGGCTTCGGTTGGCTTCTGGCGGAACTGGCAGCCGTGCACGTGGTACGGCAATATGCCTTCGTCGCCATGTTCCCCCTGATTTGCCTGACTGTACTCGGCCCGCGGGTCACGTGGGCGATGGCATTTCCTCTCCTGTTCCTGCTGCTTGCCGTGCCATTCGGCGAGGTATTCATCGATCCGCTGATTGAATTGACAGCAGATTTCACGGTTGCCGCGCTGCAGTGGAGCGGCATCCCGGTCTTGCGCAACGGCACCCACTTTGATATCCCCACGGGCAGCTGGGCCGTGGTGGAGGCATGCAGCGGCGTGCGCTACCTGATCTCCTCCTTCACGCTGGGCTGCCTGTACGCTTACCTGAACTACCACTCCCTGACACGCCGCGCGGTCTTTATCCTTCTGTCGATTGTCGCGCCCATCGTGGCAAACGGGATTCGCGCCTACCTGATCGTCATGCTCGGACACTTCAGCGGAATGACGCTCGCCGTCGGGGTCGATCACCTGATCTACGGCTGGATTTTCTTCGGACTGGTGATGTTCCTCATGTTCTGGATCGGCAGCTTCTGGCGCGACGACGTCGCACTTCATGCCGAACGCGAAGCCGTTTCTGCGCGCCATGAAACAGCTTCGGTATCCACGGGCATGATGATTGCCGCTGCAGGCGCCAGCATCGCCGTCATCGCCATCTGGCCCGCCTACGCGCGCTACATCGACCTCTCCGCCAATCGTCCTGTCACGGTCTTGCAGGACAAGCTGGCGACTTCCTGGCAGCCGGGAAGTGCGTTCACCCAGTGGATGCCACGCTTCAGCAAGCCAAGTGCCGAAGCCAGGTACTTCTTCGCGCGCGACGGCAAGCAGGTGGGGCTGGCCTTGCTGTATTACGGCGACGCACGGCAGGATTCGCAGCTCATCAGTTCGATCAATCGCATGGTGGGCGAAAAGGATCCGCTGTTCCGACAGGTTGCCTCCAACGCGCAGGTAGAAAACATCGGCGGTCGGCAACTGAAGGTACGCGAGGCAAGAATCGAAGGCACCGGCGGCCCGATCATCGCCTGGCATTGGTACTGGATCGACGGAACGCATACCACGAGCGACTATGCCGGCAAACTGCTACTGGCTCGGGAAAAATTGCTCATGCAAGGCGGCGACGGCGCTTCGGTGATCGTGTTCGCCCCGTTCGGCGACAATCCCGCGGAGGCACGCGCAAGTCTGCGCGCCTTCCTGTCGGAGAACATGGGGGCGATCGAATCGCTCCTGGCTGCAGCGGGTCGGCACGGAGGCGGCAAGTGAACGCGCCGCCGCTGATCGTTCACCTGATCTTCCGCCTCGATTTCGGCGGACTGGAGAACATGCTGATCGAGCGCATCAACCGCATGCCGGCGGAACGCTACCGGCACGCCGTGGTGTCGCTCACCCACCACACAGATTTCGCGAAAAAGATCAACAAGCCGGGGGTCGAGCTCTACGACCTGCACAAGCCGGCCGGCCTGGCTTTGGAAACACATGCGCGGTTATGGAAGCTGCTGCGGCAATTGAAACCGGCAATGGTACACACCTACAACCTGTCGGCGGTCGAATACGGTGTGACAGCAATGCTGGCCGGCGTCCCGGTTCGGATCTGTGGTTCGCATGGACGCGATGCGAGCGACCCGGACGGCAGGAACAGGAAACACAACTTCCTGCGCCGGATGACGATCCCATTCTACGACTGCTGCTATTCGAACTCGGCCGACCTCGAGCGCTGGAATCGCACGGTCATCGGCGTCCCCGAACGCAAGAGCCGTCTCCTGCACAACGGCATCGACACCGGCAAGTACAAGCCCGGCCCGGCACCCGAATCCGCCCCCTTCCCGCCCGGCAGCTTTGTCATCGGCACAGTCGGGCGCGTCCAGGACGTCAAGGATCATCCGTCGCTGGTTGACGCCTTCCTCCTTCTCAAGGACATGCTGCCCGCACAATGGCCGGCACTGCGCCTCGCGATCGTCGGCGATGGCCCGCTGATGGCGGCTGTGAAGGAAAAAGTGTCCGCCGCCGGCATCGCCGACAAGGTCTGGCTGCCGGGTGCGCGTACCGACGTCAACGACGTCCTGCGCAGCTTTTCGGTGTTCGCCCTGTCGTCCATCGCTGAAGGCACGCCGGGCTCCGCGCTGGAAGCCATGGCGACCGCGTTGCCGGTCGTCGGCACGCGCGTCGGCGGCATTCCGGAAGTCGTGGCCGATGGCGTCACCGGCTTCGTCGTGCCGGCGCGCGATCCGCGCGCACTCGCGACGGCGATCGCACGCTATATCGAACAACCGGAACTCGCCGCCCTGCACGGCCGCGCGGGACTGGAGCGCGTCGTGCAGAAATACAGCATGAGCGCCATGCTCAACGCCTATCTGGACATGTACGATTCGTTATGTCATACCAAGATCAAAATCAGGGAGCCTCGTAAATCATGTGTGGAATAGTCGGTATTGTGGACGCGCGCGGCAAGCGTGAAATCGATCGCGAGCTCCTTGGCCGCATGAACGAATCGCAGCATCATCGCGGGCCCGACGAGGGCGGCATTCATATCGAGCCCGGCGTGGGATTCGGACATCGCCGTCTCTCCATCATCGACCTGTCCTCCGGCCAACAGCCGCTGTTCAATGAAGACCACAGCGTGGTGGTGACCTACAACGGCGAGATCTACAACTTCCCGGAGCTGATGGACGAGCTCGTCAAACTCGGCCACACCTTCCGTACCCATTGCGACACGGAAGTCATCGTGCACGCCTGGGAACAGTGGGGCGAGCGCTGCGTGGAGCGTTTCCGCGGCATGTTCGCGTTCGGTGTGTGGGACCGCAACAAGCAGACGCTATTCGTTGCCCGCGACCGCCTTGGCGTCAAACCGCTGTACTACGCGATGCTCGCCGATGGCATGTTCATCTTCTCGTCGGAGCTCAAGGCGCTGCTCGCCCACCCCGGCCTCGACCGGCAGATCGATCCCCGCGCAATCGAGGATTACTTTGCCTACGGCTACGTGCCCGAGCCCAAGACCATCTTCACGAGCGCGCTCAAGCTGGCGCCCGGCCATACACTCACGCTCCGCGTCGGCGGGCAGCCGGAAGTGAAGCAGTACTGGGACGTCCCGTTCACGCCGCATGGTCCGATCAGCGACGAGCAGGCACAGGAAGAACTGATCGCACGTCTGCGCGAGGCGGTGGATATTCGCCTGGTGGCTGAGGTCCCGCTGGGCGCCTTCCTGTCGGGCGGCGTCGACTCCAGCGGGGTAGTAGCGATGATGGCCGAACTGACGAAGGAACCGGTCAATACCTGCTCGATTTCATTCGGCGATCCGAAATTTAACGAATCCGAGTACGCCAAGAAGGTGGCCGAACGTTTCGGCACTGCGCACCACGTGGAACAAGTCGACAAGGACGACTTCGACCTGATCGACACGCTCGCGGCCTTGTATGACGAACCGTTTGCCGACAGCTCCGCGATCCCGACCTACCGCGTCTGCGAACTGGCAAGAAAGCGCGTGACCGTGGCGCTGTCCGGCGACGGCGGCGACGAGAACCTGGCCGGCTACCGCCGCTACCGCTGGCACATGTACGAAGAGCGGCTGCGCTCGACCATTCCGCTGGCGGCGCGCAAGCCGATTTTCGGCACATTGGGCCAACTCTATCCGAAGGCCGACTGGGCGCCGCGGGTGTTCCGCGCGAAATCGACTTTCGAGGCGCTCGCACGGGATTCGGTGGAGGGATACTTCCATACCGTATCCATCATGAACGACAAGATGCGCCAGCGTCTCTTCAGCGATGATTTCAAGGACAAGCTCAACGGCTACCATGCTGACAGCGTGCTGCAGCGTCATGCCGAGAACTGCCCTTCGGACGATCCGCTGTCGCTCGTGCAATACCTCGACCTGAAGACCTACCTCGTCGGCGACATCCTGACCAAGGTCGATCGTGCCAGCATGGCGCATGCGCTGGAAGTGCGCGTGCCGCTGCTCGACCACAAGCTGGTTGAATGGATGTCGGGCTTGCCGTCATCCATGAAGCTGCGCGGCACCGAAGGTAAGTACATTTTCAAAAAGGGCCTGGAGAAATATCTTCCCGAAGACATCCTGTATCGCGACAAGATGGGTTTTTCCGTGCCGCTCGCGAGCTGGTTCCGTGGCCCGTTGCGCCAGCGCATACGCGACGCGCTGCTCGGCGAAACGCTGGCCCGCACCGGCATCTTCGATCCCGCCTTCCTGGAAGAGATGCTCGAACACCACCAGTCCGGACGCCGTGACTACAGCGCGCCGCTTTGGACGCTGCTGATGTTCGAGTCCTTCCTGCGCAACCTTGACGGCAAGTGGAGGATGTAACTTGCGTATCCTGCACGTCCTCGATCATTCGATCCCGCTGCACAGCGGCTACACCTTCCGCACGCTGTCCATCCTCAAGGAGCAGCGCGCGCTCGGCTGGGAAACCTGTCATATCACCGGCCCCAAGCAGGGCAAGTTCGACGTCCCGGTAGAGAACGTCGACGGCTGGCATTTCTTCCGCACCCCGCCATCGACCTCGCTCAAGGGAAGGCTGCCCGTGCTCAAGCAGCTGGCCGTCATCGACCAGCTCGAAAAGCGGCTGGCGGAAGCAGCGAAGGAGGTCAAGCCGGACATTCTGCACGCGCATTCGCCGGCATTGAATGGCATTGCGGCGCTGCGGGTCGGACGCAAGCTCAACATTCCGGTCGTTTATGAAGTCCGCGCCTTTTGGGAAGACGCTGCGGTCGATCATGGCACCAGCACCGAATGGGGCATGCGCTACCGCCTCACACGTGCGATGGAAACGCGTGCCTTGCGTGAAGCGGACGCTGTGACCACCATCTGCGAAGGATTGCGCGGCGACATCCTGGAGCGCGGCATCCCAGCGCAAAAAGTGACTGTCATTCCCAATGCCGTCAACGTCGAGGATTTCCAGACCGACGAACAACCCGATCTCGCGCTGGCAGACAAGCTCGGACTGAGCGGAAAGGTGGTGCTCGGCTTTATCGGATCCTTCTACGCCTATGAAGGCCTGGACATCCTCCTGCGCGCGCTGCCTGTCATGCTGGCGCGCAATCCGGATATTCGCGTGCTGCTGGTCGGCGGCGGGCCGCAGGAAAAGGAACTCAAGGCACTGACTGAGGAACTCGGCGTACGGGACAAGGTGATCTTTACGGGACGCGTCCCACACCAGGAAGTCCAGCGCTATTACAACCTGATCGATGTGCTGGCCTACCCGCGCCTGCGCATGCGCCTAACTGATCTCGTGACCCCGCTCAAACCGTTGGAGGCGATGGCACAGGGACGGCTCATGGTGGCGTCCAACGTAGGCGGCCACCACGAACTGATCGAAGACGGCAAGACCGGGGTGCTGTTCGAAGCCGGCAATCCGCAGTCGCTTGCGGACAAGACGCTTGATCTGCTGGCGGCGACCGAGCGCTGGCCAGTCCTGCGCAAGGCGGCACGCCAGTTTGTCGAGAATGAGCGCAACTGGCCACGCAGCGTCGCGCGATACGATTCCATCTACAACGGTTTGATCAAGACCCGGAAGAAATGAAGCTGCTCACCTTCACCACGCTGTTTCCCAATTCGGCCGCGCCGAACCAGGGAATCTTTGTGGAAACCCGTCTCCGCCACCTTGTCTCGAGCGGGGAGGTTGAATCCAGGGTAGTGGCGCCCGTTCCCTGGTTTCCCAGCAGCCATCAAGCCTTCGGAAAGTACAGCAAGTTTGCAAAAGCGCCCGCCGAGGAACTGCGCTCCGGCCTCAAGGTACTTCACCCGCGCTACCTGGCCATTCCCAAGGTAGGAATGACCGTCTCGCCGTTCCTCCTCGCCAACGCCAGCAAAGCGGTAATCGGGAGGCTGATCGATGAAGGTTATGACTTCGATGCGATTGACGCGCACTACTTCTATCCTGACGGCGTCGCAGCGGTCATGCTTGGAAAATACTTCAACAAGCCGGTCGTCATTACCGCGCGCGGCTCCGACATTACGCTTATCCCCCGATACGCCCTGCCAAGGCAGTTGATCCTGTGGGCCGCGCAAAATGCAGCGCACCTCATCACCGTGTGCAATGCCTTGAAAACCGAGCTGGTCAATCTCGGCGTGCAGCCGGACCGCATCACCACGTTGCGGAATGGCGTAGATCTCGAATTGTTCAGGTCCGCAGACAGGGAATCACTGAAATCGACGTTAGGATTCAAGCAGTTCACGTTGCTGTCGGTCGGGAATCTTGTTCCGGTCAAGGGACATGAGCTCATCATCAAGGCGATGCCAATGCTCGCCGACGTCAGGCTCCTGCTTGCTGGTAGCGGTCCGGAGCAACGCAATTTGGAAAATCTGGCACGTCACCTGAACGTCCTCGATCGCGTCACGTTTCTGGGTTCGGTTCCTCACCATGAGCTGCCAAAATTTTACGCGGCTGCCGACGCCAGCATTCTTGCTTCCAGCCGCGAAGGCTGGGCAAACGTGCTCTTGGAGTCGATGGCTTGCGGTACACCCGTCGTGGCGAGCAACGTTTGGGGAACACCTGAAGTTGTCGCTTCTCCGGCAGCCGGCCTATTGATGGCAGAGCGGTCTGCGCAAGGCGTTGCTCATGCGGTCGGTGCGCTGCGGACCAATTATCCGGATCATGCTGCAACCAGGGCCTATGCCGAGCAATTCAGCTGGCACGATACTACCGCGGGTCAAATTGAAGTGTTCCTGAAAGCGACGACCTCCCACCGTCTGGGAAGTGGAACGTCCTGTCGTCCGGCCTCCTAAGTCAGGCTGACTTTTAGTCCGGCTCTTTGCAATAGCGTTTCGATTTTCCCCAGGCAGACGCGTTCAGCGCTGTGTGGACTTCCCGCCCAGCGCCATAGGACGTACAGCGATACGCTATAAGCCAGCGCACCGCCGGCGACACAGAGGACAAGCGCAACGAGGTAGGAACTGGTTTCATCGTTGCGGTGCAGGACATGCTTCATGGCCAGGACAACGGCTGCCATGATCAGGACAGCCGCCAGCGGCCTGGCGAGCCGCGCGAGAAAAGCCGTGCTCGACAGTTGAAGCCGTTTCGCAACCAGGTACTGGATCACCGGGGTAATCAGGACGACGGTTCCCAGGAATGCCCAGGCGGCGCCGGTCGCTCCCTTGTAGAGGATCCCGGGAATCAGGAGTGAAATCAGCAAAGTGAATTGGATTGCCCCGACGGCAGTGACATAGTAAAGACGGCCGGTCGCGAGGTAGACATAGGAGATGTTGCTTTGCAGCGCTTGAATGACGCCGTAAATCGCCAGTATCTGGATCAGCGGAATGGCGGGCACCCACTTCCAGCCCAGAACGACAGGCACCATCAGGTCAGCGATTGTTGCGATGCCAACCCCTGCGGGCAGGGCAAACAAGGCGATCATTGAAATGACGCCGAGAAAGCTGTTTCGCAACGCTTCCAGGTCATTGGCGACGCGTGCATAGCCCGGAAACGCGGCGCGGTTGATAGGCGCCACCAATTCAGTCGTCGGCAGTGTCGAGATTTCGGACGCAATGGTATAGACACCGAGGGTCGTTGCCCCGCCGAGCCGTCCGATCAGCAGTTCGGACGCACGGCCGTTGAGAAATTGCAGGATGTTGTTCATCACCAGCCATTTTGAGCTGTGGAACAGTTCCACCTTGGCCTTCAGTGAAAAACGCGGCCGGTAATCGCTGACGTAATAGGAAAGCGCGACTGACACAAATGTGCCGGTCAACTGGCCGGCGACGAGCGCCCAGTAATTGCGCCACCAGAAGGCGAGCGGAATGGTGACGAGCAGGCTTGCCATTCGCTTCCCGAGGAGGAACTTGAATTCGCGGTCGAATTGCATCTCGCGCCGGAAGATCACCGGACCGATATTCGAGAACCCCTCGACCGCGAAACCGACGGCCAGCAGATAGATCACCAGTTCAAGCCGCGGCTCCTGGTAGAACCGTGCGGCGAGCCCGGCAACCGAGGCAAGAATGGCGGCACATGCCGATGCAAAGATGACGTTCAGGGTCCACGCCGTATCAAACTGGTCCCTGCCTGCATTTCGGTTCTGGATTAACGGCACATCGAAGCTGAATGCCATCAGCAGTTGCAATGCGCCGATCAGGATCATCGCCATGGCGACAAGGCCAAAGTCCTCGGGAACAAGCAAGCGCGCGAGGATCACGGTACTGACAAGCCCCAGGCCGCGGTCGATCATTTTGAAGGACACCATCCATGCGGCGCCTTTTGCGATTTTATTGTCGATTTCGTCCAAGGGTCAGTGCTCGCAATCGCCTATAAAGAAGAGAGTTACTGCGGGATGTAGACCCTCAATTCCTGTCCTGATATTCGTTCTTCATTCTGTAGCCAGGACCGGAGTGCATCGGTCGATTCTAATCGGCTGAGAGTATTCAATGCTTATTGAGGTGTCAAGCTGACGGGCCAAGAAGCGCTGGAAAACAAATTGGTTCGATGGGTGAAATCAGGCCGGTCCCTATCACTGCCACGTTATAGCGAAAATGCCGAGGTCAGCGTAAAGCAAAGATACGTTTCAACGGTTCGACGGTAATATATTATTCTTCATTCAATTCCTAGCGATCGGGATGCATGGTGCCTCGGTAGAGTTGCTAACCGGCAATTTCATGCTCCGTCAATTTGCACAATGAGAGACATTGTTATCACCCTGATCGTGTTTGGATCCCTCCCCTTCTTCTTCAAGAAGCCGTATATCGGTGTACTGATGTGGACATGGATCAGCGTGATGAATCCGCACACGCTAACTTACGGATTCGCGTCCACCTTTCCATTCGCCGCAATCATCGCAGCCACGATGCTGGCAAGCCTGCTTGTGACAAGGGAACCAAAGAATTTGCCGATCACGCCTGTGACCTGCACCTTCATCGCCTTCATTGTCTGGATCAATGTAAGCACATTATTCGCCTTGCAGCCGGACCTGGTTTTTAGCCAATGGAACCGAGTGATGAAAATCATGGGGATGACATTGGTCGTCATGATGCTCTTGAAAACGAAGGAACACATCCAGTCCTTCATGTGGGTCCTCGTGCTTTCTCTTGCCTACTACGGCATCAAAGGAGGTCTATTCACTGTCCTTACCGGGGGACATTACCGGGTGTGGGGCCCGGGGAACTCCTTCATTGCGGGCAATAATGAGGTTGCTCTCGCATTAGTGATGGTGATTCCCCTGCTTCACTATCTCCAGTACATCACGACGAGCAAGCTCATTCGACATGCGTTGACAGCATCGATTCTGCTTTCCGCGTTTGCCGCTATCGGCTCCTATTCACGCGGTGCGTTGCTGGCCATCGCCGCGATGGCCGTCTTCCTGTGGCTCAAGAGCAGCAAGAAGGCAGTCCTGGGCATGCTCATGGTCCTGGTGATTCCCGTGCTACTGATCTTCATGCCCGAAAAATGGGGCGAACGCATGGACACGATCGCCACCTACCAGGAAGACAACTCGGCAATGGGGCGCATCAATGCATGGATCATGGCGTACAACCTTGCCGTCGATCGGCCGCTTGTTGGTGGGGGTTTTGAGATCTACGACTTGCAGACATTCGAGCGATACGCTCCGGTGCCAACGGATGTGCATGCAGCGCACAGCATCTACTTCCAGACGCTTGGCGAACACGGCTTTGTCGGGCTTGTCCTCTATCTTCTGCTAGGGTTCCTTACATGGCGTTCCTGCTCGTGGATTCTGCGGAATGCCGCCAAACGGGATGACTTGAAGTGGGCCTATCACCTTGCAGCAATGTCCCAGGTAAGTATTGTTGGGTTTGCCGTCGGTGGGGCGTTCTTGAGTCTTCTTTATTTCGACGTTCCGTATTATTTGATGGTCGCGATTGTCGTCACACGCATTATCGTCGCCAACGAGCTGAAAGCGGCAGGTGCACCTACCAACTCCTGGCGCAATATGCCATCTGCGGCACTGGTTAAGCCTCGCGAAATGTCGCGTTGACTGAACTGGTCCTCCAATTACTGACAGGGGCATGCACCATATGCACGATACCGCTGATACAAGCAGCAGGACTGAACAAGGGTTGGCTCGCGATGAAGGGAATTTCGGATGGACTTCGCTTGCGGGCCGCGCGGCGATGCGCCTGCTATCGCCCGGCAATTCAACATCTCGCCTATCGATCCTGATCTATCACCGGGTACTTTCGGCTCGAGACCCGTTATTTCCCGGTGAAGTGGACGCACAGGATTTTGAACGTCAAATGCGCCTGATACGGTCGTCATTCAACATGATCAGCCTGCCTGAGGCAGTCAAGGCAATGCGTGAACAGTCGCTCCCTCCACGGGCAGCATGTGTAACGTTCGATGATGGCTATGCGGACAACGCCGAGGTCGCGCTTCCGATTCTGCGCAGGCTGGGCATTCCGGCGACCTTTTTTGTCGCGACGGGATTCCTAAATGGCGGACGCATGTGGAACGATACGATTATCGAGCTTGTACGGCACTCACCGGGTCCGGTGCTGGATCTGGAGGCTGTCGGCTTTGGTCAGATCGATATTGCCAATATACCGCAGCGGCAGCAGGCAATTTCAACCCTGATCGGCAAGCTCAAGTACCTGCCCCTGCAGGAAAGGCAAGTGCAGATCGATGCGATGTGCGATCACGTACGATTGTTGTTGCCGAATGATTTGATGATGACGACCCGCCAGGTAAGGGAACTGCATAACGCTGGCATGGAAATCGGGGGGCATACGGTGAACCATCCGATCCTGGCTCGCCTGGACGCGCGCGAGGCGAGGCGCGAAATCGCGGCAGGCAAGGAAACGTTGGAGGGAATAATTGGCGCTCCGGTTCGCCTGTTTGCCTATCCCAACGGGAAGCCTGCGCAAGATTACCTTGCAGAGCATGTGCGGATAGTGAAAGACTTGGGATTCGATGCTGCCGTGTCGACAGCATGGGGATCAATTCCGTCTGATCCAGACTTGTATCAACTTCCGAGGTTCACCCCTTGGGACCAAGGGGCGAATAAATTTCTCCTTCGGATGGCAAGGAACCTGCTGAAACGCGCTGAAGTCGTTTGACAGCAGGTCCTTGCATCGGATCATGCAGGCGGCTTGTAGATGTACACGTTCTGACTTACGCCATTAACGAGAACGAATACCTTCCTTGAAGGGCTGTAACGGAAGCGTCCATACGTCCCCCATTGCTGTTGCACGCCTGGATCGTCGCCGCTGGCAGTCAGCTTGTTCCACGCCGCCGTGCCGGGGTTGAAGGTATAGACATCCCGTCCGCCCCCCCAGGCAAAGAACTGATCGCGCGAATCGACATAGACAAAGCCGGGGCGTTTGCCGATGTTGTTGGGAGCGGTTCCGGATGTGGCGATCTCGGCGTAGGTCTGGCTCATCGTCAGGCTGAGTGGCTGGCCAATGTTCCAGCGCCGCATGGCGTAGCTACCGTCCGTGTTCATATACATGACATAGAGGTGGTTGCGTGCACGGTCGATATCCGTCCCGCCACCCGCTTCATAGTTATTCAGACCGTAAGTCTTCCAAGTGTTGGTGTCAGGATCGTACTCGGCAATCTTGCCTTGCTCGGCAGCCACGTTCCACACATGTCCGGCGGCATCCAGCGCTGTCTGCCCGCGCCCACCCACTCCTGCAGGCTTGTCGGCGAGTCGGGACCATAGCCCCGTCGTGGGCGAATAGCAGCTGACGACTGGCGAAGTCATCTGTGCATTCGGGTAGTAGGTGCCGTAGCCGATATAGCAGTAACGGTCACGCTTTTTGTCGACGAAGACGCCGCCATAGGTATGCGACGAACGCGGTTGCTGCAGATCGAGCTGCGACACCACCGGCTCGACGAAACATTTGTCGTACGCGACGTACTCACCGTTCATGACCGTATCGGGCAAGCTCAACGCGCCTTTCGGGTAGAAACCACAGCTGTCGATACGCCTGTCGTTCCAACCCGCTCCGGGGGTATCGCCGGTCGCTCCACCAGACATTTCGGTGAGGCGCTTCCATTTCATCTCGCCGAGATCGAATGCAAAGATGTTGTTGTACCAGGAATCGCCATGTCCGCCGCCGTACACCACCATGCGGTCTCTCACCTCATCGTATGCACCACCGCTCCACGCAGTAATGACGGATGAACAGGCATAGCTGTTGTAGGGTGCGGGACAAACGTCCTTCATCATCGTTGCCGGCAATGCCTTCCACGAATTGACAGGCATGGCGGCCACGATATCGTCAATCGCACCAGGCGTCGGTGTGGTCACGGGAGCGAGCTCGAAGATTGCCGTTGCTGCGAGCGCTGAAGACAGCGATACGTTGCAACTTGGATTGGCGCCGCTGCAGGCGCCGCTCCAGCCCTTGAAGTTGTATCCGCTTGCCGGGGCTGCGGTCAGGGTAACCGAAGTACCGCCTGCATAAGGCTCGGTGCAGTCTGCGCCGCAGCTAATGCCGGCGGGCGCAGACGTCACCACGCCTTCGCCAGACTTGGTAACGCTTAACGTATAGGTGGTGGAAGTGCTTTCGAAGATAGCTGTTACGCTCCGCGCCATCGTCATCGACACGCTGCAGCTTACGCTGGTGCCTGCACACGCACCGCTCCAGCCCTTAAAGGAATTTCCGTTTGCAGGTGCGGCAGTCAGGGTAACTGTCGTGCCGCTCGCATAGGGTTCGCTGCAATCCGTTCCGCACGCAATCCCGGCCGGCATGGAGCTGACCGTGCCCGACCCCGTCTTGGTGACGCCGAGGGTGTACGTCGTCGCTGGCTTCCCGCCGGGCCATTTCCGTGAACCATCTTCGAGATCGGTTGTTGCAGCGGCCGGTTTTTCCGTTGCCGTTGCAGCCAGGGCGCTCTCGCCGCTGGCTACTGCTGCCTGGGCGCTGTCTGCAGGAGACGCAGAACTCGCCGTTCCCTGCCCTCCTCCACATGCTGCTAGAAACAGAGTCAAAACAAGGGCTGTCGCTGACACGGGCAAGTGCAGCGTTGATAACTTTGCTTTCATGAGATCTTCTCCGGCCGCCGCAGCGGCCGTTCCTATCCTGTAATTAATCCGATGCCTGTCAGGCGTTTCGCGGACGGACGCTCCACACGGGAGCTGCATTCATGTTGTTCGCCAGCGTTGGCCAATTGCCAGCACTGGTCATACGCTTGTATGCATCAAGCGCGCCAGGAATGTTGTGCTCGACGGCGTAGGCAATTGCAGGTTGGAGGTTGCCCCAGTAGCTGGTCGCCGCAGGGAAGTTTCCGCCTCGCAAATCACCCGCAACACCGCTGTTCGGTGCGCCCATCGTCGCGGCATACGCCTGGCCCCAATCGGCGAACCACGGTCCCGTGCCGTTCGTATAGTCTGGCGTATCGGTAGGAGCGATGGCGATCGTGTACGGCGCCGCGTCGCAATAAAGATAGTCGGTCGGTGCCGTGCCGCCGAGGCGGCCTACAATGCTTCGGGCCTTCCAGGCAAAGAATTCCTTTATCCTCGTCTTCCCGGTCGCCGAGATTGCAAGGTCCATGTCGATGGCATAACCATATGCTGCAGTGAAAAAATCCTGCATCCATGTCGCCTCGAAATACTTGCCATCGCCATTCGTCGTGTAGTCGGAATACGGCTGAACGAATCCAAGCGGATTGTTCGGAATTGCGACATAGCGCCCGTGATAGAAGTTGACGTTCGCCTCGAGCGAGGAAAGGAATTCGGTGCGCAAAGCAGTATCGGCGTCCGGCGTGATGCACGCGGCCTGGGCCAGTGTACGCGTCGCCCAAGCTGCGCCTCGTGTAATGTTCGCCCCCACGCTGCTCTGCAAGACGCCTGCCGTGAATTGGCGCTGAGTGTCCGTATTCTTCAAGAAATGCAGGGTGGCTGCGAACTGCACCTCTTCCATGAAGTAGAAGCGGCCGGTGAGCAGGTATGCCATGAATCCCACCGAGGGATGATGGGTCGACGCCCAGATCGGAGGTTGCGTGCCGGTCGCGGCCGGCGTGTAAGTATTCTTCGACGACGCGCCCGTCGCACCCACACCGCTGCTGCTTTCGACAACGAGATTCGGATAACTGGAGAAGCGCAGCGGCCGCATCGTCCTTTCATCACGGAAGTGGATGCCGTAGCGACCGGCGCTGTAGCCGTTGATGACGACACCAGCGTAGGCGCGAATGTCGTTGCTGACCAGATAAGCAACATCCCATTCCGGAAGCAGGCCAATCGAGCCGTCGTAACCGGTTGCCCCCATCGCACTCGGGTAATTGCCCTGTTGCAGCGGGGTATACGATTGTGCGAGGCTGGACCAGATCGCAGATGTAGAGGTCAACTGGGCACGATAGGCCGGTACCAGGCGTGTCGCCTGCAGGTATGCCTTGTCGTGCGTCGGTGTCAGTTTGGGATCGGCACCCAGCCAGTGGGATAGCGCCGAGCCGGAAACCAGTACCGTGCGGTTGTGGTTGAGCAGATCGAACGTGGCGCTGAAGCGTTGAGTGCCGCCAAGTGCAAATGTGTAGGTCGCGTTCTTGCTGGTCGGTGCGGCAACGGTGAGGTAGCCGTTTTCAATCCAGGGCAGAACCTCGACGCCGCCCCCTTTGTACAAGCGAACTTCCAACCAGCCGACGAGATGTGCGTCGCTGCCGATCTGCTTGCGATAAATCCACGAGCTCATGAAGGGGCCTCGCACCCACTCCATGAACGGCGTATCCCAGTCGGTATCTGACCACGATGCGGACCCGAAACCTCCGGCGCCAATCGATGCGGAAATGCCGGTAGCGCGCAAATCGGCTGTAGTCAGCGTTGGTGCTGTTGTCGCCTGCCCGATGCTCAGGCCGATCATCTTCGCGCCGGCAGCCGCGAACGAGGTCAGGCCGGATACGAGGGCGAATTTCATCGAGCCATCGGGCCATGCGTTCTTTGCGACGACCTGCAGTTCAGGAATATTGCCGACAACTATCGAGCCGGCCGGGATTTCGCCCTTCTTGAAGGCGTGGCCAATGGTGAACGGCAGGTTTGTTCCGGCTTGCGCGGCAGTGACCTGGAAGGATGCGGATAGAGCGGGAGCCGGTTGTACCTGGACGGTGAATGGCTGCGATGTTGCTGTTTGTTGCTGCTGTTGTTTCTTGGGCATGATTCAGGCCTCCGTTGCGGTCAGGACGTGGCCGCTGGTAGCGCCAACGGCGCCGAGACCGTCATAGACAAAGCTCTTGGTGGCCGGGTCATAGGTCACGCCGGGCGGCAAAGCAAGTTCGTTTTTCAGGATAGTGAGCGCTGTCGCGTCGTCGTCCGACACAAATCCCGCGATCGAGAAGGTCGATGCCACGCCTTGAGTGAAGGTAATCGTCGGAATCTCACTCCAAAGCGGCGGGTTATCGACGACAGGGGCAGTTGGGTTTTGCCGCGCCCCCAATGCGGAGGTGCTTGCGGCGGCTTCAGTTGCCTCTGCTGTAGCGGGGCCGGTACTTCCGCCACCTCCACAAGCCGTTGCCACAATGGCGACTGCGGTCATGCTCGCATTCCGAAGGAATACGCGCCGCGAGATGCGCCGTGCGAGACCTTCGCCATCGGCATGTTGGATTTCAGATTCAGTCATGTCAGGAATTCCTGGAAGATCGGGAGAGGCACAGCGCACCTCTCAGCACACCGCAAACGCGCGGACGGAAAGACTAATTGGGCAATAAGCGCTTTGTTCGGCAAATGCAATGGCCGGAAAATCAACAATCATTAAGGCGCGAACGGCACGCACGTGATGCATGTTGAAAAACAGCAACGAATTGCCCTATTGCCGAAGTTCTGACACTCGCCTAAAAGAAATAGTTCCAGAAGGCATCAAAATTGTTTCGGCGAGGCAACCGGCTTATGAACCTGGCAAGAAACAAGGACGTCAATATTTGGCCGTACCGGATTTGCTTCGCTGTACCACTTCTCCATGCGTGCGCGGGCTCCTTCCAAGGGCAATTCCCATTAAGCCTGGAAAATTTGCAACGCCGAAGCGATAAGCCAATGCAACGATGTATGCCGTCGAGACGGGAGCGACAAGCCAAAAAATCCAGTACGGGACAGAATCCGGCAATTCGTTGTATCCCATCCAAAGGATGGTCAAGATTGGGCCTTGCATAAGGAAGGTTAAGAAACTGTACTTGGCCATTCCCGCGATCCATTTGCCAAGAGTCGTGTCCAGAAGCAGGGAGGCGGCTGGCCAGATCATCAGCGGAGAGATGAGCCCGAGGTAGACCCTGTTCTCCATACGGAAGGCGACCACGCCCGCGCAAAGGATCGCAAACAACAGGAGCAACTTGGCCGCGTGCTTATCCAGCCGCGTCATGTCCCACTGCTGAAAACTGGCGAGACCGCCAAAGTAAAACAGGATTGCCATTTCATTCCGCAACACCAACTTAAAGTCCAAGTTGAACCAGAAAACAACAAATACCAACACGGCACCAAGGCGTGGGACGTGTCGATACAAGGCATGCCACACCGGGGCCAGCAAGGAAATGACAAAGAGATCGCGCAAGAATGCGAGCGGGTAGTTGATCGGCGCCTCGACCAACCCTACGCAGGCATCGATGAACTCCAGAAGGTTAAACGGATATAGCTCTACTGTGGACAACGACACGCCGTCATAGGCGAACTGCAAATAAAGTACAACAAGCGCAATTGGTAGATTAAAAAGGATCAGTGGTACTAATAGGGTCCGTGTTTTTTTCGACGCAACGGCTGCAAACTGACACAGCGCTGGCGTGCGAAATAACAGATAGCCGGAAACGAAGGTAAGGACGGGAACCGCCGTCCGAAAAACGGCATGTTGAAAAAATGCTTTGATGAAGTCAAAGAAGGAGTCGCCGATATCGGACAGAGGAACGTATGGAGGCGTATGAAGAATCACAATACCAAAGATCATCACATACCGAAGTATTTCGATGCGCGTACTGATGCTTTTCTGTATTCCGTTCATGTATGCACGTGACAGACGATGTTGAGCCCTGCGTTGCATTACTAACGAAGGCATGTCGATTTCAAGCTCTTTCAGCGCGTCTTCGGATTACAAGGCGAAACGTCTTGTCGATTCGCTCGCGCAAACCTAGTTGTTGGCCACTGCGGATTTTTTGCTGATGCCTCCTCGGATGTAGATTTACCACATGACGCTGCCGCTGCAATCAGCATCACTTCGCGATCCCTATGAGACGTCGGTTCCTCGCTGTCTGAACCACTGCTCCATCATCATCAGTACCCATACCATGGTCCCGTGATAGCCGGCATGCTCATTCAGTCTCCGCTCAAGACTGTCGATAAATTCATCTTGCACGATACCGCGTGCCTTGAGTCCCATCAGGCTGTCGGTTGCCAACTCGCGCAATGCCTTGTGCTTCTGCAGCCAGACACCAAACGGCAACCCAAAGCCATGCTTCTGCTTGGTGATGATCTCGTCCGGCAGGATGCCGCGTAGCGCCTCCTTGAAGAAGTAACGAAGCTTCGTGCCCTTGAGCTTGAGATCCGGAGCCAGTCGCGCCGAGAAAGCGACCATCTCGTCGTTCAGGAAGGGGAATGCCACTTCCATACCGGCCAGCTCGCAAGCCTTCACCACCTTGGGAAGGTCGTTGTCCGCCAGCGTCACTTTAAGATCCAGCGCGAGCATGCGGTTGATCAGCGTCTGCGCGCGGGACTCGTTATACGTCTGCTCCAGCAGTGCCAGGGGTTGGTCGGGACGAGCCTCGGCCAGGAATTCAGGCGTGAACACGGCCGACGCGCCGTAGCGTTCGAGGAGGTTGTAGGTTTCAAGACGCGCCGGCATTGGCACCGACGCCTGCTTGATATAGCTGCGCGCCTTGCGTACCGGCATGATCATTTCGCCGGCCGGCATACCGAAGATTGCCGGCTCCATCACCCCCTTGCGTATCAGGCGCGGCAAGCGCTCGTACAGCGCGAAGACATGCTGTTTCGCATAACGCTCGTTGCCGCCGAACAGTTCGTCGCCGCCATCGCCGCCAAGCATGCGCGTCAGGCCGTCGGCGCGCGCCAATCGCGCACAATAGAAAGCGGGGACGGCGGAGGCATTCCCGAACGGCTGGTCGAAGACACCGGCGATCTCGGGGATCGCGCGAACGACGTCATCCGGCGTCACATAGTATTCGTGATGATCCGTGCCGAAATGCCGCGAGGCGATGCGGGCGTACTCCATTTCGTCGTAGCCTTCGGCTTCAAAACCAATCGAGTAGGTCTTCGCCGGCACACCGCCGACCTCGGTAAGAAAGCCTGCGATCGTCGAGCTGTCGGTACCGCCGCTGAGGAAGGCGCCAATCTTCTGGCCATCGGCCGCTTCACGCACGCTTTTGCGCAGCAATTCCAGGAAGATTTCCTTGTGGGTTTCCACACCTCCGGTATCGCTTTCCTGGAACTGCATCTTCCAATAACGGCGCTTCATGGCCTCGCCCTTGCGGAAGGTGAGGCATTCGCCGGGCAGCAGGCGCTGCTGTCCCTTGTAGATGGTTCCCGGACCAGGAACCATATGGAAATAGACGTAGTTGTACAAGGCTTGCGGGTCGATTTCCGGCTTGGCTGCCGGGTGCCGGATGAGTGCATCCGCCGACGAGGAAAACACGAGACAGTTGGCGATCACCTGGTACGTCAGGGAATGCGTGCCCATGCGGTCGATAGCCAGCACCGCCGTGCCGGCGTCCTCGTCAATGATGACGAGGGCGAATGCACCGGACAACTGCCCGCACACATCGTCGGGCATATCGCGGTAGAGGCCCGCCACGGTCGCGGCAAATCCCTCTGCCTGCGCGCGGTCGGCGAGGCGTTTGCTGCGGAACACGGCCGCCCCCCACACTGCCACCATCAGACCATCCTGCCGGTAGACATGGGCGCAGGACGCGCCCGCCGCCACCGCGACGGCTCCATTCCGTCCTGCCAGTGTGTGCACCGGGCTCGCATCAAAGCGTGCGAGCGGCACCGCCATGTCATTGATCAGTTTCTGCTTGTCGACGTCGGCCGTACCGAGGTCCATCCAGCCACATACACCACTCACTGTCTCTCCCTTCGCAGTCCGGCCTCGCGCAGCCTCGCTGCAACTATCCTATTTGTTCGATGATCAGACCAGCACTTCAAGTGCCGCCGGATGGCTCAAAAACGCAGACGGACTCGCTGTCAAACCGTAGGCGCCGGACTGAAAAACAACGACCAGGTCGCCGACGTCTGCCTTGGCCATCTCCATCTGGTCGGCCAGCAGGTCCAGCGGCGTGCACAAGGGCCCGACGACGGAGACCACTTCCCGCTCCTCTCCCCGGACCCGGTTGCCGATGACGACCGGATAATTCTTGCGAATCACCTGCCCAAAATTTCCCGATGCGGAAAGGTGGTGATGAAGGCCACCGTCCGTGACAAGGAAGACTTGTCCACGCGATACCTTGCGGTCCACGACGCGCGCCACATACACCCCTGCCTCGGCCACGAAGTAGCGGCCAAGCTCGATGACGACGATCGCCTCCGGCAATTGCCGCTGCACGTCAGGAAGCAATCGCGTCAGGTTCTCGCCAATCGCGGCGACGTCCAGCCGTTCTTCGCCCGGGAAATAGGGCACGCCGAAGCCGCCACCGATATTGAGCAGGCGAACGGGGCGCGGCGCATGGGCGGCGAGGCGGATCGCCAGGGCGAACGTCTTTTCGTGCGCTTCCTGAATGGAGGCCGCCTTGAGGTTCTGCGAGCCGGAAAAGATATGGAAGCCGTGGAAATCCAGCTGCAGTTCGCCGATCCGGCGCAGCATGTCGGGAACACGTTCCGCGTCGACGCCGAACTGCTTCGGCCCGCCGCCCATCTTCATGCCGGAGGACTTCAGTTCGAAATCGGGATTGACGCGCACAGCAACACGGGGCTGGATACCGAGGCGGGTGCCTATCTGGGCCAGCCGCTCCATTTCCGATTCGGATTCCAGGTTGATGACGATGCCAGCGGCAATCGCACTGGAGAGTTCGGCGTCACTCTTGCCCGGCCCGGCGAAGCTGATCCGGTCCGGATTCATTCCCGCATCCAGTGCGACACGCAGCTCATTGCCGGATGCGACGTCGATCCCGTCCACCAGCTTCGACATGTGCTGCACCACGGCCGGCATCGGATTTGCCTTCATTGCATAGTGCAGGTGCACCTGCTCCGGAAGGTGCCGGCGCAACAGCGCCACGCGGTCCGTCATGGCCGCGCGATCATACGCATAGAACGGCGTTTGGCCCACGCGCTGGGCGAGGCGTGTCAGCGCAATGCCCCCAACCTGGAGACAGTCGTCCTGAACCGGGAACTGGATCAGGGGTGCATGCTGCGGACGGGTGTTGCTCATTTGCTTTCTTCCATGAAGATGTTCGCGTGCTGCGTCGCGAGCAGCTTTCGGTCGATCTTTCCGTTCGGGTTACGCGGCAGGCTGCCCTCCCAGACAATGATCCTGTTCGGAAGCATGTAGTTGGGGAGGTGCGGCTTGCACGCCGCCAGGAGCTTCTCGGCATCGAGAGGTGCGCCGTCGCGCGGACTGACGACGACAACGATCGCCTGGCCGAGCGTGGGGTGCGGAATGCCAAGGGCGGCGGCCTCGCCGACATGCTCCCGACCGTAGAGCACTTCCTCGACCTCGGTCGGACTGACGCGGTAGCCGGAGGTCTTGATCATCTCGTCATTGCGGCTGATGAAGTACAGGAAGCCTTCCTCGTCCCTGCGCACGGTATCGCCTGACCAGACCGCCATTTCAACCAGCGGCAGGCCGTGGTGGGCGGGACGGATCGGCTTGAAACGTTCAGCGGTTTTTTGCGGATCGTTCCAGTAACCGAGCGACACGAGCGCACCGCGATGCACGAGCTCGCCCGGCTCGTTGGCCGCGCACTCGGAACCGTCCGGACGCAACACCATGATTTCGGCATTCGGAATGGCTTTGCCCATGGAATCGGGGCGGCGGTCCACTTCCGCCGGCGGCAGGTAGGTGGAGCGGAAGGCCTCGGTCAGGCCGTACATGAGATAAGGCTTGGCCTTGGGCAGCGCGGCGCGCAACCTGTCGAGGGTCGCACGCGGCATCGCGCCGCCGGAATTGGTGAAGTAGCGAATGGTGGCATCGGGCGGCCATTGCAGGTCGGCGAGCTGGAGCCACAATGGCGGGACTGCGGCAAGGCCGGTAATGCGTTCCGCCTCGACGGCCTTGACGATGTCCCGCGCCAGCAGATGATTCATCAGCACGACCGTGGCCCCGGTATGGAATGCCGTCGTGAGCTGGCTCAGGCCATAGTCGAAGCTGAGCGGCAGGACGGCGAGGATGCGGTCCTCGGGAGTATTTTCGAGGTAGCTGGATACGCTGATTGCGCCGGCAACCATGTTGCGGTGCGAGAGCACTACGCCCTTGGGTTTGCCTGTGCTTCCAGAAGTGTAAAGGATGGCGGCCATGTCTGTATCAACGATCCGATGGCACTTCCGCGGATCAGAAGTGTCAACCAGTAGACTCCATGGCAGGACTCTTGGATTTTCAACGTGGGGCAAATCATCAGCCCCGTCAACGATGATCACTGTATGCAAGTCCGGACACTTGACCAGTACCGACGCGAGCTGTTTCAACCGGTCAGCGGATGTAACAAGAATGCGTACATTGCAATCACTCAGAATGTAACCTACCTGCTCGGGCTTGAGTAGCGGATTGACCGGCACAAAAACACCACCGGCATATGCAACACCAAACAACGCGGTCACCGTTTCCAATCTCTTTTCAAGGAAGACGGCCACCCGCTCTCCCCGACCGAGACCATTTGACAGGAGCCCGCCAGCAACCGATTGAACTTCCGATGCCAGTGCCGCATAGCTTAGCTTTTGCCCCCGATAGACAAGCGCCTCTGCCTCTGGCTGGGCGGATGCGGTACGAAATATTGACTGGTGAATGAGGTAGGTCATTTGAGAAACCTGTTTGGTTAGAACCACGTCGTCTGGTGCCCTTTCGGGCCGGCCAAATGCAAGTGAACCATGGCGCGACGCTTCTTCGGGAATGCCTCAGTATTATTCTTATCCAGATGCTAGAAAATATGCCTCGTTGCCGAGAAAATTATGCCAGAGAATGTTAACTAACACTCAAGTATATTAGTGAATTTTCAACTATAATCCTGAAAGTTTGTTCGCTAGCAAGCCCTCCGCTTTTCGTCGACGACAGGGATTCATAATTGGTGCATGCTCGGGCTCGCGTGCGTTTTTCCCACGGCGACCGTTGTTCCAGTTTAAGCAACACCTCGCGACGCACGACAACTGCGACTTCGTTTATCTATCGATTGCGGCACTAGTAAATGTACAAAGTCAGCATTTATAAGAGCTTCGAAGATTTGCCTCCAAGTTTCGAAGCGCTATTCGAAAAGTCGAGCGTGTCGACGGGAGTATTCTTTAGCCTCCCCTGGTTCAAGAATCTCGCTGCAAACGTATTCGATGCCCAGGGGCCTCTCCGGGTCTACGCTATGGAGTCAAATAATGCGCCGGGCACGCCACTTCTGGTGCTTCCGATGCGCCTTGACTCCTCGACTGCTTCCTTCCTGGCGCGCCGCGATCTGAGACCCGCCGCAAATTACTATTCTTCATTGTTCGGGCCCGTCTTGGACTGTGCAAGTCCAGGCGCGACTGCCTATTTGGCACCACTTGCAAAGGCAATTGCGCAAGATCGGCCGCGGTGGGATACGGTCGATTTGCATCCAATGGCAAAGGATTCAGCTGTATTCAGTTCCACGATTAATGCCTTTCGCGATGCCGGAATGTTCGTGCAATCCTATTTCTGCTTCGGAAACTGGTATCTGGACGTGGCCGGTCGTTCGTATGACGAATATTTCGACACTCTTCCTTCCGCGCTCAAGAACCTTATAAAACGAAAATCGAAGCGACTGGAAAAATCTGGACGCCTGCGACTCGATATCGTCACGGGAGGCGCAAACCTGGACTCCGCAATAGATGCTTTCGAAAAGATCTACAATCAAAGCTGGAAGAAGCCCGAGCCTCATCCAGAGTTCATTCCTGGACTGATTCGCAGTTGCGCAAAACTCGGTTGGCTCCGCTTGGGCCTGGCATATGTTGACGATGTGCCTGCCGCCGCTCAACTCTGGATCATTACGAATGGCGTAGCATCGATTTACAAGCTGGCGTACGATGAAAAATACTCCGACCTCTCGGTGGGTTCGATTCTGACCGCAAAACTCATGCAACATGTAATTGACGTGGATCGAGTCCGAGAAGTGGATTACCTTACGGGCGACGACTCCTACAAAAAGGACTGGATGTCGCATCGCCGCGAAAGATGGGGAATCGTCATCTTCAATCTACGGACGCTGCACGGATTGCTGGCGGCCGCTCGCCATGTCGGGGGACGGGTACTAAAAAATATGATGGAACGCATCAAGCGTAATTCTTCGCCGGCAATGACCCCGACTGTGGAAGCCTGACGAAGCCCGAAATCAACCATTCAACTTTGAAGTCTCGCGCCCGGAATGATAAGACATCCTGGGCATGTTTCAGGCAGGCAGGGAGAAAAATGCAATACATCGATGATGTAAGGATGATTCTGAAAGACGTCCTGGCTTTAGGCGACCGGGCGTTCGAACTGAAGGAAAATTCTGCGCTGATCGGGAGCATTCCCGAACTGGATTCCATGGCCGTCATCAACGTCTTGACGGCATTAGAAGCGCATTTCGGCATCACCTTCGAGGATGATGAAATTAGCGCGTCCACGTTCGAGACATTGGGTAGCTTGGTCCAGTTCGTTGAGCACAAGCTCAGCGAGTAAGGACATTTCGGACCGGGGAGCCGGGAATGGCCATACCATTCTTCCTTGACGTCGGGTCGGGCGATCGTTTTTGCATCTACCACGCCCCTCTAGACGAAGGCGCCATTCGCGGCGCATATGTCTATATCCATCCCTTCGCCGAGGAGATGAACAAATCGCGGCGAATGGCCGCACTACAGGCAAGATCCTTTGCCATGGCAGGCTACGCAGTTCTACAGATTGACCTGTTCGGATGCGGTGACAGTTCCGGTGATTTTGTCGAGGCAAACTGGGACATCTGGAAGGACGACTTACGTGCTGCGGTTGCTTGGCTTGAGCGCAAGACAGGAAGCGTGGCTGGCCTCTGGGGCCTGCGGCTCGGCGCTCTTCTTGCCCTTGATCTTGCCAATGAGGCCCATCGACCTTTTCAGGACCTTCTATTGTGGCAACCGGTCGTCAATGGTGAAGCCTTTCTTACGCAATTCCTGCGCATGAGACTTGCCAGTGAAATGCTTGGCACTGGTGCGGAAAAGACGAGTGGCACCCAAGTAATGCGTGAGCGCTTGTCAAAAGGCGAAGCAATGGAAATCGCCGGATATGAGCTTGCTCCAGCGTTAGCCGCCCGTATAGACAGTCTGAATGCGGCTCACCTGACCATCGCTTCGACGCCAATTCACTGGTTCGAAGTCGTTGCCGAACATGGCCGGCCGATGCCGCCGGCGTCAGCACGGATAGCATCAGGCTGGGAGGAGCGGGGTGTCCAAATACATCGCCACCTGATTGCCGGATCATCGTTTTGGGCCTCGCAGGAGATTACCGAATGCCCCGAACTGCTGAAAGCCACAACGGGCCTGTGTGATGAGGTGTATTCGTGAATTTCAAGCAGCAGGCGATTTGCTTTCCATGCCAGGGCGACAATCTCTTCGGAATCCTCAGCCTGCCGGAACGTCCATCACCGCGCGGGGTGCTCGTGATTGTCGGCGGGCCGCAGTATCGAGCAGGCAGTCATCGTCAGTTCACTCTGCTCGCCAATGATCTTGCCAGTCATGGAACGCCTGTCATGCGTTTTGATTACCGCGGCATGGGGGACAGCGAGGGCGACACCAGGAGCTTCGAAGAAGTTCAGGAAGATATCCGCCACGCGACTGATCGATTCTTCGCCGAGGTGCCCGCCCTGACGGAGATCGTGCTGTGGGGACTCTGCGATGCAGCTTCTGCCTCCCTGTTCTATGCACATCGGGACGCACGCGTGCAAGGCCTCGTCTTGCTGAATCCATGGGTTCGAACCCCCGGAGGCATGGCAAGGGCTTACCTGCGGCATTACTATCTCTCCCGATTACTTGACAAGGAATTGTGGAACAAGATTCGCAACGGGCAGTTTGATTTTATTGACGCCCTGCGTTCACTCATGACCATGACAGGCACGGCATTCAAGAAAAGGCCATCGCTTTCGTCCGAAACGGCAACAGGAATGGCCGAAGCACCGAGAACTGAAGCCGCAAGTTCTTTGCCTGACCGAATGCTCGACGGCTTGTGTCGTTTCAAAGGTAGAGTGCTACTCGTTATCAGCGGTAACGACCTCACCGCTAAAGAATTTCTGGATGTCGTCAACGGATCGCGCAAGTGGAAAAAGACACTCGCGTCGACGCGCATCCAGCGCCGAGACCTGGCAGAAGCAAATCACACGTTTGCGCTTCGTGAGTGGCGAAATCAGGTTGCCGATTGGACCAGGGACTGGATCAAATCATGGTAAAACGTGTTCTCATGATTGCCTTTCACTATCCGCCCTTGCGCGGAAGCAGCGGCATTCAGCGCACATTAAAATTTTCACGCTACTTGCTAGAATACGGGTGGCAACCGGTTGTACTGACATCCAATCCGCGGGCTTACCCAAGCACGAGCAATGATCAGATTGCCGAAATTCCTGCGGAGGTTCCGGTACATCGAACGTTTGCCCTCGATACATCCCGCCACCTTGCGTACAAGGGGCGTTACTTGGGATTTCTCGCACTACCAGATCGATGGGTCTCATGGTGGCTCGGAGCCGTCTCGCGCGGCCTGAGTCTGATTCGTCACTCCCGACCTCACGTGATCTGGTCGACTTATCCGATCGCAACTGCTCATTTGATCGGGCTTACCCTGCATCGCCTTACGGGCATCCCCTGGGTTGCAGACATGCGCGATCCGATGACGGATGCCAGTCACCCGACAAATAAGCTGACAAGGAAAGTGTATCAGTGGATTGAACGTCAAGCGATCATCCATAGTACAAAAGTCTTGTGTACTACACCTGGAACCGTCAAGCTTTATCGAAGTCGATTTCCACACGTTCCAGCATCTCGGTTCTGTTTAATCGAGAATGGATATGACGAAGAGAATTTTTTGTCTTCCGAAACGGGCGTTGGTCCCGCACCACTTGGAAACAGACCGGTTGTACTTGTACACAGCGGTGTCATCTATCCCTCGGAACGAGATCCACGTCCATTATTCGAAGCCCTTGCTGAGCTGTTAAATGCGGGCAAAATCTCTCCGGACTCGCTTCAGGTTGTGCTGCGAGCGACGGGTCACGATGAGTACTTGCGCAAGCTGCTCGTACAGTACGGGGTGGAGGCCGTCGTCACGCTGGCACCACCAGTGCCGTATCGCGAAGCCCTCTCGGAAATGTTGACGAGCGATGGCCTTCTTCTTCTTCAGGCCGCAAACTGCAACCATCAAATACCCGCAAAGCTATATGAATACCTGCGTGCTCGACGGCCAATTCTTGCGCTGACGGATCCCGATGGTGATACTGCGAACAAACTCCGATCTGCCGGAATAGACACAATTGCGCGGCTGGATTCGAAGAATGACATTGTGCGCGGAATTCTTCACTTCCTTGATTTGCTCACATCAGGAAAAGGGCAAATTCCATCTGGAGAAGCTGTCAGCAGCAACTCCAGGGAAGCACGAACCAAGGAACTGGCGTTCGTCCTGGATGAAGTTCTGGGAACGAGAGGGGAATGCGCAAGTAACGAAGAAGTCCTCGTTGGAGACGATAGAACATGAGAACTCTCTTGAACATGCTCCTGGTGTTGTCCCTCTCTGCGGCGTCTGCCCCGTCGTTTGCAAACTACTGCGGAGAACTGACAAATGCATATGGTCCTTATGACTATAGAGACAGGGCTAACTTGAAAGCCAATCTAAAGATCGTCGAGGACAATCATTTCACGCCAGAAGTAGAAAAACTCATTGCTGGCAAGAGCAGTTCAATTGGTGGGGATCTGGACTACACATTGCGCGCATTCCCGAATCACCATCGTGCATTGACAAGTGTTGCTCGCCTCGCTGTCCGGAGCAAGTCGCCCAGTGAACGAGGTATGAAGTATTCGTTCGAATGCTATTTCAATCGTGCAGTACGGTTTCAACCTGACGACCCGGTTGTCCGCACGATTTATGGCAGCTACTTATCCAAGGTTGGACGTTGGAACGAAGCATTGGAGCACTTAAGTGAGGCAGTCAGATTACAACCGGATAATCCGACCAGTAACTATAACCTCGCACTTGTGTACTTCGAAAAGCAAGACTACGAACAGGCGCGGCTCTATGCAAAGAAGGCCTATGACATGGAGTTTCCCCTGCCTGGATTAAAGAACAAACTTATCCAGCGCGGGAAGTGGGGAGACGAAACCGCCAAGTAACGCCCCGGCAATAGCAACTGGACTTTGCCTGACGCTGTCTATTGTACAAGGCAGGCAGAGAAGTTTTCAAAAGCGCCATACGCTGGATGTGAAGGACGATTCTCTCGACACAAATCTAGCGGCGGCCGACTCATTAACTCCCGTCTCGGGGTTTCGCCGCTCCATTCAAACCGTTTTCCTGTTACATAGAGCGCGCGTATTGGATGAAGCCCGAGATAGGAATTTGTCATGAACGTCTCGAGATTATCGAGCTTGCGCACAATCCCTTCATCCCTGCTTCGGATGTGGCCGTCGACAAGGTTACCCTCAATGTCGGCGCTGCTTTCCGGGAAGCGAATGGCAATCCCGCCGGTATCAATGAGCGTGTTGTGGAAGATCGTGCTCCCAGCGCCTCGGTTAACATAAATGCCATCATCGGAGCAGGAGGCAACGAGATTCGATTCAATCACCCCTCGCTCCTGTTCCAGTATGCACCTCTGGTCACGGCAAAAATTGCGACCGGTACCCCCGCCCCCCAGAGACAAACCGACCCGCTGGCCTGGCGCCCCCTTGAGGAGGTTTTCGCAGATTACGATGTTCTGCTCGAAGCGGTTATCTGCCCCCGCTCCCTTTGCAAAGGCCCCGAAACTGATCCTGTTGGACTGTCCTTTGATGAAATCAGTGATCAAGTTCCGTCGGATTACCCATCGGTTTGCAGCAACAAGATCAATTGGTGTTACTGGATTATCGGTTAGGCGGATGCTTGCGTTCGTCAACGTATTGTTCTCAATGATGCCGTCATCTGGCATCTTGCGATCAACGCCATTGATTTTGAAATGCGAGTTGAAATCGATGATGGAGTTATTGCGGGCGATAAAGTGGTGTGCGTCCCCGGCAATGTGAAATGCGTGTTCGCAGCTGTCATGTGACTTGCATACGCCTCGAATAACGAGATTCTCGAACGTCCAGTATGGCGCGACGACGAGAAAACCTTCCGAGTTATCCAGTTCAAGATTAACGGTTCCCGCCTGCGCAGCACGCACAGTAATGCGCGCGCCCGACTCCCCCGGCCTATTCACAACGACTGGTTGGCCTCGAAAACGGTAAGTCCCCGGCGAAAATGTAATGACGTCCCCGGCGCGCGCTTGGGCTATCGCGGTCATCGCCGCTTCCGTCGAGTCAACCCGGACGACATTATTTCCAGTCAGTTCAATCACGGGACGTGGAGATTCACCTTGCTGTGCACCGATACGCAATGATGGACGAATATCTTCCAAGTGGCGGCCGCGGTCCAGCGATGTGAGCGAGTGCGCAATCCATTCGCCTGTCTTCACGATGAAGGGGTTATGCTGCGATACCCGTCGCTCGATATAAGGCGCGAGCACACGGGGTGGAACGCCGATCGATTCAATCAAGTAAACCCCTGCTGCGCCGCCCGCCAATAACGCAAGCCCCAGGAGGGTGATCCATTTATTCTTTCTGGAGAAGCGACTGCGATTGCGGGGCATTGTCGTGGCGCTTTATTGCATTGGGGTTTACGCGATCGGCTCCGGTCAGGACGCCAAACGCCGAACGTACCAGTCCATTGCTTGGCGAAGCCCGATGTCAATTGGATGGGTCGGTGCAAAACCGAGCAGTTTCCTCGCCTTCGAAATATCGGCCTGAGAATGCCTGACGTCCCCTTTTCGGAAGTCGCGGTAAACCGGTTTGTGGTTATGCAGATGTGCGAACTTGTCGGACAGTACGGTGCGCAATGTCTGATAGAGCTCGTTGAGCGTAGTGCGATCGCCGAGGGCGACGTTGTAGACCTGGTTGACGGCTGCGCTATCCTTCGTCAATGCGGCGAGAATATTCGCCTGCACGACGTTTTCCACGTAACAGAAATCCCTGCTGGTTTCACCATCGCCGTTGATTGCGAGCTCGGCATTCTTGATAAGCGCTGCGATCCAGTGCGGGATAACAGCAGCGTAGGCACCGTCGGGATCCTGCCTGGGGCCGAACACATTGAAGTAGCGCAACCCGATCGACTCCATGCCGTACGTTCTTCCGAACACATCAGCATACAGTTCGTTCACATACTTCGTGACGGCATATGGAGAAAGTGGTTTGCCGATCTCTTCTTCGACTTTCGGCAACTTGGGATGGTCGCCATACGTCGAGCTTGACGCCGCGTAGACAAATCGCTTCACGCCGGCGTCGCGCGCGGCAACTAGCATATTCACGAAGCCGCTGATATTGCTGCCGTTCGTGAGGATAGGATCCTCGATCGAGCGGGACACCGAGCCTAGCGCGGCTTCGTGGAGAACAAAGTCGGCACCCTCGGTGGCCTTGACGCAATCATCAAAGGACTGAATATCTGCCTTGATGAAGTGAAAATTTCTCCAGCGGTCGGATCCGACAATCTGCTCGACTTGATCAAGGTTGTGCAGATAACCGGTTGAGAGATTATCCAGACCGGTTACCTTCTGTCCCAGCATCAGCAGCGATTCGACGAGATTGGAGCCAATGAAACCGGCGGCCCCCGTGACCAGCCACGAGTACTGATGTTGACGCAGATGGTCTTGTGCTTCCTGATATTTGGTCATGTCGCCGCCGCTGCAGGTATCGCGTTCCTTAGAGGCGCCACACCGTGATGCCCGTGTCTTTGAGTGCAGCTGCATTGAACTTGGACTTCACGTCAATGAAGCAGCCCTTGCGAACCACTTTTGCCATGAAATCGGAAAGTGGTCGTGCCAGGAGTTCCTTGTGCGAGACGGCGGCAATGATGGCATCGGCGCGCGGGAGGTTTTCCCAGGTTTCGAGTTCGATGCCATATTCGTGACGAGCTTCGGCCGGGTCGGCGACTGGATCGTGCACGTGCACTGTGACGCCATAGGATTGAAGTTCATTGATGACGTCCGCGACCTTGGAGTTGCGCAGGTCGGGGCAGTTTTCCTTGAAGGTCAATCCGAGGACGTTGACGCGCGCGCCGCTGACGTTGACACCGGCACGAATCATTTCCTTGACCGTCTTCTCTGCAA
Organism: Noviherbaspirillum sp. ST9; assembly: GCF_048799745.1. NCBI lineage: Bacteria > Pseudomonadati > Pseudomonadota > Betaproteobacteria > Burkholderiales > Oxalobacteraceae > Noviherbaspirillum > Noviherbaspirillum sp. ST9. The sequence goes on along the minus strand of NZ_JBLWFR010000004.1, from coordinate 78,741 downwards.
CGAACTTGGCCATGTTGTCGTTGATGCGGCGGCCTGCCAGGATGACCTCTGGATGGTAACCGATCATTTCTGCCTTGTGCGTCAGGTAGTAGGGGTCGACGCCGATGCAATGTCCGCCCACCAGGCCGGGCCTGAAAGGCAGGAAGTTCCATTTGGTTCCCGCGGCTTCCAGCACTTCGGTGGTGTCGATACCAATCTTGTCGAAGATGATCGCCAGTTCGTTCATCAAGGCGATGTTCAGGTCGCGCTGGGTATTTTCGATGACCTTTGCGGCCTCGGCCACCTTGATGCTGGAGGCGCGATGCACGCCGGCGCGCACAACGGTTTCATACAGCTTGGCGACGCGCTCGAGTGTTTCGGCATCGTCGCCGGAAACGACCTTGAGGATGGAAGTGAGCGTGTGCTCCTTGTCGCCGGGGTTGATGCGCTCAGGAGAATAGCCGACGTGGAAATCTGTTTTCCAAGTCATTCCGGAATGCTTTTCGAGAAGCGGGACGCACACCTCTTCCGTTGCGCCGGGATATACGGTCGATTCGAACACAACGACTGCGCCACGCTTCATGTGCTTGCCGACGACTTCACTCGCGCCTGCAAGTGCGCCGAAATCGGGTTGGTGCGCGAGGTCTACCGGTGTCGGTACTGCCACAATGATGTAGTCCGCTTCGGCCAGGTCGGCCGGATCATGCGTCACCTTCAGGTGCTGCGCGGCGCGAAGCTCTTCTGAGGATAATTCACCGGTCGGGTCGATGAATTCTTTGTAGCTCTTTACTTTTCTAACGGACAGATCGAAGCCGATCGTCGCTTGTTTTTTTCCAAATTCGACAGCAAGCGGAAGTCCGACATAACCGAGCCCAACAACGGCAACGACGCTCATAGGGATCTCACCTTCGTATGTGAAAGTTGTCTGAATATAACAGATAGATTTATAAAAAGCATTAGGGTGTTTCGCATCCTGGCCGCTTGGTTGTCACTGCAGGATTGCGAACTAGGGAACGCTGCCAAGCTCGCCTCCCTGTTCGTCGTAAAGTGAAGTCGAAATGACGGCAGCTGGAGAAGCTCGAGCGCGTGATTATTGGAGCGAGATACATCTGGATCTGGCGATACTGTCGTGCGTTCGGGGTGACTGCCATGCACTTGGCGCCCCGTGCGGGTGCGCTGCCGAGACAAAAATGCCGTTCAGCTTTCGCTGAACGGCAGCTTAAATCTCTTCGCAATGAAATGCGACGAGTTGAGGCAGGAGGTCAGCTCGATTTGCGGCGGCGTGCGGAGGCAATTGCCAGCAGGCCCAAGCTCAGCAACAGCAGCGAGCCCGGTTCCGGAATGCTGTTGCCAGCGAAGTTGCCCGTACCCGTCGAAATGAGCGGCGAGCCAGTCGGGAAGAACTTGGTGAAGCTGTTAGTGAACGACAGGTCTGCGCCGTCTTCCATCGTGTTCGTGTCCAGGTTCCCCTGTGCGAGACCACCAACGACATCCCACAAGCCCTGACCGAGAAGGAAGCTCGGGAGGAAGTTGAAGCCGGTAAGCGTGACACCATTAATGGCATGGCCGGCGAGCTCCAACCACAAATCTCCGTCCGTCGCCGTTGCCGCCGTCAGCGCCAACGGGTCTGCGGGATTCGCATTCGGCGTCTTGTCGACGTACACCTTCACGAAGCCGCCACTATAGAAGATTTGCGTACCAAAGCCCGCTGGGTTCGGAATAAGCGCTCCTCCGATCGGCGTATAGCCGCCATATTCCACGGTCAGTTCACAGCCGGGGCAGAATGTGGCCGAGCCCGTGCCGTTGATTGTCGTCAGCACACCGTAACCTGACAGCACACCGGTCACTGGGTTGATGAACTGGGACAGCGTTGCCGTTGTACCGCTAAAGTCCAGTGCCGCGTCCGGATCCCAGACAACGCCACCGACATTGATCGTGCTGGCCTGTGCCGACGTGGCGGCTGCTGCGGCCAATGCGACTGTCGCCAGCACTTTCTTGAGTAGTTTCATTGAAAATCTCCTTTGAGAATCGGTTTCCTGACCTTAATCCTTCCTTGCTGCAATGGCTAAAGCATGTGCCGTGCCAAGAGCCGGTCAAAAATACAAGTCATTGTTTCTTAGAGATTTTCTTTCTTCTCGGTACTCGCTTTTGCTCGTTACTTCTTGTCAATGTAAAAAATCTCGACAGGCAGCAGTTGTGGAATTATTGGTAGCGGCCGGGCGACAGTAAGTTGTCAGGATCGACTGCCTGGCGCAAGCGCGCATGAAACCTGAGGGAATCGTTCTGCAGGCCGGCGATTGTCGGCATGGTGTTGACCCCGACACGATATGGAAAAAATCCCGACACCCGCCCCTCTTGCAGCAGGCTTTCATAGCATGCCGTGGCGCGGGCTACCGCATGTTCGTCCTCGCGTCGGAAAATGATCGGGACCGTACTGTCGAAGAGCTTGTCGCTAATGGAAGTAAACGTGATCAATGGCTCGATGCCGTGCGCCACCGTGACGCGTTTGACCATATCGGCATAGGCACGCACTGACCCCGGACGCATGGGTACGAGCGGCGCGTACCAGATGAGCCCGCAGCCGTCGCGCGACGGATCCAGGGCACTCCCTTGCGGGGCGTTGGGATTGCGCCAGTAAGCCAGGGGGAGCGCGGTTTCGTTTGGACGTCCATTCACCAGTTCCAAGGCTTTGGCGAGTGTGTTCGACGTACTGCCAAGGCGCTGTCCGGCGGCACCGGGAAGCAATCGCGCCAGCTTGGACAGTGCCATGGCTCCGCCAGGACTGATGAAGACCAGCCGGCTGGCGATTCCGGCCAGCGCAGACTTCATTTCCTTTTGCGCGGCCGCGACCATGCGGCGCGTTCCGTAGACGGTACCGAAACCCGTCCACGGGAGCACCTGATACTGGCGCCCGAGCTCCTGGACGACGGCATCGGGGATAAGGCCGTCAGCACCAATCCTGTCAGTCGGATAGGGTGCGGACATGGCAAGAACGCGATGGCGGTTCATCAGGTTGATGCCGCCGATCGTGCCCGGCAATCGGCTGATGGCCGCTCGGATCGCTTCCACGGCCGGCTCAAGCAGGCTGTCCTCCTTCAGGCTGAAGAAGCACACTTTGACGCATTCCGGACGGCGCGCAAGGGCAATCGTCATGCGGGTGACGATACCAAACCCGCTTTGCGTAAAAAGGCCCGCGGAATACGCGCCCAGACCCCATTTGAACAGGCGGGCCAAGTCATCACCGCCGGCTTCCCTGAGCGCGGTACGGTAGAGCGTACCGTCGGCGAGCACCGCCTCGATGTCGGTAACGGCGGAAAAATGGTCCGTGTACGGCGTGATGCCGTAGCCGCGCTCGAGTGCGTTTCCCAGAAGGCTGCACTGTGGTCCGCCGCCAGTGACGGGTACCAGGTAAGGGTAGTTCCCTTTGTCGAGGAATTCGGCCAGCATGGCCTGCGTGACGCCGGGTTCGACGGTCACGACGCCCAATTCGGCATCGAAATGCACGATCTTCCGCATGCCGGACAAGTCAAGGATGACGCAGTCGTCCTGCACGGGAAGGGAAGTGCCGTATCCCCAATTGCGTCCGGTGCTGATCGGATAGACGGCCACCTTGTTCCGCGAAGCGACACGCATCACCTCTGGGATGACACCCGCGTCATGGATGCGAAGCGCCGCCGGGATCCTTCTCTTGATCCCGCTCGCATCCTTGTCGTACGCAGCCTGCGCATCGTCGCCTTGCAACACGTTCGAAGCGCCGAGAATTGCTTGCCATTCGCCGAGTGCGGTTGTCAGGTTCATGATGTGCGGTCTCCCATGTCGGATTGGGCGGCGTTGACTTGGGCGTCGACGCCGCTCAGTTCAGGTTGATCAGTCGCTGGGTAATGCCTGCCTCCTCGCGGGGCGAGAAAAAATAGGGATACAAGGAACGCGAGGCACCGGCCTGGTCGCTGGTACCGCCGTGCTTCAGTATCTGCTGTTCGACGTGTTCGAGATCGAGCCATAGCAGGAAGGCAGGCGCGTTGACGCGCGGATTGGTCTTCAGCTCGCCGAGCCTGGTAAATCCCAGAACCCGCTCGTAATACGCGCGATGACGCGGATTCACTTCGATAAAGACGTCCGTGCAGTCATGCAGGCGACAGGCATAGATGAAGCAGATATGAAACAAGGATGCCAGCGCGAACTTAGAGTCGACCTTGGCATCGATGGCGAGCTTGGTCAGCTCGCATAGTTTGCGCCCGGGACCGCGGTGGCGATCCAGCTGATCCTGAAAGATTTCATCGGCCAGGAGGCCGATGGGCGAATCGATGGCGAGCGTCACGGTGCCGATCAGTTCTTCCTTCATGTAGGCGGTCAGGGTGATCCGGTTCGGGCTGGCCTGGACCGGCTGTACGCCCGCATAGCCTCGCCAGGAGTACATCTTGTCGATCAACATGCTGGCGGAGTTTCTTCCAGCGTCGGTATCGGCGAGACGTATCTTGAAGTCCTTGACGCTCAAGACAACTGCATCGGAAGGCTCCGACGGCGCCAAAGCAGATTCGATCATGTTCCGGCTTGTTTCCATCGCAAACACCGGAAAATGGTTGCGCGCGAATGCGCCACCGACTCCCTGATCAGCACTGAGCATGTATGAGGTCCCCGCTTTTTTGGTCTCGAGTGAGTGCTTCCCGCAGCGAAATTCCTGCGGGACGTTTATTCTTGTTGTTGCCCCTAGTTGAGCTGTTTGAGGAGCGATCGCGCCTCGTCAGCCTGCTCGAAAGACTTTCCGCTCGCCAGCAGCTGTTCAAGCTCCTTGCGCGCCTGTGCCTTGTCACCCTGCTTGAACAGTCCTTGGGCCAGATGGAACCGGATACCGGGCGCTTCAGGCGCCAGTGTGACGGCCTTTTGCAGCATCTGGAGGCCGCGAGTCAGGTTACCCTGTTCGACGAGAATCCCGCCCAGCGTGTCGAGGACCGCGGCGTTCTCGGGTGCGATGCTGAATGCCTTCTCGGCATATTCGAGGGCGCGCGCATTCTTTTGCTGTTGGTAGACGAGGGCAATGTTGTTCAGCGCGACGAGGTTCTTGGCATCCGATTGAAGGACCGACTGGTATTGTTCGACCGCGTTAGGCAATTGCTGGTCTGCCGCGTAGGCCGACGCAAGGTAAAGTCGCGTCATGGTGTCCGTCGGGTGCTCCTTGACCCACTGACCGACACGCACGATCCCTTCCTTGCCCTTGCCAGCGAGTTGCATTGCCTGGTGCATCTTGATCACAATCGCACCTGACTTGCTGTTTGCAAAGCCTTGCTCGTAGGCCTTGAACGCGGGTTCTGCCTTTTTCTGCGTCATGAAGATATCGCCTTCAAGCATGTAACCGGTTGCTTTTTTGGGCGACGTCTTTTGAATCTGCTTTGCGACCTTCATCGCCTGCTCATAATTGGCGCGCTGAATCTCGATGTTGGCCAGCGCGAGCTGGGCTTCGAGGTAGTCGGGCTTGATGTTCAAAGCCGATTTGAGGGCATCGGTGGCGCCGTTTTGGTTCTGCATCGCCATGTGGACGGAGGCGATCCGGAATTGGGTGATCGGCGAGCCGGGGTTCAGCACTGCGAGTTTCTTGTAGCTCTGCAGGGAAGCCGCAAGATCGTTGTTGGCAAACTGGGCCTGCGCCAGCAAGTCGAGTGCCTCGACACTGCCGGGATTTGCAGTCTGCAGTTTCTGCGCGAGGGTGAACGCCTTCTGTTTTTCCCCCAATCGCAGATAATGCGTGGCCAGCATCGTAGCCTGTTTCAGGTCGCCCGGGTTGTCGTTGCTTGCGCGTTCAAGCCAGGAAGTGGCTTCTTCCTTGCGGCCCTGGGACATGGCGAGCTCGGACAATTTGACCATCGCCTGCGCATTCTTCTTGTCGACCTCAAGGAAAGCCTCCAGGCGCTTCTTGGCGGCGTCGGGCTTGTTTTCCTGGACATCGAGGCGAGCAAGGCTCACGACGGCAGGAAAGTAGTCGGGTTGCAAGGCCTGCGCCTTCTGGAAACTGGCGCGCGCCGAGGCGGCGTCCTTCTTGCCGAGGTAGGCGACACCTTTCAGGTTTTGCAGGAGGGGATTGGTCGCTTCGTCCTTTTCAAGCTTGGCGACCGTGGCGATTGCCTTGTCGAATTCCTTCTTTCGAATGTGCGTCATGACCAGCAGCGCGGCCGCCTGTTTCGGTTGCGGATCCATGTTGGTGGCCAGCTCGAGCTCAGCGATGCCGCGTGCGTCTTCGCCCTGGGCAAGGCGGCTCATGCCGAGCGCGGTGCGGATAATGGCGGTATCGGGTGCCAGTGCACTTGCCTTTTCAAGGTATTCGGTCGCCTTGGTGAAGTCCCTGGCGTGCATGTAGGCTTCGCCTGCGAGGGTCAGCAGCTGCGGGTCCTTGTCAGCATCCTTGAGCATCGGCGTCAGAAGCTTCAGGGCGCGGGTTGTATCGCCATTCTTCAGCAACGTTGCGATAAGGAGCTTTGATGCATACGGATTGCCGGGCGCGCGTTCAAGATAGCGTTTGAGATGCTGTTCCGCCTGCTGTGTCGATCCGAGTGCGTATTGCGTTGCTCCGGCCAGCAATACCGATGGCATGTGGTCGGGCGACACACGCAGGACCTGCAGGATGGACTCCAGTGCTGCCGCGTGCTTGCCTTGACTGAAGTCGAGCAACGCCTGGGTGTAGGTGATGTGGAGCGACTGCGCGTCCTGCTTGCGCGCCGTGTCCAGCTCGGCCTTCGCGGCGTCGAACTTTCCCGCGTTGATGTGGATGTGCGCGCGCGACAGGTAGGGAACGATATTGGCCGGGCGGAGCTCCGTGGCCTTGGCATAGGCGGCGAGCGCATCCTCTGGCTTGCGGCGCAGCCGCATCAGGTCGCCCTTGAACAGCCACGCGTCGACGTTCGCCGGGTTCTTTGCAACCGCCTGCTCGGCAAGCGATGCGGCACGCTCGATATCGCCTTCCGCAAGCACGACCTTGGCCAGTCCGATTTGCACTTCCGCGTTATCCGGATTTTCCGCCAACGCGGCATTGAGCATTTCCTTTGCGTCGTTCCGCTTGCCGAGGCCAAGATAGGCCTCGCCACGTACCGCCAGGATCTGCGCATCCGGCTTTTCCCTGGCAGGCTGCTTGATATCGTCCAGCACTTTCTGGAACTGCCCCTGGAGAAGCAAGACCTTGCCCAAGGTAGGCAATACGTCCGCAGGCGCAGCGCCTAGTTCTAGCGCCTTCCTCAACTCTTTCTCTGCGGAAAGTGGATCATTCACCTGGTAGTAAATCATGCCGAGCAACCGGCGCGCTTCGCGGTCTTCGGGGCTCTTCTGGACTGCGTTCTTCAACTGGATGATTGCGGCCTTGAATTCGCCCTTTTGCTGATACGCCTTTGCTTCGGACACGAGCGCCTGCGTATCCTGGTTCTTGCCACACGCAGTGATCAGGCCGGCACAGCTCATGACGAGTGCAAGTGTCGTGATGACCCGGGTTTCGATTTTCATGCTTGTTCTCAACTTAGATTGTTGGGGAATATGCCAAAACAGCGGACCAGAAACACGCCATGCAAGGATGACGCAGTCATTCTCATCCGGTCACCGACCATGCATGTGCGCAATGCATCTCTATTGCAATTTTTCCTAGAGATTAACAAAACTTCATACGCTCATGTGTGAATTCTGGTGGCTGTGGAAACGAAAAAATGGGAAATCACTGCGATCAGATCGCACGAGGTGAAAACGAGAGGGGGAAGGTGTTGCCCACCTGAAAGAAACAGGTGTGAAATGATGCGGAGAAGAAACAGTCGTGCGCAAATTCAATGCAGGATGAAATACCACGCGACATACAGCAGACCGGCCGCCATGAAGAGGTAGAGGGCACGCTCATTCTTTCCGGCCTGGAGCTGCTCTTCTCTCTGCTCCGGAAGGTCAGGGTTGGACAGGAACACCATGTCGTAGCTTGTCCGCACCGTCTTTCGACGGTCGCCCATAATGTCGCGCAGGTCCTGGATACTCAGGCGTGTGATGTCATGCATCCTGATCAGAATGGATGGCGCAACGGGATACCCCCGATAGCGAATGTGACTGATCACAAGCGGTGGAACTTCCAGTACTTGAGATAGCGCAATATCGCTGTCCAAATGCAACATATCCTTGAGAGCATCCATGAGGCGGTTGGGGTCATATCGCCTCTGGCTGTCCTGCGTGTTGGTCTTCATCAAGAGTTTCCCTTCACGTATGGAAGCGCAAGTGCGACTGCGCCTCCCTGGCCTGACATACGGCTAGGTCGATCTGCAATCGCAATGGTCGTCCGTCCTAACGGGCGGGCAGAATTCCAGCAGCGCGACCGGCCGCGACAATATTGCTCTCTGTCACAATTTTCATTGAAAGCATAAAGAGTGCCATTCGACAAATCTCGAGCAAAATGAAGTACTTAGAGATTTGAACTCGCGTCGGGTGTAAATTAATTCGACGATGTTGGACGACGGCGCTATTTGCGCGCAAGGGACAGGCGCGTCATCAACGGCGAGGCATCGACGACATGGGACTGGAAGGGATGGACGGCTTTTCGGTATAGCCGGGTGATCTTGCGGACATAGTCTTTGGTTTCGGCAAACGGAGGGATGCCGCCGTGCGATTCAACCGCGCGCTCGCCGGCGTTATAGGCCGCGGCAACGAGCGTCACGTTGCCCTGGAAATACGCGAGCAGCCAGCGCAAATAGGCGAGTCCGCCCTTGACGTTATCTTCGGGATCAAAGGCATTGCGTACCCTGAAGCGTTGTGCGGTTTGGGGCATCAGCTGCATCAGGCCTTGGGCGTTCTTGGGTGAGACGGCTTTCGGCTGAAATCCTGATTCGACAGAGATCACCGCGAGGGCCAAGCGCGGGTCGACACCGTAGTTTGGCGCAAGTCGGTTGACCATGTCGAAAATCGGACCGCGCGGAAAAGGATGTTCATCCAGGTCTTCGTCGCTTTTGACGACGACCTCCGGTTGCAGGCAGGCCAGTGGCGCTGGCTCGGGCAAGGCGGGCATATGCTGAAGCATTTGCGCTGCATGCTGATGTCCGTGCTTCGTTGCCTGCTCGAACAGATGTCGGGCCATACCGTCATCTCGTTCGACGCCGCGTGCGTTCGCATACATCCAGCCCATTTCGTAAAACGCCTGCGCGTGCCCCAGCTTTGCTGCACGGCAATAGATGGCGAGTGCCTGCGGCAAGTCGCGCGCCACTCCCTCGCCATGCTGGTATCGATTCCCTAATGCGACAAGCTCTTCGGTGTTGTCGATCGTGTTCGCATCGAGATGTTGTGCGCGAGCCGCAGCTGCGCCGAAGGCCAGTGTGAGGATGAACGGCGCGATCGATAAAGGGTTCGAAATCACAGTGCTATTTCTGAAGAGAAATATTCTTCTTTTGTTGAAGCGCGATATTTTTTTCGCGTGGAAGTGAAAACTCGCGCGAAATCCCATATATGTGGGACGCGTGTTCGCACTTCATTGTGGTGCATGCGAAACACACTTTCAAAAACTCAACACGTGCACTAAACATATTGTGCATCTGTGTACAAAAATCAATAACATGCTGAACTAAAAGTCGTTATATTTTGTTACATTTATGACTCCTGTCAAAATTGCACGGTGGTACCGTCGCATCCCCGCGTAGAGCAAAGACAAAAGATTCGGGAGAGCAACAGATGTTAAGGATTTCCAACCACTTCGTCTCTGCGGCGGCAGTCACATTGCTTCTCGTCGAATTGCTTGTGCTGATCGGCTCTGCTTATCTCGGCGTATCGCTTCGCTTTCTCGACCTCGATATTCCCGAAGCATTCAAGCGCGAAAGCATGCTGACCTCGGCGATTGCATTCGCCGGTGTGATGGTGTGCAGCATGAGCGCATTCGGCATGTACCAGATCGTTTTCCGCGAGAGCTTCCGCGTGACTTTCCTGCGCTTGATGCCGGCATGCGTACTCGGTTTCGTTTTGATGACGCTGGTGTTCTATGTGCTGCCGGATCTCTATATGGGTCGCGGCATCCTTGGTTTCATGTTCATCGTCGCCGTGCCTGCGATCCTCGTCACGCGCATGGCGTTCTTCAAATCGGCGCAGACCAGCCTCCTCGAATCGCGCCTTCTGTTTCTCGGCGCGGGCGCTCTCGCGCAGGAGTGCACGATCCTTGCGCAGGATGGCCGCCTGAATCACAAGTACAAGATCGTCGGCTATGTTCCGACGAAGGATCAGGAATGCTGTGTTCCCGCAACGGCGCTGCTGCCGATGAATTTCGGCGATCCGTTGTATGACCTGGCGAAGCAACTGAACGTGAATGAAATCATTGTGGCTGTCCAGAACCGGCGCGGCGGCGCGCTGCCGATCCGCGATCTGCTCACCTGCAAGCTCAACGGAATCAAGGTGACGGATTCGGCTGCCTTCTTTGAACGCGAGGCATGTCAGATCCGTGTCGATTCCTTGCAGCCGAGCTGGCTCGTCTTCGGCAACGGCTTCGACCAGGGCTTCTTCCGTACGCTGGGCAAGAAGACCTTCGACATGGTGGTCAGCATTGCCGTGCTGATCGTCGCCATGCCCCTCCTCATTGTGACGGCGCTGCTGATCTATCTCGAGGACCGCGGACCGATCTTTTATCGACAGGAGCGCGTCGGCAAGGATGGCAAGCATTTCATGGTCCTCAAGTTCCGCAGCATGGGCGTCGATGCGGAACGCGGAGGCACGCCGCAGTGGGCGGCCAAATCGGACCCGCGCACGACGCGCGTGGGCCGCGTCATCCGGCTGCTGCGCATCGACGAATTCCCGCAGATCCTGAATGTGCTGAAGGGCGAGATGAGTTTCGTCGGACCGCGTCCCGAGCGTCCCTACTTCGTGAAGCAACTGTGCGAGGAAATCCCCTACTACAACGTGCGCCACAGCATCAAGCCCGGTATCACGGGCATGGCGCAGGTCCGCTACCACTACGGCGCGTCAGTCGCCGATGCGGTGCAGAAGCTGCAGTACGACCTGTACTACGTCAAGAACAACAGCTTGTTCCTCGATCTCCTGATCCTGATCGATACGCTGCAGGTAGTCATTCTCGGCAAGGGTAGCCGATGATCTTTGGACGGCATTGATGTGGTCTCTGATTGCAGGTGTCAGTTATTCGGTAGCCACGGCCGCCTACCTGCTCCTGTTCGCCCTGCTGCTCGTTAAATGGCGCGGCAGCCGCCACGGAGCATTGCTGGTCCTCGCCTGCGGCGTCACCGTGGTGTGGTCGGCTTCGATCGTCCTGATCACGATGCGCAACATGCCGATCTCGATGCATATCGGCCTTCTGGAAATGCTGCGCAATGCCAGCTGGAGCGCCTTTCTGCTCGGCGTCCTCAGTCCGTCGTACCGCACGTTCATCATCGCCGGCTATCGCGCCAGCAAGCAGGTGCTGCTCTTCGCCGGAATCTATGGCGTGCTGTTGATCGCTTACCTCCTCGCCTATGCGGCCGATGGCATTGTCAGCGAGATCGCCGGCACGCTCAGTGGCAGCATCGGTTTCATCGTGATGGCCGTGATGGGCATGCTGCTGATCGAACAGCTGTTCAGGAGCACATCTGAAAAATCGCGGTGGGGCATCAAGTTCGCCTGCCTCGGCATCGGCGGCCTGTTCGCCTATGACTTCTATCTGTATGTCGACGCCCTGCTGTTTCGCCAGGTAAATGCCGAGATATGGGCGGCGCGCGGCGGCGCCATTGCCTTTGCTGTCCCGCTCATCGCCGTGTCCGCCGCCCGCAACCCCGACTGGTCGGTCGGCATCTCGGTATCGCGCCGCATCCTGTTCCATTCGGTAACGCTGATCGGGTCGGCGCTTTATCTGCTGGCCGTCGCGGCCGCCGGCTATTACCTGCGTTTTTTCGGCGGCGAATGGGGGACGGTGTTGCAGGTCACTTTCCTGTTCGGCGCGTTCTTCCTGCTCATCGCGGTGTTATTTTCCGGCACGTTCCGGTCATGGTTGAAGGTATTCATCAGCAAGCATTTCTACAACTATGGCTACGACTATCGGGAAGAGTGGCTGAAGTTCACGCGCATGCTGTCCGTGGAAGGTCCCCAGCTGGGTGAACGGGCGATCGAAGCGATTGCGCAACTGGTGGAAAGTCCCAAGGGCGTCCTGTACATGCGCAACGAATCCGATGAGTGTGTCGTCGTCGCCGAATGGAACACGTCCTTTCCCAATGCACCGGAACCCGCTGACGGCTCACTATGCACGTTCCTTCGGAACCGGCAGTGGATCATCGATATCCAGGAGTACGATACACAGCCCGAGAAATATGAGGGGCTGACCCTGCCGGGCTGGCTGCGCAGGTTTCCGCAAGCCTGGCTGATCGTGCCCTTGCTACAGAACACGACGCTGCTCGGATTTGTCGTCCTGTCGCGGCCGCGAAGCAAGATCACGCTGAACTGGGAAGTGCTGGACCTGCTCAAGATCGTCGGCATCCAGACGGCTGGCTATCTCGCCAAGCAGCAATCCGCGGACGCGCTGGCTGTCGCACGCCAGTTTGAAACATTCAACCGCATGTCGACCTTCGTGGTGCACGACCTGAAGAACCTGGTGTCGCAGCTCGCGCTGCTCGTTGCGAACGCGGAAAGGCACAAGGGCAGTGCGGAATTCCAGCGCGATATGCTGGAGACGATCGAACATGCCGTGCACAAAATGCGAGTACTCTTGCAGAAGTTCAACCGCGAATCGACGACGGAAAAATCCGGCCCGGTTTCGCTGGACAGGATCCTGCATCAGGCGATCGCGTCGAAAAGCGCGGCCGATCCGAAACCCCGGCTCGAGGTACAGCGCGAAGGGCTGGCCGTTTCTGCCAATTCAGCACGGCTTGAGCGCGTCATCGGCCACCTGATACAAAACGCCATCGAAGCCACCGCACGCGACGGGCAAGTCACCGTTCGATTGACCGAGCAGGAAGGCAGCGCGGTCATCGAGGTGATCGATACCGGCAGCGGGATGAGCGAGCAGTTCATCCGTGCACGATTGTTCCGGCCTTTCGAATCGACCAAGGCGGCAGGCATGGGCATCGGCGTATTCGAAACTCGGGAATACGTGCATCAGATCGGTGGACAGCTGGACGTTGACAGCGAGGTGTCAAAGGGCACAACCTTCCGGGTAAGACTGCCGCTGTTCGTCGACGAACAGGATTGCATGTCGAACGCCGCTTAGAAGCAGAGGACTACCGTGAGCCAGGATAAGAAGAAATTGCTGATTGTCGAAGACGATGCCGGACTGCAGAAGCAGTTGCGCTGGAGCTTGGACGCGTATGAGGTGCTGACAGCGAGCGATCGCGAGAGTGCGTTGGCGCAGTTGCGGCGCCACGAGCCCGCGGTGATCACCATGGACCTTGGCCTGCCGCCGGATCCGGACGGCGCCACCGAAGGCCTGGCGCTGCTGCAGCAGATCCTTGCGCTCGCGCCGGAGACCAAGGTCATCGTCCTGACGGGAAACCAGGATCATGCCAATGCGGTGCAGGCCATCGCGATGGGTGCTTACGACTTCCATCAGAAGCCGGTCGATCCGGCAGTGCTGAACCTGATTGTCGAGCGCGCCTTCTACCTGCATGGACTGCAGCAGGAAAACCGATGGCTGCAGATGAACCGCGTGGAATCGCCTCTGGGCGGCATCATCACGCGTGATCCGGGCATGCTCAAGGTCTGCCGCAACGTCGAGAAGGTCGCACCGAGTTCCGCGACAGTCATGCTGCTGGGCAACAGCGGCACCGGCAAGGAAGTGCTGGCGCGCTCCCTGCACCAGCTCAGCCCCCGCAGCAGCAAGCGTTTCATGGCGATCAACTGCGCGGCCATCCCCGAGAACCTGCTGGAAAGCGAATTGTTCGGCTACGAGAAAGGCGCATTCACAGGAGCGGTCAAGCAGACATTGGGCAAGATCGAGCTGGCCTCCGGCGGCACCTTTTTCCTCGACGAAGTCGGCGACCTTCCGATGGCCCTTCAAGCCAAGCTGTTGCGCTTCCTTCAGGAGCGCGTGGTGGAGCGCATTGGCGGACGGGCGGAAATTCCCGTCGACGTCCGCGTTGTCTGCGCAACGCATCAGAACCTGAAGGAAATGGTGACCGCGGGGCGGTTCCGTGAAGACTTGTACTACCGCTTGAGCGAGATCGTAATCATGATCCCGTCGCTGCATGAGCGAATCGGTGACGCCGCCCTGCTGGCACATCATTTCAAGAACAAGTTCTGTTCGCAGGAGGGACGCTCCTCGTTGAATTTCAGCGAGGATGCGCTGTCCCGTATCGAGAGCTATGCGTGGCCGGGCAATGTGCGTGAAATGGAAAACAGCATCAAGCGCGCGGTCATCATGGCCGACGGACCGCAGATCACGGCGGAAGACCTGGGCCTGGCCGCGTCGTCCGAACCGGACGAGCCGCTGAACCTGCGCCAGGTGCGGGACGAGGCCGGGCACAAGGCGTTGATCAAGGCGCTTGCCCGGGTCGACGGCAATGCCGTGAAGGCGGCCGAATTGCTGGGGATCAGCCGGCCGACCCTCTATGACCTGATGAACAAGTACGGCATCAAGTAGGCGGCCTGCCTATGGAATTCCGGGCGGCGTACCAGGCCAGCCCGATCCATTCGTACATGGCGTAGTACGACCGGCGCAGGTTCTCAGCGCTGGGCAGCAGCATCATCGGGGACAGCGTCCCGCCGCCGAGGAATACGGTCGGCGCGGCAATCACCTCCATGCCATGGCGCTCGAATTCGATGACGGAGCGCGGCATGTGCATGGCATCCGTCACGAGAAGAATGCGGCGGAGATTTTCCTTTTCCAGGATGCGCGCGGAGAACGCGGCGTTTTGCGCGGTGTTGGCCGATGCCGTTTCCAACCACCGCACGGGAACGGCGAATTCTTCCCGCAAGGCGCGCTCCATCGCCAGGGCCTTGGATTTGTAGCGCCCGTCTTCCGTTCCGTTCCCTCCGGAGACCAATATCGGCAATCCCGTTGCGCGATGCAGGCGAGCAGCGTAGCGCAGCCGCGCCAACGCGATGTAATCCGGCTGTTCGTCCCCGCCATACTCCGGCGCATCCTCGACACGACCGGCGGCGAGTACGACGATTGCCTGTGCGCCGCTGTCCTTTGCGCCAGTAAACGGACGCGTGCGGCCTTCCAGCGGTGTCACCAGCGCAGTCGCACCGAAGCCGGTGCACAGCACGTAAAGCGCCGCGACGGCGCCTCCAGCGAAGAGACGTCCAAGCCGCGGGTGGCGGCTCCACAACATAAGCCCAAGCGCCAGCAGCACAAACAGGCTGGCGGGGGGCAGGATCATTTCGCGCAGCAAAGCCTGCAAATCGGTCGTCATTCCGTCATCTTCTGTTGTTGCATTGGCACTGATTGCCCTACTTGTGAAGAGGCCATCTTGAGCAGAGTCAACGAATTTTCAATAAAATGTATTGCTGCATAGCAAAATTTTCATTTCCTTGATGCAAATCTAGCTGGGAACTTTGTCACCCTGCATACAATCCAACCATTGCCGAAACGTATTTCTTTTGGAAGGGTGTTATATGGATATTAACGCCGCTTATATTTCTGCGGAGCCCCAGATTGTGGGCGGACGGGTCGGGATCGTTATGGGCCTGTTCGTTTTTGCCTGCGTCTACATTGCGCTGCTGTTCCAGCTCGGCTGGATCGCCGGCATTGCAATTGGCTGGCTGCCGTCCGCACTCGCTGGCTGGGTCACGGCACTCGGATGCGACACGGCAATCTCGCACCTGTTGCGTGTAGCGCCGGTCCCGCAATCGGCGTCGTCCACCGAGGGCTAAGAATTCGGCATCGGCTGTGCCCGCCGGGACCAGCTGTGCATTATTTTGCATCCAGGGTAAACGCGCCGTCCCAATCCTCCTCTGGCGCCTGCCCCCGCCCTCCCTCGATGCGTTCGAGGTACAAGGACGCCAGTGAATCCGACGGATTCGCTTCCAGCACCTTCCTCCACAAGCGTTCAGATTCATCCCAGGCGCGCGTCCGCCAGGCGGCAATCGCGGCATCGTTGCCCTCCGGTGCTTCCTCCAGCGTGTAGACCTCGACCGCTTCGCTTTTTCCTTTCAACCTGACCCTGTCCATGTGCCTGAGCGGCAAGCGTCCGCGCAAGGCGTCGGCTGTTGCGCCGCTCACCAGGATTCCCGTGCCGTAGACCTTGTTCGCGCCTTCCAGGCGGGCCGCAAGATTGACGCTGTCGCCGATGGCGGTGTAATCGAAGCGCTCGGTCGACCCCATGTTGCCCACCACCGCCATGCCCGTGTGCACACCGATGCGCATGGACAGCTCGGCCATGCCTTTGCGGCGCAGCGCGTCGTTGACGGCCCGCATCGCCTGCTGCATCTTCAGCGCGGCTTCGCACGCGTGGAGGGCATGGTCAGGATCATCGAGCGGCGCATTCCAGAAGGCCATCACCGCGTCACCGATGAACTTGTCGAGCGTGCCGTTCTGCCCGATCACGATGGCGCCCATTTCGGTCAGGTAGAAATTCATGATCTCGGCCACCTCTTCCGGATCCAGCTTTTCGGAGATGGAGGTGAAACCGGCGAGATCGGAGAACAGCAGCGTGACTTCGCGCCGTTCGCCGCCGAGGCGCAGGCGTTCGGGCTGGGCCAGCATCTGTTCGATGACCGCGGGCGACACGTAATGTCCGAACGCGCGCCGCACTTCCGCGCGCTTGCGCCGCTCCTCGAGGAAAGCGGCCGCGCCGCTGCCCAGCCAGGTTACGAAAATACCGGCGAGCGGCGCAAACACCGGCCACCAGCGGTTGGCGAAGGCGAACAGCGCCCACGACGCCCCTGCCGTGCCCCCTGCCAGCAGCGCCAGCAGCAGGCCTGCCCGTGCCGGACTCCAGCGGCGGAAGGCGCAAAAGGATGCGAGCGCGAGCAAGGCCAGCAATGCCAGTTTCAGCATCGGATCGAGTTCTGCGATCACGCGCTTGTGCATCGCGGCGTCGATCACGTTGGCGTTGATTTCCACACCCGGCATGAAGCGCCGGTTTTGCCAGGCATACGGCGTGCAATACAGGTCGATGCCGAGCTGGGACGCGTTGTCGAGAACCATGCCGACCAACACGATACGGTCCTTGAAGAAGCCGCGGGGCAGGAATTCCTTCGGATTCAGGGCCTGGTAGTAAGAGACGTAGGAAAAGCTTTTCGCCGGACCGGCATAGCGGATCATCGGTTGCCGCGGCAGCTGTGCGGGGTCGACGTGGATGCCCGCGGTGTCCAGCACTGCCCGGCCGAAGGCGTTGTCGAACGCGGGGAAACGCCGGATGCAGGCACCCGACAGCGGCACCTTGGCGACCCCGGTGGCCGCGCCGGCATCCAGCAGCGAGCGCAACGGCAGGATCTCGCGCTGCTGGTCGATGTAGCCGTCGCTGCGCTGCTCCCATTCGGCTGCCAGCACCACATTGCCGGCACGGCGAATGGCGTCGGCGAGCGCGGTGTCGGCTTGCGGCGTGGAGGGCTCGAGGAAGAGCACGTCCAGCGCGATCACCTTGGCGCCCTCTTCCTTCAGGCGGTCGATCAACGCGCCATGCATGCTGCGCGGCCACGGCCACTGGCGCTGGAATTCGGCGAAACTGGGTTCGTCGATGCCGACGATGGTGATCGGACTGTCCGCTGTGCCGGGCGAGGTCATGATGGTCAGCCAATCGAAGTTGTTTTCCTCGATGCGTTCCCACCACGGCGTGAGCGCCAGCACGCCGAGCACCACCCAGGCGAGGAGGCCGAGCCCGAGACGAAGGATCACGGCATCAGCTCCGGTATTCGAGGGCTAGCAGCACGGTCCGGCCGCTGCCCGCATAATCGCGTGCCACCCGGTACTTGCGGTCGAACAGGTTGTTGACGGTGAAGGTCAGCGACCAGTTCTTCGGTGCCGGCATCCAGTTGACCGAGGCATTCGTCAGCCAGTAAGCGGGCAGTTGCACCGTGTTGGCCAGGTCGGCCTGCGCGGTGCCGGTATAGACCTGCGACAGGTTCATGCGTACGTGCGAAGGATGGACCCAGGCAGCATTCAGGGTGAAGGTCCTGTCGGGCAGCAGCGGCAGCTTCTTCCCTTCATCGGCGGCATCGCGGTTGCGCGAGCGCGTCTGGCGCAGCGCGGCCGACATTCCCCAACGCTCGCCGATCCACAGGTTGACGCCCGCACTAGCACGGTAGATATCCGCACGGCCCGCCGACAAGTCGTCGAACGGGTCGAGTGAGGTCATCGAGAAGCGATCGATCTCCTGTCGATCCAGCCGGAAGAAGGTGAAGGCGCGCTCATTCCACTCGCTGTCCCATTGCAGCTGGGTGGCGGCACTGGTGCCGCTGACATAGGCATCGGGAACGCTGAGACCGACGGTGGTCATCGGGGCCAGCGGACCGGTGAGCGGCAGTCGCGACTGCTTCTGGTACGCCATGCGCAACCATTGGCGGTCCGTCGGCGTCCACGCAAGGCCGACTTGCGGATGCAGTCGGTTGGTGCTGCGCAGGCCGTTATCGGCATGTTCCATCTTGAGGCCGGATTCCAGCAGCAGGTTCTTGTGCGCCTGCCAGCGCAGGTTGCCGTAGGCCAGCCCGCCGCCGATGGACGTGGCCGCGCTTTCCGCCTGCGCCGTGGAGGATCCAAAGGGGAAGAATACCGCCGCGGTCGCCGGATCGAGCGGGACGGCGGTATGCGTCTGCGGGATGAGTGCCATGTCCTGGAAGAGAAGCATCGCTTCGGCCTGCGCCTGCGCGCCGGACCGCACCACGCCAGCCCGCTGGCGCGCCCACGCCCATTCCGCGCCAACTGCGGCTTGCGCGTCACCCACGTCGAACATGCGCTTGACCTGCAACTGCTTCACGGTGGAGAGCGTATGGCGGCGCATCGTTGTGTTGGCATCGACCGAGGCCGGCAATGTGTCGGGCAGAGCCGTCACGCCAGGCAACGCCACGCCGACCGTATAGATCGGCACGCTCGGATCAAAGGTCGCGTCGTACAGGCCCTGCCGGTAGAATGCGCGCGCCTGGTCGAGGCCAAACTCGCTGACAAGGGACAAATCCAGCGGCGAGAGATTCGCGCCTCCCGCGTCGGCATTGGCGTAGCGGCTGCGGTCGCGCGCGGCATAGGCCATGAGGAGCAATTCATCCCGGAAGCCCAGTCGCTTGTGCAGGCCCAGGTGGCCATTGAAGTTGGTCGTGGCGGAGCGGTCGTCTGCATCAGGCAGGGAGATCGCTCCTGGCATCCCGGTCTTGCTGCGCGTCGCATTCAAGCGCAGCACGACGCCGGTGTCCGGATCGACGATGCCGCCTAGGCCCACGCCCAGGCTTTCTTCCTTCGCATCGCCGTTGCTACGCGCGCCGGGATCGTAGGATCGTGTCCCCGTCACCAGGTAGGAAAGCGATTGCAGCGGACCAACGTCGCGCATGAAGCCCATGGACGTCAGCGACTGGTTGCTCGCGACATTGCCGCGTTGCGCCGTAAGGCCGGCGCCGATGATGAAGTCATTGCGCGGACGGCGCGGACCGAATTCGGCAAAGCGCGGCGCATAACTGAATGCTGTCGGATCGAGCAGCAAGCCTTGCATCAGGCTGCCCAGGCGGGCGTTCTCCGATTCGTATTCGGACTGCACTGAAAAATGGCTGTTGGCCCAGTACGGGTTGTAGGCGCGCTGAGACAGGGTGTCGGCCCAGTGGTTCAAGCCGAGATTGCTGTACGCGACGGACAGGCCGGAATTGCCCGTCTGGCTGTTCTGGATGCCGTTGACCGTCACCTCACCATTGCGGAGATAGGTGTCGAATGCCTTGCGTGCATAGCGAACGGCATCACCGGCCTGGCTCTGGTCCTGCGCGGTCAGGCTCTTGAGCAGGTAGGGAACCGGATCGTTGTTGTCGTAGCGGATGGCCGTGTCGAGCGTCTTGTCGGCGGCGTCGAAGCGTTCGTCGCGCAGGTAGGCGATGGCCAGCAGTGTCTGCGCTTCTGACAGGCCGGGGTTGAGCAGCACGGCGCGCAGCAGCCACTCCAGCGCCTCTTCATTCTTGCCGCGCCCGAGTGCGATCATGCCCATGCCTTCATAGCCGGTGGCAAGCGAGGGATGCAGGTCGATCACGCGCCGCAGCAGCGGCTCGGCTTCGCTGAAGCGTTCTTGCGTGATGTACAGCAGCGCAAGATTGGCGTGGAATTCGGGTCCGGAAGGCTGAATCGCCATCGCCCTGCGGAAGGCGCGTTCCGCCTTGTGATGGTCGCCGAGATCCATCGCGGCGAGGCCGAGGTCATTCCACAGTTGCGGCTCGTTGGGCGCAATCTCGAGCGCCTTTTCGGCGCGGTCGCTCGCGCGTTGCAGGTCCGGGCGCATGCTCATGTGGAACAGCGCATCGAGATGCATCACGGTGGCGTGCAATGGATCGATTTTTTCCGCGGCGTCGAGGGCATTGCGTGCCTTTTCGGTGTCGCCCAGCAGCATGTGCAGGTACGCGAGCAGGATGTGGAAGCGCACCTCCTGCGGAAAGCGCTGCAGGCCCGCTTCGGCGACAGGAATGGCCTCCTCCTGCCTGCCGTGGAACGACAAGCGCCAGGTGCGGGCCAGCGCGACTTCGGGATAATCGCCGAACTCCCGCTCGATCCGGTCCAGTGCAGCGCTGGCGGCCGCAAACTCGCGCTGGCGAATCAGCACGCTGTACTCGGCCATGTGCTTAGCCATCCGCTCGCGCTGCCCTTGCGGCTCGGACTGGCGCAGGAAAGCGGCGGCTTCGTCGGGGTGTTCGTCGTACAGCGCCAGCAGTGCGTCGAACAGTGCCGTGCGCGCGGGCGGTTCGCCTGCGGCACGCGCCTCGTCCAGCAAGCGGCGCATCTCGTCGATCTCCGTCAGGTCAAAGGCACGCGCGATGCGCTGCAACAGCGTCTCGGCACCGCCCTTGGGATTGCGCAGCGCGGTGGCACGCTCGCCGGTCAGCGAAATGATGTCCAGCCAGCTGGCCGACACTTGCCACTGCGCCTGGTCCTTGGGCTGGATGATGTAATGCTTGAGCGGCGGCTTTCCCTTTTCTGCGTAGGCAGTCTCTCCGCGTTCGACCAGCACTTCGCCGAATTCGTTGTAGAAGCGGACCTGGCCGGAGAGCACGGTCAGGGTGGCGGCCCCATTCTCATCCGCCGTTAGCGACCAATCCGTGCCGCGCACGGAGACCGTGGCGGACGGCGTTTCGATGCTCAGGCCGGCAGGGATGGTTTTCGCCCGCATCCACACCCCTCCGCGCTCAAGCCCGAGGCGTGTTTCGCCGTCGCTGCGGCGGCCGATGTTGCGGACCTGGAGGTTGGTATTGGCGTGGACGCGGATCTGGGTCTCGTCGCGAAACAGGATGCCCATCGCGCCGTAGGGTCCGGTGCGCAGGTTGTCGCCCTCGGCCAGCCATTGCTTGACGTCGAGCTTCCGCCAGCCCGGCTGCTCAACGGGATTGAGTTGTTCGTCGCCCTTGTTGGTGACGACCTGGCCCACGGTATCGAGCCTGCGCGTAAGGACGTCGGCCTGCGCCGACAGCGCGACGGAGCAGGCAAGCGCCGCCGCACAGCCGAGTTTGGACACTGTTCTCTCCCTGCGGGTCCGTCTGGTGCGGCCCTGCGTGTGTGACGCGATGTGGACGCGCCTCGAGGGAGTGTAAACCGGAATGTCGAAAACTGCAGCTTGTCATGCCCCGGGGAAGAGAGTGCGCTTCGTTGCACCGGTCCCCAGCTTGACCGCAATATCGTCGAGGACCGACAGCAGGGCGGTCGCGGTGCCCGACAGATCATGCAGCCAGGCGACGCGCAGCGTCGAATTGTGGGCATCCTTGCGGATTGCCTTTGCATGGAGCCGTTCAATCAGCAAGAGGGATTCTCGCACCTGCGGCGCCACGCTGACCTCGGACAGGACGGTGCGCAGCCAGGTGTCAAGCGCGGCTGTCTCAAGCGCGGGCAGCGGCAGGCCGGGATCTTCACGTCCCATGATGGCTTCCACCTGCTCGCGCCACTGCCGGATACGGTAGCGATGGTGCAGCAACGTGTGCAGGAGTGGATGCCACGACAGGCCCGCCGCGCGCGTCCATTCTGTCGGGGGACGGTACGACCGTGCCCATGCGGGCACCGCCTCCGGCGCAAGCGCCCGGCTGATGCCGAACCCCTGACCCGCATGACATCCCATGCACACCAGCAGCATGCCGTGCTCCGGATCCTCCACGCCTTCCGCGACGAGGTCGCGGCCGAACACATCGGCGATCCGCACGATGGCCTGAATGATCGCGGGGTCCTCGGACAGCAGGAACAGGTTGCGCACGAATACCTGGTCGATCTTGATGGTCGACGCGGGCAGCTGATGCAGATAGGCGAGCGAGGAATAGCCGGTGCCAAAATCATCCAGCGCAAAGCGGACACCAAGGGCGGCGCATTGCTGCATGATGCCGCGCACGTGGCCGAGATCGCCGAGGAAGGAGGATTCGAGGATTTCGATTTCGAGGTCGCCCGGCCTCGCATCCGGTACATCATCGAGCGCGCGCTGCACGCGCAGCGGAAAATCGGGCAGCAGAAGATGCCGGCCCGCGATGTTGACGCTGACACAGGTCTCGAGGCCCATGGTCCGCCATGCCACGACCTGGCGCAATGCCTCACGCATGCTCCACTCGCCCAGGCGCACGATGAAGTCGCTGTTTTCGACGGCGGGCAGAAACTCCGGCACCGGGACGATACCGCGTTCAGGATGATGCCAGCGCAGGAGCGCCTCGAAACCGAGGATGGTGCCGCTGGCAAGCTCCACCTTTGGCTGGTAGAAAAGCCGCAGCTCGCGATTTTCCATCGCGTTCTTCAGGCGGTCGAGAAGTTCGCGGCGCGTGTGGGTGCGCTTGTCCTGCTCCGCGTCGAACAGGCGGAAGTAGCCGCGCGCCTCCTGCTTGGCCTGGTGCAACGCCATCTGCGCATGGCGAGCGAGCGTGTCGCCATCCTCGGAATCGGGCGGCATCACCGCCACGCCGGCGGAAAAGGTGAGTTCGAGTGGTTCTCCATCCACCTCCAGCGGCATGCGGTTGATCTGCAACAGGCGCACGACGCGCTCGTCGACATCGTCCCATCCCGCCAGGTCCGGCCAGAGCAGGCAGAACTCGTCTCCGGAAAGACGCGCTGCGACCTCCCCCTCGCGCAACTGGGCGCCGAGCTTCCTGGCGAGCGCCAACAGGATGCGGTTGCCAAGATCGCTGCCGCGCTTTTCATTGACATGCCGGAAGTCGTCAATATCGAGGTGCACGAGCGCCACCCAGCGGCCCGACGCGCGGGCGTCGATCGATGCCTGGCGCAAGGCATTGGCGAACAGGATGGCATTGGGCAGACCGGTCAGGGGATCGTAATACGCGGTCTGCTCGACACGCTCGCGTACCTGCTGCTCGTGGCTGCGGCACAGGGTCAGGGAGCGGCCAAGACCGGCGAGGACGGGCGAAAACAATTCCGGCAGGGACACCCTTGTCGCAGGCGCGGCCGTCGCCAGCAGCAGAATCACGCCATCACCGGGCACGGGCAGCCGCAGCGCAAAGCGGTGCGGCTTGCGGGGATTGAGCCGCGCCAGCAATTCCGGGGCGTCGAGGAGCGCCGGCGGCCCCTCTACCAGCGCCGCCGGCACCTCCAGCGTCTCACCGCGCCGGCGCACCAGGTCATAGTCGCCGATGGCAAGATGCAGGCGGACGGTCCCTTCCTTGGCGCGCTCCGGCTTGTCGAACCACAGGCCGACCGGAAAGCCCGTGTGGTACATCAGGCGCTGAAGGGTTCGCACCATCAAGGGCTCCACCGCCACCTCGCCTCCGATGGTCAACGCGAGGTCATAGAGAATTGCCAGCGCATGCTGGTCGCCCGCCGCGTGCATTACCCGCCTCCTCCCCAGGGAATACCGACCAGGGTAGCGTTATGAAACAGTGGATAGCCACCACAGCCTGATTCACCTATCTCGCCCAGCGAAAGCGCGCCGTACAGGTGAGGCTGGCCCGTCCGGCGGGCGAGGTCGGCGAGCTCCTGCCGCATCCCCTGCTCGCCCATATGCATGCGGCGTCCGGCGCAATAGAAGGTCAGGAGATTGTGCGCGCCGCGGCTAGCCGTTCCGGCCAGGTCTTCCGCCAGCAGCACCGGCGCGCGACCGGCTCCGCTGCGCGCATCGAGCAGCAACAGCACCGAATTGGGCGGGATTTCGCCAACGCAAAAGATGCCCCCGGCGTCGTCCAATGCGACAGGGATGCGAACCAGCACCGTGCCGTCGGCACGCAGAATGCCGAACGGGAAATGCACGGCATAGCTGTAGAAATTGTCGCGGTCGATCGCCACACCGTATTGGGCGGCCATGGTTTCGCGGTACATCTCGAGCGCAGGCCGCCAGTCGATCTGCACCACGCGGTTTCCCGTGGCGGACGTCGCGGTCGTCACCTGCTCCGGGACATCGAAGCCATGCGCCAGTGCCGCGCCGGTGTGGCCGGGCAAGAGCTGCAGCAGCACGCCGCCGGCAATGCATCGCGTGTTATCGAAGAGGCAGTCGATGGGGACGAAGCGCTCGCTGCCTGCATTCACGCCGGCGTAATGCACGCGGTCGGCCAGCGCGAGGTACCAGGCGTCGAGGTGGGTCGCAATATTGGGGATCAGGGCGTCGAAGATGCAGAACAGGGTTGCCTCCTGTTCGCTCTCGCCGAGCAGCTCGTCGATGAAACCGGCGAGGCGTTCTGCCAGACGCTCCACCGCCTCCGGCCGCGACACATCCTCAACCAGCAGTGGCGCCGGCGCGCCGACGAGGGGCAGCAGGATCGCGCCGTTCTGCACGCCGCCCGTTTCCAGGACGAGTGCCGGGAAGATCGCGCCCGCCAGGCCGATGCCTGCCTGCATGCAGGCGTGCTGCAGGAGGGGGACGGCTGCAGCCTCTGCCTCGGGAAGCAGGGCAAGCACGGAAAAAGCCGGGAATGTCTCCCGCCAGCGTGCGACGGTTTCATCGACGGCGGACGCCGTGAGCGATTCCAGATAGCGCGGCGATTGCATGATCACCTTGCCTGTTCGAGTTGTCTCCAGGCCATTTTCCCACCGTCAATGACAGGCGCATACCTGTGGGAATCAAGGAAATCGAAGATTGATGGCGCGGCTGGCGGGGATCGAACCCACGACCCTTGGCTTCGGAGGCCAATACTCTATCCACTGAGCTACAGCCGCGTAGAGACGCCACCCGGGACCGGGCGACGGCGAAGAGGCATGAAGGATACCGGTTTTCCGTCTGGTCGTCCATGCGGGCCGGTCAAGAAGCATGCCTGACGCTGTCCCGGCCCATGCGCATCCCTGCATTTTCCGACTATAATCAAGGGTTTTGCGAGGTATTGCGCCGCATCATTGCAGGTTCCAGGCCCACCTTACCTCCGCCCACCGATTTTCAAAAAAATGCTTTGAGGGAAAAATGAGCGACGCACACAACCATCACGAAACCGCGATCAAGACGCCGAAGCAGCTGATCGCCGCAGTAGCGGCCGGCTTCCTGGTGCCGATCATCTGTATCGTCCTGCTCGTGCAGTACGTGGCCAATGCCGACAAGGTCGGCGCCGGCTCTGACGGCATGAGCTCGGAAGCGGTTGCGACCCGCCTCCGTCCGGTGGCCGACGAAGGCTACACCCTGAAGGATTCCAACGCACCGAAGCAGCTCCAGGCGGGCGACGCCGTGTACAAGGCGGTTTGCGCAGCCTGCCACGACACCGGCGCTGCCGGCGCACCGAAGTTTGGCGACAACGGTGCTTGGGCCGCGCGTATCGGCAAGGGACAGAGCACCCTGGTGGGCAATGCGATCAAGGGCATTAACGCGATGCCGGCCAAGGGTGGCAATCCGGATCTGGACGATGTCGAAGTCGAACGCGCCGTCGTCTACATGGCCAACAAGTCGGGCGGCAACCTGAAGGAACCGGCAGCGAAGGCTGCTGCTGCCCCGGCGGCTGCACCGGCACCGGCCGCAGCCGCTCCTGCCGCTGCGCCGGCAGCTGCTGCTCCCGCTGCTGCCGCCCCCGCGGCCAAAGCCGACGGCAAGAAGATCTTCGATGCGGCCTGCGCTGCATGCCACGGCGCGGGTGTCGCCGGTGCGCCGAAGGTCGGCGACAAGGCCGCTTGGGCACCGCGCATCAAGCAGGGCAACGACACGCTGTACACGCACGCGATCAAGGGCTTCCAGGGTAAGGCTGGCATGATGCCGGCGAAGGGTGGTTCTTCCGCCTCGGATGACGAAGTCAAGGCAGCGGTCGATTACATGGTCTCCGCTTCCAAGTAATCCGCCTCGACGCCACGAAAAAGCCGACCGCAAGGTCGGCTTTTTTTATGCCCGCTTGTCTCGCTTACTGGCCGGAGCTGCGGTACACCGGCTGGCTGGTGACGGGCTGTGGCTGCTGTACCGGCTGGGGCGCCTGCGCGGTGGCCTGCTGTTCCGCGACGAAGATCTCGACACGGCGGTTTCGCGCCCGGTTGGCGTCG
This sequence comes from Noviherbaspirillum sp. ST9, assembly GCF_048799745.1. Classification (NCBI taxonomy): domain Bacteria; kingdom Pseudomonadati; phylum Pseudomonadota; class Betaproteobacteria; order Burkholderiales; family Oxalobacteraceae; genus Noviherbaspirillum; species Noviherbaspirillum sp. ST9. The sequence goes on along the minus strand of NZ_JBLWFR010000004.1, from coordinate 52,325 downwards.
GTATTGTTCGAGGCGACCGGCTCGTGCGAACCGCGGCCGTCGATACTGATGCGGTTGGATGCCACGCCGCGCGATACCAGGTAGTCGCGTGTTTCCGCGGCACGGTTGACCGACAGCGGGTTGTTGATTGCGTCGCCGCCGGTGCTGTCGGTATGGCCAATGATGTTGACCCGCGCATAGGGGTTCGACACGAGGCCGTCGGCGAACCGGTCGAGGACAGGACGGAAGTTCGGCTTGATGTCGCTGCGGTTGGTGTCGAAGGAGATGTCACTCGGAATGTCGAGTTTCAACCGGTTGTCGGCGGTCTGCGTGACCTGCACGCCAGTCCCCTGCGTGGCCTGTTCCATCTGGCGCTTCTGCTGCTCCATGCGGCTGGACCAGATGTTGCCAGCGACTGCGCCGACCGCGCCGCCGAGGGCCGCCCCTGTCGCGGCGCGGCGTCCGCCACCCGGGCCAGTCGCAGCGCCAAGGACTGCGCCGATACCGGCGCCTACACCGGCACCGGTTGCGGTGCCGCGCTGGACTTCATTCATGTTCGCGCAACCGCCGAGCGCGACGATTGCGGCAAGCGTGCCTGCAGTAAGTCGTTTGCGCATGATGCTGTTCCTCTACCTGTGGAAACGGTAGTTGGACACAGCGCGAATAGGCGAGTTCGTGCGGTTACAAAACGTTAATCTTGCATCGCATCATCGGCAGGTTGCGGCGTCGCCTTTTTTCTTCTCGACATGAGGGCAACGACGCCGGCCGCCGTACCGGCGACTGCGGCACCGCGAACGATGGTCTTGAGGAGGGACTTGCGTTTCGAGAGCGCCGAGATGGTGCCCATGACGAGGGGAAGCACGGTCTGCAGGTTCACGCCTGGCAGCCCGCCGATATTGCCGCGACGGAAAGCGCCGATCAGTGCTCCGGCCGCCTGGTGCAGCACGCTGCGCGCAAGGGTATCGGGGCGCAGGCTGTCTTCGGCACTCTGCTTGGCGAGCAGGATTTCGGCCCGGTAGATGGCGCCCTGTGCGATGAGTTGTCGTTTGCGGTCTTCGCGGTTCATGCCGGCTCCTACATCAACGCGTCGCGGTCCTTGCGCAGCTCGGCCATGGTCGCGGGCATGGCAAGCTTGTCCTGCGCGAGGTAACCGCGCGCATGGCGCAGGATGGCAATGGCCAGCAGCGTGTAGACGATGGCGATGACAAGCAGGATTTTCCATCCCATCGTGTCCCACGCGAGGACCACGACCAGCGCCGTCCAGCTGCCGAGGGCGAACAGGATGGCGACGATGCCGAGTGCGCCAACGAACAGAAGGCGCGCGAGGTTGTCGCGGACTTCGCCCAGTTCCAGCGCTGCCAGCTCGATCCTGCTGACGAGCAGGCCGATCGCGTTCCTGGCGATGCCCGCCAGTCCGGCGACGAGGCCCGGCCGCTCGCCGGCGCCTTCGTCGCCTGCGTGCTGTTGCTCCATCAGCGGCGTGAAATCAACATGCCGACGACGAGGCCGATGCCGGCGGCGATGCCGACAGCCTTCCACGGGTGCTCATGCACGAATTCGTCGGTGGAATGCGCGGCGGCCTTGCCTTTCTCGACGGCGATGGCTTGCACTTCATGCGCCTTTTCCATTGCGGTGTCGAGCAGCGCCAGACCTCTGGCACGCAGTTCGTCCGCCTTCTCGCCGCTGGCGAGGCTCGCTTCGCGTAGAAGGTCCTGCGCGTCCTTGACCAGGGTCTTCATGTCATTGCGTACGGTTTTGATGTTATTTGCCAGCATGATGTACTCCCTTGAAAATTGGCCGAAACGTGTATCGGCGCGTGTGCTTTTTCGCTCCGTGCGAGCGACGTTTTATTGTCTATTTATCTCAGGTAATGTGCGAAATGTAAAGCTTCGCCATCAAGCGTTTCCATGCCTGGAGTGAGCGGCTGGATCTTCTTGACGCAGATCACGCGGCGGCATGTGACTTCTTCAGACGCTGTCGCGCAACTCCGCAATGCCTTCGATGCTGCCGATGCTGATCGTGACCGCCTTGTTGACAAGCGCGGGCTGGGTGGGACGCCATGCGAAGAGCCATTCTTTCTCGGCGGCGCGCTGGCGCGGCTTCGAGAAGACGTCGCCGAGGGGACTGGGGACGCCGTAGGATATTGCCGCATCGATGCCGGCCCAGCTCGGCAAAAGCCGTTGTGCCGCGCGGTGGATGCGCTCACCGAACTGTTCGGCATCATGGATGACCAGGCAGCAATCGGCATTCGAAAGCTGTGCGGGATCAAAGGCGCTGGCGAGACTCAGTGTGAGGAAACCCGACGCGGCGCGTTCGCCGAAAGGCAGGATCTGGCCGACGCCGCCTTGGACGGCCGGTGGCTCGAGGCGGAATTCGCCGAACTGCAGGGCGCGTTCCAGTTCGGCTCGGCCGGCGCAGCGATAGAGTTTTGCCGGACGCTTGAAAGCGCTGGCGGGCATGCGGGATGTGGCTGAAGACATGGTGAGAATCGAAAGGAGGGATGCGGTCATTTAAACAGATTCGCGCGACGGCGACAAACGCGGCCGACGGCGTGCAACGAAACGTTACAGATTCCTTCTGCCGATTTCGTTGTCTTCCATTATCATGCAGGAAGCACCGGTGTTCCGGGGCAACTTCAGATAGGAGCTAACATGAATCGCACTTTCGTCAACATCGCCGCCCTGCTGCTGGCATCCGTTGCCGCCGGCGCGAATGCCACCAACGTCAGCGTGAGCGTGGGGGGCGAAGTCGCTCCCGGCGTGTACGGCCGGGTAGACATCGGCAACGCGCCGCCGCCCGTGCTCTACGCGCAGCCCATGATCATCACCCGCCCGGTGCGCCCGGTCGCGGTCCAGCCGGTCTACATGCACGTCCCGCCGGGACACGCCAAGAACTGGGGCAAGCACTGCCACAAGTACAATGCCTGCGCGCAGCCGGTTTACTTCGTGAGGTCTGCCGAATACGACCAGCCGGGCAACCATGGCCACGGTAAGGGCAAGGGAAAACACAAGCACGACTAAGAAGTGCGCCTGACGGACAACAAAAAAGCGGCCTGCAGGCCGCTTTTTCATTGGTGCTGCGCGACAGCTTACTTGCTGGTGCCGGTATCGGTGCCAGAGCTACCGGTGCTGCCGGAGGCGCTGCCGCCGCCGCTGGTGGCGCCGCTTGCGCCGCTCGATGCGCTCGGCGAAGACGAACCGGAAGACTTGGCCTTCTTGGCTTTCTTGGACTTCTTCTTGGCCTTGGCCTTGGGCTTGGTGTCAGCCGTAGCGTCGCTTGCACCGGACGTGGACGTGCCGGACGTCGCGGAGGGAGAGCTGCTGCCGGTCGAGGAGCTGCCCGTGGCGTTGGGTGAGCTTGACGAACCCGAGGTCGCGCCAGTGGAGCCGCTGCCCGAGGTTGAAGGCGACGAGCCGGAAGCGCTGCTGCCGGTGCTGCCCGATGCGCCAGAGGAGCTGTCGCTGGTGCCGGATGCGCTCGAGCCGGTGCTGCCGCTCGCGCCCGAGGTGCCGGATGAGGACGAACCAGGCATCGGGGTGTTGGACGGCACGGAGCTGGAGGTACCGCTGCCGCCCGCCATGCCGGCATCACTGCCGGTACCTGCGCCTGTCGCGCCAGTTGCGCTCTGCGACTTGGTGGTGGACGATGGGCTTGTTGCGCTGCTGCTGCCCGTCTGCGCCAAGGCGATGGATGACACCGATGCCACCACGACCAGCGAGAGCGAGCGAAGAGTGTTTTTTAACGTCATGAGTTGCTCCTTTATAAATTAGGATAAAGGCATCATCGATGCAGCAGCTTGGATGCAAACGCCAGCATCCTTGTTCAGCGGTTTTCACGCCGCGCTGCGGCAATTGACGTTAAAGATTTTTCAAGTGACTGAATTTAAAGACTTTTTGACAATGTAAGATTGTGTAACCCGTTTTCCTGGCGAAGTGTCGTCGGGCATTGCCGGACTCACTGGTCCATCTGGGGTTGCGCAATGGTGCGGAGCTGGAAGCGGCCATCGTTGTTGAAAAGCCAGGTCTCCGATAATTCAAGCTGGCCGCGGCGCAGCAGGTGCGACGCCGGCTTGGGGAAAGGCGCGGAATTGCGCAGCGTGGCAAGCGCGGTAGATTCGGTTTCACTGTCGCGGTTGGAGCGCATGATTTCGCTGCGCACGAGGTTGCCCCGCCCGTCAATCGCGTAACGCAGCACTACGACCGAGCGCAGCAGGGCTTGCGGCCTGCCTGGGTACACCTTGTTCGCGTTCACCTGCGAAATGCGCAAGGCAAGGTCACGCTTGTAGCCGTCCACTGAACTGGCGCTCGACGACTGCGCCTCCGGCGCTTCGGTTTTCCTTTCCGCGCGCGACGGCCTGTCCGGGACCGGGCTGACGGGCGTTTCGGCGGGACGGGACGCACATCCGGCAATAACACCGGCGGCAAGCAGGATGGCGATGCGGATTTTCATGGCGGCGTTGCAGGCGGACAAGGACTCACTTCAACATAGTTCACGCAGGCGAATGCCCGAAAGCAATCTTACGGGGCGTTACAAATTCGCGCCGCGCCTTGCAAATCGGATCATGCCTTCTAAGCTGCACTTATGCAGCAAGCAGTTTTCCTGCTTTTACTCCTCGTCATTCCTGCCATGCACGCGCAAGAACGCCTCCGCCATGATTCGATCCACGCCAATGCAACCCGTGTCGTCCGCAACGGCGAACCATTCTTTGAAGTGAAGGCCGTCGGCGTCGTCCGTGCGACGCCGCAGCAGGCGTGGGTCGTGCTGACAGACTACGACCGCCTGCCGGAATTCATTCCCGACCTGCTGACCGTCAAGGTACTGTCGCGCAGCGGGAATACCGTCCGCATCGAGCAGCGCAGCAGCGCCGGTTTCCTGTTCGTGTGGCATACCATCCGCATGGAGCTGAACGTCGAGGAGAGCCCGTCGTCAGCAATCCATGTCACGCTGGTCGACGGCGACATGCATCGCTACGACACGCACTGGACAATGGAACCGCTGGCTCAAGGCACGCGCATCACCTTTAGCGGCGTCATGGAACCGCGATTTCCCGTGCCGCCGCTTGTCGGTGCCGCCATTGTGGAAGCCAACCTGAAACGCACCGTCGAAGCGGTTGTCGCCGAAATCGAGCGACGCACCGCACACTAGAAGCGTCGTTCCGTCTTGAATTTTTCCGTCGCCGCGACAAGCGCTGCGGCAATGCCCGGTTCGTAACCCGAGTGCCCGGCGTCGTCGATCACGCGCATCACGGCTTCCGGCCACGCGTCATGCAGGCGGAACGCCGAGAGTGGCGGGCAGACGACGTCGTAACGCCCCTGCACGATGATGGCCGGCAGATGGCGAATGCGGTCGACGTTGCGAATGAGCTCGTCTTCGCCGAAGAATCCCTTGTTCAGGAAATAATGCGCCTCGAGACGTCCGACGCCGATGCTGATCTTGTCCGAACTGAAATCCGCGATCGCGTCCGGATCCGGTCGCAGGAAGAGGCAGCGTCCTTCATAGCGGCTCCAGCGCCGCGCCGCCGGCACATAGACGGCAGGATCGTCGGCGAACAGCCGCTTCGCGTACGCCTGCAACAGGTCGCCACGCTCGTCGGGCGGGATATCCGCGACAAACTCGTCGTGCACTTCCGGGAAAAACCAGCGGATGCCATGGAGGAACCAGTCGATCTCGGCCGGCGTACAAAGGAAAATGCCGCGCAGGACGAAGCCCGTGCAGCGTTCCGGGTGCGCCTGTCCGTAGGCCAGCGCAAGGGTTGAGCCCCAGGAGCCGCCGAAGACGAGCCATGCGCGAATGCCGAGCATGTCGCGGAGGCGTTCGATATCGTCGATCAGCAGTTGCGTGGTGTTGTTGCGGTATTCACCCAAGGGTGTCGACTTGCCGGCGCCGCGCTGGTCGAACAGCACGATGCGGTAATGCGCGGGGTCGAAGAAGCAGCGGTGCCGCGGCGACAGGCCGCCGCCGGGGCCGCCATGCAAGAACAGCACGGGTTCGCCGTCCGGGTTGCCGCATTCTTCCCAGTACAGCGTGTGGATGTCGTCCACGGGGAGCATGCCGGTGCGGTTGGGCTCGATCAGGGGGAACAGGGGCAGGTCGTTCATCATGATGACGTCCATTGTATCCAAGGCGCGCGACATTTTTCGGGCGGGTGTAGCCAGATCCAAAAATTTCCTGTAGACTTCAGGCCCTTCAGACGTGGTGACACACGTCAAGCAGTTTCCTGGAGCGGTAGTTCAGTCGGTTAGAATACCGGCCTGTCACGCCGGGGGTCGCGGGTTCGAGTCCCGTCCGCTCCGCCAAAATGAAAAAGACGAACCTTCGGGTTCGTCTTTTTTTTCGCCCGCCCGGTTTGCACCGGGCAGCCTTTCAATTACGCAGCCTTCTTCTGCTGCTCTTCCCCGCCCAGCGCTTCCACCAGTTCGGAGATCATCTTCGCCAGCTCGCCGGTCATCAGCGCGAAGTCGGTGTCGAAACGTTCGTCCTCATTCTGCGTGCTCGAATCGGCATTTTCCTTGAGCACGTCCAGCGGCGCGACGCGCTTCACCGCCAGCGTCTCGGTCAGCACGAAGGACACGCGGTCGGCCCAGGTCATCGCCAGGCGCGTGCACTGCTTGCCGCCGGCAATGTGGCGACGCACATCGTCCGGCTCCAGCGTGTGCCGCACGTAACGCACGGTGGCCTTGCCCTCGCCCGTCGAGCGCAGTTCGGTGTCCTGGTCGACGGTGAAGCCGGCAGGCGCTTCGTCGGCCACCAGCCAGTCGGTCATCGCGGACAGCGGCGAACGCTCGGTGCGCAGCACGGCGAACGGCAGGCTCTCCAGCGACTTGAGCAGGATCTTGAACACTTCGTCGGCCTTCGATGCGCCGGCGGCGTCGATCACCAGCCAGCCATTGACGGGATCGATCCACACGCGGGTGCTGCGCTGGATGCTGAATGCGCGCGGCAGCAGTTCGTCGGTGACTTGCTCCTTCAATTCCTTCATCTGCTTGCGGCCCGGCTTGAAGCCCTGCTGCTCTTCCATTTCGACAGCACGGGCCTTGGTGACCTGGTTGATTACGGTCGACGGCAACAGCTTCTTTTCGGTGCCAAGCTGCAGCAGCATCTGGCGGTTGACGGTGTGGACCAGCATACCGTTGTCACGCGGCGAAACCCAACCTTGCGTTTGCATGTCGAGGCTGGAGCACGGCGCGAAAGCCTGGGGAGCGAGGGCCGCTTCGAGTTGTTCGGACGACAGCGTCCATGGAGCGGTGAGACGATAGATCTGGAGATTCTTGAACCACATGATGCGCGCCTGATAAAAACGGAGGCGCCATTTTACCCGTCGGCATCCCCACCGTCAGTTGCAAATTTCACGCATCGGGCACTGTTGCTTCTTCAACAAACAGGCCGAGCTGGTGGAAGTCGTCTTCCTCTTCCAGCCGCACGCCGACGCCGAGCAGGCGCACCGCGCGATCACCGCGCTTGTGCGCGGTTTCCAGCAGCTTGCGGCAGGCCGCTTCGTCGATGAGGGTGCTCACGCATTCCGCTGTCGTGCGCCGGAAATCGGCAAAGCGAATTTTCACAAACAGCTTGTGGATGTTGCGTTCGGCCTGGGCGCGATGCACCCGCTGGCGCAGGAGTTCGATCAGCGGTTCCAGCTCGCGCCGGCAGGCATCGAGGTCGGGCAAGTCGGTGACATAGGTTTCCTCGACGCTGACCGATTTCCGTTCGCGGCTGGGGCTAACGTGGCGGCGGTCAATGCCACGGCACAGTCCGTAGAGGCTGCCGCCGAACTTGCCGAAGTGCTGCTGCAGGTGCGGCAGCGTCCACTCCCGCAGGTCACCACAGGTAAACGCACCGAGCTTCTTGAGCTTCATCGCCGTGACCTTGCCGACGCCGAACAGCTTGTCGACCGGCAGCGCGGCGACGAAGTCCTCCACCTCTTTCGGTCGAATCACGAACTGTCCGTTGGGCTTGTTCCAGTCGCTGGCGATCTTGGCGAGGAATTTGTTGGGCGCGATACCGGCGGAGGCGGTGATGCCGACGGTGTCGAAAATGCGCTGGCGGATTTCCTGCGCGATGAGTGTGGCGCTGTTCTGGAAATGCGGGGAATCGGTGACGTCGAGATAGGCTTCGTCGAGCGACAGCGGTTCGACGAGGTCGGTGTAATCGCGGTAGATGGCGAGGATCTGCTTCGACGCGGTGCGGTACTTGTCCATCGCCGGCGGCATGACGATCAGGTCGGGGCAGCGCTGCAGCGCCTGCGACATCGCCATGGCGGAACGGATGCCGAACTTGCGCGCTTCGTAATTGCAGGTGGCGACCACGCCGCGCTGGTCGGGCCGGCCGCCTACCGCAAGCGGCTTCCCGCGCAACGAAGGATCGTCACGCATCTCGACGGCGGCATAGAAACAGTCGCAGTCGCAATGGATGACTTTGCGGATGGGGTCGGACACGTTGCGTTACGCCGCGGGGGTAGAGGGAAATTGCGCAGGCCTTCATTGTACTGGCGGAAGACCGTTCCCGCAGCGTAACGGAATGCAGGGCGCGCCGCCGCGGCGGCGCGGAAGCGAAACATTAACGGCCGGAGGAACCCATGCCGTCGACATTGCGCTGGACGCCAGGCTCATTGCGCGATGCCTTGAGCGCGGCGTTGGCTTCGCGCTTCTCTTCCTTGTATTCCTGCTTGGCGGCCTTCTTTTTGTCCTTGTAATCGGCCTTGGCCTGCTTGCGTGTCTCGCGGCGTTGCACGTACGGGTCGACCTGCGTACTTGCCGAAGGAGTGCTGGTGACGGTCGACGTCGTGCTTGCGCCTGCGGGTGCCGGCGTTGCGGCAGGCGTCGTAGTGGTCACGGCTGCGCCGCTGCCGGAAGCGGTGCTGCCGGTCGCGCTGGCGCCCGAGCTGTTGTCGACGGGGACAGGAACGGCGATGCCGGCTGCCGGCCCGGTCGTGGCAGTGGTAGAGGACGAGGTCTGGGCCTGTGCGACACCGGCCAGTGCGACGAGTGCGGAACCGAAAAGAATCTTGTGCAGTGTTGCCATCATCAACTCCTGATAGAAAGGGGACTCGGAGGCGCGCGCATGATCGTTGCCGCGCCGCGGAGAAAGCCCGTGATTCCCGGGATGCTGCGGCTTTCGTTACCGGACTGACAAGACGGATACGCGGGAAGTTCCGGATTTCGTGCATGCAGGCAAGCCTGAAACAATTGGAAACGATTGCCCTGTGTGGAGTCGCGTGATTATTTGCATGTCGACGTCAAATTTACACGCCCATCGTGTGCTTGCCTCTATGCGGCCCCCTTTGCCATGCGCGGCACGGATATTGCACCTCCGATCTTCCCCTGAATCATGAGGAGCAAGATCATGGCCACCAGCACCCTGGATCCCGACAATATTCCCGAACCCGACCGCCAGCTCGGCAAGGGACACGGCACGGATGCACTCGGACCGAGCGACATTTCGGATTCCGGCAGCGATGTGCAAGGCGGCACGCGCTGGATCGAGGAAGGCGACATCGGCCTCGACAAGGGCACAACGGAAGATCCCGACAGCGGACGCCGCCATGCGCGCACAGACAGTGACACCGACTCCCTCGGCACTGGTGAGCGCTCGACCGCGGGACTCGATTCCGATATCGAGGCGGGCTCGGACATCGATGTCGACCGCATCGACCAGATCGACGCCAGCGATGACATGGATCTCGATGAGCACGACATGCCTCCGCCGGATGCGCGCGAGCCCGGACGCCCGCAGCAGGGGCGCTAATCAGCGCGTGACATGGCCGTTCCGCTCGACTGCATCATCATCGGCGCCGGCGCGGCGGGCCTGACCGCGGCAACTTACCTGGCCCGCTTCCATCGCCGCTTCGCCATTCTCGATGGCGGCACCAGCCGGCTTCTTCTGGTGCCGACCTCGCATAACTATCCTGGTTACATCGGCGGCGTTCACGGGAAGGACTTGCTGGCGCGACTGCGCGCGCAGGTCGCGGAGTATGGCGTACAGGTGACGGCCGGTTCGGTAGACACCCTCGAACGCCTGCCTGACGGCAGCTTCCTTGCGCGCGCGACCACCGGGGAATGGCATGCGCAGACCGCAATCCTTGCCACCGGTGTCGTCGACGTGGAGCCGGAACTACAAGAGGTGAAGCAGGCGTTGGCGGAAGGACTCCTGCGCTACTGCCCGATCTGCGATGGCTTCGAGGCGAGCGGCCGCAAGGTGGCGGTGATTGGTCGCGGCAAGGGCGGACTCGGCGAGGCGCTGTTCGTGCGTCATTACACATCGGACATTACGCTGCTCTCCGTCAGGGGGGCAATCAAGCTCGACGACGAAGAACGATTGCGCATCGACCGCGCCGCGCTGCGCGTCGTGCATGTTCCTGTTGCGCGACTGAGCTATGGTGACGACGGACTGCGCGCGCATTACGCGGATGACACGCAGGAACGCTTCGACGTGATCTACGCGGCGCTCGGGACCATGGTCAATTCCGGCCTTGCGCTAGTGCTCGGTGCACGGGCAACGCCGGAGGGCTGCCTGTTGGTTGACGGGCACCAGCAGACATCGGTGGAGGGACTCTATGCCGCAGGCGACATCGTCGCGGGCTTGAACCAGATTACCGTTGCAATGGGACAGGCGGCCGTTGCCGCGACTGCCATTCACAACCGGCTGCGCATGTCATGATTACAGGTCGCCTTCCGACACAAGGAAGTCGGTGACCAGCACCTCCTGGATACGCTGCGACTGCAAGGTGGCATTGCCGACCTCGCGTACCTTTTCCTGCAAGGCCTGCAATCCGCCCGGTGCGCGCGCCGCGACGGGATCGGCCTCGAGCAGGGCCTTCTGCATGACCTGCTCCAGCAGGACCTTGTTCTTCGCCGCCCAGGCAGCGTCGGCAGCACTCGTGCGAATGGCGAACGATGCGCGCATGGAGTGGCCGTCGCGGCTGATGGCCACCGAAGGCAGCTTCAGGTAGGTGATGTCGCGCTCCTGCTTTTCCTTGTGCTGCAGATACAGCCAGGCGCCGCCGAAACCGATAGCGAGAACGGCGATCACGATCGCAATGACGTTCCGGAGGTTCTTTTCGCGCGCGGCATTTTTCGCCATGGTGCTTTCTCGGCAGGGAGCGGGGGGACAGGCCGCCATTTTACTGCGGCGGCATCGCAAGCCCGTCCAAAAGTAAGTGCGTTGTAAGCTGCCGGCAACAGAATGGCGATTCGGGCAATTCTGCCCGTTGTCATTCCTTTCACCGTTCGGCGCCCGCGACAATCCATCGGGTCTGCCCCGAGGAGCCCGCCATGGCACCGCAAGAAATCATCGACCGCATCGACGAGCAGAACCGGCGCCTGCTCTACGCCCGCAGCGACTTCCAACAACTGACGCACGAGCAGGTATTGCAGCTGATGAATACGGCGGCGATGCGCGGCTTCCGCTTCGGCAGCGACAGCGCGCTGTCGCTGGTGCAGAGCAAGCTGCTGGTGAAGTATCTGAGCGAAACGGCTTAGTGCGTTTTGTCCTGCTGGACGAGGACCCAGGGTTTGACGACGACCGTCCATAACGCCATGTCCGCCGCCAGCCAGGTGCTCGCCTGTTCGTCGCTGACGCGTCCGATGCGGTTTTCGGCCATCCACTGCCCCACTGCCGCCTTGTCGTCGCTGGCAATGCGATAGGCGACCTCCACCAGGTCGAGGTCGCTGCTGACGGCAATCACCGCACCGGCCGCGAAGAAGCGGTCCAGTGCCTTCCATTGCATGCGTGCCGTTTCTCCGTTGATCTTGGCGCGGAGAGCGTCGCCCTTTTCTTCATTCAACATGATGTCATCAGTAATGCGGCGGCCGTTCATTGGCCGGACCGCGTTCGGTCATGGTTTCGCGGACTTCCCTGAGCTGGCGCGCGAGCACGGCGCACAACGTTTCGAGTTCGTCGATTTTTTTCTGTTGCTGGTAGACCATCGTGTTCAAGGTATCCACCAGGTCCTCCTGGGCGGCGATCTTGAGTTCGATGTCGACCAGGCGGTCTTCGGTTGTCATTCTTCTTCCTTTATCTTGCGACCCATCCGCCGCATACCGGGAACACTTGCCCCACGAAACAGTTCGCCGCGTCGCTGCACAAGTAGGCGGCGAACATCGCGTCTTCCTTTTGCGATACCAGCCGGCCAAGCGGCACTTCGCGCTTGAGCCGCTCCTGGAACGCCGGGTTGGCCTGCACTTCCGGCGGGAAGTAGGTCGGGTTCTCCACGAAATTCTGCGCAATTGCGTTGACCTGCACGTTGTACGGCGCGAGCTCGACACCCAGGGCCTGGATGTACGACACCTGTGCGCCGCGCGCGGCGCAGTAGGTCGACGTGCGCTTGATGCCGCGCAGCGCGGAAGCGCTTCCGATCAGCAGGATCTTGCCGGAGCGGCGCTCCATCATCTGCGGCAGCAAAGCGCGAGCAAAACGCGGCAGCGGGTCGACCATATGGGCAAAGGCTTCGCGCCATTCATCGTCCGTCACTTCATGCGCCCGCGTGGTCGGCGCGGGGATGCCCATGTTCAGCAGCAGGACATCGACACGCGCGGCGGCGTCGATCATCTGTTGCGGTACGGCGGGATCGTCGAGGGCGCGCTCGTCAGCGATCACTTCCGCGCCGAGTTCGCGCAACACGTCGCACAAGGCGGGCCCCATGAATTCGGATGATTGCGTGACGAGCACGCGCTTGCCGGAAAGATCGAGAGCGGGCATGCGGATTCCCCAGGTTCAGGCGAACGCGTATTGTACGCTTGCGCGATGCCGGCTGCCTTTACAGGGAATACTTCGGCTTGCTCTTCGCCTTGATCATGCAGGCCCGGATGAAGTCGCGCTGGTGTTCGGCAGCCAGCCGCGGCCTCTGGAACACATCCGTCGCAGCGGCGATCAGGAAAGCCGCGTCTTCCTCATCCTGCACGAACCACCGCAGGTGCGGCGGGAAAGCCTGGATGACTTCGATATCGTCGCGGATTCGGCTGAGGAAGACTTCTTCGGCCATGCCGCTGTCGCGCGCGAGGGCAGCGTTCTTGATGAAGTCTCCGGCTTCGACGCATTCGCTCGCGTCCGGCGCGCGCGCCAGGCACAGGACCGGCAGGACGAATGCCATAAGCGCCGCTGTCCTTGGCAGCGCATGAAGGTTCTTTTGCATATGTCTCCTCCATCGGGGGATATGGAGTTCGACTCGATACGCAATTGGGAATTCAAGCAACTGCGGCAAGCCGGGTTACTTTCATCTTAGAACGCATTTCACAAATGGGAAGGCCGGTGCTGCAGGAGGGGGCGGGCTGCACTATGATGGACGCATACGCCGTGCATCGGCTTTCACTTCATCAACAGGTGTGCAATGAGATCGACGAAGGCCAGCAATGCGGTCACGCGACTGAACGCGCGCGACCCGGACTACCGCTATTCAATGGGCATCACGGGCAGCGGGCATTTCTACCTGCTGCGTGCGGCGCCGGGATCCTCGCCGGAGAAAATCGGCGAGGAATACGAACTGGACGAATTCGTGGAATTCGTGAACAAGACCGGGCCGCAGAAGAAGCAGCGCATCAGCAAGCACGACGCCGCGTTTGAAAAGCAGCTCGTCAATAAGGGCTAGTCGATCAAAAGCGCGCGGATGGCGCGCGACGCAGCGACGTCCCCCTTCAGCATCAGCTTCTCGTGATTGCTTTCGAGGTCCGGCTTGCGGTACAGGTAGTTCACCATCATTCCCGCGGACTGTTTCCATCCCTTGTCCGAGCGATCGGCCAGCCAGTTGATGCGTTCCACGCGCGCACCGTTGACGAGGTGGAAGCGTGCCACCGGATCGCGCGGCAGGTTCTCCGATTTGTTCTGCACCAGGTAGCGCGCGCAGGCTTCTAGCATGACTGGCTGGATGGCCGCAGCAAGCACCACGTCCATCTGCCATGCGCCGGAACCCAGGCAGGCGCAGACATCGGCCTGCCACTTTTCACGCAGTGCAGCATCGCCGGGCACATGCGCCTCGCGCACCCGCGCCAGCAAGTGCTCCTGCTTCTTCAGCCAGCCCATGAATCCCGGAACCGGCGACAGCGTGGAGAAGGTCTTCAGCTGCGGGAAATCGCGCGACAGGTCATCCACCACCCGCTTGATCAGGAAGTTGCCGAAGTTCAGCCCCCGCAGGCCGGGCTGGGTGTTCGAGATCGAGTAGAAGATGGCCGTATTGGCGCGCTCGGGCTGCAGTGGCGGCAGCGATTCATCGAGCAGCACCTGGATGTTGTCCGACAGCTTGTCCGTCAGTGCGACCTCCACGAAGATCAGCGGCTCGTCCGGCATGCGCGGATGGAACAGTCCATAGCAGCGGCGGTCCGAATCGAGCCGGTTGCGCAGGTCGTTCCAGGAGCGGATCTGGTGCACGGCCTCGTACTTGATCAGTTTTTCAAGCAGCGCGGCGGAGGAATTCCAGCTGATGCGCTGCAGCTGGAGGAAATCGACATCGAACCAGGTACTGAGCAAGGCATATAGCTCGCTTTCGATCACGCCGAGTTCCGGTGTGTCATTCAGGTAGCGCAGCATGTCGTCGCGCATTTCCACCAGGAACTGGACGCCATGAGGGATGGCGTTGAACTGGGTGAGGATCTTGGAACGCGGCGAGCGCAATGCTTCGCGCAGGGCGACTTCCGCACTGCCGCTGCGGTCGGTACCCGTCGCCTTGGTCCAGTTGTGCAGCGCCGCTTCCACTGCCTCCGGGCGGGGTCCGAATTCCAGCGCGAGCAGGCGCAGGAATTCACGCCGGCCGTCGTCGTTGAGTCCGGCATAGATCTGGCCAATTTCCGCCGCGCGCTGCCGCGCCGAGACCACGCCGCCACGCTCGGACGCGCATTCGGCGAAACGCTGGCGCAGGTTCTTCAGCTCGCCGTTCGCCAGATGCCGTCCGCCGTCCGGCACTTCCTGCTTGCCGAACAATCGACCCAGGAAGTTGCGCGCACCGGACAGGAGGGAGGATTCCCTGGCTTTCGGTTCTGCCTGGACTGGGGATTCGATCAGCATGGCGGCCTTTACCAATACGTCAAATGTTAAGACGATTGTAAGTCGGCTTGGTTTCACGTGCAGCGGGGAGGCGAGGCGGCTTGATTTCCGACAGCCGGACTGTTGGTTTTTCGCATGCCGGACCCGCCAATGAAAAAGGCGCCCCGCAGGGCGCCTTCATCTGGCCGATCCGATGATCAGAAGCGGTGACGCACGCCGACGTTGAAGACGGACGGGTCGCGGCCGGCAGCGGAAGCACCGCCCAGCGTCGCGGCAGCGTCGTTGCGGGTGCGGCCGTACGAGGTGTACAGGTTGGTGCGCTTGGACAGGTCGTAGGTGTAGCCCAGTGCGATCTGGTCGGCGTCGCGGTTGGCGCCGATGTCGTCGCTGCGGCGGATCCAGGAAGCCAGGATGCGGCCGGCGCCCAGCGGTGCGCTCACGCCCAGCAGGATGTCGTCGCGGTCGATGGTGGTTGCGCCGGCGGCGGACTCGCCCTTGTTGCGGGCGTAGGCGGCGTGGAGCTTGGCCGCGCCGAAGTCGAAGGTGCCGCCGAGAAGCGTGGTGGTGGAATCGCCGGTGGCGACACCTGCGGCCTGCAGGTTCTGGTCATGGTGGGCAAGGACGACCGACAGCGGGCCTGCCGCGTAGCCGACCGACAGCCCGAGGCTGCGGCCGATGGAGTTGCTGCCGGCGATTTCGCCCAGGCTGTAGGCCAGCTGGCCGCTGAAGCCGCCGAGGTTCGGCGTCGAGTAGTTGATGGTGTTGTCGCTGCGGTCGCCGTAGACGTTGAATACGTTGTCCGCGCGGCCGGCGAGGCCGAGGCCGAACGGATCCACGCCTTCGACGGCGGTGCGGATCGGGTTGTACTGGCGGCCGAACTTGATCGCACCGATGCTGTTGCTGGACAGGCCGACGAATGCCTGGCGGCCGAACAGGCGGCCGCCCTGGCCGAGCTGGCCGTCATCGATGTTGAAGCCGTTTTCCAGCGTGAAGATCGCCGACAGGCCGCCACCAAGGTCCTCGGTGCCGCGGAAGCCGATGCGGCTGCCCGACTGGACGCCGCTGTCGACGCGGGTCGTGGTCGTCGCGCCATTGTCGAAGCGCGTAATGCCGGCGTCGGCGACGCCGTAGATGGTCACGTTGGTCTGTGCGGCCGCGGTGCCAGCGAAAGCGGCGAGGACAGCGAAGGCGAGAAGCGATTTTTTCATTGTTGATATCCCTAGAAGTGAGCCATGAAGTTGTTGTTTGCGTTGCATTGTGGCATCGGCATCCGGCCGTACGGAACGACTATGTCCGCATATGCACATGCGACTGCGTCGCATATCGATATGCGATGCCTGGCAGACCGGCAACGGGAGGGATTGTGCAGAGTGCAGATGACGGCTTGATGACATGCGACGAGGTGTCGCATCGATACAATGCGTGAGCAGCAAAAAAAGCCCGCACGCCTTGCGGCTGAGGGCCAATATCAAACCTTGGGATCAGAAAGCAGGCGGGAGTCTGCCTGAACAGTGTGACGCTGCGATGACGTCAGGCCACCTTAGGCCGGGAGAGCAGCGCCTTGAGATTGGCCAGCCGGTCCTGCGGCGTGATCTTCTCTTCTTCCTTCGGCACCGCATCGCCCTCGTCGAGCTTCATCTCCTTGATGAAGCGCGAGGGTTCGCAGTTAACGCTCTCACGCGCGCGCTTGCGGCGCTTGCACCAGGTGACGTGCAGGCTGCGCTGCGCGCGGGTAATGCCGACGTACATGAGGCGGCGCTCTTCCTCGATGCGCGCCGCCAAAGTTTCGATCGGCGCATCCGGGTCGCCCTTGTGCGGCAGGATGCCCTCTTCCACGCCGACCAGGAAGACGTGCGGATACTCCAGTCCCTTCGACGCATGCAGCGTGGACATGCGCACCGCGTCCGGCTCTTCGTCCTTGCCTTCGAGCATCGTCATCAGCGCGACCATCTGCGTCAGTTCAAGCAGGCTCTTTTCCTCGTCCGCGCCATCCCGGCCGCCGGTGCCCTTCTCCTTCAGCCAGGTGACGAACTCCATCGTGTTCGTCCACTTGCTCTGCGCCTGGCGTTCGTCGAAGGTGTCGTACAGGTAGAACTCGTAATTGATCTCCTTCATCATTTCGTCGAGCAGCTCGGCAGCGCTTTCGCCGCGCTTGGACGCGCGCGCCTCGAGGCCGTTGATGAAGTTGCAGAAGTCGCGCAGCGGGCCGAGCTGGCGGTCGGTGAGTTTCGCTTCGATGCCGCCCTTGAACACGGCCTCGAACAGCGAACATTGCCATTGGCCGGCAAAGGAACCGAGCCCTTCCAGCGTCGCCTGTCCCACGCCGCGCTTGGGCGTCGTCACCGCCCGGATGAATGCCGGATCATCGTCTGAATTCGCGACGAGGCGCAGGTAGGAGACGATGTCCTTGATTTCGGCGCGATCGAAGAAGCTCTGGCCGCCGGAAATGGTGTACGGGATGCGCTCCTTGCGCAGTGCCTTCTCGATGATGCGCGCCTGGTGGTTGCCGCGGTAGAGGACGGCGTAGTCGGAGAACTTCGCGCGGCGCTCGAACTTGTGCGCGGAAATCATGATCGCGACCTGCTCGGCTTCGTGCTCGTCGTCCTGCATCGCCATCACCTTCACCGGATCGCCGAGGCCGTGTTCGGACCAGAGCTGCTTTTCGAACAGCTTGGGATTGTTGCCGATGACGGAGTTCGCGGCCTGCAAAATGCGCGTGCTGGAGCGGTAGTTCTGTTCCAGCTTGATCACCTTCAGGTCGGGGAAATCGACCTGCAGCTGCTTCAGGTTTTCCAGCGTCGCGCCTCGCCATGCGTAGATCGCCTGGTCGTCGTCGCCCACGGCAGTGAACATCGGCTTCTTGCCGAGGCCGGTGACGAGCAATTTCACGAGCTCGTACTGGCAGGTGTTGGTGTCCTGGTATTCATCCACCAACAGGTAGCGCAGCTTGCGCTGCCAGCGGTCGCGCACTTCGTCGTTGCGGCGGAACAGTTCGACCGGCAGGCGGATCAGGTCATCGAAGTCGACCGCCTGGTAGGAATTCAGTGTGGCGACATAACTGGCGTAAATGCGGGCGGCCTGCGCCTCGTCTTCGGTGACGGCCTGCTTCAGCGCGGTCTCGGGATCGACCAGCGCGTTCTTCCACAGCGACATCGAATTCTGGATGTTGCGGATGATGTGCTTGTCGGTGGTGATCGCCAGGTCCTGCACCAGCGAGAAGCAGTCGTCGCTGTCCATGATGGAGAAGCGGTCCTTCAGGCCGAGTTCCTTCGCTTCACGGCGCAGGATCTGCACGCCGAGCGAATGGAAGGTGCTGACGGTGATCTGCTTGGCCAGCTTCGGTTCCTTCAGCAGCTTGGCGATACGCTCCTGCATTTCCAGCGCCGCCTTGTTGGTGAAGGTGACCGCCGCGATGTTGCGCGCTTCGTAGCCGCATTGCTCGATCAGGTGGCAGATCTTCGTCGTGATCACGCGCGTCTTGCCTGAGCCGGCGCCGGCCAGCACCAGGCAGGGTCCGTCCAGGTAGTGGACAGCCTCGCTCTGCGGGCGGTTCATGCCGTGTGCGACTGGATGGGGAGCGTGTGACATGCGGAACTGCGGAGGAAGAAAAGCGGCCCATTGTAGCAGTGCTGCGGCACGCTTTCCGATTCGTTGCAGGATCGCTACGCAAGGTTAGCGTTCACTTTGCAGACGGCTCCGGTATTCGGTCGGCGTGAGGTCGAACCAGCGCTTGCAGGCGCGGCTGAATGTGCTGCGGTCGGTGAAGCCAAGACGCGATGCCACTTGGGCAAGTCCGAGCTGCGGCTGGTTGAGGTAGCGCTGGGCGAGTTCGCGTCGGGCTTCGTCGACCATCTGGTGGAAGGACGTGCCCTCTTCCGCCAGGCGGCGCTGCAGGGTGCGTTCGCTCATGCACAATTCGCGTGCGACATCGGCGCGTGCGGGATCGCCCTCGGGGAGGCGGCGGAGAATGGATTCGCGCGCCTTGATGCTGGTGCGGTTCTTTTCCAGTTTCGCCAGCCGCTCGCCGGCAAAGCGGTCATGCAGCTCTGCCAGCACCGGATTGGCTGCCTGCAGGGGCAACCGCAGGTCGGCGTGGGAAAACAGGAGCCGGTTGGCGTGAGCATTGAAGCGCACGGGGCATTGGAAGACTGCGGTGTATGTCGCCGTCTCCGCAGGCGCCGCATGGGTGAACTCCACGGCGTTCGGATGCATCTCCGTACCGGTAATCCAACGGAAGAAGGTCTGCAAGGTGGTGAACACGAAATCGATGCGGTGCCGCGGCACCGGCCGCTTACCGCCCGCGAGCTCGATGCCGATCCAGCATCCTTCCGGCACGTCTTCCATGGTGATCATGACGGCGTCGCTGACGACGCGCTGGTAACGCACGAGGAAGTCGACGCCGGTGTGCAGGTCCTTGCAGGTCATCATCGCGTAGGCGACGACATCGAAGGCGGCGGGCTGCAGCGGTCCGGGCATGGCCAGCCCGATGAAGGGATCGCCCGAACGCGCGGCGGCCAGTTCCCACAGCAGGCTGATCTTTTCCGTGTCGTAGCGGGTGTCGGGATTGTCGAGGGAGGCAAGATCGAGCTGTGCCTCGGCGAACAGGGCGTTGACGTCGAGGCCGACGCTTTTCAGCCGCTCCGCGATCCCCCTGACCCAGGAGGCGGAAGTGGTCTGTTCGCTCATGCTTGCTGTCTCCTGTCGGCGTGATTGCCTGCAATCTTAATACAGGTCGGCCGCGGCAAGCGCAAACAAAAAAGCCGCCTGTTGCTCAGGCGGCTTTTCGGGCCAGGGTCTTATGCGGCCTTCTTCTCGTCCCGCAGTTCGCGGCGCAGGATCTTGCCAACGTTCGTCTTCGGCAGCGCATCGCGGAACTCGA
This sequence comes from Noviherbaspirillum sp. ST9, assembly GCF_048799745.1. Classification (NCBI taxonomy): domain Bacteria; kingdom Pseudomonadati; phylum Pseudomonadota; class Betaproteobacteria; order Burkholderiales; family Oxalobacteraceae; genus Noviherbaspirillum; species Noviherbaspirillum sp. ST9. The sequence continues at coordinate 32,500 of NZ_JBLWFR010000004.1, read as the reverse complement.
TGTACTTCGGCTTCTTGTAGGCGGTCAGCTGTTCCCGGCAATACTGCATCAGCTGTTCCTGCGTCAGGTTCGTGTCCTTGCGCACGACGAACAATTTCACCGCTTCGCCGGAATTGCTGTCGGGGACGCCGACGCAGGCGCATTCCAGCACGCCGGGATGCGCCGCCACGACGCCCTCGATTTCGTTCGGATAGACGTTGAAGCCGGAGACCAGGATCATGTCCTTCTTGCGGTCGACGATCCGCACGTAGCCGCGCTCGTCCATCACGCCGACGTCGCCGGTCTTGAAGAAGCCGTCGTCGGTCATGACCTTGGCGGTTTCTTCGGGGCGGTTCCAGTAGCCCGCCATCACCTGCGGCCCGCGGATGCCGATTTCACCGGCCTGCCCCAGCGGCAGCGGCTTGCCCTCGTCGTCGAGGATGGCGATTTCGGTCGATGGCAGCGGCAGGCCGATGGAGCCGTTGTATTCCGCGTCCGCCGGATTGCAGGTCGCGACCGGCGAGGTTTCCGAGAGGCCGTAGCCTTCGTTGATCGGACAGCCGGTGGCTTTCAGCCACTTTTCGGCGACGACCTTCTGTACCGCCATGCCACCGCCGTTGCAGACCTTCAGCGTAGAGAAATCGAGCCTGGCGAAATCGGGATCGTTCAATAGGCCGTTGTACAGCGTGTTCACTGCCGGGAACAGGTTGAACTTGACTTTGGCCAGTTCCTTCACAAAGCCCGGAATGTCGCGCGGATTGGGGATCAGCAGGTTCACGCCGCCGTTGCGCAGGCCGAACAGGCAGCAGGCCGTCAGCGCGAAGATGTGATAGAGCGGGATCGCGCAGACGATGGTCAGCGATTCGATCCGCGGTTCCTTCTTCAGCGTGGGCTGCGACCAGGCTTCGTTCTGCAGGACGTTGGCAACGACGTTGCGATGCAGGAGGGTTGCTCCCTTGGACAGGCCGGTGGTGCCGCCGGTGTATTGCAGGAAGGCGATGTCGTCCGGCCCGATCTTCGTCTTCTTCATCTTGAGCTTGGCACCTTCCGCCACGGCCTGGCGCAGGGGCACGGCGGCGGGCAATTCGTAGGCGGGCACCATCTTCTTGATCCGGCGCACCGCGAAATTGACCACCGTGCCCTTGATCGGCCCGAGCAGGTCGCCCATGGTCGCGAGCACGACATGCTTGACGCCGGTCCTCGGCAAGACCTGTTGCAGCGTGGTGGCGAAGTTTTCGAGGATGACGATGGCCTTGGCGCCGGAGTCATTGAGCTGGTGCTCGAGCTCGCGCGGGGTGTACAGGGGATTGACGTTGACCACGACATAACCCGCCCGCAGGACGGCGGCCAGCGCCACCGGATATTGCAGGATGTTGGGCATCATCAGCGCAACACGATCGCCCTTCAGCAGTCCGCGCGACTGGAACCAGGCAGCGAGCTTCTGCGACAGCGCATCGACTTCCGCGTAGGTCAGCGCCTTGTCCATGCAGATGTAGGCATTGCGCGAGGCGTACTTGCGGAAGGATTCCTCGAACAGGTGGGCCAGGGAATCGTACTGAAGCGGATTGATGTCGGCGGGCACGCCGGCGGGATAGGACTGCAGCCAGAACTTGTCCATGTTTGTCTCTCTCTTTTTTCTTGAATGGAAATGCCATGGTCGAATTGACAATGGCGTTGGTGTGCCGAGCCATGCTAGGGAGACGGAGTTTCGGGTGCAAGTAGGCGCCGCCATCTTGTCCCGCGCGATCACGCATTTGGCCGCCGCGATCACGCCGCTGCCGGAACCGGTTGCAAAAGGCGTGTCGTGGCGGCATTTCAGGCCGGTTTGCGCCATTACTATACAGGCGTACAATAACTCATGGCCCGCCCTTCCCAAAACATCGACCAGCGTCTGTTGCAAGCCGGCATGGAACTGCTGCCGCAGACCGGCTGCCGCGGTCTTTCGGCGCGCAGGCTGACGGAACATGCGGGCGTGAACCTGGGCATGTTCCACTACCATTTCCGCAGCAAGGACAATTTCATCCGTACGCTGCTGCAGCAGACCTACGAGCAGATGTTCCAGGACCTCGTCCTGCAATCGCATGAGGGGGTATCGCCGGTCGACAACCTGCGCAAGGCTGTGCGCGTGATCGCTGGCTTCGGGTTGACGCACCGGCAACTGCTGCTGCGCATCGGCGCGGATGCGCTTGCGGGAGAACAGGTCGCCGCGGAGTTCTTGCAGGCGAACCTGCCGCGGCACGTGGGCGTGGTCGCGGCGCTGGTCGCGGAAGCGCAGCGCAAAGGCGATCTGGTCCAGGCGCCGATACCGCAGGTCATTGCCTTCATCGCCGGCGCCGTCATGTCGCCGGTATTGCTCGGCAGCGCGCTGCTCGAAAACGGCGCGTTGCCGGCCGCCGCAGGTACTGCGCTGGAGCAGGCAGTGCTGACAAAAAAAGCCCTCGAGCAGCGCATCGAATTCGCCTTGCGCGGCCTGTCCGCACATCACGGAGAAATGCCATGAAAACCTTGCCCGCATGGATCGTCCTGCTCGCCCTTGCCGGTTGCGGCGACAAGCCTGCAGATTACTTCCCCGGCTACGCGGAGGCCGAATACGTGCGTCTGGCAACGCCGATCGCCGGCACGCTGACCAGGCTGCATGTGCAACGCGGCGACCAGGTGAAAACAAATGCGCCCGCCTTCGTGCTGGAGCAGGACGGCGAACGCGCGGCGCGCGAGGAAGCGGCGTCACGGGTGCAGCGTGCGCAGGCGCAACTGGCCAACCTGAAAAAGGGCCGGCGCCCCGAGGAACTGGCGGCGGTTCGGGCGCAGCTTGCGCAGGCGGAAGCTGCGTTGACACTGTCGCACAGCAATCTCGCGCGCCAGAAGCAACTGGTCGAAGACAAGTTCATCGCGCCCTCTCGCATGGACGAAGCGCGCGGTGCGGTGGACCGCGACCAGGCGCGGGTCAACGAATTGCGCGCACAGTTACGCGTGGCCAATCTCGCCGCACGCCCGGATGAAATCGCTGCCGCCGAACAGGAACTGAAAGCCGCCCAGGCCCAGCTCGCGCAAGCGGAATGGAAGCTCGCGCAGAAGACGCAGAACATCCCGGTCGCGGGCAGCGTCACCGACGTACTGTATCGCGAGGGGGAATTCGTGCAGGCCGGCAGCCCGGTCGTCAGCGTGCTGCCGCCGCAGAACATCAAGCTGCGCTTTTTCGTGCCGGAGAAGCAAATGGCCGCACTGCGGCTCGGCCAGGATGTGGTGGTCGCCTGCGACGGCTGCAAGTCGTCCATCTCCGCGAAGGTCAGCTATCTCTCCAGCGCCCCCGAGTACACCTCGCCGCTCATCTACAGCAAGGAAAACCGCGCGGCGCTCGTGTTCATGATCGAAGCGCGCCCCGCGCCGGAGCAGGCGGTGCAACTGCATCCCGGCCAGCCGGTCGAAATCCGCCTCGCACAGGTACGCTGATGGACGCCATCATCGATGTCCGGGGACTGACTAAACGCTACAGCGGAAGAACCGTCGTCGACCATGTCGACATGCAGGTCGCGCGCGGGCGCATTTACGGCTTTCTCGGCCCCAACGGCAGCGGCAAGACGACCACCATCCGCATGCTGTGCGGCCTCCTCACGCCGGATGAAGGAAGCGGCACCTGCCTCGGTTTCGACATCCGCAAGGAGTCGCGCAAGATCAAGCGCCAGGTCGGGTACATGACGCAGAAGTTCGGACTGTACGAAGACCTGAGCATCGAGGAAAACCTGTTGTTCATTGCCCGCGTCTACGAGATGACGGATGCGGCCGGACGTGTCGATGCGATGCTGGCGCGGCTCGGACTGGCCGGCAGGCGCACGCAGCTTGCCGGTTCGCTGTCGGGCGGATGGAAACAGCGGCTGGCGCTGGCGGCCTGCCTGCTGCACGAGCCGCAGTTGCTGCTGCTGGACGAGCCGACCGCCGGCGTCGATCCCAAGGCAAGGCGGGATTTCTGGAATGAACTGCATGCACTCGCGGCCGGCGGAATGACGATCCTTGTGTCGACGCATTACATGGACGAAGCCGAACGCTGCCACCAACTCGCCTACATCGCGTACGGCAAGCTGCTGGCGCAAGGCACGGCGGAGCAACTCATTGCCGCCACCCCGACTGCCTCCAATCTCGAAGATGTCTTCGTCACGCTGATGCAACAGACGGAGGACAATTTTTCATGAACTGGGCGCGCTTCCTCGCCATCCTCATCAAGGAGTTCCGCCAGATCCGCCGCGACCGGCTGACCTTCGCGATGATGGTCGGCGTGCCGATCATGCAGCTGGTGCTGTTCGGATTCGCCATCAATACCGATCCGAAGCAGTTGCCGATGGCGGTGGTTTCCGCCGATGAAAGCGAGTTCTCGCGGAGCCTGGTCGCCGGGCTCGAGAACTCAAACTACTTCCGCGTGACGCATCGGCCGCGCAGCGAAGCTGATGGTAACCGGTTGCTCGACGAAGGACGTGTCCAGTTCCTGCTCGTGGTGCCGCCCGATTTTTCCCGGCAGCTCGTGCGCGGGGAGCGCCCTGCCCTTCTTCTGGCTGCAGATGCAACCGATCCGTCCGCCTCCGGCAATGCGCTTGCGTCCGTCAACACGATCGCGCGGCAGGCGGTGGGACGCGACCTGAACGGGCCGCTGCGCAACCTCCAGCCCGTCGACGCGCCCTTCGAGATTCGCGCGCAGCGGCGCTACAACCCGGAAGGCATTTCCCGCTACAACATCGTGCCCGGCCTGATCGGCGTGGTGCTGACCATGACGATGGTGATGATGACCTCGCTCGCGATGACACGCGAACGCGAGCGCGGCACGATGGAGAACCTGCTCGCCACGCCGGTCCGTCCGCTCGAAGTCATGGTCGGCAAGATCGCGCCCTATATCCTGATCGGCTACGTGCAGGTCGTCGTAATCCTCATCGCTGCCCAGGTGCTGTTCCAGGTGCCCATGGTCGGCAGTCTCTTCCTGCTGTCGGCTGCGCTGGTGGTGTTCATGGCGGCGAACCTCGCCGTCGGCTTTACGTTTTCAACAGTCGCAAAGAACCAGTTGCAGGCGATGCAGCTGACCTTCTTCTTTTTCCTGCCGTCGATGCTGCTGTCGGGGTTCATGTTCCCGTTTCGCGGCATGCCGGGGTGGGCGCAGGTAATTGGAGAGGTGTTGCCTCTCACGCATTTCCTGCGGGTGGTGCGGGGGATCATGTTGAAGGGGAATGGGGCGGCCGAGGTGATGCCGAATGTGTGGCCGATGGCGGTGTTCATGCTGGTGGCGGGGGCGGTTGCTTTGAAACGGTATCGGCAGACGTTGGATTAGATCGACGTTTCTTTGCTGACCCGATGCTGTAATCTCTCCGTGGATGCTTGCCGGGCTTGGTCCCGGCGGGCCACCGCAGAAACGCCGCAACGAAAATCAAGGCACAGCAAACATTGCCATCCCATTCCGATACGCAATCTTCTCCGCCACCTCCCGCGGAAGGTGTCCCAGCATCCGCCGGTAGAACGCCGCCAGTTCCTCCACCTGTCCCCATCGCGGCGTAATCCAGGTATCCGTCCCCACCACAAACCTGTCCGGATACTTCATCATCAACGCCTTCCAGCGCGGATTGAGCGCCCCATCCTGTTCGATATCCATGCGATACGACAGCTCGCCCACGATATTGGGATACTGCGCGAACATCTGCTCCACCTTGTCCATCGGCGTGCTCATGCCGGTGTGCGCCCAGATCAGCTTCACGCCCGGGGCATGCTTCAGGATGCGCTCCACGGCATCCTCGTCCGAGTGCGCATGCAGCCACATGCCGCGTTCCTTTGCGAGTCGCGCGATCTTTGCCATGTAGGGCGCGTCCGCATCGGCGCCGAAGATGTGGAATTCGCCGATGCCGCGGTAAATGCCGCGAGCGAGTTCCTTCTCCACGTACTCGGCCACGCCGGCGCTGTTGAACCAGTCGTAACGGTCCGGCTGCACGCGGTAAGGCCGCAGGAAAGGCACGATGACGATGTCCTTTGCCTTCTGCGCAATCAGGTCCAGCGTGCCGTCGTTGGGGCGGCTGGTCGCAAGTACCCCTCGGATGCCAGTCTTGCGCCACAGTGCGACGACCTGTTCCGGCGACAGCAGCGAACGCGCCTCGACGTTGTAATGCATGTGCGCATCGAACAGCGGCAGGGGTTCCTGCGCCCGGGCACCGAAGGCACAGGCGGCGGCGAGTAAAAGGACAAGGCGTTTCATTCGACCACTCCCAGTTTTCCGCTATGGCTGCCCATGTACCAGAGGCGGCCCTTCGCATCGACGATCATCTTGCGGATGCCCTCGTTCTTCGTCGGCAGCGGGAACACGCGGAACTTCTCGCTTGCCGGGTCGAACAGCGCGACGGTGTCGGTGCCGATCTCGTTCATCCAGACCTTGCCGGCGCCATCAACCGTCACCGCGTAGGGTTTGCCCGATTCGCCGGCGGGCGTGTCGTAGCTCTTGATGACCTTGGCCGTCTTTGCGTCGATGTGCGTCAACTTGCCGTCGCCGTAGCGCACTACCCACAGCGTGTTGTCGGGTCCCGCCGCGATGCGGCGCGGAAGCGAGCCGCGTCCGAGGTCGATCTCGGTCACCTTGCCGCTGGCAGCATCGATGCGTCCGACGCGCTGGCCGCTGGCCTGACAGAACCAGACATTGCCCTGTTGGTCCATCGCCAGTCCGTAGGGGCCGTCGCGGGTGTCGAAATCGGTCATCTTCTTCGCCGCGCGATCAAAGCGCGTGACCTTGTTGCCGGACTGGTTGGTAAACCAGAGCGCGTTGCGGCCGTCGAAGATGATGGTGTGCGGGCTGCCGCCGGACAGCGTCTTGTGTGCGGTCATCTGCCCGGGCTGGCCGTTGGCGAAGGGGATTTCGAGCAGTGTGCCGTTACCGTTACCGGTCATCCAGACAGTGCCCTTCTCGTCGACCACGAGACCGTGCGGACGCGTGCCCTCAGGCAAGTCCCATTCGTCGAATTTCTGGGTGGCGGGATCGAAGCGCGCCAGCTTGTTGCCATGCATGACGGCGATGTAGACCTTGCCGTCCGGCGCGGCGGCAGGGTCGCGGGCAAACTTAGGAGTGGGCACCGCCCATTCGGACACCTTGCCGGCGGGCTGGGAGACGCCTGGGGTGACGGTGTAGTTGGAGCCGCCCGCATGGACGATGGCGGGCAGCAAGAGCAGGGACAGAACGGTTCGCATGCTGCGCTCCTTTCTCGGAGCGCTTATTGTCGCGCATCTTTAGGCGATGCGCTTCGGCCGCTGCTGGAACACCCGTCCGATACGCCGGAACAGTTCCAACACATCAAGGCGATACGGCGTGTAGTCGAAGGCACGCGGCAAGTCGACGAGGATGCGACAGTTGCCTACTGCTTCCGCCAGCACGAGACCGCGGTTGGGCACGGTATAGCTCATGCCCGGCCGCAGGAAGATATCGATCGGCTCGCCATAGGCGGTGATCCACACCACGCCCGAAACGCAGTGGATGCGGCGGCCCTCGGCGGCGACCAGTCTGAGGGGGTGGTTTTCGTGCAGTTCGCACTCGACCTGGCTGCGCGAGGCGGCGAGGATCTTCGGCTGCATGGTGCTCTCCTTTCTGTGGGTTAGAGGACCATCCTACGTTGTTGCATTGCAGCGCAACAGGTGCAGCAAGGCGGAATTGTTACCATCACAGGTCCGCTGCATGCCAACTGTACTGGTCGAAAAACCACTGAACTGTATCTTTGTGCCGCACTGCGGCACGGTCACAATCAAATCATGTCCGCACAAACCAACCTCTACGAGCACCTTGCCGACGAACTCGCGGCACTGATCGCAAGCCGGGTTTTCGCTCCCGGCGACCGCCTGCCGTCGATCCGGCACCTGGCGCAGCAGAAGCGCCTGTCGATCAGCACGGTGATGCAGGCGCTGCGCCTGCTGGAGGATCGCGGACTGGTGAATGCGAAGCCGCAGGCGGGCTACTACGTGCGCCCTCGCGCACGCGGCCTGGTGTCGCTGGCCGACGCGCAAGACATGAAGGAACCGACCTACGTCGGCATCAACAACCTGCTGATGGAAGTGCTGCGCGCGATGAAGACGCCTGGCGCCCTGCAACTCGGGCTGTCGTGGCCGCCGGACGAACTGCTGCCGGTGAAGCGCATGCAGCAGGTGATGAGCGCGGTCGCGCGGCGCAGCCCGGAGTTGCTCACGCGCGAAGGCTGTTTCGATACCAACGAACCCAATTTCGTCCGCCAGGTGATCCGTCGTGCGGTGGACTGGGGCCGCATCAACCCGCAAGAGATCATCGCCACCAATTCATGCACCGAAGCCTTGAGCCTGGGGCTGCGCGCCGTGGCCAAGCCGGGCGACACCGTCGCTATCGAGTCGCCAACCTATTTCGTGCTGCTGCAGCTGATCGAAAGCCTCGGCATGAAGGCACTGGAGATCCCGACCGATCCGAAGACGGGCATTTCGGTGGATGCGTTGGAGCTGGCCATGCGCGAAGGACTCGTGCAAGCCTGCCTGCTGGTGCCGAACGCGAACAATCCCCTCGGCTGCATCATGCCGGAGGCGAACAAGAAGCGGCTGGCCGGCCTGCTGACGCAGTACGACGTGCCGCTGGTGGAGGACGATGTCTACCGGGACATGTGCTTTCCAAGCGACCGGCCGTGGCCGGTCAAGGCTTACGACCGCTCAGGCCACGTCCTGCTGTGCTCGTCGTTCTCCAAGGTGGTCAGCCCGTCGGCGCGTGTCGGCTACATCGTTGCCGGTCGCTATACCGAACAGGTCGCCTATCTGAAGAACGTGTCCAGCGGCGGCACCAATCATTTCACCCAGGCAGTGCTCGCCGACTTCATCGGCAGCAGCAGCTACGACAGCCAGGTGCGCAAGATGCGCCGTGCGGTGACGCAGCGTGTGGCGCGCATGTCGGATGCCGTATCCGCGTTCTTCCCGGACGAATGTTCCGTTTCGTCACCGCAGGGCGGATTCGTGCTCTGGGTGCAGATGCCGGACGAGGTCGATGCGCTGGCCTTGCATCGGCAGGCCATTGAAAAGGGGATTGCCTTCATGCCGGGGCAGCTGTTTTCCGCATCGGGCAAGTTCGGCAATTGCATCCGCCTCAATTGCGGCAATGCGTGGAGTACTGAGATCGAACGTGCAGTCCGTACCATTGGCGAACTCGTCCACCAGCAGCTCGACCAGGGCATCCTGCGGGCAGCGCGAGAGCGACCGCGTGTCATTGAATTTACACGCTAGGTCGGCAACGCCTGCCATTCCATCCCTTTTTTTCGCCATTTCATCGCATCCACCGACATTTTGTCGCAAACCCCTCGCCCGCACCGCATGCAATAGCTATAGTGGCAACGATTTCTTTTCCGGAGAGCGTGCATGCATCCTGTCGTCCTCAAGCAAGTCGGCAAGACCTACCATCTCGACGCGGTCGATGTGCCGGCATTAAGCGATATCAATCTCGAGATCCGGCCCAATTGCTTCACCGTGATTTCGGGTCCCTCGGGCAGCGGCAAGACCACGCTGCTGAATATCATCGGCTGCATCGACCGGCCCGACCACGGTGAGATCGTGGTGGCGGGAGAGCCGGTGCAGAAGATGTCGGACGATGCGCTGTCCGATTTCCGCGCGCGCCATCTTGGCTTCATCTTCCAGAACTTCAACCTGCTGCCGGTGCTCACTGCTTATGAGAATGTCGAGTATCCGCTGATGCTGACGAAAATGCCTGCCGCGCAGCGCCGCCAGCGCGTGCTGGCCCTGCTCGACGCGGTGGGCCTCGCGGACCGTGCCAACAACCGTCCGGGTCAGCTATCCGGCGGACAACGGCAGCGGGTGGCGATTGCACGCGCACTCGCCCCTGCGCCGAAGCTGGTGCTGGCCGACGAACCGACCGCCAACCTCGACAGCCAGACGGGCGCGGCCATCATCGCGCTGATGCGCAAGATGCAACGCGAACATCATGTGTCCTTCGTGTTTTCCTCGCATGATCCGCAGGTGCTGGCGGAAGCCGACGACGCGGTCTTCATCCGCGACGGCCGGATCACCGGCGTCGAACGCCGCACGGAGGCAACGGCATGAACACCCTCTCGCTCGCCCTGCGCAACCTGCTGCGCAACCGCCGCCGTTCGCTGACCACGCTGCTGGCGATGATCGTCGGCCTGGTGGCCATCCTGCTGTTCGGCGGCTACAGCCGCAACGTCATCCTTGCGATGCAGACCGGCTACGTGCAGTTCCACGGCCACTACCAGATCCAGCGCAAGGATTATTTCCTCTACGGCAGCGGCAATCCGGCCGCCTATGGCATCCCGGATTACGAACGCATCATGGACACCGTCAAGCGCGACCCGGTGCTGGCGCCCATGCTGACGGTGGTCACGCCGAAGATGCAGCTCGGCGGCATCGCCGGCAATTTCGCGGCCGGCGTGTCCAAGACCGTCCTGGCTAGCGGCATCGTGGTCGACGAGCAGAACCAAATGCGTGCCTGGGACGATTTCGGCAGCATGAGTTATTCGCGCCCGCTGGCGCTGACCGGCACCACGCCGGACGCGGTGGTGATCGGCCAGGGCGTTGCCCGCATCCTGCAACTGTGCGGCCCGCTGGAGGTGCCGAATTGCCCGCAGGCGGCTGCCACGCCGCAAGCGTCCGGGCCGCAGGCGCCGGATGACATCGCCGCGCTGTCGGCCATGGAAAAGCCGGCCGAAGCCCCCGCCGGCGCGCAGAATGCGACGGCGATCGAGATGCTGGCAGCCAACCTGCGCGGCGCGCCGAATGTCACGCGATTGAATGTCGTAAAGGCCGAGAACCAGGGCCTGAAGGAAGTCGACGACGTGTTCATGATCATGCACCTGCAGCAGGCACAGCGCCTGATCTACGGCAGCGAGAAGCCGCAGGTCACCGCGATCCAGTTGCAGCTCAAGCACTCCAGCCAGATGCCCGCGGCGAAGGCGCGACTGGAAGAGCTGCTGGCGACGACCTTCAAGGATGCGCAACTGGAGATCCAGGCCTTCCAGACGCTGGCGCCCATCTATGGCCAGACCATCCAGTTCTTCAATTCGGTCTTCGGTTTCATCTCCATCCTGATCGGGGTCATCGTGCTGTTCACGGTCGGCAATACGATGAGCATGGCGGTGGTCGAGCGCACGGTCGAGATCGGGACGCTGCGCGCCATTGGAAGGCGGCGCGGCGGCATCCGCAGCATGTTCGTGTGCGAAGGCTTGCTGCTGGGCGTGATCGGTTCCCTGCTCGGCGTGGCGATCGCGCTGCTGTTCTCGGCGTTGATCAACAACAGCGGCCTGACGTGGACGCCGCCGGGCTATGTCTACGCCTATCCGGTGAAAACCCGCGTATGGGGCGAGGCCGGGCTGATTCTCTCGAGCGTGCTGGGTATGGTGGTGGTCGCGGTCATCTCCGCATGGTGGCCGGCGAACCGCGCGTCGAAGATGGTGATCGTGGATGCGTTGCGCCATGTATAAGGAAATCAACATGCAGAAAAAGAACATGCGCAGACTGACGCTCGCTGCAGTGCTGGCAGGCGCCCTGCTCCACCTGCCTGCCATCGCCTCTCCCGATGCGCAGGCGATCCTTGCCGCCAGCGATGCGGTGCGCAATCCCGGCTTCGCATTCGGGCTGACCACGACGCTGATCGAATACCGCAACGGCAAACAGGCCGACACCAGCACGCTCGCGGTCTACTCGAAGGAAGACAAGACCGGCGGACAGTTCCGCAGCCTGATCCGCTTCGTCGCTCCGGCACGCGATGCCAACAAGCTGATGCTCAAGAACGGCAACGACTTGTGGTTCTATGATCCGTCCAACAAGGCCAGCATCCGCATTTCGCCGCAGCAGCGCCTGCTCGGCCAGGCGGCCAACGGCGATATCGTGACGGTGAACCTGGCGAAGGATTACAAGGCCACGCTGGCCGCGGAGGAAGAGACGCAGGATGGCGAACGCCAGGCGCGGCGCTGCTACAAGCTCGCGCTGGAAGCGATCAGCCCGGATGTGACTTACCACCACATCGAAATGTGGATCGACGTCACCAACAACCGGCCCGTGAAGGCGCGCTTTTACACGGAGAGCAACCGCCTGCTGAAGACCGCCTACTACCGCAAGTACCAGAGCCAGCTCGGCGCGGAACGGCCGACTGAAACCGTCATCATCGACGGGCTCGATCCCAACTGGGTGACGGTAATGCGCTTCTCGGACTACGCGAAGCGCGAAGTGCCGGAAGCCTGGCTGCAGCGCGACTATCTGCCGCGCTTCAAGCCCGAATGATGCGCCGTCTCGCTCTCCTGCTCGCGCTGGCGGCAGGTCCCGCCCTGGCGCAGGATGCGGAACTCGATGCCCTGCGCCTTGCCGACGAAGCCCAGGCAGAGGTCGCGCGTACGTCCGACTGGTCCGCCTTCATCGAAGGCGCGGCCGGCCGCACGTTCCTGCGTAACGGCGCGACGTCGTGGGACCAGCGCCTTTCGCTCGACGTGCAGCTCGACAAGCGTGTCGCACCCGGCTGGCGCGTCGTGTTCGCCGACCGCCTGGACCTGTTCTGGCAGGACGAGCCCGCACGCCAGCACGGCATCAATACGCTCAAGGAAGCCTATCTCGGCTGGCAGGCGCGCGACGACCTGCTGGTCGACCTGGGCCGGATCAACGTACGCAATGGTGTGGCGACCGGCTACAACCCGACAGACTACTTCCGCACGGGTGCAAACCGGTCGATCATCTCCGCCGATCCGGCCAGCCTGAAGAAGAACCGCCAGGGCAGCGTCATGCTGCGCGGGCAGGCGTTGTGGGACAGCGGGTCGGTAACGGGACTGGTCTCGCCCAAGCTGGCATCACAGTCGAATCCCGCGGCGCTGAATCCCGATGTCGGCGCCACCAACAACCGCGACCGCTGGCTGCTCGCCTTCAGCCAGAAGCTGTCCGACGGATTCAGTCCGCAATGGCTGCTGTACAAGGAAGAAGGACTCCCGGCGCAGGCCGGTTTCAATCTCTCGCTGCTGGTCAATGATTCCACCGTCGCGCATGTCGAGTGGTCGGGCGGACGCAGCCCTTCCGTTTTCGCACAAGCGACGCAAATTGACGATACGGCCTTCCGCAACCGGCTCAGTGCCGGCCTCACCTATACCGCGGCGAGCAAGCTGTCGGTGACCGTCGAAGCACAGTACAACGGTGCCGGGCTGCGCGATGACGAATGGAGCGCCCTGCCGCGTACTGCGCCGCTGGCGTACGCGCGCTACCGGACACGGCTGCAGGCGCTGCAGGAGATGCCGACACGGAAATCGGTCTTCTTGTATGTGTCCTGGCAGGATGCGCTGATCAGGCATCTCGACCTGAACGCGATGGTGCGCCACAACCTGGCCGACCGCAGCCGCCTGTCATGGCTGGAGGCGCGTTACCACCTCGACCGCGCTGACCTCGCGCTGCAGTGGCAGTTGAACAGCGGCACGCCGTTCAGTGAATTTGGTGCAGCGGGACAGCGACGAGCCATCCAGGCGCTCGCCCGGTTCTTTTTTTAGGAAGCTCAGTCAGCGCGGGAACTCAAGGCCTGCGGCGACGGATGGTCCGCGGCGAGAAGGGTATTGCCGCGCGGCGTCGCCGCGGCACTGTTGCTGGGGGCCGCCGCCTGTACGCTGGTTTGCCCCTCATACACCTGCCGATAATATCCGTGTGCAATGAGCGCCAGTCCCGCGATCAGCAACACCAGGCCGATGGCCGTTCCGAACCGCTCGATCTTGCGCAGCCGCGCATGTTCCCGCTGGTCGAGCTCCAGGTCATATTCCATCCGGCGGCCAGGCGATGACAGGATGAGGTAGGCCTGGCGCATCTGCTGCAGCCGCAGCTGGTCTTTCTTGCGCAACGGGTGGCTGCGGTTGCCTGCGATGTGCTGGCTCAGACTGTGCCGGTAGCTCAGCTCGATGTCGGAAGCATTCGCTCGCCGTGTCACGCCCAGCTTGTCGTAAAGGGTTTCCATTTGGCAGTGTCACTCCTGCTTGGGGCAAGCGGGCACTTTATCGAATGCGGTCGGGGCCAACAATCCCGTGGATATGGGAGTTCCGGTGACACAGTTTCCGCCCGGATTTTTTCGCTTGCGCGCACCGCCTGTCGCATCGTGCCGACCATTTGCTCTGTTGCGCTTTACAAACGACGGCAATGCAACCAAACTCACAAAACCGTTGACGGATATCAACATTCCTGTCGCCCTCGGTTGACAGAACAGAAACGCGCCATGACCAAAGACAATCCGGTCCCGATTGCCGACCTGCATTTCCTCATTGCGGAGGATGATGAATTCCAGCGCCACTGGCTGCACGTCATGCTGCAGAAGCTGGGGGCGCAGCACGTGGTGGAAGCGGAAGACGGCAAAGCGGCCCTCGACATCCTGCAGGCGAAGGACCAGCGGATCGACATCAGCTTCATCGACCTGAACATGCCGAAGATGGATGGCATCGAGCTGGTGCGCCATCTGGCCAACAGCGAAAGCCAGACCGCCATCGTGCTGACCAGCGCGCTCGGCTCGGCCTTGCTGCTGTCGGTGGAAACCATGTCCGAGGCGTACGGCGTCAACCTGCTCGGCACCTTCGAGAAGCCGGCCACCCCGGAAATCCTGCAGAAGCTGATCGACAGCTACCAGCCGCCGGCGGTGCGCCTGGCACGCAAGTCGCTGCCGGTGTTTACCCTGCAGGAAATCCGCGACGGCATCGCTGCCGCGCAGTTCGAACCCTTTTTCCAGCCCAAGGTGGAACTGGCGACCGGCAAGGTCAAGGCGGTGGAAGCCTTCGTGCGCTGGCGCCATCCGCAGCACGGCATCCTCACGCCGCCGGCCTTCATTCCGGTGCTGGAAGCCAGCGGCCACATGGAAGACCTCACCTGGCTGGTGGTCGAGCGCGCGGTAGCTGCTTGCCGGGGCTGGCATGACCAGGGGCTGATGTTAGGGGTCTCGATCAACCTGTCGGCCACCTCGCTCGCCGAACCAGGCCTGGCCGAACGCATCCTTTCGCATATCGGCCAGCACAACATCGACCCGCAGTACCTGACGATCGAGATCACCGAGCTGATGGCGATGACCGACGTGCCGGTCTGCCTGGAAAACCTCGCGCGCCTGCGCATGAAGGGCTTCGGGCTGTCGATCGACGATTACGGCACCGCCCATTCCAACGTGCAGCAGTTGCTGCGCATCCCTTTCCTTGATCTCAAGATCGATCGTTCCTTCGTCGCCGGTGCATCGCAGAACAAGCAGATGCACATCGCGCTCAGTTCCTGCCTGGAACTGGCAAGGAAACTGCGCCGCAATTCGGTCGCGGTCGGCGTGGAGACGCGCGAAGACTGGGACTTGCTGCGCGACCTTGGTTGCACCTATGCACAAGGCTTCTACATTGCCAAGCCGATGGAGCGCGATGCCATTCCCGGATGGATCGAGGAGTGGTCGCAGTTTTTCTGACCAGGGGTTACACTGCGCGGATTGATCCGCTGGTACTCCCCCGTCATGAAATTCGAACACCTGATTGAAATCAACGATCCGCTCAACCCGCTGATCGACCGCCTGTCGCGCGAGCAACTCTGGCGCGGCCTTGTCCTCCGGGCGGAAACGCCGATGGACTTCGTGCCCCACCTCGACAATTGCAGCATTCTCGAGCGCGACGAACAAACGATGACGCGCGAACTGCGCTACGGCGATCTCGTGGTTCGCGACAAGGTCACGCTGGAACCGCTCAAGAAGGTGACGTACCACGTGCCGCTGCAAAAGGGCATTCCGGAATCGCGCCTGACCATGACCATCGAGGAACCCGAGCCGGACATCCTGTTCGTGCGCTTCGTGTATGACGACGGCGCAAGCGAGGAGCAGGATACGGCCGAGGCGTTCTACAACGACTTCCGCAAGTCGGCGTACAAGGAGTCGGATATCGATACGATACGCACGATTCGCGAGATGGCGGAGGCGGGGCGGCTGGGGGAGTAGCGCCCTTCTTCACGTGCGGGCACGGTCAGGTAATTCGTCAGTATCCATTCCCGTCGTCCTCGCGAAGGCGGGGACCCATAGGCTGATAGCACGAGCGACCTCACCATGGATCCCCGCCTGCGCGGGGATGACGGGATACTGTTTGAAAGCAATCGACCTTAGTCACCCGCCTTCACACAACTGTTGTCCTGCCCAACATGGCGCGGGGAGCCGCGCATCCGCTTTGGCTCCCCGCTTTGCCCCTCCCCGCTCAGGGGGAGGGATCGTCAGACTGTCGTGTTACCGGCCGCGCTGCCGGCCGGTGACGCGCTCGGCGCCGTAACGCACCGCATCCTTCACCTTGTCCCAGGCACTTTCCGGATGGTCGCGTTCCCAGTCGCTGCGCAGGTTGGATTCGGCATCTTCCCAGCGATAGTTCCTGTAGCGCTCGCTGCCTCCGGCCATGGACCCGTAGCGATACGCGGCATCGTAATCTTCATACCGTCCGCCGCTGCTGCCGTAGGCATTCTGCCAGTGCGTACGGTAATCGGAATCGTCGGAAGTCATCGCCGAGTCGCCATAGTCGCTGCGCATGCCGGTGCCCGATGCCATCGACGTATCCGCCGCCGTCGTTGCGCCGGTGGTCGAACGGTCGGCCGCGCCGAGCTGTTCGACGTCGACCTCGGTCCTGCGTACGGTGTCGTTGATGTTTTCGGTGCGTTCGGTAGCTTCCTTGCCGACCACCACTTCCTCGACCACGCGTGCCGACTTCGAGACCACCGGTTCTTCCGCCGTTTCACGCAGTTCGATGGCGCCTTCCTTCATCGCCGTCAGGTCGGCTTCGGACGCAGGCTGGTCGACCGGATGGCGTTCGACATTGACGTGCTCTTCGCGCAGGGTCACCGATTCCTGTACCGGCTTTTCGGTCATGCGCTGGTAGATGCGCACGCCACCGCGCTGGACTGCCCGCTTGCCGACCTGCAATTCTTCCTCGACGATGGGGATGCGCTGCTGCTCGCCGCGCATCGACTGTGCCGTCGAATCCGTTGTGCGGTTCTGCCCATACAGGGTGCGATCCTTTTCGATCTCGCTGTCGGTGTACATCGGCGCTGCGGCATCGTAGCCGGTCCATCCCTGGCTGCGCCACTGCGACGAACGTTCATCGATGTCGACCGGGTCGAAGCGGTTCATCACCTCGATCGCACGTTCGCGTTCCTCTTCGCTGTCGGCATCCACCGTGACGACGCAGCTGCCGCGGCGCATGGCTTCGGCATAGACGTCATGGTGCATCCGGTCCTCTTCATCCTCCATACCGAACAGCGAACGGAAGAAATGACCGATGCCCGAGCCGGTTCCGCTGTCCCTATCCTGGGTGAGTGAAGTCCGGTCAGCTTCAGGACTGAGCTGAACCTCATCCCGTGAAAAGCCGCAGGCGAGAAGCTCGTTCATCACGTTCTGTGCTTGGGCATAACTGTCATACACGCCCACTACCGTGTTTTCCATGATCACACTCTCCTAACATGTTGTCTGTCCGCCGGAAGGGCCGGATGGGACGGGACACGCACGCATAAGGCGTGCCTGCATCATGACGGCCGCCTCCCCTCGTCGAAATGCTCCACCTGCACCTGCTCCGAACGCAGCACGACCGTCTCCGGCTTGCGCACTTCCTCGCGGCGGCGGGTGATGCGCACCTCTTCCTTGAGCATCAGCTGTTTCTGCACCACCAGTACTTCCTCCAGCACGGGCACGACCAGCGTGTCGCCTTCGTAACGCATCTGCGGCTGGTCGGACTCGGCCACCACGCGGCCGATCTGCACGTGCTCGACCTCGAGCCTGTCCTGCAGCAGCGGCTGGTCGAGCACCTGTTCCCGCTCAGCCACCGTCTTGTGGATGCGTACGCCGCGGCCGGTGTCCACCACGCGCTTGCCGACCTTCACGTCCTCCTCCATCACGGGGAAACTCATCTGCATCGGATTTCGCGTGTCGGCGGATATCTGGAAGGTGAATGGCAGGCGATAGCCGCCGTCGTCCTGCCCGAGCAGGCTGACCGGCACCAGCACCTGCGTGCCGTCGAGGAGGCGTATCCATGCCTGCGGCCCGGAGCTGCTGTCGCCGCCGCCCTGCTGGATCGAAACGATGGACGCCGCATTGCCGGCGGCATCGGTCACCGGTGCGCCGACGAGATCGTCCGGCCTGCCGGACAGGCTTTCGGAAATGGTTGCCATGAGCGGTCTTCCCTTTCGGGTCAATGGACGACTCAGGTATGCAATTAGCAGACCGGGCGGCAGATGCGTCACGGGCGCTTCCTTACGCGTTGTACGACGGACCCTTTTTACCGTTCGCGCGAAAAAATTACATGGACGCCGCACGCCCGAACTTCTGAAGTGCGTTGCACTCTCAACCATATTCACTTTCGACAAGTTGAAAGGGGTCACTGTGAGCACCATCATTGCCGGACGATTCTTGCAGCAAACGGAAATTGAAC
Source organism: Noviherbaspirillum sp. ST9 (assembly GCF_048799745.1). Taxonomy (NCBI): domain Bacteria; kingdom Pseudomonadati; phylum Pseudomonadota; class Betaproteobacteria; order Burkholderiales; family Oxalobacteraceae; genus Noviherbaspirillum; species Noviherbaspirillum sp. ST9. The sequence continues at coordinate 14,117 of NZ_JBLWFR010000004.1, read as the reverse complement.
ACACCATCGAGGAGCTGGTGCGCGCCGGCTTCGCGCGCGACCGGATCTCCTCCTTCTACGTCAATCCTCCGGGACAGCACGACAGCTATCCCATCGGCGGCGACCATGCCATGTCGCCGGGCGCGCATGAGTCCGACAAGGGCGTGGCAATGGGGGCAGCGACCGGCGCCGCCGTGGGTGTGGCGGCCACCCCTTTCCTCGGTCCCGTTGGCGCGGTGACCGGCGGTCTGCTCGGCGCCCACATCGGCGGCCTGGTTGGCAGTCTCTCGCAGATGAAAGAGCGGGGAGAAACCGGGGAGCATGCGGAGGATGCCGACAACGCGGCGCCTGTCCGCCACTCCGGCATGCTGCTGGCGATCGCCGTGGGCGAGCAGGACGATGCGGACCATGCGGCCAACCTGTTACGCTCGATGGGAGCAGTGGAACTGGAACGTGCGGAAGGCACGATCGAGAACGGCGACTGGACCGATTTCGATCCCACTGCAACGCCGCACTTCCTGCAGCATGCGCCGCAGCAGCCGCTGCCGAGCGGCCCGAATCAACGCATGTAATCAGCCATCAATATGGGCGACCAGCGGCAAGTGATCCGAGGCGATCCTTGCCAGCGGCGTCGCATGCACCTCCACATGGACAAGCCGGTGACGCGGCCGGATCCAGATGCGGTCGAGTGCAAAGACCGGATGACGTGAAGGAAAAGTCTTCGGTGCCGGCACCGCCTGGAAGTGCGACACCAGCCAGCGCAATGACCTTCCCCAGACGAACCATTCGTTGATGTCGCCCAACAGGATGACCGGCATCTCGTCCGTATCGAACACCTGCAGCAGCCTGCGTATCTGGTCGCGCCGTTCGGCCGGACGCAGGCCGAGATGCGTGGCGACAACACGCAACATGTGACCGTGGCAGTTGACGTCCGCATCGAGCGCCCCGCGCGGTTCGCGGCTGCCGAAACTGAGGTCAATGGATCGCAGTGACAGGATGGGATAGCGCGTCAGCACGGCGTTGCCGTAGCGGCGCTCCGGTTTGTCGCATGCCGGTCCTTCCGCTGCGACAAAACCCGTCGCCTCCTGCAGCAGATTCAACACGTTGGGCGTCCTGGTTCCCCCGAGGGGTACTTCCTGCAGGGCGACGATGTCCGCGTTGATTTCTTTCAGCACCTGCGCCACCCGGTCGGGATTGAATTTGCCGTCACAGCCCACGGCGCCGTGGATGTTGTAGGTGGCGATCGTCAGCGGCCACGGATTGAGATCGGGCACGGTGTCGCGCACCGGCGGTTCCACGAGGGTCAGGTCATTCATCATGCGGTGCGATCCTCCCTGCGTCTGAGAAGTTTTTGCAGGCCGAGCGCGAGCAGGATGAGACTGCCCGCGACGGCGATCAGTACGGCAACCGTGCCGGGACTGGGATTGCGCACCGCTTCGGCCAGATGGTGCACGAAGGTGACCGTCATGGTGATGCCGGGAAGCATGCCGAGCAGCGTGCCGATCAGGTAGTCGCGAAAGCGGATATGCGACGCGCCGGCCACCATATTGACGACGGTAAACGGGGCGATGGGCAGCATGCGGATCACGACCATTGCGAGGATGCCGCGCCGGGCAATACGCTTGCTTAGCTTGTTGATGCGCGTACCGAGCAGTTTTTGCACGGCTTCCCGCCCAAGCCAGTGGCCGATGCCATAGGCCACGGCAGCGCTCAGCATCGTGCCGCCGATGGCATAGAGGGCCCCGAATACGGGCCCGAACACGATGCCAGTCACCGCGATCAGCAGCATTACCGGCACCATCACGAGCCCGGCGGCCACATAGCTCCCGACTACCGCGAGCGGCGTGAACGGCATGGCCTCCAGCTGACGCGCAAAGCCGACCAGCGCGGCGAGGTTGATATATTCGCGCAAGGGTGTCCACCGCCAGGCGACCGCGAGCAGGGCCAGTGCCACGGCGAGAAGGCCGACGCCGATCAGGCGGCGCGGCACCGGCGCGCGTTCTTCGCGGGGGACGAATTCGGCGACCAGCTTGTCCGGCTCAATGGGTTGCTCGGGGTCGAACAGGGCTTGCTCGGGGATCAGGGCGTCGAGCTCGGGCGTTGCTTCCGGTTCCATCGTGCACAGCGTGCGCTCCGAATGTTGCAAGGCGGCGACGGCGGCGTGCAGGCTGTTCTGCTTCCGCACTTCTGCTTCCACCGTCTCCGGCGCGACATCGAGATGTTCCGCCAGCAGGCGTGCGCGCAGCCGCGCGATGGCCGCGCCAATCCGCCCCGCGTCCGGGCCTCTCGCCTCGATGGTGACGCTGCATTCGGTATCAAGCGCCATCGAGCGGCTGCTCAGGTTGGCGGAGCCGATCGAAAACAGGCGGTCGTCGACTGCGAACACCTTGCTGTGCACGTTCAGGCACTGTCCGGTGAGGCCGGGAATATGCGGACAGTACATGCGGTAGCGTCCATGGCGGTCGGCCGCCTTCAGCCGCCGGTGGGCGCGCGCGCGCAACACGCCCATGGTCGCCTGCTCCAGCCAGCCGCTCTGCGTCCGCGGCGAGATAAGAAAGACTTCCGGCCCGTCCGGCGCGTCGAGGCGTTTCGCCAGCGCGTCGGCAATCATGCCCGAGGTGAAATACTGGTTCTCGAAGAACAAGGTGCGCCGCGCGGCGCCGATCGCGTCAAGATGCAGTTGCCGCACTTCATGCACGCCGGCCTGCGCCTCGAACATCGGTTCGGTGCGCGAAATGGCGACATCGATATTGCCAAGGTCCGGCACGACATCCGGCGGCCACGGATCCCCACCGCCGTCGAACGTCGCCGCAACAAGTTCCCCGGTCGCCCGCTGCCATCGGGAACGTGCCAGGTCACCCAGCGCCCGCGCCGCATCGCCGTCGACCAGCGCCTGCACGTCGTGAAAGGGGCCATGCGGCCTGCCGTCGCTATCGCGGCGCAACGGAGCGTGGCAGGCATGTTCCGGCGTGTCCCAGCGGCTGCGCGTGAGGTCGAGGCCGCCGACAAAGGCGATGCGGTCGTCGATCACGACAACCTTCTGGTGGTGCGACCCGCCGATCGGGTGCTTCGCGTCCATGCGGAAGGCAAGGCGCCGGTGCGTGCGCCAGTCGAGCTTGTAGACCGGCAACCACTCGCGCTCCAGCGCGTAGAGCATCGCAAAATCCCAGTTCAGCACGTAGGCATGCAAGCCGGGACGCTCGGCCACGATGGCGTGCAGGAAATCGCCGAGCGGTTCCGGATAGCCATCGCTCGCGCCGCCGGGAATGAGGCGGGTGCGGCTGTCGATGTCCCAGCTCAGGATGAAAATACTCCGGCGCGCCTTAAGAATGGCTGCGCGCACGGCACGGAAGTAGGCATCCGCATCCACCAGCATGGAAAACCGGTGCGCGTGTTCAATGCGCCAGCAATTGCGTCCCGGTTGAAGCAAGGCAGGTGAAGCAGGCCGCCGGGTAATCTGTTCCTCGGGCAATGGCAGGTTCACGATGTCGAAGGGAAAATACTTCTTTTCCTCTTCGACGCTCGGCCCCTGCGTTAGTTTCTCCCGGCGCAGTGTTTCCTTGCTTCAGCCCAGCTCGTACGCACCGCCGCGCTCCAGCGCGCGCTTGTACGCCGGCCGCTTGTGAATGCGGTCGAGGAAGTCCATCAGCTTCGGCCGGGTCGCATTCAGTCCGCCGCGCGCGGCCGCGGCTTCGAGGGGAAAGCTCATCTGGATGTCGGCGGCGCTGAAGGACTTGCCGGCGAACCACTTGGTGTGGCCGATCTCGTTTTCCAGGTAATCGAGGTGGCGATTGATCTGCGGCTCGATGAACGAACGTTTGGCGCGTTGCGCGATCGCCTTGGCCACGGGCTTCACGATGAAGGGCATGGGGCCCTTCTCGATGCGGTCGAAGACGAGCTTGAGCAGCAGCGGCGGCATGGCGGAGCCTTCCGCATAGTGCATCCAGTAGGTATAGCGCAGGCGCTCCGGCGTGCCATGCGCGGGCGAGAGCCGGCCGTTGCCGTAGCGGTCGACGAGGTACTCGATGATGGCGCCGGACTCGGCAATCGTGAGCCCCTCGTCGGTGATGACGGGCGACTTGCCCAGCGGATGGACTTCACGCAGGTCGGGTGGCGCGAGCATGGTCTTGGGGTCGCGCTCATAGCGCTTGATCTCGTAGTCGAGGCCGAGTTCTTCCAGCAGCCACAGCACCCGTTGCGAGCGGGAGTTGTTGAGATGGTGGACGATAATCATGGGAATATTCTTTTTAGGTTGGATGACCTATTTTCCCACGTTGGGCGAAAGTCGTCAGGGATTCGCTGCCAGCGCCACTGCGCCGGCAAATCCTTCTGGCAATGAGAGATCGATGAAGGTCAATTGCCGAAGAAGCGTTTCCACGTCCGGATGCCACTCGCGGAGCGCCATGCCGCGGCATTTCAGCGCCGCCTCCAGGCGGGTCCATTCGCGGGCAAATTCCGATGCGCCTGCAATGCGTGCGCGGGCATGCGGTCCGAGATAGTCGGCGGCGACCAATTCCCATTCCATGGTCTCGTCGATGCGCATGATATCGGCACCTACGCCACCGCCGCGCCGGATGGCCGCGATGGACAGCCCGGGCTCGTGGCTGACCGACAGTGCGATGGGCGTTTCCGGCATGTCGAGGCGCAGGGGATTCCCGGACGACGACGCCAGCGGCACGGCATCGGGCGCGCATCCAAGAAGCAGGCCGAGCGCTTCTCGGAGAGCCGTGCGGATGGCTGCGCGCGCCGTATCGCGAATCGTGGTGGCAGGCGTCTGCACGCCGATGACAACCAGGCCGCGGCCGGTCCAGCATCGCGCAAGGCGGCCCGCATCTGCAGGCCATGCCAGGACTTCCAATGGCATCACCGTGCCGGCGCGGCCGGACAGCCATGCCAGCTCGACGCGGCGGGAATCTGCTCGCCCTTCATCACCAGCGTCAGCGGGCCGAGCCGGGCGTTGTCCTCCACCACGGCGCTGTACAGCACGGCGCTGCGGGGCGCCATGTAGACGCGGTTGCCGATGGTGACCTCGTCGATTTTCATCACCCTGTCTTCGAACAGATGGGTCTGCGGGCAGGTCAGCGCGTTCAGTTCGCTGTAGTCGCCGATCTTCACGCAGTCGAATTCGGTCATGTCGGTGGTATCCATGTAGACGCCGCGCCCGATGCGGCAGCCGAGCAGGTTCAGCGCCGCCGGCAGCCACGGCGTGCCGCGCAGGTAGCGCAGGAAGTTCGGCACGGCGATACCTTCGTACATGTTGGTCAGCGCCTCGGACAGCCAGACAAACGGCGTCCACATCGGCGCGCTGCGGCGAGTGTAGCGGAACAGCAGCAGCCATTTCAACAGGGCAACGAAGAGGAAGGTGCCGACACCGTAGGCCAGCCCGGCCATCGCCAGGTCGCCCACGACTTCGCCCCAGTTGCCCGCACCGGCAGCCGGCATGACATCGAGCACGATGGTGTAGCCGACGGAAATCACGATGGCGTGCGGAGCAATGATGCGGAAGGCCTCGACCAGCCCGCGCGCGAGGCGTCGCAGCGGCGAGGGACGGAAGGTCAGCCGTTCCGGGAAGCCGGCTGTCTCCTCCCGCGCCGGCAGGTTGATCGGCGGCGATCCGAGCCAGGTCTGGCCGTTGCGGAGATGCGCGTTGCCAGGCACGGTGGAGTGCACACCGATCAGGACATTTTCAGGGAGCACCGTCCCGTCGGGGATGTAGGACCCATTGCCGACAAAGCTGCGCCGCGAGACGACGGTCGGCTTCATGGTCATCCATCCGCCGTCGATCTTTTCGTCGCCCAGCATGACGGCATCGGCGATGAAGGTTTCGTCGCCGAGGGTGAGCATGTCCGGCACCAGTCCCAGCGCGGTGGAGATTTCCGCATCGCGACCGACGCGTGCGCCGAGCAGGCGGTACCAGGATGGCGCATAGACCGTCGCATAAACGCCATGCAGGACGTTCAGGCTCGATTCCTGGATCTGGTTGACCAGCCATTTCGCGCAGTAGAGATTACTGTGCACCGGCCAACTGCCCGGCTTCAGGCGCGGCAGCACGCTCCAGCGGATCAGCGCCGACAGCAGCGCGGTGCAGACGATCAGCACGGCGGTTGCGGGGAAGGCCAGCACGAAATAGCGGGCGAGCTGGACCGGGATCGCATTGCCCTGGATCCAGCGGAAATGATCGGCGGTGTCCAGCCAGTCGATCAGCATGAAGCTGGGGAACACGGGCAGGAAGAACACGGTGGCGATCAGCAGCGCGCCAACGAGGAAGAACAGCGCTTCGCCAACATGGCGCAGTCGCGATACGGCCGGGCGCGGCGGATTGGAGGCGGGGTCGAAGACGCCGGCATCCTGCGCCGGCGAGCCGCGCCAGACGCGTCCCGCAGGCACCGCCATGCCGTCGCCCAGCGCGGACTGGCCTTCCAGATGTCCGTGCGCACCGATGGCGGTATTGCCTTCTAGGACGGCGTACGAGCCGACGCAGGCGTCCGTCCCGATCGCGATGTTGCCCAGGTGCAGGCGGCCGTGCTGCACGCGCGCATTTTCGAGATTGACCGCGTTGCCGATGGTGGTCCTGTCGCCAATGCGCAGCAGGTCGGGCGCGCGCAGCGTGATCGAGCCGATCGTGACGTCGCGGCCGACATGCGCGCCGAGCGCCCGCAGCCACCACGTGTACAGCGAGGAGCCGTTAAGCAGGTAGGTCGGCGCGGATTCCACCAGGCGGTCGGCCAGCCACCAGCGGTAATAGGTGACGCCCCACAGCGGATAGCTGCCGGGGCGCAGGCGGCCGGCGATCAGCCATTTGCCGCCGATGGCGACGGCAAACTCGAGCAGCGTCGCCAGCAGGAAGGCGGCGATCGAGGCCGTCACGGCCAACGACACGGAATCACCGGGTTCGCCGGTGAAGTAGTGATACGTGAAGAAAGGCGCAAGCCACTGGGCCATGCGCAGCGCCACAAGCGCGGGGATCGCCGCCGCTTGCGCCGTACCGCACAGCCAGCGCTGGCGCCAGGACGGCGGCGTCCAATCGATGTCGGCGGCCGGCGCCGCCTCGCGTGCCTGCGACAGCGCGGCGGCGATGCGTCCGATGACGCGGTTCTGGTAGATGTCGCGCACCGTGACATGCGCGTAGCGCGCGTCCTTGCGCAGCGCCGATGCGAGGCGCGCGGCCAGCAGCGAATGGCCGCCCAATCCGGAAAAGAAATCCGCGTCGCGCCGGATCGGCTGGCCGGGGAACAGCTTTGCCAATGCGGCAAACAAGGCTTCCTCGGCGGGCGACTGCGGCGCGTCGGAACCGTCGTTGCCGCTCGTCTCCGCTGCCAGCGGCGTCGCCTTGAGCGCCTTGCGGTCGATCTTGCCCGAAGTCAGGCGCGGCATCTGCGGCAGCAGTTCGAAGCGGCCGGGCACCATGTAAGGCGGCAGTGCGGCGCCGAGCGCATCGCGCAATGCCGGGACAGCAAGCGTGTGTCCGGCATCAGGCACGATGAAGGCAACGAGCTGGTCAATCCCTTCGTCCTGCCGCAGCACGACCGCCGTCGTGCCAACGCCAGGCTGCTGGGCGAGCACGGCCTCGATCTCGCCCAGCTCCACGCGGAAGCCGCGTATCTTTACCTGGTCGTCGGTCCGGCCCAGGCATTGCACACGACCGTCCATCTCGATGCGGGCGAGATCGCCGGTACGGTACAGGCGCGTCTGGTGTTCGTTGCGCGCCCACGGGTTCATCAGGAATTTTTCCGCCGTCAGCTCGGGACGGCCGAGATAGCCCGCTGCCACGCCGGGACCGGTGATGCAGAGTTCGCCGACCTCGCCGCGCGGCATCAGTTTCAGTCCGCCTTCGATGGCAGTGTCGATCACCAGCAAGCCATAGTTCGGCAGGGGCCGTCCGATGGTCACCGGCTCGTCCGGATGCAGTTCCGCCAGGCTGGCCGAGACGGTCGCTTCCGTGGGGCCGTAGGTATTGAAGACCTGTCTGCCGGGCCGGGCCCAGCGCGCCACCAGGGACTCCGGGCACATCTCGCCGCCGAGATTGATGATGCGCAGGCCGGGTACGTCCTCGTTGAACAGCGCCAGCAGGGTGGGCACCGCATGCAGCACGGTGACCGCATTGGCCGACAGCGCGCGTGGAAGCGCTTCCGGGTCTGCGGCGATGTCCTTCGGGGCGATCCACAGTGTTGCGCCGACCAGGTAACTGATCCAGATCTCCTCGAACGACATGTCGAAGGCGACCGAGAATCCCTGGTAGACGCGGTCGCTTTCGCGGATGCCGAGCACCGCGTTCTCGCTGCGCAGGAAGTGGCAGATGCTGCCTTGCGTGATCGTGATGCCCTTGGGCTTGCCGGTGGAGCCCGATGTGTAAATCACGTAGGCCGGATGCGAAGGCAGCACGTCCTTGCAGCGGTTCACTGGACCGTGTGCCGGCAGCGCCAGGTCTTCCGCCATCCATACGGTTCGGCCGCATTCCTTTAGGTGGGCGGCGAATTCGCTGCAGCTGACGATGCCGGCGGCGTTCGCATCGTCGAGACACACGGCGATACGGTCGACCGGTGTATCGGCGTCGAAGGGCAGCCATGCGGCGCCCGCCTTGGCAATCGCTGCCTGCATGACAAACAGGTCGATCCCGCGCGGCAGCCACAGGCCGACGATCTGCCCCGGCCGCACGCCGGCAGCAATCAGGCGGGACGCTGCATGATCGGCAAGGCGGTTCAGTTCGCCGTAACGCATGCTTCGATCGCCGAAGACAAGCGCGGTCTTCTCGGGCAGGCGCTGCGCGGTCGCTTCGAGCAGGTCGGCCAGCACTTCGGTGCGGAGCAGTTCGGGCTGGGCCGGCCCCAGCAGGATTTCATTCGCGAGGGACGGATCGGCGGCGAAGGATGGGGCGGGCGGCTGCGTCGCGGCGAGGCCGGACAGCGTGGTTTCGTTTATCACAAGCGGCGGCAGGGAGGATTGTTACGGTAACAGGACAAGCGCTTTGTTGGCGCTTTGCTCTGATTGAAGTGCCAAGAGGGACCGGAAATCCAATCCGCATTGTGACTTGGCGGAACGCATTATCGTTCCCCGATCCTGCTGCGGCAACCCGTGAATGCCGTGTTTTTGCGATTCAGACAGCGTGCGTGGTCGTTCCGGCCACATGCCGCCGACGGCGGCGGCGAGCGTTCATGCAACCGGAATCCATCCCGCGTTACCGCAGGATGCTCGCCATAAAGGCATCGACGGCGCTCGTATAAGGTCCCGGCTGGCCAAGTTGCTCATTGATCTCCCGATGAGTCAGCGCTTGCTCCAGCACCTGCACGCGAACGCCGAGCGACGTGGCCTTGTCGGCGAAATGCCTGGCCTGCGGCACCGCGCTTCTGCGTTCCGTCGAGGCGACGGCAAGCATCGGCGGGGCGCCGGCGGCAAGGTGGTGCCAGGGCGAGGCCTTTCTCCAGTACGCCGGGTCACTGCCAAAGGCGCGGTCGTGCAGCGGCAGGTGCGGTCCTTCCATGGTCTGCACGACGTCGAGCGATGCACTGTCGAGCAGGACGGCGCCGCGCCACGGGGTGGCGCCTTGGCGCAGCGCGCGGCCGGGGTCGGCGGACACTAGCGCCATCAGGTGCGCGCCGGCGGAATGTCCCATCAGGATGCACTTCGCGGGGTCGCCGCCCCAGGAAACGGCGCGGCGCTGAGCGGTGACAAGCGCACGCACGATGTCTTCCGCCTGTTCCACGGGATCCGCCTGCGGCAGCATGCGGTAATTGGTCGAGATGAAGACCGTGCCCTGCGGCACCCAGTGCGCAACCTTGTTGGCGACCACGGAACGCATTGCCTTGTCGCCGCGATACCAGCCGCCGCCGTGCGCCATGAGGATCACAGGTGCGTTCTGTACCGGACGGCGCGGATGGTAGACGTCGAAGCGCTGGTCTTCGTCGCGGCCGTAGGCGACATCGCGCACGACCTGCACGTCCTGTCCGACGCTTGCGGCCTGCACGGTGTCGTCATCGCCGTCGTCGAGCTCGTCCTGGCCGCGACGCGCCGCGATGCGCCCGCGCAAGCCTTGCGCGAAGGACGGCGGATTGGCGGCTGCCATCATCAACATGGCGAGGAAGATGCGGCGCTGGCTGTGCTTGTTCAGGCTGGACATGGGGTGCTCCGTTTTTGTTGTCGATGTGGGAAGCGTAGCGCGCAGGGTGAGACCGCTTCAATGCAGGATTTGTATCGGAACGTAGGGTCTTGCAACGAGCGGTAAGGAAGTTATGCGCGCTTGCGCAAGATCAATCGCGTGTACACCACGGCATTGACGGCAAGCAGCACCGCGCCGAGCAGGTAGCGCAGTTCGATCGTGAGATTGTCGGGGTAGAGCAGCATCGACAGGTAATGCTCGATGAAGCGGCCCGTATAGCCGGCCTCGCCGCCCAGCACGCGGAAATGGTTTTCCAGCGGGGTGAGCGGGCAGATGCGGTCGGCCCACTGCACGAATACGCCCCACGCAAGCGCTGGCAGGTGCAGCCACGCAACACGCGGCCGGCGCAGGACGAGCAGGCCGCCGAACAAGGCAAATGCCACGAAGGCGACATGCAGGACCAGGATCAGGTCGGCGATGAGGCGGTAGAACATGGCGAATCAGATATCCACCGGATCGACCTCCAGCGACCATCTTGCCCGCGTTTTCGTCGCGCGCAATGTTTCCATCCATGCCTTCAGGAAGGCCTGCAGCGCGGGGCGCGAGGGCGACTCGACCAAAAGCTGCGCCCGCTCCACGTTCGCGACCCGCGTGACGGTCATTGGAATCGGCTCGTTAATGGTAATGCCGGGGTGTTCGACGCAGTGCGCGGCATGCTGGAGGAAGGCAATCGCGGTGTCGAGTTCGCGCGCTTCGGCACGCAGCAGCGCCTGGTACATGAAGGGCGGCACGCCGGCCTGGCTGCGCTCCTCCAGCAGGTCGGCCGCGAAGCGGTCGTAATCATGCGCCATGACGGCCGCGTACAACGGATGCGTCGGATAGCGCGTCTGGATATACACCTCGCTCGCATTGCCGCCTTCCTTCTGCCCTGCCCGGCCCGCGCGGCCAGCCACCTGCATCAGCTGCGCGAACAGGCGCTCGCTGGCGCGGTAGTCGTGCGAGAACAGCGCGGTATCGGGATTGAGCACGCCGACCAGCGTGAGGTTGCGGAAGTCATGGCCCTTGGCCACCATCTGCGTGCCGATCAGGATGTCCACTTCGCCGCGATGCACGCTGTCGAAGGCCGCCTGCGCGCTGCCTTTGAGGCGCGTCGAGTCGGCGTCGATGCGCAGGACGCGTGCCTGCGGAAAGACAAGCTGCAGTCCCTCTTCAATGCGCTGCGTCCCACGCCCCAGGGGCTGCAAGTCGACATTGCCGCAGGTGGGGCAGGACTTGGGAATGCGCAGCTCCAGGCTGCAGTGGTGGCAGCGCAGGCGATGTTCCGGCCGGTGCAGGACCATGAAGGCGGTGCAGCGCGGACAATTGCCGATCCAGCCGCAGGCATCGCAGGCGAGCACCGGCGCGTAGCCGCGGCGGTTAAGGAAGAGCAGCGACTGCTCGCCGGCATCGAGTCGGCGCTTGACGGCGCTGACCAGCGAGGAGGTCAGCCCCTCGCCGGGCTTGTCGCGCTCCATGTCCACCAGCCGCACTTTGGGCAGCACCGCATCCTTCGACGCACGCTCGCGCAGTTCGAGCTTTCGGTAGCGGCGGGACTGCACATGCTGCCAGGTTTCGAGCGAGGGCGTGGCCGATCCGAGCACGATAGGAATCTTCAGCTGGCGCGCGCGCCACACCGCGAGGTCGCGCGCCGAATAGCGCAAGCCTTCCTGCTGCTTGTAGGACGGGTCGTGCTCCTCGTCGATGATGATCAACCGCAGCTTCGGCAGCGACGCCAGGATCGCGAGGCGTGTGCCTAGGATGATGCGTGCGTGGCCGAGGTGGGCCGACAGCCAGTTCACGAGCCGCTCGCCTTCCGCCAGGCCGCTATGCAGCGTCGCCACGCGCACGCCGGGGAAGCGCGCGCGGATATTTGTCTCGACTTGCGGCGTGAGGTTGATTTCCGGGACGAGGATCAGGATCTGCGCGTCAGCGTCGCGGGCAAGGACCTGCGCCGCTGCCTGGAGGTAGACCTCGGTCTTGCCGCTGCCGGTGACGCCGTAGAGCAAGGTCGGTGCGAAGCCGTCCGCACCCGCAATCGCGTCAGCGGCCTGCTGTTGCGCCGGGTTGAGCACCGGGGCGTCGGCGGGTGTGGGATCGTGCGACAGCGCGAACTTGGCGATCTTCTTCAGCGCGCGTTCCAGCGAGACCGGCTTTTCCGCGCGCAGGTTCTTCGGCAGTCCGGGTACCGCGACCTCGCCCAGCGGACGCTGGTAGTAGTCGGCGGCGAACGCGCACAGCGCCATCCATTCCGCCGACAGCGGCGCGACTTGCGTGCGCACCGCCAGCACGTCCTTCAGCTTGTCCGCCGGGACTTCGGTGCTGTCGCTGACGCCGACGACCAGCCCCACCACCTCGCGCCGGCCAAACGGGACAAGCGCCAGCTGCCCAGGCACCGGCACGTCAGGGCCCCCGCTCCAGCGGTAGTCGAAGCAGGTATCGAGCGGCGTATCGAGGGCGATCTTGAGGTAAAGCGGGGTCACGGAGTCTCGGTGCGGAGAACAGGTGCCCGTTGGCATCCTGTCAGCTGTTGTTAATGTAATGCTTGAAGAAAAGGCCTAAAGCCACGATTCATAAAGACTTTTTGAGAAACCCACAGAGTCTGTGGATAACTTTGTGGGCAACTCCCTATTGACAGGCGGCAAGCCTAGAATTCATGCGGGTTCCAACAAATTACCCAATTGAAAAGCAAAAAAAATGTCCTTAAAAATCAATCGCTTAAAATGTCAACTTGGCGACAAAAAATATTTCTTTCCACAAATTTGGGGTCGCGGGCACAAGCACCGTGGCAATTAGTTTGTGTGAGTAAGTCGTCTGCGCCCCCACAATTTCTGCCCGATTTTTTCCTACATCGCTTGACAAAACGACTCTTTTTCTCATTGCAAAATTGGTAACGAAAAACGGTTTGGGCCGGTGCGCTTATCCTGGATCAAGCAGCGATTCCGGCTCGCAATCGCCACCATACTTAATGTAATTGTTGAAAAGCCGATCTAAATATCCGTTTCATAAGCGCTTTTTCCGCTATCCACAAAGTCTGTGGATAACTTTGTGGACAAGCGCCTCTTGACAGCCCGCAGAGCCCGATTTTATGCGGGTTCCAACAAAATGCTAAATTGAAAAGCAAAAATTTAGGTCTTTAAAATCAATTACTTACGATTTCGATGTGAGCTGGAAAAATTAATCCCAATAAATTTTTATGCTGCTTTGCACCAAAGTGCCAATGTGAATAAGCCTCCGCCTCCGGTCCGATTGTGTCCCATCGGCGATAGTCTGACTCTACTTGGCCGTCTTGGCGATTGCGCGGCTCAATCGCCAAGGTCAGTTGTCGTCGCGCAATGCCCGGCTCATCTCATGCACTGCTTCCACCAGCACGGAAACCGATTCCGGCGGGGTGAATTGCGAAATGCCATGACCGAGGTTGAACACGTGGCCGTGGCCCGCGGACGGCTTGCCGTACGAGTCCAGCAGCTTGGCCACTTCATCGCGGATCTGCTCCGGTCCGGCAAACAGCACGTTCGGGTCCAGGTTGCCCTGCAAGGCGACCTTGTGGCCGACACGCTCGCGCGCCTGGCCCAGGTTGACCGTCCAGTCCAGGCCCACCGCATCGGCGCCGATATCGGCAATCTCTTCCAGCCACAGGCCGCCGCCCTTGGTGAACACGATGGCCGGGATCTTCACGCCGTCGTGCTCGCGCTTGAGCTGCGATACCACGTCGCGCATGTAGGCCAGCGAGAAACGCTGGTACACGCCGTCGGCCAGGGCGCCACCCCAGGAATCGAAAATCATCACGGCCTGCGCGCCGGCCTCGATCTGCGCGTTCAGGTAGGCCGCGACCGCCGCCGCATTGGTGCGCAGGATGTGGTGCATCAGGTCGGGGCGGTCGTACAGCATCGTCTTGACCTTGCGGTAGTCGTCCGAGCCGCCGCCTTCGACCATGTAGCAGGCCAGCGTCCAGGGGCTGCCGGAGAAACCGATCAGCGGCACGCGGCCGTTCAGTTCGGTGCGGATC